>NZ_JAKWBF010000001.1 GCF_022513585.1 Gordonia gummivorans
AGATGCGGTGGCTCCGACCGCGCGACAACGCTGGTGCGGTGACGCAACGGCATCCGCATCGTCGAAGAGAGTAGACGGGAAGAAACTCTTCTATTTTCCGCAACCCGCCACCCTGAGCCGCCGTGTATCCCGCATGTCAGAGCCGCTCATCGAGCGATTCGGATCAGTACGACGTCGGTGCGCCTGCGGGCCGAATGCCGTGGTGGCGCAACGCGACGTCGGGATGCGCCCGGGTCCGCGACTTCCAGGCGTTCTCGCCGTAGGTGTTGAAGATCGGGTTGTCCGGGTCGAGTTCGACCCCTCGCGAGTGCCGGGCAAGCTCTCCCGGGAGTTCGAGGACCGGAATCTGGGCGTCCAGACCAGGATTGAGGAAGTACGGGATCGAGATCCGGTCTCGTCCCGGCCGTGGTGCGAGCACGCGGTGGCGGGTGGCGCGAAGGTAACCGCCGGTCGCCACCTCGAGAAGTTCGCCGATGTTGACGATGAACGCGCCGCGGCGTGGAGGCACGTCGATCCACTCGCCGTCGGGCCCCTCCACCTGCAAACCAGCGGTATCGGGTTCCACGAGCAGGAGGGTGAGGACCCCGGAATCCTTGTGTGCCCCAACACCCTGCCGGTCTGATTCGGAACCGGGATAGCGGACCACCTTCATCAGGGTTGCCGGGCGATCGGCGAATGCGTCGTCGAAAACCGTCACCGGTGCGCCCAGTGCGGCCGCCCAGTGGCCGAGCAATTCCCGTCCGACTGCCGCCAGATCCTCGGACCACTGTTCGAGCGCAGGGCGCAGCTCCGGAAGCGCCGACGGCCACAGGTTGGGACCCTGCAGGTGCCAATAGCCTTCGGCCCCTTCGATTGCCGCTCGCTCGGGGCCGATGTCGATCTGCTCGCGCCAATCGACGGCACCGTTCGTCAATTCCCCACCGAGCCGCGAATAGCCGCGAAACTGCGGACTTCGCAACTGTGAGATCTCGTCCTTGTCGGCGTCCGACAGCGAAAAGAAACGACGCGCAATGTCGATCAGATCGTCGAACCGCCGCTGTTCGATGCCGTGCCCGACGAGATAGAAGAAGCCCAGCCGGTGAGTGGCTTCGAGCAGATCGGCCCTGAATGGGTCCGGGTCGTCGGCCGCAACCGCGAGGTCAAAGATCGGCAGCGACGACGCCGATCCGTCGGTGGTACTCAACGACACACCTCGGCGAAGACATCCAGGAAGCCGTCGCAGGTCGCCGACCACGAGTATCCCTGCGACTTGACTCGGGCTGCGTCGCCCAGACGCCGGGCCTCCGCGTCGTCCTCGATGAGTTTCCTTGTGGCGCTGAGGAGCTCGTCGACTCCATCGACCAGAAGCCCGGTCCGACCGTGGTCGATGGACTCGTGCAGGCCGACGGAACTGCGGTAGCCGATCGTCGGCACACCATGCTGCGCCGCCTCCACCACCGCTAGACCCCAGCCCTCCTTGCGGGACGGCATCAGGTGCACCCGGGCGGCGGACAGGATCTCGTGCTTGCGACGCTCGCTGACGTGCCCGTGGAAGGTGACCGCGTCATCGAGCCCGAGACGGCTTGTGGTGCTGCGCAACTCGCCATCCCACCATCCGCCGCCGATCACGTCGAGGTGCACTTCGAGGCCACCCCGTCGCAGATCCGCGGCTACCGCAAGGGCGTCCTCGACCTGCTTGTGCGGCACCAGGCGCGAGAGCACGCACAACCGCACCACCCCTTCGCCGGAGGAACGAGCCGCCGCGAGGCCGTCGGGAAGCGGGTCGATGCCGTTGCGAACCACGGAGATCCGCTCGGCGTCGACACCCAACTCGACCAGCTCCTGCATGGACGGGGTCGACACCGTGACGTAGCGGTTGCGCCGATGCAGGCGAGGAGCCACTCGCGACTCCAGGAACCAGCCCAGTCGGCCGAGCAGGCGACCCGCGACGGGCCACTGCTCACGGTGACAGTGATGCACCAGGACGACGGTCGGCGCCGGACTCACCATCGAGGCAAAGAACGGGATTCCGTTCTGGGTGTCGACAACGGCCTGCGGTGCCGTCGCGGCCAGCCGGCCGAGTCCCATCCGACCCGCCAGCATCATCGCCGCCACCCGCGGGTAGACAGAGATTCGACCGCCGACGCGGACGAACCGGATACCGTCACGCATCTCGTTGGGTGCCGCACCCGGATAGGCAGAAGTCACAAAGGTGACGCGCACGCCGCGTCGGACCAGTTCGGCACCGACCCGTTCCAGGTAGGTTTCACTTCCGCCGCCCTGCGGGTGGCCGGTGTCCCGCCAGCACAGCAGCAGGACCTCAGATGGTGGATGCATTGCGTGTCAGCCTACCGACGACGTCGCAGAAGTGGTTCCGGGCGCCGAACACGTCATCCCCTCCACGCCATGTGCGACGGCCCGGAACCTTCTTGCTCTCCCCCGATGCCGATAGACTCTAATCGATAAGTTACTGGCGCGTCTACAACGGAAGTTGTAGACATAATCGCGGTCGAGGAGCAGAACACCACCCCATGCCGGCACGTGACATGGCCGCTCTGGCGACATTGCGACGGGCGGTAGGACTCCTCAACGACTTCCGCTTCGAGCAGTCGGACCCGGCCCGCTTCTACGGCGCACTGGCTCGCGACACCCGCGACATGGTTGCCGCCTTCGCCACCGACGACACCGGGCTCTCCGGGGCGGTCATCCTCGACGTCGGCGGTGGTCCGGGGTACTTCGCGGACGCGTTTCGGGAGGTCGGAGCCCATTACCTCGCTCTGGAACCGGACCCCGCCGAGATGCATGCGGGCGGACTCGAACACCGGGGAACCGTGCGTGGCTCTGGACAGAATCTGCCCTTCGCGGACGATTCGATGGACATCTGCCTGTCGTCGAACGTGGTCGAACACACGTCGCGACCCTGGGAGATGTGCGACGAGATGCTGCGAGTGACGCGCCCGGGCGGCCTGACCATCGTCAGCTACACCCTGTGGTGGGGGCCGTTCGGCGGCCACGAAATGGGGCTCACGCACTATCTCGGCGGCCACCGCGCGGCGCGGTGGTACACGCGACGCCACGGTCATCCACCGAAGAATCTCTTCGGCACCTCGCTGTTTCCCGTAACCGCCGCCCAGGGTTTGCGCTGGGCCGCCACCGCGCGGGACAACGCCGACCTCGTCGCCGCCTTCCCGCGCTATCTGCCCAGGTGGATGTGGTGGGTCATGCGGGTGCCGGTGCTGCGTGAGGTGCTGGGCACCAACCTGGTCCTCGTTCTGCGCAAGCGCTGACGCCGGGCTACTGCAGCGGCGCCGCACACCGCAGCGGGAGCGGTGACGGACCGCTGGTCGCCGACGAAAGTTGCTCACCGTTGCGCATGATCGTGCACGTCACCGTGCCCTGAACGACGATCGCCGTGAGCTCGGCGTTGTCGCCGCCCACACGTACCGACAACGACCACGGCGTGCCGGTGCTCGCCACGAACCCGCGCCGACCGGAGGCCTCGTAGCTCAGCGTGATGACGCTACCGCCACCGGTCAGCTGGTAGGTGACCTGATCCGACGGTGCTGTCGAGGTGGGCGACGAGGTTGTCCGAGTCGTCGTGGTGGTTGTGGTCGTCGTCGTTGAGCTCGATTTGCTCGACGGTGCGCTGCTCGTCGTCGACGACGCTCCTGCCGTCGTCGACTCGTCGCCACCACCTCGCAGGATCAGGAACGCGACGATCCCGATCACCACGAGCGCCGCGACGACCGCGAGCACGAGCCCCACGGTGCGCCCGGTGTTCTTGTACGGCTGCGGGTCGGCGCCGTAACCGGTGGGCGGGTAGCCACCCGAGGGTCCGGCGTTCGTGTAGGCCTGTGACGGCGGGGCCGGTTCGGCGAACTGGCCGTACTGGTCGGTGGGACCTGTCATCGGGTCGGGCTGGGGCGGTACCGGGTCCCCGATCGCCGCCGGGTCGGTGTTCGGTCCGAACTGGCGTGTCTCGGGATGTTGCGGTGTATTCGACGGTGGCGGCGGCTGCTGCCGGGGATCGCGTGGATCGTCCTCGGGTGGTCGCGTCATGCGGACGATTGTGCCAGGCGCCTCGATCCACCGACTGCACTACGGATCGGCGATGGCCTCCAACGGTCCGGTCCGCGCGGCACGCACCGCGGGCCACACCGCGGCCAGGACGCCCACCACGGCCCCGCCCACCAGCGTCACCACGATCAGGATCCACGGGACCTGGGGCGCACCCAATCCCCACTTCGCCAGGGTCCGAACCAGCGCCCAGCCGATCGCACCACCGAGGATCACACCCATCACAGCGCCGAAGACAGATATCAGCACCGACTCGACGTAGATGCCGAGCTGAACCTGGGAACGCACCATGCCGATGGCCCGCAACATCCCGATCTCGCGCTTGCGCTCGATCACCGACAACGCGAGCGTGTTGATGATCCCGAGCACCGCGATCAGCAGCGCCAGCCCGAGCATCGCGTACAGCGTGATCAGCATCTGATCGATCTGCTTGGTGATGGTGCTCTTGAACTGCTCGCGATCCTGCACCTGAGCGATCAGGAACGAATCGGTGGCATTCTCCAGATTGGTGCGCAGGGTGTCGAGATCCGTTCCAGGCGTTGCCTTCACGAAGATGGCGACACTGGCCCGGGCCGGCGGCGGCACCAGCTTCTCGTACACCGCCGCACCGAGCATCCACGGTTGCAGCGATTCGTTGTCGGCGTACACCCCCGAAACGGTGACCGGGATCTTGGTGCCGTCCGACCCGACGAACGTGACGACGTCCCCGAGCCGCCAGCCGAGCGAATCACGGCTGCGTTCGCTGACGAACAACCCTTCGGGCGCAAGGACATCCGACGATCCGTCGACCATGTCCACCGATGCCACGCTCGCCACCGGAGAGCCGAGGGGCGAATAGCCGGTCACCGACCGCTCGCCGCCGGCCTCCTCGACCTGGGCCTGGACAATCCCGAAGGAAACCCAATCCTGGACTCCGTCAACATTTTTCACCGCATCGGCAATTGCGGCAGGGAGAGGCGCCTGGTTGGTGCCGGCGATGATGTAGTCGGCGGTGACCCCGGTGTCGACGGCGTCGTCGACCGTTCCCTTGAAGGATTCGCCGAGAATCCCGATCACCGCGACCAGCATCAGGCCGAGGGTCAATGCGAAAGCCGTTGCGGCGGAACGGCGCGGATTGCGCACGGCGTTGGTGCGGGCCAACCGGCCGATCGTGCCGAACGGCGCACCGACCACCCGGCCGAGAGCCCCGACGAACGGCTGCGAGAGGGCAGGTCCGGCGAGCACCGTGGCAAGGATGATCGCGCCGGCACCCGCGGCGACCGTCAGCACCGGTCCGAGTCCCTCGCCGGTCGCACCGACGACCAGGGCGACCACGCCGGCCACACCCACGACCGCACCGATGATCGTGCGGGTTCGCAGGGACGCCGAACCCTCTGTGGCACTTGCGCGCATCGCTTCCACCGGAGGCACCCGGGATGCCCGGGCCGCCGGCACCCATGCGCTGACCATGGTGACGACGACACCCACCGCAATGGTGGCGACGACCGCGGGGATGGTCACTTCCAGGGAGCCCGCGGGCAACCCCGAACTCGAGGTGACCAGGGCTTTCAGTCCCGCGGCCAGACCGATCCCGATCGCGAGTCCGATCAGGCCGCCGATGATGCCGACGATGAAGGCCTCGAACAGGACCGACCGCGACACCTGCCGCCGGCTGGCGCCAACCGCCCGCAACAGTGCGAACTCCCGATTGCGTTGTGCGACAAGCATCGAGAAGGTGTTGTAGATGATGAACGTGCCGACGATCAGGCCGATGGCGGCGAACGCCAGCAGAATGTACTGGAAGATGTCGAGGAACTGGTTGACCTGATCCTTCTGATCCTGTCGGACCTGATCGCCGGTCCGGATCTCGAGCCGGTCCGCGGCCGGTCCCAGCGCGGTCCGCACCCGCTCCACGAGCTGCTCGGGCGTCACCCCGTCGACCGCCGACATATCCACCAGCGCAGCGTGTTTGCCGTCCGAGAAGAGCATCGACGCGGTCGCCGCGTCGAACTGGACATTGACGTATCCGCCGGTCGAGGTCGGCAGGTCGATCAGGCCGACCACCGTGACCTCGCGCGGTGGCGCATTGCCCTGGCCCACGACGATCTTGGTCTTCGAGCCGACCTTCAAGTCGCCGGCGTCGGCGGCGGTCTCGTTCAACGCGATCTCGCCGGCATTCATCGGCGCCCGACCACCGGTCATGATCCGCGAATCGGCAGCCGAAATCGCCTCTGCGGGCGGAATGTAGGCGGTACCCACGCTGGGGGCGCCACCGGTCTGCAGCGCCTTGCCCTCCGAATTGGCGATGGTCACCAGACCGCTGTTGTTGACGACGAGCTTGTCGATGCCGAGCTCGGCCGAACGTTGGCGGAGCTGGTCCACCACCGTCAACGGCACACCCGCCGACTGCGGATCAGACGGGGTGATCTCCACTGCGACGCCCTGCGCCGCGTTGTCGAAGATGTTGGTGAACGCGTTGGAGATGGTGGTGGTGAAGACGATCGTGCCGGCCACGAAGGACGTGCCGAGGACGATCGAGAACACCGTCAGAAACAGACGAAGCTTGTGCGCCCGCAGGTTTCGCAGGGAAACCCGGCGCATCACCGAGGTGGCCACGTTCAGCGCGCCTCGTCGAGGTCGGGAGCCTCGTGTTTGCCGCCTCCGGAGATGACGGGTTGGGCGGCGGCTTCGGTGGCACTTGTATCGGCCGCGGTGGCGGGCACGTCGTCGAGGTGACGCATCACCTCGAACACGTCGTCGGCACTCGGGCGGGACAACTCCCGGACGATCTGACCGTCGGCGAGGAACACCACACGATCGGCATACGACGCGGCGCGCGGATCGTGGGTCACGATCACCACCGTCTGGCCGAACTCGTCGGTGGCGGCGCGCAGAATGCTCAACACCTCACCCGAGGAACGGGAATCGAGGTTGCCGGTCGGCTCGTCGCCGAAGATGATCGCCGGCTTGCCGATCAACGCGCGGGCACAGGCGACGCGCTGCTGCTGCCCGCCCGACAACTCGCTGGGCAGATGGCCGAGCCGGTCGGTGATCCCCAGTCGTTCGACGACGGCGTCGAACCACTCCTTGTCGACCTCGCGGCCGGCGATGTCGACGGGCAGTGTGATGTTCTCCGCGGCGGTCAGCGTGGGCACCAGGTTGAAGGACTGGAAGACGAAACCGATACGGTCGCGCCGGAGCATCGTCATCGCCTTGTCCGACAACCTCGTCAGGTCGACGTCGCCGATCTGCACCCGGCCCCCGCTCGCGACGTCGAGTCCGGCGAGGCAGTGCATCAGCGTCGACTTACCCGAGCCGGACGGGCCCATGATGGCGGTGAACTCGCCGGCCCGGAACGAGATCGTCACACCGCGAAGCGCTTCCACGGCGGTGTCGCCGGAACCGAAACGCTTGACGAGGTTCTCGGCACCGGCCGCGATGGTCGGAGCGGAGGTGACGAATCCTCCACTGGGCGGGTCGCTGGAGGGCGGTTGACTTGAGGTCATGGGTACCACGGTGCCAAATCCTCGACGGGTTGGCCATCCGTGATCACCCTGAGTCCACCCCCGGCGGTCATTGCGCTCAGCGCTTCGGGAATCGGACCTCGAGTGCGTGTACCCGCGGCGGGACGCCCAGGCCGTCGTTGGTCACGACGAACAGCACTCGCGCCCGGTACTTCAGCCACGGCCGGTCCGGCAGCCAGTTGCCCCAACCCAGACCCGACATGTTGCCCGCACGCAGTCCGGGCAGCGGTGCGGTGGAGAAGATCGGAACCTTGGGCATCGCGACCTCGCGGCCACTCAGGCGCGCTTTACCGGTCACCGACTGTGCGCCGCGCGTGGTGGTCCAGAAGATCCGTGTTGCCCGGCCCTTCCCGCGTTCGAGCACCAGATAGTCGGTCTTGTTGACCGCGACGACGTCGGCGGCCAACTTGTCGCCGTCGGTGCGATACACGAACTCGGTGGTGCCGCGGCCAGGCCAGATGAGCAGGCGCGCCGAATGAGCCGGATCCTGTTTCAGCCCACCGGCGGTGAGGGTGCTGATCATTCCCGAGCCGGGTGCGACGGCGACACCGATGAGTCCGCGCCGCGGGTCGAGTCCGGTGTTCTTGGCCTTGCGGTAGGCCTGCGGCAACGGCAGATCACGCACCTGGTTGCCGAACGGGCCGAGGAGCCGGACGAACTGATGTGCGCCGCCGCTGGCGACGACAAATCCGTTGCCGCGGCTGCGCACACCTTCGAACTGCGCTGCACCCGGCATCATCGGCATGAAGCCCGGTCCCAGGATCGGACGGCCGGCGAGCGACACGGTCGCGCGGCCGAAGGCTCCGGTCGACGAGAAGAACGGAATCCGGGCGTCGAAGTAGCGGCCGAGACCCGCCGAGGCGATCATGATGTACTCGCCGTCGGGTTTGCGATCGATTCCGGTGATCCCACCGAGCGTCGGGACCGGGGTGAAACCCGTGGAACTCAGATAGAACGAGGTGACCCGGGGTGCCGGGGCGCTGTGCGCCGGCGCGGCCGCCACCGGCGTGATCATCAGGGCCACGATGCCGACGACGACCATCGCCGCCCCCCACAAGCGGAATCTCATAGGGGGAGACGATACCTCAGCAACCTGAGGGCGCCCCGGTCCAAACCTCGACTCGATCAGCTGAGCCGCTGCTTGAGACCGTCGAGCTCGTCGCGCAGGGTCGTCGGCAGCTTGTCACCGACGAAGTCGAAGAGCTCCTCGATCAGCGGCAGCTCGCGGCGCCATTCGTCGGCGTCGAAGGTGAGTGCGGCCCTCACGTCGTCGGCCGGTGTGTCCAGGCCGGTGACGTCGATCTCCTCGGGCTTCGCGACGATACCGATCGGTGTCTCGGTGCCTTCGTTCTCGCCCTCGATCCGGCCGATGATCCACTTCAGCACACGGCTGTTCTCGCCGAATCCGGGCCACAGGAAGCGGCCGTCGTCGCCGCGTCGGAACCAATTGACGTAGAACACCTTCGGCAGTTTGGTCGCGTCGGCGTTCTTGCCGAGGTCCACCCAGTGCTGCAGGTAGTCGCCGACGTGGTAGCCGATGAACGGCAGCATCGCCATCGGGTCGCGGCGCACGGTGCCGACCTTGCCCTCGGCGGCGGCGGTCTGCTCGGAGCCCACCGTGGCGCCCATGAAGACGCCGGTCTGCCAGTCGTGTGCCTCGGTCACGAGAGGCACCGTGGTCTTGCGGCGGCCACCGAACAGGATCGCCGAGATCGGCACGCCACGCGGGTCGTCCCACTCGTCGGCCAGCGACGGGCACTGCGAGATCGGGGTGCAGTAGCGCGAGTTGGGATGGGCCGCCTTGTGATCGGACTGGGGCGTCCAGTCGTTGCCCAGCCAGTCGGTGAGGTGATCGGGGGTGTCACCACCGATGCCCTCCCACCAGATGTCGCCGTCGTCGGTGAGTGCGACGTTGGTGTAGAGCGTGTTGCCCGCCTCGATGGTGCGCATCGCGTTCGGGTTGGAGTCGTCGCTGGTGCCGGGTGCGACGCCGAAGAACCCGAACTCCGGGTTGATCGCGTACAGGCGGCCGTCGTCGCCGAACCGCATCCAGGCGATGTCGTCGCCGACGGTCTCGGCCTTCCAGCCGGGAATCGTGGGCTGGATCATCGCGAGGTTGGTCTTGCCGCAGGCGCTCGGGAAGGCAGCGGCCACGTAGTAGACCTTCTGCTCCGGACTGGTCAGCTTCAGGATCAGCATGTGCTCGGCCATCCAGCCCTCGTCGCGCGCCATCACCGAGGCGATGCGCAGCGCGTAGCACTTCTTGCCGAGGAGTGCGTTGCCGCCGTAGCCGGAGCCGAACGACCAGATCTCGCGGGTCTCCGGGAAGTGGGTGATGTACTTCTCGGTGTTGCACGGCCACGCCACGTCGGCCTGACCCGGTTCGAGCGGCGCGCCCACCGAATGCAGCGCCTTCACGAAGAAGCCGTCCTCGCCCAGGAGGTCGAGCACCTGCCGGCCGACGCGGGCCATGATCTTCATCGACAGGACGACGTACTCGGAGTCGGTGAGTTCCACACCGAGCTTCGGGTCGTCGGAGCCGAGCGGGCCCATGCAGAAGGGGATGACGAACATCGTGCGGCCGCGCATCGATCCGCGGTACAGCTCGGTCATGGTGGCGCGCATCTCGTCCGGTGCCACCCAGTTGTTGGTGGGTCCGGCATCGGCTTCGCTCTCCGAGCAGATGTAGGTGCGGGACTCCACACGGGCGACATCGGCGGGGTCGGACTTGGCCAGGAACGAGTTGGGTTTCTTCTCCTCGTTCAGCTTGACCAGGGTGCCCGCCGAGACCAGATGCTCGGTGAGGCGGTTCCACTCCTCGTCACTGCCATCCGACCAGACGACGCGGTCGGGCTGGGTCAGTTCGGCGACCTCGGCGATCCAGGCCAGCAGACCTGCGTGTTTGGTCGGTGCGCTGTCGGGATCCAATCCGGGAATTGTCGCTGCGGTCATAGCTGTGGTGCCTCCTGGGAGCTGGCGACCGGCTCGACTGATCGCCAAGGGGTGATGTCGTCGTAGCTCAAGGATACGACGACCGAACGGGCGCTAGGTGCCAGGGTACGCAGATGCGGGATATGCCACATTCAGAGCCATCAGGACGTTTTACCCTGGTTGGGCTGCGAGTTTGATGATTCATTCAATCCGTAAACCTGTCTCGCCGGTCAGTTGAGCCGTCCCGAGTCGGTCGGAACCCAGGTGCCGGTCTCCGGATTCAGCACCGCCGATCGGAAGTCGCCGTTGGCGTTGATCTCGGTGATCTTGTCGACCTGACCGTCCCGGTCGCTGTCGGTGTAGACGGTGAATCCGTCGGGTCCGTTGCGGGTCAGTGAGTCGTTGACACCGTCGTTGTCGGTGTCGACCTCGGCCGGTCCGAGGTCCCAGATCCGGCCCTCGTCCTGCATCCACAGGTGTGAGTCGAGATCATCTGCCGGGGTGAGGTCACCGGCCGACGCGTCATGTGCACCGCCCGGCTGCTCTCCCGGCAGTGACTCACCAAAGGCGGACTCACCAAAGGCGGACTCACCAAAGATCGGCTCACCGAAGATCGGATCCATCGGATACTCCTTCCTTCACCATTCCTGCTTTCCGGCCGCGCACCGACTCGGCGAGCGCCGATTGCGCGTCCACCAGCACCTGCCGCATCGCACGTGCCACCTCACGCCGGCGTCGGACCTCGACCTCCGAGTCGCGCAGGCCACGCGCACGCTCGTCGAGAGCTGCGACCTCGGCCGCGACCAGTCGGGTCCGGCGATCGTAGGAACGCGCGATCTGACCCGCGATCCGGGTCTCGGCACCGGCGACTCGTTGGCCGATCTGGTGGTCGACGCGGGAGCGGACCTCGGCCAGCACCTCAGACACCCAGCCACGGGCCGCCGCGCGTGCGGTTGCGCCACGTCGCATCCTGATCACCCACACGGCGACCGCCACGCCCAACACCAGCGTGAGGGGCATGCTGATCCACTGCAAGGTCTGCACCGACGCCATCGGGGTGACCACCAGCCGACCAACACCGAGGCCGGTAGAGGCCCCGATCAGCACGACGAGCGCATCCTCGGCACCTCGCCGGGCGTCGGTGGTGTCCCGGCTGGGCCCGACCTCGACGCGCCAGGACTCCTCGTCGGCCGGCTCGGTATCGGTGTCGAGGCCGATCAACGCACCCGCCGACACCTCCTCGATCCGCTCGTCGGTGGCGCTCGACACCGCCGCGGCAAGGTCATCGAGCCGGGCACTCAGTGCCCTACGCCGCTCGGCGGGCCCGATGTCCAGACCGGCCAGGTCCGAGCCGATCGATCGCAAACCGGCCTGCACCTGCGACGACGATTCCGCACGCACCCGGTGCAAGCCCGCGCGCACAGCCGTCAGCCGATCGGTTCGTCCGCGGTCGCGGGATTCGACCAGGCGGTGCCGACGTCGCATCAACTCGTCGAGTCGGTCGGGTTCGGTGGCGTCGAGTTCGTCCAGCAGATGTTCGACGGCACCCTGTGCGGCCGCCAGCCTCGCCCGGTGACGGCGTATCTCGACGGGTGCCGACATTTGTTCGCGCAGCCACTCGACCAGAGCCACGACACCCGACTCATCGAGCCCGCCGGACATCGCGGCCACCCCCGACACCGCGAACAGCGGCAGGGACTCGTACGGATCGAGCGTCCTACGGTGGCTGCGCAGGACGCGCGGCCATTCCCAGAACGCGTCGATCTTGGTGCACACCAGCCCGACCACCCCGTAGGCGGCGCGCAGGTCGTCGAGGAGCTGCAGTTCCTCGTCGGCCACCGATGACGAGGGGTCGACGACGAGCACCGCGAGACCCGCCGCGGCGGTGGGCGTGCGCTCGACGAGGTCCAGGTCGGGGGCGATCGACCGGCAGGCATCGATGAGGACCCGGACGCCGACACCCGGCGTGCCGGCCACTACCACCGTGGTTCCCGTCCCGTCGACCCGTGTCGGGTCGAAGCCGGTGAGTTCGGTGGTCCGGCCGAGCATCGTGCCGACACTGTCTGGATCTGCCCCGCTCGCTTCGCTCCCGGCGGCATCGAGATCTGCCCCGCTCGCTTCGCTCCCGGCGGCATCCGCGGCGGTCGTCGTCATGAGGCCACCTCCGCGGTGGTGATGTGGCCGCCGGCGAGCAGCGCTTCGGCGGTGTCGCGATCCAGCCCGGCCGCGGCCGCCCGTTCCACCGCGGCACGGAGTTCGATCTGCCGCCACCCTCGCACCACGCCGATGTGCCCGCGGATGGGTTCGACGAGGTCGGCGATACCGCTCGCCGCCTGCAACGAACGATTCAGCGCCTCGACGTCGGCGGCCGCCGGCGACCCGGAGCCGATCAGCGCCAAAGCCAGGTCGATGCCGAACTGATCGAGGCGGCGCAGGAGACCGACACGCATCTGGCGCGCGGCCGAGCCGGGCGGACCGGACAGGAACCGGCCGGCCATCGACGGCATCTCGACGCCGTCGGCGACCCAGGCGCGCAGCTGCGCGAATTCGTCGTCGTCGAGATCGGCGCAGGCGAGCAGTGCCGACACGGTGAAGACCCGGGTGCGCAGCACGTCGGCAGCTTTCGCTGCGATCTGTACCGCGGTGTCCCAGTCGCCGTGGGTGTCGGCCTTTCCCAGCACCACGATCCGGCGGTCGGCCGGCAACCGGCGCACCGCCCCGACATCCGCGCGGCGCGGCAGCCCGGCCAACACATACAGCCACAGATCCGCGTCGGCGGCTGAGTCGTTCTCTCCCGGCCCGATCACGCTGAGCGACAAGCGTTCCCGCAGGGCACGGGCCATGGTGTCGCGACCCACGCCGTCTCGTCCGAGAACCTGCACATGCAGCGGGGCAAGGTAGCGCCGCCCGGCAATCTCCAGCGTCGACCGCAGCGGTGAACCCGCCTCGACGAGTGACTCCAGCCGCCCGGCGTCGGCCGCGCGGGTGAGCACATCGGGGGCGTGACCAGGTGGCCCAGACGTCACCGTCGGTCCCATCGCGCCACCCCCGCCCTCTCGGCCACAGTGCTGGCAGGGTAACCGCTACGGCGCCGCGCCGACGCCCGGACCTCCACAAGCCCGGCGTCATGCGCAACGATGGGCTGGTGAACAACAGCGCCGAACGTGCCCGCCTGTACCCGCGGGTCACCAGCTTCCGGTTCCGGCGGGGCACCCTGACACCCGGCCAGCAGCGCAATTGGGACACCCTGTGGCCGGTGCTCGGCCGGGATCTGGCCATCGGGACCGACCGCATCCCCGAGCCGGTCCTGGATCTGCCCACGCTGTTCGGCCGGCAGGCGCCGACCGTCCTCGAGATCGGTAGCGGCACCGGGGTGTCGACCGCGGCGATGGCAGCGGTCGAACCAGACGTCGATGTCCTGGCGGTCGAGGTCTACCGACCCGGTCTCGCACAGTTGCTCGGGCTCATCGATCGTGGCGGGCTCACCAATGTGCGGATGATCCGTGGTGACGCGGCCATCGTCCTGACCGAACTGATCGCGCCGAGCAGCCTGACCGGGATCCGACTCTTCTTTCCCGACCCGTGGCCCAAATCGCGTCATCACAAGCGACGCTTCGTCCAGTCGGGCACGCTCGAGTTGATGGCTGACCGACTCGTCCCCGGCGGTGTCCTGCACATCGCGACCGATCACGCCGGATATGCCGAGTGGATCGCCGAGGAACTCGCCACCCAGGACCCGAATCGCCCCCATGTGGTGCAACTCACCGGGGAGACACCGATCTCACTGGAGCGGCCGACCACCAAGTTCGAGGGACGCGCCGAGCGTGAGGGACGCGACGTCAACGAGTTCGTCTACACGCGGCCGGTGCCACGGCAGACCGGCACCGCCGGCGAGGAGCAGTCATGACCGAACCGAACAAGAACGCGACCGGGTTCGCCGAGACCATCGCGGGCGCGAGCCAGACCCGGAGAATGCTGTTGGTCTGGGACGCCCCCAACATGGACATGGGGCTCGGCGCCATCCTCGGTGGCCGGCCCACGGCGGCACATCGTCCGCGATTCGACGCGCTGGGCCGCTGGTTGCTGCAACGCACCGCCGACGTGTCGGCGAGCCTGCCCGACGGCGCTGCCGTGGAGCCCGAGGCAACCGTTTTCACCAACATCGTGCCTGGTAGCGCCGATGTTGTGCGGCCCTGGGTAGATGCGCTGCGCAACGTCGGCTACTCGGTGTTCGCCAAGCCCAAGCTGTCCGACGACAGCGACGTGGATCCCGACATGCTCGACCACATCGCACTTCGCAGGCAGACTGTTGGGTTAGCTGGGGTGATCGTGGCGTCCGCGGACGGCCAGGCCTTCCGCGAACCGCTGTCCGATGTGGCCGCCGACGGGGTGCCGGTCACCGTCATCGGATTCCGCGAACACGCCAGCTGGGCCCTGACCGCCGACGACTTGGAGTTCATCGACCTCGAGGACATCCCCGGCGTCTTTCGTGAGCCGCTGCCACGCATCGGCCTCGACTCGCTCCCCGACGAGGGTGCCTGGCTGACGCCGTTCCGCCCGTTGAGTGCACTGTTGCGCTGAGGCGACCCCGTCCCAACACCCCCTATCGCCCTATCGCTCAGCCATACCTCAGGCGGCGCTGCGAGAATTCGGCGCTAGCGCTCAGACCCCGACCTATCAGACCCATCGGGCATCGAAAGGAGAACCAGCGTGTTCGGAGCCATCGGCACATTCGTCTACCGGATGCGCTTCGCCGTCATCGCGGTGATGATCGCGCTGATGGCCGGCCTGGGACTCTACGGCCTCGATCTGGGTAAGCATCTGAGTCAGAGCGGCTGGTTCGATCCGACGTCGGAATCGGTGAAGGGTTCGCAGTACGCCGACGCCGCGCTCGGGCGCGATCACCGCTCCGACATCATCCTGCTGATCACGCCGCCCGAGGGCACCACCGTCGACAACCCGGAGTTCGGGGCCAAGGTCGAGGACTTCGTCAACGACCTGATCGCGGCGCATCCCGACATCGTCAACCGGCAGGACCCCGGCATCATCGACCCGTTCCTGCAGCAGGCGATCCAGCCCGCCATCCAGGAACGCGCGTTCACCGACGACAAACGGCACGCATTCATCAGCATCGGCGTGGCCGGCAACGACGACACCACGGTGCTGAACAACTACAAGACGATCGAACCGTTCTTCGACGACATCGCCGAGCGGTTCGGCCTGCAGGGCACCACCTTCGAACTGGCGGGTCTGCAACCGGTCGCGGGCAGCATGGCCGACGGCATGGACGAGGACATCCGGCGCGCCGAGGTGATCGCGCTGCCGATCGTCGCGATCATGCTGTTCTTCATCTTCGGCGGCGTGGTGGCCGCCTGCCTCCCGGTCCTGATCGGTGGTCTGACCATCGCCGGGTCGCTCGGCATCATGAAGGTCTTGGCGCTGACCACCGAACTCAACATCTTCGCCCAGTCGGTGGTGACGCTGATCGGGCTGGGTATCGCGATCGACTACGGCCTGTTCATCGTGTCCCGGTTCCGCGAGGAGCTGGCCGAAGGCTATTCCACCAAGGCCGCGGTCCGAAGAACGGTGATGACGGCCGGACAGACCGTCGTGTTCTCGGCGACGATCATCGTCGCTGCTCTCGCGTGTCTGCTGATCATGCCGCAGGGCTTCCTCAAATCGGTTGCCTACGGCGCCATCGCGTCGGTGTCACTCGCGGCGCTGTTGTCGATCACGGTGCTGCCGGCCATCCTCAGCATCCTCGGGCCGCGCATCGACGCGCTGTCGATCCGCACCCTGATGGGCTGGACTGTGATCCCGGTGACGCGCAAGATCTTCGGCGACAAGCGGGCCGACGCCATCGACAGCCGGTTCACCGGTCGCATCAAGACCCGCGCCGATGTCGAGAACGGTTTCTGGGGCAAGTTGTCCGGTTGGGTGATGCAGCATCCGGTGGCGACCGCCGTCCCGACCGTCCTGCTGCTCCTGGTGCTGATCATCCCGTTCGGCGGCATCCAGTTCGGCGGCATCAGCGAGAAGTACCTGCCGCCGGACAACGCGAACAGGCTGGCGCAGGAGCACTTCGACGAGTACTTCCCGACCGAGCGCACCGAAGAGATCAAGCTGGTCATCGTCTACGATCCCAACTCCGCGGACTACGACTACAAACTCCAGTCGATCGCCGACCAGGCGAACAAGATCCCCGGTTTCACCAAACAGTTCTCGACCTCGCCCAACGACTCGCAGTCCGCGCAGTACCCGGGCTCGGACGCGTGGATCTTCCAGATGGCGGCGGGTCTCGAGGACCGCGACACCGCGGCGCAGGCGATCAAGGATCTGCGCGCCATCGACACGCAGGGCCTGCAGATGTATGTGGCGGGCACCCCAGCCCTCACGCAGGATTCGATCGACGCACTGATGAGCCGGCTTCCGCTGATGGCGGTCCTGCTGGTGCTCGTGACCGGCTTCCTGATGTTCCTGGCGTTCGGGTCGATCGTGCTGCCGATCAAGGCGGCGCTGATGTCGGCGCTGGGCCTGGGCTCCACCCTCGGCATCCTCACCTGGATCTTCGTCGACGGTCACGGCGCCGAGATCGCCAACTTCACGCCCGGCCCGCTGTTCGCGGCCGTCTTGGTGCTGATCATCGCGATCGTGTTCGGCCTGTCCACGGACTACGAGATATTCCTGTTGTCACGCATGGTCGAGGCGAGACAGAAGGGCGCGAGCACCACCGAGGCGGTGCGCGTCGGTACCGCCCACACCGGACGGATCATCACGGCGGCCGCAGCCATTCTCGTGGTGGTCACCGGCGCGTTCGGTCTGTCCGACATCGTGATGATGAAGTACATCGCCTACGGCATGATCGCGGCCCTCATCCTGGACGCCACCGTCATCCGCATGCTGCTGGTGCCGTCGGTGATGAAGCTGCTCGGCGACGACTGCTGGTGGGCGCCACGCTGGATGCGCGTCATGCAGCAGAAGATCGGTCTCGGCGAGACCGTCCTCGACGATGAGCCCGACGAGATGCGCGACAGTGCCGCGGCCGCCCGCACGATGAGCGCGGGCACACTCGCCGCCGAAGCCCCGACCTCGGTCATGGAGCGCCCGCGGGTCGCACGCCCCGCAGCCATGGGTCCGCCGCCGGGCCGCGGACCGTCCGGACGCATCCGGCGCGAACAGCCCGAGCCGGCGACGGTCGCGACCAGCCGCCCCGTACGCGGGCGGGCGGTCGGGGCCCCTGGACCGGCCCGACCGACCACCCCAGCTCCCACCACTGCAGCTCCCACCACTGCGGCACCGATGGCTGCCCCCACCACTTCCGTGCCGGCCGCTGCCCCCACCCGGGGTGGACCGGCTGGACCGCCGCCTGGGAACCCACCGCGCCGGCCGACGCCGTATCGGCGGCCGACGACCGGTCGGAATTCCGGCCCGGACACCGGTGGCTGGCGACTCGGGGACGGCGGAATACGTCTCGGCGATCCCCAGCCGGCGACATCGCAGGCACCTCAACCGCCCGGACCCCCAGCGGCGCCGACCCAGGGACCCGCGCCGCAGGGGCCCGCGCCGCGCACGGCACCCGCGCCGACCGCCGGCCCGGCTGGGCCGAGTCCGGTGGGGCCGGGTCCGGTGGGCGCCCCGCCGACTTCACCCCCGCCGGACTCACCACTGCGGCGTCGGCCGACCCTCAACGACACCGGCAAACGCCCGTTGGCGGCGTCGCTGTCGCCCGAGCGAACCTCGCCACCGCCGCAGCAACCGCGCGGAACCGGCGACCGGATGGACCGCGGTTTGTCGCCCGATGCCGTGCCGTCGGCTCCGACGGATTCGGCGCAGAGTCGCGAGACCGCCGATTCCGACGCGCCGGTGTCACGGCGCTCCCGCACCGACCGGCATGCGCGCTCCGAGGACGGCGGACAGATCAGCGTTCAGGATCTGTTGCGGCGCAGCAAGTCCGACTCCTAGGATCGCGGTTCCGGCGGGTCGTCGTCGGGTAGGACGGCGATGCCGTCGGCGTATTCGGCCCACGTCGGTGCGTCCCCGCTCGGTCCGATCCCGCCGGTTTCGTCCCACATCGGTTTGTCGGGTTCGGCCACGTACATGCGATCGTCCGACGACAACCGCCCGTCGTCGGGCGAGGGTCGTGTGCTGGCCAGGTGGCGCACGGCGGTGTTGAGGAAGGCGATCAACGGCACCGCGAGCAGACCGCCGATGATGCCCGCCGACACGATGCCGGCCGCGATCGCCAGCACCACCGCAACCGGATGCAACCGAACCGAACGGCCGAGGAGAAATGGTTGCAGCACATGGCTTTCCAGCTGCATCACGCCGATCACGATGGCGAGGGTGATCACCGCGGCGATCCAGCCGTTGGTCACCAGGGCGACGATGACGGCCAGCGTACCGCTCACCAACGCGCCGACGATCGGGATGAACGCGCCCAGAAACACCAGCGACGCGAGCGGCAAGGCCAACGGAACCTGCAGGATCGCCAGTCCCACACCGATTCCCAACGCGTCGACGAGCGCGACCACCACCGTTGCCCGGACATAGCCGATGAGGGTTCCGAACCCGGCGATCCCGGCGCCCCACACTCGGCGGCGGCTGGCCGCGGGGACCACTCCGACGAGAAACCGCCAGATCTGGCCTCCCCCATAGAGAAAGAAGATCAGCAGGAAGACGGTGAGCAGGGCGCCGGTCACGATCTCACCGGCTGTGGTCGCGGTGGCGAGCGCCCCCGAGGTCACCTTGTCCTGGTTGTGTTGCACGACGTCGAGGACGTCGGTTCCGGCGTTGCCCACCTGATCGGCGTTGATGTGCAGGGGGCCGTCGATCAGCCACTGCTTGGTGCGGTCGACGGTCAGCCGCACCTGGTCGGCGAGTTCGGGTACGCCCCGGACGAATTCGCGGATGACAAAGGTGAGGACGGCGGCGAGCAGACCCAGCGCGACGACGATGACACCCAGCACCGCCAACGATCGGGGCACCCCGCGCCGATCGAGGGCGTCGACCACCGGCACCAGCATGGCCGCGCCCAGCACGGCCAGCGCCACCGGGACCAGCACCTGCTCGAACTCGGAGAAGATCAGCAACAGCACGTAGGCGGCCGCTGCGATGACGAGCAGCCGCCAGCTCCACTCGGCGGTCGCACGAACAAGCGGGTGCACGCGGGACCGATCGAACACCGCCGGGTCACGTGTGGAATCGGAGTCCGTCACCCCATCTACCGTAGGCTCATCGGCGGGGCAAGGGACATGCCCTAGGGTGTCCACTATGTCGTCGGAGGAAGCTGCACCCCGCAGCGCCCCGGCGCGGCCACGCTTCTGGTGGGTGCGCTGGACCCTGCTGGCGATCGTCGTGACCGTGCTCGCGGTCGAGATCTATCTCATCTGGCCGAAGCTCGAAGAGACCTGGTGGCGGATCGACGACCTCAAATGGCCGTGGATTCTCGCGTCGATTCTTGCGGCGCTGCTGTCGATGGACAGCTTCGCCCAGGTCCAACGCGCACTTCTGCGGTCCGCCGGCGTGGTCGTCAAGCAGTGGCAGTCGTTGTCGCTGATCCTCGCCGCGAACTCGGTCAGCCAGACGATGCCGGGTGGCCAGGTCCTCGCCCCTGCCTTCACCTATCGGGAGACCCGCAAATGGGGGGCGACGCCGGTGGTGGCGTCGTGGCAGGTGGTGATGTCGGGGTTGCTCGCCGGCATCGGCCTCGCGGTCCTCGGACTCGGTGGCGCGGTGCTCGCCGGGGCAAAGACCAGTCCATTCTCCGTGTTCTTCTCGGTGGCCGGGTTCCTCGCCGTGGCACTCGTCCTGCAGTTCTTGGCCAGTCATCCCGAGTCGTTGCGGTCGACGGGTATCCGGGTGCTGGGCTGGGTCAACCAGCTGCGCAGCAAGCCGGACAACCATGGCATCGACAAGCTGTTGGAGACCCTCGAGCAGCTGCGCGCGGTGCAGCTCACCAAGCGCGACACCTCGATCGCGTTCGGGTGGAGCCTGTTCAACTGGGTTGCCGACGTCGCCTGCCTGATGTTCGCGTGCTGGGCGGTGGGCGCCCATCCGAGCATCTCGGGTTTGATGGTCGCCTACGCCGCGGGCAAGGCGGTCGGAACGGCGGTCCCGCTGCTCCCGGGCGGCATCGGCGTGGTCGACGCGGTGCTCGTCCCGGCCCTGACCAGCGCGGGAATGCCGGCGACCGACGCGCTGACCGCCGTCCTCGTCTACCGGATGATCAGCTATGTGCTGGTCGCGGCGATCGGCTGGGTCGTGATCATGGTGATGTTCCGGCACCGCATCAAGACCGTCGACACACTCGAAGAAGAGATCACCCGCGACGAGGTCGCCGACCCCGACGATCGCGTTCAGGACGAATCCGACGATCCCGACCCACCGTGGGACGCCCCGCCATCCCCCGAGTCATCCCCCGATCGAACGACCGATGACCGCTGAGCGCGATCCTGACGTGCCAAGCGCAGCGCCGAGACGCTACCGTAATCCACCATGGCGAGTTCGGACACCGTAGAGCACACGCTCGCCCCGATGCGCGGGGTGGCGTCGGCACCGGTCGCCGCTCTCATCGACGCCGCAGCCATCACCGTTTTCGCCCTCATCGGGCGGGCCAGCCACGAAGAGGCCCTGTCGTTGATCGGCGTCGTGCAGACGTTGTGGCCGTTCCTCGTCGGCTGCGCCGCCGGCTGGTCGGTGACCTATGTGTACTCGCATGTCCGGTCGAGCGACTTCTTCGGCCACGATTTCCGCCCCGACCGGGTGGTTCCGGTCGGTCTGGTGATCTGGTTCTGCACGGTCACCGTCGGGATGATCGTGCGCTACATCCTGCACCAAGGCGTGGAAGTCGCGTTCGTCGTCGTGGCGGCAACCTTCCTCGCGCTGTTCCTGCTGGGATGGCGCCTTGCGTTCGCGGCACTCGCGCGACGCGCTCAGCGCAGTTCCTGACTCGCGCTACTTGATGGTGAAGTACTTCTGCGCCACCTGGAGTGCCGCCGTTCCCGACTTCGGTCCCTCGGTGTAGACGACGATCACCTTGCCGCCCTGCAAGCCCACGAACCATCCGGGGCCCTGCGGGCCGTTGGTGCCGACCAGTGCACGCAGGCCGGGCGCACGGGTCAGGTCACTCGCGTCGCCCTTCTTCGCGGTCAGCACCATCGCACGCTGGATCTGGTTGATCAGCGCCGGATCCAGTTCGCCGAGCGAACCGCCGACCACCTTGGTGGGGACGCCCTTGATGACGAAGGGCGCCGTGGACGTGAACTGTCCGGCGCCGCCGCGTGCGAGCGCCACACCGAGGGCTGCCATGTTCATCATCGACACGGTCTGACCGTGCTGGAAGTCGACGGTCGTCACGCCGGGCTGCCCTGGCATCGGCGCACTGGCACCCGGCACCGTCAGCTGGACGCCGAGCCCGAGCCGGTCGAGGATGGCCTCGCTGGACTCCTGGTTGGCCGCTGCCGCGCGTCCGACCGCGTCGAACACCGGATTGAGCGTGGTGCCCACCGGGAAGGCCTGGTCGACGTTGATGTTGCGTTGAGCCGCATAGGTGTTCTGGGCCATCCCCAGGATGCCGCCGGTGACGGCGTCGAGCGCGAGGATGGTGGCGGGCTGTCCGACCTCCACCGCGGCGTCACCGAGGGTGAGCTGCAGTGACTGATCGACGGTGGTGAACACGCTCGGCCCGGCCGGACCCTGCTCGCCGACGAGCTTGCGCGGCTTGATGCCCGGACCGACCATCTGTACCTGCCAGCCGGCGGTCGCGTCGCGGATGGCCTGCCAGTAGTTGGTCAGCCCCGACTCGAGCGGCGACATGAGTCGACGGTCGGCCATCACGAGGGCGCCCGCCTTGTTGACGGTGACCCCGGGGATACGAGCCGGGTTGCCGGCGAGTACGCCCATGTCGGAGTCGCGCAGCACCACTGCCGTGACCGGCCTGCCGGCCGCCTCGTCGAGCTTGTTGGTGATGATCTGCGCGGTGACGAGCGGGGCGATCGGGGCGATGGCGCGTGCCAGCGCGCGGGCGGAGTTGTCCGGGTTCCGGGTGCGGGCCGGGTCGAGGATGAGCTCGTTGACCGGCTGCAAGACCATGAACGCCTTGCCGGTACGGCTGCGAACGGACGGTGCCGGGGTCGCGTCGGTGCGGATCTCGCGCAGCATTCCGCCCGCGGGCAGACCCGGATAGATGATCGACGGTTCCCACGTCACCTTCCACCCGGTCGAGAGGTGTCGGGCGGTGCCGTTGCTGGTGGTCTCGAACTTCCGGCCCTTGTCCCAGGTGTAGGTGGTCTTGAGGGCGAACGACGCCGTGCCGTCGCTGTATTCGACGGGGTTGCGCACCTCGACGTGCACGCTGTTGGCCCGCATCGCCTGAAGGGTCGCGGTGAGCGCCTCCCCGGCCTGACCAGGTGCGGTGGTGAACTGCGCGGCACCACCGGCATCCTGTTTGTTCAACGCGGACGCATAGCCTCTCATCGCGGCTGCGGCCCCGGTGTCGTCTGTTCCGGTGATTCCACACGAGGACACAGCGACAGCGATTCCGAGCGCGGCACAAGTCGCGAGGATCGCGCACTTGACCCAGATCTTCATGTTCACAATTTTCACTCTTGTCACACGCGATTTCGATCCCTTGAGCTTCCATTCGGGGATCGGAGCGGTCACAATCGTGTCTCGCGGCGCTGTTCGTGCGGGGGTGACGGCCGGCCGGGAATGGCGTGGGCCGTGCGGAACTCGCGTATCTGCCCTGGTCGCCAGAGCGCGCTCACCGGCTGTCCATAATGGATCATGACGGTTTCCCTGATCCGAGGACCCGAGCGCGCGGTGACGGCCACCGAGTGGCTGGTGTCCCGCCATAGCTTCTCCTTCGGAGACCACTACGACCCATACAACACCCACTACGGAGTGCTGTTGGCCATTAACGACGATTTGGTGTCGCCGGGCCACGGGTTCGATTCACATGCTCACCAGGAGACCGAGATCGTCACTTGGGTAGTCGAGGGCACGCTGGTTCACCGCGATTCCGCGGGGCACTGCGGGGTCCTCTATCCCGGCCTCGCACAGCGGATGAGTGCGGGTTCGGGCGTCCGGCATTCCGAACGCAACGACCCCTGGCCCGACCTCTCCGATTCCGGCCGCTCGCCGGTGCGCTACATCCAGATGTGGGTGATGCCCGACAACCACGGTCTCGAGCCGTCGTACGAACAGGCTAACGTCTCCGACCTGCTTCGTCCGGGCAAACTCGTGCCGGTCGCCTCCGGCGAGGACGGTGTCGACTCCGCGATCCGTATCGCCAACGCCGGCGCGACCCTCTACGCGGCGCGCCTGACACCGGGGCAGTGTGTCGAGGTTCCGCCGGCACGCTTCACCCACGTGTTCGTGACCGCCGGCGAGGTCGTGATCGGCGACGATCGGCTTGGCGACGGCGACGCCCTGCGCGCCGACGACGCCGACGGGCTGGCCATCACGGCGACCTCCGACGCCGAGGTCCTCGTCTGGGCGATGAACAAGCGACTCGGCGAGTAGCGCCCCGACCGACTCGCCCGGCCAGGAATCGAGTCGAGTTGGAGAACGCGAGTGCTGCAGCACTCGCGTTCTCCGATTCGGCACCGGTTGTCGCGAGTCGTGTCCCTCTCGGTCAGGCCAGCTTGACGTCGAGCCAGTCGAACATGCGCTGGTCGGTCATTGCGCGGGCCATCGGCTGGCAATGCCAACTCGCCCCATCGGCGGCGGTGAACTCCATCAGTTCCGCTCCTCCTCCGACCATGCCGACGAGCCGAGCCGACTGTCCGGGCCAGAACTGTTCGTGTTCCGGAGCAGTGACCAGCATCGGGGTTCTGATCTGGGCGGCGAGTTCGTCGGTGAGCCGGTACTCCTGGACCGCCACATAGGTTTCGAAGTATCCAGTGGCACCATAAGGCCTTGCCCGCCAATCGAATTCACGCTTCGTTGCCGAGCTGAGCTTCATTCCGATACCCATGTCGCGGTCGAATGAGTCACGCTTGCCCGCAGCGAGTTCCGTGCGCAGTGGGCTCGGCAGCTTGTCCATCCAACTCGTTGCGACGTCGACGACGCCGGGATCGGCGATGGCCGCACGATACCGGTGCTCGAAGGCAAGCGAGCGCGGCACCCAGTAGCCTGCCTGCGAGATTCCGTACAGCGCGAGACGATCCGAGTCGACGCCGGGTTGTTGCAGTACGACATCGGTGACCGGCGTCAGCACCGCTTCCCAGTCGGGCCGGAACGGTATCTGGTGTTCGAACAGCATGGATTGCTGACCGGGCCCGTCGAACATGACGACGTTGTACCCGCGTTCGAGCGCGCCGCGTGCGGCGGCACTCCACTGACCGGACACCGCGCCGTCGCTGCCGTTGATCATGACCAGCGTGGGCCGGCCGCCATCAGGGTGCAGCGGTGCGAGAAACCAGCCCGGCAACGTCGTGTCCTCGTACGGGATCGTGAGTCGATGAGCATCGAACGGGCCGTGGTCGATGAACGATTCCCATGCGGCGCGATGCTCCCGGAACACCGGCAGCCGCTGTTCGGCGGTGGGCAACTCGTCGACCGCGTCGACCGCCATCGAAAGATAGTTCGCCGCACGTAGGTACGCCCATGCCGCGCTGACCCGGTGGCCGCCTGCGGCGCTGGCGTCGGCCTCGTGGCGCACGCGCCGGCCGAGTCGGAGCCAGGCGTCGAACCAGGCCTGTCCGCCGCCCTTGAGTCCGCTGATGGTGGCGAGAACCTCGCCAACGTCGGCGCCGCCGGCGTTGGAGGTGCCGAGCAGGCAACGGACGGAGTAGTCGCGGCCCTCGTCGGAATAGAAGCCGGTGTCGTAAGCGGTATGTGTTGCGTGAGGTAGTTGCATGCCTTCGACTCTGCAGCGCGGCCGATGGCAACACATCCGTCAACTGACGCAGATTTCGCCGCCAGACGTCGACCGTCAATCGGTGAGCGCGTGAAGGTTCTTCGCGGTCGGCGACTTCTCCACCGACTCGGGGTCGGGATAGGTCTGCAGTAGACGGTCGGCGGTTCCCGACGTGGTGACCGTGAACCAGTAGTGCTCGTTGCGGTAGTGATGGAAGCGATGATTGCGCCAGGTCGCCCGGTAGAGGCGGGTCTTGGGTTTGTAGTCCGTGTGGATCAGGTAGTGCGTCCACTCGTACACGATGCCCAGAAGTCCGAGAACCACCATGAAGGTGAGCCCACGTTCGACGCTGCGAAAGAGCACCAGCCCGACCACGAGCGCCGCCACCAGCACCGGTATCAACGCCCGCCACGGGATGAAGATGAGCGGGATGTCGCGCGGATCCTGATGGTGCTCACGGTGTTTGCGCGCGAGCAGGGTGTCGAGGGTGACCGGCCCGAGCCGCTTGGGCCGCCAGTGCAGGATGAAGACATGGATCAGCCACTCGGCGATCGGGAACACCGCGACCATCACGACGGGTACGACAAGATCCGCGACACCCCAGCCGCCGACCCAGACCCGAGCGACCACGGACGCGACCAGGAATGCCGAAATCATCCAGGGCGACGGATGTTTCACGAATTCGGCCAAGGCCGACGCGAGGGTCACGTTTCGCCGCGACGCCCGCAGACGACGCTCGTCGCTCTCGACGCGACGCCGCGCCTGATCCGGGGTTTTCATGTGGATTCCACTCCCATCAGTCCTTCGCACATCGCAAGCAGCGCTTGGGTTGCCGGCGCGAGCAATGCCTCGGCGGCGGCTCGGGCGCGGATCGGATCGTGCGACGCGATCGCCTCGACCACCGTCCGATAGCCGCCGAGGTTGCCGACCTCGGGTTCGAGAACCGTCGCCAGCTCGGGCAATACCGGTTCGTAGGCGGCTCGCAGCGAGTTGTACATCAGCCGGAACGCCATCGAGTCGGCGGCGTCGATGACGCGACTCCAGAACTCGAGCGCGACGACCTGCTGTCCGGCTGGATCGGATTCGTTCTCCAGATCGGTGAGCGACGACTCCAGTTGTGCTGCAACCCCATCGGCAGCACGGAGCGCAGCGAGCTCGGCAACCTTCGGTCCGATCAGAGCCCGCGCCTCGACCACCGAGCGAGCGACTCGAGGGTCGAGCTCACCCTGTCGGACAAGGAGTCTAGGCAGCAGATCCAGTCCGCCGCTCGACGCCGGATCGAGCACCCGCGTGCTCCCGCCCTGCCGGATAGTGACCAGCCCTGCCGCAGCGACCCGCTTCAATGCCTCACGCACCGCGGGGCGCGACACCCCGAGCACACGCGCCAGTTCACGCTCACTCGGCAACGACTCGCCCGCGGGCAGTTCGCCGGACAGCACGCCGTCGACGATCTGCTCATAGACGTCCTCGGGCACGCTGCGCGGCGAGATGGGTTCGAACGGCATGGGTGTGACGGTAGCCACCAGGGCACAGGTGGTCAAGTGGTCAGACCAATATGACTCTAGTGCAACTGCTCCAACAGCCGCAGCCACACCTCGCTGATCGTCGGGTACGACGGAACCGCGTGCCAGAGGCGATCGAGCGACACCTCCCCGACCACCGCCACCGTCGCCGAGTGCACCAGCTCCGCGATGCCCGCACCGACAAACGTCGCGCCGATGAGTACGCCACGGTCGCGGTCGATGACGAGCTTGGCGCGCCCGGAGTAGTCCGGTCCGGCCAGGTATGAGCCGGCGACCGCGATGTCGGTCTCGGCGATCTGCACCTCGATGCCCCGCTCTCGGACCTGCGCCTCGGTCAGCCCCACCGAGGCCATCTCGGGGCGGGTGAACACGACCTGCGGGATGGCGTCGCGGTCGGCCGACGCGGCGTACCGGGGGTTGTCCAACTCGCGACGCTGCGCACGAGCAGCGATGACGTCGCCGGCAACCCGCGCTTGGTATTTACCCATGTGGGTCAACGCAACTCGGCCGTTCACGTCGCCCACGGCGTACAACCACGGATGGCCGTCGACAGTCATGTGATCGTCGACGGCCACCGGGCCGTGCGCCTCGAGACCGATCGAATCGAGCCCGAGATCCGTTGTCGCCGGCGTTCTTCCGGCAGCCACGAGGATCTCGTCGACCGTGATGTCCTCGTCGGTGTCACCGCTGGACAGAACGACACGTGCCGGCTCGCCGTGCAGCCGGCCATACCCGGTATCGGCGACACCAGGACGGTCCACCGAGGCGATCGTCGTGCCGAATCGCACGTCCACTCCCAGCTTGCGCAGTCCGCCGACAATCCGTTCGGACGCAAAGGGTTCTGCTTTGGGAAGCACACGGTCGCCGCGGATCACCATGGTCACCGCGGCACCCAGGTCGGCCAACCACGTGGCGGCCTCGCATGCGACCACACCACCGCCGAGGATCGCGATCCGGTCCGGCACCTCCACCAAGTTGGTCGCATCGCGCGACGTCCAGGGCAGGGCCTCGCGCAACCCGGGGATCGGTGGGATCGAGGCAACGCTGCCCGTGGCGATGACCACCGCATGCCGCGCGTGCAGAGTCAAGCGCCCGCCGTCAGCCGATTCGACGACCACCAGCCGATCCGCGACGATCCGCCCATGCCCGCGGACGACCTCGATGCCCGCACCACGCGCCCACGCCACCTGCGACGCGTCATCGCGAGAATGGTTCACCGTGTCGCGCCACCCGAGCAGCGCGTCCGGTTCCGGCCGGTCATCGACGACCCGGGGAGCGGACCCCGGCAAGGCACGCGCGGCGGCGAGTGCCGCACCCGCACCCAGCAACGCCTTGCTCGGCATACACGCCCAATACGAACACTCACCGCCGAGCAGCTGGTGTTCGACGATCGCCGCCGTCCGATCGGACCCCCGGATCGCGTAGTCGGCGACGTTCTCGCCGACCGGACCACCCCCGACCACCACCACGTCGTAGGTACGCACCTGGGTTGACTCGAGATCAGGGGCCGTCATGACATCCACGGTAGGCCCGCGTCGGCCGACGCGGCTGACGGATCGCGATCGCGGTGACAGGATGGAGCGCGTGACTTCTTCCGACACCACCCTCGCGTCCGGACTCGACCTCGAGTGGGTCGACGATTCCGTTCGCGTCCAAGACGACCTGTTTGCCCACGTGAACGGCAAGTGGCTGGAATCCCACGTGATCCCCGAGGACCGTGCCATCGACGGGGCGTTCCACGTGCTGCGCGATCGCGCCGAGGAAAACGTCCGCGACATCATCACCGAATGCGCCGAGTCGAGCCCACCGAGCGGCTCCGACGCGCTGAAGATCGGTGACCTGTTCGCGTCGTTCATGGACACCGACCACGTCGATGCCCTCGGCATCGGACCCATCGCCGGCGAGATCGAGAAGATCGCCGCGATCGACTCGGTTGCCGCGCTCTGCCGTCGGATGGGTCGCCTCACCCGGCACGGCGTCGGCGGCCTGTTCGGCTTCTACGTCGACACCGACGCGCGGGCGTCCGACCGCTACCTCGTGCACATCGTGCAGTCCGGCCTCGGGTTGCCCGACGAGTCGTACTATCACCCCGACGCCGACGGCAACGACAATCACGCCGACACCCGCACCGCGTATGTCGCGCACGTGGAGCGCATGTTCACCCTCGCCGGATTCGACGACGCCGCCGATCGCGCGGCGACGATCCTCGATCTGGAAACCGCTCTGGCCCAAGACCATTGGGATGTCGTGGCCCGACGCGACGCCGAGAAGACCTACAACCTGCTGTCCCTGGACGAATTGGAGTCCGCGGCAGACGGTTTCGACCTCGGCGAGTGGTTC
Organism: Gordonia gummivorans; assembly: GCF_022513585.1. Classification (GTDB taxonomy): domain Bacteria; phylum Actinomycetota; class Actinomycetes; order Mycobacteriales; family Mycobacteriaceae; genus Gordonia. The sequence goes on from NZ_JAKWBF010000001.1 coordinate 29,214, forward strand.
GGCGGCCTCGGGACGGTCGGCGATGCCACCTTCGCGGAAGTCGTCGTCGGGCAACCGTCCTTCGTCACCAGCGCGGCCCGGTTGGTCGCGCAGCGGCCACTCGAGGACTGGAAGACCTGGCTCACCTGGCGTCTGCTGCGTTCGGCGGCACCGTACCTGTCGTCGGACTTCGTCGACGAGAACTTCGACTTCTACGGGCGGACGCTGTCGGGAGCGGAGACCAACCGCGACCGCTGGAAGCGCGGCGTGTCCTTCGTGGAGGGCGCGATGGGCTTCGCGGTCGGGAAGTTGTACGTGGACAAGCACTTCGGCCCCGAGGCCAAGGCGCGGATGGACGAGTTGATCGCGAATCTGGTGGCCGCCTACCGCCGCAACATCTCCGACCTCGAATGGATGACGCCGGAGACCCGCACCAAGGCGCTCGTCAAACTCGACAAGTTCACCCCCAAGATCGGCTACCCCGCGTCCTGGCGCGACTACGGCGCACTCATCGTCGACCGCGGCGATCTCATCGGAAATGTCGCGCGCGCTACATCATTCGAGCAGGAGCGCGAATTTGCGAAGATCGGATCACCCGTCGACCACGACGAATGGTTCATGACACCGCAGACGGTGAACGCCTACTACAACCCCGGCATGAACGAGATCGTCTTCCCGGCAGCGATTCTGCAGCCGCCGTTCTTCGATCCGGACGCCGACGACGCGGCCAACTACGGCGGCATCGGTGCGGTGATCGGGCACGAGATCGGCCACGGCTTCGACGATCAGGGCGCCAAGTACGACGGCGACGGCAACCTGGTGAACTGGTGGACCGACGCCGACCGCAACGAGTTCTCGGCTCGTACCGGCAAACTCATCGATCAGTACGGCGAGTTCACCCCGGACGGCCTCGATCCCAAGTACAAGGTCAACGGCGCCTTCACCATCGGCGAGAACATCGGCGACCTCGGCGGCTTGTCGATCGCGCTGGTCGCCTACGGCCTCGCGACCGAAGGCACGACACCCCCGGAGATCGACGGCCTGTCCGGCGAACAGCGTGTGTTCTTCAGCTGGGCCGAGATCTGGCGTACCAAGACCCGCGACGCCGAAGCAATCAAACGGCTGTCGGTCGACCCGCATTCGCCGCCGGAGTTCCGGTGCAACGGTGTGGTCCGCAACATCGACGCGTTCTACGACGCCTTCGACGTGAAGCCCGGCGACGCACTGTATCTCGACGAATCCGACCGGGTCAGGATCTGGTGACCGACGACTCCGGAGCGCGCGGGGGCGAATCCGGGCCGGCCGAGCAGCCGCACCCGCTCACCGGCATTGCCCGACGCGACGTCACCGAAGCCCTGTTGCGGCCACTCGGCGCTGCGGTGGTCTTGCTCACCGGATACTTCGTGCTGCCGATCAACAAGGACAGCGACGTCAACTACCTCGGCTTACTGGTCGGGGCGATCCTGCTCTCCGCCTTTTGCGTATGGGAGGTACGCAGATTCGCGCGATCCACCCGGCCGGTCGCCACCGCGATGGAGATGCTGGTCGCGCTGGCCAGCTTCTACATCGTGGTGTTCGCGACCACGTACTTCTTGTTCTCGGACTACTCGCACGGGAGTTTCAACGAGAAGCTGACCAAGATCGACGCGCTGTATTTCTGCCTGACCGTTTTCACCACAACGGGTTTCGGCGACATCGCACCCGATTCCGAGCCCGCACGCATCGCGGTGTCGATTCAGATGGCCAGCACTCTCATCCTGCTCGGCCTCGGTATCCGCTGCCTCAACGTGCTCATCACCTTCCGACAGCGCGACGTGGGGAACTCAAGCGAAGAGTCCCCCTCCGCTGGCTGAGAACCTCCCGCTGGCTCAGCACCCTCCCGCTGGCTCAGCACCCTTCCGCTGCCTGAGGTGCTCGAGGCGCTAGCCGAGAGCCTCGAGGCCCTGGTGAGTTGACATTGTCGTCTCACCAAGAGCTTCGAGGCTCGCACCTAGCTCAGCCAGCGGGAGGAGGCTCCGCCGGCCAGCGGAAGTGCGCGCCTCGCACTTCCGCGCAGACGCAGCTCAGTAGTCGTCGTCTCCGTAGACGATCATGCCGCGAATGTTGTTGCCCTCCAACATGTCGTCGTAGGCCTCGTTGATCTGATCCAGGCGGTAGGTGTTGGTCACCAGGTCGCTGAGGTTGAGCTTGCCCGCGCGGTACTCGTTGAGCAAGGTGGGGACCTGCGTACGCGGGCTGGCTCCACCGAAGATCGCGCCTTGCACGCGCTTCTGCAGCAGGGTCAGTTCGAAGAGGTTCATCTGGGCGTCCATCGCACCGAAGTTGCCCATACCGGTGACGATCACCTGGCCACCCTTGCCGGTCAGGCTCAGTGCCGGCTGGATCATCGAACCGTCGATCTCGCCGACGGTGAGGATCGTCGTATTCGCCATCTTGCCCCAGCTGATCTCGCCGATGACCGGAAGTGCGTCTTCCATCGACTCGAAAGTGTGTGTGGCACCCAGCTTCTCGGCCATCTGCCGCTTGAATGGCACTGGATCGACTGCAGCCACGATCCGCGCGCCTGCGGCGGCGGCACCCTGGACCGAGTTGATCCCGACGCCACCGATGCCGACCACCACGACCACGTCACCGGCGTGGGTTGCCCCGATCTCGACGGCCGAACCCCATCCGGTGGCCACACCGCAACCCAGCAGTGCTGCTTCCTTGAGTGGGATGTCGTCCTCGATCTTCACCAGGGATGCCTGGTTGACGGTGATGTAGGGCGCGAAGGTCCCCAGGAGGCACATCTGGGTCAGGCCGGTGCCGTCGGAGGTGTGCGCCCGGTGCGTGTCGTCGGAGATCGCCAGACCCGACAGCAATCGCGCGCCCTCGTCGCAGAAGTTCTGATCGCCGCGCGAACACGGTTCGCACACTCCGCACGCCGGAATGAAGGCGGTGACGACGTGGTCACCTTCTTTGAGGTTGGTGACACCGGGGCCGACCTTGTGCACCACACCGGCACCCTCGTGGCCACCGAGCACGGGCATCGGAATCGGGCTGTCGCCGGTGCGCAGGTGATGATCGGAGTGACACAGTCCGGAGCTGACCAGTTTGACCTGCACCTCGCCGGCGGCCGGATCGCCGAGTTCGAATTCTTCGATCTGCCATGGCTGTCCGACTCCGCGGAGGATGGCGCCCTTGGTCTTCATACGTGCTCCTTCTTGTCCCATCCCACGCGGGGAAAAACTATGGCGATCGACTTATGCGACGCACGTCACATCCTGCCCAAAGGAACGTTTTTCCGCGCCGGTTTCAGGGATCTCTCAGACACCGATCCGACCGCCGCCGCGGCTCCGAATAGGGACCGTGCGCCCGAGATTGCCGAACACCGAGACATGTAAAGATGAGCCCATGGCGACGAAGCCAGAAGAAGTGGTCCGCGGCACCGGCCGTGCAACGGCGTTGCGGTGGCTCATTCCCGCGCTCGTCCTGCTCGGGTGGCTCGTCATCGGCGGTGTCGCCGGACCGTTTGCGGGCAAGCTCTCGTCGGTGTCGACGAACTCGAACTCTGCGTTCTTGCCTGCGTCGGCCGAGTCGACGCGGGTCAACGATCTGCTCTCCGACTTCGAGGACACCGACTTCCTGCCCGCGATCGTCATCGCGGAGCGCACCTCGGGCATCACCCCTCAAGACCTCGCCTTTCTCAGCCAGGCCACCGCACCACTGGCCGGGACCGAGGGCTTCGGTCCGCAGTTCTCACCACCGATCCGCTCCGACGACGGCCAGGCCGCTCAGCTGATCGTCCCGATCTCCACCGACGGAGAACCGGCCGACACCACGGAGAAGCTGCGCGACGCGCTCGCCAACCCACCCGACGGGCTCACCGTCACGGTGACCGGACCGGCCGGACAGGTCGCCGACCTCGGCGAGGCGTTCGGTGGGATCGACGGCCTACTGCTCCTGGTCGCGGGGACGGTCGTGATCGCGATCCTGATCGTCGTCTACCGCAGCCCGATCCTCCCGTTCGTGGTGGTCATCTCGGCCGTGTTCGCGTTGTCGCTCGCGTCCGGCGCCGTGTACTTCCTGACCAAGCAGGGCGCCCTCGAACTCAACGGCCAGAGTCAGGGCATCCTGTTCATCCTGGTGTTCGGCGCCGCGACCGACTACGCACTGCTCCTCGTGTCCCGATTCCGCGAGGAGCTCATCACCACCGGTGACACTTACGATGCGCTGCGCATCGCCTGGCGGTCGACGATCGAACCGGTCGCGGCGTCGGCGGGAACGGTCATCGCCGGCGTGCTGTGCCTGTTGTTGAGCGACCTCAATTCCAATCGAAGTCTGGGCCCGGTCGCGGCACTCGGAATCGCGGCGTCGTTCCTGGCGTCGATGACGTTCCTTCCCGCCGCCCTCGCACTCCTCGGCCGCGCGGCGTTCTGGCCGATGCGTCCCCGATTCACTCCCGACGCCGATGTCGAGGGCGGCAGCACGCACCGGTTCTGGCGTCGGATCGCCGACGCCGTGGCCGCCCGCCCGCGCACCATCTGGATCGGCACCCTGATCATTCTGCTGGTCGGCGCCGCATTCGCGCCGACCTTCCGCGCCGACGGTGTCGCGTCGACCGACTACTTCCTGGGCACCGTCGAATCCGTTCAGGGCGCCGACATCCAGGCCAGACACTTCGACGCCGGGAGCGGTTCACCGACCTGGATCATCACCGACCAACAGTCCGCGGCCGCCGTCACCGACGCGGTGCGCGGGGTCGACGGCGTGGCCAACGCGCAGGTTCTCCAGCAGGGCGGGACGCCGGTGGTGCGCGACGGCAAGGTGGCCGTCGAGGTGACACTGACCGACAACGCCGAGTCGCTGGCGGCACAAGACACGGTGGAACGGATCCGTGACGTCGTGCACCCGATCCCGGGAGCCGACGCCCTGGTCGGCGGCACGTCGGCCGTCGATCTGGACACGCGGACCACCGCAATCCACGACCGCAACCTGATCATCCCGGTCGTGCTGCTGGTGGTGCTGGCGATCCTGATCCTGCTGCTGCGCAGCGTCGTCGCGCCGGTATTGCTGCTGGCCACCACGGTGGTGTCGTTCGCGGCCACGATCGGCGTCTCGAGCCTGCTCTTCGACGGCCCCTTCGGCTTCCCCGGCGCCGACCCGGTGGTGCCACTGTTCGCCTTCGTGTTCCTGGTCGCGCTCGGCATCGACTACAACATCTTCTTGATGACCCGCGTGCGCGAGGAGTCACGAATTCATGGCACCCGCGACGGCATGATCCGCGGCCTCACCGCGACCGGTGGTGTCATCACGTCGGCCGGTGTGGTGCTGGCGGCGACCTTCGCCGCGCTCGCGGTGATTCCCCTGCTGTTCCTCGCGCAGGTCGCATTTCTGGTGGCCTTCGGAGTCCTCGTCGACGCTCTCGTGGTGCGCACACTGCTCGTCCCTGCCCTGACGATCGACATCGGCCGCCGTGTCTGGTGGCCGAGCACACTGTCTCGTGATAGGCCGAAATCGACTGACTGACAACACAATTGATTCTCCGACCACACACCCTCAACCAAACCTGAGAGTTCGGTCAATCTGATAACGTTCGCGCCAGTAAAGGGTTAGCGTCAACGGACAACCGTCGAATGATCGTTAGCTGGTGTCGCCTTGAGTCTCGTCGAGCACAACACGAACGGGGGCGAAGAACTTTCGCCCCTGCCTCGTGCCGGCGTGGAGTGGGACAGCTTTCCCACGCACCTCTTCATGACGGGCAACGCCCGATTCTGGGACCCGTCCGCGATCGACTTCTCGGCGGACGCCGTGGATTGGCGGGAGATCGACGACGGGCGACGACGAGCCGCGACCTACCTCATCGCACAGTTCTGCGCCGGCGAGGAGGCGGTCACCCGGCACATCCAGCCCTTCCTTCGGTCAGCCGTCGCGGGCCGTCGACTCGGCGACGAGATGTACCTGTCGCAGGTTGCCTTCGAGAAGTCCAAGCATGCCGAGGTGTTCGCGTTGTGGTCCGACGCCGTCGGACTGTCCGACGACCTCACGCCCTACGTGGAGGCCAACCCGTTCTATCGGCAGATCTTCGGTGACGAGCTCCCGACCGCGCTCGCCGCACTGGACGACGACCCGTCCCCTGTGAACGAGATCCGCGCGTTGGTCACCTATCACCAGGTTGTCGTCGGGTCGCTCGCCCTGACCGGCCACCACATGGTGCAGCGGATCTGCTCGACACACGGCATCCTGCCCGGGTTGCGGCGGGTGATCCGCTTCGTCAACGCTGACGAACGCCGGCATGTGGCGTGGAGTTCGTACACGTGTCGTCGACTGATCGCCGACGACGACGCCCTCTGGGATGTCGCCCTCACGCGCCTGGGCGAGCTGACGCCGCTGGCGCTCGGCATGATCAACTGGGTCGACGAGCAGTTCGAGACACCACCCTTCGGCCTAGACAACGCCCAGTTCATCGCCCACGCCGCCGACCGAGCGAGCCGTCGACTCGACGCGATCGCCGCCGCGCGCGGGCGCCCGGTCGCCGAGATCGACGTCGACTATTCCCCCGAGGCGCTCGAGGACACGTTCGGCAACGAGGACGACGCCGCACTGGGTGCCTGACTGACTCGACGAGTTCAGCAACCAGGCTTCTGAACTGGGGAAACACGACGGCGTCGTGCCCGCAAAATCTAGGGAAGAACTTCTTCCCCGGGGTTCGTAGTCGTCCGCGAGAATTTTCTGGGGGAAGACACCAAGGGTCGGGGAAGAAGTTTCTTCCCCTACTTTTGTGGGCGCGTGTTCGTGGCGTCGCGTTCGGCGGAACGCGATGACCGACAGCCGGTGACTGAGATCGGGCCGTCAGTGTCCGCTTCCGGGAGATGCCCGGATGACCAACGTCAGGGGCCCGATCCTGGCCGCCGGTCCTGCCCTCTTCCCGCCTCCACGATCGCCGACGACGTCAACGGATAGTCACTCACCCGCGTGACAGCGGAATAGAACACGTTCTAGTCTTGGTTCGTGGATGTCACCTATGACGCAACCGAACGGGAACTGACCACCGAGCAGGGCACGCTGCGCTATCACGAGGCCGGCGCGCCCGATGCTCCGCCGCTGATCCTGCTGCACGGTTCGGGCCCCGGCGTCACGGGCTGGCGCAACTATCGCGGCAATCTGGGGTTCTTCGCGCAGACGCATCGATGCTTCGTGCTCGAGTTTCCCGGCTTCGGGGTGAGCGATCCGTGGGAGGGCATGCCGGTCCTGACCGCGGGCAAGTCGGTGATCGCGTTCATGAACGCCCTCGGCATCGATTCCGCGCCGATGATCGGCAACTCGATGGGCGGCGTCGTGGGTGTGAACCTCGCGATGAAGAAGCCCGACCGGGTGGCGAAGCTGGTGACCATCGGGGGCGTGGGACCCAACGTGTACAGCCCCAGCCCCAGCGAGGGCTTGCGGTTACTGCAAGAGTTCGCCGACGACCCCGACAAGGACAAGCTGATCCGCTGGCTCACCGCCATGGTCTACGACCGCGCGCTCGTCACCGAGGAGCTGATCGAGGAGCGCTGGGAAGCCGCGATGAACGCCGACGCCCTCGCCACCGGCCGGGCGATGTACGGCTCGGCCGCCTTCGAGATGCAGCAGAAGTTCCTCGCCGACGCCGACATCCCGCCCTACTGGTCGATGATGCACAAGATCAAGTGCCCCACCCTGCTCACCTGGGGCCGCGACGACCGCGTCAGCCCACCCGACATGGCGATGGTCCCGATGCGCCTCATCCCCGACGCGGAACTCCACGTCTTCCCCAAGTGCGGACACTGGGTGATGATCGAGGCCAAGGAGGCATTCGAGGCGACCGTCGCCGCGTTCCTCGCGCGCTGAGCTCCGGGCTGACCCCGCTCCCCCTCCCGCTCCGCAGCCCCCACCCGCCGGTCGAGCCGCCATCGAGTCCGACCCCTTGCTGGTTGAGCAGCGACGAGCGAGCGCAGCGAGTCCGACGCGTGTCGAAACCCCGGTGAGCCGAGTGTGTCGGCAACAACCGCACCGACACACCCGGCACCAGGCCCGCGATCAGTCGTCGGCGCGCGCCTCGGAGTCCGCCCCGCCCACCGCGAGCACCACTCGCGATCCGTACGGAGCTGCCTGCACGAGCCGGAGCTGCGCCAGCGCCGGGTGCGCGTCGAGCAGCTTGCCTGCGTTTGCCAGCGCTCGCAGCGACGCGGTCTCCGCGCGTGCTTCCTCCAGCTTCGCGAGGCCGCGTGAACGTGCCGTGATCACCTCGAGCGCCGCCGACCGCACCTCGTGCGGCACGATGACGTCCTTGATCACCACGTCGGCGACCTCGACGCCCACCCCGGCGCCGGCCGCACGCGCTGCCACGAGCACAGGCGCGGTGTCGACCGCATCACCGCGGCGGATCACGTCGTCGGACGCCAAGGCGGCGCACACCTGACGCAATGCGATCTGCGCGGCGAGGTAGATCGTCGCGATCGGGTCGACGGCCCGCTCGGTGAAAGCGACCGCGTCGACCACGGTGAGGCGCAGCGCCATGGTGACCCGCACCGACATCACGTCGGACGTCAGGATCTCCTGCGGCGCAACCGGAATCAGCCGCTCACGCAGGTCGACGGTGACGTAGGTGGCATCGCCACGCCGCGAGTGCGAGCCGGGCTGCAGCGTCCGGGTGAGCTTTCCTTCCCGGTATTCCAGGGTGACGTACCCGGGAACTACGGTGATTCGACTGAAGAGTGACATGACGTGCCTCCTTTCCATTGCGTCGCATGACATGTCGTCGTGTTCTGAAGTTGTTGTGCTCCCGCCATGGCCAGGCCGGCAGTATTTCCCGTCGCTTCGCTCGCCCCGGACACCACCCGCGGGCGAGACAGTCGGTGGGGTCACCCGTCATCGTGCTCGACGAGCGCCGCAGGACCGAACGTTCCCGTTCACCCCGGGGGTGGTGCCACAGAGGGGACTCGAACCCCAGGGATGCCAGATCCGTTACCAGTGGAAGAGGACGTAAGTCGTACGCGCAGAACATGATCGGAGTACCCTCCGTTCGGCTGCTCTCACGCCCGACGAGAGACTCTGCCACGTCGGCGACCTGGCCGCAACGGATTATTCGCCTGATCTAGAAGCAGTTGGCTGGCCAACAGCACAAAGCCCCGACCGGAACGAATCCGGCCGGGGCCCTGCGGGTTTCAGATCAGCAGATCAGAACTTCTCGCCCCTAGAACTTCTCTCCACGGGCAGCCTTCTCGACCAGCGAGGCCGGCGGCTCGAAGTGCGAACCGTACTTGGACGCGAGGTCCTTGGCACGGTCGACGAAGCCCTGCAGGCCACCCTCGTACTGGTTGATGTACTGGATGACACCACCGGTCCATGCCGGGAAGCCGATGCCGAAGATCGAGCCGATGTTGGCGTCCTCGACGGAGGTGAGCACACCCTCGTCGAAGCACTTCACGGTCTCGAGCGCCTCGGCGAAGAGCATGCGCTCCTTCATGTCCTCGAGCGGGATCTTGGTGCTGCCCGACTTGAACTGCTCGCGCAGACCCGGCCACAGCTGGGTGCGCTTGCCCTCGGCGTCGTAGTCGTAGAAGCCCTTGCCGTCCTTGCGGGCGGTGCGGCCATTGTCGACCATCCAGTCGACCACGGCGAACGACGGGTGCGTCGGGAAGTCGATGCCGGCTTCCTTGGCAGCCGCCTCGGACTCCTTGCGGATCTTCTGCGGCAGGGTCAGGGTCAGCTCGTCCATCAGCTGCAGCGGCGCGGCCGGGTAGCCCGCCTGGGTGCCCGCGTGCTCGATGAACGCCGGCTCGACGCCCTCGCCGACGGCCGCGATGGCCTCGTTGACGAAGGTGCCGATCACGCGGCTGGTGAAGAACCCGCGACTGTCGTTGACGACGATCGGGGTCTTGCGGATCTGCAGCGTGTAGTCGATGACCTTGGCCAGCACCTCATCCGAGGTCTTCTCACCGCGGATGATCTCCACCAGCGGCATCTTGTCGACGGGCGAGAAGAAGTGGATACCGATGAAGTCTTCCTGACGCTTCACACCCTGCGCGAGGATGGTGATCGGCAGCGTCGAGGTGTTCGAACCCAGGATCGCGTTCGGCTCGACGATGTCCTCGATCTCCTGGAAGACCTTGTGCTTCACCTCAACCGACTCGAAGGCGGCCTCGATGACGAGGTCGACACCCTTGAAATCCTCGGGATCGATGGTCGGGGTGATGCGGGCCAGCAGCGCGTCGGAGCGCTCTTGCGTGGTCTTGCCGCGCGAGAGAGCCTTGGCCTCGAGCTTCTCCGAGTAGCCCTTGCCCCGCTTGGCGGCGTCGAGGTCGATGTCCTTCAGGACGACCTCGATGCCCGCCTTGGCGGAGACGTAAGCGATTGCGGCGCCCATCATTCCGGCACCGATGACGCCGACCTTCTTGGCGGTGTACTTCTCGATGCCCTCGGGGCGCGAGCCACCGTTGTTGATGTGCTGCAGGTCGAAGAAGAACGCCTTGATCATGTTCTGGGCGACCTGACCGGTGACCAGCGAGACGAAGTAGCGGGTCTCGATGATGTCGGCGGTGTCGACGTCGACGTAGGCACCCTCGACGGCCGCGGCCAGGATGGCGCGCGGGGCCGGCATGTTGGCGCCCTTGATCTGCTTGCGCAGCAACGACGGCAGCGCGGGCAGGTTCGCGGCGAAGGCCGGGTTGGTGACCGAGCCGCCGGGCATCTTGTAGCCCTTCTTGTCCCACGGCTGCGCTGCCTCGGGGTTCGCGGCGATCCAGGCCTTGGCGGCGGGGATCAGTTCCTCGATGGAACCGACGACCTCGTCGATGATGCCGGTTTCCTTGGCCTTGGTCGGGTTGAACCGGTTGCCCTGCAGCAGGACTCCCATCAGAGCGTTCTGGATGCCCAGGAGGCGCACGGTACGAACCACGCCACCGCCGCCGGGGAGCAGGCCGAGGGTGACCTCGGGCAGACCGATCTGCACGCCCTTCACGTCGGCCGCGATGCGGTAGTGCGTGTGCAGCGCGATCTCCAGGCCACCGCCGAGTGCGGCGCCATTGATGGCGGCGACGACGGGCTTGCCCAGGGTCTCCAGACGACGCAGCACCTTCTTCATGCCGTTGGTGCGCTCCGTGATCGCGGTCGCGATCTCTTCCTTGCTCGCGTCGCCGCGGCCGCTGGTCATGTCCTTCAGGTCGCCACCGGCGAAGAAGGTCTTCTTGGCCGAGGTGATGACGACACCGGTGATGTCGTCCTTCTCCGCCTCGAGACGCTCGACGATGACCGGCAGCGAGGTCATGAACAGTTCGTTCATGGTGTTGGCGCCCTGGTTGGGGTCGTCCATGGTCAGGATGACGACGCCGTCGGCGTCCTTCTCCCAGTTGAAAAGGTTGTCACTCATGTGTTTTCAAAGTTCCTTTGGTAGAGGGGACGCCGGCGTCAGACGCGCTCGATGACGGTTGCGATGCCCATGCCGCCGCCGATGCACAGCGTGATGAGGCCGTAGCGGCCACCGGTGCGCTCGAGCTCGTCGAGGCAGGTGCCGAGGATCATCGCGCCGGTCGCGCCGAGCGGGTGACCCATCGCGATCGCGCCACCGTTGACGTTGGTCTTCTCGTGCGGAACCTTGAGGTCCTTCATCCACTTCATGACGACCGACGCGAACGCCTCGTTCAGCTCGAAGACGTCGATGTCGTCGACGGTCAGGCCGGCACGCTTCAGCGCGAGCTCGGTGGCCGGGGTGGGGCCGGTGAGCATGATGGACGGCTCCGAGCCGACCTGCGCGAACGACACGAAACGGCCGCGCGGGGTCAGGCCGTTGCGCTTGCCCGCCTCCTCGCTACCGATCAGGACGGCAGCCGCACCGTCGACGATGCCGGAGCTGTTACCACCGGTGTGCACGTGGTTGACGCGCTCCACCTCCGGGTAGCGCTGCAGGATGACGTCGTCGAAGCCGGCCATCTCGGCCAGACCCGCGAAGGCGGGCTTGAGCTTGCCGAGGCTCTCGGCGGTACTGCCCGGACGACGGTGCTCGTCGTGGTCGAGCACGATGACACCGTTGATGTCGCGGACGGGGACCACGGACTTGGCGAAGTAGCCACTGGTCCAGGCCTTCTCAGCACGAGCCTGCGACTCGGCGGCGAAGGCGTCGACGTCCTCACGGGAGAAGCCCTCGATGGTGGCGATCAGGTCGGCGCCGATGCCCTGCGGGACGATGTAGTTGTCGTACGCGGTGGTCGGGTCGGTGAAGAGCGCACCGCCGTCGCTGCCCATCGGCACGCGCGACATCGACTCGACACCGCCGGCGAGGACCAGATCGTCGAAGCCCGACGCGACCTTGGCCGCGGCGAGGTTGGTGGCCTCCAGGCCCGACGCGCAGAAGCGGTCGATCTGAGTTCCGGGGACATTCTCGGGCAGACCGCTGTTCAGAGCTGCGGTACGTGCGATGACGCCGCCCTGCTCGCCGACCGGCGAGACGACGCCGAGGATGACGTCGTTGATCTCGGACGGGTCGAGGCTGCCATGACGGGCCAGGACCTCATTGATGACGCCGCTGGCCAGATCGACCGGCTTGACGCTGTGCAGCGCGCCGCCGCGCTGCTTGCCACGGGGCGTACGGATCGCCTCGTAGATGAATGCTTGATCAGCCACGATTGAGTGTTCCTTTCGCATGAACCATTTGTGGTTACTCTACGAGGCTAACGCGGAATAACTAATTTGGCTATACCTGGTGATCAGACACCGTCGTCGGATCTCAAATGTGCGCTATGGTCGGTTCACCATGCCAGACCGTAAGCCCACCGCCCGCACGCGCGGCACCGACCGCAAACGACAGCTCGTCAGCCACGCCGCCGAGCTGTTCCTGCGGCGCGGGTATGCGCAGGTCTCCCTTGCCGACATCGCACGGAGTGCCGGTGTCACCGCCCCGTCGCTGTACCGGCACTTCGACGACAAGCAGGCGCTGCTGGCCGCCGCGGTGATGGCGGGCGTCGACGATCTGGAGGCCTGCACCGACCGTGCGTTCGCCGGTGCAGTACAGCCGACCGTGGACGAACTCGTCGACGCCGCGTGCACGCTCGCGGTGGCGCATCCGGGCTCGGCCGCGCTGTGGCGCTGGACCAGCAACTACCTGACCGAGGAGCAGAACATCCAGGTCGCCCAGCGCACCCGGGGAATCCTCGGCCGATGGGCGGCGACGTTGGCCCAGAGCCGACCGGAACTCACCGAACGCGAGACGGTTCAGCTGGCCTGGGCGGTACTCAGCGTGTGCGGCAGCCTGTCGGTGCATCACACCCGCATGTCCGACGTCCGGGCGCGCGTGGAACTCGGCACCCTGGTGCGGCGGCTGATCGTGCTCACGCCCGGTGCAGCGCCACCACTCACCCCGCCGTCGCCGGTCACCAACGTCACCGCGAATCGACGCGACGAGATCCTCGACGCCGCTGCCGCGCTCTTCGCCGACCGCGGCTACACCGACGTGGGGGTCGACGAGATCGGTGCGGCGGTCGGAATCACGGGTCCCAGTGTGTACAAACACTTCTCGTCGAAGCTGGCGATCTTGGTCGGCATCGGGGAGCGCAGCGCCATGCGCCTCGAAGCCGGGGTGATCGCCGCCTTCTCGGCCACCTCCGACCCGGCGAAACTACTCGGTCTGCTCGTCGACTCCTACGTCACGGTCATCACCAGCACCCCCGACCTGTCGGTGGCGTTCAACAGTTCCGGAGTCCTGGCGGGCCAGCCACCGGCGGCCGCATTGCTGGACGTACAGCGCCGCTACGTGGCACGGTGGATCGACCTGCTGGTTGCAGTCGACCCCGACCTCAAGCGGGACGCGGCAGCCGTCGCGGTCCACGCCGCGTTGAGCATCGTCAACGACGCGGTACGGATGCGGCGCGGAACGGCGCGGCCGGAGTTCGGGGCGCGGATGGCGTACTTCATGAAGGGCGTGCTTGATGTCTGAACCCACCGAGGGTCAGTCGGAAGACACCGCGGAGTACACCCGCGACGAACTCATCGCGAATCTGGGAATCCCCAGCGAGCATGCCGAGAAGATATGGAATGCCTTCGGTTTTCCACGCAGGCGCATCGACACGAAGATCTTCTCCCGCAAGGACCTCGAGGCGCTGCGAATCTTCAGCGGCAGCGAAGACGTCATGGAGATGGCCGCCCAGGTGTCCACCGCCCGGAGCATCGGTCAGTCCATGGCGCGCCTCGCGGAATGGCAGGCCGATCAGCTCGTCGAGCTCGACGCGGACCCAGACGTCCCGTGGTCGGTGCCACAGATGGCCGACGCCCTCGAGAAGATCCAGCAGTTCGTGTGGCGCCGCCATCTGATGCTTGCCCTCGAACGCCGCACCGCGAGCGAGGCGAGTGAAAGCCTGCACTCTGTCGTGGGATTCGCCGACATCGTCGGCTACACCAGTCTGTCCCGGCGCATCGGTCTGGCCGAACTGCAGTCGCTTCTCGACGCCTTCGAAGAGCGCACCTACGAGATCATCACCGAACTCGACGGATCGGTGGTCAAGACGCTCGGCGATGCGGTCATGTTCACCTTCCACGAGCCGGCCGCCGCAGCGATGGCCGCCGTCGGGATACACCGTCTCAGCGAGTCGCAGCCCATCCCCGAACTGCGAGCCGGACTCGCGCGGGGTGAGGTGCTGACCCGGCTCGGCGACGTGTTCGGTGAGCCGGTGAACATCGCGGCCCGCCTGTGCGGATCCGCGCGGCCGGGAACAACATTGGTCGACGAGTCGGTGTCGAACGCTCTCCGGTCGGACAACCGCTTCTACCTCAAGCAGATCCCGACGCTGAGCGTCCGGGGTTACAAGCGTCTGCGCGCCTTCGCACTCGAAGTCGACCGTCGCGCAGACGAAGACGAGCTCGAAATCCCCGAACTGCCGGCCACGTCGGACGACTCGGAGCGCTGATCGTCCGATCGAGTGAATCCCGATGTCCGATTGACTCGATATGCACTTTTCGGGTCTAGTCCGTTGCGTGCTGTCACGTCTGGGTTCATCCCTCCATCACCGCAACCGCAACCGACTCTGTGTGGCGCTATCTGCCGTTTTCGTAGCGGTTCTCGCTGCTTGCGGGTCGTCCTCGGATCAGAGCACCACCGAGAACGGCACGATCACGTCGCAAGGGACCACGACATCGCGGTCGCTCGAGTCTGGCCTGCGCACCACGCCGTCAGCAGAGGGCACCCCACAGAAGATCGTCTTGCAGCACAGTTGGAAAGACGAGGATGGGTACAGCTATCAGGTGGAGGTCACCGAGCCCACGATCACGGTGACCAACGACACCGCCAACTCCAAGCCTGGCCGCACCGACCTGACGTGGGAATTCGTGGTGACGGCGCGTCTGACGAACACCACCCCCGCCCGCAATGCCCCGTTCCCAGACAAACTCAGCTTCCGACCGGCATGGACAAGAAGCACCTCCCTGTGCGGAAGCCGGGATGCGCGAACCGATTTCGGCTTCTCCACAAACGACGATGCGGTGGAGGCGGCTTGGTGCACGCTGACGAACATGCCAATGTTCCTCGCTGCCACCGACATCTCCGAGCAAGGCGGACCACCGCAACTCTCCGGCACACTCGGCATCGACCAGACGATGGAATTGACCGCGCGCGGCACAAACTTGATCAAGTGGACGATCCCCGAGGCCGAGTACGACGCTCTTGCGGACGCGATCAAGGCTCCGACCGTATACGTGTTGGGCGGCAGCTACAACGATCGTCCCGATAACTCTCAATGCCTCCTGGTGACCCGCGTGCCGGTGTTCGCCGAGACCCAGCGCACCGGCTGCCTCACGTAGAGGCCACCCCGACCGCGGATGACCCAAATCGTCGAGTCCTGTTGCGCGCGTCCGTACTTCGACTCGGACAATTGTGAAAAAGTGTTGGCACTCGCCAGAGGAGAGTGCTAATATCAGGTTACGCAGTGATGGTAAGTGAGGTGCCGTCATTGGGGCGGCACCCCTGAAGAAGGAGGTGTTTGCTGTGCTGCGTGTAGATCCCTTTGCTGCTGTCGATGACTGGGCCAAGGCGCTCCTTGCCGGTGGGTCCGGCACTGTGGGCCGCACTCCGCGGTTCATGCCCATCGACGTGTACAAGGTCGATGACCACTATTCGCTCGTCGCGGACCTACCAGGTGCGGATCCTGGTTCGATCGACCTCGATGTCGACAACGGTGTGCTCACACTGTCCGCGCACCGCAGTGCGCCAACCGATGACGGTGTGCAGTGGCTGGCCAGTGAACGTTTCTCCGGCACCTACCGTCGCCAGGTCACGCTCGGCGATGGTGTGGATCCGGCGAGGATCTCGGCCTCCTATGACAACGGAGTGCTGACCGTGACCATCCCGGTCGCCGAGCAGGCCAAGCCCCGCAAGATCGAGATCGGCCACGCCGGTGCGAGGCAACAGGAGATCAGGGCCGCGACGACGAACTCGGCGGCCGGCTGATCCCATTGAGTCGCAATAGTTGACCACCCGTGCGAGACGCTTGACCACCCAGCGCGAAACGGAGGGTGACGAGAATGATGGTCTGCACCGACACCGCCCCGACCGCAGGTCACCTCGAGGTGATCGATCCTGACGAGCTCTGGTTGGCTGCCGAAATCGACGCGCTCTTCGCGGCCGCATCTCTGCGTCACGCTGTCGTCGCAGGCGGCGTGACCACGGCTTGCGAACTCCGACCTCGTAGACGGTGCGAGGGGTCGGGCAGCCATCGCGAACCAGTCCGGGGTTGGGTCTCGCCGTCGAGAGGCGGCCGACAACGCGCGCCGCCTGCGATCGTCGGCGCGATCGACAGGTCTGTGTATAGAGCCAAAGCCAACGAAGGAGGTGATGAACTCGTCGCCCGACGAACGCTCAGAAGTAGTCTCTCTCCCACGCACGAGGGCTGTCGTCGGGTCGTCCAGGGGGGGGTTTGCGGTGCTCCTACCGCGAACCCCTCCCTGTCGCAGCACTATTCCCGAGAAGACGGTTTCCCTGGGCTGAGCGGAGGCATCGAATGACAACCGACCAACCACGCGTCTCGATGAATGCCGACGAGGCGGATGCGGTGGAACAATCCCTGCCCGTCGATCCCGATGATCACGACGCCGTCCAGCAACCAGTCGAGGTGCTGGGCCTCGAAGCCGATGAGGCCGATATCGCCGAACAAGCCATACCGGTGACACTCGACGACTCCGACGATCCGAGATCTCAGTGGTCAGAGGAGACCGGAGACGCGGCACCGTAGATCTTCACCTCGTTCGCTTTCACCACCAGGTCGACGTCGAGCCCGATCTCGAGTCCCAGATCGGCCACCGCCGCCCAGGTCACCTCGGCCGCAACCGTCTGGTCTTCGACGTCGGCGTTCAGAAGTGCGTGGTCACCGCGGGGCTCGAGTTCTCGGATGACGCCACGCAGCGTGGTACGTGGGCTCCCTTGTGGCGCTTGCAGATACACCGCGACCGCCCGCGGCGAGAAAGCGGCTGCGGCCGCCGTACCGGGGTCAAGCGTCTCGGCGGCCATACCCACGACACGGTTGCCGTCGGCGTCCATCACCCCGCCGGACGTGTCCATCGTGCCGAGAAAAAGGTTCAGTCCCGACAGCGACGCGGCGAACCGGCTCGTCGGTCCGGCCAGAACCGCTCTTGTGGAACCGGATTCGACGAGTCGTCCCCCGTCGAGCACCACGATCTCGTCGGCCAGGCCCACGGCGTCGAGCACATCGTGGGTGACCATGATGGTGGTGCGTTCGTGATCTGCCAACAGCGTCCGCAGAAGGCCGCGCAGGCGACTGGCGACGTCGACGTCGAGCGCTCGGAATGGCTCGTCCAGCAGTAGGATTCGCGGTTCGGCAGCGAACGCCCGCGCAATGGCGACGCGTTGCGCCTGACCGCCGGAGAGTTGATCGGGTTTGCGGTCGGCGAGGTCGGTGACCTCGGTGGCCGCCATCCAGCGGCGCACCCGGTCCCGCACCTCGGCGCGGGGCAGACGCTGAGCCGACGGTGCGAACGCGATGTTCGACGCGACACTCAGGTGCGGAAAGAGCCGCGCCTCCTGCGACAGCAGCGCCACCGGGCGGCGATGCGGCGGAAGGGAGGTGCGGTCATCGCGGAACACGTTGTCACCGAGCGTGATCCGAGTCCCCGAATCGCCCACGAGCAGGCCCGCGATCATCCGGAGCATGGTGGTCTTCCCCGCACCGTTGGGTCCCACAACGGCCGTGGTGCGTCCCGCCGGGAATCGGTGCGTGAGATGCAGGCTCGGTATTTCGTTGGCAATCGACACCGAAAGATCTGTCTCGTTCACAGCGCCCCGACCACGCCTCGGCGACGACGGCTGTGTACTCCGACCACGACGATCAGTGAGAGGAGAACCAGGATGAGCGACAACGGGATCGCCGCTTTCGGATCGTCGATCGATGCCACATAGATGGCCAGTGGCGCGGTCTGGGTGACGCCGGGCGCGTTGCCCGCGAACGTGATGGTGGCGCCGAACTCACCGAGCGCCCGGGCGAACGCCAGAACCATACCCGCCACGAGGGACGGAACGACCAGTGGGAGGGTGACGCGCCACAGCGTCCGCGTCGGGCCCGCACCGAGCGTTGCGGCGACTTCCTCGTAGCGCGTACCGACAACGCGCACAGCACCTTCCACACTGATCACCAGGAACGGCAGCGCGACAAAGGTCTGCGCGAGCACCACGGCAGTGGTGGTGAACGCGATGTCGATACCGGCAGCATGGAGATGCTTGCCGATGACGCCGAGTCGGCCGAACGTGTACAGCAGCGCCAGACCGCCGACCACCGGCGGAAGCACCAAGGGCAGCAGCACAAGTGAGCGCAGCACGCGGACGAACAGGTTGTCGTAGCGGGCGAAGATCACCGCCATCGGCACCCCGAGTAGCAAGCACACCACTGTGCTCGCCGTCGCCGTGATCAGTGAAAGTCTTAGTGCGTCAAGCGAGGACTCCGACGTCACATCCTCGACAAAGGTCTCCCACGGCGTCTGTGCTAGCAGCGCCAACGGCGGTACGACGATCAGCGCGACCCCGAGCGCGGCGAGAGCGAACACCCACAGCGGCAGTGCCGACATTCCCGATCGGCTGCCGATGCGGAGTCGGGTCAAGGTTTACCGAATCCGGCGTCCGCCAGGATCTGCTGCCCCTGCGGTCCCAGCACGAGTTCGATGAACTCCTTGCCGAGCGCATCACCGGGAGCGCCCTGCACGGTTGCGATCGGGTACTTGTTGACCACAGCGGCGAACGCGGGGTCGGTGACGGTGGCGACCTTGTCACCGGCGGCCTTGGCGTCGGTCACGTACACCACTCCGGCATCGGCCTGACCCGTCGTCACCTTGGTGAGCACGGCGGTCACCGACTGCTCCTCCGATGCGGCATTAACGGTGACGCCGGTGTTCTTCTCGACGGTGTCGGTGGCGTTACCGCACGGCTGCGCGGACTGGCAGACCACAGTGGTCACGCCGGGCTTGTTGAGATCGGCAAACGAGTTGATGCCCTTGGGGTTTCCGGGTGCGGTAACGATGACGAGGGTGTTGGTGGCGAAGATCTTGGGGTCCACGGCCTGATCGCCGAGCTTGTCCATGTTCTTCTCGTCGGCACTGGCGAACACGTCGGCGGGCGCACCCTGCTTGATCTGATTGACCAGCGTCGACGACCCGTCGAAGGACAACTTGACGGTGACCCCCGCGTGCTGCTTCTGGAACTCGTCGGCGATGGCCGTGAACGTCTTCTTGAGCGATGCCGCGGCCGACACGTTCAGCGTCGTCGGGGTGGCGCTCGCGGGCGTCGAACTGTCGTCGTCCGACGAACAGCCGGCGACCGCCAGCAACAGTCCCGCCACCGACAGCGCAGCCAGAATCCGTCTCATCAGCTCTCCCGCTTCTTCTCCACGATCACGGTCGTCGCCTTGACGACCGCCGTTGCCACCACGCCCGGTTCCAGGCCCAGTTCCCGCGCCGCGTCGGCGCTCATCAGCGACGTGACCTCGAACGGCCCGCACTGCATCGTCACCTGCGCCATCACCCCGTCGATGACCGCTTCGGTCACGAGTCCGGTGAAGCGATTGCGCGCCGACCGCAGCACCCCGGAGTCGTCGTCGGGTGCCGTTCCGGCGCGACGCTGTGCCAGGGCGGCCAGTTCGACCCCGTCGACGGCCTGCACCCCGCCGTCGTCGATCGCCGACAGCTCACCCGCGCTGATCCAACGGCGCACGGTGTCGTCGCTGACGCCGAGGAGGACCGACGCATCGCGTACTCGTATGGCACCCACGGGGAGATGATATCCGCATCTGCGGAGAAATAGGCGGGAAGTGTCCGCGCATACGAATTGCACGGTCGCGAAGCCCGCTCCCCGACGGTGCGACTCATCCCACCGAACAATGACGCGGGTCTGTCAGACCACGCCCGTACCATCGACACCAGTGCATCCGATTTGTCCGTTTTTGCAGGTGGCAGCACACACCGATGAGTTTCCGGATCGGCGTGGGTCTGCCCCTGTGTTCGCCTGTCGCAGGCGAGCGGAAAAACCCTTCGCCATTGTCCGACCACCTCGATAGCGTGGAGAAACATGACCTCACCCACAGCCCCGGCACCGATGACAACGCGCACCGCCCCCGACGCCGACGTCGCCATCGAAGCCATCGACCTCGTGAAGCGCTTCGGCGACTTCACCGCCGTCGACGGCGTGAGCTTCACCGTCCCCCGCGGATCCGTGCTCGGCCTGCTCGGACCCAACGGTGCAGGCAAGACCACCACCGTCCGGATGATGACCACGCTGTCCCCACCCACCAGCGGCACCGCCCGGGTCGCCGGACACGACGTGACCGCCGAACCTGACGCCGTCCGCCGGAGCATGGGTCTGACCGGGCAGGCGGCTACCGTCGACGAGATCCTCACCGGCCGCGAGAATCTGCGCATGATCGGCGGGCTGTACGGGATCGGCCGACGCGATCTGGCTCGTCGGGGCGATCAACTGCTCGAACAGTTCTCGCTGACCGAGGCGGCCAACAAACAGGTCAAGTCGTATTCGGGCGGTATGCGTCGCCGGCTCGACCTGGCCGTCAGCCTCCTCGCAGCACCACCGGTGCTGTTCCTCGACGAACCGACAACCGGCCTCGATCCACGGAGTCGCTCGGAGCTGTGGGACGTGCTGCGCGGCTTGGTGTCTCAAGGAACCACGTTGCTGCTGACCACACAGTACCTCGAAGAGGCCGATCAACTCGCCGACGACATCGTCGTCATCGACAAGGGCAAGATCATCGCGCACGGCACCCCGATGCAGCTCAAACAACAAGCGGGCGCGGCCAGTCTGGTGCTGACCGTCTCCAACGCCGACGACCTCCCACAGGCGCAGGCACTGCTCGCCAAGACCGGCGCGGAGGTCTTCGTCGACGAGGGCGCCCGCCGACTCACCACCGCCGCAAGCGGACTCGCCGACCTCAATCGCGTGGTCGCCTGGTTCGACGAAAGCGGCATCGCCGTCGACGACCTCGGGCTCGCACGCCCCAGCCTCGACGACGTCTTCCTGTCGCTCACCGGTCACCGCGCCGAAGACGCCGACGAGAACTCCGATTCCACCGACGAGGAGAACGACCGATGACCACCACCGTGACACCCGGGTCGGCGGTAACGGAGATGCCGGCCACCCATCAGACCAACATTGCTCAGCAGGCCTGGATCATGGTGAAACGCAACATGATCCACACCAAGCGGATGCCCGAGATGCTGTCCGACGTGACGATCCAGCCGATCATGTTCGTGCTGCTGTTCGCCTACGTGTTCGGCGCCTCGATCCAGACCGAGAGCGCGTCGTACAAGGAATTCCTGCTGCCCGGCATCATGGGGCAGACCATCGTGTTCACCGCTTTCATCGTCTCCACCGGCATCACCGCCGACCTGGAGAAGGGCATCATCGACCGCTTCCGGTCGTTGCCCATCCACCGGTCGTCGGTGCTGATCGGTCGCAGTATCGCGAGCCTGTTGCATTCGTCCATCGGCATCGTGGTGATGGCCATCACCGGACTCGCCATCGGCTGGCGTATCCGCGGCTCCTTCGTCGACGCCGTGCTCGCCTTCGCCCTGCTGATCCTGTTCGGGTTCGCGATGATCTGGTTCGGCATCCTGATCGGCTCGTGGCTGCGCTCGGTGGAGGCGGTCAACGGCTTCATGTTCTCGGTGCTGTTCCCGATCACGTTCCTGTCCAACGCCTTTGTCCCCACCGACCCGATGCCCGACTGGCTACAGACGATCGCCGAGTGGAACCCGATGTCGTCGCTCGTGCAAGCCATGCGCGTGCTGTGGGGCAACGGGCCCGCCTACGGCCCCGAAGCTGCGTGGCCGATGCAGCACCCGGTGGCCGCGACGCTGATCTGGTCGGTGGCGCTGACCGTCATCTTCGCCCCGTTCGCACTGCGCGCCTACTACAAGCGCACCTCGGATTGAGCTGAGCCTCGCGCACCCGGCCCTCCCACTCCCTGAAGTGCGAGGACCGCAAGCGACGAGCCTCCTACCGCTGCCTGAGGAGCGAGGAGCGCTAGCGACGAGCCTCGAAGGCCAGGTGAGACGACAATGTCATCGCGCCAGGGGCTTCGAGGCTCGCAGGCTCGCACCTCAGCCAGCGGGAGGGACTCTTCGCGTCACCAAGGTCTACGCCGTGAGGTTCACGGCCTCCAGCGGATCGTTGTAGATCGCGTCGAGCGACACCGCGCCGGCAGCCTGCTGCTGCACGGTCGCACCCGAATGTGACACGCGCACATCGCGTCTCGGGGATACCGAGGTCTCGCGCACCGCCTTGGCCACCACCGGGAGGGTCGCCGGATAATCGGTGAACGCCTGACCACCCAGGATGATGTGGTCGGGGTTGAAGATGTCGGCGACCAGGCCGATGGTGCGGCCCAGCACGCGAGCACGTTCTTCGAGGATCTCGCGCGCAATCACGTCACCGTCGCGCGCCAGGACGTGCACGTCCTCGATCTCCGTCACCGGCAGACCAGCGGCCCGCGCGGCCTCGACGATGCCGGTGTCGCTGACCGTCGCTTCGAGTTCCCCGGTACGCGCCGGGTCCAAGTGCTCGGTGGTGCCGGTCGGGAAGTGACCGATGACCGGCGGGCCCGCGGTCGGGGTGTGCACCGTTCCGCCAACACTGAACGCCACGCCGACCATCTCGCGCGCATAGAAGTACAGAAAGCTCGACTTCTCCTCGGCCGACTTCGCATCGTCGGGATTGACCACGAGTTCGGCGGCAGCCATGGCCTCGACATGGGAAGCCACCGACACCGGCAGGCCGAGGCTTTCGGCGATGACCCGACCCACGGGTGCGGCCTGCCAACCGAGCCGCGGATGGTCGACGACGCCTCCGGTCCCCACGCGACCACCGATGGCCACACCGGCCCACAGCACCCGACGACCGGTCCAGCGCGCCGAGAACCGGCGGGCGCTTGCCCCGATGGCGGCTAGCGTGGCCTCCGGCGATTCGGCCACCGGGGTGGGGATCTGGATGGCGCCGACGACGCGGTGCAGCAGATCGTGCGTGGTGATCGAGGTGACCTTGTAGCCGATGTGGATGCCGACGGTCAGGAAGTCGGTGACGTTGATCTCGAACGGCAGGCGCGGACGCCCGATGGCGCCGGCCGGCGCCAGGTCGGCACGCTCACGAATGAGCCCGGCCCGCAACAGTGCGCCGACCTGACGGTTCACCGTCGAGATCGACAGTCCGGTCCGTTCGGCTGCGTCGTCGCGGAAGAGCGGGCCCGACAGGCGTGCGGCCCGCAGCACCAGTGCGGCCGGCTTGGTGGACAGCTCCAGATGCGGCGTCGCGACATGCACTCCCGCATCTCCCTTCGCCGCCCGTGGCCGCTGCGTGGGCCGCGGTCGCTGTGCCTGTTCACGACGACGCGTGTCGGCGAGGCGCTGCCGTTCCAGCGAACGTGAACCGTAGGCCAACGGTACGGGCTGGCGGGTGGGACTGGCACCGCGACGCGTCGGAAGCGGGGTGGTGCGGACGGTCGGGGTGGCGGAGGTCGCAGTTTGGGGGCCGAGCGTGGTGGTCATTGAGTGTCCTCGTCGAAAGCGCCACGTCCACGACGGACGGGCGGGGGCTGAAAGGAGTTCGAGACAGTCGACCCGGGAGAAGGGGTCGGGAATCAGCGCATTCGACAACAACAGAGCACACGGGCGAACGGCAGCCGACAGCCGAGAGCGGTCGTCACATAGGTGACCGCCAAGAGGCTGCTGCGGGCGTTCGTCATGGC
Source organism: Gordonia gummivorans (assembly GCF_022513585.1). Taxonomy (GTDB): domain Bacteria; phylum Actinomycetota; class Actinomycetes; order Mycobacteriales; family Mycobacteriaceae; genus Gordonia. The sequence continues at coordinate 53,420 of NZ_JAKWBF010000001.1, forward strand.
GATCAAGCTAGCAACGGCCCGAGACATCTGGCAAGCACCCGGTGCAGGTCCGAGCCGGTTTTCGGAGAGAGCGCACACTCGTTCACCGGCGAGAATAGGTCGATCCGGGGCCCGTGACGCCGGTTAGGTTCATGATGATCCCAAATCGGGGGCTGCGTGATGCGTCGACCTCGGCATCGACCTCGGCGAAGCCACGACGATCGTCGGCGAGCGGTCGAGGTTGTCGGTACCAGCGAGTAGATTGTGAGCATGACCACAACCGCGTCCACCACCGATTCCGACGCCGAATTCCTGCAGGTCACCGAGCCCTTCCGGCGTGAGATCATCGCGCACTGCTACCGGATGATGGGGTCGCACCACGACGCCGAAGACCTCACCCAGGAGACCTACCTGCGCGCCTGGCGGGGATATCCGAAGTTCGACCATCGATCGTCGGTGCGTACGTGGCTGCACAAGATCGCCACCAACACCTGCCTCACCGCGCTCGGCAGCAAGCAGCGTCGTCCGCTCCCGTCCGGTCTCGGTGGTGACGCGTTCGACCCCGCCGACGACCTCCTCCAGGATCACGAGGTCCCGTGGCTGGAGCCGTTCGCGGGCACCGTCGACGACATCTCACCCGGAGACGACGCCGATCCCGCGTACGTGGTCGGGGCCCGCGAATCGGTGCGGCTGGCGTTCATCGCAGCGCTGCAGCACCTGCCCGAACGGCAACGCGCCGTGCTGATCCTGCGCGACGTGCTGCAGTGGAAGGCGGCCGAGGTCGCCGACACCATCGGGGTCACCACCGCGACCGTCAACAGCCTGCTGCAACGCGCCCGCGAACAGCTGAAGAACGCTCGGCCGGTGCAGGAATCGCCCGGGACGCTCGACGACGACGCCAAGCGTGAACTGCTGGCGAAGTACGTGTCGGCATTCGAGCGCTACGACGTCGACGCCATCGTCGACCTGTTCACCGACAAGGCGATCTGGGAGATGCCCCCGTTCACCGGTTGGTACCAGGGCCCAGAGGCGATCGGCATCCTCATCCGCGGCAACTGTCCCGCCGAGGGGCCCGGCGATCAGATCCTGCTGCCGACCGTCGCCAACAGCCAACCCGCATTCGGGCTGTACATGCGCGAACCGGACGGCGTCCACCGCCCCTTCCAGTTGCATGTACTCGAGTTGGACGAGTCGGGGAAGGTCTCCTACGTCGTGGCCTTCTTCAGCGACACGATGGAAGAGGACTTCGCGCGGTTCGGCCTCCCGGCCGCACCGTACGACGCACCGGCCCGGACCGCGCCCAGCCCCTGGCACTGATTTCGTAGCAATAGTGTGTGCTGGGCACGCACTATTGCTACGAATCCGGGTTCTGCGGGATCGACGCCGGATCCATGAACACGATTTCCCAGGCGTGACCGTCGGGATCGCAGAAGCTGCGGCAGTACATGAAGCCGAGGTCGTCGGCGTCGCGCAAGAACGATCCTCCACCGGCGAGGGCGGCGTCGGCGAACCGGTCGACCTCGCTGCGTGAATCGGCGGAGATCGCCAGCAGCGCCTCGCGACCGGTCGTCGGATCGGCCACCCGCCCGGCGGCATAGCCGGCGAACCGACCCCGCTCGTGCAGCATCACCATGGTCGCGTCGTTGACGATCATGCACAGAGTGCCCTGGTCGCAGAACACCGCGTCGAACCGGAACCCCAGCTTCTCGAAGAAGATCCTTGACCGCGCCGGGTCGGCGACGGGAAGGTTCACGAACATCATCGGTGGCACAGCGGGTCTCCTGGGCGGAGCGCGATGGGAAGTCCGGGTTCGGGGCGCCCCACAAGGGCAGACCCGCCCGGCACCGAGAATTCATCGGCGCCGCATAGGGTGCAGGTATGGGTGTGATCTATCTGGTTCGGCACGGTCAGGCGAATGCGCTGGCATACGGCATCGACGACGCGAGCACTGACGTGTCGAACGGGCCCGGCGGTCTTACTCGCGTCGGCGACATGCAGGCCAAACTCACCGGCGCCGCGCTCGCCGGTCAGGTCGAGGCCATCACCGCGGCCATCAGCGGAGACCTCCCGCGGCAACAGCAGACGCTCGCCGGTGTGCTCGCGGCCTTCGACAACCCACCAACGCCCACCGTGGACGCCGACTGGAACGAGTACGAGCTGCCCGCCCTGGTGGGGTCAGCGAGCGCCGAACTGTTCCGTGACGGTCGGAGCTATCAGCGCCAGCTCGACGCCGGGCTTGCGCACTGGATTTCCGCCGGCGAAGCCGGCACATCCACTTCCGCCGACGAGACCGACGGCCCGGACGAGACATACGCGCATTTCTCCGGTCGCATCAGCGACGCCGCGGCTCGCGCTGCCGAACTCGCCGGTTCGGGTCAGACCGTGCTGGTCGTGTCGTCGGCCGGTTCGATCACCCAGTGGATCGCCCAACTGTGGGACATCCCCGCGCAACGTTGGCCCGCGATGGCGCGCACCATGGTGAATGCCTCCATCACCAAGCTGATCGTCGGTCGCAGCGGGGTGTCGTTGGTGTCGTTCAACGAGCACGGCCACCTCGCCGACCGCGAGGGTGGGGTGTCGACGTTCCGCTGAACGTGGCGGCGCGGTTCAGGCGCGATGCAGATTGCTTCCCGGCCGGGTGAGAACAACGTTGGGCAGCACCGCATATCGGGACAATTGCGTGACCGAGTGGGCGATGGTCGCGACGTCGCCGACGGTGATCATCTCATCGCCGGGGATGGTGTCCTTGAGCCAGTCGGACATGTCGGTGTCGACGTAGCCGGGCGCGATCGTCGTGGCGCTCACTCCGCGCTCGGACTCCTCGAGATTGAAGGTCTCACACAGGGAGATCAGTGCGGCCTTGGTGGCGCCGTACGCCGACAGCTCCGGCTCCGGATACACGCCCGTGATCGACGCCACGGCAATGACTTTCGCCGCCCCGGCAGCTTCAGCGGTGGTTCGCAGCGTCGGCAACAGCGACTGCAGCAAGATGTACGGCGCCCGCACGTTCACCTGATACAGACGATCAAAGCGACGCACGGGCAGGTCGGCGACGGCACCCTTCTGCCCCATCCCGGCGTTGATGATCAGCGCATCGCATCGGCCGAACGCTGCCGCATGCGAAGTGGCGAGCGCCTCAACGGCTTCCGGATCGGTCATGTCGGCCGGGATCACCTCGATGCGACCTGCACCGTGCTCGCGCAATTCTGCCGCCCGCTTCTCCAGGGCCTCCCGGCCGCGCGAGCTGATGGTGAGATCCCAACCGTCGGCGGCAAACCTCTCGGCGATGGCGGCGCCGATGCCGCGCGACGCGCCGGTGACCAGCGCAACCTTGTAGTCTGAATCAGCCATTTTCCTGGTCCCCCTATGACTTTCGTTCTATGCCGACGTGCTGACGTGTTTGATTCCCGCTGCGATGAACTCCGCGGTGGCCTCGGCGGCGTTCTCCGCACCGTCGCCCGACGATGCGCCGGCGAGAGCGCGGTGGGTGATGCCCTCGGCGATCACGCCGAGCTTCAGGTTCGCCAGGCCGAGATAGAAGTCCCAGTCACCGAGGTCCACACCGGCGAAAGTCGCATACTTCTGCGCGATCTCGTCGGCCGACGGGTAGCGGTCGCTGGTCCAGGCCGCCTCGAATCCGAGCACCGTGTCGAAGATGGGCTGGCGATAGACGCACATCAGGGCGACGTCGGTGATGGGGTCGCCCAGCGTCGACATCTCCCAGTCCACCACGGCCTCGATGCGTCCCGGATCGTCGGCTGCGATGATCGTGTTGTCCACGCGAAAGTCGCCGTGTACCACGGTTTCCCGGGACTCAGACGGCACCCGTTCGGACAATGCCGCGACGAGCTTGTCGACGTCGGGCAACTCGCGGGTGTGCACGTGTCCCCACTGGCGTGCCCACAACTTGACCTGCCGGGCCGCGAATCCGGCTGGGCGGCCGAACTCGCCGAGCCCCACGGCGCGGTAGTCCACGGCGTGCAAGTCGGCCAGCGTGCGCACCAGCGCATCGATGTTGGTGACCACGTCGGCATCGGAGTACGCCTCGAGGTCTGCCGCGGTACGCACCACGCGACCGTCGATGAACCCGACGATCGTGCACGGCGCACCGATCGCGGAGCCATCCGAGTCGAAGGCCACCGTTGTCGCGACCGGAACCGCGGTGTCCTGCAACGCCGAGGTGACCGCCCACTCGCGTCCCATGTCATGAGCCGACGGCGTGAGCCCACCGGTCGGCGGCCTCCGCACCACCCACCGCGACACCCCGTCGGTCACCGCGTAGGTCAGATTCGACTTCCCGCCGGAGATCAGGTCGACCTGCAGCTCACCCTGCACCGCGACGTCGGAGTCGATCAGGAACTGCCGCAACCGATCCGCGTCGAGCGCGGACTCCACGGCCGTCACTGTGCGGCCGCCTGCAAAGCCTTGCGTGCACGCCCGACCGCGCGTCGGGCGATGGCCCAGCGGTGCACCTCGGACGGACCGTCGTAGATACGGAACGGACGCAGCTCCTGCTGCAGCCGCGCCAGGGGCAGATCCTCGGAGACGCCGAGCCCGCCGCACATCTGGATGCTGCGATCCGCGATGCGCGAATACGCCTCGGCGGCAAAGGTCTTGGCGATCGAGGTCTCGTTCGACGCGTGGTTGCCCAGATCGAGTTCGTGACATGCCTTGAGCAGCAACGCACGTGTCGCGGCGAGGTCGATCTCGTTGTCGGCGACCATCTGCTGGATCATGCCGAGATCGCCGAGCTTGCCGCCGAATCCCTCACGCTGCGCGACGTAGTCGAGCGCGACGTCGTGGCAGCGGGTGGCCGCTCCGAGCCAGCGCATGACGTGGGTCATGCGCGCCGGCCCCAGCCGCACCTGCGCGTAGCGATAGCCTTCGTCGACCTCACCGAGGATGTCCTCGTCGGGCACAAAGACATCCACGAAGTCGACCTCGCAGTGCCCGCCGATCATCGACTTGTCGGTGGTGTGGATGTGGCGCTTGACCGTGATGCCCTCGGTGTTGCCGGGGGCCAAGAACATGGTGGCGCCGCCACGGTCGCCGGGTTCGCCTGCGGTGCGCGCCATGATGATGTAGAAGCCTGCGCCCTCGGCACCGGTGATGAATCGCTTCTCACCGTTGATCTTCCAACCACCGTCGACCTTGACTGCCTTGGTGCGCAACGCATTCGGGTCGGCACCGGCACCCGGCGACGGTTCGGTCATCGCGAAGGCCGACCGGACCTCGCCGGTGGCCAGCGGCCCCAGGTACTTCTGCCGCTGCTCCTCGCTGGCGATGTGCGCGAGCATGTGCACGTTGCCTTCGTCGGGTGCGCCGATGTGCAGCGCGACCGGACCGAAGGTCGAGTAGCCGGCCGCCTCGAAGACGGGCGCGCGGTCGCGCATGTCGAGGCCGAGGCCACCGAACTCGACCGGCGCGTGCGGCGCGAAGATGCCTTCCGCCTTGGCCTTGGCGTTCATCTCCCGACGGAGGTCGTCGCCGCCCGCTGCGGTGATGTCGCCGGCCGCCTCGTTCTCGATCGGCAGGACGTACTCACGGACAAAGCGTCGGGTCTTCTCGACGAGATCGTCGATCTCGGAATCGTGACGCAGGTCTATGGGCATCGTCTCTCCTCGCGCATTCAGTGACAGCATGCCGACCGAGCGATCGTTCGGCATGCCATACGATGCCAGCCCAGGCGGTCCGGGTCAAGTGCGGAGAAGCTTCAGGAATCGGCAGGCGCGTGATACCCGACCGTTTGGCGGGCGAGTTCCAGGTTGCGGGCGATCAGTTCGTCGGCGCCCAGATCGCCGTCGAGCTTGAACCATGTCGACACCCCGACACACATGGTGGTCACGGCACGACTGGCGTCTTTGGGGTACTTCGTCGCGAAATCGCCCGCGGCGACACCGGCGAAGACGATCTCGTCGACCATCCGCTGCTGCCGGTCCCGATGCCCGATGTAGGTGTCGCGATAGCTGTCGTCGAGGCTGCGGATCTCGGTCGACCCGACGAAGGCCTGCTCACGTCGGTACATGTGGAACCGCAAGAGCGATTCGACCACCGCGTCGAACTGCTTGACGGGCTCGGGTCCGGCCTCGGCGATGGCGAGTTCGGACCGCGCCAACAGATCGGTCATCGTCCGCTCGAGCAGGCCCTGCAGCAACGACTGCTTGGACGGGTAGTGGTGATAGAGGCCGGGCACCGACAGGTTGGCCCGCGCGGCGATCTCACGTACCGACGTCCCGTGATAGCCGTGCTCGGCGAATGCGGCCAGCGCCGCTGCCAACGGAACCGGTAGCTCGGCCTCGCCGTAGTCACGCCAGTGACCGGTCGCACCGGCTTCTCCCGGAGACACCGATGCGAGCGAAGACTCGGGCTCCGCTTGCTGCACGTCCGCCTCCCCGGCCCGGCCTGTCATGGCTACCAACATAGCCTCACGCGCTGTGCGTGGTGCCACCGCCATTCACCGGAGGATGGATCAGATCGCCCGCGCCGAACAGCTCGGCGGGTGAGAGCAGCAGTGCGACGCTCAACTTGACGATCTCGTCACGGGTCATGCCCACGTCACCCTCGACCCAGGCCGCGAGCAGTCGGCTCAGCCCGCCGACCTGGTAATGCGCCACCCCGAACGCGGCACCCGGACCGAGCACGCTGTCGAGGTCGATGACGCCTGACGCGCTCTGCAGCGTGAGACCGGCAAACAGCGCCGTCGATTCCATCCGCTTGGCGGCGATCACCGGACTCAGCAGTGATTGCGAGAACATCAGCCGGCCTTTACGACGATCGGCGTCGATGATGTCGACCATCGCAGCAACGCCACCGCGCACCTTGGACACCACGTCGGCGCCATCCTCGAACGCCCGCAAACCCGCGTCGGCGATGTCGGCGATGACCTCGTCGTAGAGCACGGCGACCAACTCGTCGACCGATTCGAAGCTCTCGTAGAAATAGCGAGCGGTGAGGCCCGCACGCCGACAGACGCCACGCACGGTGACCGGCGAAGGTTCGTCGTCGCCGAGCAGGTCGAGGCATGCGTCGACCAATGCGGAACGACGCCGAGCGACCCGGGTGTCACCGCCTTCGCCGCCATACGCACGAAGAGTGCCGCCCTGCTCCGCGCCACTGGCCGCCCGGCTCGACGATGCAGAGGATTTATAGGCCATAAGTCCATATTGACACGCCAGTAACTTAGGCGTTGTAATAAACAGGAAACAGACGTTTTCAGAATTTCGTCTCAAGGGGGTACCTCATGACAACGCAGCCCATCAGCAGCGGAAACGCCGCACTGTCGCTGGACGACACGAGTGCGCCGATGACCATCCTGCCCACCAGTGCAGACGCGATTCCCGATGCTTTCGCCGCCGAGAAGCCCGACACCGAGTACATTCCGCCGGCCGCGCGGATGAGCCGCGCCGAGCTCGATGCACTCCCCACCGAACTCGACATGATCGGTGCGGGCGTCCTGGCCGGCCCGGCCAACGTCATCATGCAGCTCGCCGTGCCGGCGGTCGGGTACGGCGTCGCCGAGTCCAAGGTCGACAGCGGCAACCTGTTCAAGCACCCCGTCAAGCGCACCCGCACCACCCTCAGCTACCTCGCGGTGGCGGCCATGGGCAGCCCGGAGGACCGCAAGGCCTACCGCAAGGCCGTCGGCAAGGCGCACGCGAAGGTGCGCTCCACCCCCGACAGCCCGGTGAAGTACAACGCCTTCGACCCGAAGCTGCAGCTCTGGGTCGCCGCCTGCCTGTACAAGGGCACCGAGGACGTCCTGCGCATCTACGGCGGCCGCACCGAGGTCACCGACGCCGAGTATCAGGCCGGCGCCGTCATGGGCACGACGCTGCAGGTGCCCCGCGAGATGTGGCCGGCCACCCGCGCCGACTTCGAGGAGTACTGGCAGACCACGGTCGCCGAACTGGAGATCGACGAGACGATCCGCGACCTTCTGCTCTCGATCGCGCGCGCCGAGTTCGCCGGCCCGGTGGTCTCCGGCCTGTTCGGCTGGTGGACCGAGATCATGACCCTCGGCTTCCTGCCCGTCGAGTTCCGCGACAAGATGGGTGTGCGGATGGCGCCGTGGCAGAAGCTGATCTTCAACGCCCACAACGCGGTGGTCCGCGCGATCATCACCCGCGCACCGCGCCGCCTGCGCGCATTCCCCTACAACATCCTGCTCGCCGACGTCCGCTGGCGAATCCGCACGGGTCGTCCGCTGGTCTGATTCGCGGGTAGCTACAACCGACGCAACGCGTCCCGATCAAGGTCGGCGACGCTCGTGTGGCCGGAAAGTCCGAGCGTGAGATCGAGTTCGGCGATGATGTCGGCGACCACGTCGCGAGCCCCGTCGGCTCCGGCGATCGCCAGCCCGTACATGTGCGGACGACCGATGCACGCGGCATCGGCACCCAACGCGAGTGCTTTGAATACGTCTGCGCCCGTATAGATTCCCGAGTCGATCAGCACCTTGATCCGACCGTCGACCACCGGGGCGATCGCGTCGAGCGCATCGATGGAGCTGATCGCACCGTCGACCTGCCGCCCACCATGGTTCGACACGACGATCCCGTCGACCCCGACGTCGACGGCGCGTCGGGCGTCGTCGGGATGCAGAACACCCTTCAGCAGGATCGGCAGCGACGTGCGGTCGCGCAGTCCCTCGACGTCGGCCCAGTTCAGCGACGGCCGTGAATAGATGTCGAGGAAGGTCTGCACCCCGACCCTCGGCTCCGGAGCGCGAAGATTTGCCAGCAGCTTTCCTGGAGTGTTGCGGGCGATGGAGAACAACGTCGCGATGGCTCCCAGGCTCACCTCGGGGCGTTCGGCATCATCGGTGGACGCGACCCGTTCGGCGACGATCTCGGCGAACCGGGGATCGGACGTGTATTGCGCGATGCCCTCACCGCGCGCGAAGGGCAGCGAACCCAGATTGAGGTCCTGTGGCCGCCAGCCGAGCATCGTGGTGTCCAGTGTTACGACGACGGCTGCCGCGCCCATCGCCTCGGCCCTCGACAGCAGACTGTCGACGAGGTCGTCGTCGGTGGACCAGTAGAGCTGGAACCACCGCGGGGCGCCTGGCGCGACGGCCTCCATCTGGCGCGCCACCCGCTCCATCGACGCACTGCCCTGGTTCGAAAAGATATAGGGCACACCGATTTCCGCGGCTGCGTGACCGATGTGCACATCCGCGTCGGGCGCGGCCAGTGACCCGGCACCCACCGGCGCGAAGAGGACGGGCGCGGGCAGCTTCTGCCCGAACAACTCGATCTCCAACGTTCGTTCGGAGACGTCGCGCAGGACGCGCGGCACGATCGCCCACTTCTCGAGTGCCGCCCGGTTGGCGTCCATCGTGCGTCCTTCACCGGCGCCGCCGGCGATGTAGGCCCACGCCCGGTCGGACATGGCCCGACGGGCACGACGCTCGAGTTCGGCGAAGTCGGTGGGTACGCGCGGGGGTCGGCGGTGGATTCCGGCGGTGTAGATCTCGTTCTGTCGCACACGTCCCAGACCGGCCATGGCGTCACCCTACCGATCCGATGGTGTTCCGCGGATATCGATAGGCTGGCTTACAACGAACCTCGGGAGGGAACGTGGCACTCGCGCTCTATCGACTCGGTCGATTCGCATTCCGCAAGAAGTGGTGGTTCATCGCCGCCTGGCTGGTGGCGTTGTTCTCGGTCGGTGCGATCACCGCCGCCGCGGCACCCAAGTTCGCCACCGACTTCGAACTCCCCAACACCGACTCCGACCGTGCGATGTCGGTGATGAAGACCGACTTCCCGGCCTTCAACGATCAGCTGCTCAAGTCCCCGACGACGGTGGTGATCGCGGCCGACGACGGTCTCGCGAACCACGAAGCCCAGATCTACGCGCTGGTCGGCAAGCTGCGAGCGCTCCCGCACGTCGTCATGCCCGAGCAGACCGTCAATCCGGTCGCCGCGGCGGCCGCGAATCCGAAGCTGGCGTCGCTCTTCATCGGCGACAACGGCAAGGTCGGCCTCATCAAGATCCAGCAGGACATCCCGCGTGAGGATCTCACCGTCGACGACATGGAGCAGTTCAAGGACATCCTCGCCGAATCCAGCGGCAACGGACTCCAGGTCGAGGGCACCGGCGCGCTCATGCAGGTGCAGGAACAAGGCGGTGCTGCCGAGCTGCTCGGTTTCGCCATCGCCTTCGTCGTGATGATCGTCGCGTTCGGAGCACTCGTGGCGGCGTTCATCCCGATCATCACCGGCATCGTCGGGGTCGGCCTGACGATGCTGCTGGTTACCCTGAGCGCAAAGTTCATGGACGTGCAGCAAAGCGCCACCGCCATCATCACGATGCTCGGCATCGCCGTATCGATCGACTACGCGCTGTTCATCGTGTCCCGCTACCGGTCGGAGTTGAACATCGGTGGCACCCGTGAGGCAGCTGCGGGACGCGCCGTGGGCACGGCCGGGTCGGCCGTGGTCTTCGCCGGTCTCACCGTCATGGTCGCGGTCGCCGCACTGAGCGTCGTGGGTATCCCGTTCATCACCCAGATGGGTATCGCCGCGTCGTTCGCGGTGCTCATCGCAGTCCTGGGCGCCATCACCCTGATCCCGGCGCTGCTCGGCGCGTTCGGGCGGTTCGCCTTCAAGCCGCGCATCCCGGGTATCCGGCACGGCGACGAGCCCGACGACCAGCCGTCGAACGGCCTGCGCGTCGGCCGGTTCATCACGCGCTACCCGCTGCCCGTCGCGATCATCGGCCTCGTGTTGCTCGCGGTCGCGGCCGGTCCGATGACCCGTCTCGAGCTCGGCATGGACACCACGTCCGACGCCGAATACTCGGCCACCGCACTGCTGCAACGCGGCTTCGGTGAGGGCGTGAACGGCGAACTGTTCGTCGTCGTCACCGACGCCGACGGCGGCAATGTCGCACCGGCCGCCGATGCCGTTGTCGCCCATGCCAAGACGCTCGACAACGTAGCCAACCCGAGCCAGATCACCTGGGTGGGCAACGGGCCCAATCCCGCCAATTCGCAGGAGGGCGCAACCGCTGCGCTCATCACGGTGACACCCGAGAAGTCACCGTCGGGACCCGAGACGCACACGCTGATGGACCAGCTGCGCGACTACGCCAAGGACGCCCCGAACGGCGCCACGGTGAATGTCGGCGGACAGACCGCGATTCTGTCCGACATCTCCGACAAGCTCAGTTCGGCGTTGATCCCGTTCCTGCTTCTCGTCGTCGGACTCGCGTTCATCATCCTGATGGTGGTGTTCCGTTCGATCCTGGTGCCGCTCACCGCGACCATCGGCTTCCTGTTCTCCGTCTGCGCGACGTTCGGGGCAACGGTACTGATCTTCCAGGAGGGCTACTTCGGCCTGATCGAGCACACCAAACCGGTGATCTCGTTCCTGCCGATCTTCCTCATCGGTGTGGTCTTCGGCCTCGCAATGGATTACCAGGTCTTCTTGGTGACCCGAATGCGCGAGGAGTACGTCCACGGGGTGTCGGCCAAGGACTCGGTCATCATCGGCTACCAGCACGGTGCGCGTGTGGTCACCTCCGCCGCACTGATCATGATCTCCGTGTTCGCCGCGTTCATGCTCGCCCCGGACACCATCGCCAAGATGATGGGATTCGCGCTTGCGGCCGCGGTCTTCTTCGACGCCTTCGTGATTCGGATGATGGTGGTCCCGGCGGTGACCGCCCTGATGGGCGACGCCGCCTGGAAGCTGCCACGATGGCTGGACAAGATCCTGCCCAACGTGGACGTGGAGGGCACCGCCATCCGCGAGATCCCGATCGAGGACTCCACCGACCCCACGGACGAACGCAAGCCGGCACCCACTCCGGCGTGATCGACTGTGCGCCACGGCATCTGCATTCTCCCCGACCAACCGTGGGCCCGGTCGCGGTCGCTCTGGTCGGCGGCCGAGGAGATGGGCTTCGACCACGCCTGGACCTACGACCACCTGGTGTGGGGCGGACTCCCTGAGGCACAGTGGTTCTCGTGCATGCCGACGCTTGCCGCGGCGGCCTCCGTGACCACGTCCATCAAGCTCGGCACGTTCGTCACCTCGCCGAATTTCCGTCACCCGGCAGCGTTTTCGCGTGAGGTGCAAACCCTGCGCGACATCTCCGACGACCGGCTCCTCGTCGGACTCGGGGTCGGCGGAACTCCCGACGATCACATCCTCGGTCAGCCGGAGTTATCGATCGGCCGGCGAGTGGACAGGTTTCAGGAGTTCGTCGGCGTGCTCGACGCGACGCTGCGCGACGACCACGTCACGGTCGACGGCGAGTACTACCGCATCGTGGATATGCGACTGGTCGGCGGGTCCGTCCGCGACCGGGTACCGCTACTCATCGCCGGCAACGGTCCTCGCTCAATACGTTTCGCCGCCCGGCACGGCGACGGCTGGGTGACCACCGGCCGTGGCGCGGACACCCTCGACGAGTGGTTCGAGGACATCGCACGCGGTTGCGACGTCCTACAGGAAGCCCGTGCGGACATCGGCGACGCAGGAGACTTCGACGCCTACCTGAGCCTGGACTCCTCCCCGCGGAATTCGCTGGAAAGCATCGGCCTGTTCGACGAGATGGTCGGCCGCGCAGACGAACTCGGCTTCACCGACGTCGTGGTGCACTGGCCGCGGGACGAGGAGCCCTATCGCGCGTCGGTTGATGTTCTCGAGGCAGTCGCCGCCCGCTTCACACCGACGCGATCAACAACCCGCCCATGATCAGCATGACCACCGCGACCACGCCGTCGAGGATCTTCCACGAGCGTGGCTTGGAGAACACCCGCGACAACCGGCCCGCGCCGTGCCCGAGCGCGGTGAACCACAGGAAGCTTGCCGCGCAGGCACCGATCGCGAACGCCCACTTGCCATTTCCGTGACTCGACGCGATGGCTCCCATGGTGAGCACGGTGTCGAGATAGACGTGTGGGTTCAGCCAGGTGAGCGCCAGCGCGGTGGCAATCGCAGCCCAACGGCTCGTCGTCCCCGCTTCTCCGGCGTTGATGGCGATTGCCTCGTCGCTACGTAGGCATCGCTTCGCTGCAAGCAGTCCGAGAACGACGATGTATGCGCCGCCGGCGAGCTTGGCGAAGGTCACCACCCCGGGATGCGCCGCGACGAGCGCACCCAATCCCGCGACACCGGCCACGATCAGAATCACGTCGGAGAGCGCGCACACCGCCACGACGGCGGCGGTATGCGAACGTCGTACCCCCTGCTGGAGCAAGAAGATGTTCTGCGGTCCGATCGCGATGATCAGACCGGCGCCGGTCAGCAGGCCGGCAAGCGCCGGAGTCAGGAAGGGGGTCACGACTCTCCACGCTAAGAGCAGCGCGATGTACAGTCCAACGAATCTTTCTCACGAATCATTAGTTGAACTGAAGAGTCCTAGTGGCCGCTCGACGACCGGCGGCACAGGATCCGCGGCAACGGTCACCACGTCGGTGATCGGATGCGCCACTTCGTCCCGCCAGAGTCGGGCCGCCAGATAGAAGGCGAGAGCCACGGGCACCGGCAGCAGGCCGGCGAGGATGAACGTCGTCGTCAGTCCGAGGTAATGGCTGAGCGGCGCGGCGATCGCCATCGAGACCGGCATCAGCGCAATCGAGACGAAGAAGTCCAGGCTCGCCACGCGGCCGAGAATCGCGGGCGGCACGCGACGCTGGAGCAGAGTGCCCCACAGCACCATCGGGCCGTCGAACAGAACGCCCATCGCGAAGCCGGCGAGGACGAACATCCACGTCGCATCCGCGAGACCCATCAGCACCAACGGCACGCTGGAGAATCCCCAGATCGAGAACATGACCGTCAGATATCGCCGGGGCATGCGGATCGAGGCAAAGACGAGCGATGCAGAGGCAGCACCCGCACCGAAGCCGGCCAGCACCAGCGCGTGATCCGACGCCCCGCCGTGCACGCGCTCCTGCAGAGCGAACGGAACGAGCACCTCGATCGGCCCCATCGTCGCCAAGACCAGCACGCACGCGAAGAACAGCGTCGCCCACAACCACGGCGTGCGCCAGAGGTAAGCGAACCCCTCCGCGACATCGGTCACCGCGGTGCGAATCGGATTCCCGCGAAGCGGCTCACCCCCATCGGAATCCGACCGGCGCAGCGCCACCGGATCCATGCGGACGTAGAAGAGCGCCGACACGATGGAACCGGCAGCGGCCAGTACCACCGCCGGACCGGGCGCCGCGGCGGCGATGACCGCACCGGCGATCATCGGCCCGACCGCCTGGAACACCACCGGACGCAGAAACCCTTCAATTCCATTGGCAGCCTGCAACTCCGACGGCTCTACGATGCTGGGAAGCAACGCCGAGTACGCCGGGTAGTACATGCCGATCGTGACGCCACCGAGGATCGCGGCCGCCACCACATGCCACAGCGACAGCACACCCAGAATCGACGCCAACCCGATCAGGCCGAAGACGATCATCTTGACCGTCTCGAGACCGATCATGATGACTCGCTGCGAAACCCGATCGGCGAGAACGCCTCCGGCCAATGTGGACACGAGCATCCCGACCGCCGATGCGCCGGTGGCCAGCGACACCTGAGCGGGTCCGCCGCCCAACTCGATGACCTGCCACACCACCGCGATCGTCCACACACCGTCGGCGAACATCGCGAGCACCAGACCGCTCAAGAGCAGCCGGTACTGACGCCGTGCAAACGGCATCAGTGCACGCGGCAATCGGCGCTCGGCGGTGGTCATCCTTCGAGGATGCCCGATCGCAGCCCGCCGCTGCCAGCGGTTTTACTCAGCTCGCCTTGCGCGGAGCCTTCTTCGCCGCGGCCTTCTTGGCGGGCGCCTTCTTGGCAGCGGCCTTCTTGGCAGGCGCCTTCTTCGCGGCCGCCTTCTTGGCCGGAGCCTTCTTTGCCGGGGCCTTGTCGTCCGCCGAGTCCTCGGGCCCGCGGTCCTTCACCGACGCGCGCAGCGCCGCCAGCAGATCGGCCACCTCGGAGTCCTCGTCGACGGTGTCCTCTGCTTCGGTCTCGGGGAATGCCTCGGATCCGTCGGCCTTGGCCTCGATGAGTTTGGACAGTTCCACCTGGTAGGTGTCCTCGAATTCACCCGGATCGTAATCCTTGGCCATCGTCTCGATCAGCGACGACGCCATCTTCAGCTCTTGGTCGTGGATCGTGATGTCGTCGTCGAGGAAGCCGAAATCGGGCTTGCGAACCTCGTCGGGCCACAGCAGGGTCTGCAGTGTCATCACGCCGTCGACGACGCGCAGCGCTGCCATCCGGGTGCGGTTGCGCAAGGTGAACGACGTGATCGCGAGTCGCTCGGTTTCCTCGAGCGCCTTGGCCAGCAACGCGTAGGCCTTCGGTGATTTCGACGACGGCTCCAGGTAGTAGGGCTTGTCGAAATAGATGGGATCGACCTGGTCAACCGGCACGAATTCGAGAATCGAGATCTCCGGGCTCTTCTGTACCGGCAGCGTCGCGAGGTCGTCTTTGGTGAGGATCACGGTCTCGCCGGAGTCGGTCTCGTAGGCGTTGGCGATGTCGCCGTAGTCGACCTCGGTGTCGGTGCCCTCCCGCACGCGCCGATAGCGGATTCGGGTTCCGTCCTTCGAATCCACCTGGAACGACTTGCGGTCGTGGCTTTCCGTCGCCGAGTACACCTTGACCGGAACGTTCACCAGGCCAAAGCTCAGATCGCCCTTCCAGATCGAGCGCATGGGGCCATTGTGCCACCTGAGACGCCATCGCGGCAGCGATGACCCTGGAGATGACGTCACCGGCCGCGCCGCAGTGGACAATGGATGCATGGCGACCGGCGGAACCCATCTCGACGTCGACGGCCACCGGATTTCCATCACCAACCTCACCAAGGTGCTGTATCCGGCTACGGGCACGCGGAAGTTCGAGGTCATCGACTACTACTCGCGGATCGCCGACGTCATGCTGCCCCACCTCGCCGGGCGGCTGATCACCCGCAAGCGGTGGCCGGGCGGCGTGGAGTCGACGCCCTTCTTCGAAAAGGACCTGCCAGAGAGCGCACCCGACTGGATCACCCGGTACGGCATCGAGCACAGCGAACGGGTGATCACCTACGCGGTCGCCGACTCGCGCGCAACGCTCGTATGGCTGGCGCAGATGGCGGCGCTGGAACTGCACGCTCATCAGTGGCGTCTTCCGATCGGGCCCGACGGCCCCAAGGCCAACCGCATGGTCCTCGACCTCGACCCCGGGCCCGACGTTGCGCTGAGCGACTGCGCCCAGGTCGCCCGCGAGATCCGCGACCTCCTCGCCGACGCAGGCATGTCTACCTACCCGGTCACCAGCGGCGGCAAGGGCATTCACGTCTACGCACGGCTCCCGCGGCCGGTGACGCCGGACGCGGCGCGCACGCTGGCCAAGGAGATCGCCACCCGACTGGCCCGCGAGCACCCCGAGCGCGTCACCGCGACGATGGCGAAAACCCAACGCGAACAACGCATATTCATCGACTGGAGTCAGAACAGCGGCTCCAAGACCACGCTGTCGCCGTACTCGCTGCGCGGGCGCGCACAACCCTGGGTCGCCGCCCCGCGGACGTGGGACGAACTCGAGGATCCCGACCTCGCGCAACTGCTCTATACCGACGTCCTCGACCGCATCGAATCCGACGGCGACCTGCTCGGCGATCTCGACGACGACTATGCGGAGCCACGTCCCGCTGATCGATCTCGACACGACGCCTCGCTCCGCTCGGGGTCGGCTCGATCCGGCGGAGCCGACACCGAGCCCCCACCCGCTGATCGATCTCGACACGACGCCTCGCTCCGCTCGGGGTCGGCTCGATCCGGCGGAGCCGACACCGAGCCCCCTGGGGCGAGGCGTCGTGTCGAGATCACTCCACCAGCTACCGACACACAG
This sequence comes from Gordonia gummivorans, assembly GCF_022513585.1. Taxonomy (GTDB): domain Bacteria; phylum Actinomycetota; class Actinomycetes; order Mycobacteriales; family Mycobacteriaceae; genus Gordonia. Next base: position 70,258 of record NZ_JAKWBF010000001.1, read on the forward strand.
GTCGTCAACCTCCGCGAGTACAAGCGAAAGCGCAACGCGGCCAAGACTCCCGAGCCGTTCGGCGACGAGAACCACCGCAGCCGTGCGGAAGACACCGTCGACGAGTCCCGACCACCCGGTCCGATCTTCGTCATCCAGGAACACCACGCACGCCGTCTGCACTACGACTTCCGCCTCGAACACGACGGCGTGCTGGTGTCGTGGGCGGTGCCGAAGAATCTGCCGACCGATCCCGACCAGAACCGGCTGGCCGTGCAGACCGAGGACCACCCGATGGACTACGCCGACTTCGAGGGCGACATCCCTTCGGGTGAATATGGTGGCGGCCACGTATCTATTTGGGACAAAGGAACATTCACCACCGAGAAGTGGCGCGACAAGGAGATCATCGTCCGCCTCGACGGCGAGCGGGTGCAGGGCCGCTACGCGCTGATCAAGACCGGCGACAAGAACTGGCTCGCCCATCTGATGAGCGACGAACCCCGCCCGATCGTGCCGGACAGCCTCACCGATCCACGTCCGATGCTGGCCACCGACGAGTCGATCGACGGCCTGTCCGGCGCAGACTGGGCGTTCGAGGGGAAATGGGACGGATATCGAATCCTGTTGCGCTACATCAATGGTGAGCTGAAACTGACGTCGCGCTCAGGCATCGACATGACCCGCGACTTCCCCGAACTCGCATCCGTCACCGACGATCTCGGCCTACTCGACGTGGTCCTCGACGGCGAGGTGGTGGCCCTCGACTCGACCGGCCGCACCAACTTCACGCTGCTCACCTCTCGCAACAACACAGACGAACCCCTGACACTCAAGCTGTACCTGTTCGACATCCTCTACCTCAACGGTTCGTCGCTCCTGCGTCGCACGTGGGAGCAACGCCGCGAACTGCTCGACGAACTGGCGCCCGCCTTCCGCCGTTCGACCCACGTCGAGATTCCCGCCCTGTTGCCGGGCCCGGGCCGGGCGGCGGCCGAGTACAGCCGCGAACACAACATGGAAGGCGTTGTCGCCAAACGTCGATCGTCGATCTACCAACAGGGACGACGATCCACGTCGTGGCTCAAACACAAGAACTGGAGCGACATCGAGGTCGTCGTCGGCGGCTGGCGACCGGGACGCGGTTCGCGCGCGAACACCATCGGATCGCTCCTCCTGGGACTGCCCGAGGAGACCGGACTTCGGTACGTCGGGCGGGTGGGTACCGGTTTCACCGACGCCGCGTTGAGTTCACTCGCGGCCGAACTCGAGCCGCTGCAGATCTCCCGTTCGCCGTTCCTGGACAAGCTCGACCGTCCCGTCGCGTCGACCGCAATCTGGGTACTGCCCAAGATCGTCGGCGAGGTTCGGTTCATGGACTGGACCAGCACGGGGCACCTCCGACATCCGAGTTGGCGCGGAATCCGCCACGACAAGCTGCCCGGAGATCTGTGAACCACGCACGACACCACCGCCCGAGATCGACGAGAGGACCACGCAATGCCCGGTGAGAACATCGTGATCGCCGCCGCCGACGGGGATGCCGAGGCCTACGTCGCCCGCCCGGACGACGACGGCCCACACCCCGGGGTGTTGTTCCTGACCGACGCGATCGGGTTACGTCCGCACACCCGGGCCATGGCCGACCGAATAGCGTCCTGGGGGTACGTCGTGCTGGCGCCCAACGTGTTCTACCGCAACGGCACCGCCGAGGAAGTGGCCCCCGCCTACGACCTTCTCCTCCCCGAGGACCGGGCCGCCTTCATGAAGGTGGCGATGGGGCGGGTGCGGACGCTGACCGATGACGTCGTGATACCGGACCTCACCCGCTACCTCGACGCGCTCGCCGCGCTGCCGGACGTGTCGGGTTCACACATCGGCGTCACGGGCTACTGCATGGGCGGCAGGCTGGCCCTGCTCGCCGCGCGTACCCGGCCGGAGCAGGTCTCGGCCGTCGGCATGTTCCACACCGGTCGGCTGGTGACCGAAGACTCATCGAGCCCACACCTGCACATGGCCGGCATCGACGCGTTTGTGCTCGCGATCCACGCCGACAACGACCGGTCGCTGCCCGCGACCGCCGTCGCGCAGTTCGAACATGCGCTGATCTCCAGCGGTGTCACACATCACGCGACCGTCTATCCCGGCGCAGCACACGGATACACCATGGCCGACACCGCGGACTATCACCACGCAGCGGCCGAGCACCACTACGACGAACTCGAAGCTCTGTTCGCGCGGACTTTGACACCGCACCACTGAACCGCGACTCACGCCCACCCTCGCCTCACCTCCACCGTCCGACGCGGCTAGCCTTCATGGGAGTCAGTGACGTACAGGAGTACCCGTGTTCGTTGTCGCCCACATCAGCGACCTTCATTTCAATGGCACGCGGTTCAACCGCAGCCGCATCGAGTCGACGCTGAGTTATATCAACGCGCGCGCCGACGGCATCGATGTGCTGCTCGTCACCGGAGACATCGCCGACGAGGGCAGCCCCAGTGAGTACCGCGAGGCCTTCCTCGTCCTCGACAGCCCGCTGCCCATGCTCATCACCGCGGGCAACCACGACATCCGCGAGAACTTCAGCGCCGCGCTCCTGAAGGAGGAGACGTCGTCGCCGATCAACTGGTCGGAGACCATCGACGACGTCCTCTTCATCATCGCCGACAGTTCCATCCCTGGACGCAACGACGGCTACCTGTCCGACGACACCCTCGCCTGGATGTCCGAGGAGATCACTCGCCACGGTGCCGACAATCCCGTGTTCATCGCGTTTCATCACCCACCGGCCAAGCTCTCGATGCCGTTCATGGACTCGATCCGTCAGACCGGCGAGGATCGGCTCGCGGCCATGGTGGAGCGCCATCCCAACGTCGTTGCTTTCCTGTGCGGACACGCGCACACACCGGCCGTCACGCACTTCGCGGGGCGTCCGCTGTGTATCGCGCCGGGTGTCGCGTCGACCCTGAATCTCCCGTTCGAGGGCACCGAGATCGTCAACCGCGGTCAGCCGCCGGGAATCGCCTTCCACATCCTCGACGACGACGGGCGACTCGTCACCCACTTCCGTTCGGTCATGTTCTGAAGATCCTCACGAAGTGACCAGAGCGTCCGCGTTGCGTCCCACCGGACGGATCGTCGTGGTGGTCACCTCGTAGACCCGTGCGGTCTCGATGTCGAAGAACATGCCGACGATCCGCAACGTCGACTCGGCCGCAGCGCGACCCACCATCGGATGCCTGCTCAGCGTCTCGACCTGCTTGGCCACGTTCACCACTGACAGCTGATCCACTTCGCCGAAGCCCAGATCGGCAGCCGCGCGGCCGGCCGGATGCCCCAACTGGTACGCCATCACACTCGGCCGTCCGTGCCGCAACCACCGGCGCACCGGACCGACATCGTTGTCCGAGTCGTCGTCGGTGATGAGCGCGTGCATCGCTCCGCAGGACGAATGTCCGCACACCACAACCGAAGTCACACCCAATTCGCCGACCGCGAACTCCAGCGCGGCCTGGACGGAATCGTCCGACGAGTCGATCGGCGGAACGAGATTGCCGACGTTGCGAACGGTGAACAGGTCACCCGGACCGCTGGCGGTGATCACATTCGGCAACAGCCGGGAGTCGGCACAGGTCAGGAAGAGTGCATCCGGATCCTGACTGCTGACGACGTCGGACATGTTGGCGCGCAGCGCTTCTGCATGATTCTGGTGGTACTCGTCGACGCCGCCGATGATCGAGCGCAACGACGGCGGCCGGGTGTCGGCTTCCGCGTCGATGTTGGCGGGACGCTTGCGCCACGGGGTGAGGCCGGCGAATCCCATCGTGTGCCGACGCGGAGGACGCCGCGGCGCATCGGCCAACCGCGCCTTGCCCTTCTCCACGACATGCACGCTTCCGCCACCCGCCTCGTGCGCCCACCGGAAGTCCTCGAGCATCTCCGACGCCGCGTGGTCGAGGAAGTCGGTGTCGAGTTCCAGGGTGACGTGGGCTTCGTCGGGAACAGCGTTCAGGGCCTTGTTGAGTTTCGGGAGGGCCAGGAAGCTCAGCGAGCCGTGCACGCGCACCAGCCATTGTCGAGATCGATTGGTACCCAGCGTCTCCGAGGTGATCTCGGCGCGTACCACCCGCCACACCACCATTGCGACGGCGAGCGCCAGACCGATCGCGACACCTTCGAGCAAGTTGAGGAACACGACGCCGAGCACGGTCACCGCGTAGACCCACAGGTCACCGGTTCGCAGTGCGGTCTTCATGTGCGCGAGCTTCACCAACTGGAGTCCGATGACCACCAGCAGGCCCGCCAGCGCGGCGGTGGGGATCTGCTCCACGAGGCCGGTCAGGAACACCGCGAAGACCAGCACCCAGACGCCGTGCATGATGGCCGACCAGCGCGTCCTGGCCCCGGTCGCGACATTGGTTGAGCTACGGACGATCACGCCGGTCACGGGCAGACCGCCGAGCATTCCCGAGGCAATGTTGGCGCTGCCCTGGCCGAGCAGTTCACGGTTGAGATCGCTGCGGGCGCCGGTGTGCATCTTGTCCACCGCGACCGCAGACAGCAGCGACTCCACACTCGCGATCAACGCGACGGTCAGGACGCCCATGACCACGGCTCCCCAATTCCCGCTGGGCAATTCGGGAAGGGCGATCGCCTCGAAGAAGTTGCCGTCGATGGCGATCTTCTCCACGTCGAGTGAGAAGAACAGCGCCACCAGGGTCGCACCGACCACAGCCACCAACGGACCCGGCAGCTTGCGCACCTTGGGCGGCATCAACGGCCAACTCAGCATCACCGCGATCACGATCACGCCGACGAGAGCGTCCGCCCAGGCCACGTGGGCGACCTGACCGGGCAGTTCGCTGAGGTTCTCCCACGCACTGCTCGCCGAACTGCCGCCGAGCAGCACGTGAATCTGCTGCAGTGCGATGGTGATGCCGATTCCGGCGAGCATCGCATGCACGACGACCGGTGCGATCGCGAGCGCCGCACCGGCAATTCGGCTGAGCCCGAACACAATTTGCAGACACCCGGCGCAGACGGTGATGAAGCAGGTCACCTTCCACCCGAAGTTGGCGACCATCTCGGCAACCACCACGGTGAGGCCGGCCGCCGGGCCGGACACCTGCAGTTTGCTACCCCCGATGGCGCCGGCGACGATACCCCCGATCACCGCCGCGATGAGACCGGCAAGCACCGGAGCGTCGGATGCGATGGCAATCCCCAATGACAGGGGGAGCGCGACCAGAAAGACCACGAGCGACGCCGGCAGGTCATACCGGACGTTCTCACGGAATTCCGAAAGGGCTCCCCCGAACCCCTTATTCGACATGACAACGACCGTACGGATGTTTTGTTAACACGGAAAGAACTGGCGAAACGGACATGGTGTGAGATCCGCTCCACATCGCGCGTCGATGTGTCGGCGCTCACTTCCTCGTCGAATGAGATTGAAAGACACTGCACGACACATCAATTGATACGCATGAGTTCATCCGGAGAAGCGCTCCCAGCCAGCCGCCACAAAATCTAGGGGAAGAAGTTTCTCCCCCTACCTTTGGTGTCCTCCCCCAGAAATTTCTCGCGGACGACTACGAAACCCGGGGAAGAAGTTCTTCCCCTAGATTTTTCGAGTCAGGCAACCGGCTACTTCGACGACCCGGTACCCAGCAGCTCGAGGAGTTTGCCACCGATCTCCGGGATCAGTCCCGGCCCGGCGTCGGGGAGGTTTTGTGGGAGCGCCCCGGGCTGACGCGACACCGGGATCTTTGCGGTCCGGGTGGCCTCGACGCGAATCCCGGTCTGCCGCTCCTTGGGTAGCGTTGCGGCGTAACGGGAAAGCTCGGTCGAGGTGGTCAGGGTGCCCACGACGCGCAGCCCGGTCGCCGCGAAATCGGCTGCTGCCCTGCGAATGTGATTGGGCGAGGTGATCAGGATGATGTCCCGGACACCGGTGCGCTGGAGAATGGCCGCGGTGTTCTGGGCGTTGGCGACAGTCGATCCGGACTTGTCCTCGGTGGTGATGCGGCTCGCGTCGACTCCGTTGTCCACCAACCACTTCTGCATGGCGGAAGCCTCGGTGACACCGCTTTTCGGCGCTCCGCCGGTGACCACGATGGGCGCCGTCGTGCTGACCTCGGCCTGAGCCTTGCCCGCTCGCACACGATTCACGAGTTCGGGAGCCATCTTCCCGTTGCCGTTGAGGCCGTATCCGAGGATGACGATCGTCGGCCGGCCCGCGACGGTCTTCGGCGTGGTGTCCGGCACGATCTTGGCGGCCGCCTCCACACCGCTGATGATGTTGCGTGCGATCGTGGCCAGCTGCGGGTTCATCATCGACAGCTTGCTCAGTGCACCTTGCACACCGCTGCTGTCGCCCAGTTGGTCCGACCAGATCGCCTGCAGCGCAATCGCCTCGGCGTCAGCGGGCGCCATACTCACGACTTGCTTCAACGCGGCGAGCCCGCCCGCCACGTCGCCTGCGGCGAATTTCTTCTGCGCGTCGTTGTACATCGACGACGCGTCGAGCGTGGTCGCGACCGGCACCACGTCGTGGTTGCCGAGCACCGGCATCGTGCCGATCACACCGCCACCGATCGCCGCAACAGCAACGGTCGCCGCAGCGGCGAGCTTGAAACGTCGAGTCACCCTGGTCACAGAAGTCACTGGCGTAACAGTAGAGAAGGCGCGCAACGCCACGACACCCGTCCGATCCCAAGTCGATAACGACCCAGTGCAGACAGCAAAGGGCAGGCGACGTTGTGTCGCCTGCCCTTCGAGGCAGCGAAGATCAGGGAGCGCTGGAGCGGATACCCGCAACCCTCAGCAACTCCGGGCGGCGCAAGACCAGGCCGATCCACATGAACACTCCGAGGTAGACGGCGAACAGAGTGGTGGATACCAGGGGCGACTCGATCCGCATGTTCGCGGTGACCGCACCACCGAGGTAAGCCGTGATGCCGAGCGCCCCCAGCACCGCTGTACGCGGAATCGCGTACACCGCAAGGCAAACCAGGAGGACCGTACCCATCACGTAGCTCTGGTCGACGGGAAAGCCGAGGTCGGCCATGCCCTCGACCACCGCGTCGGGCTGGGTCAGCTTGCCCACGATGTCGAAGATGAGGAAGGCGCCGACCAGGACGCTGATGACCACGCCCGTGGTGTGCCGCCAATTGCGTGACTTCGCGGGAGCGTCGTCGTTGATGTTCTGCAGGGTTCCGATGATCGCGTTCATGATGTCCTCCGAGTGAAAGTGGGTGATGCCCATACAGACATCACCCACTCGGAAAACTCATCGGAGCGTCTACAGCGCTTTGAGTTCCTCCACCACGGAGTCGACGGACTTCTTGGCGTCGCCGAACAGCATCGAGGTCTGGTCGGCGAAGAACAGCGGGTTCTCGATACCTGCGTAGCCCGACGACATCGACCGCTTCAGCACGATCACCGACCGCGCCTCGTCGACGTTGAGGATCGGCATGCCGTGGATCGGTGAGCCCGGGTCGTTGCGCGCGGCCGGGTTGGTCACGTCGTTGGCGCCGATCACGATGGCGACGTCGGTGCGGTTGAACTCACCGTTGATGTCGTCCATCTCCTTCATCGCGTCATACGGCACATCCGCTTCTGCCAGAAGCACATTCATGTGTCCGGGCATACGACCGGCGACCGGGTGGATCGCGTACTTGACCTCGACACCCTTGGATTCGAGGATCGACGCCATCTCCTTGACCGCGTGCTGCGCCTGCGCGACCGCAAGACCGTAACCGGGCACGACGATGACCTGGTTGGCGTAGGCCATCTGGATCGCCGCGTCGGCCGACGAGGTGGCCTTGACGGTGCCGCCCGCGCTGCCGGCCGGTCCGCCGCCTGCCGCGTCGTCTCCGCCGAAGGAGCCGAACACGATCGCGGGGATCGAGCGGTTCATGGCCTTGGCCATGAGGTTGGTCAGGATCGAGCCGGACGCGCCGACGATCATGCCGGCCACGATCATCGCCTGGTTGTTCAGCGCGAGGCCGGCGGCCGCGGCCGACAGACCGGTGAGCGCGTTGAGCAGCGAGATCACGACGGGCATGTCGGCGCCGCCGATCGGGAACACCACGAACAGACCCATCAGGCCGGCGATCACCAGTACGGCAACGATCCAGAACCACGGCGTCGCGTCGGTGTTGTCGGCAGACAGACCGATGTAGATGGCGATTGCGACGGCCGCGATGGCCAGCACGATATTGGCGAACTGGAACAGCTTCGCGTTCTTGACGAAGGTCTTCTCGAGCCCCTTCGGCATGATCTCCTGCAGCTTGGCAAACGCCACCAGCGAGCCCCAGAACGAGACCGAACCGATGATGGCCGCGAACAGCGAACCGACGATCACGTGGACGTCGGGCTCGGCGTGCAGGGCGGTGAAGCCGTCGGACTCGATGTACTCGGCCCACGCGATCAGCGCCACGGTGCCGCCACCGACGCCGTTGAACAGCGCGACGAGCTGCGGCATGGCGGTCATCTTGGTCTTCAGTGCGGGCGGAATGCCCAGCACCACACCGATAATCAGACCGGCGACGATGAGGATCCAGTTGATCGCGGGTACACCGTCGACACTCGGCGGGTTGTTGTACACGTACAGCAGGGTCGCGACGATGGCGATTCCCATGCCGACGGCGGCAATCCAGTTGCCGCGCACCGCGGTCTTGGGTCCGGTCAGACCCATCAGGCCGTAGATGAACAGCGAGAACGCGACGATGTAGAGAACCGTCACGCCGTAGCCGAGAGCCTCGTACTTCTCGGTCCCGGCGGCAAGAGCAAGATTGCGGACGTTGCCGTTCACTTGGCGGCCTCCTTCTTACCCTTGAACATGCCGAGCATGCGGTCGGTGACGGCGAAACCGCCCACCACGTTGAGCGTTCCGAACACGAGCGCGACGAACCCGATGATGCGAACTCCCCAGCTCGCGTCTTCGGGCAACGAACCCAGCACCACCAGCGCGCCCAGCACGACGATGCCGTGGATGGCGTTGGTGCCCGACATCAGCGGGGTGTGCAGTGTGTTGGGCACTTTGGAGATCACGGCGAAGCCCACGAACCCGGCCAGAACCAGGATCGCGATGTTCGCCAACAATGGGGTGTACATCAGGCAGTCGCCTCCTTCGCCTCGCGCGTCACGCACGATGCGGCCAGCACCTCGTCGTCGAAATCCGGGGCGATGGCTCCGTTGTCGTCGAGCATCAGCTCGATGAGCGCGAGCAAGTTCTTGGAGTAGAGCTCGCTGGCGTGCTCGGGCATGGTGGCCGGCAGGTTCAGCGGCGAGGTGATCGTGACGTCGTGGCGGACGACGGTCTGCCCCGGCTCGGTCAGCTCACAGTTGCCCCCGGTCTCACCGGCGAGGTCGACGATCACACTGCCCGGCTTCATCCCCTCGACCGCAGCGGCGGTGACGAGGCGCGGTGCCGGGCGTCCGGGCACGAGTGCGGTGGTGATGACGATGTCGAAGCCCTTGATGGCGTCTTCCAGTGCCTTCTGCTGCTGGGCGCGCTCGTCCTCGGTCAGTTCACGCGCGTAACCGCCTTCGCCGGCGGCGTCGATGCCGAGGTCTAGCCACTGCGCGCCGACCGAGCGGACCTGCTCGGCCACCTCGGGCCGGACGTCGTAGCCGGTGGTCCGCGCGCCGAGTCGCTTGGCGGTGGCCAGCGCCTGCAGGCCGGCCACGCCGACGCCCAGAATCAGCGCGGTTGCCGGCTTCACCGTCCCGGCGGCCGTGGTCAGCATCGGGAAGAAGCGGGTCGACAGATCAGCTGCGACGATGACCGACTTGTAGCCGGACACGTTGCCCTGCGAACTGAGCGCGTCCATCACCTGCGCGCGAGAGATGCGCGGAATGGCCTCGACGGCGTAGGCCTCGATGCCCGCGGCCTTCAGCGCACCGATCTGGTTGTCGGCGTTGCGCGGCGCCAGGAAGCCGATCAGCTTCTGACCGCTGCGCAGCTTGCCGATCTCCTCGTCCGACGGCGGCGCGACGCGCAGCACGACGTCGGCCGAATACGGATCGCCGATCGTTGCGCCCGCATCGGTGTACGCCTCGTCGGGGATCAGTGCGCCGAGACCGGCACCCGATTCCACGACGACGGGCACACCCTTGCCCACCAGCGACGCGGCCACCTTGGGAACGAGCGCCACGCGACGCTCACCCTGGGCCGTTTCGCGCACGACACCCACACTCATGTTTCTCACCTTGTCTGGTCCGCAGCGCCGACCCATGCGCTGCGCGGGCGATGCAATGTCGCCCGGCTCACAAAACGTGCGAAGAACATAGCATGCCCTCAGCAAGCGTGACTGACGCAGTCAGATAGGTCACTTACCCCTTGACGAGACGTCCTCCTGGACTTATGGACACATGTCCAGTCTGGTGTCCATGCATTCTGGCGCTGGTCAGCCCAAAACCTGGCTGCGGCCGATCACTCCGTGTCGCCACCGGACGCGTCGTCGTTCGAGTCGTGATCGCCGTCGTTCTCGTGCGAATCGGTGGTCGATTCCGTCTTGTCGCCGTCGGTCTTGTCGCCGTCGGTCTTGTCGCTGTCGGTCTTGTCTCCGCTGTCGGCTTTATCGCCGTCCGTCTTGTCTCCGCTGTCGGCTTTATCGCTGTCGGCCTTGTCGCCGTCAGTCTTGTCGCCGTCAGACTTGTCGCCATCGGTCTTGTCGCCGTCAGCTTTATCGCCGTCGGTCTTGTCGGCGGCATCCGTCCCGTCGTCGGTCGTGTTTGCCGTGGTGTCCGGGCTCTCGACACTTTGCGTTGTTTCGGCGGCGGGCTCGGGTGTGGTTTCCGCGGCGTCGGAGTCGTCACTTTGCCCATCCGTGACGGTGGCGGCGGTTCGAGCGGTGCTGCTGGTCGACACGGCCTGCCAGGCGTCGGGGTTCTGATCGGGGTCGGTGGTCGGGACCGTGAGCCCCAGTGCGTTGTAGATGAGCACCTGGAGTTCGCGTGGCGTGGGCACCGGCTGACCGGCAACGGTGGCCGCTTCACCCGGCACCGGCACCGGCACGAGCGCCGACAGCACCGCATCGAACTCGGGTGGCACCGGTATTCCCATGCCACGCAACATCATTCCCCACGGGTTGCCACCGTCGAGGACGACGTAGGTGGTGTTGTCGACCTTCCACGTCTTGATGACGGTGTACTGGTTGACGTAGTTGCCGTTTGCGCCATGGATGTAAAAGCCGGGCAAGAGATAGAAGGCCGTCTCGAAGGGGTGCGCGAGCGGATTGCCGAGCCCGCAGCCCGAATCGCCGCGCACGCAGTAGGAGATCACCTCGATGTCGCCGGTGGCCGACTCGTCGCGCGGGCCGTTGGTGTAGAGGCCGGGGATGAAGCTGGGGACCACCACTTCGGCGCCGGTGTTGGGGAATCGGGTGTCGGTGCCGAGGAGGACCACGATGTCGCTGTCCGGGATCTGGCCGGACTGATGCAGCAGGTAGGCGGCGTTCCAGGCGACCGGACCGCTCTGCGAATAGCCGTTGAGAATGATCTTCTGCCCGGAGTCTGACGGCCCGTGGGCGGCCAGCGCCGCGTCGATGGTCTTGATCGTGCCGTCGTTCACCGAGTCGTTGTAGGTGGAGTCGCCGACGAGATAAACCGGGTACCCGAGCACAGTGAAACCGAAGGCTGCTGGGTAGTTGACGATCACAAGGTGGCGGGTCTCGTCGAAGTGACCACCTTCGGGTGTGTCGTACATGCCGATGGCGACGGTGCGTCCGTACTGGTCGGCACCGTCGAAGTCGTCGGTTCCGGGGACGAGGATGACGGTCGCGTTGTCGGCGAAGTTGGCCGGCAGCCACGCGGGCCGTTGGCGAATCTGCTCGGGCTGTTGCCACGATGCAGGTACCTCGATCTCCGGCAGGGTCAGCGGGCCGGGCGCCGGGAGCGAAGCGAGCGGGCCGAGTGGCCGACCCAGCGTCGCCGACGACGCGGAACCTGGCGCAAAGAACAGTCCGATGGTGAGGAAGACACTGAAGGACAGCAGAATTCGGCGCACGTAGACCTCGATCTCACGGTGGGGGTGAGCCGAAGTCTACGGTTGTCGAAGCTGATATGTAGAACTGTTAACGATTTCGTTTCTCTGGTTAACGACCCGGTTCAAGTGGGTCGGCCGACTCAGTCTTCCGACTCGGAATGCGCGCTGTCGGAATTGTTTTCGTGCCCGGCACCGCTGGGGGCGCCGTTGTGCGAGGCGGCGTCGTCGCCCGTGGTCGTGGCGTCGTGATCGGTGGTGTCGTCATCGGCGACACTGTCGTCGTCGTTGGCGTCGTCGTCACCGTTGTCCGCTTCGGCGTTGCCGTACTTCTTGTCGTCCTTCTTCTCGCCGGCGGCGCCGTCGTCGTCGTCGGCGCTGTTGTTGTCAGCGCCCTCGTCGTTCGCCGTGGTGTCGACTCGCTCGGCAAGACCCCGCGCCGTGGCGGTGTTGGCCGTGGTCGCCGGAGTTGCAGTCTTGGAGTCGTCTTGCGTGTCATCGACGAGCATGTCGTCGCGGACCGTCTTGTTCACATCAGGATCGGTCACCGTGACGGTCAGTCCGAGCGCCTCGTAGATGGAATCCTGCAACTCACGCGGCGTCGGCACCGGCACGCCGGCGATCGTCGACTGCTCCCCCGGCATCGGGACCGGGATAATCGCGGACAGGATGTCGTCGACCTCCGTAGGGATCGGGATACCCAAGTCGCGCAGCATCATCTCCCAGGGGTTTCCACCGTCGTAGACGACGTAGGTCGTGTTGCCACATCCGCAACCACGATCAGGGGCCTGGCTGGACCACGTATCGATGACCTCGTACTCGTTGATGCGGTACGTGAGGAAAGCGTGCACGTAGAAGCCGGGGATCAGGTAGAAGAACGTCCCGATCGGATTGGTGAACGGGTTGCCGACACCACACGTCGCGTCACCGCGGACGCAATAGGAGATGACCTTGATGCCCTCCATGTCGTCCGTGTCGCGATCACCGTTGGTGTACATGCCCGGAATGAAGCTGGGCACTACGTTCTCCACACCGGAATGCGGGAAGCGGGAGTCGGCGCCGACGATGACAACGATCTGGTCCGTGGGGATCGTGCCACGCTCCTTGAGCATGTAGGCGACATTCATCGCGACTGGCGAACTCTGCGAGTAGCCGTTGATGACGATGATCTGGTCGGGATTGTCCGGGTCGTAGGCCGCTTCGGCAGCCGCCACGCCCTTGCGGGTACCGATATCGACCGACTCGTTGAAGGTGCCCTCGCCGGCGAGATAGATCGGGAGCGGCCCGATCGTCAGGCCGAATGCTGCCGGGTAGTCGACGACCTGCACCGGCGGTTGCGTATCCGGATCGGTGCCGAACATGCCTATGTCGCGCGTGCGTCCGAGCTGATCGGTGCCGTCGTAGTCGGTGGTGCCGGGGATCAAGATGACGACGTCACCTTTGCCACTGTCGAAGTTGCGCCCGATTTGCAGGGCGACCCACTCCGGTTCAGCGACGGTCGTCGGCTTCGACTGATCGATGGTGACCGGCGGGTCGAAGTCCGGGAAGACGATCGACCCGATCTGCAATGCATGAGCACTCGGGTTGGGGATGAGGAACACCGCTCCGACCGTGGTCAGGACAGCAAACAGCCAAAAAATCCGACGCACCTGAATCCCTTCGAACCAAACAACCGTCGGCTCGTCCGGGCGGGGGTGTTCCGGACGTCACCGACAGTTGAGCGAGAGTGTATCGGTTATCGAATCAGCAATTAGTCTTCGTTAATGTGAGACATCCTAACGATAGCGTCTCACCTGCGGCGATCGTCTGAGATTCATCCGATTGGGTGAACCCCGCAAGGCGTTGGTCGCCGTGCTCCGCGTCAGCGCGCCGCGCGATGCCTCCGCACAAAAAGTAGGGGAAGAAAACTCGTCCCCTACCCTTGGTGTCGTCCCCGCGAAATCTCTGGCGGACGACTTCGAACCCCGGGGAAGAAACTCCTCCCCTAGATTTTGCGGGCGAAGCCGGCCCGACGACCCACCACAGGTTTTCTGTACGCGTCACCCCGACGAAGTGCACATTCCACTCGGCTTCGCTGCCACGTACAGATTTCGGCAGCTCCAGCCCCAACCCCTCACGTGATCGTGTACGTCCGACCGTCGAGCCCGGTCGAGCCATCCGGCGCCGGCGACGCATTGTCCTCGATCTGGGCGTTCCCCTTCTTGTCGATGGCGCGACATTGCACGTCGTGCTCACCGCTGGTGGCCTGCCAGGCGAACTTCCACTGCCGCCAGGTGTCGACGCTGTATTCGGTCGCCAGTTCTGCCGGTTGCCACGGGCCGTCGTCGATGCGCACCTCGACGCGCTCGATGCCGGTGTGCTGCGCCCACGCCGTCCCCGCGATCACCACTTCGCCCGGCGCGTGCTCAGTGCTGTTGGCCGGGCGGTCGATCCGCGACGACAACTTGATCGGACCCAGTTCCGACCATCCCCGCGTCGACCAGTACGCCTTCGCTTCGCTGAACTTGGTGATCTCCCAGTCCACCACCCACTTGGTGGCCGACACATAGCCATACAGCCCGGGGATCACCTGACGGATGGGGTACCCGTGTTCGATGGGCAGCGGCTCACCGTTCATCCCGATGGCGAGTAGCGCGTCCCTACCGTCCGTCACCGCCGACACCGGGGTTCCGCAGGTCCAGCCGTCGGAGCTGGTCGACAACAGCATGTCGGCGCCCGGTCGGACGCCGGCCAGTTCCAGGACCTCCTTCATCGGCACGCCCAGCCACTTGGCGTTGCCGATGAGGTCGCCACCCACCTCGTTGGACACGCAGGTCAGCGTCACCAGGCGCTCCGTCATCGGCATCGCCAGCAGGTCCGCCCAGGACAGTCGGACCTCCTTGTCCACCATCCCGTGGATGCGCAACGACCAGTCGGCTGTCGTCAGGCGCGGCACCTGCAGTGCGGTGTCGATGCGGTAGAAATCGGCGTTGCCGGTGACGAACCGGGTGACACCGTCGACGTCGAGATCGGTTCCGGGCGGGATCGGCGGGGCGGGCTTGGCCGGCACCGGCAGGACGAGTCGCGCGCGGTCTGCCAGGGTGTTCGCGGTGTCGGCCAGCATCCGGCGACCGATGGTGCCGACCACGGCCGCAGCGGCAATCACCCCACCGGCGGTCAGCACAAACCGTCGCGACACCCCATCCGCCTTCTCGGGTGGTTCGAGGTCCGGCCGGTCGGCCAGCAATGAGATCAGCACACGGAGGACGAGTATCCCGACCGCCCCGGCAACGATGGACGGGAACATATAAGTCACCGACGAACCCGGCCGACCCATCGCGGCGAAGACTCCGACCAGCGCAAACACGCCGATGATCACCGAGCCCACCGGCGGGCGCAACCGCTCGGCCAGCCCGCAACCGGCGGCGATCAGCACGATGATGACACCCATCCCGATGAACAAGGCGGTCTTGTCCGACGTGCCGAACGTCGAGATCGCCCACTCGCGCACCGACGTCGGCGAATGGTCGACGACGGTCGAACCCACCGCGAAATACGGCGATGCATCGGGCGAGATCGGGACGGCCACCAACTCGCCGACCGCGAGCCCGGCAGCAACCGCGACGACACCCGATAACGCGGCGCAGGCTGAGCGCACCGGGGTGGAGCCGAAGTTCGTCACACCCTCGTTGATACCCGCATTTCGCGGCGGGTGACACGGCCCCGGCAACCAG
This sequence comes from Gordonia gummivorans, assembly GCF_022513585.1. Taxonomy (GTDB): domain Bacteria; phylum Actinomycetota; class Actinomycetes; order Mycobacteriales; family Mycobacteriaceae; genus Gordonia. Next base: position 85,945 of record NZ_JAKWBF010000001.1, read on the forward strand.
CGTCGACCATTCGCCCGACGACCGCCTACTCGGCCGCTGCCGCAATTCGACCAGGACTAGAACATGTTCTAGTTTCTCCGCTATCGTATGCGGCATGGCAGCAAGCACGGACATCCCCGACACCGTCGCACTCTCGAGCGTGACCGAATTCTCCGACGAGGTCGACGTCCTGGTGATCGGGTTCGGCATCGCGGGCGGTTGTGCGGCCGTGGAGGCAGCGGCGCACGGAGCCAAGGTGCTCCTGATCGAACGCGCGGCGGCGGCCGGCGGCACCACGTCGATGGCCGGCGGATTCTTCTACCTCGGCGGCGGCACGGCCGTGCAGCTGGCGACCGGGCAGGAAGACAGCGTCGAGGAGATGGAGAAGTACCTCACCGCCGTCTCGGTGGACCCCGAGGTCGACAAGATCCACGCCTATTGCACCGACAGCGTCGAACACTTCACCTGGCTGGAGAATCTCGGGTTTGCCTTCGAGCGGAGTTTCTACCCGGAGAAGGCGGTCATCCAGCCCGGCACCGAGGGGTTGATGTACACCGGCAACGAGAAGGTCTGGCCGTTCAAGGACATGGCCAAGCCTGCTCCTCGTGGACACAAAGTGCCGGTTCCCGGCGACACCGGCGGTGCGTCGATGGTCATCGACCTCCTCGTCAAGCGATTGGCCGAGCTCGGCGCGGAAGTCCGATACGACACCGGCGCACGGCAACTCGTGGTCGACGACGACGGCGCAGTGGCCGGGGTCGTGTGGAAGCGGCCCGGCGAAGAAGGCGTCATCAAGGCCCGGTCGGTGATCATCGCGGCCGGCGGCTTTGTGATGAACCCCGAGATGGTCGCGGCCAACACGCCGCATCTGGCCGAGAAGCCGTTTGTCCTCGGCAATACCTACGACGACGGCCTGGGCCTGCGCATGGGCGCATCGGTCGGCGCCGAGCTGAAGTACATGGACAACGCCTTCATCACCGCGCCCATCTACCCGCCGGCCAGCATGGTCACCGGAATCGTGGTGAACGCCAACGGTGATCGGTTCGTCACCGAGGACTCCTACCACGCCCGGACCTCCGGCTTTGTGATGGAACAGCCCGACGCCGTGGCCTATCTCATCGTCGACGAGTCCCATATGAACCCCGACCGCAACTACCTCGTACCGCTGATCGACGGCTGGGAGACGGTCGCAGAGATGGAGAGCGATCTCGGCATCCCCGAGGGCAATCTGCAACGAACCCTGGCCCGCTACAACGAGAATGCCGCCAAGGGCGAAGATCCCGACTTCCACAAGGCAGCCGAGTTCCTCGAACCGCAGGACACCGGACCGTGGGCGGCCTACAACCTGTCGCTGGGCAAGGCGATGTACGCCGGATTCACCATGGGCGGCATGGCGACATCCGTGGACGCCGAGGTCCTCGACGAAGCGGGGCAGGTGGTTCCCGGTCTGTACGCGGCAGGCGCCTCGGCGTCGAACATTGCGCAGGACTGCAAAGGCTATTGCAGCGGAACGCAATTGGGTGAGGGATCGTACTTCGGTCGTCGCGCGGGCCGGCATGCGGCCGCGCGGGCCGCGAACTAATTCAGAGCTAACTCGGGTTGAACCGCCGCAGCCGCAAACTGTTGCCCACCACGAACACCGACGACAAGGCCATCGCGGCACCGGCGATCATCGGGTTCAGCAGTCCGGCGGCAGCCAGTGGAATCGCGGCGACGTTGTAGCCGAAGGCCCAGAACAGATTGCCCTTGATCGTGGCCAGAGTTCGACGCGACAGTTCGATCGCCTGACCCACCAGTCGTAGATCGCCGCTCACGATCGTGAGATCGCTTGCCGCGATGGCGACGTCGGTGCCGGTACCCATCGCGAGTCCGAGGTCGGCCTGCGCGAGTGCTGCGGCGTCGTTGATGCCGTCGCCGACCATCGCGACCGAATGTCCTTGCGCCTGAAGCTTCTTGATCGCGTCGATCTTCCCCTCGGGCGTGACCCCGGCGGTCACATCGGAGATGCCGACCTCCTGCGCCACACGACGCGCAGCACCCTCGTTGTCACCGGTCAGAAGTGCGGGCGTCAGACCCAGCCGGCGGAAGTCGGCGATGGCGGCGACCGCGGATGGCTTCACCTGATCCTCGACGACGATCACCCCGACGGGCTGCCCCTCGGCACTCACCACCACGGCGGTCGCGCCACGGTCGTGTGCCTCGTCGACGGCCCGCGCGAGATCGTCGCCCAACGCCGTCTCGGTACGATCCGGCGCGGTCACCACAATGTCGCGACCGTCTACCTGCCCCGACACCCCGACGCCCTGCGTCGAACGGAATCCGACCACAGAGGGTAGTGAAACACCTTTGGCTGCAGCGACTATCGCGGAGGCAATCGGGTGCTCGGATGCCACTTCGACCGCGGCCGCGGCCGTCAGAACCGACGACTCGTCGTGCCCCGACGCCGGGATCACCTCGCTCACCGACATGTCGCCGGTGGTCACGGTGCCCGTCTTGTCCAGGACGATCGTGTCGATGCGGCGCGTGGTTTCCAGCACCTCAGGGCCCTTGAGCAGGATGCCCAGCTGTGCTCCCCGTCCGGTGCCCACCATCAGCGCGGTCGGCGTGGCCAGACCGAGGGCACACGGGCAGGCGATGATCAGGACCGCGACGGCCGCGGTGAAGGCAAAGGTCACGTCGCCGCCCGCCATCCCCGACTGGGCGGCAACTCCGAGCCAGAAGCCCAGCGTGGCAACCGAAATCGCGATGACGATCGGGACGAAAACCGCCGAGATGCGGTCGGCCAGACGCTGCGCGTCGGCCTTGCCCTCCTGTGCCGACGCGACCATCTTGGCCATCTGCGCGAGCGCGGTGTCGCCGCCGACCGCCGTGGCCCGGACGATCAGCCGGCCGCTGGCGTTGACGGTCGCGCCCACGACGGCGTCGCCGGTGGTGACCTCGACCGGCACGGACTCGCCGGTCACCATCGACGCATCGACGGCAGACGCACCGTCGACCACGATCCCGTCGGTCGCGACGCGCTCACCGGGCCGCACCACGAACGTGTCCCCAACGGCCAACTGCCCGATCGGAATACGCGTCTCGACGCCACCGCGCATGACCGCGACATCCTTGGCACCGAGGTCCATCAAGGCGCGCAAGGCGTCGCCGGCGCGGCGCTTGGACCGCTTCTCGAAGTAGCGTCCCGCGAGAAGGAAGGTCGTGACTCCGGCGGCCGCTTCGAGATAGATGTGTGACGAGCCGTCGGCGCGTTGCGGAATGAGGTCGAAACCGTGTGTGAGACCGGGTGTTCCGGCGGTACCGAAGAACAGTGCGTACACCGACCAGCCGAAGGCAGCCAACGTCCCCACCGACACCAGCGTGTCCATGGTGGTGGCACCGTGACGCAGATTGATCCACGCCGCACGATGGAACGGATACGCACCCCATACGACGACGGGTGCCGCGAGGGTCAGCGAGAGCCACTGCCAGTTGGTGAACTGCAGCGCCGGGATCATCGCCATCGCGATGACGGGCACCGACAGCACGGCCGACATGATCAGCCGCTGACGCAATGAGTCCAGTTCAGGGTCGGCGTCGTGGGCGGGGTCATCCCCGTTGCCCGCGAAGGGATCTGGCGACTCGACGATCGGCGTGGCGTCGTACCCGGCCGCCCGTACGACCTCGACGAGATCGTCGGTGCTCAGACCGTCGGGCACCTGCACGTGCGCACGCTCGGTCGCATAGTTCACCGACGCGGCAACGCCGTCGAGTTTGTTGAGCTTGCGTTCGATCCGGTTGGCGCACGACGCGCACGTCATACCCGCGATGTCGAGGTCGATGGCAGAAGTCGTCGTCATCGCGCCACCTCGGCAGCACCCTGGTGAGTGGTGTGCGAATTGGTATGCGCGGGTGCCGGTTCGGTGTCGGGACCCCACGCGTATCCGACGCCGAACGCCACCGCGAAGGCGATGACGAGCGCTGCGACATAGGCGATCACCCTCATGTCAGCGCCTCACACCAGCTGATACCCGGCCTCGGTCACCGCAGCGGCGATCTCGGCCCGGTCGATCTCGCGGTCGCTGGTGACCGCCACTGTCCCGTCGTCGAGTGTGACGGCGACCGAGGTGACTCCGGCGATCTCGCCGATCTCCTCACGTACCGATGCCACGCAGTGTCCGCAGGTCATTCCGGTCACGCTGTAATTGCTTGTCGTCATGGTGATACTCCCCTCGTAGTGAAGATCTTGTGCAGCAGGGTGTTTGGCGAGATGCCGATCAGGATTTCACCAGGCGCTCGATGGCAGCCATGGCCTCGTCGATCTTGACCTGTCCGGCGTCGTCGCTTTCTTGGGCGGCGTGCATCACGCAATGGCTCATGTGCTCGGACAGCAAACCCAATCCGACCGCCTGCAGAGCCTTGGTCATCGCCGAGACCTGCGTCAGGATGTCGATGCAGTATGCCTCGTCGTCGACCATGCGCTGCAACCCTCGCGCCTGCCCCTCGATGCGACGCAGTCGTCGCAAGTAGTCGTCCTTGCGGCCGATGTAGCCGTGTTGCTGATCGTCCATCTCGCTCACTCCTATACCCCCTACCGGTATAGCATCCAGCGCGCACGGAAGCTACCCCTGGGGGGTATAGATCACTCGGAGAGGGAGTCAGTGCTGACGCAGGACCGCGGCAAGTTTGGCGATCGCGTTGGCGACCTCCTCGAGCGCGGCGCCGATCTGCGCCTCGCGCTCCCCACGATCGAGGGAGATCTCACCGGAGGCACTACCGCCGTCCTCCGACCGCCGACGACGCCCTTCGTACTCGGCCTGGTGAACGGGGTGACCGTCCACGGGAGGTTCGGTGTTTGTCGAGCGCCGGCCCCCGCGATAGGCAGCCGCGTCGGGGGCCGCAGGTTGCTGAGCCACCGGTTGGGGTGGCGGCGGAGCGACCGGGGGTTGGGGCGCCACGTGCGCAGGCGGATCGGGGAAGTGATGGGCGCCGGTCCGCATGGTCGGCGGAGCCGGAATCGGGCCGCCAGGGGCGGGATGCATGGGCGCAGGTGTGTGCGGACCCGTCTGTGGTCCGGAAAGAGGGGGTCCGGAAGGCCCGGAGAGCGGGGGTCCAGCATATGGAGGCTCGGAAACCGGCGGTTTCGCGAGTGGGTATCCACCCGTGGGCTGCGCGCCGGTGTGATGCCCCTGGCCAGGTGCGGCCGACATCGCCGACGGCACGTGCCCGTTGGACCGCGCATAGAAATGCGGGCCACCATGACCCGCGAAGAAGACACATCCGGCACCTTCGGGCGACGGCACCGGACAGGGATTCCGGTCGATCAGCGATTGCGCACGATTGTCGAAGTCGTTCCATTCGAGCCAGAGTCGACGGTCGTGCCGCGGCCGAACGCTGGCGTCGGTCGCGTGATTGCCGCTGTGTCCGAGGCCGAGCCGGCATTGCAGAAGCCATTCCGACTCGGGAGCGAGACCGAGCGCCACCCGCTCGGCAGGCCGACACACAACTGTCGACCAGCAACCCTCGCCGTTCATCGTCGACTCCCTCCACGCAGTGTTCTCTCCCCAGCCGGACGCGACTCGCTGTACGCGTCCGCCACCCGAGGCCCGCGAGCGCGTAAGTGAAGGTCACATGAACGCCGCGAGAAGCCCAACCAATCGGTGAATGTGGAGATCCCGGGCGTCAGTCTACGAAGGACCCCGCCTCAGTGCCACCCCCAGACGGGGTCGAGACCAAACCTCACATCAGGCGGGCAGCGGCCGCGAGTTCGACCGGCTCGAGGTCACCGTCGCGCAACCGAAAGAATCGGGAGTGTCCGACGACGTCGGGTTGCGGGTGGTCGGTGCGAACGTGCGCGCCACGAGACTCCGTTCGGGCGGACGCGGCGGCGACCACGGCACGCGCCGTCAGGGTGAGCGCGGCATCCTCCACGTCCGCAGGGGTGCAGGCGGGACGGAGGGGCGCGGAGTCGAGGAGCGCCGCCATACCGTCGAGTCCGGCTGCCGAGCGCCGCAGACCGACCCACTTGCTCATCGCGTCCTGCAGCGCGCCCCGATCCAGGATGGGCAGGGGCCCGTCGTCGGCGCCAGGCGCCTCGACCACCCGCTCGCCTCGCCGACGCCACGCAGCGTCGGCCGCTCGTCGTCCCATGACCAGGCCTTCGAGCAGACTGTTGGACGCCAGACGGTTGGCGCCGTGCAACCCGGTCCGCGCCACCTCACCCGCCGCGAGCAGACCCGGCACCGAGGTAGCACCGTCAGCGTCGGTGACCACACCGCCGCAGAGGTAGTGCGCACCCGGGACGACGGGGATTCGACCGTCCGCCGAGTCGATCCCGGCCGCGACCAGCCCGGCGGTCACCGTCGGGAAGCGGCGTTCGAAGTCGTCGACCCCGGTCACGTCGAGGTAGACGCACGGATGCCCGGTGCGCTCGATCGCGTCCTCGACGGCGTTGGCCACCACATCGCGCGGTGCGAGGTCGCCCATCGGGATGCCGGCGGTCACCGACCGGCCGTCGACGTCCACCAGCCTTCCGCCCTCACCGCGCACGGCCTCACTGATCAGCGTGCGACGACCGCGTGCACCGGGCGTGTAGAGCATCGTCGGATGGAACTGGATGAATTCGAGGTCGGCGACAACAGCGCCCGCCCGCAGCGCGAGCGCGATGCCGTCGGCGGTCGCACCAGCGGGGTTGGTGGTCGCGGCGAACAGGTGGCCGACGCCGCCGGTCGCGAGCAGGACGGTCTGCGCATACACCGCATGCCGGTGGCCATTCTGCAGATACGCGACCCCGACGGTCAGCCCTTGATGGGTGAGGATCGACGTCGCGGTCGCCTCGTCTCGACAGTCGATGTCGGTGCGCGCCACCGCATCGGCGAGTGTGCGTTGAATCGCGGCGCCGGTCGCATCACCGCCCGCATGAATGATCCGCCGCGCCCGGTGACCACCCTCGCGGGTACGCAGGAGCCGCCCGTCGCGGCCTCGGTCGAACGCGGCGCCACGTTCGATCAGTTCAGATACCGACGCCCAACCGTCACCGAGGATCGGTCCGGCTGCGTCGGCTTCGGTGAGTCCCGCGCCGGCGGCGAGCGTGTCGTAGAGGTGGTCGGCAACCGAATCCTCGCCTGCCTCTGGCATCACGACGGCGACGCCGCCCTGTGCATAGAAGGTCGAGGTGGTCTGCTCGGCGCGGTTCGGGGCCCAGTGCGGCCCCTTGTTGAGGATGACCACCGACAGTCCGCGCTCGGCGGCGCTCAGCGCGGCGGTGAGTCCTGCGACACCGGCGCCGATCACCACGAGATCCGCGACTGTGTTCCGCTGTGCCATGACGCGAGCCTCTCGAGACGAGGGACATACCTATTCGGCTCAACACCGCCAGGATGTTTTCGATTCCCAGTCGAAAACCTTACCCGTCGTCTACCCGCCTGGCGAGACCCGTTGACCGTGCAGCCCGGCTACCCCAGGGTGGCGATGTCGATCACGAAGCGGTACCGGACGTCACTGGCGACGACGCGGTCGTACGCGTCGTTGATCTGATCGGCCGCGATCACCTCGATCTCGGCTCCGATGCCGTGTTCGGCGCAGAAATCGAGCATCTCCTGGGTCTCGGCAATACCGCCGATCATCGATCCGGCGAAACTGCGACGGTTGGCGGCCAGGGCGAAGGCAGGCACCTCGATCGGATGCTCCGGCAGGCCGAGTTCGACGAGGCTTCCGTCGAGGGCCAGCATGCTCAGGTACTTCTTGATGTCCAGGTTCGCCGACACCGTGTTGACGATGAGATCGAAGTGGTTGCGCAGCGCACGGAAGGTGTCGGGATCGCTGGTCGCGTAGTAGTTGTCGGCACCGAGACGCAGACCGTCTTCCATCTTCTTCAGCGACTGCGACAGGACCGTCACCTCGGCGCCCATCGCATGCGCGAGCTTCACACCGACGTGTCCGAGACCGCCGAGCCCGATGATCGCCACCTTCTGACCGGGCCCCGCCCGCCAATGTCGCAGCGGCGAATACAGGGTGATGCCGGCGCAGAGCAGCGGCGCGGCCTCAGCCAGTCCGATGCCTTCGGGGATCGTGCACACATAGTTCTCGTCGACGACGATCGCGGTGCTGTAGCCGCCGTGCGTCGGCTGCCCATCACGTCCGACGGCGTTGTACGTGCCGACCATGCCGCGCTCGCAGTACTGCTCATCGCCGGCCCGGCACGGTCCACATTCGCGGCAGGAATCCACGAAGCAGCCGACGCCGACCCGGTCCCCGACCGCGAACCGCGTCACCTCCGACCCGACCGCCGACACCGTGCCCGCGATCTCGTGTCCGGGCACCACCGGGAAGTTGGTGCGACCCCACTCCGCGCGGGCGGTGTGGATGTCGGAGTGGCAGATCCCGGCGAAAGCGATGTCGATGGCGACGTCGTTCGGTCCGACGTCGCGACGCTCGATGGTCGTCGGGCTCAGTGGCTGATCTGCTGCGGTCGCGATGTAGGCGTTGACTGTCGACATGCCGCCAGTCTGCCGACGACCGGCGACTCATGCCACCTCACGCATACGTGACCGCGGGCGTCCGAGATGACCCGGACGCCCGCGATACGCATGTCTACCAGCCCTTGGAGTTGGTCAGCGTCAGCGGCGTCTCGTTGCTGGGACCTTGGACGTAGCGCTTCATGTAGGCCGTCTGCCAGCGGTTGTTCCATTGCGGCAGGGGCAGCGGGAACCAGTAGCCGCTGTCGAGCCACATCTGACCGAGCAGGGGTACCGGCTGGCGTGAGATGTCGTACCAGGTGCCGATAGGCGCGTTGGTGAAAGTGCCGTAGTGGGTGCCCTTGCCGCCGCGCTTCTTGCCGTCGACGTAGAACGGGGCGACGTCGGTGCCGGCTTCCTTGCCGTCGATGTAGAAGGTCACGTCCTTCTTGCCGAGCACCACCGCGTAGTCATGCTCCTTCTTCAGGTAGCTCGTCGGCAGCAGACGAATCTGCGGCACGATCTCGCCGGCCTTCTTGGTCATCAGGAAGAAGCCACGCGGGAAGTCCATGCCGAGGGCATTGATGATCGGTTTGACGATCTCGCTGGTGTTGGCCAGGTACGCGTTGCCGTCGTTCCACATGAACCACGCGATCTCCAGACCCAGCGGATCGATGGATCGGTTGGACACACCCCAGCCGGTGGTGCCGGCCCAGGACCCGATCTGCTGGGTGCCGCCGACGCGCATCGTCATCGTCATGCCCGGTTTGAAGATGGGCTTGGCGAGCATCTCGGCGTTGTTGTACGGGAACAACGCGTGCGGGGTGTCGGGGATACCGAAGGTGACACCGTTGGGCTTGCCGAACCACAGCCGGCTGAAGCCCACCGACGTGTTGCACCAGTCCTTCGGCACTTTGGCGAAGTTCTCGTCCATCTTGCGTGCCGGCTTGGGATCGTTGGTCCCGATGTACCCGGCGAAGGCTCGGGGCTGGAGCACTGCGCAGTTCGGGACGCCGTCGTCGACGCCCGGGAGTTGAATGTTCGGGTCGGCCGCCGCCTGACCCATTCCGGTCCATGCCAGCGTCAGCGCGGCCACCACTGCGACCAGGCCCTGCATCGCTCTCGTGCGCATCGATCGTCCCTTCTCGAAATCCCCGACCACGTATTTGATACACCGCGTTGTCAGATTTCGCTCAGCCGGGTCTCATCTTTGCCTCAGGAGACTCTTGGTTTACTCTCGCGTGCCCCCGGATCGCAGCAGTTCCGATCGTTACAATGGCCGACGGTGACAATCCACAGTTCTGTCGACGACGGTCGGCGCGCGCGGCTCAAGCCGGTGACGCCGGTCGCCGAGATCACGCGTTTCGGCGCCACCACAGCCCACGCCGCAGCCGGCGTCGGGCGGTTCGTTGTCCATACGGTCGGCGACGCGCTCCAGGGTCGGGCCCCGAACGCGAAGCGAGTGGCTCACGAGATCCGCACGACCTTCGAGCATCTCGGGCCGACGTATGTGAAGCTCGGCCAACTCATCGCGTCGAGTCCCGGAGTGTTCACCGAAACCCTCTCGTCGGAGTTCGAATCCCTCCTCGACCGGGTCCCGGCCGCCGACAGCGCCGTGGTCCGCGACGTGTTCACCGCCGAACTCGGCGCGCCGCCGGAAGAGATCTTCGCCTCCTTCGACACCACACCGATCGCGTCGGCGTCGATCGCGCAGGTCCACACCGCCACGTTGCACGACGGTGAGGAAGTCGTCGTCAAGATTCAACGGCCCGGCATCTCCGAGCGCCTGGCACCCGACGTCGCCATCCTCGAACGGGTTGCCGGCCTGGCCGAGATCTCCGAGTACGGCCGCATGCTCAGCGCTCGGCATGTGGTCGAGGATTTCGCCACCGGGTTGGACGCCGAACTGGATTTCCGGATCGAGGCCGACGCCATGCGCGAGTGGTACGAGTGTCTGCGCGACGGCCCGTTCGGCGACCGCGTCCGCGTCCCGACCGTCTACGACGAATTCACGACGTCACGAGTCCTGACGATGGAGCGCATCCACGCGGTGCGCATCGACGACGCGGCAGCGGTCCGCGCGGCCGGCCACGACGGCGTCGCACTGTGCCGCAACCTGCTGTTGTCGCTGCTCGAATCGGCTTTTCACGGCGGCCTCTTCCACGGCGACCTGCACGCAGGCAATGTCCTCGTCGACGCGGAGGGCACACTCGTCCTGCTCGACTTCGGGATCGTCGGGCGGTTCACCCCACGAACGCGCCGCATTCTGCGCCAGCTCGTCGTCGACCTCATCGTGCGCGGGGACTACGAGTCGGCCGGTCGCGCCATCTTCCTACTCGGCGCGGTGCACCGGCCGGGCTCGACGTCGGGCAGCGCTGCCGACATCGAAAAGGTGGCCGCGCCACTGTCCACCACCGATCTCGGGTCGATGTCGTACACCGACCTGGGCCGTCAGCTCGCCGCAGTGGCCAAGGCGTACGACGCACGGCTGCCGCGAGAGCTCGTCCTGGTCGGCAAGCAACTGCTGTACGTCGAGAAGTACATGAAGCTGCTCGCACCACGATGGAAGGCCATGGCGGACAAGGAGATCTACGGCTACATGGCCGGCATCCTGAAGGAGGCCGAGCGTGACCGCCGGGCGGAGAAGTCATCGCAAGGCTGAACAGTACGCCGGCGACGCCAACCGGTCGGGGAGTCAGTAGTGAATCTCCGACACGGGGCACTAGGGTTGGGGCGTTGAGCTTGATTCACAGGAGTCACAAATGAGACGTTTCTGGCCGGCGCTGCTGGCGTTTTTCGGCGTTGCCTGCATCACCGCGGCCATCGCCATCCCGGCATGGCTGGTTCCTCAGCTTCGGGTGGTGCCCCTCGACCTGGACATCGTGTCCGTGTCGACGACGGTGCCTGCCGACGGCGCTACCGGAAACCGATTCCCCGCCGTCATCTTCGACCGGTGCTCCATCTCGCAGAGCCGCGCCCAGACCCTCGAGGCGCACCTCACCCAGCAACGACGCTCCGTCATCGTCGATCCGTCGGATCGGCGCGAGGCCACCATCCAATCCGCGCAGACGGTGCTCATCGACCGCATCCGCGACGCGAACGGCAACGAGACCGAACCGACCGTCGCCGCGGCCGGTCAGGAGCGCAACTGCGATGACGGACTGCTGACCGCCAACATCGACCGCGTCTCGGTGAACCGCAAGACGTCGGTTCCCAACAACACCGTCAACAGTCTGCAGCTCGAGGCCGCGCCCGAGGGCGTCGACGTCAAGCAGGTGTCCGTCGACCTCGACCGCCGGCAGGGTTTCCAGTACAAGTTCGGCTTCAACGTCCAGAAGCGCGAGTACTACATGTACGACCTGAACACCCGCCAGGATGTGCCCGCGAAGTTCGTCGACGAAAAGGACATCAACGGGGTCAAGACCTACCACTTCGTCAGCGAGGTGCCCGAGCGCGATCTCTCGGAACTGCCCAATGCACAGGGCAACGCGGCCCTCGGCACGATGCTGACGATGCCGGCTCGGTGGTGGGGTATCTCGGGGCGTGGCATTCGACCCAGCCAGCCGATCGAGATGCACCGGTACGCGACGGCCACCCGCCATGTGTGGGTCGAACCCGAGACCGGGACGATCATCGACGGGCGCGAAGACCAGCATCAGTACTTCCGCTCGCCCGACCAGAGCGACGCCACCTCGTCGGCGGTGCGTGATTTCCGGATGGATTCGCTCCGGGGCACCTTCCAGTGGAGTGACGAGACGATCGCCAACCAGGCCGAGAAGGCCGACCACTACAAGGGCCTGCTCAAGCTCGGCGGTTTCTGGTTGCCGCTCATCCTGGGGATCGTCGGCGTGCTGCTGTTGATCGGTTGGGCACTTCTGTTCTGGCGCGGCCGTAAGCGCGACGCCGATGCCGGCGATCCACCACACGGTCCCGATGATGGCCGTGGACCCGACGACGGACCTGGACCCGACGACGAACCCACTCGCGTCGTCGACCGAGAGACCGACAGCCGGGCGCCCTACGCCGCAGCGGGTGCCGGACCGGCAGCCACGACGTCGGTGATCGATCGTCGGACGGACGACGCGGACACGGCCACGCAGCAGGAAGCACGACGCCCGGCCGGCCTGAATCCGTGGGAACGACCCACCGAGCAGATCCCCAAGGTCACCGGACCCCGGCACTCGTCGGACGCCGAGGACGAGTTCCGCCCGGTGCATCGAGAACCCGATGCGGACGACACCGCCACCCGCGGTTTCCGGGATCGCTTCTCACCGCCGCCCGGCGAGTAGTCGGACGGCTGAGGGTGGCGACCCTCCCGTGGTCGGATCTGATGCCAGCCGGGTCCGATCGGCCGCCAAGAAAGTAGGGGAAGAAACTTCGTCCCCTACCCTTGGTGTCCTCCCCGAGAAATTTCTAGCGGAAGACTATGAACCCCGGGGAAGAAGTTCTTCCCCTAGATTTTGCGGGCCCGGCGCCGGCATATTCGCTCAGGTCAGAGGGCTGGCGCCACACTCGTCGGATCAGCGACCTCCACGCGTTGGATATCTGTACGTGACGGGCGAGGCATCGGCACAGTGCAGCTTGTGACCCTCCCAGGTACAGACTTCCGTCGGCGACGCACTGATCACCAACCTCACCCAACCACGACGAAGGCCGGTGACCCGAAGGTCACCGGCCTCGTAAGCCGAGCTCAGTCCGTCAGAAGAAGGCCGGACGGAAGGTGGTCCGCCACGACTGCTTGAAGTCGGCCTGCCAGTAGTCCCACCAGTGGGTGCCGTCCGGGGTGATCCGGGTGGTCAGCTTGACGCCCGGAACCAGTGCGACGCGAGCGATGTACAGCTGGCTGCTGGTCGACGCTGCGACCTCCAGCGGAATCATCTGCGCGAACTTGACCGGGTCGAAGTTGCCGCTGGTCGGGTTGACCGAGGAGTCGTACTTGCTGCCGACACCGGTGCCCGCCGAGACGTACACGTACTTGCCTGCGAGGTTGCCGGCGCTCAGGAACGGATCGTTCTGGAACCACTGACCGGCCGGGTAGAAGCCCCACATGTTGATGGGGTTGCCGCCCATCTCGGCGACCGACGCCATGATGCCCTGGGTGAAGCCCGGCATGGTGACGGTCGGGTAGCCGCTGTAGGACGCGACAGCCTTGTAGAAGCCCGGGTGGCGCGACGCGAGGTTCAGCGCCGAGGTGCCCGACATCGACAGTCCGGCGATGCCGTTGCGGCGGTTGTCGCTGCCGTGCACGCGAGCCATGTAGGCAGGCAGCTCACGGGTCAGGAAGGTCTCCCACTTGTTGACGCCCAGTCGCGGGTCACGCTGCTCCCAGTCGGTGTAGAAGCTGCCGCCACCACCGAACGGGATCGCGACGTTGGTGCCCCGACCACCCATCCAGCGCGCGACGTCAGTGTTCTGCAGCCAGCCGCTGGTGTAGTTCGGGGCGCGCAGTCCGTCGAGCAGGTAGAGCGTGGGCTTGTTGGAGCCACCGGCCGAGACGATGCACACCGGAACGGTGCGGTGCATCGAAGCGGACCGGACGTATTCGACGCTGCAGCCGCGCGCGGCCGAAGCATCCGGGGCGGCGACAAGCGTCGCAGCCGACACGGCCAGCAAGGCCACGAGTCCGGCGACGAGGCGCTTACGGGCGCGAGTCAGCATTCGCATTCCTTACGATCCTTCAAGACCCGATCGGGCCTGCATCAGAGGGTGTTCGTTGAAGGGATTGTATTGGTCCCTTACCGGGTCTGAACCCGTCGTTGGGAAGTGTAACGGCTCGATAACACACCGGCAAAGGCGAGAGCGCGGTCCGAAGCGGCCCAGCACCGGGCGCGGTTGACCCCAAACTGAATGTGACCTGCACCAACGTGATGCAATCGGCGATCGGACGAATCTCTGAAAAACATACGTCCACCGCTCCGCTCACGCCGTCATCGCGGCGTTACCCTTTTGCGTCGTCGGCGGTGATGCAAATCTCTTGTGTCAGGCGTCACTAGTCTTGGACAAGTGAACCTCAGCGAATACCTGACGCTCGACGCAACAGCCTTGGCCGCTCTGGTTGCCCGACGCGAAGTGACCGCCGCCGAACTGCTCGCGCTGGCCCAGCAGCGGGCCGACGCGGTGAACCCGACGCTCAACGCGATCGTGTACCGGATGGATACGACGGCGACCGAGCGCGTCGGCAGTTCCGACCTCAGCGGCCCGCTCGCCGGTGTCCCGTTCCTCGTCAAGGATCTCGGCCAGGAGTATCGCGGGTTCCCGACGTCGTCGGGCTCACGTTCGCTCGCCACACTCGTCGCGGCGGAGCACTCCACCGTCGTGCAAAGATTCCTCGACGCCGGGCTGGTGATCTTCGGCAAGACCAACACTCCCGAGTTCGGGGCCAAGGGCATCACCGAACCCGAACTCTGGGGTCCTAGCCACAATCCCTGGAACCCCGACCACACACCCGGCGGCTCGTCGGGCGGCAGCGGCGCAGCGGTCGCCGCAGGCATCGTGCCGGCGGCGGGCGCCAACGACGGTGGCGGATCGATCCGCATCCCGGCCGCGTGCAATGGCCTCGTCGGCCTCAAGCCGACGCGCGGACTCACCCCGTTCGGCCCCGACACCGGCGAGCTCCTCTTCGGTATGGCCGTCCAGGGCGCGGTGACCCGGACGGTGCGCGACGCCGCCGCCATCTACGACGCGATCGTCGGGCCCTCCCCGTCGTCGGTGTACCCCACCCCCGTCCCCGCCACACCGTTCACCGAGCAGATCGCGAACCGGCCGCGCGGACTGCGCATCGGCTTCTCGACCGCGTCGGCGATCAATCCCGACCCGCACGCCGAAGCGATCACCGCCGTGCAGAACGCCGCGCGCCTGCTCGAGGACATGGGCCATCACGTCGAGGAGGTCACGCCACCGCAGGACGACGCGGCCCTTGCCAAGGACTTCCTCACCATATGGTTCGCGAAGGTCGCCGATCAGGTCGCCGAGGCCAAACGCCTCACCGGCGCCACCGACTCGGACTTCGAGGCCGACACGCTCGCGGTCGCCGAAATCGGCCGCTCGGCGGGGGTGGTGCCCGTCTTCACCGCGCTGAACAACGTCAACAACCATGTTCTCGCGCTCGAGCGGTTCCACCAGACACATGACTTCCTGCTGACCCCGACACTGGCCACCCCACCGTTGCGGATCGGGGCCACCACCACGCCCGCCCTCCTGCAGCGGGCATCGCGCATCATCGCCCGAGTGCGCGGGGGTTCGATCCTGTCGCGGATGGGCGTACTCGACGACCTCATCGCCGAGAACCTCGGGTGGGTCCCCTACACCCAGCTGGCCAACCTCACCGGCCGCCCGGCGATCAGCGTGCCGCTGCACTGGACCGCATACGGACTGCCCCTCGGCGTTCAGTTCGTCGGCCGGCTCGGGGCCGACGGCGATCTGCTCACGCTCGCCGCCGCTCTCGAGGAAGCACAGCCCTGGTTCGATCGTTACGCGACGATCTCACTCTGACGGCAGCCGCAGGACTAGTGTTTGAGCCATCTCGTGAGGGGAGAGAACGTTGACAGAGCAGCAGGCCGACGCGGTGGTGGTCGGTGCCGGACTTGCCGGATTGGTCGCCACACATGAGCTGACGAAGGCCGGGCGCAAGGTGATCGTCGTCGATCAGGAGAATCGTAACAACCTTGGCGCCCAGGCTTTCTGGTCGCTCGGCGGCCTGTTCCTCGTCGACAGTCCCGAGCAACGCCGACTCGGCATCCACGACTCGGCCGAACTCGCGCTGCAGGACTGGATGGGGTCGGCCGGTTTCGACCGCGACGACGAGGACTTCTGGCCCCGGCAGTGGGCCCGCGCCTACGTCGAGTTCGCGGCCACCGAGAAGCGGCAGTACGTGCACGACCTCGGTCTGCGCTTCACGCCCGTGGTCGGGTGGGCCGAACGTGGTGGCGGATTCGCCGACGGCCACGGCAACTCCGTCCCGCGCTTCCATCTCACCTGGGGTACCGGGCCGGAGGTCGTGCGTATCTTCGCCGAACCAGTGCTCGAGGCCGAGAAGCGCGGGCTGGTCGAGTTCCGCTTCCGCCATCAGGTCGACGAGCTGATCGTCGAAGGCGAGAACGGCACCGGCGCGGCGGTCGGCGTGCGCGGGTCGCTGCTGGCCCCCACCGATCTCGACCGCGGCAAGGCGTCGAGCCGAGAAGTGATCGGCGACTTCGAGATTCGTGCCGGAGCGGTGATCGTCACCTCCGGTGGGATCGGCCACAATCATGACCTCATCCGCCAGAACTGGCCCACCGAGCGACTGGGCCCGGCACCGACGACGATGATCTCCGGGGTCCCGGCCCATGTGGACGGCCGCATGCTGGGGATCGCCGAGGATGCCGGCGCCAACATCGTCAACCGAGATCGCATGTGGCACTACACCGAAGGCATCAACAACTGGGATCCCATCTGGCCCGACCATGCCATCCGCATCATCCCGGGGCCGTCGTCACTGTGGCTCGACGCCAACGGAAACCGGTTGTCGCCACCCAATTTCCCCGGCTTCGACACCAATTCGACGATGCGTGAGATCCTCGCCACCGGTCACGACTACTCGTGGTTCATCCTGACCCAGTCGATCATCGAGAAGGAGTTCGCCCTGTCGGGCTCCGAACAGAATCCCGACATCACCAACAAGGATCTGAAGTTCGCGGCGAAGAGCCGATTCGCGAAGGGTGCGCCCGGCCCGGTGGACGCGTTCAAGAACAAGGGCGTCGACTTCGTGGTCGCCGACAACCTACCCGAGCTCGTGGCCGGCATGAACAAGATCGCGCGTGGGCCGGCCCTCGACCTGCAGCAGATCGAACGGGTGATCTCCGCCCGCGACGCACAACTCGACAACAAGTACTCCAAGGACGCGCAGATGATGGCGATCACCAATGCGCGACAGTACTTGGGCGACAAGGTGGTTCGTGTCGCGAAGCCGCATCGCCTGCTCGATCCGGCACACGGCCCGCTGATCGCCGTCCGCCTCAACATCCTGACCCGCAAGACATTGGGCGGCCTGGAGACCAACCTCGACGCCCAGGTGATGCGGCCCGACGGCAGTGCCTTCGACGGCCTGTACGCGGCCGGTGAAGTCGCCGGCTTCGGCGGCGGCGGCGTCCACGGCTACAACGCGCTCGAAGGCACCTTCCTCGGTGGGTGCATCTTCTCCGGCCGCGCGGCGGGGCGGGCGGTCGCGGCTCGCTGAAAAGGGTTGCCTCACCAATATTTTCACAGGTAGCCCATCGTCACCACAGCGACCACCGGGTCCGATAGGGTGGATCTCGTGCCGGTGCCGCAGACCATCCTCACGCGCAAGACGAAGACCGCGATCTTCGTCGTGCTCGTCATCAACGAGGGCGGCGAGGCGCAGGTACGCGACTTCCTCGGGCAGGTACCGAGCCTGACCAATGCGGTGTCGTCGCGTGCGCCCGACATGGCCTTGGCCGGGATCGTATCGATCGGCTCGCAGGCGTGGGACCGCCTGTTCGACGGTCCACGCCCCCAGTCCCTCCGACCGTTCGTCGCCTACGAGGGCGAGGTGCACACCGCCCCGGCCACCCCCGGTGACCTGCTGCTGCACATCAAGGCCGACCAACTCGACCTCTGCTACGAACTCGGTCGCAAGTTCACCGCCGCACTCGGCGACGCCGTGACCGTTGTCGACGAGGTACACGGGTTCCGGTATTTCGATCTGCGCGATCTGATCGGGTTCGTCGACGGCACCGAGAACCCGGTCGGTCAGGCGGCGATCGACGCGATCACCGTCGGCGACGAGGATCCCGACTTCGCCGGTGGCAGCTACGTCGCGATCCAGCGCTACGTCACCGATTTCACCGCGTGGACCGCACTGAGCACCGAGGAGCAGGAAGCCGCGATCGGCCGCACCAAGCTCGACAACGTCGAGATGGCCGACGACGTGAAGCCGACCAACTCGCACATCGCGCTCAACGTCGTCGAAGACGAGAACGGCGAGGAGATCGACATCGTCCGCGACAACATGCCCTACGGCGACGTGTCCGGCGCGGGTGAGAGCGGCACCTTCTACATCGCCTACTCCGCCGGACCCGACGTCACCGAAGAGATGCTCCGCAAGATGTTCATCGGTGACCCGCCCGGCAACTACGACCGCCTACTCGACTTCACCACCGCGGTGTCCGGGTCCCAATTCTTCACCCCGACAATCGATTTCTTCGATGACCTCCCGCCTGCGCCACCGGCGGAAGAGCCCGCCGAACCAGCCGCCCGAGTCCGGCCCGCCGACGGCTCGCTCGGCATCGGCTCCCTACGCTGACCACCCACCCGACACGAGGAGTGACCATGAACAACCTGCATCGCGAACTCGCGCCGATCTCCGAGGCCGCCTGGGCTGAGATCGAGGAGGAAGCCGCCCGTTCCTTCAAACGCAACAGTGCGGGTCGACGCCTCGTCGACGTGAAAGGACCCCTCGGCCTCGACACCGCGTCGGTGACGCTGGGCCACCGCTCCAAGATCGATTCACCGTCTGAGGGCATTCAGGCGTTCACTCGGCACACCCAGTCGCTGGTGGAACTGAAAGTGCCGTTCACCGTCACCCGCGAGGCCATCGACGACGTCGACCGCGGTGCGCAGGACTCCGACTGGGATCCGGTCGTCGACGCCGCCCGCGACCTCGCGCTCGCCGAGGATCGCGCCATCTTCGAGAGTTATGCGGCGGCCGGGATCGACGGCATCCGTGTCGACGCGACGGCAAACCCGATCACGCTGCCCGAGGACGTCCGCGACTATCCGGAGGCGTTCAGCCTGGCGTTGTCGACGCTGAAACTCGCGTCGGTCGACGGTCCGTACTCGATCGCGCTCTCCGCCGACGTCTACAACCTGGTCAACGAGACCTCCAACCACGGCTACCCGATCCGTCAGCACATCCAGCGGCTGATCGACGGTGAGATCGTGTGGGCACCCGCCATCACCGGCGCGTTTGTCCTCAGTACACGCGGCGGGGACTTCGAACTCACCATCGGCCAGGACGTGTCCATCGGCTACGACTCCCACGACGCCGACACCGTGAACCTCTACTTCCAGGAGTCGTTCACCTTCCTCACCTACAGCGGCGAGGCCGCCGTACCGCTCGTGCCGGCCAGCTGAGCCGTATCCCGCTCACAGACAAACCCGTGGCAGCGTGTCGCACCCTGTTGCTAGCCTCGGCGAAGTGACGACACCATGCTGACGCGACTGATTCGCACCTACCTGTCGCGCTACGGCGTGAACATGGTGCTGGTCGTCACCCTCCAACTGGTGGCGACCGCCGCGATGCTGTATCTGCCGACGCTGAACGCCGACATCATCGACAACGGCGTCGCGCAGGGAGACACCGACTACATCCTCCGCATCGGCGGCTGGATGCTGGCGATCACCATCGCGCAGGTGGTGTGTTCGATCACCGCCCAGTATTGGGGTGCACGCGCCGCGCTGGGTGCCGGTCGCGACATCCGGCACGACCTGCTGCACCGGGTGAACACCTTCTCCGCGCGGGAGGTCGGCAGATTCGGCGCGCCGTCGCTGATCACCCGCACCACCAACGACGTCCAGCAGGTGCAGCTGCTGATCGTGATGAGCACCGCCATCCTGGTGATGGCCCCCATCATGTGCATCGGCGGCATCGCCATGGCAATCCATGTGGCACCGGGTCTTTCGTGGGTGCTGGTGGTCGCGGTGCCCGTGCTGGGCGTCACCATGGCCCTGATCATCGCGCGGATGATTCCCGGGTTCCGGGTCATGCAAGACCGCATCGACAAGGTCAACCAGATCCTGCGCGAGCAGATCACCGGCATCCGGGTGGTCCGCGCCTTTGTGCGTGAACGCTTTGAGATGCAACGCTTCTCGGTCGCCAACGATCAGCTGGCCGACGCAACGCTGCGCGTCGGCCGAATGATGGCACTCGCCTTCCCGGCGGTGCTGTTCATCACCAACGTCACCATCGTCGCGATCATCTGGTTCGGCGGACATCGGGTCGCCGACGGCAGCGTGGAGATCGGCGCACTCACGGCGATGATCAGCTACGTCATGCAGATCATGATGTCGGTGATGATGGCGTCCTTCCTCGCGATGATGGCGCCGCGCGCAGCGGTCTGCGCCGAGCGGATCTGCGAGGTGCTCGACACCGAGACGTCCGTGTCCCCGCCGCAAACGCCCGTCGATTTCGCGACCGCACCGTCGACCGTCGCGTTCCGGGCCGCCGAATTCCGGTACCCGGGCGCCGACGATCCCGTGCTGCGCGACATCACCTTCGAGACCGAACGGGGCACCACCACCGCGATCGTCGGCTCCACCGGATCGGGTAAGACGACCCTGCTGAGCCTGGTACCGCGTCTCATCGACGTCACGTCGGGCTCGGTCCTCGTCGGCGGCACCGACGTTGCAGACCTCGACCCCGACGTCCTGCGCGCTGCCATCGGTCTGGTGCCGCAGCGCCCGTACCTGTTCTCCGGGACCGTCGCGACCAACCTCCGACACGGTAAACCGGACGCCTCCGATGACGAGATCTGGGAAGCACTGCGCGTCGCACAGGCCCAGGACTTCGTCGAAGCCATGCCCGAGGGTCTCGACACCCCCATCGCGCAAGGCGGCACCACCGTCTCCGGCGGGCAACGACAACGCCTGGCCATCGCCCGCGCCCTGATCCGGCGTCCCGGCGTCTACCTCTTCGACGACTCGTTCTCCGCGCTCGACCTCACCACCGACGCCCGGCTGCGCGCGGCACTGCGGCCGGCCACCCGAGACGCGGCGGTCATCGTTGTCGCACAGCGCATCTCGACGATCGTCGACGCCGACCAGATCGTCGTCCTCGATCGCGGGCGCGTGGTCGGGATCGGACGGCACGACGAACTGCTCGACACCTGCGAGACCTACGCCGAGATCGCCAATTCCCAACTCGCACTGCAGGAGGGATCGTGACGCGCCCGGGCGGACCGGGCCCCGGCCCGATGATGGGCGCTCCCGGCGAGAAGGCGCGATCGTTCGGCCCGTCGATGAAACGACTCGTTCGGTTGCTCGCGTCGTACCGGATCGCGATGGTGATCATCCTGACCGCGATCGTCGCGTCGGTGATCCTGACCGCCATCGCGCCGCGCGTTCTCGGGCATGCCACCGACCTCATCTTCGACGGCGTCGTCGGCTCACAGCTGCCCGCCGGCATGAGCAAGGAGCAGGTGGTCGACGGCCTGCGCGCACGCGGCCAGGACACGTTCGCCGACATGGTGTCGTCGATGGATCTCACGCCGGGAGTCGGCGTCGACTTCGGCGAGGTCGGCAAGGTGCTGATCATCGTGCTGGCCCTCTACGTCGGGTCGGCCGTGCTCGCCTGGCTCGCGGCCTATCTGCTCAACATCGCCGTCGTCGGCACCATCCGGGGACTGCGGGCCGACGTCGAGGCCAAGGTCCATCGACTTCCGTTGCGTTACTACGACTCCATGCCCCGCGGCGACCTGCTCAGCCGCGTCACCAACGACCTCGACAACCTCTCACAGAGCCTGCAGCAGACCATCTCCCAGTTCCTCAACTCGGTGCTGACCGTCATCGCGCTGTTGATCATGATGATCTGGATCTCGCCGCTGCTCGCCCTCATCGCGGTGATCACCATCCCACTCGCCGTCGGTGCGACCGCGTTCATCGCGAAGAGGTCCAAACCGCACTTCATGGCCCAGTGGTCGTCGACCGGCAAGCTCAACGCGCAGGTCGAGGAGGCGTTCACCGGGCACGAACTGGTGAAGGCATTCGGCAGGCAGAGCGAGATCGAAGACACCTTCGACGAACGCAACGAGAAGCTCTACCAATCGAGTTGGCGCGCGCAGTTCATCTCCGGCGCCATCATGCCGACGATCATGTTCCTGGGGAATCTCAACTACGTCGCGGTCGCGGTGGTCGGCGGATTGCGCGTCGCATCCGGCGCGCTGAGCCTCGGCGAGGTGCAGGCGTTCATCCAGTACTCGCGCCAGTTCACGCAGCCGCTGACCCAGATCGGTTCGATGATCAACCTCATGCAGAGCGGCGTGGCATCGGCCGAGCGCATCTTCGACATCCTCGACGCCGACGAACAAACACCCGACGACGCCGACCCGCAGACCCCTTCCGACGGCCACGGGCTGATCGAGTTCGACCACGTCGACTTCCGCTACGTCCCCGAGAAACCGCTCATCGAAGACCTGTCACTCGTAGCGCGGCCTGGACACATGATCGCGATCGTCGGGCCGACCGGCGCAGGCAAGACGACGCTGGTCAACCTCATCATGCGGTTCTACGACATCGACGCAGGCGTGATCCGAGTCGACGGTGTCGACGCGCGCCGCATGACCCGCGACGACCTCCGCGAACGCACCGGAATGGTGCTGCAGGACTCGTGGCTGTTCGGTGGCAGCATCTACGACAACATCGCCTACGGCGACCCCACCGCGTCCCGCGAAGAGGTTCTCGAGGCGGCCCGCCTGAGTCATGTCGACCACTTCGTGCGCATCCTGCCCGACGGTTACGACACCGTCCTCGACGACGAGGGCGGCGGTGTCAGCGCCGGTGAACGGCAGCTCATCACCATCGCGCGCGCCTTCCTCGCCAAGCCGACGATCCTCATCCTCGACGAGGCGACCAGCTCGGTCGACACCCGCACCGAACTGCTCATCCAGCAGGCGATGGCCAACCTGCGCACCGACCGCACCAGTTTCGTCATCGCGCACCGGCTTTCGACGATCCGCGACGCCGACGTCATCGTCGTGATGGAGGACGGGCACATCGTCGAACAAGGCAACCACGACGAACTCCTCGCCGCCGGCGGCGCCTACTGCCGCCTGTACCGCAGCCAGTTCGCGGGTGCGTTGGAGACGGAGTGACCCATCCCCTGATCGAGTTGCGTCCAGCGGTGTCCGCATCGTCTACCGCTCCCTGAGGTGCGAGCGGAGCGAGCCTCGAAGGGCCTCGCGACCCGACAATGTCGGCAACCACCAACGAATCCCGCTTACCCCGACCCGCGCTCCAACTCCCCCGCGATCCGTCGTTCCAATTCCTGCGCCGCCGGCGCGGGCACGTCGATGAGTCCGTCGAGTTCTGCCCGTGCTTTCCGATAGGCCGCCTGCCGCTCTGCTGGCGTCGCACCACTGTCACCAGCCACGGCGACCAATCGGCGTGCGCGCTCGAGTCGCTCACGTTCGACAGGCGAGAAGTCCGATTGCCGACGACGCCGCGCTTCTCGCTCGGCCGCCTCGAACGCTGCCGCGTAATCGCCGACCGCGTCCCGATACTCCGCGAAGTCCTGCGGTTCCATCACTTCCGTCGACGATGCGGGCCGCAGGTCGTCGGCCCGCACCTTCGCACGGTGAAATGCCAAGGTGAGCGGTTCGCGCATGTCGGTCATCAGCGGAAAGTCGATGAGGGTGGCCAGGTCGAGTTCGTAGCCGAACCATCGCTCATTGACCCCGTCATGGCGTGTGGTCACCTTGGCGATCTGCTCGGCAGACGCTTGCGTGAGCCGAATCTGCTCGGATTGCGCATTCGCCTTGATCTTGGCGAGTTCGATCTTGTCCTGACGCCGCTTCTCGTTGTACCGCGCAATGTGTCCGGCCCAGCCCCCGACAACCCCGCCGATCGGGAAGATCAGCCACCAATAGTCTTGCGCGAAGTTGAGGACCTGGTCCACAACTCAACTGTACCGACGCATCGCACGCACCCGGCTACGCTGACGGGCATGGCCGACCCCGACGCCCCGCACCTCGTCGCCGACACCCTCGACGAATGGCGAGAATGGCTGCGCGACAACCACGCCGACTCCTCGGGTGTCTGGCTTGTGTTCTGGCGCAAAGACTCCGGCCGCGAACCTCTCGATTACGACGAAACGGTCCGGGAAGCTCTCTGCTGGGGCTGGATCGACGGCCACACCCGCACCATCGACGATCATCGTCGCGGCATGTGGTTCACGCGCCGCGGACGCAACAGCGCCTGGGCCGCGTCCAACAAGGCCCGGGTCACCGCGCTGGTCGAATCCGGGCGGATGCAACCGCCGGGGCAGGCCGTCATCGACGACGCCAAGGCCCGCGGGCTCTGGAATCTGCTCGACGACGCGGAGGCGCTGATCGAATCTCCCGAACTCGCCGCAGCGTTGGACGCCAACCCGACCGCCCGCGCCAACTGGGATGCCTTCCCACCCAGCGCGCGCAAATTCGGGCTCAGCCAACTCGCGTTCGCCAAACGTCCGGAGACGAAGACCAAGCGGATTGCCACCCTCGTCGCGCAAGCCGAACGCAACGAGCGGCCCGGTTGATGGACACACCGAGAACTCCCATCTACACATGGAATCTCGTGTGTAAATGGGAGTTCCGGGTGTGTGGTTCTGCAGTTGAGCGACTACAGATCCGGGATGGGCAGGTCCAGGTTCGGGGCGATCAGTCCGCCGTCGACCTCCAGGATCTTGCCGGTCAGGTACGCACCGGCCGGCGAGGCGAGGTACAGCGCGGCAGCGGCGATGTCTTCGGGTTCACCCAGCCGGTGGAGCGGCGTGGCGCCCTCGACGGTCGCCCGCATCTCGTCGTTGGCGGCAACCACTTCCAGCGACGACGTCAGGATCGACCCGGGTGCGATGCCATTGACCCGGATACGCGGATTGAGGTCCATCGCGGCGAGCCGCGTGTAGTGCGCAAGCGCGGCCTTCGCCGTGCCGTACGCGGCGAAGGCGCGGCCCGGCAGCCGCCCCATCGTCGACGTGATGTTGATGATGGATCCGCCGTCGGCCGTCGCCAACATGTGTTTCACCGACGCCGTGACGAGCGCGTGGGCGTTGGCAACGTTGAACTCGAAGGCACCGGTGAGCTGCTCGGGTGTGGTGTCGAGCAACGGTCGGGGCATGGCGCCACCGACGTTGTTCACCACGATGTCGAGCCGGCCGAACTCATCGACCGCGATCTGGGCGAGACTCGCGGCGGCGTCGATGTTGCTGAGATCGGTCGCCACCACCCGCGCCCGGCGCCCGGTGTCGGCGATGTGCCCGGCCACCTTGTCGAGCTCGAATTCACTGCGGGCCGCGATGACCACGTCGGCACCGGCCTCCGCGAATGCGACAGCGATGGCCGCACCCAGTCCGCGGCCCGCGCCGGTGACGATCGCGACCTTGTCGTCGATTCGGAATCTGTCGAGAATCACGCCTTGAGGATGCCACGTCCGAAGCCAAAACGAGAACGTGTTCTAGAAACTGCTCACGCTCACGCCGACCGCCCCGCCACCCACTCCATGTCCGAGGTGCGATCGCCCGCCGGTTCCAGACGCGACAATTGATCCAGTTGCTCCGCCGACAACTGCACGTCCACGGCACCCAGATTCTCCTCCAGGTAGGTGCGGCGTTTGGTGCCCGGGATCGGCACCACGTCGTCGCCGCGGGCCAGCACCCAGGCGAGCGCTACCTGACCGGGAGTTGCTTCCAGTTCATCCGCGATACCCCGAATCTGTTCCACCAGAGCAAGATTGGCGTCGAGATTCGCGCCCTGCCAGCGGGGCAGGGTCTTCCGGAAGTCCGCACCCTCGGCGACCTTGGCCGCGCCGGTCAGCATGCCCCGGCCGAGCGGGCTGTAGGGGACGATCGTCGCACCGACCTCGCGCGCCGCCGGCACATCCGACACCTCGATGTCGCGGCTGAAGATCGACCACTCCGACTGCAACGCCGCAATCGGGTGTACTGCGGCCGCCCGTCGCAGAGAATCTGCATTCGCCTCGGACAGGCCTAGATTGCGCACCTTGCCCTCGGCGACCAACTTCGACATCTCCTCCACCGTCTCCTCGATCGGCCGCGTCGGGTCCACTCGGTGCAGGTAGTAGAGGTCGATGACGTCGACGCCGAGCCGACGCAGCGACGCCTCGACCGCCTGCCTGACGTACCCCGGCGATCCGTCGACCCCGGCGGGATAGCCGGTGTCGGGATTGGTCTTGATGCCGAACTTTGTCGCGAGCACCACCTCGTCACGACGATCCGCGAGCACCTTCGCCAGCAAGCGCTCGTTGGCGCCGCCGCCGTACATGTCGGCGGTGTCGAGCAGGTTGACGCCACGGTCGATGGCGAGGTTGAGCGTCGCCAGCGCCTCGGACTCGTCGGCCGGACCATAGGCGAAACTCATTCCCATACAACCCAATCCGAGCGGTGCGACGTCGAGGTCGCCGATGCGGCGGGTGGCGGTGAGTGTTGTGGTCATGGTTGTGTCCTTCCTCCGTAGGTGGCGATCTTGTATTCGGTAGCGGCTAGCGACAGGGTGAGTTCGGCGATCTGACGTCGCACGGTGTCGCGGTGTTCGAGCAGCATCTCCAGCCGCTCCCCGACCGTCTCGTCCCCCTGATCGACGAGTTCGACGTAGTGCTGGAGATCGCGGATGGCCATGCCCGACAGCCGCATTCGGGACAGGAAGACGAGCCGTCGGACCGCGGCGTCGTCGTAGACACGATTCCCGGTGCCGTCGCGCGGAACGGTCACGAGACCGATGCGTTCGTAGTAGCGCAAGGTGTGCGGGGAGAGATCGAGAAGCTCGGCCGCCTCTGCGACGCCGAGCGGCTCAGTGATCTCGGGGGTCTCGACCAACCGATGGATGACCTCCACAGACATCGGACCGTCGATCTCGCCGAGCGCCGCCAGCGCCCTGGCCATGAGGTGTTCTGTACTCATGACAACGACGCTAGGCGTTTGAGCGCGCTCTAACGCAAGAGCCGCTGGTACAGGCCGTCGACAATGGCGTCGGGATCGTCACCGACATCGACGACCACGCCCGCTTCGTCGGATTCCAGCGGTTCGAGGTCCCGGAACTGCGACTCCAGCAACGACGCCGGCATGAAGTGGCCAGGGCGGTCGGCTTGCCTGCGCGCGATGAGCGACCGATCACCGTCGAGATGAACAAAGAAGGCCGAGGCGCAGTGCGCGCGCAACCGGTCGCGATAGGTCCGGCGCAACGCCGAACAACTCAACACGCCGCGCGGATTCGCCGCAAGCCATTCACCTGCCAGATCAAGCCAGGGCCATCGATCGGCGTCGGTGAGCGCAATTCCGGCAGCCATTTTCACGATGTTCGACGCGGGGTGCAGATCGTCGGCATCGGCAAACGGAACATCTGGTCGCGCAGCAAGTTTCGCTCCGACCGTGGACTTCCCACACCCCGACACCCCCATCACGACGATCGGGCCTCGACCATGGAACACCTCAGTAGTCACGTTCGGTGGACACCACCGACAGCAATTCGTCACCCGCAGTGAATCGCCGAATATTCTCTGCCACATAGGGTGCCAGCTCGCGCGTGAGTCCCGACGACGGGTTCGCGACGTGCGGAGTGATGATCACATTCGGTAGCGACCACAGCGGATCATCGGGCGCCGGCGGCTCGGGATCGGTGACATCGAGTGCCGCACCGGCGATGTCGCCGGCCACGAGCGCGTCGTACAGCGCAGCCTGGTCGATGAGCGGACCACGAGCGACGTTGACCACCCACGCGTGCGAGGGCAGAGCCGCGAACACGGAGGCGTCGAGCAGATGATGCGTCTCGGGCGTGGCCGGCGCAGCCACCACCACATGGTCGGTATCCGGCCACACAGACGCGATCTCGCTGGTGGGCACGGTCCGGTCGGCACCCTCCACCTCACGACCCGACCGGTTCACCGCGATCACCCGCGCACCACACGCACGCAGTCGCGGAATCAGCGACGCGCCGATCCCGCCCGCTCCGGCGATCGTCACCGTCGAACCATGCAGCGATCGAACGGCGGGGTCGATGGCCTGGTCCCAATGCCGCAGCACCGCCGTGTTGATCTGGCGAAGACCGGAAAGCAACAGTGCCAGTGCATGTTCGGCGACATTCTCGGCATAGAAGCCCGACGCGTTGGTCCAGAGCCGACGGTCGTCGAGGATGCCGGCACGCACAAATCCCTCGATGCCCGCGGTCTTGAGTGCGACCCACTCGATGTGGTCGGGCAGCTCGGGGAACCCGTCGGGTCCGCCGATCCACACCAGAACCCGCGCCTCGTCGATCGTGGTCACCTGCGCGCCAGTGCTCTCGACCGCCGCAACGATGTGCTCGTCGCGCTCGGGCTCGATGGCCACCGCGAGGGACATCAGCCGGCCACCCTGCCACCCGCGGCGACATCTCGGGCCGCCGACGTCGCCAGTTCGTCGGCGATCTCGTTGTAGTGATCACCGGCGTGACCCTTCACCCAACGCCATTCGACGGTGTGCCGCTTCTCCTCGTCGACGAGCCGCCGCCACAACTCGGCGTTCTTCACCGGCTTCTTGTCGGAGGTCTTCCAGCCATTGGACTGCCAGCCCTTGACCCACTTCATGATCCCGTTACGCACATAGGTCGAGTCGGTGTAGAGCACGACGGTCGACGGTCGGGTCAACGCCGCGAGTCCCTCGATGGCGGCGGTCAACTCCATCCGGTTGTTCGTCGAATCCGGTTCACCACCGGAGATCCGCTTCTCGGTGCCGCGATACCGCAGGACCGCTCCCCAGCCGCCCGGTCCGGGATTACCGAGACAGGCGCCATCGGTCGAGATCTCGACAACGGCCGCGCCAGCTGAGTTCGATTCGGTCACTGTTGCACCTTAACGCTGCGGACGCAAAAGCCGACGCGCGCGTAGACGCCGGGCCAAACGTTGCGATCGTCGGTGCGACGAACATCCTCCGACATGCCGCCGGGCACCGGTCACGGCTACCCTCGGAACCATGCCGGTCTGGGATCCGACTCGCTACCTTCAGTTCGCCGACGACCGCGCGCGCCCATTTCTCGACCTGATCGCGCAGATTCCCACCCAGCCGTCGACGATCGTCGATCTCGGCTGCGGTCCGGGCCATCTCACCAAGCATCTCCGCGCACGATGGCCAGGCGCCGAGATCCTGGGCGTCGACTCCTCCGCGGAGATGATCAACACCGCCATCGGGGACAACACCGACGCGCTGGCAAACTACGACGTCGCCGACCTCGTGTCCTGGACACCGTCACGACCCACCGACCTGTTCGTCTCCAACGCGGCGTTTCAGTGGGTTCCCGATCAGTTCGACGTCATCGACCGGCTGCTCGAACGCCTCACCGACGGCGGCACGTTTGCCATTCAGGTACCCAACAACGCCGACTCGGCCACTCACCGGACCATCGACGAACTCGCGCGCAGCGACCCGTACCGGGAGCAGCTCGACGATGTGCGGCGTCTTCCGACCGTGTCCCCGCATGACTATCTGACGTTCTTCGCCCAGCGCGGACTCACCGTCAACGCCTGGGAGACCACCTACCTGCATGTGTTGCATGGCCCCGACCCGGTGTACGAGTGGATTTCCGGCACCGGTCTGCGACCTTTCCTGCAGGCCCTCGACGGCGAGAGTCGCGCCCGTTTCGCCGACGACCTGCGGGAACGCCTCGCCGCAGAGTTCGTACCCGAGGAAGCCGGCACCGTCTTGCCGTTCCGGCGTACCTTCGCGGTCGCGACGAGAGCCTGACCGCGCGCAACGCACTCTTTTCCCGGTATCCGTCGGGGTGGTCGGGGCAACGAAGTACCGTCACGGATGCAGCGACTGGTCACGAGATGCTCAGGAAACGGTCACGCATGGATGTCGGACCGGCTTCCCGAGGTCACACGCCGTGATCACTTCTGCAACACTGACAACAACTGTCACGGCTTCACAGGGGGTTTTCCCATGTTCCGACCCGGTTGGCTGCCCCGCGCGGCAGATCGTCGCCGACCGCGCCTTCTGCGGTCGGCGCTCACGGGCGCGACGGTCGGCGCGCTCGCCCTGACCGGCGTCGTCGTCGGGACGCCCACCGCCGAGGCATCGATCTGTGCAGCCACCGGCTTCCACGGCGGTGACGTCGGCAGCACCGGAAGCAGCGGATCGAGTCAGCTCGGCATGGGCAGCCTCGACTTCGGCAGCTACCGGGCAGACGGCAAGAAGCCGCAAGGTCCGCTGCCGCGGCTCAAGGGCCCCAGCCGGGCCATCCAGTGGATCACCGGTCCGCGCAGCCCCAACCGAACCGACAAGCGCTTCTCCATCACTTCCACCGACGTGGGCGTGATGTGGGACAACGGCTCCGGCCAGATCCTGATGGCCTTCGGTGACACCTGGGGCAAATGCGCCGGGCAGATGGTCTGGCGGCACAACACGATGCTGCGCAGCAATCCCACCGCCGACCTCGACAAGGGCATGAGCTTCCCGAACGCCATCCCCGGATCGGTGCGATCGGGAGCGTCGGTGACACCGCAGCACCCGACGTTCGCCCAGCCGATGCTCAACGCGATCGGGGTGCGCAACACCGAGGTCGGCAAGATCCCGACCGGCGGCATCTCCATCGGCGGCGTCCAGTACATGAACTACATGTCGATCCACAAGTGGACCGGACCCGGTCGCTGGGAGACCAACTTCTCGGCAATTGCGGTGTCGTACAACAACGGCCAGACGTGGACGACCAACAACAACACGATCCGCGCGAACGTCGAACTCAGCATTCCGGGCATGCCGCAGGTGCAGGCAGGTCACGGGCGCTTCCAGATGGGTGCGTTTCTGCGCAGCGGCGACTACGTCTACCAGTACGGCACACCCAATGGCCGGCACGGTGCGGCGTTCATCGCACGGGTCCGGCCCGCCGACATCCTGAACCTGAACCGCTACGAGTACTTCGCCGGCAACGGATGGTCGCCCAATCCGGCCGCCGCGGTCCCGATCATCCGCCAGCCGGTGAGCGAGACGACGGTCGCCTACAACAACTACCTCGGGAAGTTCGTGATGCTCACCGAGCGTGCCGGGAACATCATGCTGCGCACGTCACCGTCCCCGGTGGGCCCGTGGAGCGGCGAACGACTCATCGTCGCCCGATCGCAAACCGACGGCCTCTACGCGCCTTACATCCATCCGCGCTCGACCGGACAGATGCTGTACTTCGCGGCGTCACGCTGGGATGACTACAACGTCATGATGATCCGGACCGATCTGTCCAAGATTCGCTGACCACCGGGGTTGCGGTGGTCGTGGCCGACGGAGCGACGCAGGCGTAGCGTCGGGGTCAGGCCGAGCCCGCGCCGCCAATGCCCGCGCGCCGAGAGGAACGACGATGAGTCAGCCTGTTCCCCCACCACAACCCCCACCGGACCCGATCCCGGCACCGGAGCCGATCCCCGAACCCCCGGCCGAGCCGCCGATCCCCACACCTGCGCCGCCGACTCCGGACCCGTCCCCGCGCCCGCCGGAACCCGACCCGCCGCCGCGGCCCACCGTGATCTGACGACCCGACCGGCAGAGGAGCACGAATGACCAGGCGAGTGGTTCTGATTCGTGCGGTCAACGTCGGCGGCGCCAAGCTGCCCATGGCCGAATTGCGGTCCATTGCAGAGGAACTCGGCGCCACCGATGTCTCGACCTACATCGCGTCGGGCAATCTGCTGTGCACGCCGAAGGGCGCGCCGAGCACCTTCGACCGCGCACTGGAGAAGGCCATCGAAGACCGCTTCGGATACTTCCGCGAAGTCATCAGCCGAACGCCGGAACAGTTACAGAGGGCGCTCGACGCGCATCCGTTCGACGTCGTCGACGACAAGTACTCCTACCTCTACTGCCTCACCGGAAAACCCGCCGCCGCCAAGGTCAAAGAGTTCGAAGCGGCGCCCTACGACGACACCGACGTCAAAGTCATCGGCAACGACCTGCACATTCGGTACCGCGAAGGGGCGGGGCGGTCGAAGCTCACCGCCCCTGTGATCGCCAAGAAGCTCGGAGTCGCGGGCACCGGCCGCAACCTGCGCACCGTCCGCACACTGATCGAACTCGCCGGCGATACCCCTCCCGCCGGCTGAGGTGCGAGCCTGCGAGCCTCGAAGCCCCTGGTGAGAGGACCATTGTCGTCTCACCATGCCCCTTCGAGGCTCGCTTCGCTCGCACCTCAGGGAGCGGTAGGGCTCGCTTCGCTCGCACCTCAGCTCAGGCAGCGGTGGGGTCACACGTCACCGACCACCCGGCCCAGCCAACATCCGCTTCCGTAGCTCGTCGTAGATCGGCGGGTTTCGGAGTAGCGCTGAAATGGTCACCGCACCGACGCCGGAGACCAGCATCGGCACCGTCACCGAGGTGATCGACGTCATCTCGATGACCAGCACGATGCCGGTGAACGGCGCCTGCACCACCGCGGCGAACAAAGTGGACAGACCGACGAGCACCAGCGCGGGGGTCAGTTGGTCGCCCAACGCCGGGTCGAACACCCCCACGATGCGCCCGGCCACCAAACCCATCAGAGCACCGAGCGCCAGCATGGGGGCAAACAGCCCGCCCGGGGTCGCGGCCGCATACGACAGTGGCCCGGCGACAAAGCGCACCACCAGAAAGATCACCACCGTCGACAGGGCAAAACCGTGCCCGCTCAACAGTTTCTGAGTGAGGGCATCACCGCCACCGACGACGAGGGGTTCGATCATCATCACGCCGCCGACGATCAACCCGATCGCCGCCGCCTTGATCTCACGCGGAACCGCGGTCATCTTCTCCACGACGTCGAGCAAGACGACCGTCAGCCGCGAGTAGGCGACTCCGCAGACGCCGACCACCGCACCGAACACGACGAAGATCGGCACCGCGGCGGGCGACGGCCGGTCGACCGACGGCACCGCGAAGTCCGGATGATCGCCGAGAACCAGACGCATGCAGCCGACCGCCGATGCCACCGCCGCCAACACCGCCAGGACGTCGACGACGCGCACCCGGCGTCGGATCTCCTCGAACACGAACAGACCGCCGGCGACCGGGGCGTTGAACGCCACCGCGAGACCCGCGCCGGACAGCGTCGTCTGCAGCGTGCGAATGTCCTCGGCACCGGCCCGCAGCAGCCGCCCCGTCGCGGCGCCGATGGCCGCGGCCATGTGCACGGTCGGGCCTTCACGGCCCAGCACCATTCCGCCGAGCCCGATCGAGGCGAGGCCGCCGACGAAACGGGCCGGAACCACGCGTAGCGGCGGAGGATCGGCCTCGCCGCGTTCCACCGCCTCGACGTGCTGAATCCCGCTGCCCGCCGCCAACGGCACCCATCGGGTGGTTGCCGCGCCCAACGCCGCGCCGCAGGCGACCACCACCACGGGTACACACCAGGCAAGCGCTCCCGCCCCGTCGGCCCAGCGCACCAGGTCCTCGCGCCAGGTGTCGAGGTGTTCGAGCAACAAGCGAAACGCGCCACCCACGAATCCGGCGGCCACACCGGCGACCGCCGCTGTCAACGGCAGAACCACCAGGTGACGGCGCGAGGGATCCTGCTCCAACGCCTGGGAGTCGGGATCGTTCACCAGCCCGACCGACGTCAGCGGCGCAAGGCCGAGGTGACCCGGTCGAGGTCCTGCGCCTGTTGCTCCTTCGGCGCCTCCCACAGTTTGGCCGGGAGATCCTCGAGCACCTTGATCGCGGACTCCGCGGCGTCGAGAGCTTCGGTCTTCTCCTCGCCGTCACTTGCCGCAGCGGCGATGAGCCGATCGTCGAGCGCGAACACGGCGTCGTCGAGCCGATCCCGCGCTGCGATCAGCTCGTCGTCGTGCGCGATGCCCGGATTGTTGTGCACGTCGTTGATGGCATAGCGGATACGCCTGTGCAGCAACGCTTCCCGGCTGTTATCGGTGGCCCACGAGTCGGGCGCCCGACTCGGCTTGCCCGGGATGAGATCGGTCGACCGCGCGAACTTGCGGATGCGTTTGTCCGAATCGAACGCGAACCAGGCGGCACCGCCCAGAATGACGAGCGCCACGATCACCGTGACACCGATGACGATGGCCGCGATCATCGGGCGTTCCCCCGGTCCTGTGACCCCCGGCCCTGTGATTCAGACGACTTCATGACCCAACCCTACGACACTCCCTTGGGTGCCTTGCTCGACATGAACCCGAACAGATAGCCCGCGACGCGGCGCATCTGGATCTCGTCGGCGCCCTCGGTGATGCGGT
The DNA here is from genome assembly GCF_022513585.1 of Gordonia gummivorans. GTDB lineage: Bacteria > Actinomycetota > Actinomycetes > Mycobacteriales > Mycobacteriaceae > Gordonia. The sequence goes on from NZ_JAKWBF010000001.1 coordinate 120,303, forward strand.
AGCGACGGTGGTGCCGGTAGATGTGTTCGAACGGCTCGTGCCGGGAGTAGCCCCGACCGCCGAACACCTGCATCGCCTGATCCGCCGCGTCGCAGCACAGCCGATTGGCCTGGTAGTTGCACATCGACACCTCGGCCGACGCCGCGAAGGGCCCGTAGGTGTCCATCTTCCACGCGGTCTCGCGGATCAGCGCGCGCACCATCGCGCACCGCGTGTGCAGGTCGACGAGCGGGAACTGGATTGCCTGATTGGTGGACAGCTTCTTGCCGAACGGGGCGCGTTCGTTGGCGTAGTCCACCGCGCGATTGACGCAGTATTGCGCGGCACCGAGACTCGACGCGGCCTGGCGAATCCGATTCTCGTTGAAGAAGTGTTGAACCACCTGCAAGCCGGCCCCTTCGGCACCGAACACCGCCGAGTTGGGCACGCGGACGTCACGCAGGGTGATGTGCGCGTGATCGGTGGGCATGTTGAAGGTCCACAGATACTCGTCGACGGTGAACCCATCGGAATGCGGGTCGACGAGGAACGCGGTGATACCGCGGGCGTTGCCCGGTTCCCCACTCGTGCGAGCGAAGATGATGTCCCGGTGCGCGACATGGATTCCCGTGTTCCAGGTCTTCTCGCCGTTGATGATCCAGTCGTCGCCGTCACGGACCGCTGTGGTCTCCATGTACGTGGCGTCCGACCCGTGATCCGGCTCGGTGATGCCGAACGCGAAGAACTTGGTTCCGGCGGCGAGGCCGTCCACCCACTCGGCTTTCTGCTCGGGAGAACCGTACGCCAGCATCAGCAGCAGGCCGATGTTGTTGCCGACGATCGCGTGTTCGTTCTGCAGATCGCAGTGCAGGCCGAGTCCCTTCGAGGCCAAGTGTTCGCGGATGACGGCCATCGCCAGGTTCGAACCGTCCCGTCCGCCGTATTCGGCCGGGAACGGATACCGGAAGTGTCCTGCCGCGTCGGCGCGTCGGCGTGCTTCACCCAGCAACGCTTCCCATTCGGCATTGGGAAGTCCGCCGCGTTCCCAGTCGGTACGCGCATCCTCGCGGCGATGATCGAAGAATCGGATGTTGTCGTCTGCCTGCTCGAGCGGGACGATCTCGGCTTCGATGAAGACGTCGAGTTCGTCGAGATAATCACGCAGGTGGTCGGGTAGTGCGAAATCCACTGGGAAGACTCCTGATCGGGTTGTTGATTCTGCGGGTCAATTAACGCCGGCGTCAGGGATGCGGCACGGCGAAGTACTTCGGATTCGACACCATCAGCCGGGCACGCACGTCGGCGGCGATCGCCGCGCGGACGTCCGGGTTGTCGCCGTCGAGGGTTCCGTCGCGCAGTTTCGCGACGAGGTCGCGCTGATTCGCGACACCGAGGTCACGCAACCGGGCGGCACTGGCCGGCACCGATTCGGGCGCGGTGAGCAACTGGCGACGCACCACGTCGAGCACGTTGGCCGCGACCCGGGTGTGAAACCTGATGTGCGGCGCCATGTTCTCGGTGACGGGTGCCGACCGGAGGAAGTCGGCGACCGACTCCAGCAACTCGGGCGCAACGGGCGGCCCGAACGGATCCTCCCCGAATGGATGCTCCGGGTCGGCAGCTGCAGCGTCGAGGGGATCGGCGACCCGTTCGGGTTCGACGATGCCGAGATCGAGGAGCGCATCGAATTCCTGCTCCGCACTCCGCCTTCCGATGGCCGCCAGCTCCACGGAGCGTTCAGTGCCGTCGAGGTGCCGGTTCGCCTGCACCGCGCAGATGAGGCCCCACCGTACGGTCGCGAACAGTTCCCACCAGCGCAGTGCCGCGTCGGTCGGGCGCCAACCGGCCTCGGCTTCGTAGGCGTCGAGCAACTCGGCGCGCAGCCCCATCCCCGCCACCGGTTGCGGTGCGGAGAATCGCCACGCCTTGGCGCACAGCCACCCCAGATCCTCGACCGGGTCGCCGACGTGCGCCAGCTCCCAATCCAGCACCGCAGCAATACCTTCGGAGTCGATCATCAGATTGCCCAACCGGAAGTCGCCGTGTACCACGGTGACCTCCGGCGACGGTTCCGGCCGATTGCGGTCCAGCCACCCGGCGGCGAGAACCAAACCGGCCGGCATCTCGTCCCATTCCCTCGGGAACAATCCGGCGAGCGCCGCCAGCGGGTCCGGCATCGACGGCAGAACGCCCAAGCCGCTGCGGTCCATCCGATGGATTCTGGCCAGGATCTCCCCGGCCTGCCCGACAAACCCAGCACGAGCCGTCGCGTACTCGTCGTCGCGCAGAATGCGTCGCGGGATAGATTCTCCGACAACGAAGTTCATCACGAAGTACGGGTAGCCGAGAACACTCTCGCCGGCGCCGAGCCCCGAGTCGAGCACCCGCGGGACCGGCACTCCGGCGGCGTGGGCCGCACCGAGCACCGCGGCTTCGATCCCGAGTCCGCCGTCGCCGGTTCGGGCCGACGGAACCGCCCGGACGATGACATTCTCGATCGCATCGGTGCTGCCGCCGCTCAGACCGACGAGGAAGGTGGTTCGGCTTGCACCGGCAGGCAACACCCGCGCCGACTGCGCCACGAGCGATCCATCCTGGGACAGTCGCGGCGCTATGCGGGCAGCCACCTCATCGGCGTCGGTCACCGCGCGCACCTCGAGTTGGTCGTCGGTCCGCTGATTCACCGTCACACCCCTCCGCACCCAGGGCGAATACCCCGATCTTGCGAAGCTAGCATGACGCCAATCACACCCACGTGGCGATGTGACCCGTTCAGTCGCGGGCCGCTTCGGCGCGCAGTGCCGCGGCGTTCACCCGCGTCAGCACGGAATGCAGTTCCTCGAGTTCGGACAGGTCCACGCCGAGTTCCGCGACCACGGCGGGCGGAATCGCGAGCGCCTGTTCCCGCAGGTGCCTGCCGTCGTCGGTGAGTGCCACGTCGACGTTGCGCTCGTCATCGCCGCGGCGACGCCGGACGATCAGCCCCGACGACTCAAGGCGCTTGAGCAGCGGCGACAGCGTCGCCGAGTCGAGCTGCAGGGCGGTTCCGATGTCCTTGACCGCGCGCGGGTCGGTCTCCCACAGCGCCAGCATCACCAGGTATTGGGGGTGGGTGAGTCCCAGCGGATCGAGCAGTCGGCGGTAGATCCGCAGAACCGATCGATTGGCCACCGCGAGGGCAAAACAGACCTGCCGTTCGAGCGACAACGGATCATCTGCAGCGGCAATACTGCCCGCCACCGCCTCCTGATCGGCCACCACCGCCATCACCTCCGCTGCCATCACCTCAACTGGGGCGACGACCGCAGAAGTGCGGCCGTCGTGCACCAGTCTAGTGATTCGGTAGCGCGCTATCGATTGGGTTGGTCCGAGCCGGTGGACACGAACTCGGGTTGGTCGATGACGCGCACCCACGAGCCGTCGGCGAGGCGCGCCACGACCTGCGCCCGGGCGCCCGCACCGTCGCGCGGTGGTGTCGACGTGAGTGCCAGGTCATCACCGAAATAGAGTGTCGGGAGCGGGGTTTCGGGCACAAAGGTCGGACGGTGTTCAAGCACCGATGCCCAGAGTTCGCGGATGGCGGCCCGGCCCTCGGTGACGCTTCCAGGTGGATAGGCCATCACCGCGTCCTCGTGGTAGAGCCGGGCGACCGCGTCGGCATCGCCGGCGTTGGAGAACTGGACGAAGAGACGGGTGATGTCCTCGGGCGTACGAGCAACATATGTGGTTTTGTCGGTCATCGTGATCACTCCTTGGTGTTGGTGTCGATGTTCTGCTTCCACCTCCGAGGCTTCCCGGTCAGCCAGAAGAAGTCCAAGTAATGTTCTCGATTCTCCATATAATCTCCAGTTATGGAACTGCGGCAGCTCGAATACTTCACCGCGGTGGCCGACACGGGCAGTTTCACCGCGGCGGCGCAGCGCACCCACACCACGCAGCCGAACATCAGCGCGCAGATACGGGCTCTCGAACGGGAACTCGGCGCGGCACTGTTCGACCGCGCCGGGCGTCGCGTCCGGCTGACCGATGCGGGCGCCGCTGCACTACCCGCGGCGCGTGCGTCCCTGCGGTCGGCGGATGCGATGGCCCAGTCGGTGGCCGACGTCAACGACCTCCTGCGCGGCAGTCTTGCGGTCGGCATGGTCGACGGATGCACCATGCAACCGCTGTTTGCTGCGCTCGGCCGACTCCACCGCGACCATCCGGCGATCGAGATCTCGCTGTCCGAGCAGGGCTCCGAGGACCTGATCAGCGCCGTCGGCAACGGCGACCTCGACATCGCGCTCGCCGGTCATGACGGTGACCTGCCACCCTCGCTCGAGTCGCTGACGGTGTTCTCGGAGCGGGTGGTGGCCGCGGCACCGCCGAATCATCCGGCGCTCGAGCACACCGCGTCAGGCGACGAACTGTCGCTCGACGACCTCCGATCCCATCACCTGATCTGCCTGCCCCGCGGCGCGGGAATCCGGACGACCTTCGATCGGGGCGCCCGCACCTTCCGGCCGGCGATGGAGGCGTCCTCACCCGACGCGATCCTCGAACTCGTCGCCGGCGGGTTGGGCGTCGGAATACTCAGTGAATCAATCGTTTCCGGGCGTCGCGACATCACCGGCCGGACGATTCGCGAGATCACCGAGCCGGCTGTCCTCGGCTTTGTGTGGCGCAGCGAGGCCAGCGCGGTGACCCGAGCCTTCATCGCCCTCATTCGTGACGCCTTCGGGATCCGACGCTGACTGCTCATCGGCCGTCTTGGTCGGGCGCCCCGCCACCCAGTCCTCGACAGTCATTCCCCATCGTCCGTACCGCGCGTCGAACTTCTCGGCCCGACGACGCGCGGCCTCTCGTTTCGGCGCCGAGTAGCGGCGACGCGCCCAGGGCGAGTCGGGCCGGGCCAACCGGATCGCACCGACCCAGGCGAGCGGCGGCACGAACGCGCCGACCACAGCCGTGGAGTATTTGCCCTTGGCGATGCAGCAGAGCAGGCAGGCGATGTTGATCGGCAGGTTCGCCGTCAAGACGACCGGTCCCAGTTCGAGACTCGAATCCTCGAGCGGATTGAAACCGAGCGTCGCCATGCCGAGTCCGGCCACCGTCAACGAGACCACCTGGACCGAGAGTTGGCCCTCCCGTGACCAATACACGTCCTTGAGGTGCAGGATGAGCGCGAACTCGTCGAGCACCAGCGACGCACCGACACCGATCATGATCGCGCTGATCTCGGCGGCCGGCGAACGCCCCGCCGCCGCCACCGAGACGAACGCCCCCACGATGGTCAGCACGATCCCGGGCACCGCGTGATGAATGTGTACGCCCCCGGAGACGTTGTCCCGGAAGGGACCTCGGCCCGCGCGAATCAGCCGCGTGATGGCCCGGGTGATCACAAAGGTCACCGTGAACGCCAGAAAGGCAAGGAACAGCGCCAATTGCCCGTCGGTCAGCGGGTCGTGGAGGCGGAACATGGCGGCACCGGTCAGCTGCGCGGCGCGCGCAGGCCGGTGCGACGCTGTTCGATGATCAGGCACCGATCCTCGACGTAGAGCAACCCGGCCGATTCGGCGATCTCCCGCGCCTCGTCGGATCGGATACCGAGCTGCAGCCACAGCGCGGTGGCACCCGAGGCGACCGCCTGTCGCGCCACCTCGGCACACTCGGGTCCCGGACGGAAGACATCGACGAGGCCCACCTGCTCGGGGACGTCGGCCAGCGTCGGATAGACGGTCTCGCCCACGATCTCCTGCGCTGTCGGATTGACCGGGATGATCCGCCACCCATGTTCCTGCATGTACGCAGGCACCTCGTTCGCCGCCTTCGCGGTGTTGGCACTCGCGCCGACCACCGTGATGGTGTCGTAGGTGGACAGGATCTTCTCGACAACGTCGTCGGTTGCGGTCATCGTCCGAGTGTAGAACCGGGTGTCGCCGGTGGGGAGCCACATGCGACGGTGGAGGGGTGACGCCCGTCGAACTGCTCGCCATCGCCATCGCCGGCGTCGGGGCCGGCGCCATCAACGCGCTGGTCGGCAGCGGAACCCTGATCACCTTCCCCACCCTGGTCGCCTTCGGTGTGCCGCCGGTGAGCGCGACGATGTCCAACGCCGTCGGCCTCGTCGCGGGCGGTGTGTCGGGGACATGGGGTTACCGACGCGAGCTCGAAGGCCAGTGGCCACAACTGCGCTGGCAGCTTCCCGCGTCCTTCACCGGCGCACTTCTCGGATGCTGGCTGCTTCTGCATCTGCCCGAGACGGTGTTCGAGGCCGTCGTTCCGGTGTTGCTGATCGGGGCACTGATCCTCGTCGTGATCCAGCCGCGCATCCAGCGCCGGGTGTTCGCACGCACTGGGCTTCTCCACGGCGAGCGGCTCCCGATGACACCGGCCCGCACCGCCGCGATGGTTGTCGCCACCTTCGCGGTCGGCGTCTACGGCGGCTATTTCACCGCGGCGCAAGGTATCCTGCTGATCGGCGCCCTCGGTGTGATCGTCCCCGACGATCTGCAGCGGATGAACGCCGCGAAGAACCTGCTCAGTCTCGTCGTCAATGTCGTTGCCGCCCTGGCATACACCATCGTCGCCTTCGACCGCATCAACTGGACGGCCGCCGGACTGATCGCAGCCGGCTCCCTCGTCGGTGGCGTTGTCGGCGCCCGCTACGGAAGGCGACTGTCACCCAACGCCCTTCGCGGCGTCATCGTGGTCGTCGGGCTGATCGGGCTGTGGCGGCTGCTCAGTTGACCCGACCGGTCACCCAGCAGCGCCATCCAGTACTCGTCGGGAACCGTCTCGCCCGAGCGCAACACGCGACCGAGTCCGATGGCCATGAACACGCCGAGGATGCCGAGCCACAGACCGAACAGCGCGATCGCCGTCCATGCAATGGCCACCGCGATCGGCCACGGATCGAGCGCCAGTACCAGCGGCGCGAAGAAGAAGCCGAGCCCGATGTACCAGCCCGAACCCGAACGGTCGCAGCGCAACACGACGCTCAGCCACCGGGGGCTGGATTCGGTGGGCGGGCCGGTGGGTTGGCCAAAACGGTTGCGCCCGATCATGGTCGCCTCCTAGAGGTGATTTCGCCTGCCCCCAGGGTCCTCCGGTCAAGCGCCGCGGTCCACTACCTCTCAGGTCATCGCGAGTACGGCTGACGTGCCGTCTCGGGATCTCCGTAGGTGATGGCGCGCTCCCGGCGCGAGTCGGTGAGAAGCGTTGCCGACCACGAGATCACCGTGCCCATCCGGTTGCGGATGCCGGCGAGGAAGGCGATGTGGATGACGCCCCACGCCAACCACCCCAACGAGCCCGACAGCCGGAGCCGTCCGGCCTGCACGACCGCCTGACGACGTGCGATGTAGGCCGCGTTGCCGAGGTCGCGGTAGTGGAACGGCGCACGGTCATGCTGACCGTCGACGAGCCCGGCGATCACCGCGCCCACATGCCGACCGCCCTGCATGGCCACCTCCGCGACGCCCGGCAGGTCGTCGAGCGAGCTCATGTCGCCGACCACCCACACATTGTCGTGACCGTCGACCGACAGGTCCGGCCGCACCGGGATTCGGCCCGATCGGTCCTGGGTCACACCGAGCGCGTCGGCGAGCGTCTTTGCGAACGGCACCGCCTCGACGCCGGTGGTCCACAGGGTGGTGCGCGCCGGATAGCGGACCACCTCGTGCGTCGCCTTGCTGGTGGTTTCGACGTAGTCCGCGCCGACACCGGTGACATGCACGCCGAGATGGGTCTCCACCCCGAGCCGATCGAGCGTGCGCTGGGCATCCGCGGACAGTCGCGCGTCGAAACTCGGCAGCACCCGATCTCCGCCGTGCAGCAACAGGACTCGCGCGCGCTCGGGGTCGATGGTGCGGAACTCGCGGTCGAGCGCGAGTGTGGCGAGTTCTCGGATCTGGCCGGCGAGTTCGACGCCGGTCGGCCCGCCGCCGGCCACGGCGAACGTCAACCACGACCGCTGCAGGTCGGCGTCGGAGGCCGATTCGGCCATCTCGAACGCGCCGATCACTCGGCGCCGGATCGCGAGTGCGTCGTCGAGGGTCTTCATTCCCGGTGCGTGAGCGGCGAATTCGTCGTTCCCGTGGTAAGCGGTGCGCATACCCGCGGCCACCACGAGATGGTCGTAGCGCAGGGCGAATTCGGATCCGTCGATGCGCGTCACCGTCACCGTCTGCGCGGTCGCGTCGACGGCCGTCGCCTCGCCGAGCGCCACGTCGGCATTTCGCTGCCGACGCAACAAATGTCGCACAGGGCTGGAGATGGCACCCTCGGACAGCAGTCCCGTCGCACATTGATAGAGCAACGGCTGGAACAGGTGGCTGGTCCCGCGGTCCACCACCGTCACATCCACCGCGCTGCGTTTGAGTCGCCGGGCGCAATGCAGTCCGCCGAACCCGGCTCCGATGACGACGACGTGAGGTCTGACCTTGGCCACGGAACCGATTGTCGCAGGCGCGGGGACTCAGCGTTGCACGCCGTGCAGTGCGATCGCCGTCATCTGCTCGACCCAGTCGTCGTCGAGCACGGCGTCGGGGTCGAGGAGCAGGCGCAACATGGCGGCGCCGCCCATCACCTCGATCAACCGGTCGGCATCGACGTCGGTACGCACTTCACCGCTGTCGACGGCCTCGACAAGACGGGTGTGCACCGCACCGAAGGCCTCGGCGAACCGGCCGTGGACGCGTGTCGCCAGTTCGGCGTCGGCGCCCATGTCGGCGATCAGGCCGGGCAGGGCTGCTCGCGTGACCGGGCTCGCGAACAGGTCGCGGGCCACCACGACCATGGCCCGGATGTCTGCGGCGATATCGCCGGTCGTCGGCGGCAGCGTGGTGGCCGGTGGAAACGCGGCCTCGTGGACGAGCTCCGGTTTGCCGCTCCAGCGCCGGTACAGCGCCGTCTTGGTGGTCTGTGCACGTTCGGCGATCGCCGCCATCGTCAGTCGGCTGTACCCGACGTCGACGAGCAGTTCGGCGGCCGCGTCGAGCACCGCGGCGTCGATTCGTCCGTCCCGCGGTCGTCCGGGTGCTGCAGCAGCCTCATCGGCATTTTTCGCCATTACGCAACTCATCGTAGCGTATCTGTGCGACGCTGGGCGCCATGGCGACCACCGAACACACCACTGAACCGACCGTCGGGCATGTTGACAATCTCCAGCGATCCAGTCGCGACAGCACCTCGATTCCCGAGGCCCTCGCGCACTGGTTGACATCGGTGTCCGGAGCGTCGTCGCGTCCGACGGTCACGGTGGAGAGCGGAGTCGACGCGAACGGCATGTCGTCGGAGACCATCCCGCTGCATGTCGACTGGGCCGATGGCCACGCCGACGACTGGGTGATGCGCATGGCGCCCGCCGACGCCGACGTCCCGGTGTTCCCGGAATACCGGATGAATCATCAGTTCGACGTCATGCGCCTGGTCGGCGAGCACACCGACGTCCCCGTCCCGCCGGTCCGGTTCCTCGAACCCACCGGGGAGCTACTCGGTCAGCCGTTCTTCGTCATGCAACGACGAGACGGGGAGGTTCCACCGGACGTCATGCCGTACACGTTCGGCGACAACTGGTTTTCCGACGCCGCGCCCATCGACCAACGTGCACTGCAGGATTCGACGATCAAGGTGATCGCCGGCATCCACGCCATCGCCGATCCGACCGAGACCTTCGGTTTCCTCCTCGACGCCCTGCCGCCGGGCGACACACCCCTGCGTCGTACCTTCGCCGCGCTGCGTCGCTGGTACGACTACTCGGTCGAGGGAATCGGCCCGTCGCCGCTCGTCGCGCGTGCACTGGACTGGCTGGAAGCCAACTTCCCCGACGACATTGCGGCCGCCGATCCCGTCCTCACCTGGGGTGACGCTCGAATCGGCAACGTCATGTACCGAGACTTCGCGCCGACCGCGGTACTCGACTGGGAGATGGCCACCGTGGGCCCACGCGAACTCGACGTGTCGTGGACGATCTTCGCGCACATGGTCTTCCAGGAACTGGCCGGCCTCGGCGGACTCCCGGGTCTGCCAGATGTGTTGCGCGAGGAAGATGTTCGATCCACCTACCGCGAGCTGACCGGAGTCGAACTCGGTGACCTGCGCTGGTTCTACATCTACGCGGGCGTCCAATGGTGTTGCGTGTTCATGCGCACCGGCGCGCGCCGCGTCCACTTCGGCGAGATGGACGCGCCGCACGACATCGACGGCACACTGTTCTATCACCGCAGTCTGCTCGAACGCCTGCTGAGCGAAGGGAACTGACATGACGGGCCTGGGACCACTCGACGAGTTCCCGATTCATCAACTGCCCCAACCGATCGCGTGGCCGGGCGAGTCGAATCGCAACTTCTACGACCGCGCCTACCTCAATGCGCATGACCGCAGCGGCGACATCTTCCTCATCACCGGGATCGGTTACTACCCGAACCTCGGCGTGAAGGACGCCTTTGTCCTCGTCCGGCGCGGGGACGTCCAGACCGCCGTCCACCTCAGCGACGCCATCGACGACGATCGGCTGAACCAGCAGGTCGGCGGCTACCGGATGGAGGTCTCCGAACCACTCCGGCGGCTGCATCTCACCCTCGACGAGACCGAGGGCGTGGCGGTCGACCTCACGTGGAACGGGCTGTTCGACCCCATCCTGGAGCAACCCCACCTCATGCGCGCGGGCACCAAGGTCACGCTCGATGCGCAGCGTTTCGCCCAGGTCGGCAGTTGGACCGGGTCGATCACGATCGACGGGGAGCACATCGCCGTTGAACCCGACCGCTGGATCGGTTCCCGGGACCGCTCGTGGGGTCTGCGGCCGGTCGGCGAACCCGAACCGGCCGGACGGCCCGCCGATCCCCCATTCGAAGGGATGTGGTGGCTCTACATCCCGATGGCGTTCGACGACTTCCAGATGGTCCTCATCGTCCAGGAGGAACCGAGCGGGTACCGATCGCTCAACGATTGCGTGCGGGTGTGGAAGGACGGGCGGGTCGAACAACTCGGCTGGCCACGTATCGACGTCCAGTACACGTCGGGCACCCGCATCCCGACCGGTGCCACCATCACCGCGACCACCCCCGACGGCGCGACGATCCACCTCGACGTCGAGTCCCGGCTCGCGGTGCCCATCCACGTCGGCGGCGGCTACGGCGGTGACCCGGACTGGATCCACGGCGTGTGGCGGGGCGAGAAGTTCACCGAACGCCTCACCTACGACATGACCGACCCGGCGATCATCGGGCGCGCCGCGTTCGGCGTCATCGACCACGTCGGCCGGGCGGTGTGTCGCGAAGCCGACGGCACCACCCGCGAGGGGTGGGGTCTGTTCGAGCACGGCGCCCTGGGACGCCACGATCCGTCCGGATTCGCCGACTGGCTGTCCGTCGCCCCCTGAGTCTGTTCGCGTGTAGCGTGTCGTCGCATGGGGCACCCCTCATGAGCGAACCACCCAGCGAACCCACCATCGCCGCTGCCGACGACCCGCGGACACCGTCGATTGTCCTCGTGTCGGCCGATCACGGCGATGCGCTCATGCTCGAATTCAGCAGGTACGCCAGGGATTACCATGTCACCTGCACGCGCAGTGCAATCGAGGCGATAGCGCTGCTCGGCCGACTCGCGAGCGAGGGACATCCGGTGGCGCTGATCGTGGTGTCGTCCGAACTGCCCGACATGAACCTCCTGGAGGCGCTGTCGGCGTTCCGGAGCATCGTGCCGACGGCGCGGCGGGTGGTCGTGATCGCGTGGCAGAACTTCGCCGAGCACACCACCACGTTGCGGCCGGCGCTGCAGAAGGGCAAGTTCGACACGTTCCTGCTACTGCCCCGTGGCGCCCGGGATGAGGAATTCCATTACGCCATAACCGAAATGCTCTCCGACTGGGGCGCAACGGTGGCGGCACCCGAAGTCGACGCGATCCGCATCATCACGCCCACGACGACGCTGCTGTCGCTGGCGATCCGCGACTTCCTCGATCGCATGGGCATGCCCAACCGCACCTACCCGCCGGACAGTCCAGAGGGCCGACAGGCCGAGGAACTCGCGTCCAGCGTCGGCGTCTACCCGCTGGTGCATTCCCTGCGCGCCGACGACGGGCGATCGGTCATCGCGGCCGAGACGGTGCGCGACGTGGCCGTGCTCATCTACGGACGGCCGTCAGATGTCGACGTGGGCACCGTGGTCGACCTCGCCGTCATCGGTTCGGGACCTGCCGGACTCGCAGCAGCGGTTTACGCTGCCTCGGAAGGACTTTCGACGGTCGTCATCGAATCCGAGGCGATCGGGGGGCAGGCCGGGACGAGTTCGATGATCCGGAACTACCTCGGCTTCCCGCGCGGAATCTCCGGCATGCGACTCGCGCAGCGGGCCCGGACGCAGGCCGTGCGGTTCGGGGCCCAGTTCTATACGGGATGGGACGTGCAGTCGATCCTGCCCGGAACCGACGGCACACCGCATCGCATGTGCACCGAGGGCGGCGACGTCGTCGCGCGAGCCGTGTTGATCAGCACGGGCGTCACCTATCGCCGTCTGGGTATCGATCCACTCGAGCACCTTGTCGGGCGCGGTGTGCACTACGGGGCAGCGATGTCGGCGGCCCGCGAGATGGACGGTCGTGACGTGTTCGTGATCGGGGGCGGCAATTCCGCCGGACAGGCGGCGATCCATCTGGCGCGGCACGCGCGGTCGGTGACCATCGTGATCCGTCGAGAAGATCTCCGCGCCACCATGTCCCAGTACCTCATCGGCGAGATCACGTTCAACCCCCGGATATCGGTGCGCGGCAATTGCGACGTCATCGACGGTGGCGGCGACGGACGACTCGAGTGGTTGCAGCTCTGCGACCGACCCACCGGAAACACCGAACAGGTCACCGCCGGTGGACTTTTCGTGCTGATCGGCGCCGAACCCACCTGCGACTGGCTGCCACCGGAGGTCGACCGCGACGACGACGGCTTCGTCCTCACCGGACGGGACGTACCGCGCGAGCGCTGGGCCGACGGTCTGCCGCCGCCGAACCTCGCCACCAGCACCCCCGGTGTGTTCGCCGCCGGCGACATCCGATCCGGCTCGATGAAACGCGTCGCGGCGGCCAGCGGCGAAGGCGCCAGCGTGGTGCCCCTCGTGCATGCCTGGCTCGATCACCTACGCCGACAACAACTCTAGGATCAGCCCACTGCCTGAGGTGCGACGAGCGCACAGCCGCCTACCGCTGCGTGAGGTGCGACAAGCGCACAGCCGCCTACCGCTGCCTGAGGTGCGACAAGCGCACAGCCGCCTACCGCTGCCTGAGGTGCGACAAGCGCACAGCCGCTTACCGCTGCCTGAGGTGCGACGAGCGCTAGCGAGGAGCCTCGAAGGCCTGGTGACCGTCGCTACCTGGCCGCGAATCGAGTTCCCGCAGGAACTCGTCGATCCGCGGCCAGGTGTGTGCGACAGCGTCGGACCCGGCGATCAAGCCGAGGTGACTCGACTCGACCGTCGTGAACTCGACGTGCTGCGCACCGTCGAACAGCTCGACGCCGTGATGCGCGGCCTCCCAACTGACGATCGCGTCGCGGTGACTGCCGAAGAGGGCGATGGGCTGGGTGATCGACGAGAGTTCCAGCACCCGGTCGCCGAAATGCAATGTACCGCCGGCAAGTTCGGCACGATAGACGAAGTTCTCCCACATCTCCTCGGACACCTTGCCCGGATATCCGGGCATCGTGGCCTGAAACCGATCGATGGCCTGCATTCTCGCGAGCGCGTCGGGATTGTCGGCGTTGCTCATGATGTAGCCCGGCTTCTTCAGTTCGCGCTGCCATGCGGTTGCGCGATACACCGTGCGCACCACTGGCGCCGGGATACCACCGAGCGCGCGCAAGACCACCGTGATCGCCTTGCCATTCGTCGGCCGCGTGAGTGCTCTGCCCAGCCGGTACATGGCAACCGGCGCGTAGTCGAGCGGCGTGCCGACGGCCGTCATCGACCTCACCGGGAGCCCCGGGTCTGCGGCCAGGGTGAGGAACCCCAGGGTGCCGCCGATGCTCCACGCCACCAGGTCGACCATCTCGGCACCGCTGTCGCCGATCACTCGTCGAATCGCTTCCGGAACGATGTCGGCGAAGAAACCGGCGAACCCGAGATCGCGGTCCGTGCGATCCATGTCCCCGAAGTCGACGAGGTAGACGGTCCGCCCGGTCGAAGTCAGGAACTCGATGAACGAGAGGCCGGGGGCGAGGTCGTAGCAACTCGACGACACCGCGAGCGGCGGGATCAGGAGCACCGGCGGAGCATCGATCCGCGTGCCCGTCGGGTCGTAGCGCTTGAGCAGCCGGTGACGACCGTCGGCGACCACCACGTGCGGCGTCGCGAATGGTTCGCCGACCTGTTCACCCCGAAACACGCGATACAGCGTCCCAACCCCGTCAAACCTGCCCATCCGCGCCCATCCCTCCTCGTCGACCGTCCCCGACATTCAACACGGTCTCCAACCCAACTCGATTCCTGGCCACACCCTGTGTCGAATCGGGTCAACTGGGTGCTGCAGCACACAGACTCTCCGACAGGACACAGAGTGTCGGTAACACCTCCCTGGGCCGCCCTTCGCCTCAGAGCCGAACGCTCAACTCCATCGTGTCGGCGCCCTTGCCAGGGAAGTTGACGCCGGCATAGCCGGCCTCCGGGTCCCGAACCCGCGCCAGGTACGGCGCGACCCCCTCGCGTTCGGTGTTGTCGGCGAGAATGAGCGTCCCTGACGGCAGCCGGTCCTCGAGCAGCTCGAGCACCGGAAGATACATGTCCTTCCAGCCGTCGAGAAAGAGGAAGCCCACCGGTCCGTCGAGGTCGGCGAGGGTGGTGAGCGCGTCGCCGGCGTGGATGGTGATCACATCGTCCAAGCCCACTCGAGAAAACGTGTCGGCCGCGGCAGCGAGTTTCTTGGCGCTCATCTCGGTTGTGTGGACCTGGCCGTGGCCGTTGTCGCGGACCGCGGCGGCCAGATGCAGCGTCGAGATTCCGTACGACATCCCGAATTCGACGACGACGTCCGGCCGAGTGGCCCGGACCAGCGAGTACATCAGCTGTCCGGCCATCGGACTCACCGGCATGTACGCGTCGCTCGCCGCGTCGGCCCGTTCCTGCGCGGTTGCGTCGTCGGACAATCGCGGACGTCCGCCGCCTGCCGCCCGGTCGAATTGCGCTCGGGCGTCGTCGTACATCGCGGCGATGGTCGACGCGACGGGGTCGGTGTGCAGTGTGGAGGTCATGGGCCCAACGTATCCATCGATGCTGGACGTCGGCTGTGAGTCGGATCAGCGGGGACCGCCGGTGATGGTGAGCCAGATCGTGCGCGACAGTGCCGCAACCAACCGTTCGTCCGCATCCGGCGTGTCGTCGTCGGGATGCAGGACGTGCTGGGTCACCGACCGTTCGACCATCCAGGTCACCGCCGCCACCGACTCCCTGGTCACGCTTGCGTCCACCCGGCCGTCGGCACGCCAGCGGTCGACCTGTCCCGACGCGGCGGCAATGAACGACTCGATGCGACCGAACCAGAAGTCCGCGACCCGGGCGTCGTAGGCAGCGACCTCGCTCAGCGCGCGCATGAGCGACCAGTGTTTCCGGAACTCCGACACCATCATTCGGATTGCCGCCGCGACGCCGTCGACCCCGCGGCCCAGGGAGCCGTCGTCGGCAAACCAGCGTGCGGGTCCGGCGAAGAACTCCTGGGAGGCCACGTCGGCCACCTGGATGAGGACCTCACTCTTGTTCGGAAAGTACTGGTAAAACGCCGGACGCGACATTCCCGAACTCTCCGCGATCCGTTGCACCGGGATCTCGGTGAATCGTTCGCCGTCGGCCAGCAGTTGTTCTACCGCGGTGAGCACCCGTTCGGTGACCTCGCCGCGACGTTGACTCGCATTCGACGCGGGCCTGGTCACCGATCCCATGGCCAGGATGCTACGCCACCCTTGACACCCTCTGTGCGCAGGCAATACGGTCTCCTGACACTGTGTCAGACAATGTGTCCAAGAAGAATGGGCGGGAGTCGGTGATGAACGCTGCGGGGAGCGGATCGGGTGTCGAGGAGCAGGATGGCGTTCCGTCGGGTGACAGCGAGTATTTCGATGCGGTCATTGTGGGAGCGCGTTGCGCGGGCGCGGCAACCGCGATCGCACTCGCGCAGCGCGGCCTGAACGTCCTCGCCATCGATTCGGCCCGCTTCCCGTCCGACACCCTCTCCACACATCTGTTGTGGCCGTCGACGATGGCCGAGATCCACGCCCTCGGCGCGCTTGGCGCTGTGGAGGCAATCGGCGCGCCACGCATGCCGATCGCCGAGGCAATACTCGACGAGATAGGCTGGCGCACTCCATATTCCGCGGTATCCGGGATCGACTACGGGATGTGCGTCCGACGCACCCACCTCGACGACGCACTGGTCCGTACCGCCAAGACCGCGGGCGCCGAGATTCGTGAACAGTGCACCGCCACCAAGGTGATCTGGGACGGCGGGCGTGCCGCCGGAATCGAATACTCCGACGCCGATGAGCGCCGTCACGTGGTGCGCGCGCCGATCGTGATCGGCGCCGACGGTCGCAAGAGCTTTGTCGCCGAACAAGTGGGCGCACGCACACCGATCATCAGCGCACCGAGCGGCCGTGCCTGCTACTTCGCCTACTGGAAGGATGATCGAGACGACCTGCGCCACATCGCATCCCAGTGGCGGGTCGAGGGTCTCCTGGGCACCGCGTTCCCGTGCGACGGCGGCGAACTGCTGTGCCTGCTGCAACCGCCCATCGATCTCATCCCCCAGTTCCGCGGACGCAAGGTGACCGATGCCTACCTGCAGGGCATCCAGAATCTGCCCGGCCTGGCAAAGCGCCTCGAAGGTTGCGAGTTGGCCTCGAGGGTGCGTGCCTGCACGGGGATCGAATCGTACTTCCGGACGTCAAGCGGGCCAGGCTGGGTGCTTCCCGGCGACGCCGGGCACTTCAAGGATCCGGTCACCGCGCAGGGAATTCGCGACGCCTACCGCTACGGGCGACTGCTCGGCGAATACCTCGCGCCCGTCCTGGGTACCCGCGCCGGGCACGCCGGCCCACCCGATCCGCAGACCGTCGACCGCGCCACCGCCGACTGGGCTCGGCAGCGTGAACGCGATTGCATCGAGATCTACCAGTGGACCAATTTCCTGGCCGCGGGCCTCCCGCCGTCGCCGCTGGAGTACGAGCTCTATCACCGCGCCCGCGAACGCCCCGAATATGCTGCGGTGCTCAGCGACATCTACAACCGCGTCCAACCGCCCGCCGCGATGACGCCGCCATCCGCACTGGCGGGTACCACCGCCCGCGCGTTGCGGCGACCCGACGTCTCGGTCCTCGATGTGGCCGCCGACCTGCGGACCCAGACCGGCCGAATGGTGTCGGACTGGCGCGAGCGTCGTCGCTTCCGCGGATAGACGAGTGATCCCGGTTACATCTGAGACGCAAACGCGATAGCGTATCTGGAACGCCATGTTTCCAGATACGGAGGGTTGCGATGGCCTGCTGCATCGTCGCAGCGCTGCTGATAGCCGTCTATCACCGGCTGGCACCGTGGCGGGCGCGTCGTGCGCTCAGCGACGACGGCTTTGCCCCCACCGCGAACCGGCCGGCTCCCGGCGAAGCGTCGGCGGCGTTTCTGCCACCGCGGCACCCCGATCGCACCCTTGACACCCGAACCGGGGTCGCTGCCTGGACGTTGCGTTTCGTCGCAGTCGGGCTGGGTGTCTACCTGGCCATGAGCGCACTCCTGGTGACATGCGGAATCGCCACCGGCGATGCCGCGCAGACCATCTGGCTGGTACGCACCGCAGGCGCTCTCCTCCTGGCCGCTGTCGCCATACGTGTTGCGTCGAGGCTCATGCGTCGGGGAGACGACCCCTGCACCCGGAGTCAAATCGTCGGCTGCGCCTGCGTCGGCATCGCCATCGCGAGCCTGGAGTTGATGGCGCTCGACATGCATGTCGCGTCGCTCTATCACGTACACAACGTCACCCTGCACACCGTGATGCACGTGCTGCCGCTCGCAGCCGCCTTCGTCGGCCTGCTGTTGGCGTTCCCATCGAGTGTTCGCCCCTCCTCACGTCTGGAAGATGATGACCGAATCACTGCAGAGCGCCCCGTATCGTCCGTCCCTGCGGTTGAGCCCGGAGACGAGCGTGACGGTCACCGAGTCGACGCCCGACGAGTTGGCGTCGCAGCGCTATCTGTTCGATCTGGCGCTCCAGCCGGTCGATGACTTCACCGGGTTCACCCGGCTGGAACAGATCGGCGGCAGCGCTCTCCGATATCAGCTGGCCTACGCGTCGTACGCCCTGTCCCTGGCGCAATACACCCGCACACCGGCGTTCGGCGGCTACCTCGCTGAGGCCCAGGGCAACCTCATTCGCAAGATGTGCGACAAACGCGTGTGGGGCTATTGGGCAACCGAACGTCTGGCCGGATACCTGCGGTGGAATCCCGACCCGATGGTGTTCGCGAACGTCATGTACACCGGCTTCTTCGCAGCGATGCTCGCCATGTACGAAACCATGAACGACGACCACAGCTTTGACGCCGACGGCGCGCTCCCCCTCGTGTGGAACCGCCGCAATACGTACGACTACGGGTTCACCAAGATCGCCCGGGCCATCGAGAACAACATGCATGCCAGCCCCGACACGATGTATCCGTGCGAGCCGCACCTCATCTACCCGATGTGCAACACCATCGCGCTCGCCGGGCTGGCCGGCTACGACCGCCTCCACGACACCGACCTCACCGACAACCTGATCGACAAGACGCGAGATTCGCTGGTACACAACGGATATCTACTGGGGAACGGCAGATTCCTGTTCGGACGCGGACCGATGGGCCTGAAGATGCCGCCGATGCTGGCCAACGACGCCGTCATGGTCTACTGGCTCAACGGCATCATGCCGGACCTCGCGGAGGAGACCTGGTCCTCGCTGCGCACTCATCGACTTCGCGTTCACGGTGACAAGGTGGAGCTCCGCATCCGACCCATCGATCGGCTCGACGTCGGCTCGTACCACCTCGGCGACGCATGGGCCTGGGTCAACGTGCTCTGCGCGGCCAGAGAAATGGGCGATGACGAAGTCGTACAAGGGGTTTCCCACCACATTCGGATCAACACCGACGTCGACCGGTCGCCCGACGGCGCCCAGAAGCTGGAGGGCGTGTCCACCTGGGTCAATTGCGCGTACGCCTTCTCCCGGTTCGTCGGCAAGGACAGCCTGCAGGGGCTGATCAACGGACGGGTGCCCGACGCGTGGCGATCGGGACCCATGCTCACCGAGGCCGCCTACCCCGAAGTGCTTGTCGCCAAGGCGGTCAGCGACGGGACCGGACTCGACCTCGTCCTCCACCCGGGTGCCGGCGAAGTTCGCACGCCGCTGCGGATCGGCCGATTGCGCCCCCGGCAGACCTATCGGGTCGACGGCGCGGTGGAACCCAGTATCAAGGCGGACAGCGACGGAACGGCGATCATCGACGTCGACCTCGGCGGTCGGCACGAGGTGCGGGTCACCATCTGAACGGCCCGAAACCCTTCGACTTGGGGGCGACGACCAAATGGTCGCCGTACTCGTTGGGACGATCGAGTGGTGTCGCTGCGGATACATAGTGATGCGGAAAATGATCGTCGATCGAGTACTCGAACGGGATTGCCCGCAGCACCGGAATCTGGCGGGTCACAAAGGCCAGCGGCATACCGACCAATCCGAGCAGACCACTGTCTTGTCCAGTCGGGCGACCTTGCGGACCATGCCACCGCGGCTCACATTCCCAGGGAGCACGCTCGTAGCGGAACTCCTGTCCGAAATGCTTGAAGCGTCCCGTAGCGGTCGGTGGTAGATGCGGCACCGGATCACGTTGGTAGATGAAGCGGTACGTGTTCTGCTGCAGCGCCTCGTCATCGGCACAGAAGTCGGCGAACTGTGGCGTACCGACCATGGGCTGGCCGAATGTGTACGTGGCCCTGGATATTCCCTCGAATGCTTCCGAATAGACCGGGTCGAACCGCAGTGCCGTCGCCATCAAGGTCGCCTGTGCGCCACCAAAGCTGTGTCCGGTCAAGAAGACACTTTCCGCAGGCTGGATCGGGCCGGGAAGCGGCTGCCCGAGCCGCCCCTGCGGTGAGTTCGTTGCCTCGGCGTCCACACATTGCTCACAGCAGTCTGCGGCCGGTCCCAGGAGGTGTCCGTTCCTCGCTTTGTAGAGTTGCTCGATGATCGCGAGCTTGGTGGCGCGGAAGTTGCGGTAGAAGCCGCCGTGCACGAGTCGTTCGTCATCTCGAGTCTGTTCGACGCTCAGGCCCTGAGCCGCGAGAAACGGGATGCGATCCGGGTAGAGGTCTGCGTCGGCCAGCCAGCTGATCACGTTGGTGGGCTCGGTGCCTCGATACGCGACGATCACCACCCTGCCGTCCTCGCTCTGGATCACATGAGCAGTCGACCTGATGAACATGGCATCGACAGACATCTGGACGGCGACGCACCGACTTTTCTCGAGCCCCATCCGCGTCATCATGGTCGCCTGAGTCGCGACGTCGGAATAGACGTACCCGGATGCCACGGACGACAGCTGCCGGGCCGCCACGCTCGGACCGTCCGAGTTCAGGAGATCGCCCACCAGGTTGGGATACACCGGGAAACGCGCGTTGAGGCCGGAGTCCTCACCCGTTCCGGAAACCGGACGGGTTGGCCGTGTTACATCAAATCCGGGGCCGATCGCATTGGTGATCGTCATGCAGAGATGCTACGGACATCAACGCACCGCAGGTACAGGCATCGCGAATTCGGCTGTCACACAATAGCGGCCAACGTGTCAAACGGCGTCCGTCCACAGAGCGCGAGCAACAAAGCCGCCGCCTGCCCCTTCCGCACGGCGATCGCCGACGCCGTCGCCAGCGCGTCCGCCGCCACCTCATCCGGCAGTTCCGGTTCCTGTCCGGTTGCCCGGGCGATGTCGAGGCCATGCACCGCAAGTTCGAAGGTTCTGGTGGGCAGGTAAACGCTCAGTCGCATGCTGCCGGCCGCCGTCGGCACCACCCGGTCGCCAGATGTCTCCGCGAGGACCGCGAGGGCGTCGGCGCGCAGTTGCTCGACCGCTGCGAGCGGATCGGATCCCAGCGCGGCACCGGCCTGCCGTCCTCGTTCGGCGATTGCAGCGGGCTGCCCGGGCTGCGCTGCGATGTCGAAATAGTCTGCGATGGTGAGAATCTCGCAGACATCCGGCGACGGTTGAGCCACGTAGTCGCGAACCGTCGACAGCGCGCGTCCGGTATGCCCGACCAGCGCCCGGACATCCCACTCACCGAGTCCCGGCGCATCCCACTGTTGGTCGTCGATCTCCGACACGAGCGCTACGAAATGGTCGGCCGCCGCTCGAAACGCTTGCACCTCGTCCATACGTCGAGTGTGCACCCCTCACCGTCCACCATGCACCCGAATCAGGGGGTGACGTACCGTGAAGCGATGCCACACTCGCAGGTCACGCCCTCTGCCGTCGACACCCGCCACCTGGTTCGCTACGGAGGTCAGTTCAGTCCCGAACTGATCGCGCGGGCGGCCGGCAGCTGGGTCTACACCGCAGACGACCGGCCCGTCCTGGATTTCACGTCGGGCCAGATGTCGGCGATCCTCGGCCACTCCCACCCCGACATCGTGTCGACGGTGTCGCGTCAGATCGCCGAACTCGACCACCTCTTCAGCGGCATGCTCTCCGAACCGGTGCTCACACTTGCCGAACGCCTCAGCGCCACCCTGCCGGAACCCTTGAGCAAGGTGCTGCTGCTGAGCACCGGCGCCGAATCCAACGAGGCGGCGATCCGGATGGCCAAGCTGGTCACCGGCAAGCACGAGATAGTGTCGTTCGCGCGTTCCTGGCACGGAATGACCCACGCCGCAGCGGCTTCCACCTACAGTGCCGGACGACGCGGCTACGGCCCGGTGGCGCCGGGCAACTTCGCGCTACCCACCCCCAACCCCTATCGCCCCGATTTCGTCGACGCCGACGGCGCGCTGGAATGGCAACGACAACTCGACTTCGGATTCGACCTGATCGACGCACAGTCGGTCGGCTCACTCGCGGCGTGCATCGTCGAGCCCATCCTTTCGTCCGGTGGCGTGATCGAGCCTCCGCCAGGCTATTTCGCGGAGCTGAAACGTCGGTGTGAAGAGCGAGGAATGTTGCTCATCGTCGACGAGGCGCAGACCGGACTGTGCCGCACCGGCTCCTGGTATGCCTTCGAGCGCGACGGTATCGTGCCCGACATCCTCACTCTGTCCAAGACTCTCGGTGCCGGACTGCCGCTGGCCGCGATGATCACCTCACCCGAGATCGAGGCCGCCGCACACGACGCAGGGTTCCTGTTCTTCACCACCCACGTCTCCGACCCGCTGGTCGCCGCGGTCGGCAACACCGTGCTCGACGTGCTGGAGCGCGATCATCTCGATGATCGAGCCGCACAAGCGGGTTCGCTGCTGCGCGACGGGCTGCTCGAGCTGCAGGACCGCCACCCCAGCATCGGTGATGTGCGTGGCCGTGGGCTCATGCAGGGCGTCGAGCTCGTGGAGGATCGTGTCACCAAGCGTGGCGCCGACCGTCTCGGCGTCGAAGTGACCCGACGCTGTTTCGACCTCGGGCTGCACATGAACGTCGTCCAACTCCCCGGCATGGGCGGCATATTCCGCATCGCACCGCCACTCACCGCGACCGACGACGAACTGCGGCAAGGACTCGCCATCCTCGATCAGGCACTCACCGAATCCACCTGAACAGCAGTCGGATTCACTCCTTGACCGGGTCCGAGCTACTCTCCGCGGCAGTCTTCGACGTCCACTTGTACAGCCAGGCGACCGACGCGGCGAAGACAATGACGCCCAGCGCCTCGGCCCACTTCTCGAAGCCGTCGCCCACGACCGCGAGCACCGCGTCGTCACCGGTGGCGGCCACGATCCCGGCGAACACCACACCGAAAAGTGCCTCACCGACGATGAGGCCGGTGGCCAACAACGTTCCCATGCGCTTCTTGTGGTCGACTGCGCCACCGCTGCGTTCGGCCCACTGGTTGTAGTAGTGGCCGATGAACGCACCGATCGGGATGACCAGGGTCACCGACATGGGCAGATACATGCCCATCCCGACCGCTAGCGGCGGCAATCGGAATCGTGTCGCCCGGCCCAACGCCTCGTCGATGCCGATGATGATCGCGCCAAGCAGCGCTCCAAGTCCGATCAGCCACCAGTTCAGGTCGCCGCCGAGTACGCCGGTGGTCAAGCTCGACAGCAGACTCGCCTGCGGCGCGGCCAATGAGTCCGCGGTCTCGCCCGGCGCGCCCACAAACCCGAACGACGTGTACATGAGTTGCAGGATCGGGGGGATCACCGCGGCTCCGAAGGCGACGCCGATGATCAGGGCCACCTGCTGCTTCCACGGTGTTGCTCCGACGAGTTGGCCCGTCTTGAGGTCCTGCAAGTTGTCGTTGGAGATGGTCGCCACGCCGAACACGATCGCGGCGGTGAACAGCGTGTAGGCCACCAGCGCGGCGGTGTGCGCGGCATCGGTGGAGCCGTAGACGATCTTGATCAGAATCGCCGCGATCAGCACCACCAGGATGCCGACACCGGAGATCGGACTGTTGGACGATCCGATGAGACCGGCCATGTACCCACACACCGATGCGACCGCCAAACCGATCACGAAGATGAAGACGATACTGAGGGTGATGATCCCGGCCGCGCTGCCCTCGAGGACCGTGTCGTGCACGAAGTCCCACAACATGAAGCCGATCGGAATGAGGAGCACCAGGATGGTGGAACCGACGATGGTCATCGGCAGGTCACGCTCGGTGAGGTCGACGCTCACACCCTTCTGGCGCGACCTCGTCGACGCGAGCGCCGACTGGATACCACGGATGATCGGCATCATGATCTTGGCGAGCGTCCACAAGGCGGCGATCGCAATGGCACCGGCGCCTACGAGTCGGACGTCGCTGCCGAAGAAGGTGTTCACCTGGTCATACAGGCCGTCACCGTCGGGGAGGTTGCCCTGGCTCATCACTGGCAGCAACACACCGAAGGAGATGATGAGCCCGACGAGCATCGCGACACCTACCGACACGCCCACCAGATGCCCGATACCGATGAGCGACATCAGCAGCCCGGCGTTGAAAAGCGTGCCGCCGGTGCCGATCTTGATCGCTCCATAGACCGAGTCGCTCACCACCTTGAGCTTGGTGAGCAGCGAGAAGGCCGCCGACGCAACCGAGCCGACGACGATGATCCGCAGGCCGGCCTTGTTCTCCCGGGCCCCGCCCGACGAGTCGCCGACCTTCAGAACCTCCGCTGCCGCAACACCTTCCGGATAGGGCAGATCGGATCCGGTGACCAGGGCCCGACGCAACGGGATCGAATACATGACGCCGAGCACGCCGCCGATCGCACACACCGACACCGTCACCCAGTACGGGAAGCCGGTCCACCAGCCCACCATCACCAGGCCGGGCAGGATGAACACGATGGCCGAAAGCGTGCCCGCGGCCGACGCGATGGTCTGCACGATGTTGTTCTCGACCACCGAGTGATCGGCGAAGTAGCGCAGGATCGCCATCGAGATGACCGCGGCCGGGATGGCGGTGGCAAACGTGAGACCGACGCGCAGGCCCAGGTAGACGTTCGCTGCGGTGAAGACCAGCGTGATGATCCCGCCGAGGATCACACCGCGCATGGTGAGTTCGCGAAGGTTCGCCTGTCCGCGGGACTCGATCGGGGTCATGCCTGATGTGGTCATTCCTCGGCCCCTCACTGCGCACCGCAGAACGGAACGCGATCAGCCCGACCGCCCCCTCGACCGTGGCATGTATGGGTTGTCGACCAACTGTAAAGCCGAGATCGACCCCGCGTGCGACGTTGCGAACGTCCACCCGGAATCTGCCCTTTTTGCCCGAATCGGGGTCCCTCCCGAGATTGATCAAGGCGCCAGCACTGCGCGGCGGTGGACCACCGTCATCGACGCGACGAGCGTCCACGCGCCCACGAGGGCAACGAACAGCACCACCGACAGTGCCTCGATCGGGGCGGCGTGCAGGACCTTGCCGAGAGCGGCCAGGCCGGTGACGCACGTGCCGACCGGGAAGGTGAAACTCCACCACGTGATCGCGAAGGGCATCCGCCGGCGAACGGCGCGCACGGTGACCGCCACCGCCAATGCGAACATGGCAACTCCGAAACCTGCCATCGCCATTCCATACCCGATGCCGAAAACTCGCAGTCCCTGGGAGATGTACGCCTGCTCGTCGGTGAAGACACCCTGTGAAGCGTTGCCCAGCAGGTTCGCGGCGGTGACCGACTGCCCGATGAGACCGAGAGTGATCCAGAACGTCGGTGCGGCTGCGCCTGCCGGCGGACCGTCCTGGATGGCACGGGAGTAGATGAGGGTCATCGTGATCATGCCGAGGAACAGACTCAGACCGAACAGTCCGTAGCACCCGCAGAGCATCGTCAGCCGAGCCTGTCCCGCCGGGATGTGCCCGACGAGCAGCGCTCCAGTGGTGGCCGACACCATCGGCGGGACCACCGACATCAGCCAGCACGGCATCGCCACCCGTGGTTCGTCGGAACGGCGGGTCATCATCGAATAGGGCAGACACACGCTGGTCGCGACCCCCAGTAGGGTGCCGACCGTCCACAACACTGCGTCGATCCACACCGCCGGATGGTCGCCGACGACGTCCCGTCCGACCAACAGGGTGGCGGCGCCAACAGTCAGCAACGCCATCGCCGGGGCGCCGTAGAAGTGGCCCATCATGGGGTGACGTGCGTAGCCGCGGGCATTCTCGGGGTGATGCATCCAGTGCCCGACGAAGGCCGACGCGACCACGACCAGGAGCCCGGCGGCGACCAGCCACATCGCGACGGCGAAGGGTTCGAGCGCGGCCGTCCCGACCGGCAGGCCCGCCGCGGCGGTGGCGACGATCCCGGTTCCCATGACCGCGCCAAACCAGTTCGGCGTCACATGAGCCAACAGCGTTGCGCCGCTGCGGATCTGCGAGTTCGCCTCGGAGCGGGCCGTGTTGCGGGTGTCGGTGAGAGTTGCCATGCATCGAGCTTCCGCTCTCGGCGCCATCGGCGGAAGCGGGCTTCGATTTGTGAGGTCACAACTCTTGGTTGTGGGTTGGACAACGCTCGCCGCCTGTACGAAAGCTGTACCTCCCCGCCCCGCCACGTCTTCGGATCAGCTGCCGACCCGCAGGGGGATCCGATACCAGCGACATTCATCGGCATGGCCTGCGAACTCGCAATGCCGCGGGCGCGCAACGGCGCACGATTCGCATGCTCGCACCGCATCGAGCCAATGTTGCGCGCTGCGGGCGTACAGTAGGTCCTACGCAGGACGAAGGACATACGCGACTGCAGGGAGGCATCATGCCAACCATCGTCATCGTCGGTGGCGGACTCGCCGGCGCCAAGGCCGCAGAGGCCTTGCGGGAAAAGGATTTTGACGGCGATATCGTCCTCTTCGGCTCCGAAGAGCATCTTCCCTACGAGCGCCCACCATTGTCGAAGGAATTTCTTGCGGGCTCGCAGAAGCTCGACGATTTCACAGTGCACGACGGAAACTGGTATCGGGACAATCGAATTGATGTCCACCCCGGAACCATGATCGAGGAGATCGACGCCGCAGCGCACACCGTGACACTGCCGGATGGAAGCACCCTTGCATACGAGAAATTGCTTCTGGCAACGGGTTCACGGTCCCGGCATCTCGACCTCCCCGGCGCGGACGCTGATGGTGTCCACTACCTGCGCAGCTACGACGACGCGGTGGCGCTGAGCGAGGCGATCGACGAGAACATGCGCGTGGCGATCGTCGGCGGCGGCTGGATCGGGCTCGAGGTGGCGGCGAGCGCGCGCAACCGCGGCGCGCAGGTTGCCGTCGCCGAGACGGCGCCGCAACCGCTGATCGGCGCCCTGGGCGCAGAGGTGGGCGCGATCTTCGCCGACCTGCACCGCAAGCATGGGGTGGATCTGCGCACCGACGTGGCCGTGGCCGAGATCCTGGTCGAGGACGGGCGCGCGGTTGGCATCGGGCTCAAGGGCGGCGACACCATCGACGCGGATGCGGTGCTGGTGGCCGCGGGAGCGGTCCCGAACATCGAACTCGCCGAGAGCGCCGGACTCGACATCGGCGACGGCGGTGTCCTGGTGAGCGCCGGACTGCGCAGCAGTGATCCGGACATCTTCGCGGTCGGTGACATCGCCAACGCCGAGCACCCCGTTCTCGGGCGTCGGGTGCGCACGGAACACTGGGCCAACGCACTCAATCAACCCGCCGTCGCGGTTGCCAACATGCTTGGTGGCAGCGCCGAATACACCAATCTTCCCTACTTTTTCACCGACCAGTACAACCTCGGCATGGAGTATTCCGGTCTCGCGTCTGGTGAGCACCGCGTCGTACTTCGCGGCAGCCCCGACAGCCTGGAGTTCCTCGCATTCTGGCTCGACGACGAAGATCACCTCCGAGCCGGCATGCAGGTCAACATCTGGGATCAACTCGACGGCATCAAGGAGTTGATCTCCGCCGGAGCCGCGCTGGATCCGGCAAAGCTGGCCGATGCCGACGTCGCCCTGTCGGACGTGACCGCCGACTGACGCGGGACTACCGAACGATCGCTCGGGCACCACTGCTACGATCCTCTCGATCGCACGGCCGGTTAGGGGAGTCATGTCGCAGTATCTGCAGGGCAAAGTCATCATCGTCACCGGAGCCGGCGGCGGCTTCGGCAAGCTCATCGCCGAGAAGTGCGCAGCTGGCGGCGCACACGTGGTGGGCGTCGACATCAACGCCGACGGCCTCGCGCAGACCACGGAAGCAATTGTCGCCCAGGGCGGTTCGGCGGTTCACCAGGTGGCCGACGTCACCGACATGGAACAGATGCGCGCCGCGGCCACGCTTGCCGTCGAGACGTACGGCGCGATAGACGTCATGGTCAACAACGCGGGCGTCATGCCGCTGGCCTACTTCGCCGACCACGAGCGGGCATGGCAGAAGTGGCACAAGGCAATCGACATCAACATCAAGGGCGTCGTCAACGGCATCTCCGCCGTCTACGACCAGATGATCGAGCAGGGCCGCGGACAGGTCGTCAACATCTCGTCGATCTACGGCAACGGTGGATTCGAGGGTTCCGGTGTCTACTCGGCAACCAAGGCCGCCGTCACGACGCTGTCGGACTCCCTACGCATCGAGGCCAAGGGCAAGATCAAGGTGACGACCGTCAAACCGACGGGCGTCGCGGGCACCAACCTCGCGAGTTGGATCGTCAACGATCGCGCCATCATGGGCATCGTCGGCCAGCGTGCGCTCTCCTACAAGGAACACGTGACCAGCCTCGTCAAGGGCGAGATGCCCGCCGAACTCGTCGACGTCGACTCGGTGAAGTACTGGCTGATCACTCCCGACGACCTCGCCAACGCCGTCGTACACGTCATCGATCAGCCGTGGGGAATCAGCTTGTCGGATGTGACGGTGCGCGCCAGCGGCGAGGACTACCTGTACTGAGGACTACCTGTACTAGGGGCCTCAGCCCTTATCACCGCTAACTGCGGCCGCCGCGGTACTTGCGGTTGTACTCCTCATACATATCGGCGTTCTTCTCGCGTTCGAGCTTGTTGACCAGATCCGGGTCGAGCCCGTGTTGGGTGAGCCGATAACGCCGATACACCTTGTTCAGAGCGATCGAGAAGAAGATGTACGGGATGAGGATCGGGATCGTCATGTTCAGCCGAATGATCCACTCCGTCGGCACGAACAACATGGGAACCAGCAGCAGGATGCAGGGCACCGACCAGCGCGCCACCATCCGGAACGCCGCTCCGGGGCCGGCGAGATCGTTGGCCACCCACTCACGCATCGATTCGGGCAGTCGGGCGCCATAGGCGTACTTGAAGTACTGCCATGCGCCCGGGCGTGAGCGGTCAGCGGACATCGCAGTCTCATTCCCCGTCTGGTCGATCGAGTTGCTTGTATCCGCCATCGTAGTGACCTGCACCGTTCTCACCTCATGCTGCTCGCTGCCTCCTCAATTAGTAGCACACGATTGAATTGGACAGTAGTGACCTTGGTCCCTCTCAACGAGCGGTGGAGTACTTGTCGATATACGCCTGCATCGTCGACAGCTGATACCGCGACACCTCCACCGCGTTCTCGTCCTCGGCGAACACCGATGACACCATCACCGTGTCGTCGCGGTCGTAGAAGCCAAGTCTGCCGAGGCCGCCGAAGAACTCGTCCCAGTCGACGTCGCCGTCGCCGATCTTGAGGTGCTGATGCACGCGGACCGGGTTGCCGGGCGGGTTGGTGATGTACCGAAGTCCGTGCGAGCGTCGGTGATCCATCGAATCGGCGACATGCACCAGCCGCAGCCGATCACCGGCGGCGGCCATGATCTCAGCCATGTTCCCACCCATGTGGAAGGTGTGGCACGCGACGTACACCATGCCGATGTTGGGTGAGTTGACACCACGGATGATGCGTACGGCTTCCAGCCCGTCCTCGACGAAATCGTCTGGGTGCGGGTCGATTCGGACGTCGATACCCTCTCGTTCGATGATCGGCAGCAACTCCTCCATCGACCGGAAGAAGGCACGTTCGGACTCTTCGGCACGCTCCGGACGCCCCGAGAACTCGGTATTGATCACGTTGACACCGAGGTCGACGGTGATCTCGATGACCCGCTTCCAGTTCCGGACGGCCGCCTCACGCGCATCCTCGTCGGGTGCCGACCAGCGCAGCACCGGCAGCACAGACGCGACCTGCACACCCGCGTCGTCGCATGCCTTGCGAAAGCTGCGCACCAGATCATCGTCGGCGCGTGGATGATTGAAGAACGGGATGAAGTCTCGGTGCGGGGTCAGTTGCAGATATTCGTAGCCGAGTTCGGCCACCAGCCTTGGGAACTCGAGCAGGTCGTGATCGTGATGGAAGGGCGTCGGATCGAGTGCGATCTTCATCAGCGTGTTCCGTTCCGCGCGTATTCGGCGATGGCGTCGATGTTGGTCTGGTCGATGAAGGCCGGCCCGGTCAGCGTCGGTTGACCGCCGCCGATCACGTTGCGGTTGTTGAGATACAGCCACAGTTGATCCACTGCCAGGTAGCCCTGCAGGAAGGGCTGCTGATCGACTGCCCACTGCACCTGACCGGACTTGATGGCGTCGACGAGGGCGGCGTTGGTGTCGAAGGTGGCGATCTTGGTCTCGCTACCGGCGGCATCCTTGGACTTGACCGCGGCCAATGCGATGGGAGCACCCAACGTGATGACGTGATCGATGCCGGGATCCTGCTGCAGCTTGGCCGCGATGGTGGCCTGGACGCTCGGCATGTCGGTCCCGTTCACGTTGAGATTCTCCACGCCGTTACCGCCCATACCGGACTTGACTCCGGCACAACGTGATTCGAGTGCGACGTTGCCCTGGTCCTGGATGACGCACAGCACCTTCGACGCCCCATCCTGCTTCAGCCGACGACCGGCCGCTTCACCCGAGATCTGTTCGTCCTGACCGAAATACGACAGCACACCCAGCGAACTCCACGCATCGATGCCCGCATTGAACGCGACGACGGGGATGCCGGCTTCGACGGCACGCCGCACCGCAGGCGCCATGGCCTCCGGCTTGGCCAGTGTCACCGCGATGGCGTCGACCTTGCTGTCGACCGCATTCTGCAGCAGATTCGACTGGTCGGGACCCTGAAGTTCGGACGAGTACCTCAGCTCGAGGTTGTCTTTGGCTGCAGCCGTCTCGGCGCCCTTGCGGATGAGATCCCAGAAGGTGTCACCGGGCGGGCCGTGCGTCACCATCGCAACGGTGAATCGGGGTGTGTTGGCCTGACCGGCAGCCATGCCGCCGTCGTCGTCGCGGGGCTTGCCGCCGGTGCTCGAGCATGCGGCCGCCACCGCGATCGTGGCGACACATGCGGCCGCCGCGAGTAGCCGGCGACGCCGGGAATGGTTGGTGCTCACCGTCAATCGCTTCTCTCTGGGTTCCGAGTGGGTATCAGCGGGCCGCGACCGAGTTGGCGGCCTTGAGGGTTTCCGCGGCGATCTGCAGGCCCTCGATCTGCCCGAGTTCGACGTCCTCGTGCTCGATGTTGACCGCCATGTCCGGGTCGACCTTCTCCAGCGCCTGGAGGAACCGCGTCCAGAAGTCCACGTCGTGACCACGGCCGACGGCGACGAAATCCCAGGCCGAGTCCTCGGGCCACTTGTTCACGACGTGCCGTCCGCCGAGTCCGGTGGGGTTGTCCGACAGCGGGATACGTGTGAATCGTTCGTCGAGGACGCCGTAGATCTTGCAGTTCTCGTTGATCCGGGTGTCCTTGGCAGCTGCATGGAACACGAGCGGTCCGAGCCATTCGATGGCCGCGACCGGATCGATGCCCTGCCAGAACAGGTGCGACGGATCCATCTCCGCGCCGACGTTCGTGGCGCCGGTCTTCTCGACGAGACGTCGCATGGTGGGCGGGTTGAAGACGAGGTTCTGCGGGTGCATCTCGATCGCCACCTTGACGCCGTTCTCGCCTGCGAGGGCGTCGATCTCACGCCAGAACGGGACCGCCACCTCGTCCCACTGGTAGTCGAGCGAGTCCAGATAACCCGAGTCCCAGGTGTTCACGTGCCACGCCGGCCACTGACCGCCCGGATGCGCATGCGGCAGACCCGACATCGTCACCACCCGGTCAACTCCGAGCAGGCCGGCGACGCGAATGGCGTTGCGCAGGTCGTCGGCGTCCTCGGGCCCTACCTCGGGGTCGGGATGCAGCGGGTTTCCGTTGCAGTTGAGGCCGGCGATCTCCACACCGGTGCCGTCGAAGGTGGCGAGGTACTCACTCGAACTGACCTCGCCCGACAGCAGTTCACGCACCGGGAGATGCGGGGTGGGCAAGAAGCCGCCGGCATTGATCTCGGCACCGGTCAGGCCGAGGGAGCCGATCACCTCCAGGGCGTCTCGCAGGGAGCGGTCGTGCAGGATCGCGGTGTAGACACCGAGTTTCATGGGAATTGTCCTTACTTGCAGAGTGATTGGGAATCGTGAGTGATTTGTCAGCCGACTTTGACGGTCGCGCCGCCGCCGGCCGCGGACTCGGCGATGGCGGCTACGACGCGCATGCTGTGCAGGCCGGTGTCGAAGCCGGGCAGCGGACCGAGCACGTCGATGCCGGCGATCTGGTCGAGGAACGCGCGCGCCTGGTAGGTGAACAGTTCGGCCTTGCCATGTCCGACGCCACCCGCGTCCATGGGCAGTCCGCCGCGGATGTAGGGGTGGTCGGGTCCGATGGTGATGCGCCGCGGACCGTTCAGGTCGGCACGCACATCGTCTGCGGCGAGGTGGAATTCGGCGATGCGGGCGAGTTCCCAGGAAGCCGATCCGGCAGTTCCGAAGAGCTCGAAACCGAGTCCGTCCGGAAGGCTGTGTGCAACGCGGGAAGCCGAGAAGGTGGCGGCGGCCCCACCGGCGAATGTCGCGGTGAAGGTGGCGATGTCCTCGTTCTCCACCGGCGCCTTCTCGCTGCTGACCGCGCCCTTGGTGTGGCCGTAGGTGGTACCGAGGGGAATCGGCCGCTCGGTGATCACCGTGTGGAACCGCGCACCCGAGATCTCCGCGATGGGTCCACAGACGAACTCGGCCAGATCGATGAGGTGACTGCCGACGTCGGCGAGCGCTCCGGTGCCGGGCCCGCCCTGGTAGCGCCACGTGATCGGCGACGTGGGGTCGAGGGCGTAGTCGCACCAGT
This sequence comes from Gordonia gummivorans, assembly GCF_022513585.1. Lineage (GTDB taxonomy): Bacteria > Actinomycetota > Actinomycetes > Mycobacteriales > Mycobacteriaceae > Gordonia. Next base: position 153,071 of record NZ_JAKWBF010000001.1, read on the forward strand.
AATGGCCGTTGAAGTGGACGAGGTCCCCGACTGTCCCGGCCGCCAACTCGCGACGGATCTGCTCCACAGCAGGCGCCCGACGGTAGGTGTAGCCGACCGCAGCAACCCGGTCCCGGGTGCTGTCGGCGGCGGCGAGCATGGCTTCGGCGTCGGCGAGCGAACCGGCCAGCGGCTTCTCGCACAGCACATGCTTGCCGGCGGCGAGCAATCCCTCGACCATCTCGCGATGCAGGTGGTTGGCCACCACGACGCTGACCGCGTCGATGTCGTCGGCCTCGGCGATCGCACGCCAGTCGTATTCGGCGCGATCGTACCCGTACCGCTTGGCGTTGTCGTCGGCCACGGCCGGATTCGCGTCGGCGATGGCGACCAGCCGGACATCCGGCCGGTCGAGGCCGAACAGCGTGCCGGCGTTGCGATACCCGGCAGCATGCGCTCGCCCGGCCATACCGCCACCGATAACGGCGACACCGATCGATTCGTTGGTCACTGTGAACTCCCGTTTCCTGTTTCACTAGCCCGGTCTACTAAACCGGTCTAGTTGTGTACGATGTTGACGACTATGAGCCACACCACAGGGAGCTGTCAACCCCTGATTCATCAACGAGGAGGTTGCGAATGACCGAGACGTCGGCAGCCGGGCGCCGTCCGACCATGCAGGATGTCGCCGACCGCGTCGGTGTTTCCAAGGCGACGGTGTCGTTGGTGTTCCGTCAGGCACCCGGCGTCGGCGAGCAGACGCGACGCGACGTCGAACAGGCCGCCGAAGAGCTCGGCTACCGCAGAAACCGGACGGCTGCGCTGATGACCGCACGACGCTCGCACCTCATCGGCGTGGTGGCCCAGATCCGCAACAGCTTTCACGCCGAGATCGCCGAATATCTCGTGTCCGCAGCCGATCTCGCGGGATACGAGATCGTTCTCGGTGCGGTGACCCCCAGCCACGACGAGTCCCGCGTGGTCGAGACACTTCTCGACTTCCGCTGCGAGGGAATGCTTCTCGTCGGGCCCGAGCTGGACACCCGGGCCATCTCCGCATTGGGCGATCGGGTTCCGACGGTGGTGATCGGTCGACGCACCTCGTCGCCGACCGTCGACGTGATCCGCACCAACGATGCCAAGGGCATCTCGCTCGTCGTCGACCATCTCGTCGAGCTCGGACACCGCGAGATCATCCACGTCGCGGGCGGACCCGGAACCATCGCCGCCGATCGTCGCAGCGGGTTCCTGCGCGCGCTACGACGCCACGGCCTGGCCGCCGACGCCGCAGTCGTCGAGGGCGGGGCCTTCACCGAAGACGCCGGAATCCGCGCGGCCCAGCAGATCCTGTCGCGCACACTGCCGACCGCCGTCGTCTGCGCCAACGACCGTCTCGCCGTCGGCCTCCTCGACACCCTTCGTCGCGCAGGTGTCGACGTGCCAGGCGAGGTGTCGATCACCGGCTACGACGACAGCACGCTCGCCCGCCTTGCCAACATCGACCTCACCACCGTGAGCCAGCAGCCACAAGCACAGGCGCAGGCCGCCATCGCCGACGTCGTCAGCAGGCTCGACGCCGGCCGCACCGACCGGGCGGCGTCGGCTCTCACACCCGAACTGGTGATCCGCAGCACCACCGCGCGGGTCGCCTCCTCCTGACCCGACGCGCGATTACCCTGCACAGGGTGGGTAGCGATCCGATCACCGACCTCGAGTCCGAACTCGCCGACTTCTGGCGACGCGGTCGGGCTCGAACGCGCAATCGTGCTCGTGCGATCGACCCGCGTCTCGACCCGTCCTGCTACCCGCTCCTGACCATCCTCTACCGCCACGAATCCCTGCGGATCACACAGCTCGTGGCGATGCTCGACCTCGACAAGTCGACCGTCACCCGCCAGATCGATTCCGTGGAGCGGCTGGGATTGGCCCGCCGGACGCCCGACCCCGACGACGCACGCGCTCGAGTGGTCGCCCTGACCGGCGCCGGCCGGGAACGGGTCGATGCCGTGGTGGCGTCGGCCGTCGCGGACTGGCGCGCCCGCCTGAATCGATGGGACGCCGCCGACATCCGTACCCTCACCGAGCTGCTTCGGCGCCTCGCCGACGTGTCCGGCGACGGCGACGGTGACGCGAAACACCCCGACCCGGAGCATTCCGCGGAATAGGCAAAGATAGTTGCGGGTTGCAACCATAGTTGGTTATAGTTGCGGCTATCAACTAATTCGGTGCGTGCTCACCCCCACGCGCCACCGATCCGACGACCGCCCGCGCTGGCGGGTCGCCCCCCTTTCCGACTCCGCGCACAGCGGCGTCCTGCCACCTGAACCCGGAGGTCTCACCTTGACCACGACAACCACGCGAGCCGAACAGGCCTCGGGTGCGCCGATGACCCATCGGCAACGCATCGAGGCACTGATCGGCCTGCTCATGGGCATGTTCGTCGCATTTCTCTCGTCGACGATCGTGTCCAACGCGCTCCCGACCATCATCACCGACCTGCACGGCACCCAGGATCAGTACACCTGGGTGGTCACCGCGACCCTCCTGGCGTCGACGGCGACGACCCCCATCTGGGGCAAACTCTCCGATCTGATCAGCAAGAAGCTCCTCGTGCAGCTGTCGCTGATGCTGTTCACCCTCGGCTCGATACTCGCCGGCCTGTCCCAGTCGGTGGGCATGCTCATCGGCTTCCGCGTCATCCAGGGTCTGGGCCTGGGCGGACTGCAGGCACTCGTCGTCATCGTGATCGCGTCGATGTTCAGCCCGCGTGAGCGTGGCCGCTACCAGGGTCCGATCGCGGCCGTGATGTCGGTGGCCACGGTGGCCGGCCCGCTCATCGGCGGCGTCATCGTCGACACCAGCTGGCTGGGCTGGCGATGGACTTTCTACGTGTGCGTTCCGCTTGCGGTCATCGCACTGCTGGTCATCCAGCGCACCCTGAACCTGCCGGTCGTCCGCAAGGCCGGCGTGCACATCGACTACCTCGGTGCCGTGCTCATCGCTGCCGGTGTCAGCACTCTGCTCATCTGGGTCACCCTGGCGGGCAAGAGCTTCGACTGGTCGTCGGGGATGTCGATCGGCCTGGTCGCACTGGGCGTGGTGTTGCTCATCGCGGCACTGATCACCGAGTCGCGCGTCGCCGACCCGATCATTCCGCTGCGCCTGTTCCGCGATCGGACCACCGCGCTGGCCACCCTCGCGAGCGTCGCAGTCGGTGTCGCCCTGTTCGGCGGTGCCGTGTTCCTCGGCCAGTACTTCCAGATCGCACGTGGCTACTCACCGACGGCGGCCGGTCTGCTCACGCTGCCGATGATCATCGGTTCGATGGTGTCGGCCACCGTGTCGGGCCAACTCATCACCCGGTACGGCCGATGGAAGGGCTTCCTGGTGGCCGGCGCCGCAGCGATGACCGCGGGCTTCGGGCTCCTGTCGACGATCGACGCGCACACCAACATGGTGTTGCTGGGCGGATACCTCTTCATCCTGGGGCTCGGCATGGGTATGACGATGCAGAACCTGGTCCTCGCCGTGCAGAACAACGTCACCCCGGACAACCTCGGTGCCGCCACCTCGACAGTCACGTTCTTCCGTTCCCTCGGTGGCGCGGCGGGCGTGTCCGTGCTGGGTGCCGTTCTCTCCAACCACGTGACCGACCTGATCGCGTCGGGCCTACGCGCCGTCGGCATCAACCCCGCGCAAACCGGTGGGTCCGATGCGGGATTGTCGAACCTCAACGAGTTGCCGAGTCCGATCGCCGACATCGTCCGCGGCGCATACGGCGACGGCACGGCCCGGATCTTCCTGGTCGCCGGCGTGATGGCCGCGCTCAGCCTGGTCGCCATCCTGTTCATCAAGGAAGTCGCGCTCAAGACGAGCTCGTCGCTCGAGGAGAGTGCGCAACTGGCAGCGTCCGCACCCGAGCTGCTCGACACCGAGTTGATGGACACCGCAAAGGTGGACGCCGAGTTCGACGGCATCATCGAAAGCGAAAAGGAGTTCTCCGGCAAGCATTCTCGATGATGTAGCGCGAGCAAAGTTCATGGTTAGCGTCGCTAACCGTGGCCCCAAACTGGGACTTACCTCACCGCGTCGACATTCGTAACGTTGCGGGTGAGGCGAGAAGGAGAGCCTGGACCGGACGAATCCGGCTGCGGCCCTTCTCATTCCCAGGAGGACCGCAGCGATGCACCACCGCACCACCACCCATCGCATCAAAGCCCTCGCAGCGGCCACCGGCGCCGGAGCCGCACTCTGGCTCGGCGGCAGCCCCGTCGTCGCCTTCGCCGAACCCTCCGACGGATCGTCCAACAGCTCCAACTCCACCTCGGACGACACCTCCGACGACTCGTCCTCGGAATCGGAGTCCGATCACTCGCGAGATGATTCCAGTTCATCGAACTCGACGAACAACGATTCGGACCCGGCAGCCGCCGCAGGACAGAACTCCGACAACGAGACCACCGACGGCGATGCGGCCGACAACACCGACAACGACGCCGATTCGACCACCACGCCCGACGACACCGACCAGACCGACGACAACGCCGACACCCCGCCCGCGGTGGTGACCGCCACATCCGACAGCGCCACGGCCACACCCGAACCCACCCCCACGATCGCAAACAACGCGCCGACCGCCGCCACCGAGACCACCCCCACCCCCGACCGCCACGAACCAGCCACCACCACTACACCCGACACCACCCAGGTGGCCGAACACCCCGACACACAACGACATTCACCCGCAGCACCGACAACTGTCACCGAGACCCCCGCACTCCTGCAGACCACCACACCACCCGCCACCCCCGAAGGCGGCACGGTCACCGGCAACGGCCCCGCACCGGCCACCACCACCGACAACGGCGCCCCCGTCGAGAACACCCCCACCCGCATCGTGGCCGGCATCCTCACCCTGTTCGGCTACAACCCCCACCAATCCAGCCCGAATCCCACCCCCGCACAACCCGCCCTGATATTCGTGTGGGCCGCATGGCAACAACTCAACCGCCGCTACCTCAACAGCGCACCCAACCTCGCCCCCACCGGCCAAACCGTCGACACCACAACCGGAACCGTCACCGGCACCCTCGGCGCCACCGACCCCGACCGCGACACCCTCACCTACACCCTGATCGACGCACCCGACCACGGCACCGTCACCATCAACCCCGACGGCACCTACACCTACACCCCCGACCCCACCTACGCCCACGCCCTCGCCGCCGACCCCACCCTGCCGGCCACCGACACCTTCACCATCACCGCCACCGACGGTCAACGCCACACCTACAGCGTCACACCAGCATCCGGAACAACAGCAACCATCACCGTGCCGGTCACCGCCCAGAATCAGGGGCCGTCGCTGGCGGTGCTCAGCGGCGGAACCTACCCAGACAACACCAGCGTCTACATCCTGGCCCGCACCGACGGCGACGGCGATGACCTCGTGATCACCCACACCACGCCCGCACACGGCACGATCGATATCAACGATCACGGGGACGGGACCGTCGCGATCATTTACGTACCCGATGCCGACTACGCCCACCAACTCGCCGCCGACGGCATCCCGCTCGGCAGCGACACCTTCACCGTCACCGCAGACGACGGTCACGGCGGCACGAGCACAGTCACGCTGAGCCCGCTGATCGCACCCGTCAACAGCGCCCCGGTACTCACGCTCACGGACGCCCAGAACGCGTACAACAGCGTTTCCTACACCTTCACCCGCACCGACGGCGACGGCGATGACCTCACCACCACTGCCTCATCCCAACGCGGGGTCGCCACCGTCATCAACAACACCGACGGTTCCATCACCGTGTACTACGGCGCCGATCCTGACTACGTCCACGCACTCGCGGGCGATCCCAGCCTCCCGGCCACAGACACGATCACCGTCACCACCACCGACGGCCACGGCGGCACGACCACCCACGCGATCCCCGTCACGCTCTATCCCTTCAACAACGCACCCACGGCCGGCTACACCGTGCTGTCGTCCCAAAACAGCACGCGCACGACCACCACCGTCGGCGCCATCGGCACCGTTGGCGGCAGAATCCATTACGAGTGGCTCAATGGCAGCGCGGTAAGCCCGGACGGGCGGTACGTGTATATGCCCAGCCAGGAGTACCAGACGGGGCACCTGGTCATCCTCGACACCACGAACGGCAGCATCACGAAGGTCACGGTGGGACAGAACCCGCAAGCGGTTGCGCTGAGTCCCGACGGCACGACGGCATACGTCGCGAACTTTTGGGGCAACAGCGTGTCCGTCGTCGACACCGCCTCCGGCACGGTCACCCACACCATCCCGGTCCAGAAACCCACTACGGTCGCGGTGAGTTCCGACGGACGATGGATCTACGTCGGCAGCGACGCCGCCGGCCCGTCGGTGGCGGTGATCGACGCGGAGACCCTCGCCGTCTCCACCGTCCCGAACGTGAGCGGTGACGCCGCCTACATTGTCAGGCCGAGCCCCGACGGTACCGCGATCTACGCCGCCCACTCGGGCACGGTGGCGCGCATAGACATCGAGACCGGTGAAACCACTCCGTCAGCCTTGTCCTCCGTCGGCATCACCGACATCGTGATATCGCCCGACGGTGACACGCTCTATGTCACCGGCGGGACGAGCAACTCCGTATATGTCTTGGACTCGGCGACGATGGCGGTTACCAAGGTGATCCCGCTCGGACGCCAGACAACGGCTGCGGCGATAACTCCTGATGGCAAATCGCTCTATGTCGCCACCGTCAACGGGCAGGGCAACAAGAGTGTTGCGGTCATCGATACAGTCAGCGGCGAGAGCGTCAGTACCCTCGCGGTGACCAGCTCTGGCTACCTACCCAACGATCTGGTCGTGTCGCCGGACGGGAAGACCCTCTACGTCACAGACGCTTTCACCACCGACCTGCAGGCCTTTACCACGCCGGTGAGATCGGGGGTCGTGACCGGGTCGGACGCCGACGAAGACGCCCTCATCTACGCGGTGACCACCGCACCCTCGCACGGCACAGTCGTCATCGACGAGACGACCGGGGCGTGGACCTACACGGGCAATCAACCGGGGGTCAACTGGTCGGACACGTTTGTCGTCACCGTGAGCGACGGGCATGGCGGATCGACCCCAGTGGCGGTCACGGTGAACTCCACCACTGGCGTCTGACCGAGTCCTATCGAGGATGGACTGTACGGTGACACACTGAGCGCATGGAAGACCTCACCGCGCTGGCCGGACGCAGAGCCGTTGTCACCGGCGCCACCAACGGTCTCGGCATGGCCACCGCGCGAGCCCTCGCGCAAGCGGACGTGCGCGTGGTACTCGCCGTGCGCAACGTCGAACTCGGGAAGCAACGTGCGGCGGAGTTCGGCGGCGACTGCGAGGTCATCCATCTCGACCTCGCAAACCTTGCCTCGGTGCGGGAGTTCACCGAGACGCTCGACGGCAGCGTCGACTATCTCATCAACAATGCCGGAGTCTTCCCACACCAGCATCGCACCACCACAGACGGATTCGAGCTCGGCATCGGCACCAACTTCCTCGGCCCGTTCGCGTTGACCAACCTGCTGCTGCCCCGCATCACGAGGCAGATCGTGTTGGTCGCGTCGGACGCGCATCGTGGCGCCACCCTCGACCCCGACGACCTCGACCTGACGTCAAAGGGCTGGAATCCCGCCCGTGCGTACGCGAGATCGAAACTGGCCGTGATGCTCTGGGGACTCGAACTCGATCGACGACTGCGCAGCAGCAGATCCGAGGTCAGCGCGATGATGACCACGCCGGGCTGGGTGGCGTCGAACATCTCCAACAAGCCAGGTCTGGGTATCGCCCATCGCATCGTCCAGAGCGGCGCGTCGCTACTGGCCAACGACAACGACGCCGGTGCGCAGACCACGCTCTACTGCCTGACCCGGCCCATCGCGCCGGGCAGCTACGTCGGCGTCGACGGCATCTGGGCGCTGCGTGGCGAGCCCGTGCTCTTCGGACGCTCGACGGCTGCATGCGATTTCGATGTCGCAGCGCGCCTGTGGGCCAAGGGTGAAGAACTCACCGCCACCGCCTACCCGCTCTGAAAGCTCAGAGCGCAAACGCTGCACGGTATCGCGCGTACGCGTCGTTTACCTCACCTTCGCTCAGCCCGAACTCCTCCGATGAGTACCTGTGCACGCCGTGGCTGTGCTGGGCGTGCCCCTTCCGGTGCTCCTCCATCCGCGCGCGCACCTCCTCGGTCAGTTCGAATCCTACTGCGGCATAGATGCGTTCGACTTGGGCCATCGGATCGTCGACCAGGTCCTCGTAGCGCACATCGAGGAAGACCTCGGGACGCTGCTCACGTACGTCGAGCGCACGATTCACCATGTCCGCATTACGCGTCAGCCAGTGGCGCGCCACCTCACGCGCATCGACGTGCTCACTGAACACGGAGTGTCCGTGGGCGAGCATGCTCGAGAACGACGCCGTGGTGCGCAGCGGATCGCGATGGGTCTGCACGATCAGCGCATCCGGGAAGACGTCGAGAAGGGTGTCGAGGTGCTCCAGGTGTGCAGGTGTCTTCAACACCCAGCGGCGACGGGGGTCTTGCCACTGCAGGATCTGAAGCAGGACCTTCAGGTAGGCATACGAACCGTGCATGTCCTGCTTCGACAGCCACTCGGCATACGACGGCACGTGCAGCATAGCCTCGGGAACCTGCGAGAGCAGCGAATACTCCTGCAGCAGAACGTCTTCCTCGGGACCGTCGGCCTCCACTGCATGGATCGCGAAGAACTGCGGATTCAAGTAGCGCAGCGCTAGTTCCGCGGCTTTGGTCTGGGCGATCCGCACGGTCGGCCGACCCGACTTCTCTCGCTTACGCGGAAGCAGATGCACCACCTCCCAGGAGCCGACGGCCCGCATGTCCGGGTCCGCGGCGATGAGCCGGTGCAGCATCGTCGTGCCGCTGCGCTGCAGGCCGGCGATGACGATGGGCGGTTCGATGGGCAGTGTCGCGATGTCGGGATAACGTTCGAGTAGCGCCGCGACGCGCAGGCGCGTGGTGAGGATGCCGTGCATGCGGGCCCGGATCACCAGCGCCCCAAAGGTACTCAGCTGGGCGTCCTCGATGATCGAGCGGCACAACGCATCCAATGCAAGATCCGTCTGACGATCGGCCGACCACGGCAATCCCGTGGCCTTCACCGCACGACGACGCAATGTCTCGGCGGACAGGTCCACCGTGACACCTCGCTCCTCGAGCAAAGAGCCGAGACGGTTGAGCAGGCGGATCGGCCGCCGAACGAAGGGGGTGAATCCGTCGGTCACGGGAGACCCGCGAGGTCGTCGACCCGCACCACCCGAGTCTGCGGCTGCGGGTGGTTCTGGGCGCGAATCCAGCGGAATGACATTGCGCCACAGTCATGCCCGGTGGTCTCGATCCAGTTGGGAAGTCCCGGGTCCCGTTGCGCGACAATGATCCGCACCGAGCCGTCGGGCCGATACTTCGCGGTGTGCTTGTTCACGTGCACCGTGTGATAGCGGTAGTCCAACGATTCCAGCCAGTGATTGTCGAGTTGGAAGTTCCAGCCGTCACATTCGGGGATCTCGCTGTCGATCACCAGCGCCTCGTCGGGTCCGAGCCGCCAATAGCTGTGGTAGTAGATGATGTTCGGATCGCCGCCGGCCTTCGTCGAACGCTCCGGATCGAACATCGGCAACTCGTTGGTATACTTCTGGAAGTCCTTGGCCCACTTGGCGAACAGCATCGATGCACCCGCAACCAACAGACTCGCACGCCCGAGTCCGGCGTCGAGTTGCGCGGCGGTCAGGGGCTCCGGTGAGGCCGACCCGCCGAGCACCTCGATCTCGATTTCGGCAGGGACCTCGGTGGTGCGGTCGGCAAAGGTCTGCCGCACGATCAGCAGTCCGGTCTCCGGCGTCATCGGTAGCCAGTTCCCGCTGTGCTCGGTTGCGCTGACGATGAGTTCGAAGGAGCCGTCGGGTGCGATGGCGAGTTCGGCGGCCTCCACATAGCCGGTGGTCGGCATCTGGCCGCCTTCCCCGTAATTGCCTTCCTGCGTACCGAAGCCGAGGTAGTCGACGGTGCCTCGCGTGCCGCTGATCCGGTACTCGAGTGTCCCGTCGATATTGGCGTTCATGTAGAAGTTGTCGGGGTTGTCCGAACCCATCTTCACGGTCTCGTGCACCATGCGGCGCAGTACCGGTGCGCGAGGATCGGCGTACTCGACAAACGCCTCGAGTCCGGCGCGGGTGAGGCGACTGAGGTAGCGGTAGCCCTCGGCCTGCGTGAGCGGGTCGGTCGGCGTCCCGGGGAACACGACCGCCGCGCCCGCCGCCTTGAGCGTGTCGCAGAACTCCTCCCACGTCTTGCCGCTGGCGACGCGCTGCTCGGCGACGGTGTCCGGTGTTTGTCCCCGCAGCTTCAAGTAGGCGACCCGGGCCCGCTTGAACTGCCCCAACATCGACGTCGCGATCGTCCGACCGTTCATCGTCCACCTTTCGAGATCGGTTGCACTCATGATCGGCGACGACGCTGCCCGATGTCCGGGCATTGGCCGATCATGCGGACAACCCGCGGGCGCACGCCCCTCCGGCAGCAGGCGACTAGGCTCGACGAGGTGAGTGTGCGCGCGGGCATCGTGGTCACCGGTACCGAGGTTCTGTCGGGTCGGGTGACCGACCGAAACGGTCCGTGGGTGGCCGCGCGACTCCTCGAACTGGGCGTCGACGTCGCACACATCACCATCTGCGGCGACCGGCCTGCCGACCTGACCGCGCAACTGGCGTTCCTCACCGAGCAACGGGTGGACCTGATCGTCACCACCGGCGGCCTGGGCCCGACGGCCGACGATCTCACCGTCGCCACCGTCGCGTCGTTTGCGGGTCTGGAACTGCGTGTGGAGGCGGACCTCGAGGCGCATATCGCCGAACGTGTGCGCGACTGGCAGTCCCGCTCCGGGGTGCAGACCGACCCGGTCGCGACTGCGGCAGGCGTTCGGAAACAGGCATTGGTACCCGTTGGTGCACAATCGATTGCGCCGGTCGGAACCGCGCCCGGAGTGGCGATCAGTGCGCAGCCCGCACGGCCCGCGATCCTCATCCTGCCGGGGCCGCCGGCCGAGCTGCAGGCGATGTGGCCGGCCGGTCTGGCCACCCCGCAGATCGCCGACGCCATCGCGAGACGCGGCGAGCACCGCCAGGAGACCATCCGTGCGTACGGCCTGCGAGAAGCCGAACTGGCCGCGACCCTCCGCAATGCGGAGGGTCAGGTCGACGGCTTCGACGACCTGGAGATCACGACCTGCCTGCGCGGCGGCGAAGTCGAGATCGTCACGCGGTTTCCGGCCGAGGCGGCGTCGTCCTACGACGGGCTGGTGCGCGTGTTGCTCGACGCTCATGAGCGGCAGATCTTCTCGACCGACGGCGCCACGCTCGCAGATCTGATCGCCGCGGCGCTGACCGGTCGGCGCATGGCCACCGCCGAGTCGTGCACCGGCGGACTGGTTGCCGCGCGTCTCACCGACCGGGCCGGGTCGTCGGCCTACGTCATGGGTGGTGTGGTGTCGTACGCGAACGACGTCAAGACCGGCCTCCTGGACGTGCCTGCCGAGATGATCGCCGAGTTCGGCGCGGTGAGCGAGCAGGTTGCCCGGGCCATGGCGGAAGGCGCGCTGCATCGTCTCGACACCGACACCGCAGTCTCCACCACCGGTGTCGCCGGCCCCGACGGCGGCAGTCCGGACAAACCGGTCGGTACGGTCTGCTTCGGAATCGCCATCGCCGGTCGGGACACGGTCACCGTGACGCGTCGATTCCCGGGCAATCGGGCGTCCGTCCGGTCACTGGCGACGACGGCAGTGCTGCATCTGCTCCTCCGCGAGCTCACCTGAGCCCGACGCTGCACCCCCGTGTGACACCATGACAGGGGTGAGCACATCCGAGGAGCCTCGTTGGCGCCGGCTCGGGCCCGATGAACGCCGGTCCGACATCTTGGCTGCCGCGATCCGCGCATTCGGCGAACAGCCCTATGCCGCTGTGCAAATGGCTTCGGTCGCACGTGACGCCGGAGTCGCCCGCGGGTTGCTCAACCACTATTTCGGCACCAAACGCGACCTCTACCTCGAGGTCGTCCGGGCGATGATGTTCGTGCCCGAGCTCGACGAGGTCAATCTGCCGGAAGGCACCCTGCACCAACGGGTGCAATCGTCCGTCGACTGGCTCCTGACAGTGCTCGGTACCCACGGCCGCGCCTGGCTTGCCGTCGGCGGCGAAGGCGTCGGCGACGACCCCGAGGTGCGTGCCATTCTCGACGAGGCCGACGACCACGCCGCACAGCGCGTTCTCGAGGCCATCGGGTTCGACGGCGACGACGCCTCGCGCGCAACGGCATCCGCCGCCATTCGTGCCTACGGTGGCATGGTGCGGGCCGCCGCACGGGAATGGCTGGATCGAGAGTCGTTGTCCAAGAGCGAAGTCCAGCAGATCCTCACCGTCAGCCTGACCGCGCTTGCGGAGACGATCATGGAACCCGGTCGCGGGTCGCGCTGATACCCCTATAGGGTATACGGTGGCGCCATGGCCACCTCCCATCACGACCCCACGATGCCCGGTGATCACATGATGCACGGCGATCACAGCAGCCATGCCGGCCACACCGACCACTCGGGCCACGGTGGTCACGCCGACCACGTGGCCGTCTTTCGTCGACTCTTCTGGATCATGCTGGTCCTGGGCGTCCCGGTCGTGGTGGCCAGCGAGATGTTCGCGCACCTGATCGGCTACCACCTACCGGATGCCACCTGGGTGTCGTGGGTATCCCCGCTGTTGGGGACGGTGATATATGTCTGGGGCGGTCGCCCGTTCCTGACCGGCGCAATCGGTGAGATCCGGCAGCGGCAACCCGGGATGATGCTCCTCATCGCCCTGGCCATCACCGTGGCGTTCGTGGCGTCGTGGGGAGCCACGCTGGGCGTGCTCGACGACGACCTGGACTTCTGGTGGGAACTCGCGCTACTCGTCGTCATCATGCTGCTCGGGCACTGGATCGAGATGCGCTCTCTTGCGCAGACGACGTCGGCGCTGGACTCGCTCGCAGCGCTGATGCCCGACGAGGCCGAGAGGATCGAGGGCGACGACGTCGTGACCGTCACCCCTGCCGACCTCGTGGTCGATGACGTCGTCATCGTGCGGCCCGGTGGCACGGTTCCCGCCGACGGAGTGATCGTGGAAGGCTCGGCCGGGATCGACGAATCGATGGTCACCGGCGAATCGCGGACCGTCGACCGTCGGCTCGGCGATCGCGTGGTGGCCGGCACGGTGGCCACGGACTCTGGGATTCGGGTGCGCGTCACCGCAATAGGCAACGACACCGCACTGGCCGGAATCCAGCGACTCGTCACGGATGCGCAGTCGAGTTCCAGCCGCGCACAACGCCTTGCCGATACCGCAGCAGGCTGGTTGTTCTGGTTCGCACTCGGCGCAGCGCTGATCACCGCGGTGGTGTGGACGGCGATCGGCATGCCCGACGACGCGGTGGTCCGAGCGATCACTGTTCTGGTGATCGCCTGTCCGCACGCCCTCGGATTGGCCATCCCCCTGGTGATTGCCATCGCGACCGAACGTGCCGCGCGCGGAGGCGTCCTCGTCAAGGATCGCCTGGCCCTGGAGACCATGCGGACCGTCGACGCCGTGTTGTTCGACAAGACCGGAACCCTCACCGCCGGCGCGCCCGCCGTCACCGGAATCGAGCCCGCCCCCGGGCACGACGCCGACGACGTGCTCGCCGTGGCCGCGGCCGCCGAGGCCGACAGCGAACACCCGCTCGGCCGGGCCATCACCGCCGCGGCCGACGCGCGAGGATTGGATGTTACTGCGGCGTCGGACTTCTCGTCATCTCCAGCGGTGGGCGTCACCGCAACCGTCGACGGTCGTCGGGTGCGGGTCGGCGGACCCCACCTGCTCGACGAGGAACGCGCCGACGAACTCGGTGTCGCCGACGAGTGGCGCCGCGAGGGCGCAATCATCCTGCACGTCGTGTCCAACGGCGCGGTCATCGGAGCGCTGCGGCTCGACGACGAGATCCGGCCCGAATCGCGACAGGCCGTCGAGGCACTCCACAACGCCGGCGTTGCGGTGGTCATGATCACCGGCGACGCCGAGGCCGTCGCCGCCACGGTCGCCACCGAACTCGACATCGATCGCGTGTATGCCGGTGTGCGCCCGGAAGACAAGGCTGCCAAGGTCGCCGAGTTGCAGAGCGAAGGACGCCGGGTCGCCATGGTCGGCGACGGCGTGAATGACGCCCCCGCGCTCGCTGCGGCCGACGTAGGGATCGCGATCGGCGCGGGAACCGACGTAGCGATCGCCTCAGCCGGCGTCATCCTCGCGTCGGACGATCCACGATCGGTGCTGTCGGTCATCGAACTCTCCCGCGCATCCTACCGGAAGATGAAGCAAAACCTCTGGTGGGCAGCCGGATACAACCTCATCTCGGTTCCACTCGCGGCCGGAATCGCGGCCCCGATCGGATTCGTCCTCCCGATGAGCGTCGGTGCCATCCTCATGTCGGCGTCGACGGTCGTGGTCGCGCTCAACGCACAACTGCTTCGCCGTCTCGATCTGACACCCGAGCGCTCCGTCGAGCGCTATCTGCGCTGACTCGAAATGTTGGGTGACCACCGCGGCGACCTGCGGAAATCTGTACCTGGGAGGCTGGCCACGTGGATAGTGCACGTGGTGGGGTTGAGGGGCACAGGCATCCGACAGGATCGCGGTGGGTTCGGTGGGTCGGAATGCCTCGCGCTCGGCGACCAGGCTCTTCTGGCCTCTACGATCGCCGACGACGTCAGCGGGTGGGTCGATGATCCGAGCGCTTGGTGACTGCCGCTCTGAACTGGGGTAGTGCGCCAGCACCCGGCCCGAAAAATCTAGGGGAAGAACTTCTTCCCCCAAGTTCCAAGTCGTCCCCGCGAAATTTCGTGGGGACGACTCCAAGGATAGGGGACGAAACTTCTTCCCCCACTTTTGGTGCGCCCCAAGGCTCGACGACCACCCGCCAAGTGTTCGTCGGGGGGTGGGTCGCTGACTCGGTGGAGCCAGCGGTCATGTTAACGGGATCGGCCGCTCAATTAGTCCGCTCGTAACCACCACGAAATACTGTGGGCGTGAACTGTATTTCGTAGCCAGCAGCGCTACCCACGATCGTAGTCCAACTCGATCACTCCAGGCAGCGTCGCCTGACCCCCGCCACCGTGCCTGCGCACGTGACTCCCAGGAGCAGCCATGCCGTCGTTCGACGAGACCATCACCGCCAACATCGCGTCGTCTCTCGCGGAGATCCCACATCCGTCACTTCCCAAGGGCTCCAACATCTATGGCGGAACCAAGATCTTCCCGGACTACCAGGCCGAGGACGGCGAGACGTACTTCACGCTCGTGCACGGCATCGCGCACGAGTCTTCGGTCTCCTTCGTGGCCGTGCTCCAGGCAACACGCGCACTCCGCAAGGGATTCGAGTCGGCCATTTACTTCTACGGCCCGGGCGCGATCAATTGTCTTGCCACCCGTGGCTTTCCGACGACGGGAGACTCCGGTTTCCCCGGCGAGCAGAACATCAACAACTCGTTGGAGACCTTCATCTCCGAGGGCGGCACTGTGTTCTGCTGCCGATTCGGCCTGGCACTGCACGGCGGACGCGAGGAGGACCTGATCGAGGGCGTCATCCCCGCTCACCCACTAGACGTGCAGGACGCCATCATCCACTACGCCCGCAAGGGCGCCATCATCAACTCCACGTACATGGTGTGACCATGACTGTCATCGGATCGGTTGCGGCGAATTTCACCCGCGATCTCGAACAGAACTACCAGACCATCGCCGAGTACGTCGCGCGAGCACGAGAACGCGGCGTCGACTTCCTCGTCTTTCCCGAAGCGGCCATCGGCGGCTACCTCTCCTCACTCGGCAACCATGGCGACACGGTCAAGACGACGTCGCGATCGCTACCTCCCGCAATCCGCCTCGACGGCCCGGAAATCCAACGGGTGCAATCGATCGTCGGTGACATGGTCGTCGCGATCGGATTCTGCGAACTCGCGGAGGACGGAGAGACGCGTTACAACGCGGCCGCCGTGCTCGACGGAACCACGATCTACGGCAGTTACCGCAAGGTGCATCAGCCACTCGGCGAGAACATGTCGTACTCGTCTGGCACGGACTACGGGGTGTTCGACACTCCGGTCGGGCGCGTCGGACTCCAGATCTGTTACGACAAGGCATTCCCCGAGGCGGCCCGGGTGATGGCGTTGGGCGGTGCGGAGATCATCGCCAGCCTGTCGGCATGGCCGGCGGCCCGAACAGCCACCGCGGAGAACCTGCAGGACGACCGTTGGACGTACCGCTTCAATCTGTTCGATTCGGCACGGGCACTGGACAATCAGGTGTTCTGGGTGGCGTCCAATCAGGCCGGGACGTTTGGTTCCCTGCGCTACGTAGGCAACGCGAAGATCGTCGATCCCGGCGGCAATGTGCTGGATTCGACCCTGCTCGATGCCGGACTCGCCGTCGCCGAGGTCGACATCGCCGGCACCTTCACCGCCATGCGGGCCGGCATGTTCCACCTCCGCGACCGACGACCCGACGCCTACGGCGCCCTCACCGAACTCGACGCCACCGGCGACGCAGGATGGCGGAGTCTGGCCCATGCCTGAGATGACGTTCACCGTGCGGTGGCCCGATGGCGCAGTGCAGGAATGCTATTCGCCGAGCCTGGTGATCCACGACCACCTGCAACCCGAGACGAGCTATACGGTCGGCGAGTTCAGCCGACGCGCCACCGAGGCCCTCGACGAAGCAGCCGAACGCGTCCGCGCCAAGTTCGGCTTCGCGTGCACGTCCGCAGCGGCGACCGCCGACGACATCCGCGCCGCTGCGGTCCGCTACCCCACCGAATCAATGGTCGAGGTTGTGACCATGCACCCGCCACTGCCCATCACCTAACACAGAACCCACCTGGAGCCATCATGAGCGAATCGGCTCATACCCCAACACATCACGTCCCCGTCGTCATCATCGGCGGCGGGCAGGCCGGACTCTCCGTCAGCTGGTACCTGGGCCGGGCCGGCATCGAACACCTCGTGGTGGAGTCGCAGACCCCCATGCACGCATGGTCCGACAAGCGCTGGGACAACTTCACCCTGGTCACACCGAACTGGCACTGCCGGCTGCCCGGCTACACATACTCGGGAACCGATCCGGACGGATTCATGACGCGCGACGAAGTGATCGAGTGGCTCGACGGCTGGCTCGCCACCTTCGAACCACCGATGCGCACGCACACATCCGTGACTCGTCTGCGCCAACCCGGCAGCGACGCCTTCGAACTCACGATGACCGGCCCGACCGGCGAACAAGTGCTCACCTGTGACCAGGTGGTGGTGGCCACCGGCGGCTACCCGATCCCGGTGATCCCGCCCTACGCCGCGTCGCTGAATCCCGCAGTCACACAGATTCACTCCGAGCAGTATCGCAACGCCGATCAACTCCCCGACGGGGCCGTCCTCGTGGTCGGCACCGGCCAGTCGGGGGCCCAGATCGCCGAGGACCTCCACCTCGCCGGTCGAGAGGTACACCTCGCCGTCGGGAACGCGCCCCGGGTTGCCCGGACCTACCGCGGACGCGACTGCATGACGTGGCTCTCCGACATGGGCTTGTATGACATCGCGGCACAGCAGTATCCGGGCGGCAAAGCTGCGCAGGAAAAGACCAATCACTATGTGACCGGCCGCGACGGCGGACGTGACATCGACCTTCGCCGGTTCGCACTCGAAGGCATGCACCTCTACGGACATCTCGCCGGAGGCAAGGACTCGGCGTTGCAGTTCGCCCCGACCCTCACCGACTCGCTCGACAAGGCCGACACCGTCTACAACTCCATCTGTGTAGACATCGATCGCTACATCGACGACAACTGCATCGAGGCACCCGAACCCGGGCGCTACCAGCCGGTGTGGCAACCCGACAGCGAGCCAACCGAACTCGACCTCGACACCGCCGGCATCACCGCGATCGTGTGGGCCATCGGCTACCGGCCCGACTACCGGTGGATCGAGGCCAGCGCGTTCGACGGTGCGGGCCGACCCATGCAAACCCGCGGCGCGACTCAGATTCGGGGACTCAGCTTCGTCGGTCTGCCCTGGATGCACACCTGGGGCTCGGGACGATTCCTCGGGATCGACCGGGATGCGCGCCACGTCGCGGAGTCGATCGGGGCCGCACTGGGCCGGCCCGAACTGCGACTCGCCTCAGGTCAGTAGTCAGGAAGACGCATGCCCCGACGGTCAACGACAGGGTCGAACGGAGACATCACGATGACGGCTTCCACCAGGGTCGATCTGGCGCTTCTCGGAATCCGCGGCACGCCACCGGTCAACCGCACCGGCGGCGCCGGTCCCACCGACGACGGACACCTGATCGTCGACGGACTGCATGCCGCGATCCCGCGAAATTCCGACAGTCCCTTCGTGTTCGACGGATCACGTGTCCTGCTCGACGGCGAGGATGCGGGACTCGCGATCGACGTGATCGGGCGCCCACGATTCTACGATCTCACCACCGACGATGGGGTTCCGTTCGAACAGCTCGCAAAGCTGCACGGACGCAACGTCCTTGCGACCACCGTTCTCCAAACCTGCATCCGCTACGCCGAGGACCAACGCTGCCGGTTCTGCTCCATCGAAGAGTCGCTCCGATCGGGTTCGACGGTGGCGGTCAAGAAGCCCGAGCAGCTCGCCGCAGTGGCCCGTGCCGCGGTGGAGCTCGACGGCGTCACGCAGATGGTGATGACCACCGGCACCTCGGCCGGACGGGATCGCGGCGCAAGGCATCTCGCGCGTTGCGTCCGCGCTGTGAAGCGCGCCGTCCCCGACCTGCCGATCCAGGTGCAATGCGAGCCACCCGCCGACTTGTCCACCATCACCGATCTCCGCGAAGCAGGAGCCGACGCCATCGGCATCCACGTCGAATCCCTGGACGATTCCGTACGCAGACGATGGATGCCGGGAAAGTCGACCGTCCCCCTCACCGAGTACCGCGCCGTGTGGTCCGAGGCGGTTCGCGTGTTCGGCCGCAACCAGGTGTCGACCTACCTGCTGGTGGGACTTGGCGAGGAGCCCGACGAACTGATTACGGGTGCAAAGGAACTCGCCGATGCCGGGGTCTACCCGTTCGTCGTTCCGTTCCGGCCTCATCGCGGGACGCTGGCGGTCGACGTCGATGAGGCGAGGGCACCCGACCCGGCCGTGGTCGAGAAGATCAGCCGCGAGGTCGCCGACCACCTGCGTCTGATCGGGATGACGGGTTCGGACCAGCGCGCCGGGTGCGCAGCCTGTGGCGCATGCAGCATCCTGCCGGCGGTGGGAGGCTGAATCATGTTGGACGGCAATCATCTCGATCCGAGCTCCACTCATCAACCGGCGTCTGGGGTTGATCTGTCGATTCTCGCCGGCCCGCGGACTGCACCACCGTCGTACTTGATTCGCCGGGTGGACGGCGCGAAGCAACTCGCCGCCTACCATCGACTTCGGCACGACGAGTTCGTCGATCGTCAAGGATTGTTTGCCGGAACCGACCGCGACGACGCGGACGACGATCCACGTACCGTGGTGCTCGCGGCAATCACGACCGACGGCGATGTCGTCGGCGGAGTTCGACTCTCCCCCGTCACCACAACGGATCTGGGCTGGTGGGCCGGCAGCAGACTGGTCGTCGCGGCGGGCAGTGACTCAGCCGGGATCGGCCCGGCTCTGATCCGAGCGGCATGCGCGCATGCCGAATCGGCCGGGGTGCTGCGGTTCGATGCGACAGTCCAAGACCGTTACCTGCGGATGTTCTCGGCCCTGGGATGGACGCTGCGGGGCACGGGCCCGACAATTGCCGGCCGCGCCCATAGTCGGATGACCTGGCCCATCGATCACGTCCAGCGGCTCGCCGACAGCTCCAAATCGCTGCTGGCAGACGTCCTCCGACCACTGATGGCACAGCGAGGTGGCCTGGGTCCCAAGGGTTTCCGCGGCGACGACGGTGCACTGATACCCGATACCGACCTCATTGCCGCCTGTGACGCGATCCTGCCGTCGATGGTCGAGCGCGACCCGGAGTGGGCCGGCTGGTGCTCGGTGCTGGTCAACATGAACGACCTGTCGGCGATGGGCGCGCGTCCCGTCGGCCTGCTCGACGCCGTCGGCGCACCGACCCGCTCCCACCTGACCCGGATCGTCCGCGGGATGTCGGCGGCCGCACACGCTTGGCGCACACCGGTTCTCGGTGGGCATACGCAGGTCGGTGTGCCCGCTTCGCTGTCGGTGACCGCCCTGGGTCGAACCGATCGTCCGGTCGCGGCGGGCGGTGGACGGCCCGGACACACGGTGTCGCTGCTGGCCGACCTCGGTGGCGCGTGGCGCCCTGGCTATCACGGACGGCAATGGGACAGTACGAGTTCCCGGTCGGCCGACGAGCTCGCGACACTCTCGACGTTGGTCGCCGACCTGGCGCCTGCGGCCGCGAAGGACGTCAGCATGGCGGGGGTCGCCGGCACTCTGGGCATGCTCGCCGAGGCGTCGGGTACCGGCGCTGTGCTCGATGTCGACGCCGTTCCGCGACCGGCCGATGCGTCGATGGGATCCTGGCTCACCTGCTTTCCCGGCTTCGCGATGCTCATCGCAGACCCCACCCCGATCACCGAGGTTGCCGCCCCGGCGGCATCCTCGCCGTGCGGATTTCTGACCGACGAGCCCGGTGTGCGTCTACGCTGGCCCGACGGCGAGACCACGACGGCGATCCGGTCCACGGTCACCGGACTCGGCGCCGCATGAGTAGAGTTCGCTGACATGGGCACCCTCACCCTGGGCGCGCTGGCAGCGCATTTCGGCCGCGATGTGCAACGCGGCGTGTCCAAGGCCGCCGGAATCGTGGAGGCCGCAGCGCGCGATGGTGTCGATCTGCTCGTGTTCCCCGACGCGTCGCTCGGCGGATACATCGGTGACCTGCGTGACCCCGATCCGGACGACCTACCGCCCGCCCTCGATCCCGACGGACCCGAACTGGCCGCGATGGTCGCCGCGGCCGGGCCGATGACCATCTGCATCGGGTACACCGAGGCCGCCGGTAGTGACCGGTACAACTCGGCCGTATGCCTCTCGGGCGACGGTATTCTCGGCACGCACCGCAAGGTGCACCAGCCCGCCGGCGAATCGAAGGCGTACACGGCGGGCGACTCGTTCAGCACCTTCGACACTCCCGTCGGAACCATCGGAATGCTGATCGACTACGACAAGACCTTTCCCGAGTCCGCCCGCAAACTCGCCCTCGACGGCGCCCGCATCATCGCAGCGCTGTCTGCCTGGCCGGCCAGTGTCACCGACCGGGCCACTCGTCTGCCGGCGGACCGACAGTCGCGACTGTTCGACCTCTATGACTGCGCACGCGCCGCCGAGAACCAGGTGTTCGTCGTGTCGTCGAACCTCACCGGCGTCACGGGGTCGCTGCAGTTTCTCGGCCAGGCCAAGATCGTCGGCCCTGGCGGCGACATCTTGGCGACGACGCGTTCCAAAGGTGGTCTGGCAAAAGCATTGGTCGACGTCGATGCCGAGATCATGCGAGCACGACGCGTGTTGAATCACCTCGCCGAGTTGCGCCCGGAGATCTACGCAACGCGCGCTTCGGCCGTTCGAGGAGAGTGACGACATGCGGGTTGCCCTCCTGACCTATTCGACCAAGCCACGTGGCGGCGTGGTCCACACGCTCAATCTCGCCGAGGCGCTTGCCCGCATCGGCGTCGACGTCACCGTGTGGAGCCTGGCTCGCGGCGGTGACGAGGGTTTCTTCCGTTCGATCGATCCGGCTGTGCACCAACGTCTTCTGCCCTTCGCCGACGTCGAGGGTGAAGCGGTCACACCGCGGATCATCAGATCGATCGACACCATGCGCGCCGGATTCGATCCCACCGAGTACGACATCGTGCACGCCCAGGACTGCATCAGCGCCAATGCCGTGGGCACCTGTATCCGGACCATCCACCACCTCGACCAGTTCACGACGCCGATCCTCGTGGAGTGCCACGAGAAGGCTGTCGTCAATCCCTATGCGCGCATCTGTGTTTCGCAGGCAGTGGCCGACGAAGTGCACGCAGGATGGGGGCGCTCGCCCGCAGTGATCCCCAACGGCGTCGACTTCGATCGGTTCGCCGACGCCGCGTCGGCAACACCGGAAGCCACCACAGAGCGGGAGACCTGGCGCGGACAGCTGGGACGGTACGTGCTCGCAGTCGGTGGGATCGAACCACGCAAGGGAAGTATCGACCTCCTCGAGGCCTTCGCGACATTGCGTCGCGAGGATCCGGATCTGCAACTCGTCTTCGCAGGCGGTGAGACCCTCTTCGACTACCGAGACTACCGCGCCGACTTCGACTCCCGCCGAGAAGAATTGGGCATCACACCGGTGGTGCTCGGCGCCGTGGACGACGACGCGTTACCGGCGCTGGTCGCCGGTTGCGAGGTCTTCGCATTCCCGTCGATCAAGGAAGGCTTCGGTCTCGCCGCGATGGAGGCGCTGGCCGCCGGACGTCCGGTGGTTGCACGCGAATTGCCCATCCTCCGAGAGGTTTTCGGCGACGCCGTCCGTTACGCCGCGACCGTCGACGAACTGGCCTCCGAACTCGCCGCGGCCCGCACTCCCGACCCCGCGCGAACCGACACCGGGCGGGAGTTGGCCCGCTCACTCACCTGGGAGGCCGCCGCCCGAGCGCATCTCGATTTCTACCGTGCACATCCCCTGGCCTCGGTGTTGGCCGAGTAGCAACCCCACCTCCTTCCGCTCCCTGAGGTGCGAGCGAGTCGCGACTCCCTACCGCTGCCTGAGGTGCGACGAGCGCTAGCGAGGAGCCTCGAAGGCCTGGTGGTGCGCGTGTGCTCAGCCGGCGGAAGGTCCCCCATCGGAGGTGGACTAGTCCAGCGGCCCCGTCGGGAGCTTGCGGCGAACGAGTTTGCCGGTGGGGTTTCGCGGTAGTTCCTCGACGAACACCACGTCGCGCGGCACCTTGTAGCGGGCCAGGTTCGACTTGACGTGTTGCTTCAGGTCGTCGGGCTGCGGATCGGTGTCGGGTTGCCGAACGATGAACGCGCGCAGTCGATGTCCGAACTCTTCGTCGTCGACCCCGACGACCGCGACGTCGGCGACCTCGGGATGCGCGGCGAGCAGGTTCTCCACCTCGAGCGGGTAGACGTTCTCACCGCCGGACACGATCATGTCGTCGTCGCGGCCTTCGATGAACCACAGTCCACTGTCGTCGACACGCGCCATGTCACCGCTGGACATGTAGCCGTCGATGACCTCCTTGTTGCGACCGTCGGTGTAACCCTCGAAGGGCGCCCCGTTGCGAACGAAGAGCCGCCCGCTGACGTTCTTTCCGGTGATGCGGTTGCCCTCGCCGTCGAACAGCGCCAAGCGACTCGACACCGGTGGCCGGCCCACGGTGCCGGGTGCCTGTCGCAGTTCATGTGGTTGCGCGATGGATGCGATCGCGACCTCGGTGGAGCCGTACATGTTGTAGAGCACGTCGCCGAAGGTGTCCTGCACACGCTCCGAGAGTGCCGGTGACAGAGCCGATCCCGCGATCACGATGATCTTCAGCGCCGACACGTCGTACTTGCCGATCACCTCCGGCCCGAGCGCCAGGATGCGATGCAGCATCGTGGGCACCGCGACCAACACCTCCGCGCGGTGTTCGGCGAGGGCGGTCAGGGTCTTCTCCGCGTCGAACCGACGCAGCACCACCGTCTGGTTGCCGAGTGCGGTTCCCACGCCCCAGACCGCAAAGCCGGTGGAGTGGAAGATCGGGGAGACGATCACCATCGAGCCGTGCTGCGGAAGGGGAACACGATCGAGCAGCAGCGCGCTGGTGAACGGCGACATCTTGGATCGTTGCGCACCCTTCGGCAGGCCGGTGGTGCCGCTGGTGAGGATGACGAATCCGCCGAACGTCTCGGGTTCGGGCGGCATGCCGGTGTCGCCCGTCTCGATCACCTCGTCGAGGGTGCGGACGCCCTCGGGTACCGGGCGATCGCCGTCGACCCAGGTGAGAACTCGGGGCATGTCGGGCAAGCCCTCGAGGAGATCGATGAACTCCTCGTCGTACAGCATTGCGCGCACCTTCTCGCGCTCGGCGACCTCGACGAACTGGGTCTTGCCGAACCCGGTGTTCATCATCGCCAGGCGGTAACCGGCGCGTCCCGCCGCGCTCAACGCCAAGATCAGGCCGCGATGGTCGCGGGCGAGCACACCGACGACCGATCCTGGCGCCACACCGGAGGCCAGCAACGTGTTGGCGAGCGCGTTGCTCTGGCGGTCCAGCTCACCGAACGTCACGGTGCCGCGCTCATCGGTGATCGCGGGTGCGTCGGGGTACTCCTCGGCGCCGTGCACGATGACCGCGGACGCCGGGCCGATGGTCTTGCTGCGCTTCACCGCCTTCACTGCCTCGCCCGGGTTGGTCAGATTGATCGCACCGGATTTGTGCAGCACCCGGATCGCACCGACGGTGTCGGACACCATCTCGAGTGCGTTGCGCACAGATGCCATGTGGGCCACTCCTCAATTTCGGAAACGCGCGTTGTCTGATGCCAATGTATGTGGGCTCACAGACTATGGCCACCTGTTGGTGAAATCACCAGCGGGTGATCGCCGACGACGACATTGTCACCGCCCGTCATTAGTCTCTGTGCTGTGCACGCCTTGGCCGATTGGCTCGTCGATCTGATCGGATCGGTGCCGTCATGGGCGGTGTACCTCGTGACCTGCGCGGTCATCTTCTCCGAGACCGCCACGCTGGTCCTCGGCCTCCTGGTTCCCAGCGAGGCGATTCTGCTCGCGGCGGGCGTCGCCGCGGCCATCGGGTCGACGCAGATCGTCGTCCTCATCATCGCGGTGTGCGTGTCCGCGGTCGCCGGCGACGCGGTCGGCTATTGGATCGGCCGACGCTCGGGCCACCGGATGAAGTCCTCCCGGATGGGACGACGATTCGGCGAGGAACGCTGGGCGCGTGCCGCCGAACGCATCAACTCCGACGGCATGATCGCGGTCGCGACCGGTCGCTGGATCGGCTACGTCCGCACGCTCGTGCCACCGATGGCCGGCATGAGCAACATGCAGGGAGCCCGATTCGGTGTGGCCGATGTGCTCGGCGCGACGAGCTGGGCCACGACCGTGCTGCTGGTCGGCTACTTCGCCGGCGCTGCCCTCGGCACCACCGTGCTCTTCTATGCCGCAGTCGCACTGGTGGTTGTTGCCGGTGGTTACTACCTCTACCGCTGGTTGCGGGAGCGCCGCGCTAATCCCGCGCCCTGACCAGGGTCACCAACGCCGCCACTGTTCGGTCGCGGAAGTCGTCGGCGTCGTCGAGACCGAAGGTGAGCGCACGCGCCAGCGTCGACGACACCAGCATCGAGAAGATGGTGTCGACGTCGACGGCCCTGTCCTGGTCGACACCGGTATCCGATGCCACCATCGCGGCAAAGGACTCGCGCACGTCGGCCTCGAATCGGGCCACCAACTGCTCGTATCGGCCCGGTTCACGGTGGTAGGCCGCCAGCAGACCAGGGAGCGCCGCACGGGTGACCGGATCGGCGAGGCGACGCAGGAAGAGCTCCGTCCACGCGCTGATGTCGTCCGTCAGGTCCCCGGTCGGTTCGGGTAGGGATTCGGATTCTGCACCGAATGCCGCGTCCTCGATGAGGTCCTCCCGACGCGGCCAGCGCCGGTAGATCGTCGGCGTGCCCACACCCGCACGACGGGCGATTGCCGCGACCGTCGCTCCACCGAATCCCTCCTCGTCGAGCAGCTCACGGGTCGCACGCACCACGGCCTGATGCTTGATCGGATCGCGCGGGCGGCCGACGGTGCCGATCTCGGAGCGGGAAACGTCCTGGTCGGTGCTCACGTGAGAAGAGTATCGCGAAAACGCCACTTTCATTCCGTTACGGCACGTAACGTAATGCGGAGTCGCTCCCCAGGAAGGACCGCCCCATGCTCACCGCCCACGACGAACTCCTCTGTCATCAGCTGCCCACCTCGTTCGACCACGTCGACCAGAGCGACCTGCGCTGGGTCGAACGCATCGTGATGTACGGCTTCGACAAGTCCGGCGACATCAATGTGATGACCGGCCTCGCCCGATACCCGAATCGCAACGTCACCGACGCGTACGCGATGATCACCCGACGCGGCGGCGAGACCCGCGTGGTGCGCATGTCCACCGAAATACTGGGCAGCGACACCGGATTGGGCCACTACACGGTCGGCCCGTACACCTATTCGGTCGAGGAGCCGCTGCGTCGAGTTCGTTCGCAGCTGCGAGCCAACGAGCAGGGTGTCACGCTGGATCTCACGCTCACCGGCGAATTCCCGGCCTACGAACAGACTCCCGCATTCCACCGCGAGCGTGGCCGGATCAAGGAGGATGCGCGCCGGTTCTATCAGAACGGGCGCGTCGAGGGATACATCGAGGTCGACGGGGAACGCCTCGACATCGACCCCGACCGCTGGTGGTTCGGCCGCGACCATTCCTGGGGCGTCCGCAACGGTCCCGGTGGCGGCAGCCTGCCCGAGGGAACCCACATGCAGCCCGGCGAGATCCCCGACGGCGTCCTGTACTACATGGGAATCTTCCAATTCGACGACCAGATAGTGCATTTCGCGCAACGCGAGACCAGCACCGGGCAGCGGTGGCAGTTCGAGGGCGAGATCCTCCACCCCATCGACACCGGCCGCCCCGCCGACACCATCATCGACGTCGAACACGAGCTGAAATTCCGTGAGCAACGACGCCTGATCGCCGGCGGTGTGTTCACGATCCTGCGCGCCGACCGCTCGTCGACATCGATCGAAGTCGCACCGCTGTGCGACTTCTGGCCCGGTCTGGCCGGCTATCAGGAGTTCAACGGGTACGCCTCGGGCCATTGGCGCGGAACCGATTTCATCGACGGATTCACCGTCGACTCGTCCGACCCCGATGTGGTGGCCCCGGTGAGCCTGGTGTCGGAGACCCTGTGCGAGGTGCGCATGGACGGCAAGGTGGGTCACGGTCTCGTCGAGATGGTGTTCATGGGTGCCTACCCTCGCTACGGCTACACCGGATGGTGAGGGCGATGGATACCGCTCACCGCACCCTGCGCCCCACGCCCGAGCAGCTGCCCGACGCAGTGGTCGACATTGTGCGCTCACGCATACCCGGCGCCGAGGACGCACGAATCACCAACTGGCACAGCGCACCCATGGGCCGATCCACCGAAACGTACCTCTTCGACGTGGTCGATGTGCGCGGCCGCGACGGACATATCGGCGACGAACCGCTCAGACTGGTGTTGCGACGGCCGCCCGAGTACGCGGTGCTTCCCGATTTCGACCTTCGCCGTCAGTATCTGACGATGCAACGCCTCGGTGGATCGGGTGTCCCGGTGCCGACGATGCGCTGGATCGACCCGGACACCGACGCACTCGGGACGCCTCACTTCGTGATGGACCGCATCGACGGCGTCTCGACGGTCAGCGACATGCCGCCGTATCACCAGGAAGGCATCTACGCCGACACCGACGACGCCGGTCGTGCCCGTTACTGGAATGGTTGTGTCGACCTGATCGCCGCAACCCACGCCGTCGACGTCGACCGCCACCGGCTCGGCTTCCTCGCACTCGACGCATTCGGCGCCGAGCCCGCCGAGCAGGTCATCTCCTTCCTGCGCCACGGTCTCACCTGGGCCGCGGATGGTGCACCGATGAAACCCGCATTCACACAGGCACTCTCGTGGTTGGAACAGCACACCTACCAACCGTCGCGCATGACCCTCTGCTGGGGCGACAGCCGCATGTCCAACGTGTTGTACGCGCCGGACAGGACCCCGGTGGCGGCGGTGGACTGGGAGGTCGCCTACCTCGGCGATCCGGCCGGCGACCTTGCGTGGATGTTCCTCACCGATTGGGTGAGCAGTCCACTGCCCGATCACGCTTCGGCCGCCGGCACGCCGAGTCGAGCCGAAACCCTCGACCGCTACGAACAGCTCACCGGCCACCGGGTCGAGAACATGCTGTTCGCCGATGTCGCAGCCGCGCTGCTGCTGGGCATCGTGCTGATCCGGCTCAACACCTCCCTCGGCCTGGACGGGATCGACCTCACCGACATCTGCGCACAGCGTCTGGACCTGGTACTCGGCGGCGGGGTCTGAGTCATGGGGCGGTACGGTCCGAGGTGACCGTCGTGTCCAGACCTCGAGGAGAGACCTGTGAGCCGTACCCTGCGTCCGCGCCGGACCAACCTCGCCGTCCCGGCGTCGAGCACCAAGATGATCGACAAGGCACGGTCACTGGGTACCGATCAGCTGTTCCTCGACCTCGAGGACTCCTGCGCTCCGTCGATGAAGCCGGTCGCGCGCAAAAACATCGTCGCGGCGCTCGGCGACGGTGACTGGCAAGCACAGATCCGCGGGGTGCGGGTCAACGACTGGACCACGCCCTGGACCTATACCGACGTGATCGAGGTGGTCGGCGCCGTCGGGTCGGCGGTCGACGCGATCATCCTCCCCAAGGTGAATCACCCGAATCAGGTTGCCGCACTCGACATGCTGCTGACCCAGATCGAGAAGACCGAGGGATTCGACGTGGGCCGGATCGGCATCGAGGCGCAGATCGAGGATGCCGCAGGACTGATCAAGATCTACGAGATCGCCCAGGCCTCACCGCGACTCGAGAGCATCGTCTTCGGTCCGGGCGATTTCATGGCGAGCATCAACATGAAGTCGCTGGTGATCGGCGCGCAGCCACCTGGATACGAGATCGCCGACGCCTTCCACCACATCCACATGAGCATCCTGATGGCCTGCCGAGCCAACGACTTGCAGGCCATCGACGGCCCGTGGGCACAGATCCGCGATCTGGACGGCTTGCGGCGCAGCGCAACTCAGGTCTCGGCGCTCGGCTTCGACGGCAAGTGGGTGCTGCACCCCGACCAGATCGGCCCGACCAACGAGATCTTCACGCCCAGCCAGCAGGACTACGACCACGCCGAGAACATTCTCGACGCCTACGCCTTTCACACCTCGGCGGCCGGCGGTGGACGCGGCGCGGCCATGCTCGGCGACGAGATGATCGACGAGGCGTCCCGCAAGCTCGCGCTCGTCGTCGCAGCAAAGGGCCGGGCCGCCGGGCTCGACCGCGTCGAGAAGTGGGCTCCCGATCGGTAGTGATGGGCGATCAGTAGTAGTGCGCTCGCCCGCCCACCGCGCGTCCGGTGGCGCCGAGGATCGCCAGGATGATGCCGATGACCACCAGGACGATGCCGATGGTCCACAGGATCGGGATGCTGAAGATGAACCCGAGGATGAGACAGATGATTCCGAGGATGATCACGATCGAGCCCTCTCGTTCGGTGGAGATGGCACTCGACGCTGCTGCAAGTACAAGGCGACACTAACCACCTTCGTGCGCTTCGCGGTGGATTTCGGGGACTTCGGTGCCAAGGTGAGACGCTAAGCTCGCGCCGTGGACATCTCGATCGACGGCTTGCGCACCCTGCGCGCCGTTCTCGAGCACGGCACGTTCGAGGCCGCCGCGACCGAACTGCACGTGACCCCCTCCGCGGTCAGTCAGCGGATCAAGGCGATGGAGGTGGCCGTCGGGCGTGTCCTGGTGCAGCGCACCAAACCGGCGATCGCGACCGATGACGGCGAGGTGTTGATCCGTCTCGCGAAGCAATGGGAGTTGCTCACGGCCGAAGCGGGTGTCGAACTCATCGGAGACACCCCCGACAGCGAACGTCCCCGACCCATCCATATACCGATCGGCGGCAACTCGGACTCGCTGGCCACCTGGCTGCTACCCGCCCTGGCACGCATTCACCGTGAGCACCCCGTCGTGGTGGAGGTGCTGCGCGACGACGAATCCCGCAACAGCGAGTTCCTGCGCTCGGGAAAGGCGTTGGCCGCCATCACTTCCGATCCGATAGCGATCCGCGGATGTACCGTGATACCGCTCGGTGTGATGCGCTACGTGCCGGTCGCGACCCCGGAGTTCCTGCGCAAGTGGATGCCCGACGGTCCGACGTCGGACACGTTGTCGCGCGCGCCGATGGTGTCCTACGACCGCAACGACCACATCCAGCGCACCGTGTTGCGCGCCTACTCGTCACAGGCCTCCGAACCGCCGACGATCTACATCCCGGCGTCGGTCGAATACCACCGCGCGGTCGAGATGGGCATGGGATGGGGTGTGGTGCCGCACGCCCAGATCGCCGACGCCCTCGACGCCGGCCGCGTCGTCAGGTTCCTCGACCCCGACAACCCAGACCCCGACCACGACGTCCCGCTGTACTGGCAGTACTGGAAACTCAGCTCACCGCTGCTCGACGCGGTGACCGCCGGGATCGTCGCGGCAGCCCGAGCCGAGCTGCTACCGCTACAGTGACCTTGCTGCCGGCCTCGGAACCACCGTCTCGGCGCACACGGACGCTTCCCGCGCCAGGGGTGCTGGCGACATATGCTCGTCGAGCCCGCGATGTCGATCGACACGTTCCGCGGAACGCGCCACACGCTCCCGGCACCCTCAGAGGAAGAAACTCGTCCCCTATCCCTGGAGTCCTCCCCGCGAATTTTCTCGCGGACGACTCAACAAGCAGGGGCAGAAAGTAGGGGAAGAACCTTCCCTACTTTCAGTGGCCCGGCGGCGCGCTGACGTGACCCGGTCGCCTGCCCTTCGGGGCCATCCCTCGGCCGGCGCCTCGGGCACCTCCGGGACCTGTGGGGGTGGTGGGGGTGGTGGACGCTTACGCGCAGTTCAGAGCGTTTGTCACCCAACTCTTCGGATCAGCGGTGACTACACCTCTATGACGACTCGTCCGCGGATCTGACCGTCGAGGATCTTCGCCGCCAGCGCCGGAATCTCGTCGAATCCGGCGTTGACCGCAACGCGCTGTAGCTCGTCGACGGTGAGCGCCTCGTCGAGACGTGCCCAGGCCGCGCGTCGTAGTTCGATGGGGGCGTTGACGGAGTCGACACCGAGCAGAGCCACATTGCGCAGGATGAACGGCATGACGGTGGTGGCCAGGCCGGGTCCGCCGGCGAGGCCGCAGGCGGCGACCGCACCCGAGTAGCGGATCTGCGGCAGGATGTTGGCCAGCGTGACCCCGCCCACGCTGTCGACGGCGGCCGCCCACCGTTCCTTGGCGAGGGGTCGGGGCTCGCCGGTGAGGGTGTCGCGCTCGACGATCTCGGATGCGCCCAGTTCACGGAGGTAGTCGTGCTCGTCTGCCTTGCCCGTCGACGCGTGCACCTCGTAGCCCAGGCGCGACAGGATGGACACCGCGAAGCTGCCGACGCCGCCGGTCGCCCCGGTGACCAGCACCGGTCCTTGATCTGGTGAGACCCCCGCGGCCTCGAGCCGCAGCACGCACAGCATCGCCGTCAGACCGCCGGTTCCGACTGCCATCGATCCCCACAAACCGAGTTGGACAGGAACCGGGAGAACTGCTGCCGCATCCACCCGCTGGTACCCGGAATAGCCGCCGTCGCGCGTCTCCGACAGGCCGGCGCCGGTGAGGACCACCTGCTGGCCCGCCGTGAAGCCCGCGGCATCGTCCACGACATCACCCGCGAGGTCGATGCCACAGGTGAGCGGAAAGCTCCGGACCACACCAGGTTTGCCGAGGATGGCCAGACCGTCCTTGTAGTTCAGCGTCGAGTAGCGCACCTGTACGAGTAGGTCACCGTCGGCGAGATCATCGGCGCCGAGTGTGACGAGTTGGGCGGGTTCCTTGGCGGCGAGAGCCCGATATGCGGTGAAGGACGGGATCGTTGTCATCGTGCGCTCCTGAAACGTCGGTGTCGTGAAGGCGGTGATGGTCGGTCGGTATTCGTGGCAGGGTGCAGGTATGGCTTCAGTCGACAACCTCCACGGCGATGCACATGTCGAGCGGTACCTCGAAACCGACGGCGAGGACGGTTACCACTGGAACGGTACCCAAATCCTCATCCTCTTCACCAAGGGGCGAAAAACCGGGGCCGAGCGCAAACACGCACTCATCTTCCGACCGTGGGGTGAGGACGCGTTTCTGGTAGTCGCCTCCAAGGGCGGCACCGATGAGCCGCCCGCGTGGTTCCTCAATCTGGAGTCCAACCCCGACGCCGAGATCCAGGTCAAGGACGAGCGCATTCCGGTGCACTTCCGCGTCGCCACCGACGAAGAGAAGCCGGCCATGTGGGCCAAGATGACCGAGGTCTGGCCCGACTACGACGAGTACCAGAAGAAGACCGAGCGGGTGATCCCGATCGTGGTGCTCGAGCGCGCGTCGACACTCGAACGCGAATCCGGCTAGCCGACGCATCCAACGCGGCGCCCCTTCGGGCGCACCCTCCGAGCGCCTCAGCGAACTCGCGCGAAATAGGTGCGCAACCCGACCGCCGAAACGGCCGACGCCGCAACCACATACGGCACCACCGGGACGCTCACAACCGACCGAGCAGTTCGGCCTTCTTCTGAGCGAACTCGTCGTCGGACAGGATGCCGCGCTGATGCAGTCCGGCCAGCGACTCGATGGCCGCGACGATGGCGTCGGCGTCGGATCCACCCGATGGTGCCGGGGCGTCGAACTGCGGGGCCGGGGCGTACTGGGGTTCGGGCGCGTACTGGGGTTCCGGAGCGTATTGGGGTTCGGCCGCATGGCGTGGAGCCGGTGCCGCGACAGGAGTGTCGACGATGGCCTGCGTGCCGAGTTCGGTGAGGCTGGAAGTGTCGAAGGTGCCGAACTGGCTGGTGAAGCTCAACGTGCCTGACATCCCGCCCTGCTGTTGCTGGACGCCGCCGATCTGATGGTCGCCGGTATCGAAAACCCTTGTGACACCATTGAACTCGATGGCGAGTCGACGGGTGCCGGGGAAGATCGCGTACCGTGCGCCGTTCTGCGAGCCCGTCGAACTGGGCACGCCGAGGTCGCCGGGCCACCAGTTGTTGGCGGTGAATCCACCGAACCCGACGTTTGCGGCCGGAGTCGGCGGGAACACGGTGGTGGTGGCGAGCAGCTGCGACAACTCGTTGCAGAGACCATCGACGCGCGCCTTGAGCGCGTTGTCGAACATGTTGCCGACCATCGTCATGCCACCACGCATCCACTGCCCGGAACCACCGAGTTCGGGAATGGAGAATTGCGCCATCGTGCCGCCACCGTTGTTCACGGCGAACAGCATGGCCAGCACCGCGTCGCGGGACAGCCCGTAGCGCTGCGCGATGTCGGATACGGCCTGCTCGGCTTCGGGGGTGACCGTTGCCTCCATGGTGAGACTCTTTCGTCGGCGGGAGAACCTGAGGCCACCACTATACGAGCAGGCACCCAACCGCTCTCACCGACGCGGATCGCGTGGACTCACCTCGACTCGTGGTCGAATCCGGTGGTCGCGAGATATCTGCGCCCGATGGTGTTCCACTGGAGTCAGGTCAGTGGGGACAAGTGACGACGACAGGGGTGATTCAGTGTCCGAGATCGCCGAGAAGGCGGCCGAGCGCACATGGTTCGAGAACGCGGCCCGAGCAGGCCAGTTCGCCAGCGGATGCGTGCACATCCTGATCGCCTACATCATTCTCCGCCTCGCGTTCGGGGGTGGTGGCAACGCCGATCAGTCCGGGGCGCTGGGCATCTTCGCGGAATCCGCCGGCGGTCGAATCGCCCTGTGGCTGGCGGTGATCGTGTTCGCGGCGCTCGCGCTGTGGCGCATCGTCGAAGCCATCCTCGGGCCGCACCCCGGCGAGTCCCGACCCAGCAATTCCCACGGGGACGAGGACACTGGATGGACCGATCGCGCCAAAGCCCTGGGCCTGGCCGCGGTCTACATCGCCTTCGCCTATTCGGCCGCGCAGTTCGCGCTGGGCCACGGCCAATCCAGCGGGCAGCAGAATGCCGGGCTCAGTGCGCGGCTCATGGGTTCCACCGGCGGCAAGGCCCTGCTCGTGGTGGTGGGACTCGTGGTGATCGCCATCGGTGGCTACCACATCTACAAGGGTGCGACGCGTCGCTTCCTCGACGATCTCAAGCGTGGTGGCGACTCCCCGCTGATCGTGTGGTCCGGAGTGATCGGGTACGTCGCGAAGGGCGCAGCACTCACCGGTGCGGGCGTCCTCGTCATCGTCGCGGCCGTCCGTGCCGACCCGGCCAAGGCCACCGGGATCGACGGTGCCGTGAAGACACTCGCGGGTCTACCGGCCGGACAATTGTTGCTCGTGCTCGCGGCATTCGGCATCGCCGCATACGGCTTCTATTCGTTCGTGATGGCGCGCCACGCACGCATGTGACGTCAGCGTCCCTGCTTGTCGCAGCCGGGTGCGGGCGCATCCTCGAACAGCGGCTTGCTCAGCGGGATCAGATACAGCACGTCGAGGACCACGGGCACCGACCCAAGGTTGCGTCCTACGTGCGTATTCGCCTGCCCCTTGGGCTCTTTGATGATGTCGCCGGTCCGATATACCACTGGCACACAATCCGCGCCGGGGTGGGTGAGGGTGCCCGATCGGACAAGTCCCACGAGGTTGCCGTCGTGGTAGTGCCAGCCGGTGGTCCCACCGGGCGCGATCGTGATCTCCCGCACCACGACGTGCACTCCGTCGGGCACAAAGGGCAGCAAGCCCGCCGGGATGTCGCCCTCGGCCAGGGTGACCGCGGTGACTCCTGACGAGGGGGTCGCGCTCGCGAGCGCCGGGACGCCGCACGCGATGACCACTGCCGCCGCGGGGGCGAACACCAACCGTGCGAGTGAGTTCATGGCGGAACCATACTGCGCTCACCCAGGCGTTCTCCCCGTTTTCACTCTTCAGCGCATCGCGCAGAGTCACAATGAGCGTGCCGAGGGCAGGTCGGGGACTGGTGCAACCGATGAGATGTGAGGGTGATGCGCGTGAGCGATCCGGTGATGGTGTTGGCGGAGACTCGCACGGGATGCGAGATGAGTGCGGTGACGGAGTGGGCCCAGTCCGCCTATCCGGGTGCGCCGATCCGCCGGCCCGATGAGGTTGCATTCGACGAGCTGCCCGACCACACACTCGTCGTTCCGGTCCGACCGGTCTGGCTGCCCGCGGTCCGCCGCGGCGAGCGGCGAGTGACGCTCGGCGACGTCCTGGTGCTGTCCAATCCGCGACGCCCGGTCGGCTTCGCGCAGCCGCTGATCCGCAGTCGCCGGCCCGACGCGCTGCGCGTCGTGGCGGGTGAGCCTGCGTCGATCGACGATCTGCGACGCCGCCACGAACGGGACGTCGCACAGGATGTGCCGTTCGCGAAATTCGTCGCGCTGCAAGCCTCCCTGTCCGCCGAACGCGCGGAACGCCAGATCGTCGGTGACCGGTACAAGGTGCCGCGATTGGTGGCCGAGCAGATCAGCAGTTCGGCACGGTTCCGGACCGGCGCCGCCAAACTCGCCGCCGAACTCGGCAGGCCCGCCGACGTGGTGGTCAACGACGCCACCGACAAGCTGACGGGTTTTGTGGCCACTCAGAGTCGGCTGATGAGCGACGTGTTCTCGGCGACCTTCCGCAGGCTGCACGACCGGGCCTGGAACGTGTCCGTCGACCTCGACACGCTCAATTCGCTACGCACACTGAACAAGTCGACCAGCCTCGTCTTCTTGCCGTCGCACCGCTCCTACGTGGACCCGCTGGTGCTCGCCACGGTCCTGCGCGGCCACGACTTCCCGCCGAATCTCGTGCTCGGCGGTATCAACTTGTCCTTCTGGCCCGTCGGACCCATCGCCCAGCGCGCCGGCATCATCTTCATCCGCCGCAAGTTCGGTTCCGACCCGGTCTACAAATTCGCGATGCGCGCATACCTGGCATTCATCGTGGAGAAGCGCTTCAACCTCGAGTGGTACATCGAGGGTGGTCGCAGTCGCACCGGAAAGCTGCGCAAGCCGATGCTGGGCCTGCTCAACTACGTGGTCGAGGCGGTGAAACAACTCGACGAAGCCGACGTCACGATCGTGCCCACTTCCATCGTCTACGACCAACTCCACGAGATCGGGGCCATGGCCGCCGAGGACGCCGGCGGCACCAAGCGGCCGGAGGGCATCGGCTGGCTGCTGCGCTACGCCAAGGCGCAGCGCGGATATCTGGGCGAGGCGAGAATTCGGTTCGGTGAACCCCTTTCCCTGCGTGCCGCGCTTGCCGACGCCGGTACCGGACCGTCCCAACTGGACAAGGTCGCGTTCCGAGTGATGGACGAGATCAACACCGCTACACCGATTTCAGCGACTTCGCTGGCCGGCTTTGCCCTGTTGGGCGCCAGCGACCGCGCCTACACCGAACCCGAGATCGAGCGGATTCTCGAGCCACTGCTGGACTACATTCGCCGGCGCGACCTCCCCGGCCCCGACCCCGCGCAGTGCAGGGGCGCCGGGCTGACCCGGACATTGCGTGTCCTTGGCGACGCGGGCGTGGTGACGTGCTTCGACGGTGGGTCCGAGCCCGTCTGGTCGATCGCGGCCAACAATCACGCGATCGCTGCCTACTACCGCAACGGCGCGCTGCATCACTTCGTCGACCGCGCGATCGTCGAGGTGGCCATGCTCGCGGTGGCCGAGGGGGCGGTCGAGGTGACACCGGGCGACGTCGCCATCGCCGAAGACGAGTTCGGGGTCGCCGACGAGGCTCTGCTGGCCGCAGCACAGCGGGAGGCGCTCCGTATCCGCGACTTGCTCAAGTTCGAGTTCTTCTTCCCGCCGAAGGACGAGTTCTTGCACCGTCTCGGTGCTGAGCTCGACCTCATTGCCGTCGAGTGGCGGGATGCGAAGCCGAGCCGGGAATGGACCTACGACGTCCTGCACAGTCACACCGGAGGCCTGCTGGCCCGACGCACGCTGCAGCCGTTCTTCGACGCGCAGCTCGTGGTCGCCACTCGCCTCGTGGAGTTGGGCACCGCGTCACGAGACAAGGACGCCATCCTCGCCGACTGCCTCGGGCTCGGACGCCAGCTCTCGCTGCAAGGCGTTGTGCGGAGCAAGGATTCGGTGTCCAAGGATCTCTACGACGCCGCCTACCAGCTTGCCGACAACCGCGGCCTCATCGAGGGCACGGAAGGTGCCGACCTCGCCGCGGCCCGCGAGGCATGGCTCGACGAGGTGGAGGTCATGCGCGGGCGGCTGTCGCGTATCGCTTCGATCGAGGAGTTGCAGGCCGACGTCCTCACCGGGGTGACGCAATGAGTGCACTCACCGATCGGCTACGCCAGATCCGGTCCGCACCAACCGGAAAGAAGGTCGCGGCGTTCTTTGACTACGACGGAACCCTCATCGAGGGCTTCTCGGCGACGGCCATCGTCGGGGCACGGGTGCGTAGTCTCGAGTTCGGCCTCGGGGAACTCGCGGACTTCCTGCTCATCGGATTGCGGGGCGTCGAATCCGAACAGGACTACGCCGAGGTTCTCGAGGCGACCAAACCCACGTTCGCCGGCAAGACGTATGCGGAGTTGCAGGACCTCGGCAACCGCCTCTTCAAGCACGAGACGGCGGCCAAGCTGCGCCCGCAGATGTGGCAGATCCTGCGCGCCCATCGCGAGATGGGCCACATGATCGTGATCGCGTCGTCGGCAACGCGATTCCAGATCGAACCCATCGCACGCGAGATCGAGGCCGACCACGCGTTGGCCACCGAGGTCGAGGTGATCGACGGGGTGGTCACCGGACGAGTCCTCGGCCGGCCGCTGTGGGGTCCGGGCAAGGCGGCCGCCGTCCGGACGCTGGCCCGCGACCACGAGATCGACCTCGATGCCTCCTTCGCCTACAGCGACGGCAACGAGGACATCCCCTACCTCGAGGCCGTCGGCAATCCGGCGGCCGTGTCTCCGATGCGCACTCTGCGTGCCGAGGCGCAGGCGCGGGGGTGGCCGATCATCGACATCACCAACCCCACCTACAATCGCATCGGCATGCTGGCCCGCACCAGCGCGTTCTATGGCTCGTTTCTCGCTTCTGCCGCAATAGGTTTCACGGCCGGACTGGTTCGGCGCGATCCCAATGCCCTCATCGCGACCCTGCCGACCGGCAACGACGTCGGCCTGTCCCTCGCGGGCGTCCACGTGCAGGTCCTCGACGGTGGCGAGCACCTCATCTCCGACCGGCCCTGCGTGTTCCTCTTCAACCATCAGTCCAAACTCGACATGCCGGTGATGATCAACCTGGTGCGGTCCGATGCGACCGGCGTCGCCAAGAAGGAGGTCCAGCGTGTTCCTGTGCTGGGCCAGATCCTCGATCAGGCCGGCCTGGTCTTCATCGACCGTGCCGACGCCGGAAAGGCCATCGAGCAACTCGCCCCCGCGGTGAAAGCCCTGCGCGAGGACGGGAAGTCGCTCGTGGTGGCACCCGAGGGTACCCGGTCGTCGACGCCGCGCATCGGCCCGTTCAAGAAGGGACCGTTCCACATCGCGATGCAGGCCGGCGTGCCGCTGGTACCGGTGGTCCTGCGCAACACGGGTGAATTGATGTGGCGCGGTTCCCAATTGATCAGGCCCGGTACGGTGGAGGTGATGGTGCTGCCGCCGGTGGACACCACCGGGTGGCGGGCCGAGGACATCGGTAAACATGCCGAGGAAGTGCGGCAGATGTATGTGACCACGTTGGCCGACTGGCCGCTGCAATCGTTCGACGACGGCTCTGATGAACCGACGCAGGAGGTTCGGGTGTGACTGTACCGACGCAGGAGGTTCGGGGATGACCGAGAACGCCGACCGCCCACTCGACTGGGCCAACGAGCCGCACATGAGTCCCGTCGACACCATCATGTGGCGCGGCGACACCGACCGTCGGATGCGCGGCACCATCAGCATGCTCGAGATCTACGATTGCGCACCCGATTGGGATCGGCTGATCGCGGCCCACGAATGGGGCTCTCGCATGGCTCCCCGGTTCCGGCAGCGCGTCGTCGACTCCCCGATCGGAGCCGGAACCCCCAGTTGGGCGGTCGATCCCGACTTCGACCTGCACTACCACGTACGTCGCATCCGACTCGGCGGCGACGGCAGCATGCGCGAACTGTTGTCCACGTGTGAGCAACTGGCGATGACAGCCCTCGACGCCGCGCGACCCCCGTGGGAGGGCACGCTGATCGAGGGACTCCCCGACGGCAAGGCCGCCTACTTCCTCAAGGCCCACCACGCACTCACCGACGGTCTCGGCGCCATTCTCGGCCTGGCCCAACTACATTCACCGACACGGGAACACAATCCCGGGAAACCGCAGCCGCCGAGCCCCGATCCCGTCCACATCTCCGCGGTGGACATCATCACGCGACAGCTCGACGAGGAGATGCGTCGCATCCCGCACCGCATCGACATGACCATCAAAGGCATCCGATCCCTCGTCAGCCCCCGGCAGGCCCTGAGTACTGCTCTGCGCTACGGACGTTCAGTACCCCGGGTCGCCGGTCTCGTCAGTCCACCGGGCTCCCCACTCCTGGCGAATCGCAGTATCTCCTGGCGTTTCAGCGCTTTCGAGGTTCCGTTCGCCGACCTGAAGGCGGCCGCGACCGCGACCCGCGCGTCGATCAACGACGTCTACCTCGCCGGGCTGCTCGGTGGATTCCGGATCTACCACGAGAAGATGGGTACCGCGATCGAGGCGATGCCGGTGGCGATCCCGATCTCGGTTCGCCGTCCCGAAGATCCTGCGGGTGGCAACCGCATTGCGGTCGGTCGCCTGGCCGGCCCGGTCGGCATCGCCGATCCCTTCGAGCGGGTGCTCACGGTGCGCGAACAGGTGCGTGCGGCCCGGCACGAGCCGGCGGTGGACCTGTTCAACACCCTGGGTGCGGTCATGGCCTGGCTACCGGGTTCGGTGCTGATGCAGTTCAGCGGGACGACCAGCCAGAACGACCTGCAGGCCAGTAATGTGCCGGGAATCCCCTGGGAGACATACGTTGCCGGGGCAAAGGTGGAGCGGATGTTCCCCTTCGGTCCGCTGCCGGGGTGCGCTGTGATGGCAACGATGATCACGCACAACGGAACCGCCTGTATCGGGTTGAACTCCGATGGTGCGGCGGTCACCGACATCGACCTGTTCGCCGATTGCCTCGTCGCGGGATTCGACGAGGTGCTCGCATTGGCCGCGGACCACGACGTACAACCGGGGTCATTGCAGCGACTGCAGTGAAAGGCGGTCGGCCCGTCCGAAGACGGGCCGACCGGTGAGAGGTAACGCTATGGTGTTACTTGCTCTTCTTCGGCTCGCGAAGAAGCTGGATGAACGGTCCGGCGTTGGCGATGACCGCGCCGATGCCACCGATCGCGGTGCCGGCGAGCGATGCGCCCGCGCCCAGGAGCAGCGCGCCACCGATGCACCCGGCGAGCGGGCCGGCACCGAACAGCATGACAGCAGGAGCCGACACGACGCCGGCCGCGATCGCACCGAGCAGGCAGCCGCCAACCAAACCGGTTGCAGCACCTAGGAATCCACCGATCGCAGCAGTGAGTGTGATGTTGTCCTTGACGCCGGACACCGCGGCACCCAGGTCGGCCTGGTGGGTGAACGGCTGGAAGCGAGCCAGGGCCGGGCTCATGTTCACGGCGAGCTTGGCGGTCGTGCCGGAGACCTGTGCGTTGACCGGGTGAGCGTAGTTGTTGACAGCGACGGTCAGCGGCACGGCACTGACCACAGCACCCTTGGCGTCGCGCAGGAGCAGTCTGCCGTGGTCGGTGCTGAGGGTTCCGTTGTTGGTGGACACGAGAACGCTGCTGCCGCTGCGCATCACGTTCCAGTGCGTCGTGGTGTGGGCCGTCTGCGGTGCCGCCTGGGCACCGAACGCAATCCCCATCGACGCGATCAGCATCGTGGCGATGGCGATAAGTCTGTTGAGCTTCATGTATGCCTGTCCCCTCGGGTCCCAGATTCTCCTGGGACTGAATGTTTTTCGCGCTCAACGTAGGGAGGGAACCGGTTGGTTGGGTCAACGACCGGGGCTGCACCGGTGCACACCAGATGAACAGCGCGTCGCAATGCGACATACGCGGCACGATCCCTCCGCTCCAGCACAGCGCGTTGCCTGCCGTGTCCGGATTACTCAATATCTGTTGCGCAAGAAGGAGTCAGCTTGCCCCCGTCTGCGATCGTGGAGGCGCGAAGAGCGGGTCCGTCCGAAGAATAGGGGAAGAAACTCGTCCCCTACCCTTGGTGTCGTCCCCGCCAATTTTCTGAGGGACGACTCCGAACCTCGGGGAAGAAACTTCCTCCCCTAGATTCAGTGGGACGCCACGCCGACGATCCTGGAGGCGGGAAGAACGTGGCCACCCATGCGGATGAGAGCTTCCACGCGCCGGCACCGCGACAACCGGTGTTGAGCCTGGGGAGGGATGCGGCAGCCTTCATGGCCGCGGACGTGGATTCTCGGTGAATCGTTGCGGGGCCTATTTCTCGACAACGATCTCGATCTCCACCCGCACCTCGTCGGCAACCTTCAAGGCGCCCATCATGAGCGAGTAGGGCTTGATACCGAAATCCTTCTGGTTGACCATGCTCTCGGCGATCAGGACCCGCGCATCGCCGTGATCGGCGACGCGGACATCGAGATCATGCGGACGTCCACGCCCGTGGATCGTCAGAGTTCCGTGTGCTCGAAAGCCGTCCGGCGCCGCTTCAAACGACTCAGCCTGGTAGCGGATCTCCGGAAACTTGTCGTGCTGAAGGGATTTCAGCGCATTGCCACGAGCCACCGACTTCTCCGCTCCGGTCAGCGGTGTCAGCCCGCCTTCTCCCGAACGCACCCTGAGTGAATCGACGACGATGGACGCCTGGGCGCTGACCGGCAGGCCATCGCGCGTTGTCGCCGATCCCGACCACTCGGCCATCTCGATCGTCAGCCGGTGACCGGTCCGCGCTGCCCGGCCACTGACACCGGTGTGCACGACAATCGACCCGCCGGTCGAGGAGAATGTCCATGTCACGTCTGCCATTGCGTTTCCCCGTCTGTTCCGGACCTCGCCGTGATGGCCAGCAGCAACTCCGCCCTCACCCGGGCGGAGTCGAGGTCGCAGTCCACGATGTCACGGATCTTGAGCAACCGGCTCCGCAACGTGTGCCGATGAACGCCCAACGCGGCCGCCGCGTGCTCCCATTGCCCGTTGGCCTCCAGAAAGGCGCGTAACGACGCCAAGAGGTCGGTGCCGTGCTTGGTGTCGTAGTCGACGATCGGGTCGACGAGCACCCCCGCGAGAGTGTCGAGGACCCGTCGCACATCGGGTGCGCAGAGCAGCGTCCGGCCCACCGCGCGCAGCGCGTCCTCTGGTTCACCCCCGACAGGCGCCACCACCGCTGCCATCCGCGCCTGGTCCGCGGCAGCACGCAGGTCGCCCGCATCGCGCGCAGCGCTCACCCCGATCCGCAGGTGATCGCGCACATCGGTCGGCAGGTCGACGAAGAGTTCGGAGACGAACTCGATGTCGTCGCTGCCGCGCACGACGACGAGGAGGTCGTCGGACCCGACGGTGTGGAACATCGCCCGTCCGGCACCGCCGAGCCGATCGTCGACGGCCTCACCGACCGCCGCGCGGTCGTGGCTTCCGCGTACTGCGACGACGCGGACCTGCTCCTGGGAATCGGCCGCGGCGAGCAGCACCGAGCGGGCAGCGGACTCATCGTATTCGCCGGCGAGCAGGATGCGCATCGCCGTCGTGTTGACCCGGGCCTGCTCGGCACGGAGTCGTCGTGGCTTGTGGAAGTCCAGCGCCAGCAGCGAGTTCGCGTGTCCGATCAAGACCTGGTCGAGCGCCCGTGGATCGCCGGGCAGTTCGACGACGAGGTAGCCGTGGATGTGCCTGCCCAACCGGATCGTCTGCACGACCACTGTGCACGCCTCGACCGGGATCACGCTGCTGTCGGCGATGGCATCGCCGTGCGGGGACTCGGCGACGAGCGACGCGATCATCGCCATCACGTTGTCCGACGGAGGTGTGTGACCGTGCGCCACGATCCGCGCCTGCGGATCCACCACGGTGACCGGCCCGCCGCTCGCCCGCGACAACTCGTGCACGATCGCCTGCACCCCACCGTTCGCGGCGGCCCGCGTCATCCGAGGCTGGGCCCGCGACGCGGCGAGCATCTGCTCGTACTGCTGCTCGGCGAGCCGTTCCATCACCGCTTTCACGACCGCCGCGAACGGCGTTGCGAACGGAACCTCGAACACGGCAAGACCGCAGGTGTCAGCCTCGTCGAGAAGCTCTGCGGGAATGTCGGTGAAGGACAGACCGACCCCGAATCCCAGCGCCGCGATGTCACTGTCGACGAGCTCGCGCACGTAGGCTCGCCGCCCGGCCGGATCGGCGGGCAGGCCCATCCCCGTCGTGAGGACGACCTCGCCTCCGGACAGCCAGCGGCCGGGGTGGGGCAGTTCGGTGGTCACCGCGAAGGTGACCTGGGCAATCGCCCCCACCGACCCGGCCCGCAGTCGTAGGCTCAGGTCTTCCCGACCGATGAGCCAACGGACGGCGAGGCCCACCATGCACTCCAATCTGTCGCACAGATCACATTCAGTTACGCCATTTTGGCAGATGCAGCGGCCCCGCACCTTGTGCAGTCTGTCTCTACCACCCCGCCATCAGAGAGGTCCGACATGACCGAGCGGCTCCAGAATTTCGTCAACGGCGCATTTGTCGCCTCCACGTCCACCGAATCCCTGGACGTGATCAACCCGGCCGACGAGTCGCTGGTGGCCGTCGCGCCGGTGTCGACGGCGGCGGAAGTGAGCGGTGCCGTCGATGCCGCGGCGAGCGCTTTCGCCTCGTGGGGCCGGACGACGCCACGAGAACGGCAGTCCGCGCTACTCGCGATCGCGGACCAGATCGAGAAGAAGGCCGACGAGATCGTCGATGCTCAGGTCCGCAACACAGGTCAGTTGCGTTCCCTCGTGCGATCCGAGGAAGTTCTCGTCGGCGCCGATCAGATGCGCTTCTTCGCCGGTGCCGCCCGCCTGCTGGAAGGCCGGTCGGCGGGCGAGTACATGGAGGGCTTCACGTCCTACGTGCGGCGCGAACCGATCGGGGTGGTCGGCCAGGTCACGCCGTGGAACTACCCGTTCATGATGGCCCTGTGGAAGATCGGCCCGGCGCTGGCGGCGGGCAACACCATCGTCCTCAAGCCCAGCGACACCACACCGGAGAGCACGCTCACCCTGGCGGAACTCACCCGGGGCATCCTGCCCGACGGTGTGCTGAACGTGGTCCTCGGCACC
Source organism: Gordonia gummivorans (assembly GCF_022513585.1). Taxonomy (GTDB): domain Bacteria; phylum Actinomycetota; class Actinomycetes; order Mycobacteriales; family Mycobacteriaceae; genus Gordonia. The sequence goes on from NZ_JAKWBF010000001.1 coordinate 197,334, forward strand.
GGGGAGACCGGCGCCGCGCTGGTGTCCGACCGACGCCTCGGTCTGGTGTCGATCACCGGATCGGTACGCGCGGGCATCGCGGTGGCGGCGGCCGCAGCGGCCGACGTCAAACGCGCTCATCTCGAACTCGGTGGCAAGGCACCGGCGATCGTGTTCGGCGACGCCGACATCGACAAGGCGGCCAGCGGCATCGCCGAGGCGGCATTCTTCAATGCCGGCCAGGACTGCACCGCAGCGACCCGCGCCATCGTGCACGCGTCGGTGTATGACGAGTTCCTCGACGGCCTGGTGGCCCAGGCCCAGAAACTCCGGCCCGGCGGAGTCGACGACGAGGACGCATTCTACGGTCCCCTCAACAACATTCGGCACTTCACCGCGGTCAACCAGAAGATCGCCGCGCTGCCCGACCACGCGACGATCGTGACCGGCGGCAACCGGCACGGCGACAAGGGGTTCTACTTCGAACCGACGGTGATCACCGACGTCCGCCAGGACGACGACATCGTGCAGAACGAGGTGTTCGGACCGGTCATCACCGTGCAGCGCTTCGACGACACCGACGACGCGATCGCCATGGCCAACGGTGTCGACTACGGCCTCGCGTCGAGCATCTGGGCATCCGATCATGGACTGGTGCAACGTGTTTCGGCGCGCATCGATGCCGGTGCGGTGTGGGTGAACTGCCATATCCCGCTGGTCGCCGAGATGCCGCACGGAGGATTCAAGCACTCCGGATACGGCAAGGACCTCTCTGCATACGGGGTCGAGGACTACACCCGTATCAAGCACGTCATGAGCGCCCACGACTGAGAGGATCGCAGTGACCGACAGGGATTTTCACCCGCAGGATTTTCACCCGCTCGATCCACTGACGCGCGACGAGTTCACCGCCGTGGTGGACATCCTGGGAACCGCGCACGGCGTGGCGGCCCCCGAATGGCGTTACGCGAGTATCGAGATGGCCGAACCCGACAAGGCCGCACTCGCCCGGTACGACGCCGACGCGACCGTGCCCGAGCGTGCAGCGCACGTCGTGTGTTTCGAGCGCGCGAGCAACAAGACCTACAAGGCCCTGGTGTCCCTGACCGATTCCACGGTCACCACCTGGGAGCACATCCCCGGGGTACAGGCGAATTTCACTGTCGACGAGTGGGAGGAGGCCGATGCAGCACTGCGGTCGCACCCCGATGTGATCGCGGCGCTCGCGCGGCGGGGGATCACCGACATGAGCCTGGTGTTCATGGACACCTGGACCTACGGCGCCGTCCTGATCCCGGAGCGCTACCGGGGCAGGCGGATCGGATGGTCGGACAGCTGGGTTCGCAAGGGACCGGGCATGAATCCCTACGCGGGGCCGGTCAACGGCTTCCACTGCATCATCGACCTGAACTCGATGGAGCTGCTGGAGATCGAGGACACCTTCACCCTGGACAACCCCGAGATCATGGGCGAGTACGTCCCCGCTCACGTCCCCGAAGAGATCCGATCCGCGAGCACTCGTGAACCGTTGCGCGCGTTGGACATCACTCAACCCGACGGTCCGTCGTTCACTCTCACCGGCCATCGGCTCGACTGGCAGAACTGGTCCCTGCGTGTGGGATTCAACCATCGCGAAGGCATGACCCTGCACGCGATCAGCTACAACGACAACGGCAGGCGACGGCCCATCGCGCACCGCTTGTCGTTCGCGGAGATGATGGTCCCCTACCGCGATCACTGCGTGGATCATTACCGCAGAACCGCATTCGACATCGGCGAATGGGGTCTGGGGTTCATGACCACGTCGCTGGAACTCGGGTGCGACTGTCTCGGCGAGATCCGGTACCTCGACGCGGTCCTGCACGACAGCAAGGGCGAGCCCTACGTCATCACCAACGCCATCTGCATCCACGAGGAGGACAACGCCGTCCTGTGGAAGCACGTCGACCACGACGGGGCCGAGGTGCGGCGCATGCGTCGCCTCACCGTGTCGTGCCACGTCACCGTCGCCAACTATGAGTACCTCGTCTACTGGCGGTTCTATCAGGACGGCAACATCGAATGCGAGGTGCGCGCGACGGGCATCATGGTCGTCAGCACACTGGCCCCCGGACAAACCCCCGAGCACGGCACGGTCGTCGACAACGGCACCTATGCGCCGTTCCATCAACACTTCCTGATCGCCCGACTCGATCTCGACGTGGACGGAACGCAGAACACCGTCTACACCACCGAGACCCAGGTGGTGCCCACCGGCCCGGACAATCCGTACGGCCTCTCGCTGCGCCAGGTCAACACACCGTTGCGCACCGAGCAGGAAGCCAAGCAGGACATGAACTTCCAGACCCAGCGGGCGTGGAAGGTGGTGAACGAGAACACAACCAACGGTCTGGGCACGCATCCGTCCTACAAGTTGGTGCCCGGGGCCGCATTCCCACCCATGTTCGACCCCGACTCACCCATCCTCGACCGCTGCCGGGCCATCGAGCACACGCTGTGGGCGACCCCCAACTCTCCCGATGAGCGTTGGCCGGCAGGGGAATTCGTCAACCAGAGCGCCGGCGGCCTCGGACTGCCGGAGTGGACGTCCGCCGACCGGTCGATCGACAACACCGACGTGGTCCTCTGGTACGTCTTCGGAATCCATCACATCACCCGGCCCGAGGACTGGCCGATCATGCCGTCGGACACGGTGAGTTTCTGGCTCAAGCCGGTCGGATTCTTCGACCGCAACCCGTCGCTCGACGTCGCCCCGACACCGCCTGCCGCGTGCCACCACGACTCCACCGGGGGCCACGCATGAGGCTGCTCGTCGCCTACCTGGCCACTCCCGGAGGCGCTGACGCCCTGGCCCTCGGCGCGCGCCTGGCCCGCAGCTTCGGCGCCGAACTCGACATCGCCATGGTGCTACCGCCCGACCGGGTGGCCCCGGCCCCGCCCGGCGACTTCGAGGCCGTCCTGTCCGACCGTGCGAGCCGCTGGCTGGCCGACGCCGCCGCCCAGGTTGACGATGACGTCACGGTCACGACACATGTCGCGTTCGCCGAATCGTCGGGCGCCGGAATCATCGAGATCGCCGAGCGGATCGGGGCGTCCGCGATCGTCGTCGGCGGTGGAGGCGGCGGCCTCATCGGAACACACTCCCTCGGCACCGTCGTCAACGGTCTGCTGCACTCGTCGCCGCTGCCGCTGGTCGTCGCACCGCGGGGCGCCTACCGGGCGGGCATCTCCCGTATCCGTGAAGTCACCTGCGCCATCGGCGATCGCCCCGGCGCCGACGAACTCCTCGACACGGCCACCCGATTCTGTGCTGCCGCCAAGGTGGGTCTACGGCTGATCTCCCTGGTGGCCGTGGAGCCGGTGAGCGGCGCTGTGCGCGACGACGAGAGCTCGCTCGAGGCGGCGCGGGCACACGCGCGCAGCCTGGTCGACGACGCCCGATCACGCCTGCCCGCTGAGATACCGGTGAGCGCAGAGGTGGTCGAGGGACGTCACATCGAGGACGCGGTGCACAAACTCGACTGGCACGACGGCGACCTGATCATGGTCGGATCGAGTCGCTTGGCACAGCCGCGTCGGCTGTTCCTCGGATCGACTGCGGCCAAGATGATGCGCGTCCTGCAGGTACCGATGATCGTGGTGCCGCGCGGCGAGCGCTGACCCGGCGCGGCGGTGTCCGCTGCCGATGAAACCCTCTGTCCCGACTGCTTCTTGGAGGACCAGTGTCCGAAGTAACCTACCGTCTGCCGCAGAAGCGCAGTCTGGTCACCGAACTGCCCGGCCCGCGGTCTCGGGCGCTCGCGCAGCGCCGTGCCGGTTGTGTGGCCGCGGGCGTGAAGTCGGCGGTGCCCGTGTATGCCGCCGACGCCGACGGCGGGTTCGTCGTCGACCTCGACGGCAACTCGCTGCTCGACCTCGGTGCGGGTATCGCGGTGACCAGCGTCGGTGCCTCCGATCCCCGGGTGCGTGCCGCGGTGGCTGCGCAGGTGGAACACTTCACGCACACCTGCTTCATGGTGACACCGTACGAGAACTACATCGAGGTGGCCGAGGCGCTCGCCGACCTGACGCCAGGCGACCACGAAAAGCGCAGCGTCCTCTTCAATTCCGGTGCCGAGGCGGTGGAGAACGCCGTCAAGGTCGCCCGCCTGGCGACCGGACGAGATGCGGTCGTCGCATTCGACAACGCCTACCACGGCCGCACCAACCTCACCATGGCGCTGACCGCCAAGAACATGCCCTACAAGGCGCATTTCGGCCCGTTCGCGCCCGAGGTGTACCGGATGCCCATGTCGTATCCGTACCGCGATCCCGACGGTTTCACCGGTGAGCAGGCCGCCGCGCGCGCCATCGCCGCCATCGAGGCCCAGATCGGCGCCGACCAGGTGGCCGCGATCATCATCGAACCCATCCAGGGTGAGGGCGGATTCATCGTCCCCGCAACGGGATTCCTGCCGACGCTGCGAGAGTGGGCGCGCACCAACGACGTCGTGTTCATCGCCGACGAGGTACAGACCGGATTCGCGCGGACCGGCTCGTGGTTCGCGTGCGACGACGAGGGCATCGTGCCCGACATCATCACCATGGCCAAGGGCATCGCCGGCGGCATGCCGCTGTCGGCGATCACCGGCCGCGCCGACCTGCTCGACCGCGTGCATCCCGGCGGACTCGGCGGCACCTACGGCGGCAACCCGGTCGCCTGCGCGGCCGCGCTCGCCGCATTCGACACGATGCGGGAACTCGACCTGCCCGCGCGGGCACGAAACATCGGGACCATCATCGAGTCGCGGCTGCGGGAGCTCGCCGAACGCACCGACGTCGTCGGCGACATTCGTGGGCGAGGGGCGATGATGGCGGTTGAGTTGGTCAAACCCGGTACAACACGACCCAATCCAGAGTTGACCGGCGCCGTCGCCGCACGCGCGCTCGAACAGGGTGTCATCGTGCTCACCTGCGGCACCGCGGGCAACGTGATCCGGCTGCTCCCGCCCCTGGTGATCGACGACGCCGCGCTCGCCGACGGCCTCGACGTGCTGTGCGACGCCATCCTCACGCTCGGATCGGCCCGATGACTGCGCTCGCGCAGCGGGCCGACGTCGAGGCAGTGCTGACCCGCGTGCCCACCGGGCTGTGGATCGGCGGCCAGGCACGCGAGGCGAGGACCGGCGCCACTTTCGCGGTCCACGATCCGGCCATCGGATCGGTCCTGACACGCGTCGCCGATGCGGGGGTCGACGACGGCCTCGACGCGTTGTCGGCGGCAGCGCAATGCCAACGGGAGTGGGCGGCAACCCCACCCCGGCAACGCTCGGAGATCCTCCGGCGCGCATGGGAACTCGTGACGGCGCAGGCCGACGACTTCGCGACGCTGATGACGGCCGAGATGGGCAAGACACTCGCCGAGAGCCGGGGCGAGGTCGCCTACGGCGCGGAGTTCCTGCGCTGGTTCGCCGAAGAGGCGGTGCGTGTCGGCGGACGCACCACCACCGCACCGTCGGGCAACGGCCGGATCCTGGTCAGCAAGGAACCGGTCGGTCCATGTCTTGCGGTGACACCGTGGAACTTTCCGCTCGCGATGGGGACCCGCAAGATCGGTCCGGCGCTCGCCGCCGGCTGCACGGTGATCGTCAAACCGGCCGAGGACACCCCGCTCACCATGCTGCTGCTCGCCTCGGTCCTGCGCGACGCCGGACTCCCCGACGGCGTGCTGTCGGTCATCCCCACCATGAACGCGCCGTCAGTCGTCGGAGCGCTGATGAGCGACGCGCGCCTGCGGAAGCTGTCGTTCACCGGTTCCACCCCGGTCGGCCGGGCACTCATCGCGCAGTCCGGCGAGAACGTTCTGCGCACATCGATGGAACTGGGCGGAAACGCACCCTTCATCGTCTTCGACGACGCCGACCTCGACGCCGCCGTCGAGGGGGCGATGGCAGCCAAGATGCGCAACGGTGGGCAGGCGTGCACAGCGGCCAACCGGTTCCTCGTCCACAACGCCGTCCGCGACGCCTTCACCGCGGCACTGACCGAACGCGTCGCATCGATGCGGGTAGGGGCCGGAGCCGAGGCGGATGTCGATCTGGGCCCCATCATCAATGCGCGACAACGCGATCGGATCGCCGATCTCGTCGACCGTACGATCAGCGCCGGCGCGCGCATCCGAACCGGCGGATCGGTGATCTCCGGACCCGGACACTTCTACGCACCGACGGTCATCGACGAGGTCGGCGCAGACGCCGAGATCTCGAGTGCCGAGATCTTCGGCCCGGTCGCCGCAATCACCGGGTTCGACACCGAAGAGGAGGCGATCGCCGCCGCCAACAACACCGAATTCGGCTTGGCAGCATACTTTTACACACGCGACCTGGACCGCGCCGCCCGCGTCGCCTCAGCTCTCGAGGCCGGCATGGTCGGCGTCAATCGGGGGATCATCTCGGATCCCGCCGCACCTTTCGGCGGAATCAAGCAGTCGGGCCTCGGCAGCGAAGGCGGGGCCGAGGGCATCGAGGAATATCTGAACACCAAGTACACCGCACTCACCGCCTGACCCACGACTGGAGCGTGCCATGGCCACCTCACCCACCGAGCCAGAACTGACCGAGACGTCGTCAAAGGGTCTGGCCGCCAATCGGATCGGCGTCTTCTCCGGCGCCGTTCTCGGCGTATCGACCGTCGCCCCCGGCTACACCCTGACTGCAAGCATCGGCCTGATCGTCGCAGCGGTCGGGTTGAAGATGCCGGCCATCTTCATCGCCGGGTTCATCCCGATGTTCCTGACCGCTTATGCCTATCGCGAGCTCAACTCCGACACCACCGATGCGGGCGCGTCGTTCACGTGGTCCACCAAGGCATTTGGTCCGTACGTGGGATGGATGTGCGGTTGGGGCATGGTGATCGCGACCATCATCGTGCTCTCCAACCTCGCCGCCGTCGGGGTGCAGTTCTTCTACCTCCTGCTGGCCCGCATCTTCGATCACCCGACTCTGGCCGATCTCGGCACCAGCAACAAGCTGGTCAACATCCTCACCACGCTCGCGTTGCTGGCGGCCGCCACCTACATCTCGATGCGCGGGATCACCACCAGCGAACGCATCCAGTACTACCTCGTCGGCTTCCAGATGATCGTCCTGGTGGTGTTCTCGGTGATCGCGTTCGTCAAGGTCGGCAACGGCAGCGCCCCCGGCGGTCTGACCTTCGACATCGACTGGTTCAACCCCTTCACCGGATTGACCATCACCGCGTTCGCCGTCGGCCTGACCGGATCGATATTCGCGTTCTGGGGCTGGGACACCTGCCTGACCCTCGGTGAGGAGAGCAAGGACCCCGAGCGCACCCCGGGTCGTGCGGGTCTGCTGTGCGTGCTCACCATCCTCGGCACCTACCTGCTGGTCGCCCTGGCGACGATGATGTACGCCGGTGTCGGCGAGGAGGGTCTGGGGTTGGGCAACCCGGACAACGCCGACAACGTGTTCGGCGCTCTCGCCGAGCCTGTCATGGGCCGGTGGGGCGGCATCCTGCTGTTCCTCGCGATCCTGGTGTCTTCGTTGGCAAGTCTGCAGACGACATTCCTGCCCGTCGCCCGCACGATGCTGTCCATGGGTTCCTATCGCGCCTTCCCGGCCAAGTTCGCCGAGATCAGTCCGCGGTTTCTGTCGCCGGCCTACGGTGCGGCCGTGGCCGGTGTCGTCACCGCCGTCTTCTACACGGCCGTCACACTGCTGTCCGAGCGAACCCTGACCGACACGATCGCGGCGCTCGGCATCATGATCTGCTGGTACTACGGGATCACTGCCTTCGCGTGCGTGTGGTACTTCCGTCACCAGTTGTTCGCCAACGCGCACAACATCATCTACAAGTTCCTGTGCCCGCTCTTGGGCGGCACGGCGCTGCTGATTGTGTTCGTGATCTCCGTCGGTGAGAGCTTCGACCCCGAGAATGGCAGCGGCGCATCGCTGTTCGGCGTCGGACTGATCTTCTACATCGGGTTCGGCCTACTGCTCCTCGGCGCGGTGCTGATGATCGTGATGCGCATCCTGCGGCCGGCCTTCTTCCGGGGCGAGACGCTGCCACGGTCGACACCCGAGACCACATCCGTTCGCTGACAACGAGAGGACCATTCGATCATGCGCACGATCACCGCGCTGACACCGCCCGAGTCGCCGGCACGCGTCGACGCCCCGTCGCGAGCCCCGCGTCGGGCTTGTCCAGCATCGGTGGCAGCCGTCCACGGACGCACTGCTTGCCGAACTCTCGGAGGGGATTGCGCTGGCTGCCGCCGAGGGCGCCAAGGTGGTGTTCCTGCCCGAACTCACTCTGAGCCGCTACCCCGCCTTCGTCCGCGGCGGGAGCGACCCGGGTGCCGATGCCGAGGATCTCGACTCCGGTCCGACGCTGCGGTTCGCGGCGGATGCGGCCAAGCGCAATGGTGTGCTGGTACATGCGTCCCTCTACGAGCGCGACGATCCGGACAACCACGAGATCCATGGTGACGGACTGGGTTTCAACACCGCGGTCCTCGTGGGGCCCGACGGTCTGGTGGCCCGCACCCGCAAACTGCACATCCCGGTCACCCAGGGCTACTACGAGGACACCTACTTTCGCCCGGGTCCCGCCGAACCCGACGCGTACCCGGTACACACCGCGGAGGAACTGGGCGGAGCACGACTGGCAATGCCGACGTGTTGGGACGAATGGTTCCCCGAGGTCGCACGGATGTATTCGTTGGCCGGAGCCGAGATCATCGTCTACCCGACTGCCATCGGATCGGAACCCGGGCATCCGGAGTTCGACACCCAACCGCTGTGGCAGAGCGTGATCGTCGGCAACGGAATTGCCAACGGCACGTTCATGATTGCTCCCAATCGGCACGGCGACGAGGGTGAGATCACCTTCTACGGTTCGTCGTTCATCTCCGACCCGTACGGCCGCGTGCTCGTGCAGGCGCCCCGCGACGAATCCGCGGTGCTCATCGCCGATCTCGACCTCGACCAGCGCCGTGACTGGCTCACCCTGTTCCCGTTCCTGATGACCCGGCGACCCGACACCTACGCTCGGCTCACCGCACCGGTGGACCGGGACTATCCATTGGGCAACAACGGCACCGAGGTTCCGCGATGACGTGGCGGATGCCTGCCGAGCACGAGCCACACGAACGCACGTGGATGGCCTTTCCCGCTCCGGGCTACTCACTGGGTGACTCACCGGCGGAGCACGAGGAGGCACGGACCACGTGGGCCGCGGTGGCCAACGCGATCAGCGAGTTCGAGCCGGTGACCGTCGTCGTCGATCCGAGCCAGACCGAGCACGCGCGCCGTCATCTGTCGTCGTCGATCGACATCGTGGCCGCACCGCTGGACGACGCCTGGATGCGCGACATCGGTCCGACGTTCGTCGTCGACGACGATGCGGATCCGGGCGCCCGGGTCGGCGGGGTGGATTGGGTGTTCAACGGCTGGGGCGCACAGGACTGGGCCACCTGGGACAACGACCAACACATCGCGTCGATGATCATCGAACGCACCGGCGTCTCCCACATCGCGTCGTCGCTGGTGAACGAGGGTGGCGGCATCCAGGTCGACGGCGCCGGCACGGTATTGGTCACCGAGACTGTGCAACTCGACCCGGGCCGTAACCCCGGTCTGAGCAAGAGCGACGTCGAGGCGGAGTTGGCGCGGACCATCGGGGTCGATCGGGTGATCTGGCTACCTCGTGGCCTCACCCGCGATTCGGAACGGTACGGGACGCGCGGACACGTCGACATCGTCGCTGCGATGCCGACTCCCGGCACCGTCATCGTCCACGAGCAGCGCAATCCGGATCACCCCGATCATGCTGTATCGCAGGAGCTTCGGACGATCCTCGAGAACACGGTGATCGACCGTGGCACCGAACGTCCCGGGTCGTCGCTTGATGTCATCTCGGTGCCCGCCCCGCAGGTGCTCACCGACGACGAGGGATTCGTCGACTACAGCTACATCAACCATTACGTCGCCAACGGCGTGGTGATCGCCTGCTCGTTCGACGATCCGTCCGACGCCGAGGCCGCCGAGATCCTCGGCTCGGTGTATCCCGGTCGCGAGGTCGTCGCAATCGACGCCCGCGCGATCTTCGCCCGGGGCGGTGGGATCCACTGCATCACACAGAATCAGCCCGCCGGGACCTGACCTCGCCGAGGAGTCAGCGACTCACCCGCCGACGTCGTCGCGTGATGGTGGAGGCGGGAAGAACGTTGCCGCCCATGCGGCTGGGGATCTTCCGCGCGGCCGGCACCGCGACAACCAGAGCCGAATTGGAGAATGCGAGTGCTGCAGCACTCGCGTTCTCCAGCTCAACTCGAGTTCTCGCAGCTCGACGCGGGACGTGACCAGACACAAGCCCAGGCCGCACCCGACCTGGTCGGTGATGCGCCCCGGGTGCACTCAGACCACCCTGTGCCGAATCGGCTCACCTGTGTGCTGCAGCACACAGATTCTCCAACAGGACACAGAGTGTCTGGACCGCCTCCGCAGCAGACTGCGTCTCCCCAGGTCAGCGCGGTGGTCACCGAACTCTTCGAGTCTGGGACCCACCGTAGGCGTTGCCGACGATCATGGAGGCGGGAAGAGCGCGTTGTGACTGTGACTGAGATCGGGCCCGTGACGGTGGTCCTCCGGGTATTTCCCGGAAGCGGACGCTGACGGGCCCGATCTCAGTCACCGCTCGTCGGCCGTCGCGTTCCGCAGAACGCGCGGCACGGTCGTGGCGTCCGCAGAAAGTAGGGGACGAACCTTCGTCCCCTGGCAGCCTCAGAGTCCTCCCCTACTAATTTCTAGGGGACGACTGTGAACCCCGGGGACGAAACCCTTCCCCAAGTTTTGCGACGACGGAGCACACGCATCTCCCCAGGTCAGGAGGCCAAAGGCAGTACTCTTCGAGTCAGAGGAGATCGGGCAGGCCGAGGGCGGCGCGCACGGTCCGCACCACGCCGTTGTCTGCGTTGGACGGCGCGACGTAGCGCGCCTGCGCGAGGATGCGCGGGTGTGCGTTGGCCATGGCGTAGGACCAGTCTGCGCAACCGAGCATGGCCAGGTCGTTGAGGTAATCCCCGAACACCATCGTCTGCGCGGGCGTGATGCCCAATTTCTCCTGCACGGCGGTCACCGCGACGGATTTGTCGACGCCCGGCGCCATCACGTCGAGCCAATGTTGTCCGGAGACAACAACTTCCATGGCACCATCCAGCGCCATCAGCGTTGGTGCAGTGACCTTCTCGATGCCGCCGAAGTCATAGATCGCCACCTTGACAAGTTCGGTCCGAACCTCCCTGAGGTCGTCGACCACCTCGTGCGCGTAATAGTAGGGAACAACCTGCTCCAGGAATGCGTCGTCCGACCGGTCCACGAACGCGGTGTCGGGGCCGCACAGTACGACGCCGAGATCTGCTGCGCCGCTGTCGGTGAGGTCACGCGCCCGACCCAGGACGGTGGTGGCGACCCGGGGTTGGAGCCGAGTGACCCTGAGTTTCTCGCCATCACGCGCGACGACCGACCCGTTCTCGGCGATCACCACCAGGCCGGGTACCGCGTGCCCGAGTTGATGCAGGAGCGTGGCGGCCTGCCGACCACTCGCGGGACTGAAAACGATTCCGCGTCGGCCGAGTTCATCGAGCAACGGCCACAGCGACTCCGGGATGCCCTTGCTCTCGTCGAGGAGCGTGCCGTCCATGTCGCTGACGATCAGGCGCACGTCGTCGGGAACGGGTGGGATCGGGGTGTTCATCGCTGTCAGTGTCTCACCGGCCGCAAGTGTCAGTGCGCCCGGCCGAGTAGGGGTGCCACCATCAGCCGTACGTACCGGGAGATGTCCTCGACATCGGCGTCGGCGATCTCGCGGCTGGCGATTCGGTGGCGCATGAGCGAGATGCCGACGACGAGGGCATTGATGAGCTCCGCCTTGAGAGCAGCGTCCGGCCCGTCGAGGCGGTTCCCCAGCGTCTCGGTGAACGTCTTCTCGATGGCGTCGCGTATGACGTCGTTGACCGTCTCGCTGTCGACGACACCGACCAGCAGTCCGGTCATCCCGCCACCGGAGTCACTGACCTCGAGGACTTGACGAAGGATGCCGTCGGGCAGTTCGTCGAGGGGCGCCGTGGCGACCAGGTCGACGGTGGTCGAGATGCTCCCACGGACGGCCTCGACGAACAGATTCTCCTTGGAACCGAAGTAGCGGTTCACCAGCGACTGGTTGACGCCCGCCGCGCCCGCGATGTCGCGTGTGGTGACGTGAGCCCCGTGTTCGGCGAGAAGGGTTCGGGTCGCCTCGAGCAGCGCCTCACGGGTGGCGGCCGCGTTGCGCCGGCGCGGTTCGGACGCCTCGGACATGGAACTCCCTTGCTGTTGTCGACGGCCCAAGCCTAGTCGGGGTGACGTTGACCACTCACAAGTAAACACACGTTGACTTAGCTCCCGCACAAGCCTACCGTCATGTAGTCACATGTTTACTTATGCGCTTCCACACTCCGAAAGGAGCACCTCGTGATAGGTACGCCTGAAGCGGGCACTCGGGCGGGCGGCGTGGTCGCCACCCTCGCGTTCGCGGGCACGGTCGCTGCGATCATGCAGACCCTGGTCACCCCACTGCTGCCCCAACTGCCCGCCATCCTGAACACCACCGCGTCGAACTCGACGTGGGTCATCACGGTGACACTGCTCGTCGCCGCCGTGTGTGTGCCGGTGACCGGTCGTCTGGGCGATCTGCTCGGCAAGAAGCGCGTGCTGCTCGCGCTGACCGTGCCGCTGGCCGTCGGGTCGGTGGTGTGTGCCCTGTCGTCGTCGGTGGTCCCGATGATCGTCGGCCGCGGCCTGCAGGGCCTCGGCATGGGCATGGTGCCGTTGGGCATCGCGCTGCTGCGCGACGCGGTCCCATCGCACAAGTTGAGTTCGTCGATCGCGCTGGTGAGCGCGTCGATGGGCATCGGCGGCGGACTCGGTCTGCCGATCGCCGCGGCCGTCGCCGAGTACGCCGACTGGCGTGTGCTGTTCTGGGGTTCGGCGGTCCTCGCGGTCATCATCGCGGTCCTGGTGTGGACACTGATCCCCGACGTCCGGCCTGCCGCACAGGGCCAGCGATTCGACGCCCCGGGCGCGGTGCTGCTCGGCATCGGCCTGGTGAGCTTGCTGCTCGCGGTGTCCAAGGGCGCCGATTGGGGCTGGACCTCGGCCGGCATCGTCGGACTGTTCATCGGTGCGGTTGTCGCGCTACTGGCCTGGGGCGCTTGGGAATTGCGCACCCGCGAACCGCTCATCGACCTGCTCACCACCGCACGCCCACGCGTGCTGACGACCAACATCGCGTCGATCTTCGTCGGCATCGGCATGTACGCCAGCATGCTGGTGTTCCCGCAGTTGCTGCAGTTGCCCGAAGCCACCGGTTACGGCCTGGGCCAATCCATGCTGGCAGCCGGGCTGTGGATGCTGCCGGGCGGTCTGATGATGATGGTGGTCTCCCCATTGGGCGGCAAACTCACCGACGCCCGCGGTCCCAAGCTCACCCTGATGTGTGGCGTCACCGTGCTCGCCGCAGGGTACGGTCTAACGCTGCTGCTCTCCGGCACGGCCTGGGGAATCATGGTGGCGCTCATGGTGATCAACAGTGGCGTCGGCCTGGCCTACGGCGCGATGCCCGCGCTCATCATGGGTTCGGTCCCGCTGTCGGAGACCGCGGCGGCCAACGGCTTCAACACGTTGATGCGTTCGCTCGGCACCTCGATCGGCGCGGCCGTCATCGGTGCGGTGCTCGCACAGATGACGATCACGTTCGGCGGCCACACGATGGCGTCGGAGGCCGGATTCAACGTCGCACTGCTCATCGGCGCGGGCGTGTCGCTCGTGGCGCTGATGATCGCGTCGCTGATTCCGCGCGGGTCGGGTCCCGAGGGTGCCGTGCACGTCGCGGAGACCGACGACGCCTCGACCGATCAGGAGCACAGTCTCGCGCGTGCGTGAGGGTTCCCCTCCGCCAGCTGAGATGCGAGCATTTCGCACCGAGCGACACCCAGCGGGGTCATCGCCGGCCCTTGTTGTGAACCAGCAGATGTCCCCGGAGTCCGGGAGTCCGGCAACTGCGTCATCTCGGCGCGAATCCGCACAAGGACCGCGGGCACATCGATCGCCCACGGCACGAATGTTTCGTCGTCGGAATCGGTGAGATCGCCGGCGAGCACTCCCGTTGCCAGCAAGTCGGAGATCAGCCCGAGCACGAGGTCGGTCACGCGGTCACGGGTCGGCGTCGGTCGCGCCAATGCGGTGGCGGCGCCGACGATCGGGGAGAACCCCACCCAGTCGTCGTTCGCATAGGCGACCAGATACGTGAGGTGGTCATGGTAGGCGTCGGTCATCGCGGCAGGAATCCTCACCCCACGACGCGTTGCTCGTCGACCTCGGCGAGATGGCGTGCGGCCAACTCGAAGTCGGCGTCGTCGTGGAGGATCACGAGACCCTTGATGGCTGCGGTACCACAGACCAGCAGGTCGACCACTGACAAGGCCCTGGCCGAACCGACCCGCGCGAGTTGGTGCTGCGCGGATTCGGCCCACTGCCACACCGACTTCGGCACCGGCACGTCGGGGTAGAGGTTACGAAACATCTGACTCATCTCGTCGAACTCGTCAGCATTTCTTGCAGATCGACGGAACTCGGCGCGTTGCGGTTCGCACGAACCGATAGCGCCACTCAACAAAGCGGGCTCCCAAGTCGCGGTGAGGCCCGGTTGCCGTTGCAGTCGCCAAACAGCAGACGAGTCCACGAGGAAGCCGATCACCGTCCGACGGCTCGCTCATCCGCCCGTACCTCGAGCCAGCCCGCGTAATCCCATTTCTGTGCTTGATCTCGGCTCCGAGCCAGAGCTTCGATGCGCCGGAACCGCTCGACATAGTCACGCATCGCGAGGTTCACCGCTTCTTTCTTCGTGTGAACCCCGGCTATCCGCATGACCTCTGCCAACGCAGCATCGTCCAGGTCTATCTGAGTCACCGCCACGGCACACCTCTGATGTTGGTGATATATGCACCCAGCATACATGTCCAACATCATTCTCAACCCGGTCCGAAGACAGGTAGTCGACTACTCGCGAGAATGCGCGCGCCACGCATGACGCTGAAAGGACGAGGTCACCACCACACCGAGCTCCGCCCCGGAGGCACGAATGCTCTCACAGACCATGCTCCTGCTTCGTCGACCACAAGAGACCATCGAGAGGCGGCTGCGCCTTCGGCTACCACCAGACCTTCCCGACAGTTGGGAACGTGAGCTTCCGCGAATCCTTGGACCCATCGGCCGGATTCCGGGATTCCGAACCGCCGCGAGCCGATTCGCCATCAACAAGTTCGCGAATGCCGCACCACCGCGCCCGCACCCGTATTCGATGGCCGCCGACTACACCACCTGGCAAAGCCTCACCGACCGCACGTACTCGGGGCGACATCTGCCGCCCAGTACCACCCCACCCGAGGATCTACCCAGCGAGCAGGACGTGACCGCACTGTTCCGGCGACCTCGCAATGAGGAAGTGAAGTCGACAGACACCAGCGTGACGTTCGTGTTCTTCGCGCAATGGTTCACCGACAGCTTCTTGCGCACCGACCGCAAGAACCCTGCCAAGAACACCTCTCCGCACGAGATCGACCTGTGCCAGATCTACGGTCTCAGCGCCGAGAAGACCGACAAGTTGCGTTCCAAGACGGGCGGTCATCTGAAGAGTCAGCGCATCAGGGGCGAGGAGTACCCGCCCTATCTGTTCGAGCCCCGTGACCCCAAGGGCCCGCTGATCGTCAAAGAGGAGTTCAAGGGTCTCCACGACGAGGATGTCCTCTTCAAGGAGATCCTCGCGCGTGTCCCCGACGACCGAATGGATTTCGTCTTCGCGGTCGGCCTCGAGCACGGCAATTCGACGATCGGTCACACGATGCTCGACACGATCTTCTTGCGCGAGCACAATCGCATCGCCGACGTGCTGAACGCTGCGCATCCGGAATGGGAGGGGAACGACGAACGGCTGTTCCAGACCACCCGCAACATCATGATCGTGCTCCTGCTGAAGCTGGTGGTCGAGGAATACATCATGCACATCGGCCCGTTCGACTTCCCCGTCGAGATGGTGAAGTTCATGGCCGACGGCGAACGCTGGAATCGTGCCAATCGCGGCGCCATCGAATTCAACCTGCTCTACCGTTGGCACCCACTCGCGCCCGACTGGATCGGCGAGGGCGCAAACAGGTTGGAAGCCAAAGACTTTCTCAGCAACAACCCGCTCGTCCTCTCGCGCGGCATCGAGTCGCTGATCGCATAGTGCTCGCACGAGCGGTCGGGCAAGATCGGTCTGTTCAACACTCCCCACTACCTCTCGGAACGGATGGACCCCAACGTCGCATCCGTCGAGGAGCGCACGGTCGCCCTCATGCGTCATGCACGGCTGCGGACATTCAACGAGTACCGAGAGTACTTCGGCCTCAACCCAATACACAGCTTTGCCGAACTCACCGACGACGAAGCGGTTCAAGACCGCCTGCGAGAGATGTACGGCCACATCGACAATCTCGAGTGGTACATCGGCATCTTCGCCGAGGACTACCCCGACTACATGATGATGGGGTGGACGATGACCACCATGGTCGCCCACGACGCGTTCACCCAGGCACTCACCAATCCGCTTCTGGCCAAAGAGGTCTTCAACGTCAACACCTTCACCCAGAAGGGCATGGACATCATCGAAGGGACCCGCTCGCTCGAACAGATCATCAAAAGGAACGCGACGGACCCCGACGCCGTTGATGCCAGTTTCAAGTGTTGAGCGACTCCTCGGATCAGCGACCCACCCGCCGACGCCTCACATCCAGGGAGCTTCGACCTGCTCGCGTGCCCACAGAAAATAGGGGAAGAAACTTCTTCCCCTACCCTTGGAGTCCTCCCCCAGAAATTTCTCGCGGACGACTATGAAACCCGGGGAAGAAGTTTTTCCCCTAGATTTTGCGGGCACGACGCCATCGTGTTTCCCCAGGTCAGAAGGCTGGTCACCGAACTCCTCGGATCAGTCGGGGGTGTGCCCGAGGGTGCGCCATTCGGTCGGTGCGTAATAGGTGATGTAGCCGGTCGTCTCGATCACCTTGAGCACGCCGCCGGGTTCGACGCTGATGGTCGCTTCGTCATACTCGACTGGACGGCCCCCGGCGAGGACCAGTTTCACATTGTTGGCCATGGGCGGATCGTAGGTCGTGAGCGCAGAATCCGCGCGCCGGCATTTCACGAGACGAGTTCGCACACCTCGCGAAATCCGTTGTCGAGACTGTCGACCAGCGTGTCGATGTCGGGCACCGCGGCGTCGTCGACGTCGATGCCCATGCAGCAGTCGCCGACGTAGGACAGCAGGGTCACGTTGAACGCCGCGCCGATGGTCGGGCCGAATCCGTACTGCCGGATGATCTTCGCGCCTGCCAAGTAGAGCGGCACGGGCGACCCGGGCACGTCGGAGGCGACGAAGTCGACGTGCTCGAGCATCGCGCCGACGGCCGCGGACGGCAGCACGTTCAGGGCACCGGCGATCGGTTCGGCAAGCGGCACCGCCGGTTCGACGCGCCACTTCGCTACGATCTCGTGCATGCGCCCGATTTCGTCTTTCGGTTCGTCGGTGTCGCAGGGAAGCGCAAAGCGCAGCAGCGTGATCCGGTTCCCGCCAAGCGGATCGTCGTCGGACCGCAGATTCATCGGCATGGTCACGCGCAGGTGATCGATGTCGGCGTCGTGGCGGCGGTGATACTCACGCATCCCGAGGACGATGGCGGCAAGGAAGGCGTCGTTGAGGGTCCCGCCGCCCACACCACCGGCTGCTGCCAGCTTCTCCACGGGCACGTCCAATGTCGCGAAGTGCCGCCGGGTGCTGCGTTCGGTCATCACCGGAGACGCCGTGGTGGTGACCGGTTCGACGATGCGCGCCACCGACCGTGCCGTGCCGCCGGCGTCGCGCAGTGTCTGAAGCGGACGAGTGATCGAGCGAGCCGCAAGTCGTGCTGCCGCCGACGCCGAATTGCGCGCGAGTCCGGCAGCCGACGACGCATACCAGCCCGCGGTGTCGATGATCGATGGCTTGCGGGCTTCTGCGTCGGGAACCGCAACCGGTGGGCGCGCAGTGCCGTCGCGTTCGAAATCCATTGTCTCCGCGGCAATCTGAACTCCGCCGACGCCGTCGGTGAGGGAGTGGTGGAACTTCATCACAACGGCCGCCGCGCCGTCCTCCTCGAGCCCGTCGAGCAGGGTGTATGTCCACAACGGGCGGGCCGGGTCGAAGGCCGACATGCCCGCGGTCCGTGCGACCTCGAGAACTCCCTGGAAGTTCTTGGGGTGCGGAGCGTCAAGTCTGCGCAGATGCCAGCCCAGGTCGAAGTCGGGGTCGTCGACCCACCGCGGTGGAGCGAGGCCACGGTCGGGCACGAGCTTGCGTCGCATCGCCGGCAGCACCTGGGTCGCACGCTCGACCGTTGCGACGAAACGATCCCAATCCGGCGAGGCATCGAGCAGTGCGACTGCCACGATGGTCGAGCGCAGGATCGGGTTCTGCTCCATGCGCCAGGAGAACATGTCCGTTTGGGTCATCCGGACGACGTCGTCACTCATATCTCGAGTGTTCTCCGTGGCGGCGCTCGTCATGGGCTTTTGGCCAGTTGCGGTACCAAGGTCCCATGCTGGGCAAGCCAGACCGGGCACGACGTCACCGCCGCGCACTCACCTCGTCTCGGCGCTCGCGGCTCTTCACCGATCCGAGGTAGGCCACGATGACCGCGACGATCCCCACCACCGCCACGACCACGACGGTGGTCGACTCGCCCGTCGCGTTGACGATGATCGCGACAAACGCCCAGAGCAGGGTGAGTGGATAGGCGATGACCGAGGAGCCGACCACGAACGTGACCGCGGAACCGAGGGCCGCGGCAGCGACCAGGAAGGCAACCTGCCAGCCGGCCGACCAGCCAGAGCGCCGCCGCGCCGCACGCCACGGCGAGGTCGATGGCCAACCGCTGCGCCGACCCGGTCCCCGTCGTCCGTGTGCGCACGAAGACAACACCGGTGGCGATCGACAGCAGGTAGATGACCGCCCAGATACCGAAGGCGTAGCCGGTCGGGCTGATGAACAGATCGACGTCGTCGTCGTTCGGCTGACCGCCGAAAGTCAGCAGCGGGATGAACACCGCGAGGGCCTGTGCGACCGACAGGACGAGTACCGCCCACGCGGCGGGTGTGGATATTCGCGTCGACGACATATGTCCGACTTTGTCACAGTCGGCGCGAGGTTCACGGCTGCTCCGGCGTGTCACCTGCCCGGCCCGGAGGGGGTACATGCGCGTCTAGGATCGACATGTGTCAGACAACGTGCGACACGGAGACCAGATGTTGCGGAGCTCATGACGCCGGCACAGCTGCGCGCCTTCGTCGCGGTAGTGCGGACCGGATCGGTCAAGAACGCCGCCACCGAACTGGCCCTCACCGAGCAGGCGGTGTCGATGCATGTGGCGGCGCTGCGCAAGAGTCTCGGCGACCAGCTCTTCAGTCGGACGCGGTCGGGGCTGGCCTTCACCCCGGGCGGTCTGCGACTGGCGGCCCGCGCGGTCGAGATCCTCGGACTGCAAGATCAGACGATCAGCGAGGTCGGTGCCGCCGCCGGTGGACGGCGCACGATCCGGCTCGCGTCATCGAGTCTGTTCGCCGAGCATGCGGCGAGCGGTCTGATCGATCTGTTCACCAAGCGCGCGAAGGACCTGGAGGTCGAACTGAGCGTGCACTCCCCGGATCGGTTCGCCTCGCTCCTCGCGTCGCGGGCGGTGGACGTCGCGATCGGGCCGGCGCCGACCGACATGGAAGTCACCGACGGCGGTCACGCGTTGACGATCAAGGAGTTTCTCACCTACGACGTGGAGGCGATGGCGGCCCCGAGCCATCCCTTCACTCAGCGCCGGGCCAGCCCGGAGGAACTCGCGCACGCGACCTGGAACCTCGGACCGTCCGCGGCCGCCGTTCATGAAGCCATCCCCACGATGCTCCGCAAGCTCGGTGTGCCCGACGCCTGCCAGCGCATTTTCCAGAGCGATGCCGCCGCCTGGGAGGAGACGCAACGCGGCAGCGCGCTGACCCTTGCGCCCACCTTCGCGGTGCGCACGGAGGTGGCCGACGGTCGCTTGGTGCGCGTGAACGGCGAGCAGGTGCATCGGCGCAACACATGGTGCGCGACGACCCTGGCGCACGATCCCACCCGCACGGCCAGTGAACTCATGCGGTTTGTCGGCACGCCCAAGGCGATGCAGGCGATGCTGCGCGGCACCGGCGTACCGGTGAAGAACTTCCGTCCAGCGGTCTACGTCACGCTATGGAACTGATTCTGCCGCTTGTCATTCCACTGTTGTGTCAGCGTCGACGCGCCTCGGCGATGGCGGCGATCACCGCGGGCAGGTCGTCGACGGTGCCCGCCGGTAGCAGTCGATCGCAGTACGGCAGCGCTGCCGCCATCCCGCCCACGAGCGGCGCGTAACCCGGCACGCCCGCACGAGGATTGAGCCAGATCACCGTGAATGCGCGGCGCGCAATCCGCGACATGACCCGTTCCATGACCTCTGGCTCGCCGGAATCCCATCCATCCGAAGCGATCACGCAGATCGTCCCGCGCAGTGTCTGTCCGTGCGGCGAATGCAAGAGTGCATCCAGGCTGGCTGCGATCCGGGTGCCCCCGAACCGATCCACCACCTTCTCGCTCGCCGATTCGACCGCATCGTCGATGGACGACCGCGCCAGGATCGATGTCATCCGCGTGAGCCGGGTGGCAAAGGCGAATGTCTCTGCGCGGCCACGCCTCGACAGGACGCGCATCGCGTGCAGATAGACGGTCGTGTAGGCCTGCATCGACTGCGACACATCACAGACCATCGCGATGCGCCGCTGCCGCCACACCGGGCCCCGGTAGGCGACGTCGGCGATCTCCCAACCCGTGTGGCGAGCCCGTACCAGCGTGTGCCGCAGATCTATTCGCCGACCGCTTCCGATCACGCGCTCGCGTCGACTCCGTCGTCGCGGCCAGCGCTGGGTGGCGTCGTCGAGCCAGGAATCGATGAGTTCGAGTTGCCGGGAGTCCAACTGGTCGAAGGGAATCCGCGCGATCGAATCGATCGCGCTCGGTCGGGGAATCCACACCGGCGTGCCGTCTTCGTCGTCTGCGGAGTCCGCGCCCGCCGCCATCCGCGGCAGTGTCGCCCACGGCAGGCCCTCGGTGTCCGGGTCGTCGGCGGCGTGCGGGCCGGGTACCGCGAGTGACTGCTCGCCGCGCGGTCCCGTCGAGGTGGCGCGCAGGGCCGCCGGATCGAGGGAGAACACCGCATCGTTGAAGACGGCGTTGAACACGGCATCGAAGGTGGCCAGGTCGGAGTGCTTGCGTACCAGCGCGATCCGAGTGAGCCAGTACAGTTTCTGCCGGTCGGACAGCACACCTCGGTCGACGGCACCAAGAGCCCGGCCGAACACGGCAGCATCGGATTGACCGACGGCCAGACCGGCGCGGCGGAGTCGGTCGGTGAACCCGGCGGCGAACGCCGCTCGATCGACCAGGCTCAGGATCTGGTTCACAACAGAGCGCCCCGCGCGAGGGCGTCGGCGACGTCGGCGTGGTCGTCCGGGGTCTTCACGAGGGTGCCGAGGGTCGGGAGGACCGCGTCGGGCATCAATTCCGGGACGCCGAGGGTGATGAGCGCCGACACCCAGTCGATCGCCTCGGCCATGCCGGGTGGCTTGTCGAGGTCGAGTTCGCGGACCCGACCCACGAACACGGAAGCGTCGGCGATGAGGGATTCGGGGGCGGCGGGCACGGTTCGGCGCAGCACGGCCGCCACCTGGGCGGCCCCCGGGTACGCGATCCAGTGGTACAGACAGCGCCTGCGCAACGCATCGTGGAGCTCGCGGCTGCGGTTGGAGGTGAGGACGACGATGGGTCGTCGCTGCGCCCGGATGGTGCCGAGTTCTGGAATGGAAACCGCGCCCTCGCCGAGGAACTCAAAAAGCAGCGCCTCGAATTCGTCATCGGCACGGTCTATCTCGTCGATCAACAACACCGGCGGCCGCTGGCCCTGATGCCGGATCGCGGCCAGCAGCGGACGTTCGGACAGGTACTCGGGTGCGTACAGATCTGCGTCGGACATCGACTCGGCCCGTGACTCGGACAGCCGGATCGCCAGAAGCTGGCGCTGATAGTTCCACTCGTACAAGGCGTCGTGGGCCGCCAGACCTTCGTAGCACTGCAGGCGGATCAGGTCGGTGTCGAGGGCCGCCGCAACCGAGATCGCCGCCGACGTCTTACCCACTCCCGGTTCACCTTCCAGGAGCAGAGGCATCTGCAGGGCGGTGGCCAGATACAGAGCGGTGGCGATCCCCTCGTCGGCCAGGTAGTCGATGGCGTCCAGGCGTTCGACGACGTCGCGGGGCGACTCGAACAGACTGACCGGAGCGGTCATCTCATCGCCTGCAGGTCGCCGCTCGTCCGGGCGAGATAGGCTTCGAGGCAGCCGGCACAGCAGAACCAGTGCTGTCCGGATTCGTCGCTGACGCCAGGTGTGTCCTCGGCGACGACGACGGTCATGCCGCAGATCGGATCGACCTCGTGCCGTTGCGCCGGAGGCGTTGCCGCAGAAGCATCGTCGGCATCGATCCGCGGTGTCCGGAGGCCGTCGCGCCGGACGGCGGCGACCACTTGTGCCAGAATCGACAACGCGATCTCGGCCGGGGTGACGGCGCCGATGTCGAGACCCACCGGAGTGTGGATCAGGTCTCGCTGCGCCGGAGTCAGTTCCATCGAATCCAGCACTGCTGCGCCCCGGGTGCGACTGGCCACCAGCCCGATGAACCCGACCCCACCCTCGAGGGCCGACCGGATCAGCCCGGCCTCGTCGCCGCCGTGCGTGCACACGATCGTGGCGAGTGCGGCTGACGACGAATCAGGCTGTGTCACCTCCAATCCCAGCAGACGGGCCTGTTCGGCGACGGCCGTGGCGATCGGTGTGTCACCGGCGACGTGGAGGATCGGCGCGGGCAGCACCGGTTCGACGAACACCTCCAAGGCACCACCGGACATGCACGGGTTCACCGCCACCCGCGCCCCCGGCGTCTCCGGGAACGGATCGCCGCCATCCGGCACGATGCGCAGCAGCATTCCCTCGCCGGCGTTGATGACGTCGGTTGCGGCGAGACGAACCGACTCCCGCGCGCACTGTCCGCCGATGAAGCCGTCGATGCGCCCGTCCGCGGTCACCAAGGCGAAATCCCCGGCATGCGCGGAGGTCGGTGGCTGGGCACGCACCACGGTCGCCCGGGCAAACGGCACACGTTCGGAGATGAACTGTGCAGCAATGTCGGTCAAGCGCCGTGGTTCCGATGGCATGCCTGCTCCTGTTCTCGTGGTCCGGGACACTCCTCAGATCGGCGGCCGCGCCCGCCCCTGCATCGCCTCCCACACCCGCGACGGCGTCAGAGGCATATCGGCGTGGCGAACCCCGAAGGGTTCCAACGCATTCAGCACCGCATTCACCACCGCCGGCGGTGAACCGACGGTCGCCGACTCCCCCACGCCCTTCGCGCCGATCGGATGATGTGGCGAGGGCGTGACAGTGAATCCGGTTTCCCAGTGCGGCACTTCGAGGGCGGTCGGGATCAGATAGTCCATGAACGACCCGTTGAGACAGTTGCCCTCTTCGTCGAAGGAGACGATCTCCATCAGCGCCATCCCCACACCGTCGGTGAGTCCGCCGTGCACCTGCCCCTCGATGATCATCGGATTGATCCTGGTACCGCAGTCGTCGACGGCGACGAAGCGTCGAACCTTCACGACCGCGGTGTCGGGATCGATGTCGACCACACAGATGTAGGCACCGAACGGGTAGGTGAGGTTGGCGGGGTTGTAGACCACCGACGCGTCCAACCCGCCTTCCACACCCGGCGGCAGGTCGCCCGCGCCGTGCGCCTTCATCGCGATCTCCGCGATCGTCACCGACGTGCCAGGATCGCCCTTGACCTTGAACGTCCCCTTCTCCCATTCCAAGTCGGCGACCGAGACCTCGAGCATGCCTGACGCGATGAGCTTGGCCTTGTCGCGGATCCGGCGCGCCGCGACGACCGCCGCGGCCCCGGACACCGGCGTCGAGCGGCTGCCGTAGGTGCCCAGTCCGAACGGCGTGTTGTCGGTGTCGCCGTGGACGACGTCGATGTCGTCGGGTGGGATGCCCAGCTCTTCGGCGACGATCTGCGCGTAGGTCGTCTCGTGTCCCTGCCCTTGGGATTGCACCGACAGGCGGACGACGGCTTTCCCGGTCGGGTGCACCCGCACGTCGCATCCGTCGGCCATGCCGAGTCCGAGGATGTCCATGTCCTTGCGCGGTCCGGCCCCGACGGCCTCGGTGAAGAACGCAACCCCGATCCCCATCAACTCACCACGTTCGCGTTTGGCCGCCTGTTCGGCGAGCAACGCGTCGTAGTCGGCGATCCGCATCGCCTCGAGCATCGTCTCGTCATAATTGCCGGAATCGTAGACCCAGCCGGTCTTGGTGGTGTACGGGAACTGGTCGGGCTGGATGAAGTTCTTGCGTCGCAACGCGATCTGATCCATCTTCAGTTCGTAGGCGAGGCAATTGACCAACCGTTCGACGAGGTAGACCGCCTCGGTGATCCGGAACGAACACGCGTAGGCGACCCCGCCCGGCGCCTTGTTGGTGTAGACCGCCGTCATCGCACAGTGGGCCGCCTCGAGCTGGTAGCTACCGGTGAAGACACCGAAGAATCCGGCGGGGTATTTGACCGGGGCGGCAACGCCGTTGAACGCGCCGTGGTCGGCGAGGACATTGGTGCGGATGGCCAGCATGCGACCGTCCTTGGTCGCCGCGATCTCGCCACGCATGATGTAGTCGCGGGCGAAACCGGTGCTGGTCAGGTTCTCCGTGCGATCCTCCATCCATTTCACCGGCTTTCCGGTGACGATCGAGCCGACCACCGCACACACATATCCCGGATAGATCGGCACCTTGTTGCCGAATCCGCCGCCGATGTCGGGGGAGATGACGCGGATCTTGTGTTCCGGGATGCCCGCCACGATCGCGTACAGCGTGCGGTGGGCGTGCGGCGCCTGGCTCGTCGACCAGAGGGTGAGTTTTCCGTCGACACGGTCGAAATCGGCGACGGCGCCGCAGGTTTCCATCGGCGCCGGATGCACGCGCGGGTAGACGATGTCCTGGCTGACCACCACGTCGGCCGTGGCGAAAACCGCGTCGGTGGCCGCTTTGTCACCGGTCTCCCAGTCGAAGACGTGGTTGTCGGTCTTGTTCTCGAGGTCGTCGCGGATCACCGGTGCCGACGGGTCGAGCGCGGTCCGGACGTCCCAGACAGGTTCGAGAATGTCGTAGTCGACGTCGATCAGTTCGAGGGCATCGCGTGCCGCGTAACGATCCTCGGCCACCACGGCGGCGACCTCTTGGCCCTGGAAGCGCACCTTGTCGGTGGCGAGCACCGCCTGCACGTCGTTGGACAGGGTCGGCATCCATTCCAGGCCAAGGCCTTTGAGCGTTTCACCGGTGATGACGGCCTTCACCTTCGGCAGCGCTTCGGCTGCGGTGGTGTCGATTGCGACGATCTTGGCGTGCGCGACCGGTGAGCGCAGGATGGCCATGTGCAGCATGCCGGGCAGCTGCACGTCGTCGACGTAGCGGCCGAGCCCGCGGATGAACCGCGGGTCCTCCTTGCGCAGCATCCGCCCGTATCCGACGGGTTTCTGGTTGTTGTCGACGAGGTCCGCTGCGGTCGGTTCGGGGGGCGTGGTGATGGTCATTGCGCCGCTCCTGCCGTGACGTCGTCGGTGGCCTCGTCACCGGAATGCCGGGCCGCCCATTGCACCGACCGCACGATCGTCGTGTATCCGGTACATCGGCAGATCTGGCCGCTGATCGCCTCGCGGATCTCGTCTTCACTCGGGTCCGGGTTGGTGTCGAGGAGTGCGCGGGTGGTCATCAGCATGCCGGGCGTGCAGAAACCGCATTGCAGCCCATGGCATTCCATGAAGCCCTGCTGGATCGGATCGAGGGTGGTGCCGTGTTCGAGTCCTTCTACGGTTCGCACGTCGTGCCCACCCGCCATCGCGGCGAGGATGGTGCACGACTTCACCGGTTCGCCGTCGATCTGCACCACACAGGTTCCGCAGTTGCTCGTGTCGCATCCCCAGTGGGTTCCGGTGAGCGCGAGCGTGTCGCGCAGAAAATGCACGAGCAGCAGACGGGGTTCGATGTCTCGGGTCACCGATTCACCGTTGACGGTCATCGTCACTTGCATCGAATTCTCCTCTGTTCCAGGGCTGTCCGGAGTTCAGGCGGTGGCGTCCGCACCGACGCCCAGGCGCGCGGCACTCCGCCGGAGGGCACGTCGGGTCAGTTCGTCGGCGAGATGCCGCTTGTAGTCGGCGGTTCCGCGTCCGTCGGTGGCCGGGTCGCAGGATTCGGCGGCGATCTCACCCGCGCGGGTCCATGCCGCCTCGGTGGGTTCCTGTCCGCGCAACGCGTCCGAGATCGCGGGTATGCCGGTGGTGTTGGGTCCGACGGCGGCCAGACCCACCCGGGCATCGGCGATGACACCGTCGGCCAGCCACAGCGCTGCCCCCACGGCGACCACCGCCCAGTCTCCCGCGCGGCGCTCCACCTTCTC
The DNA here is from genome assembly GCF_022513585.1 of Gordonia gummivorans. Lineage (GTDB taxonomy): Bacteria > Actinomycetota > Actinomycetes > Mycobacteriales > Mycobacteriaceae > Gordonia. The sequence continues at coordinate 224,045 of NZ_JAKWBF010000001.1, forward strand.
GTAGGCACTGCTGCCGCCCGAACGGATCGGAATGCGCACCTCGGTGAGCATTTCGTTCTGTTCGACGGCGGTTTCGTAAGGGCCGCGGTGGAATTCGGCCATCGTGACCACCCGTTCACCGTCTGCGCCGCGGATCACGCAGCTCGCGTCGAGGGTGGTGCAGACACTCGACAGGTCCTCGGACGGGTCGGCCTGGCACAACGAGCCGCCGAGGGTTCCCCGGTTGCGTACCACCGGGTCGGCGATCACGCGCTCGGCGTCGCGGAAGATGGGGAATGACGAGAACAGCGGTTCGTTGGCGAGTAGTTCGCAGTGCCGGGTGAGCGCACCGATGCGGACGTCGTCGTCGGTGAAGCGGATGTAGCCGAGCTCGGCGTGGAGATCGTTGATGTCGATGACGTATTCGGGTGTCGCGAGCCGCAGCTTCATCATCGGAAGAAGACTGTGGCCGCCGGCGATGAGCCGTGCCTCGTCGCCGAGCTGCCCGAGGAGCCTTATCGCGTCGTCGACGCTGGTTGCGCGTTCATATTCGAACGGTGCCGGAACCTGCATGATGTCTCCTCTGTTGCGATCACCGGACGGCGTCGGGATGGATGTGATCGGCGAGCCGGTTCAGGTTGACGCCGCTGCCGCCGCGTCGGGCCGAGATGATCTCGGCGACGATCGACACGGCGGTCTCGGCCGGTGTCTGCCCGCCGAGGTCGAGGCCGATCGGTGAATGCAGCCGCGCGAGATCGGCGTCGGTGACGCCTTCCTGTCGCAACCGACGCAGCCGATCGTCGTGTGTGCGCCGAGAGCCCATGGCTCCGATGTACACCCCGTCAGGAGTTTCGAAGGCCGCTTGAAGTGCCGGAACGTCGAATTTCGGGTCATGGGTGAGGACGCAGATCGCGGTGCGCGAATCGATACGCCCGGCCGCGTTCTCGGCACGCAGGTAGCGGTGCGGCCAGTCGACGACGATCTCGTGTGCGGCCGGGAATCGATCGCGGGTGGCGAACACGCTGCGCGCATCGCACACCGTCACGTGGTATCCGAGCGCCGCACCGGCCGCGGCAACCGCGGCCGCATAGTCGATGGCGCCGAACACAATCATGCGTGGCGGCGGGGCGAAGGAGTTGACGAACACCGCGACGCCGTCGCCCATACGCTCGCCCGCCGACCCGTAGCGCAGGGTCGACGACTCGCCCAGATCCAGCAGGCCGCGCGCGTCCTGTGCGACCGCCCGGTCTAGGTTCGGTCCGCCGAGCGTGCCGATCACGTCGTCGGCGGTGACGGTCAGGTGGCTGCCCACTTGTCCGTGCGCACCGGCGGTCACGGTGGCCACCGCAATGGGTCGTCGGGCGGCGACGGCGTCGGCGAGGTCGCCGAGATCGGGCCAGGTCTCCTGGTTGACGGATTCGCAGAACACGTCGAGTATCCCGCCGCACGTGAGGCCGACGGCGAACGCCTCGTCGTCGGCGATCCCGTATCGCTCGCTGCTCGGAGTGCCGGATGCCATGACTTCACCCGCGAGTTCGTAGACAGCACCTTCGACGCACCCGCCTGACACGGACCCCAGGACGCGTCCATCCGCCAGGCGAATCGACGACGCCCCGGGTTGTCGGGGCGCCGAGCCCGTCGTCGCGACCACGGTCGTCAGCCCGACCGTCTCACCTCTGCGCCAATGATCCGCGAGCGTGGGCAGGACGTCTCGCATTCAGACACCTCTAATCCTGTGGACACCATTGTGGTTTGGATCACAGTGGTGTGACGTCGTCCAGTGTGCGCCGGTTTTGCCGCACGTCAACCGGAACCTCAGTGTTTGCTGAGGTCAGGGCACCCTTAGTCGTCGATACGTCCGCAGTGTCGCCGGGTCGTGCGACGATGCCCACCATGAACCCAGTCCATCAGAGGTCGGAGGCGGTCCGCGCGTCGAATGCGATGGCACCCGCCGACCGGACAATCGAGACCTGAAAACCGCCCCAGACTTGCGCCCTCGGGAGAGCCGCCGTTGACAATGTGTCGATGGCGGCTTTGCCTGGGGCCGCAATCGTGGGCAGGTTTCGTGTCAGGTCGCTGTTCCGAAGAGTTCGAGTCCTCGGCCCCCACCTGGGCATAGGCTCGCGTCATGACCGACGCACCGCCCCTCCCCCGGTCACCGGCCGAACTGGCGGCCGCGCTGGATGCCACCGGCTATCTCGCCGACGACGGCCTGGCCATGGCCGCCTTCCTCGCGCTGCGGATGGGTCGGCCGCTGTTCTGCGAGGGGGAGCCCGGCACCGGTAAGACCTCGCTCGCGGTCGGGCTGTCGCAAGCGTTGGACCTGCCGTTGATCCGCCTGCAATGCCACGAGGGCATCGATTCCTCGCAGGCGCTCTACGACTGGGACTTTCCGCGCCAACTCCTGCACCTGCGCACCCTCGAGGCGGCCAGCGTCGGACCGCTCGATGCCGATGCGGCCGAATCGTCGCTCTACACCGACCGATTCCTGCTCGCCCGCCCACTGTTGCAAGCGCTGACCGAGGCGCCGTGCGTGTTGCTCATCGACGAGATCGACCGCGCCGACGACGAGTTCGAGGCGTTCCTGCTCCAACTGCTCGACGAGAACGCGGTCACGATCCCCGAACTCGGGCACGTGCAGGCGGCCGTCCCGCCGCTGGCGATCCTCACGTCCAACCGCACTCGCGAGGTGCACGACGCACTTAAACGCCGCTGCCTCTACCACTGGCTCGAACACCCCTCGCTGGCCCGTGAGATCGCCATCCTGTCGCGTCGCGTGCCGGGCATCTCCGACGCCCTGGCCGCGCAGGTAGCCGGCGCGGTCCAGGAACTGCGGAAGCTGGAGTTGCTCAAGCCACCGGGCGTCGCCGAGACACTGGACTGGGCTCGCGCGCTCGCCGAACTCGACCGCAACGTGCTCGACGCGGAGGTCGCCGCGGCCACCCTGGGTGCGGTGTTGAAGTACCGCGAAGACACCGACCGGGTCCTGCGCGCCGGCCTGGACCGACTGTTGGCATGAACGGCGAACTGGTGGGATTCGCGGGTTTCGCGCGAAGTCTGACCCACGCGGGGTTACCGGTCGCGACGGACACGGTGGAGACCTGGGTGCGCGCACTGGGCGAGATCGACCTCGCCGACGTCGACCAGGTGTACTTCGCGGGGCTGGCGACACTGTGCCGCGATCCCGATGATCGTCCCCGTTTCGATCTGGCCTTCGACGCCTGGTTCGGGGACCGGATGCCGCGCACTACGCGACGTCCCACCCAACCCCGACCGTCCCGTTTGGCCGCGCTGCGCACCACCGACACCCAGCAGACGAGCGGGTCGGGTCCGCACCTCGCGGTGGCCGCCGACGACACCGAGGTGCTGCGGCATCGCGACATCGCGACGCTGTCGGCGGCCGAACGCGCCCACCTCGCCGAGCTCATCGCGACGTTGAAACCGATGCCGCCGCGTCGTCCGGCGCTACGTCACGCTCCCGCACGACGCGGTGAGGTCGATCGCCGGAAGACCCTGCGCGACATGCTGGCTGCCGGCGGCGAGCCGGTGCGCCCAAGCCGGCACCGACGAGCAACCCGTCCACGACGGGTGGTGCTGCTCCTCGACGTCTCCGGTTCGATGAGCCCCTACGCCGACGCCCTGCTGCGGTTCGCACACGTCGTGACCCGAGCCAATCCGAGCGGGACAGAGGTGTTCTCGCTCGGCACCCGGCTGACCCGACTGTCGCGCGCGCTGCGCGGAGCCGATCCGGAACTGGCCCTGTCGGCGGCCGGTCGAGCGGTGCCGGACTGGGCCGGTGGGACCCGCCTCGGCGAAACCCTGCAGGCGTTCGGAGACCGATGGGGACGCCGAGGTGTGGCACGCGGCGCTGTGGTGGTGATCTTCTCCGACGGTTGGGAACGCGGTGATCCGACGCTGCTGGCCCAGCAGATGGCGCAGTTGCACCGTCTGGCCCGAGCGGTGTTCTGGGTCAACCCGCACGCCGGGATGGACGGCTACCGGCCCATCCAGGGCGGGATCGCCGCTGCACTGCCGCATCTCGACGGGTTGCTGGCCGGTCACTCGTTGGCCACCCTGCAGGAGCTGCTCGCCGCCATCCGCGAGGCGTGAGGGGCTCACCAAAACCCCCGTCGGAAGCACGTGATCCGCGATTTCGGACATCTGACACGCAGCGGAGGCGCACAGTGTTCTCTAGGGCTTCGCCAGGCCCTCAGCCCACCTTTGGCGAACGCATTGGAGGCCAACATGCGTGTCACTGTCACCGTCGACGGCACGACCTACGAGGACGAGGTGGAGCCCCGCACCTTGCTCGTACATCATCTACGCAATCAGCTGGGCAAGGTCGGCACCGTGATCGGTTGCGACACAAGCAATTGCGGCGCCTGCACGGTGCTGCTGAACGGACACAGCGTCAAGTCGTGCTCGGTGCTGGCCGTGCAGGCCGACGGCGCCGACGTCACCACCGTCGAAGGTCTCAAGGCTGCCGACGGCACCTTGCATCCCGTCCAGGAGGCGTTCCGCGACAATCACGGACTCCAGTGCGGCTTCTGCACCCCGGGCATGATCATGTCGACGATCGACCTTCTCGCCGAGAATCCGAACCCCGATGAGCATGACGTCCGGGAGGGCCTCGAAGGCAACCTGTGCCGCTGCACCGGCTACCAGAACATCGTCCGCGCGGCCCTGGATGCGGCGCAACGGTTGAAGGCCGACGCATCGCCGCGGGTGGAACGCACAGGTCAGCCGGCCGGCGCGGACACCAGCCGTCCGATGCAGGAGACGGGGGGTGCACGATGACCGCAACCGTCGAACCGGGCGCCGTCGAGCACGAGATCGGCAAGGCCCGGGTCCGCAAGGAAGACGACCACCTCATCACCGGACGCACCAAGTGGACGGACAACCTGGTGCTGCCCGGCATGCTGCACATCGCGCTGCTGCGCAGTCCCATGGCGCATGCGCGGATCGCGAGCATCGACGTCGAAGAAGCGCGATCGATGCCGGGCGTCGTCGCCGTCTACACCGGGGCCGACCTCGCCGAGGAGCAAGGCAGCCTGCCGAACGCCTGGCAGATCACCGAGGACATGAAGGCTCCGCCGGCTCCGTCGCTCGCGGTGGACACCGTGCAGTTCGCCGGGGAAGCGGTCGCGATGGTCGTCGCGCGCACCGTCGCCGAGGCACAGGACGCCATCGAGACGATCGACGTCGACTACGACGACCTGCCGGTGGTGCTCGACCTCGCCGCGGCGGCCGCCGATGGCGCCGACCTCGTCCATCCCGATCTCGGCACCAACGTGAGCGCGGTGTGGATCTTCGACTCCGCCGAGGCGGGCACCGGCACCGCCGTCGACGACGAGATCCGCGACGCCGAGGTCGTGATCGAACGCACCTTCCGGCAGCAACGCCTCATCCCGGCGTTCATGGAACCGCGCTCGGTGGTCGTCGACCCCACCGGCACACAGATCACCATGTGGTCGGCCACCCAGGTCCCGCACATCCTGCGGCTGATGCTGGCGATGACCCTCGGCATCCCCGAGCACAAGGTGCGGGTGATCGCGCCCGACGTCGGCGGTGGCTTCGGCGGCAAGCTGCAGGTCTGCCCGGAGGAGGTGCTCGCCCTGCTGGCGGCACGGCGCCTCGGCAAGCCGGTGAAATACACCGAATCACGCAGCGAGTCGATGCAGGCGGCCCATCACGGCCGCGACCAGATCCAGAAGCTGACGCTGGCGGCGAACCGCGACGGCAGCGTCCGGGGCCTCAAGGTGGAGTTGCTCGCGGATATGGGCGCTTACTTGCGGTTGGTCACCTCGGGTGTCCCGATTCTGGGTGCGTTCATGTTCAACGGCATCTACAAGTTCCCCGCCTACCACTTCGCCTGCACCAACGTGTTCACCAACAAGACGCCGACCGACGCCTACCGCGGTGCCGGACGTCCGGAGGCGACCTTCGCGATCGAGCGGATCATGGACGAACTCGCCGCCGAACTCGAGATGGATCCGCTCGAGGTGCGCGCGAAGAACTGGATCAAACACGAGGAATTCCCGTTCGACACTGTCGCAGGCCTGACCTACGACTCGGGCAACTACGAGGCGGCCACCGCGAAGGCCACCGAACTGCTCGACTACGACGGCCTGCGGCGTGAGCAGAAGGAACGACGCGACCGCGGCGACACGGTGCAACTCGGGATCGGTGTGTCCACCTTCACCGAGATGTGCGGGCTCGCACCGTCGCGTGTCCTCGGCTCGCTGTCGTATGGCGCGGGGGGTTGGGAAAACGCCACGGTCCGGATGCTGCCGACGGGCAAGGTCGAGGTGGTCACCGGCGTCTCGGCGCACGGCCAGGGCCACGAGACGGCGTTCAGCCAGATCGTCGCCGACCGGCTCGGCGTGCCCTTCGAGGATGTGGAGGTGTTGCACGGCGACACCCAGACATCGCCGCGCGGCCTGGACACCTACGGTTCGCGTTCGCTGGCGGTCGGCGGGATGGCGATCGTGAAGGCGGCCGACCGCGTCGTCGACAAGGCCCGGCCGATCGCCGCGCATCTGATGGAGGCTTCCGAGGACGATCTCGAGTTCGCCGACGGCAAGTTCACCGTCAAGGGCACCGAGACGGCGGTCGGGATCACCGACGTCGCGCTCGCGGTGTTCGCCGCGCACGACATGCCGGACGGCGTCGAGCCGAATCTCGACTCGGACGCGACCTACGACCCGGACAACTTCTCCTTCCCGCACGGCACACATCTGTGCGCCGCCGAGGTCGACACCGAGACCGGTCTGGTGACGATCCGCAAATACGTGTGCGTCGACGACATCGGCGCGGTGATCAACCCGCTGATCGTCGAAGGGCAGGTGCACGGCGGACTCGCGCAGGGCATCGCGCAGGCGCTCTACGAGGACGCGATCTACGACGAGTCCGGCACGTTGCTGTCCGGGTCGTTCGCCGAGTACCTCGTGCCCGGAGCACCCGACCTGCCGCACTTCACCACCGACCGCACCGAGACCCGCGCCACCGGAAATGCACTCGGCGTCAAGGGTGTCGGCGAGGCCGGCACGATCGCTTCCACCCCGGCAGTCGTCAACTCGGTGATCGACGCGGTGCGCCATTTCGGCGTGGCCGACGTCGAGATGCCCTGCAGTCCGATGCGGGTGTGGAGAGCCATCCAGTCAGCTCAAACCGAAGCAGCCCGGTCTGCTCAGGGAGGTGCCCAATGATTCCGTCCAAGTTCGACTACCTCGCCCCGACCACCCTCGACGAGGCGGTCTCCGCGCTGGCCGACGCCGGCGAGGACGCCAAGGTGATCGCCGGCGGGCAAAGCCTGATGCCGGTGTTGCGGTTACGGCTGAACTCGCCGACCGCCCTCGTCGACCTCGGGCGGGTCGCGGAGTTGCGCGGCGTACGTGAGGACGGCGACTCGATCGTCGTCGGAGCGATGACCACGCACCACGACGTGATGACCGATTCTCTCGTCGTCGCGCACGCGGCGTTGTTGTCCGACGCCGAGCAGACCGTCGCCGATCCACAGATCCGCCACCGGGGCACGTTCGGTGGGTCGCTCGCCCATGCCGATCCGGCAGGCGATCTGGGTGCCGTCGCCGTCGCGCTGGATGCGACGATGACCGTCGTCGGTCCCAACGGCAAGCGTGATGTGGCGGCCGAGGACTTCTTCACCGACATCTTCAGCACCGCTCTGGAACCCGACGAGATCTTGGTGTCGGTGCGCATTCCGAAGCACACCGGATGGACGGCGCATTACGAGAAGTTCCATCGGGTGGCCCAGAGCTGGTCGATCATCGCCGTGGCCGCCACCCTCGACGTCGACGACGACGGCATCATCCGCGAGGCCGCGATCGGCCTGACCAACATGCGTGCGGTGCCGATGCGGGCACGTGCCGTGGAGCAGGCGCTGGTGGGGCAGTCGGCCGCCATCGATGTGATCGGCGCGGCCGCCGACCATGCCGCTGAGGGCACCGATCCGATGAGCGATCCCAACGCCGACGCCGAGTACCGAACCCACCTGGCGAAAGTGCTCACCCGGCGAGCGGTCGTGGCAGCGGCAGGCGTCTGACCATGCAACTGGAACACAGCTTTTCGGTCGACGCACCGATCGAGACCGTGTGGGCGGCCCTGGTGGAACCGGAGCGCGTCGCGGGCTGCATGCCCGGGGCGACGCTCACCGAGGTCGACGGTGACAAGTTCACCGGACAGATCAAGGTGAAGATCGGCCCGGTTGCCTTGGTGTACAAGGGTGTTGGCAACTTCATCGAGAAAGACGAGGGTGCGCACCGCGCCGTGATCGAGGGCAGTGCCAAGGAATCGCGAGGGCAGGGCACGGCAAAGGCCACCGTGTCGATGTCACTCAAAGACGAGGGTGGCACCACCACCGGCAGCGTCGTCACCGATCTGGCGATCACCGGCAAGCCGGCCCAGTTCGGCCGAGGCATGCTCTCCGACGTGGGCGGCAAGATCATCGACCAGTTCTCGTCGTGCCTGTCGAAGAAACTCGGCGACGCGGAGCCGGCGGCCCCGGCTTCGCCCGCTACCAGTGCAACTGCTGCGCCCGACACGTCGAAACCCCGTGTGGTGGAACAACCCCCGGAGGAGGCCGAGGCTCTCGACCTGATGGCGTATGCCGGGGGCTCGGTGCTCAAGCGGGTCGCACCGATCGTCGGGGCGATTGTGCTGGGCGCGATCGTGTTCGTGGTGGTGCGCCGGTTGCGTGGCTGAGGTCTGCCTGCGAAGGCCCCGGGCGGTGCTCACCTGCCATCGGTGTGGTACCTGATACGGGACAAAGCCGACATTTGCGGCGTCCTACAGATGGAGTATCAGGTGAGAACTCGAGTGGTGCTGGCGTCATTCGGCGCGGTCGTTGCGATCTTCCTTGGCTTGACCCAGGCGGTTCCCAACGCATCCGCCGCTCCCACCAGTTGCAAGGCCTGGTATGCCAGCAGCGTGGCGTACGCCAACTGCAAGAAGGGGGGCGGGCAGTTCCGTGCCGCCGCCAAGTGCCGCAACGTGTACGGCGAATACCGCGCGTACGGCCCCTGGATGAAAGTGGGCCAGCGGAACCCGAAGAACAGGGCCGTGATCGGAACCTCGTACGCCGATTGCGGATTTGGCTTCTTGCGTCAGTATTGGGTCGACAAGAGGTAGCTCGACAGGGCGTAGGGACGCGCGCACACTGCGCGACGCTTCCCGGGGCCAGGCGTCAGTTGATCCGGTGGCTTGCCACCAGAACCGCGCGGTCATTGAACACAACGGCCGTACAGCGAAAAGTGTTGGTGGGCCCCAGTCCCGACCCACTCGGTAGATCGCCTTGGATGCGCACGGTGCCGGAGACCTCCCAACTGTTCGCCACCGTGGATCGATCGCGGCGTGCCTCGCGCAACGCGTTCAACTCCGTGGCGTACAGCCCGGTGTTGTCGGTCGTGACACCGCTGAACTCGGCCGACGATGCCTGCGCGGAGCTCGTCCCACCTGCCTCGAGCCGGGCCGCGATGTCGCCGCGGATGATCGAGGTGCAGCGCTCCGTCGCCTGCGACTCATCCTGCGCCCGTTCGTTGATCGCGTCGCGCCCAAGCAGCGTGACGACGACGAAAACTGCTGCGACGACTGCGATCGCGCCACCCCAGAGCACGCGCCGACGAGAGAGCTCTGCCATGGGCCAACGATAGTTGATGCGCGGCGCACCTCTTGGCGAGTTGCGGGCGCCTCCATGTCAGAAGGGTGGTGGGCCTGCGGCGAGGTCGCGGGCGTCGCGGGCCCGTCGGTTGCGGTTCCTTTCTGCCCGGCGTCGGGCATGCTTGTCCGCCACCCGACCACGACGAGGGCGGGTGTTGTCAATACCGTTGTGCGCGTTACCGACTGGTGGCCCTTGAGCGGGCGCGACGAACCGGATACGCCGCAACCCCGGAAACACGTCCTCATTGGTTTCGGCTTCCCCCGGCAGCACCAAACCCTCCGGAGTGATGTACTCCGTACGCAACCGGCCCGCGCTGTCGCGCCACTGATCATCCACCCACTCACCAAACGTCTTGAGCAGATGCCCGGGACGGCACTTGATGTTCATACCCTCGGCCGTGGTCTGCCCACCTTGTTCGGGATGGTCGTGATCGAACTCGGCCACATGATCACCATCGCCCTGCCACGCCGACGTGACACAGCCCGGATCAGCGCAGTAACCATCCCGGATCCGCAGAAACGTGTCCAACGCGGCCGAGGGCCGATACGGATCCGACGGTTGGTGCGCCGGCAACGTGAACGACCCATCCGGATTCGCCACCGCCTGCGGCCCGATCACCGGCTTCACGACAGCATCGGGCCGTTGGGCGATGTCGCGCACATGCTCACCGGAGATGAGGCCGTGACCTTCCACGAATGCCGGGTTGTCGGCCGTCCCGGCCAGCGTCGCCTCGTCACACACCACATGCACCATGATCGCGGTCGACGGTGGGGCGGTGATCGTGGAGGGATCGGGGATGTCGGCGTCGCACTCCGCACGCCCGCAATCACACTCGAACCCGGTCCCCGACAACAGGGCGAACATCGCATCCGAACGCCGCTGCTGCACGGTACGCGGATCATTGCGGCACACCGCCTTCGCCAACCCCGCCACCCGCGCCGCAGCGATCCGCACATCCTCCGCGGCCCCCACCGCCGTGATCTCCCCGGTCCCATCCTCCAGTACGGCCGTCCACACCCCACGCGCATCCAAAGCGTCCTTGCGGCGCTGGCGCACCGCATCCGGGTCGTGGCGGTACACCACCCGGTCGATCATGTCGCGCATCCGCGCCCGCGACCACACGCCTTTGCGGGTGCGCAACAGATGAGCGATCTCGGCATCCACCAGCGGTGCCGCCGCCGACTCCTCCACCAGTTCGGTACGCGTCACCGTCAACTGGGCCTGCCAGGGCGCGATGATCCCGTCGCGCAGACAGTCGAACACCTCGGGCAGCCGATCCCGCAGCGACACCGCCTCCCCCAACAGTTTCTCCGCCGCACGCTGCCCCACACCGCGGGCCCGCGCGATCCGCGCCGCACAATCCGCGTAGCCGTCGGTCACAAACCCCGACGGCGAGGGTTCGACCAGTTTGGCCGCCACATACCGGTCATAGAGCACCGCCGCCGACCGATACTCGGCATACGCCAACGCCGCCCGCCCACGATCAATCTCAGCCATCCCGAGGAGTAGGTCGTTGGTCGGCGTCTCGTCCGCATCGGTCGGGTCGACCCCACCCAGCAACCCGGCAGCAAACTGCTCAGGCCACGGTGACGGCGTCGACAACACAGACACGACAATCCCTTCCGACACGACAAACACAACGGATCGGGACCATCCCCACAACATGCTCATCATCAAAAGGAACCAGGCCAGCCACGCCGGCCTCAATCATCAACTACTCAGTCATCACATCCCGTGTACAAACCACGCTAAACCATGCCACCGACAAACATCGGCGCCGCAGGTCGAAGGATCACTTGAACCTGCATCCGGCGGCCGGCGCGACGACGACACCCTACGGAGGCGCCCGGGCCTGGTGCGCAACGTCGTCGGCGGTCGAGAACCGGCAGGGTCGCGGCCGCGCCATCGCACGGTTTCGCCTTCGACTTCGCGCGGATCGCCGTATCTCGACGGCGTTCGGAAAGTGGTCATGCCCGATACAGTCGAACCGTGATCGCGGAACGGGAAGTCCGAGTCTCACGAGTCCGCCGGCTGGCACGTGATAACGGTCTTCTCATCGCCTGCCTGGCACTGTTTGCCGTGTTCTTCCTCGGCATGATCTTTTCCGGGTGGAGTGTCCACAACGAGGAGCAGCAGTCGCACGGGTCGGCCTCCGTGTCGCTCGGTCAGTACCTCGTCAGTGGTGACTTCGTGGAAGCGACGTTCGAGAACTGGGAGTCCGAATTCCTTCAGATGGGCATGTACGTCGTCTTGACTGCCCTTCTCTACCAAAAGGGCTCGTCGGAATCCAAACCCGTCGGCAAGCGCGCTCCGCAGGATGCGGATCCTCGTGGCGAAAGCGGCTCGTCGGAGTCTCCGTGGCCGGTCAGGAAGGGCGGGTGGGCATTGCGCCTCTATGAGAACTCGCTGTCACTGATCTTCTTTGCGCTGTTCTTCGCGTCGTTCGTGCTTCACGCAATGGGCGGAGCCGCGGCCTACAGCGACGAACAAGTGCACCATGGCGAGGCACCGGTCGGCGTGTGGGAGTACCTCGGGACATCGCAGTTCTGGTTCGAATCGATGCAGAACTGGCAGAGCGAATTCATCGCGGTGGCCGCAATCGTCTTCTTGTCGATCTATTTCAGGCAACGGGGATCGGCGGAATCCAAGCCGGTCGCGGATCCGCACAAGCGGACTGGCGCGTAGAACGGTCAGCGGAGGCGGCGAGCGCCTGGTGATCGACGACGACGGCGTGCCCGACTGCGATGTTCCCGACTGCGATGTTCCCGACCGCGATGTTCCCGACTGCGATGTTTCCGCAACACGTGCTGTCGGCGTCGCCCCAAACCTTCGACCTTCTTTTCCCACATCCGCCGGCTTGCGCCGAGGGCCGCCACCGACGTCAGTGCCAGTGTGGCCCCGGCGATTGCGAGCGTAGGTGCGACCGACCACCTGCCCGAACCGCCGATCGCGACAACGAACACGATGGCACCGGCAAGCAAGGCGACATACGCGATCCACCTGGTCGCGGCCATGAGCCGATTGGCCTGTCTCGTGCGGCGGGCTCGATCGCCGGACGAGTCATCGGACGAGTGACCATCCGGAGGCGACGATCGCACCGAACGCTCTCATGGTTTCAGGATGATCTTGACCGCACCCTGCGCCTTGCGTTGGAAGATGTCGTAGGCGTGCGGGGCGTCATCGAGTGGGAACTCATGCGTGGCAAAGGAATCGACGCCGAGCGGGTCGCCGTCTTCGAGTAGGGGCATGATGTCGGGCACCCATCTCTTCACATTCGCCTGTCCCATCCGGATCTGTATCTGTTTGTCGAACAACGTCATCATCGGTAAGGGGTCGGCGGCACCGCCGTAGACCCCGATGATCGACAGCGTGCCGCCGCGCCGCACGATGTCGATGGCCGAGTACAGCGCAGCGAGGCGGTCGATTCCCGCCTTCTTCATGAGTGGCTCGGCCGCGCCATCGGGGAGCAGTCCGACGAATCGCTGCATCGTCTTGCTCATCGGCGACCCGTGCGCTTCCATGCCGACCGCGTCGATCACGGCATCGGTACCGCGGCCTTCGGTCCGGTAGCGAACCTCCTCGGCCACGTCGTCGACGGCGTCGAGATCGATGGTCGAGATGCCGCGCTCCTCGAGACGAGCCAGGCGTTCGGGCACGCGGTCGACGCCGAACACGCGGGCACCGTGATGAGCGGCGATGCGCGCAGCCATGTCCCCGATGGGACCCAGACCGAGGACGGTCACGCTCCCGCCGGGCGGAATCGACGCGTACTCGACGGCCTGCCATGCGGTGGGCAGCACATCCGAGAGGTAGACGTAGCGCGAATCGGGCTTGTCGTGCGGCACCTTGATGTGGGTGAACTGAGCGTGCGGCACCCGAAGGTACTCGGCTTGGCCGCCGGGGACCGAGCCGTAGAGCTTCGAATAGCCGAACAGCGCCGCACCGGTGTCCTGTTCCCGAACCTGCGTGGTCTCGCATTGCGTGTAGAGCTGGGCGTCACACATGTGGCAGCTGCCGCACGATATCTGGAACGGAATGACCACCCGGTCGCCCACCGCGAGGGTGCTCACCCCGTCGCCGACCTCTTCCACCACACCCATCGGTTCATGCCCGAGTATGTCGCCGGGCTCCATGAAGGCGCCCAGCACTTCGTAGAGGTGCAGGTCGGAACCACAGATGTTGGTGGATGTCACCTTGATGACGGCGTCGGTGGCCTCTTCGATCTTCGGATCGGGCACCTGCTCCACGCTCACGTTTCGTCGGCCCTGCCAGGTCACTGCACGCATCGCCACTCCTCGTCGCCGGATGTCGTTACCTGCGCCAGCGTGCCCGGTTACCGACGCCGTCAAACCTGCGCGTGGTGGTGCGTTTGCCCGCCTGCCCGGATGGGTATCCGTCGCCGGTGACCGACGACACCGAACACCGGGCGCACACGATTGCCTATCCCGGACGTACCGAGGAGATGGCCGAGGCGCCGCGAGACGAGATGCGCGCCTACCGGGGCCGGGATCTGCTGCAGGGCAAGACCGCACTCATCACCGGCGGCGACTCGGGCATCGGCCGAGCCGTCGCGATCGCCTTCGCCAAGGAGGGTGCGGACGTTGCCATCGCCTACCTCGACGAGGATGACGACGCCGCGCACACCGTCGACCTCGTCGAACGGGAGGGGCGGCGGGCACGCGCATTCGCCGGTGATCTCGCCGACCCGGAACACTGCGCAGAGGTGGTGTCGCGGACCGTGGCCGAACTCGGCGGGCTTCATCTCCTTGTCAACAATGTGGCGTTCCAGAATCCCGTCGACGATTTCATGGAGTTGTCCCCCGGCCAGTGGCGACGCACCTTCGATGTCAACGTCGACAGCTTCTTCCACACGACCCGTGCCGCGGTTCCGCACCTCACCGGGGGTGGAGCAATCATCAACACCGGCTCGATCAACGGGTTGCGCGGCAACAAGCAGTTGATCGATTACGCCGCCGCCAAGGGCGCGGTCACCGCCCTCACCTACTCGCTCGCGCAATCGTTGCTGGACCGCCATATTCGGGTGAATTGCGTTGCGCCCGGCCCGGTCTGGACACCCCTGATCCCGGCAACCATGCCTGCGGACAAGGTGGCCGGATTCGGTACGCAGACACCGTACGGACGGGCCGCGCAGCCCGACGAAATCGCTCCGTCGTACGTGTTCTTTGCCGCCGACCAACTCTCGTCGTACTACACCGGCGAGGTGCTCGCGCCACTCGGCGGGGAGACCCTCCCGGGTTGAGCACGCCGATGACAGTGACCCGATGACAGTCACGAATGGGACGGAAAGCTCTTCTGTGAGATGAGCGTTGCGAGGTGGTGCCCATTTCGCGCGGACGCGGCGGTGGCATCGACGCTCGACATGTGCCCGAGCCAGATCGGCGTGGCGATAAGCAGGATGTCCGCAGACGGTCATCGAAAAACAGGCTGTGTATCAATCACTTTCGGCTCTTTGCCGGTACAAAGCGCTACCTGTCAATGCAATTCGATCGTTAGCTGAGATCAGTGGTTGAGTACCTTGGCAATACGTACGATGGGATCCATGAGTAATTATGTCACCGCCAATCCGACCACAGGAGTCACCGAGCGCGAGTTCCGGACTCTGGACGACAGTGAGCTGGCAACCCTGGTGGAGCGGACCGCGTCCGCCTTCGGGTCGTGGCGCGAGGTGCCGGACACCGATCGCGCCGAAGCCCTGCGCCGCACCGCCGAACTGTACGAGAAACGTTCCGATGAACTCGCGAGAACGATCACCGCCGAGATGGGCAAACCCATCAAGCAGTCAGAAGGCGAGGTTCAGCTCGCGGCGGACATCTACCGCTGGTATGCCGAGCACGGCCCCGACCTGCTGCAGAACGAGACCCTCGATCCGCAGGGTGCAACGGAATCGATAGTCCAGCGCCGCCCCGTCGGACCTCTGGTGGGTGTCATGCCGTGGAACTACCCCTACTATCAGGTCGCACGATTCGTTGCGCCAAATCTCTTGATCGGCAACACGATCATTCTCAAGCATGCGTCCATCTGTGCGGCGTCGTCGGCCTTGATGGCCGAGATCCTGCACGACGCCGGTGTGCCGTCGGATGCGTACATCAACGTGTACGCCAGCAGCGACCAGATCGCGGCACTGCTCGAGGATCCGGCGATCCAGGGTGTGTCGCTGACAGGCAGCGAACGGGCCGGCGCCGCGGTTGCCGAGGTGGCGTCGAAGAACCTGAAGAAGTCCGTTCTCGAACTGGGTGGTTCCGATCCCTTCATCCTGCTCGACACCGACGACATGGCGCGCACGGCACACATCGCGGCCGCTGCCCGCCTGTCCAACGCCGGACAGGCATGCAATTCACCCAAGCGCTTCATCGTCCTCGACGACCTCTACGACGACTTCGTCGACAAACTGGTCGCCGAATTCGACGGTGCCGCACTGGGCGATCCGGCCGACCCCGAGATCGAGGTCGGGCCGCTCTCGTCGATCGAAGCACGCGACGGAGTCGCCGAGCAGGTCAAGACCGCGGTGGAGCAGGGCGCCCGATTGCGGACCGGCGGACATCCGGTGGATTCCGCCGGGGCCTTCCTGGAGCCGACGGTGCTCACGGACATCACCCCGGAGATGGATGCCTATACCGAAGAGATCTTCGGTCCGGTCGGGATGGTGTACCGGGCCTCGTCCGCCGACGACGCCGTGCGTCTCGCCAACGACGTCGGATTCGGATTGAGCGGTTCGGTGTGGAGTACCGACTCCGAGAAGGCGGCCGAGGTCGCCGACCGGTTGGAAGTCGGCATGGCCTACGTCAACGAGCACGGCACCACGCTGCCCGGATTGCCATTCGGCGGCGTGAAGCGGTCGGGGTACGGGCGTGAACTCGGCCGCTGGGGACTCGGTGAATTCGTCAACACCCGCCTGCGTCGCATCTCCACCAAATAGGCGACGAATTCGACGCCGCAGCTCGCTATTTGGGATCCTCGTGGGCAACTGCCCGGTAGCCCCGGGCGCCCGCGCGGTCAACTGCTGCGCGCACGAGACCGAAGATCAACCCCTGCAGGGCGGCGGCGGCCAAGACCTCGGCGTTGCTGCGCTGCAAGTCTTTTGGATCGGGAGGAGCGGAATCACCGGCGACCTGCTGCCAGATCCGCCCGAATACGGCACCGGCAGCGATACCACCGAGGGCGCTGATGGCGATCGACAGCGGCTTGTAGATGGACTTGGACACCGCGCTCATGAGAACCTCCTGCACCTGGTGGCGTAACGGCGGGACCGTGGACCAGGCCCGCATACCCCTTCTACCATGGGCGAAACCTGGCGCCGCGAAGCATTGGCCGGGACGGCGTTTCGATTGGCGTCGGAGCGGGTATCAACGCGTCGACACATGGCCTGCATGAAGGAGGCAAAGTGGCTGAGCAGCAGGCGAGCAGCGCCGGTGTGGGTGTGATCGACGAGATCACCAGGTCCGCCGACGTTCCGGTTGTGCTGTCGGTGCGGGCGCACCGGACGACACTGCCCATCATTCGCGCCCTTGTCGAACACGTCATGCTTCTCGACGACTGGACCATCGATGACGTCGCCGATCTGAAACTGGGTGTCGACGAGATCTGCGGTCAACTGATTGAAGGCGCGCGCCCGGCCGAACGGATCGAGGTGGCCCTCACCACGGGCCCACAGGGCCTGGTGGTAACCATGGAGGCGCCGGTGGTCTCCGGATTCGCCTTGGAGACAGACGGATTCGGGTGGCGCGTGGTCGAGACGGTCACCGACGCACGACACTGGGCCCACGTCGGCGCCGGCCCGGCACAGCTACTCATGGTTCGCGTGGCTCGTCGACGGGCCTGACGTCACGACGCCTTGGCGTAGACGGCGGCCCGAGCGTCGTCGAGCGATGGATAGATCTCGACGGTCCGGTCGAGGCCGCAGACCTCGAGCGACCGCGCGATCGGGCGGTTGCAGGTGACTGCGACCGCCATGGCGCGCAGCGTTGTTGCCTCCGCCAGGAAATCGGCGAAGATCGCCAGCGCCGATGCACTGATGAAGTCGACCGCAAGCATGTCGAGAATCAGGTACCCCGGCGGCTGACGACACACGGTGGCCAACGAGTATTGGAACTCGAACTCGTTCGAGATGTCGATGTCACCCGAAAACCGTTGCATATTCAGTGTTTTCGTGGCCAATGCGTCGGCCTCGCTGTGTGTGGTCACAAACAGGCCTCGGTGGGAACCAGCAGGAGTACCGCCGCTGGTGATGGGAAAAGGGTTCATCGGTGTGCTCTGTCCGCTCGTCGATGGATGCGACGAGCACCGCCACCTCAAGGTGGACGCTTCACTCGCTCGCGAGCAGCTTCTCGCTGAACCGCTGTCCTCAACCGTACGGCGTCCGAGGCACCCTGACAACCATTCGACCCGACTCCCGGGCGGGTTCGTGGGGCCGCCGAGCACACCGCGAGACGCCCCAGTACTGTTTCTGACAGCCCGAGACCAGCGGCTTCTCTGTTGTGTCGTTTCGTAATCGATTGCGGGGCAACAGTACCCAGGCCCACGTACGGCTGCCGGATGTGGTCCGCCGGTTCTTCGACCATCGACTTCTCAACGCTCATGGCGGCGGCGCCCGTTCGGACACGTGAACGTGTTTCACCCAGTCGGATTTTGACCGACGCCGGTGCCGCCATGTCGCGGCGGCACCGGCGTTCGGGTCACGGACGGGTGATTCCCGTCATCGCTCCTGTTCGGTCCGCTCGCGTTCCTCGGCCGCCTTAGCCGCCCCACGCGAGGCCTCGGCCTCGGCTTCATGCTTCGCGGCGTCGGTGTGCGCTTCGCCCTTGTCCGTCTGGGCCTGTCCCTCGCGCTCCAGGTCGTCACGCCCGGTCACTGCGCCGGCGACCTCTTTGACCTTGCCCTTCACTCGCTCAGTCGCGCCTTTGACCGCTTCGCCCGGTCCGCTTCGTTCGGATGCCATTTGGCCACCTCGTTCGACATAGGTTGATTTCGGTTGTGCGGGCAAACTCGGATGCCCACTGTGCGCATTCCCTCGTCAGCACTTCGCCAAACGTCACACTCCGGGTCGCCGACGAATGATTCTGCGCAAGCCGATCGCCACACGCGGCGCCAACCGACGCTCGTGCCGCATTCGGGTGCCGAGTCACCGCGAGCGCCGTGACCGGTCTCCGAGGGCTGCCGAGGTGAGCGAACGACGCCTGGACGATGACTTGCCGGACGAGCTGATCTCCAAACATCAGTCCACACCAGCGCGGCAGATCGGGCGGATAATGTTGATGTGCGTGGTGACGGCATCGGGACGAGGAGGGTCGACGTGAATGTTCATCACAGTATCGCCGAACTCATGCGCGAGGTGCACGCGATACCCGAAGCAGGCGCCGACAGCGTCGATCGTGCGATCGCGTCGATCACGGCGGGGGCGGTGGCCAGCGTGCCGGGCGCGCAGTACGCCGGCATCCTCGTGATCGACGCCGACGGCGGGTTCACCACCCTGGCGCCGACCGGCGACATCATGGCCCACCTCGATCGGTTACAGAAGGAGACCGCCGAGGGGCCGTGCGTCGAGGCGGCGTGGGCGCAGCACACCGTGCGCGTCGACGACTTCTCGACGGATCCCCGCTGGCCGAAACTGGCCGCCCGCACACTCGCCGAAACACCCGCACGATCCAGCTTGTCCTTCCAGCTGTTCACCCACCAGGGCGCCCTCGGGGCACTGAATCTGTTCTCCGACGAGATCAACGCCTTCGGCGAGGAGGACGAGGAGATCGGGCTCGTCTTCGCCACTCATGCGGCGCTCGCACTGTTTCGCACCAGACAGCAGAGCGACTTTCGCAGCGCTCTGGCCAGCCGGGACATGATCGGCCAGGCCAAGGGCATGCTCATGGAACGCTTCGGGATCGACGCCGTTGCGGCGTTCGGGCTCCTGCGTCGGCTGTCGCAGGACACCAACACCCCGGTGGCCGACATCGCCCGCCAGGTGATCGAGGCCGAGCGTCCGGATCGTTGACGTCGGGAAACCCGCGTCCCGCACGGTGTAAACCGCCGCCGGATGGGTACTCCGTGTTCGTTGGCGTCCAGCGACAGGAGCAGACATGTCCGAGCACACCCCCGGCCCGGCGCGCGGTGACCGGGGTGGGACGGATCCGGATCCGGCACTCACTCCCGGCCTCGAACCCGGCGGTGGCGCAGCGCCGGGTGACACACCTCCGGATGCCCCGCAGACCTCTGGACTCTCCCACCACGAAGATCGCTTCGCGCGGGTCTTTCCGCGCAGCGGCATCGTCATGCTGTTCGGTGCCGCGATCCTCAATCGTCCTCATGATCGTCGTGGCGGTCGGCCTCGTCGTCACGATGCTGTGACCCGAGCCCGCCGGCCTGGCGGCGGACGTGATGATCCGGTATCTGTGGGATGAACCTCAATTCCAACGGATTCCTGGTCGAAGGAGGCAATTCCGAATGACCACTGCAGACGGCGGCGAACCCACGTCGACGGCGTCCGAGACCCCCGACGATGCCCGCGAAAAGGTCGACGAACTCGAGAGTCGTCATCTGGACACCCCGTCCCCCGATGACGCAGATCAGGTCGACCCCGCGTCGGCACAAAGCGATCGAGAAGACAACCCTGATGCGCCGGAGGCCGGCGCAGCGGAGCCACCTGACTGAAGGCGTCCGCCGTGCAGTTGATTGCCCCGTCGGTTTCGCCAGGACGGTGAACGGGTAGTCGCCGCCGAACGATCCATCACTTCTCCGGGTAAGGGGTTTCATGTCGCTCGCAACACGCTCGACGGCCATCCGCCTGGCGCTTCCGGCGCCGCGGGGTCCGCTGTCGTCGCATCTCATCGATGCGCTCGGGAGTGGAGCACCAGTGGAACATCGTCGCGATGTCACATCCGCAGACCCGTTCGGCGACGATCTGCAGCTGGCGCTCTACGTCGCCTACGAGCTGCATTACGCGGGCTTCGACGGCGTGGACGACGATCGTGAATGGGATCCGGACATTCTGGGATTCCGCCGCGACCTCGAACGCGCATTTCTCGACGCGGTTCGCCGAGAGGTCGGTGACATCGAGACCGACGTCTCGGCGACAGTCGAGATGGATGAACTGAGCACCGAACCGGTCGACGGCGACGGTGTCTCGTTCCGGTTGCGCGACACCGGCACGTGGGATCAGTTCCGCGATCTCTTCGCGATGCGGTCCGTGTACCACCTCAAGGAGGCAGACCCGCATGCGTGGGCGATCCCCCGGTTGCGGCGAACCGCCAAGGCGGCGTTCGTCGCCGTCGAGTTCGACGAGTTCGGGGGCGGACGCGGCGACGCGGTTCATCAGGAGTTGTTCGCCGACCTGCTCGAGGCCGCCGACCTCGACGCACGGCATCTCGCCTACCTGGACACCGCCCCGGCGTGGGCCTTGTCGCCCGTCAACCTCATGTCCTGTTTCGGTCTCCACCGGGCGCTGCGGGGTGCCGCTGTCGGGCACCTGGCGGCCACGGAGATCACCTCGCCGCCCGGCTCCGCGCGACTGCTCGCCGGACTCGAACGTATCGATGCCCCGGAAGCGTGCCGTCATTTCTATCGGGAACACGTGGAAGCCGACGCCGTCCACGAACAGATCTTGCGGACCGATGTCGTCGGTGCGCTCGTGGGCGCCGAGCCGGAGCTGGAACGCGATGTGGTGTTCGGTATTCGCGGATTTCTCCTGGTCGAGGACAAGTTCGACGACGGCTTGCAGTCCGCGTGGCGCGCCGGTGTCGGTCTACGCGGCTGAACCCGGGTCCGCGTCAGTGCTCGCTGCGTCGTCGGCGGCGATGGCTGGTGTCGCACAACGGGTACCGCTTGCTCTTACCGCATGAGCAGAGCGCGACCATGAACCGGTCGGACACGACGTGCGAGCCGTCGGCCAGCTCGATGTCGACCGGTCCAGGCACCAGCGTCGGGCCGCCGCGAACCATCCGCACCGGCATGGGTTTGTCAGACCGACTCATCGCACATCCTCCACCCTGCCGACTTTCTTCGCTTGTCCGCGCGGACCACGACCAGCTCCTCGACTCGTCGCCCGCGGTCGAGACGGCCTGTCGATTCGAGCCACCTCGCGCGCGCAGTCAGCACCGGACCAAAGGGTACGTGGCGAGCGAGGTAGACGTCTGCGTCGAGACCGGTGGCTGTCAGGGCCGCAAGCGTCGCCTGGACATCGGCGAACTCGGACTGCACGAGCAGGCACGTCCCGCCCGGCACGAGAAGGTCGCCGACCAGGCCACACAGGCGGTCGAGCACCTCGCGCCCGTCGGCACCGGCGTCCCAGGCGTGCCGCGGACCACCCACGTCGGCGTACGAACTCTCGGGCGTCGGCACGTACGGCGGATTGCAGGTCACCACGTCGAAACCACCGCGGCCGGCGAGCGCGGCAAAATCACCGAGCTCGACCGACACGGGGGTCGGAGCGGTTCTGCACATCAGGCGTGCCACTTGTACCGCGATCGGACTGGTGTCGACAGCGACGACCGAGCGGGCTCCGGCCCGCGCGGCCGCATGTGCAATAACGCCACTACCTGTACAGAGGTCGGCAACCCGTGCTCCTGCGGCCACGCCGCTGGACCGGAGTGCCTCGCATAGAAGGTACGAATCATCCTGTGGCTGATAGACGTTCGCCTCGATGATTCCGAAGGTTGTGGCCGGACGATCTTCGTTGACGGTCATGAACTGTGCTCTCGATCGGCGGGCGGACGTGAACGTCACTGCCCGGGGTCGGTACCTGCGCGATAACGCGCTTCGTAGCGATCTTCTTCCTCGGCGGTGACCTCCGGCTGGAGTGGATCCTCCTGGACCCGTACCTCGGCGGGTTGTCGGCGGGACAGACGTCGCCCCGCGATCAACAGTCCGACGGCGACGCCAACGACGACCACCGCTCCCACTGCGGCCCAGTACCATCCGCCGCGGCCGCCGGCCGCTCCGCCGATCGCGAGGGCGACGAGCGCGAGGCCGAGGATGAGTCCGCCGTAGCCGATCAAGCCGAACGCCTTGATCAGGCGGGCATCGGAGCTCTGACGATGTCGGGTCATCGTGTGACCGTGTGCCGGCGCGAGAGGTCATCGGACGCGGAGTCGACCACACCCGTGGACCCTGCCCGACGCGCGCAGTGGGCGCAACTGGGCGCCGGCGCTGCGATCGCGCACTCGAAACTGTCGAATACTCTGCCTGTACGTTCGGCCGAACCGTCTACGGTGATCGTCATGGTGCGGCTGTAGTCGTTGCCGCACACCTCACACGTGGCCATGGCGCGCCTCCCAAATCGCTGTGTGTGCCTATGCCGACTGGCATCGAGCAAGGGTGTTCCCCCGATCGGGGGAGATCAAACCAGCCAGGTCGGCGCCGAGCGAATGTTTCGAACTGGGGATTCACGGGTAATGAGTAGTGTCGCTTGTGCAGAGCCCATGCCGAGCGCTGCCACTCGGCCACCGTCTGTTCCGCCGCTTCGCGATGATCGGAGGAGTTGCTTGTCGACGTCTCCCGAGGCCTCCCGGCCAGCTGCGCGCGCGCAGGCCCGCAGCCGGCGGGGTGACGATGACTACGCCGACGTCGTGGAGTCGTTGCGCGCGCTGCGCGACATGGCCGACGACGACCGCAGAGGCAGGCTGCGCGACGAGATCATCGAGCGATGCCTCCCCCTCGCCGAGCACGTGGCGCGACGATTCAGCGCTCGTGGCGAACCGTTCGACGATCTGGTGCAGGTGGCGCGCATCGGTGTCGTGAACGCTGTCGACCGATTCGATGTCGAACGCGGCGAGAACTTTCTGTCGTTCGCCGTGCCGACGGCCATGGGCGAGGTCCGGCGCCACTTCCGAGACACCATGTGGTCGATGCGCGTGCCGCGCCGGGCCAAAGAGATGTCGTTGAGCATCGGCAAGGCCAGCGACGAACTGGTGCAGCGGCTGGGGAGATCACCGCGGCCGAGTGAACTCGCCGACCATCTGGGCGTGCCCGTCGAGGAGGTCATCGACGGCCTCATGGCGCGGTCCGCGTATTACGCCCGCTCGATCGACGCCGCCCCGGAGGACGGCGAAGGACGGTCGATCCGCGACACTCTCGGTGACGACGACGCGCGGCTGGCACAGATCGACGAGTTCGTGACGCTACGTCCGGCGCTGGACCGTCTACCGGAACGGGAGCGCCACATTCTGACTCTGCGGTTCTTCCACGCGATGTCGCAGAGCGAGATCGCGGCCGAGGTGGGCATTTCCCAGATGCATGTGTCGCGATTGCTGACGCGCACACTGTCGACGCTTCGTGCCGATCTGGGCACCGACGACGAGTCCGACGTGCCCGCCGACGCACGTCGATCTCAGCCCAGGTGACGAAGCTCCGCCCACACATGCGCCGGGTCGCGCGGATGCACGCAGCGTCGGTCCCTGCGGGCAGCCCGCCGCGGATCCAGGAGAAGGCCGTCAGCAGCACGCCCTGAGCGTCTGCGGCCGCCCACACCGGACGGCGGGCGAACTGCTCGATGGTCATCAGAGTCGCGGAACCAGGGACCGGCGTCGATGTCCACATGGGGAAAGCTACTGCCAGCAGTCGCTGTCCGCGTCGTATGTCGCGAGGCCGGCCGCCTCGAAGGCATCCAGCCAGCCCCGCATCGGCCAGCAGTTCCAGCGCTCGTGGAAGAGAGACGCGTTGCGCATGATGTCGTCGATGTGTTCGACCGGCGGGTCGGAGACCGGGTGATACTGATGGTAGGCGTCCGCACCACCGACCCACGCGATTCGGAAGCCTCTGCGCCGAGCGATCATCGAAAAGTCGGTGTCCTCGCCGCCATACCCTCGGTAACCCTCGTGGAACCCCGGCAGTCTGCGCCACGCGGATGCGGTCACCGCGAAGGACAACGACCAAAAGAGGTCCAGGTCATCGTCGACGACGATGCGGCCCCGCTCGGGGGCCGGACGTGCGGGATGTGGATCAGTGTGTTGCGTAACGTCACCGGCCACCGACTGCCGCTCCGACAGGTACGTGACCGGACCGCAATAGAGCAGCGAGTCGGGGTGCCCGGTGACGCACGCCGCGCGGTAGCGGGTGAACAGATCGGGACCGGGGATGCAGTCGACGTCGAGGAACACCAGTAGGTCGGCGCCGGCGTCGAGTGCCGCCCGTGCACCGCGGTTTCGCGCCGCAGACAACTCCAGCGCTGTTGTTTCGCACGCCATCTCGATGACTGTCGCGGCGGGAAACGGGGCCGCGATCGTGGCGATCTCCGAATCATTCATCGCCAACACCAGATGATGATCGGGCCCGTCGGCACATGTCTGGACGTGAGCCAACTGACGTCGCAGGTGTTCGTGGCGTCCGGACACAATCGTGATGAGCGCCAACCGAAGTCGATCGCGACGATGATCGGCGATCATGATCGCGCTACTGACTCGACGGCCGCGGCGGCGCGTCGGGCTGCTCCCGCAGTGCGCCACCTCGACCAGTCGGGCCCGGCCGCGGCAGATTCTCGTAGAAGGGACGGCCATTCCTGCGCTACCGGCCAGGATGGGATCACCCGGCTGAGTTGATGGCGGCTGAGTGTGTCTGCGGTGCAACACTGCTCATCGAACGGACGTTCCTCGGGCACGACGATGGCAGGTCGTTGGGCCGCGGCCACATCGGCAACGCTACCCTGTCCCGCGTTGATCACCACGGTTCCCGCGCCGCACAGGTATGGCCACGGATCATCGGTCCATGGTGCGTAGGCCCCGCCGAGGCGGCGCACCATCACGCCGGGTGACAACCTGCTGGTGTCCTCATCGGAGTCGGCCGGCATACCGACGGAACCGCCTGCGCCGGTGAGGATCAGCACGTCGGAACGATGTCTTTCATCGAAGGTCACCCGACGTCCGTCGAATCGACTGATTCCGCCGGTGTAAGTGGTCTTCGCGTCGAACTCGGTGAGCCAGTCGGGACGATAAAGATCTCCCGGCCACGCCGCGATGATCGCCGAGGCCGCCTGGTGGGCCAAGCGGTGCGGGCCGTCGCGGCGATTGCCCGGCAATGCCACGACGATCACGGGTACACCGAGCAGTCGCAGCAGCAACGTGACCTCCACAGACACATCCACCACCACCGCCTCTGGTCGGCGATCGCGCACGAAGTCGGCCAGTTGCAGCATTCGGCCCCCAAGCCCCCGGTCTCGCATCGGTGCCCAGTGCAACGCCCCACCGGCGTCGACGTCGACGGGACAGTGCGCGGTGTCATCCCGATCCAGCGTGATCACCTCGTCGAAGGCACTGTCGGACAACGGCACAGCGTCGTCGGCGAGGCTGGTGAGGGCGACGAACGGCACGGTCGACGACGCCGCGATGGCTTCCGCGCGCATCCGATGCCCCATGCCCTGATGATGGATGTAGTACCCGATCATCACGCGGCCACCGGTCGCGAGACCATCGAGGTGTACACCTGCAGGTAGCGGTCGACCATGGCGCCCTGGCTGCAGTGCGCGACGGCGTGGCGTCGGACTGCCGCGCGGTCCAGGCGGGCGGCGTCCTCGACGGCCGCGACCAACGCCTCGACGTCATCGCGGCCGACCAGTACTCCTGCGCCGTGTCCGACCACCTCCGGTAGTCCGCCGCGGCCAAAACCGGCCACTGGTGTTCCGCACGAAAGGGATTCGGCGGCCACCAGGCCGTACGGCTCGTCCCACCGCGGAGTCACCAGGGTGACGGCGCTGGCGCCGACGAGTTGCGCGAGGGCGGGCTGCTCGAGGTGACCGACGTAGACGATCCGATCGTCGAGCCCGGGAGCGATCCGGTCGGCGAAGTACTCACGGTCGCTCACCGGCCCGGCCAGCCGCAGGCGACGCCCCGTGCGGCGCGCGACCTCCATGGCCACGTGCGGACCCTTCTCCGGGACGAGGCGGCCGAACCAGACCAGATCGGGACCTCCTGCGCCCGTTGGCCATTGCTCGGTGTCGACACCGTTCGGGACCACCGCGATGTCGGCGACCACATGCGACCACGCGCGCGCCGTGTGTTCGCTGACCGCCGCACAGTGGGCCCCCGGGAAGATGGTCATGGCGGATTCGAGCCACGGCGTCGGCGGTGTGTGCAGCGTGGTCAGCATCGGTATGTCGAGTGATGGCGCCATGGCGATCGGGAGATAGTGCAGGCTGTGGTTGTGGACCAGGTCGAAGGTGTGCGTGCCGTTGGCGAGCGCGATCATCAGCGACAAGTACGCATGATGCTCCTCGAGCACCGGGTAGTGCGGCATGGACACGTCACGGGCCGCCGCGGGCGACGGCGTGAAGTGTTCGGCGCGAAGCGAATCGCGATCGGTACCCACATCAGAGCCGTCTGCGGCGAACAGGGTTACGTGATGGCCTGCCGCGGTCAGCGCCCGCGTCAGATGCCAGATGTGGGCTTCCAGTCCGCCGGCGAACGGCTGGGCGATGGGGTGCCGGCTGGACGCGATGAGGGCGATGCGCAACGGGGACTCAGGCATCGAGGCACCGGGCGTACAAGCGGTCGTGCTCGGCCGCGATCCAAGCCCGTTCCGATCGCCGCTGTGTCCAGGTCGGGGGCGTCGGCACCCGTCGATAGCTTCGATCCAGTGCTTGGACAAGCGATTCTGCGTCATAGCGGTCCTCGGTGAAGTCGAACAGCTCGCACTCCCGCTGATCCCGATAGAAGCCGCAACTGGGCGCGATCACCGCGGTACCAAGATCATGACACGCCTCGAGCCAGCCGGAGTGGGTGCCGAAGCGGTACGGCAGCACCGATACGGCGAGGCTCTCCAGATAGTCCCACAGTTCGTCGTCGCTAAAATAGTCATGGACGACGACGCGCGTGGCGGGGCGTCCGCCCAGCGACAGTGCCGCAGACCCGAATTCCGGGTTGTACCAATGGCTTCCCGGTTCAAAGACTTCGCTGTGCAGATTGACCTGGATCACGACGTCCGGATACGAGGCGGCAGCATCGGTCAGCGTGGAGATCACCGGCAACGGATCCATGTTCGGCCGCACACTCTTTGCGTGTACGCCCACCACGAACTCCTCACCTACCGTCGGGGAGGCCGGGAACCGAACGCGTGGGACGACATGCGGATGCGGTAGTACCGACGCCGTACGACTCCACCGCCGCTCGATCACCTCCGCAGCCCCGGGCGTCAGCGTGACGAGTTCGGTCGCGGCGGGCACCAGAACGTCGAGCACCTTCTCGTGGTCGCCCGGAGTGGGGTGATGCGGATTGCGCAGATCGTGCAGCGTGTACACCAGCGGCTTCCCGTGCCGTTCGAGTTCGTCGACGATCGCGCGCATGGTGTCCGGACCGATCGCGTCGAATCCGAAGTGCACGTGCATCAGGTCGAAATCGTCGTGGTGGCGAGCTATCCAGTCGGGGTCGAGCATGACGGGGGGCCACCACCCGCCCGGAACCTTGCGTCCGTCCGCGGGTACCGGATCGGGTAAGCGTGTGACCTGCGACGACGCGTCGGGCGTCGAAAGGTGGCGCACGTAGACATGCGAACTGGGAACCGAGGCGACTCGGACCTGGGTGTTGAACACAAACCACCAACCTTCTGCGGTCCTCCGCATGGGTAAGGGCGGCTGACTGCTCAACCGATGCACGCAGCGGCGCGGTGCGCCGTCTGACGCAGAGGTACCCAGGTACGATGGACTCCAATCGTGACGCGCTTCACATCATGGTTGGCCTTCAGCCCAGCACTACAGAGCGGAAAGCCGACGACCTCCTTCAGGGTCAGGCGTTCCCCGGCTCGCCAGGCGAGCTCGTAGTCGCCTGCGCTGAGTCGCTCCTGGGTTTGCCGCAACAGTCGCGCTTTCGATGAACATGCCCCCGGCAGTACTACCTGTCCGGAGGGAGCGCCTGCTACTACCGCACCGGTAACGCGCCTCTCACTGCATCCCTGGGCCTGATTGTCGGCAAGAGGGGGCGCACGACCGGCCTGACTCAGGGTCGCGTGACGCAAGGCAGTAGGCGTGACTGATGCCGGTGTGACGGCCCGACTTCCTGACAACATCGGTGGTGTGCCCGTCGTTGTCAACGTCACCGGACCGGTGGACGCGCTGCGGCGACGCCGCAACCACTGACGACGTCGTCAGCCGAGATGACGAAGCGCCGCCCACAAGTGTTGCGGGTTGTGCGGATGTTCGCAGAGTGCGACGGGCATACCTTGCTCCTCGTTGTCCACGCCGAGCCCGTTGTCGAGCGTCGCAAGCGTCGTGCAGGTTCTGAATAGCTTTGTGGCTCTGGCGACTTGACCACCGACGACGAGGACCGCATCGGTGCCTTCGGGAAGTGGACGCTGGTTATAGAGTGCGACGTGCGCCGAATACGGTGCCGGCAGACCGAACTCGGGACCGTACCGGGCCAACGCCCCGGCCTCCCCGTAGTTCGACGCCAGGATCGGCGGGCGCGGGGCGGGCAGGTCATGGTAGATCCGGGCGATCTGCTCGACGTATTGGGACCATCCGAGCTGGTCGGCGACCATCGGTCCGGCGTCGACCACCGGGGTGCGACCGACCGTTCGTAGCGGAATGACTGGCAACGCCAACACGATTGACACCACAGCATTGATCGCAACCACGAGGATCACCAGCCGCTGCCGGAATCGGTTGCCCGACAACCACGTCGCCACCGGCACGCAACCCGCGGCATACATCACCGACAGCAGGTGCACGGGATAGTGCGGCTGAGCACCGCCGACGAAGGTGAACACCAGCAGCACGGCGAACCCGACCACGAGCCAGCCGTCGACGTGGCGCCGGTCGGACCGCAATAGCCAGACGACGCCGGTACCCCACACCGCGACCAGCGGTGGACCGAGCAAGACGATCATCATCACGACGAAGCCGCTGCGCACACTCGCGCCATTTGCGGCGCCGAGTGCCGCGCCCATCTCGAGCTGCGGCCACCCATGAGTGGCCTGGTAGATCAAATTCGGCAGGCCCACGATCACGGCGACAACGCCACCGAGATACGGCCAGGGCGTCCGGAACACCCGCCGCGGCCCCAGCAGAAGTAGGCCGAAAACCAGCCCGGCGACCACGGTCACGATCAACCACCGGTTGTAGGTGGTGAGACCCGCGAGCAGACCGGCCACCAGCCACCATCGGTCGCGACCCTGCACCGCCACGAGCAGGGCGTAGACCACCAGCAGGATCAGCAGCAGATCGATCGTCGACGTAAACAGGACGTGGCCGAGCATCAGGGGCATCATCGCGGTGGCATAACCCCAGGCGGCCAGGGTCTGAGCGGTACGGCCACCACCCAGCCGCTGGGTGATCATCGCCAGGACGACGACCGACAGCGCCGACGCCAGCGTCGCGGGAATGCGCATCGCCCACTCCGCGTCGGCCAGATGCAGCGTCGCACGCGAGATGGCCGGAGTCAGCGGAGGCTGGTCGACGTACCCCCACGCAGGCCCGAGCATCCGGTAGTACAGCTCATCGCGGTGATAGTCGTAGCCGAACGAGAACACGGTCAGCAGCACGGCCTGGGCGGCCGCTGCCGCCCACACCGGACCTCGAGCGAAGCGCTCGACGGTCGTCTCCGAGCCCATGATGGCGACGCTACTGCCCCCAAGGCCTGGTCGGCGAGATCGGATCTGGGTCGAGCACAGTTTGATCCAGCACCGACTTACGGGGCATCGCGACGCCCAGCGGTCGACGAACCACGCAACCGGCGTGGTTGGCGGCCACCCGTCCGGCGGCGGAATCGCGGACGTGGTTGCCCCACAAGCGAAGTGACAGTGCGATCGCGCGCCGGACGTCGCTGAAGCCGATGTGAGAGCCACTTGACCGCCAGTGGACCCGAGAACGGCAGGAGGGTGAAATGCTCACTGAGCTGGTCGCGGATGTATGTCACCGGTACGCCGTGCGCCCGGTAGTTCGCGGTCAACTCGTCTATGTCATCGATGCCGATCACTTCGTCGTGGACGGCTTGGATGACGAGCAGCGGAATGTCGGGTCGGTGTGAACCGAGTCCGAGATCGGCCATCATCGTCACGATCTCAGGCTGGGCAAGCAGGTCGGCGATCGGGATATCGATGTCGTCGTCGATGTCGTGATTGCGGAACTCACGCAGGGCGTCAACGGTTCCCATCTCGGCGATGGCTGCGAGATTTCGGCGGCCCACCTCGGTCGCGTGTACCTCCATCGCCGCGGCCAGCGCCGGATACACCCGGCACAGACCGGCGATCACCATCAGGGGAAGTCCCGCGTGGAATCCGCCGTTCAGGCGTACCAGCGCCGAACCCATATCGCCGACCGGCGAGCCCAGGACCGCGCCGATGAGATTCAGTTCCGGAGCGTAGGTGGGGGCCATCTCCGCAGCCCATGCGGTGGCCATTCCACCACCGGAATAGCCCCACAAGCCGACTGGCACATGTGGCGCCAGCCGATCGCCGGCGAACGCGATGGTTGCGCGAATGCCGTCGAGGGTGCGGTAACCAGGTTCTCGGGGTGCACCCCACGCACCGAGCATGCCCTCGTGATCGGGAATGGTCACCGCCCAGCCCTTGGCCAGTGCGCGGCGCACCACCAGAAACTCGAAGGGTGCGATTGCGTGTTTGGCTCCCGTGCCCTTACGCAGCGCATACGACGGGAAACACGACGACGTGACGGCATCGATCGCACACTGGAACGACAACAGCATGAATCGGCCACGCGGCGCACGTCTCCGCGGCAGAACAATAGTGGTCGCCGCCACTCCGGCGACTCCGTTGAGGTCGGTGGAGCGATAGAGCAGTTGCCACGCCTGGCTCTGATGGTGCGACGCCCAGAAGTCCTTGAGCTCCACTTGCCGCGATCGAATCACCTCGCCCGGAGCCAGGCTGCCGACCTCGGCGGGAGCGTCGAAGAACGGATCCTCGCTGGGCAGTGGCGTCGGCGCAATCATGTCTGGTGACGCGAAAGCTCCGGCGGCGGTCGTCATATCGGCAGTCTTCACTTCGACGGTCATCACGCACCTCGCCTTCCTGTCCGTCCGCTTCGTGCCGCGATCGGCGGACGTCGGCGTCTGAGCCACGTCCCCCACCATTCTGAACGATCACGGCGATGCCAAGATTCCGTCCGACTGGGCCGTCGACCCACCGGCCTCAGTTGTGACCGACCCCACTGCCGCGATTACCGGAAGGCCCCCGAGCCCGAGCTACCGAAGAAGCGACGCGACCTTCGTGGCCGTTTCCTTGGCCGATCCCGGGTTCTGCCCGGTGACGAGATTGCCGTCTGCGAGTACATAGGAGACAAACGGGAGCTTTGCCTTCTTGTGGTTCGCACCATCGTCGATGTGCTCTCCGCACTCGCCAACGACGCGATCCATGCCTACGTGCTGTCGCTGCCAGTGAACCCATTACACCGTCGGCAACACGTACCCGAGCTTGAGCAGAGCGGTCCGGAACTTCGGCTCGTTCTCGGGTGCGACGGTCAGAAATCGGTCTCCGAGCTGGCGGCACAGCGAGCGGAGCCTGCGATCCCGGGCGATGAGCGCGGCTACGGCCGGATCGGCGCACTCGATCACTCGGAGATGTCCGAGGTCGGTGAGTTGTGCGCCGCGTCGGCGGACGTCGTTGATGAGTGTGGTGAGGGGCGACGGCAATTCATGATCGCTGCGCAGGATCAGAAAGGCGACGAAGTCGGCGAGGTCTCTTCCCGCCCCGAGTGCGGCGGTCAGGGTGGTCGCCGACACTGTCCAGACGTGGTCGGCGGTTTGGGCGGCGAAGGCGGAGAGCGTGAGCTTCTCAGTGGTGGTGATGCCGCGGGGGATCACGATGTCGAGGTTGGGCAGAACAGTCAGCGACGACGTCTCGGCGACGTCGTCGGACGGCACGAAGGTATGGGTGAGGCCCAGTGCGTAGGCGCCCAACGGGGTGAGTCGGATTCGGCGCAGGCCGTCGTAGCGACTGAGGGCGTCGAGGAAGTCGCTTCCCCAATTGTCGTGGTAGTCGTCGCGAGCGCCGCGGGGGTCGCGGTAGTCGAGGTCGACCAGGCCCAGTGTGCCTGCGTATTCGAATGTGACCGCCAGCGTGTAGCGGCCCTCGAGCAACGACCAATCGTGGTACCCGTCGTAGCCGAAACTCCCGTACTCGGCGTCGATGATGTAGAGCTTCCACAGGGCGCGTTCGCTGCGGGCGATGGTGGGGTTGAGACGCGCTCGGCGCATCGTCGAGAACAGGTCGTCGACCTCGATCCACTCACCAGGAGGACAGGCGGCCAGTCCCTCGGCGACGGTCGCCCGACGCGGCTTGACCGCAGTCAGCACGTTGGTGGCACGCTGCCCTTTGATCGCATCGATCCGGCTGAACTCATCGACCACTCCGTGCGTGAGCCATCGGCGCCACAGGTCGCGGATGACGTCGGCCGGCGGTTTACCCAGCGCCGCACGACCTTTCGGCGTCAGCGCCAGGCGAGTGCCATCAAGGTTGGCCAGGCCGCCGGACTGGATCAGCAGGGGCCAGGCGAATGCGGCGATCGCGTCGTCGGGATAGAAGTCGCCGTTGATCAGGTGGCTGGCCACGAGACCCACCGTCGCCGCCGACGCGCGGGAGGTCTTCGCGCTGCACTTGAGTTGACCGGACGCACACAACTCCAGAACCGTGCGCAGGTTGGCCAGCGCTTCCTGCTCGGTCAACCGCACTTCGGTGCTCTTATCGGTATCCGTGTTCGTCACTCCTGCAGCCTGTCCGAGGTCGTCGCCCAGCGCAAACCTTCCGTTGTATTGCGAGCTGCCCGAC
This sequence comes from Gordonia gummivorans, assembly GCF_022513585.1. Taxonomy (GTDB): domain Bacteria; phylum Actinomycetota; class Actinomycetes; order Mycobacteriales; family Mycobacteriaceae; genus Gordonia. The sequence goes on from NZ_JAKWBF010000001.1 coordinate 257,406, forward strand.
GACAACACAGGCTGCTAAACTGAGTCAACCAGCAGACACATTTGTGTGCTGCGGAGCCTGATAGAGGTGAGCCGATGACCGTCGCGGCGATCACTGCTGTACGCAGTGCCCGAGTCATCCACACCTCACAGGCCTCGTCCTGATCAGCACCCTTCTTGTTCTCCCCTAGCGGGAGTTCTGGTTGCGCGTGCGATACGGAGGGCCCCTTCCGCAAAGGTCTCCACAAATGTCTTCACACCCCACTTCACGTCAACATCGTCACGCTTCCCCTGTGGGAGCACTGCCTCTGACCGATTACGGCTGGGACGCCGACCGCGACCTCCAGTTCGCACCATTCCGTGCCGACGGGCTGATTCCTGGCCGTGTTGTGCGGGCCGAACGCGGCTTGTGCGAACTCGTCACCGCGGCCGGACCGGTTCGCGCGGTGGTTCCCGCGCACTCCGGCGTCAAGGATCGGTTGGCGACGTGCACCGGTGACTGGGTCGCGCTGCGACCGTCCACCACGTCCGACGCCGCCACCGTCGCCGAGGTTCTCGAGCGTCGGACCGCCGTGGTTCGCTCCTCCGCGTCGCGCACGTCCCATGGCCAGGTGCTGGCTGCCAACGTCGACACCGTGGTGGTGGTCGTCTCCCTCGCCGATCCAGTCCGTCCCGGGCGAATCGAGCGAATGCTGGCCATCGCCTGGGAGAGCGGCGCCACTCCCCTGGTGATCCTCACCAAAGCCGATGAGTGCGAGGATGTTTCACGGGCAGAGGCCGAGGCGGCCGAGGCCGCATTGGGGGTGGACGTGCTGGTCACCAGCGCCGCCACCGGTGAGGGCCTCGACGCCCTCACCGACGCCCTGTTTGGCACGGTCGTGCTACTCGGCCCGTCGGGCGCGGGCAAGTCGACGCTCGGTAACCGATTGCTGGGCGAGGACCTCCTGGCCACCGGTGCGGTACGCACCAGTGATGGCAAGGGCCGCCACACCACTGCCTGGCGGGAGCTGGTGCCGCTGCCGCACGGCGGTGTTCTGATCGACACGCCCGGTCTGCGCGGCGTGGGTCTGCACGACGTCGATGAGGGTCTGGACCAGACCTTCGCCGAGATCACCGAGTTGGCGCAAGACTGCCGGTTCGCCGACTGCGCCCATATCACCGAGCCGGGCTGCGCTGTCCTCGCGGCCGTCGAGACCGATCGTCTCACTCAGCGGCGCCTCGACAGCTACCGACGGCTGCAGCGCGAAAACGCCTACGCCGCATCGCGTACCGACGCGCGACTGCGCGCCGAGCAGCGGCGGCACGACAAGCACTTGACACGCACGATCCGCGCCGTCAAGAACTCTCCCAACTTCAAGCAATGACAGCGAGGACTACGGTCATGGACCTACCTACCCCAGCATCATCAGCATCCGCGAAAGCGGCCTGCGGGTCGAGCGGCGCGCTGGAGCTTCACGTCTCGCGCTATCCCGCGTCGTGGTCGTGGGTCGGGATGATCAGCACCGGGCGCCGTCGGGGCTGAAGGTGGAGATCTGGCAGTTCGCCAGTGCTGGTAGGAACCATTGCCGCGGAGTTCGCGATGACCGGCAGTCTGGTGACGCCCAACGGCGTGGTGTGCGCGACGTATGAACGCGCCGGTGATGTGGCGACAGGAACGGTGAGTGTTTGAACGCTGGTACCCCACCACTACAGGCTGCGGCGCACCGTGGCGACAGCACGTGCACGTGTTGCCAGACGGCTGTGAACTGGCTTTTTTCAGATTGTGGGCTATGGTCGGAGGGACATCTAGCCGTCAAGGAGTGAGTCAGCCGTGAAACCTGTTGTGATGGAGTGCCGTATCCTCGTATGCGCTTCGCCACGTCGAATCGACCGTTTCATCCGCCACGCTAAAACTGTTGGGGCACGGTCCTTTTCCCGTCGGGTACGCCATTCTTTCTCAGTGGAGCCCATCGTCTCACCGATGCTACGTAGCCAGTGGGATGACGACAACGGTCCCGATACCGTCCCAGGTCCTCTCACGCGCGATGTGAGCCTTGCCTTTTCGGGATTCCGCGGACAACTCACCGCAGCGCGGCTCGATTCCGTTGCACGAGATGTCCTAGCCGACCTCGAGCCTCACCCTGGCAAGTTCACCGAGGAGATCACTCCGTGGATCCTCACGCTGACTACGGAGACGGACGATCATTCGCGTCAGACCATCGCCAACCGGCATCCAAGCATCAGCGTTGGGTTGTTCCCGACGACTGCCGGTAGATGAGACACCGCGGCATCACATCAGTGAATGCGATGCCGCGGCACTGCCTGTCAAGTACTGCTTGCTGGTTGCTGCGGCGCTGTTGGTCTCACGCTGCAGCTACGACTTAGCCCAGGCACTCCGCGACATTGCGATCGTGCATCGCGCCGCGGTCCAGGAGTCCCTGGTCGGTGAGTGAGCAGCGTGCGGATGTGCGCCGCGACGGCTCACCATCGTGTTCGCCGGCCCTCGCGACCGCAGTAGCAGCAGCCGCGGCAGCAGCTCAACCCCGAGCCATGTCCACAAACCGGCTCAAATGTAGTTGGTGCGCAACGGTTATCGTCGCTGTCGGTCCATTACGGTGCTTGCCCAAAATGATGTCCGCTTCGCCCGCACGGGGGTCATCCCGCTCGATTGAATCGGGGCGATGCAGCAGGATCACCATATCCGCATCTTGTTCAAGCGATCCCGACTCGCGAAGGTCCGAGACCTGGGGCCTCTTGTCGGTCCGTTGCTCCGGTCCGCGGTTCAGCTGGCTGATGGCGACGACGGGTACTTCGAGTTCCTTTGCGAGCAACTTTAATTGGCGGGAGAACTCGGAGACTTCCTGCTGGCGGGACTCGACCTTCTTGCCCGAGGTCATCAGCTGCATGTAGTCCACGGCAACGAGTTTCAGGTCGTTGCGCTGTTTGAGGCGGCGGGCCTTCGCGCGGATCTCCATCATCGTCAGGTTCGGCGAGTCGTCGATGAACAGCGGCGCTTCGGAGATCTCACCCATGCGTCGGGCCAGGCGGGTCCAGTCGTCGTCGCTCATGGAGCCCGACCGCATGTCGGCGAGTTTGATCTTGGCTTCGGCCGAGAGTAGTCGCATGACGATCTCGGTCTTGCTCATCTCGAGCGAGAACATCGCGCTGGTCAGACCGTGGGTGATGGACGCGGAACGCAGGAAGTCCATGGCGAGGGTCGAATTGTGGGTGGGCACCATCGCCTCACCGGCCAGGTACAGGGCGTCGGCGTTGTCGACCTGCACGCAGCGCACCGGAACCGAAGCGACCGGACGGACCGCGGTGACGCGTCGGACACCGGCGGCGCGTCGAAGTTCCTTGTGCCGCACCGCTTTGTGGTGGACGGTGAACACGTCGTCGTCGGCGTCGACGCGCAGCCAACCGGTCACCGAGCGCTTGTAGTTGTAGCCCAAGCCGGCGACCAGGTCGGCGATGACGGCGGTCATGTGGCGGGTGGCGGCGGGCACGGTGATCCAGCCGTCATCGTCGACGGTGGCGCGCGCGTCGAGCAAACCGGCGAGCAGCGCTCGACGCTGGGCGATCGACCCGCGCAGATACTCATACGGGATGCGTCCACCGAGATCGGCCATCAGTGTCATCACGTCGACCGGGCCTTCAGCGTCGATGCGCATGGCGATCTCGGGATCGTTGAAGGCCATCCCCGCCAGCGCCGCAACGGTATAGGGGCCATACGCAAATCGCTTGCGCGGCAACTCCAATGGCCGGGAATTACGCACCACCGCGCAGCCCGCATGTGAGCGCAGGATCTCGGTGGTCACCACCTGCGACTCGTTGTCGATGTCAACGATCCACTGGTGCTGCTCGTCGGCGACCAGCACGGTGCCGTCGTTGAACTCCACCTCGAAGCACGGGCGGTCGGTCATCACGTCGGTCGCGGCGACCACGCGCGTGGGACGACCCTGCGCATCGATCAACTCGTCGCCGACCGACACCCGGCCCATCGTCGTCCAGCCACCCGGCGTCGGCAGAGGGGTGTCGAGCGCGAGGGCCTTACCCACACCGGGACGGGCGGCGACGATGATCATCTGGCCCGGATGCAGACCGTTGGTGACCGCGTCGAGATCGGCGAAACCCGTTGGCACACCGAGAGAAATGCCGCCACGGGAGGCGATGGAGTCGATCTCGTCCATCGTCGGCTGCAGCAGTTCCTCGAGCGGCACGTAATCCTCGGCGGTCCGACGCTCGGTGACCTCGTAGACCTCGGCCTGCGCGCGGTCGACCACCTCGGCCACATCCTGGCCGTCGGCACCGGCATAACCGAACTGGACGATGCGGGTACCCGCCTCGACGAGGCGACGCAAAATGGCCTTCTCGGCGACGATCTCCGCGTAGTAGCCGGCGTTCGCCGCCGTGGGCACCGTCGAGATCAGGGTGTGCAGGTACGGGGCGCCACCGACGCGGCGCAGCTCACCGGCACGCTCCAACTCGGCCGACACGGTCACGGCGTCGGCAGGCTCACCCTTGCCGTACAGCTCCAGGATCGCCTCGTACACCGCCTGATGGGCAGGACGGTAGAAGTCACTGGTGCGGATCTTCTCCACGACGTCGGCGATGGCGTCCTTGGACAGCAGCATCCCGCCGAGCACCGACTGTTCGGCAGCCAGATCCTGCGGCGGCTGCCGACCGAACTCCTCGGGTGGCGGCTCCGAATCGAAGCGACCACTGCCATTGCCCGACCCCTCGCCCCGACTCCGTGTTGCGTCATGCCCACGGTCATCCACAACGGCCACGCGTGCACACCTCTCGGAACGCCTTGTTGTTGTCAGCCCCGTCTTACCCGGCAGCACCGACAAACCCATCTTTCGCGGTGCGCGCAGCCACATCGAGGCGCTGAGGCAGGACACTATGACCTCAACTGAGCGCACTCAAATGAGACTGTTGATGAATCTGTTAGCGATCTGTGGACCGAATGTGAACGGCGCAGGAACCGTTGTGCAGGGACTGTGGACAAGATGAGGAATTGTGTTGTGCGTAGACGAATACGCAGCGGTCAGGGCCTTGACTTCTATCCACAGCTACCGATTTCAGATCGCACGGCGTGTCATGCGAATGTCGATATCGGGCGTGTTGCGAACCGATATCAACCCACTGTGCCCAACATTCCGGTGAACAATAGATGTGATCTGCGTTACAGCAGGTAGGCGCAGTGGGGACACCGGGGTCGGTGTGGGGCGAGCGTCCCAGATGTGGACATTCGCGTCCCGAACCGCGCGGCGCTGTGATGCAATGTCGATCGTGCCATGGATCACTCTCCATCGTCGTCTGGCGAGCGTTCTCGCCGCCGCCCTGCTCGTGTCCGCGGGAGCAGCCTTGTCGACGCCCTCTGCTGACGCAGCCCCCGTCGGACCGCCGCTGCCGGTCGAGTTCGACCTCTCGCGCTATCAACCGGTCAACCCGACGACCTTCCGTTCACTGGCCTACGTCGACAACGGGCGCTCGTTCTTCACCACCGGGCGGTGGATGTGCCAGATCGGCCCGCAGTACCGCTACGTGGGCTGTCAGGGGCGTCCTGCGACGGCTCCGTTGAACGCGACGGGCGCGATCTTTGCCCTCGACCTCCAGGGCCCGTGGTGGGTGGCGTCCAAGGGTCCTGGTGGGCAGAACTACCGCTTCGGCTCGAAGTCCGGTTTCCGCCCGCCGCTACTCGGCGTCGGCAAACGCGTCACGATCGCTGGAGTGACGTGCACGGTGCCCCGCGCCAACGAGGTGGCGTGCCGGACCGCTGATCGCGGCCTGATCTTCACACCGGCGTGGCACAAGTTCTTCTTCCCGTCGTGGGACACCATCAAACCCGGCAACGACGCGGTCGGGCACAGCCCTAACCCGGCGCCCCGGTATCTTCCGCCGCGCCTGCAGTACTGGAATCAGTTGCCGGCCAATCCACCGGCGCCGAAGTAGCTCGATTGGCCGATGGTGCGGCTGAACTGGCTGGGCGCCAACGTGATTCCCGGTTTCGGCGTGTGCTGGAGTCGGAATCTCGCCAGGCCCTTCGAGGCTCGTCGCTAGCGCTCCTCACACCTCAGGGAGCGGAAAGGGCGAGCGGCGGCTGCGCACAGCAAAGGGCCGGATGGAACGAATTCCATCCGGCCCCTTGGGGTTTGGTGCGCTGGTGTCAGCTGGCGACGACGGCGAGCTGCACGGTGGCCGCCACCTGCGGGTGCAGGTTGACGATCACCGGGTAGCTACCGGTGGCCTTGATGTGGCCCTTGGGCAGCTCGACGGTGCGCTTGTCGACGGTCGGGCCGCCGGCGGTCTTGATGGCGCCCGCGACGTCGGCCGCGGTCACCGAACCGAACAGCTTGCCCGAGTCGTGGGTCTTCACGCCCAGCGAAACGTCGGCGAGACCCTCGAGGGCCTGCTTCAGCTCGTTGGCGTGCTCGAGACCACGAACCTCGCGGGCAGCCTGCACGCGACGGATGTCGTCGACCTGCTTCTGTGCGCCACGGGTGGCCCGGATGGCCAGACCGCGGGGCAGCAGGTAGTTGCGGCCGTAGCCGTCTTTGACCTCGACGGTGTCGCCGGCTTCGCCGAGGTTCTCCACGGCAGCGGTGAGGATGAGCTTCATGTCAGTTCTCCCTTTCCGCTTATCGGCCGGTCGAGGTGAAGGGCAGCAGGGCCACTTCACGCGAGTTCTTCACGGCCACCGCGACATCGCGCTGGTGCTGAACGCAGTTCCCGGTCACGCGACGCGAGCGGATCTTGCCGCGGTCGGACAGGAAGCGCCGCAGCAGAGCGGTGTCCTTGTAGTCGATCTCAGCCTTGTTCTTGTCCTTGCAGAAGCTGCACGCCTTGGTCTTGGTGACCTTTTCGACGCGGGGCTTCCGGCTGGCTTTTGCCTTTGCCATTGTGTGTTGCTCCAGTCGTTACAAAATCTAGAAAGGTGGTTCGTCGTCCCCGCCGCTGAACGATCCGCTGTTGCTGGCAGGCGCGCTGCCCCAGGGATCATCGGCGACCTGCTGATTCGAACCGCCACCGCTGCGGCTTCCGCCGCCGCCCGACGATCCGAATCCGCCGCCGCCCCCACCGCCGCGCGAGGCCTTGTTGACCTTGGCGGTGGCGTAGCGCAGCGAGGGACCGATCTCGTCGACCTCGAGTTCCACGACCGTGCGTCGTTCGCCTTCTTTGGTTTCGTAGGACCGCTGCTTGAGCCGTCCTTGCACGATGACCCGGGCACCCTTGGTGAGGCTCTCGGTCACATTCTCTGCCGCGTCCCGCCAGATGTTGCAGCGGAGGAACAGCGCTTCGCCGTCCTTCCACTCATTGGTCTGGCGGTCGAAGGTGCGCGGAGTGGAGGCCACCGTGAAGTTCGCCACCGCAGCACCGGACGGCGTGAACCGCAGTTCCGGGTCGGCGGTGAGGTTTCCTACGACGGTGATGACCGTGTCGCCTGCCATGTGTGTTTCCCCTCGGGTCGTGTGTGGGCACTCGCTGATCGACGTGCACCGGGAGTCAGTTGGGTTTGACCACTGCGTCAACCCTAGGGCCCGGTACCGACGTGTTCAGACGATCAAGGAATCTGTGGATTACTTCCGCAGGACCTTGGTGCGCAGAACCGACTCGTTCAGCTTGAGCTGACGATCCAGCTCGGAAACAGTCTTGGGCTCCGCGTTCAGGTCGATGACCGCGTAAATGCCCTCGTTGTGCTTGGCAATCTCGTAGGCAAGACGGCGCTTGCCCCAGATGTCGACGCCATCCACCTTGCCGCCGTCATTGCGGACAACATTGAGGAAGGTATCGAGTGAGGGTGCGACGGTGCGCTCGTCCAGATTCGGATCGAGGATGACCATCAATTCGTAGTGACGCATAAGACCACATCACCTCCTATGGGCTAATCGGCCACGGACGTTCCGTGGCAGGAGGGTCGCCTGCGTCGGCAACCGCTCCAAGATACACGACCAGGGGGTTTGGAAGAAAATCCGTGCACAGCGATGCGCGTCAGGTTGCCACGGTGACGCGATAGTTGAGCTCCAGTTCCGAGACCGCGTAGCCGTACAGATCGACCTGGGTGTGCAGCCAGCGTCGGCCACCGCCGCGCGGATCGTCGATGACGGTGGTCACGGCCCGCGCCACACCCAATGCCATCGGGGCCTGCGATCTGCTGAGGAACCGGCGCACGGAGACCTCCGTGTGCACAGACAGCGGTTCATCCGGGTAGTCGAGGCTGTCGGGGACAAAGAAGGCGAGCGGCGAGACGTCGGTGTGCCGGACAATGCCGCGAAACGACTGGTTGTGCACCAGCACGAGCACACCCTGGTACACGGTGATCTGCTGCGATGACACGTCCGCGGCGGCAGCATCCACGGTGTATCGCAGTCCTGGTGTGACCGCCTGAACGCTGATCGGTTCCACACGACCAGCGTAGGTGCTCGACGCTGCGGAGCACCGCATACGCTGTGATCATGGGTGGACCGCGTACTCCGATTCGCTCGCGGTTCCCCGCGTTCACCGGTCGCGGCGAGACAGTCCTCATCATCGTGGTGGCCCTGCTTCTCACCTGCCTGTCGCTGGCGTGGAGCTATCACGTCAAGGTGCGCTGCGGCGGCGACCCGTTCGACGCGGACGGTCGAAGCCAGAACTTCCCCGGCGGCGACCAGACGCGCCTGATCCCCTGCTACTCCGACATCATGCAGCTGTGGCTCGACCGCGACGTCGACAAGCACGTCTTCCCCTACATCCACGGCGGCATCCACCCCGACGGCACCCTCTACGGCGGGGTCGTCGAATACCCGGTGCTGTCGGGGTTGCTGATCTATCTCGGAGCGATCGGCGCCCACACCGACACCGAGTTCTTCCAGCACACCATCTGGCTCCTCACGCCGTTCGCCTTCCTGATCACCGTGCTGCTCGCACTGATGGCGCGGTGGTGGGTGCTGCTGTGGGTGGCGACACCCCCGTTGATGCTCTACGCCTTCCACAACTGGGAGCTGCCGGTGGTGGCCACCACGGTCGGGGCGATTGCGGTGATGGCGTGGGGGTCGAGCCCCGATCCGCGGACAGGAGATCGGCGGCTCTCGCTACGGACGTCGGCCGTGCTGGCGGCGATCCTGCTGGCAATCGGCTTCTGCCTCAAGCTCTATCCGGGTCTGTTCGTCCTCCCGCTCGCCCTGTACGTGCTCTATCGAGGCGACGACACCAAGCGCGGACCCGACTGGAGGAGCGCCGGCTGGGTTGTCGGCGCCGCTTCTCTGACCACCCTGCTGGTCCAATTGCCCTTCATCGCACTGGGTTTCGACGGTTGGAAGGCGGCGTGGCAGTTCCAGGGCAAGCGCACGGCCGACGCGACCACCAACTCGGTGTGGTACTGGGGATTACGCTTCCTCTTCGACGACGACACCCCGAGCTACGACGCCGTGGTCGGCGTCATGTCACCGTTGCTCATCCTCGCCGCGTTCGCCGTCGCCATCGCGCTCAGCCGACGACGCCAGGAACAGCTTGGCTACTACCCGTGGATCGGGGTGGCTGCATCGATGTTGGCCGGGTTCATGCTCTTTCACAAGGTGCATTCACCGCAGTACACGCTGTGGCTTCTACCGTTCTTCGTCCTGCTGCAGGTGCGCTGGCAGCTGATCGCGGTCTACCTCGTCGCGGACTTGGTGCTCGACATCTCCATCTTCCGCTACATAGGCTTCATCCAGAACGGGTGGCCGTCGTGGGTGCCGATCGCAGGCGTGTCTATCTCCGTGTGGGTCCATGCGGTCATCCTGGCCCTGCTGATCGTGACCTTCGTCCGCACGCCGCTGCGAGAACCATTGGCAACCATGATGACAAGAGAGAAGGTCCCCGCGTGAGTTCCTGGCTGGGTAGCGGTCCTCTGATCGGGGAACGAGTGACGTTGCGGCCGTTGAGATTCGACGACGTCGAGGCATTGTCAAAGGTGGTGGGCGATCCTTCCCGATTCCGCTGGGTACCGGGCGTCCCGGTCGACGCTGTCAGCGCCCGCAGCTTCGTCGAAGCAGCCCTGCACGATCCGGAGAGGCGCGTCGGTTTCGCGGTGATCGACAACGAGACCGGGACGCTGATCGGTTCCACCAGTTACTACGACATCGACGCAGCCAACCTCACCTGTGCGATCGGCTACACCTTCTATACCGAAGCGGCACAAGGCACGACGATCAACCCGACCGCCAAGTACCTGCTGATGAAACACGCCTTCGAAGATTGTGGCGCGGTTCGGCTGGTGTGGCACACGCACGAGAACAACGCCCAATCCCGTGCTGCCATCACCAAACTCGGCGCCACCTTCGAGGGGTTGCTGCGCAAGCATCGACGCTTCGGCGACGGATGGCGCACCACGGCGCAGTTCGCGATGGTCGACGAGGATTGGCCGGCGGCGAAGGAGACACTTCTGCAACGACTACCGTGACGATGGCGATCAGAGCTCCCCCACTTCTCACACTCGCGAACCACCGTCGATCATGGCGGATCGCAACGCCGAATGACTGTGCGGCAACCAGATCGCCTGCACAGGCACGAGCGGCGGTTCGTCGAAGTCGATCACGCGTATCGATCCACCCGCGAGCTCGCCGGCCGCATCCGTCACGAACGCCGCGGCGGACCGGTGACGCAGCACCGCGGTGAAGGGCGGGGTTCCCTGAACGTTGTTGATGATCAGCGAAGGCTCAAATCCGGAACGCCGACAATAGGATACGAGAAGATCGGTGTAGAACGAATGCCGTTCCGGAGCCCATACGACGATGGGGGTGGTGGCGAGTGCCTGCGCGGCGATCTGTCGCTCTCCTGCAAGCGGATGCTCCACATGGACCGCCAGCCGCAGTTCGTGATAGGCGAAAACCGACGACATCAATGCCTCGGGCGCGTCCACTCCACGACGAAGGGCGACGTCGATGTCGTTGCTCAACAGTTCTTCCCGAAGGTCTCCGGGGAAGAGCTGACGAACCGTGATGGGCTGCTCCGGCTCCGCGGCGATGATGGGACGGAGTAACCGGTACACCTCTTCACCAGAGATCGCCGGGGAGTGCCCGACGACGAACGGTGTCGGCCGGCCGGTCGCCACCGATTGCACTGACCGGACCAACGCCGCGTTGCCCGCGAGGATCGCCTTCGCGCCCTCATAGAGTACTTTCCCGGATTCGGTGAGCACCCAGTGCCGGTGCGAGCGATCGAAGAGCGGGGTGTTCAGCTCACGCTCGAGCTGACGCACCGAGGCGGAGAGCGCCTGCTGTGTCAGAAAGAGATTCTGCGCCGCGCGGGACAACGTGTCCGACTCGGCCGCCACCACGAAGTTTCGGAGGCGCCTACTGTCCAGCATCATCGGATCGGTCACGTCATCCTCCCTTCACATCGATCTCCAAGCGAGACAACGGTGGATGTCACGAACGACATCTGCGTCCGATGCCGGTGCCGCACGGCGCACGGGCTGTGGCCACTGCCGGTACAAGTCTGATTTGCACTACCCAAAAGCCTCGTTGTTCGTCGGTGGAGATCCGTCAGCATTTGCTTGAATCCTATCGAGAATGTCCACGCGGTCACGATGTGATCGCCCGCGGAATGTATCCGAGAAGAGCGTGATGAAAAGAGTACTTGTATGTGCGGCATCCCTATTCGCTGTGTGCTTCTTTCTGGCGGCATGTAGCGATGACACCTCGTCGGACTCGGCCGCCACGTCGACCAGCATTGTCAATGCGGCGGGATCGTGGGACACCAACGGCAAGCCGGTGAACGGCGGACCCAAAGGTGCGGACGGTTCGATGGGCAACAACCTCACGCGCGGCTTCTGCGCCCACAACGAGGACCCGAAGTGCCCCACCGGAACCTATCTCGGCCCGCATGTGGCGACCCATCCGGCAAGTGGTTTCTGGGACGGGAACGGCAACCCGGTCAAGGGTGGTCCGACCGGGGCGGATGGATCGACCGGCAACAACAAGACGCAGGCGTACTGCGCGCGGAATCAGGATCCCGCTTGCCCGAAGGGCAGTTTCGTCGCAGCTGACGCCATTCGGAATCCGAACGGCAGCAACTCGTACGTGAAGTGCGAGGGAACCGTATGCACCAACCCGAATCACGGCGGCGGCCCGGGCAATGGGGCATGGGACGCCGCCGGCCGCCCTGTCAACGGTGGTCCGCAGGGTGCCGATGGGTCGGAGGGGAACAACAAGTCCCAGGCCTACTGCGCACAGAACCAGGATCCGGCCTGCCCGAGCGGCTCCTACGTCGCGCCAAAGGCGATCCCCGCACCTGACGGATCCAACAGGTACGTTCCGTGCGAAGGCACGGTCTGTACCAATCCCAACAACGGCGCGGGCAATGACCCCGGTGCCGACGACACGACCCAGAACGACGACACGACCCAGGACGACACGACCCAGGACGACGACACGACCGAGGACAACGCCCCGACCACAGCCCCGGACGACGACGGCGAGAACTGAGCACCGGGCGCCTCCGGGCGCCGGCAATCGCCGGCCCCGGAGGTGTCAGCCGGCAGAGTGGGCGAGCGCAGGTCCCGGCGCTTGCGGCGGGTTCTGCGCCGACGACCGCACGGATCTCGGTCCCAACTTGTCCGGCGCGTCGGCGTCGCACGAGATCGTCGGCGGGATGTCAGATCTGCCAGATCACCAGGGCGCACAGCGCGAGCACCATCAGACCTCGCAGCACCACCGCAAAGGTGAACCGTTCGTCGGGTAATTATCGGCGGCTGGGGTCGAGGAACAGGCCCATCCGGGGAATCCAGAGCAGGCGTCGATCACCATCCAGCTCAACACAATTCGCGTGTGCGGCAGCGCCAGCACCGCGAGCGGGACCAGCCACAGCGAGTACTGCGGACTCCACACTTTGTTGACCAGGAGGAATCCCGCGACGAGCAGCAAGCTGAAGACACCTGAGCAGCGCGTCGCGTTCGCCGTCATCGACAGCGAGACCGGCGCGCTGGTCGGCTCGACCAGCTACTACGACATCGACGCGGCCCACCTGACGTGCGCCATCGGCTACACCTTCTATACCGAAGCGGCACAAGGCACGACCATCAACCCCACCGCCAAGTATCTGCTGATGCGTCACGCCTTCGAGGACTGCGGCGCCGTGCGGCTGGTGTGGCACACGCACGAGAACAACGCCCAATCACGAGCGGCGATCACCAAACTCGGCGCCACCTTCGAAGGCCTGCTGCGCAAGCACCGACGTTTCGGCGATGGATGGCGCACCACAGCGCAGTTCGCGATGGTCGACGACGATTGGCCGCCGGCGAAAGAACGTCTATTGCAGAGGATGTCGTGATCCGCATGGGCGGGTCACTGTCCGACCCGGTCCACCTTCGCGACACACAGATCTGAGTTCTCTTGCTCGACAGTGATCTCCATGGTGAAAGGGACCTTTGGCGTGGGTCCGGAGGAGGTCGTCTGCGTGACCGTGAACACGACGATGACTGGGACGGCATCGGGCGTGCGGTTTTCCGAATCGATCGCCGTGCGCTGAACCTGTGCCGATGCGGCTATCTGCTTACGCAGTTGCAGAGTCGTTTCTCTCGCATTCTCCAGCCCAGTGCGGGCACTCGAGCCGGGACAGGTTGACGCGATGGCCCGCTCATATCCGGACTGATCGGTCGGCGTCGACGTACTGAAGTCCGTCACGAACTGGCCGGCGAATTCGGTGTACTCCTTATCCGAGAAGCCAGACTCATCGTCGTTTCCACTTGCGGCCAGGACAGCCCAGATCACACCTCCGGCAACAAGTGCCACAACGACGACAGCCGCCAGGACGATCCCGATGATCAGGCCGGTACGCGAACGTCGTGGCGGCGGAGGCGCGTACGGACCCCATGTCTGTCCCGGCTGCATCGGCTGTCCGGGCGGCATCGGCGGAAACGGCGGGGGTTGCCCACCTGCGTTGTCGTATGTCATTCGTTGACCCCCTTGCGTCGGTTTGCGGTCAGGCTGGTTCAGGCTCTCGCTCGCCCAGCGGTTGCGGGCTCTGCCGACCCATCACCTTCGGTCCCAGTTTGTCCGGCGCACCGTCGAGCACTCCGCCGGCCGGGTCGTCGTAGTGACCGCCAAGACGCCTGCGCCGCACCAGGTCGTCGGCGGGATGCCAGATCTGCCAGATCACCAGGGCGCACAGCGCGAGAACCATCAGACCCCGCAGCACCACCGCGAAGGTGAACCATTCGTCGGGCAGCCATCGGCGGCTGGGATCGAGGAACAGGCCCATCCGGGGAATCCAGAGCAGGGCGTCGATCACCATCCAGCTCAACAAAATTCGCGTGTGTGGCAGCGCCAGCACCGCGAGCGGGACCAGCCACAGCGAGTACTGCGGACTCCACACCTTGTTGACCAGGAGGAATCCCGCGACGAGCAGGAACGCGAGCTGCGCAACCCGCGGCCGTTGCGGAGCAACCAATCCGATGGCCACCACGGCGCCCACGACGAGCACCAGCAGCACCATCGTCAGCCCGTTGAGCAGACTCACATTCCAGGCGCTACCGCCGAGATCGGTGATGACGCGGTACCACGTGTCGGGGTCGGCGTTACGATCGGCATTGAGGCGGAAGAACTCTCGCCAACCGTTCGGGTACAGGACGAGGATCGGCAGGTTGACGGCCAGCCAGGTGGCGACCGCGGTGGCGGCCGTGGCGGCAAACTCCCGTAGCTTGCCCGCTCGTAGACACAGCACCGCCAGCACGATCAGGAGCAACGCCGGATACAGTTTGGCCGCTGTGCCGACACCGATGAATATGCCTGCCAGCCAGGGCATCCGGCGCGACCACGCGAGCATGGCCAGCGCGACCATGGCGGTGGCGATGGCGTCGAAGTTGGTGAAGGCGTGCACCAGAACCAGCGGCGAGAGTGCCGCCAACCACACCGACCACATGCGCGCGCCCGCAGTCAGAGCGGTCGCCCAGATGGTGACCAGCCAGAACAACGCCAGACCGAGCGCGACGACGTTGAAGAACAGCACGACGTCGATCGCAGCGGGAACTCCCCAGTTGTCGTGCGCCCAGCTCCACCAACCGGCCACCCGTGCGGCTCCGTACATGTACATGCCGGTGAGCACCGGATACTCCATGTAGCGCTTGATCTGTTGGCCGTTGCCGTCGTCCTGATACCAGTAATCCCGATAGGGCAGCGCGCCCATGTCGAGCCGTTCGGCCCCGTACAGACTGATGACGTCCGAGTAGCAGAGGTCGGTGAACTGTCGCTGGTCGTCCCAGTCGAGTCGCGCCACCGCGCCGGGCTGGCCGGCGGTCCCGTCGTCGGGCTCTGCCTGCTGCAGACATCCCGCCTTGCCGAACCAACTGAGCGCGAGCGTGAGAAGCGCGAGGCCGAACAAGACACGGATCGGCGTCAGGTATCGGCTACGACCAACCGCGGCATGTGCGCCCACCGGACCGCCGACAACCGAACTTGCCTCCCACACAAGATGATCCGTGTGCGACGGGGCGATTCGGTGTTCGTCGGTACGCCGATCCGCCGAGAGTGGGAGCGGGCTTACACCGTCCGGTTGTGCTTCACCGCCAACGGGTTCCGACCCACCAGGTTCCGACACTGCCGGGGTCAGCCGATCGGGGGATTCGGCACGTCGCCGCCGTCGTCGTTGTTCCCGTTCCCGCTGTCGTCGTTGCCGTTGTCGTTGTTGTTCTCGTTGCCCTGGTTGTCGCCACCGCGTGGCGGTCCGGTCGGAATCGTGATCCCGGGCACCGGGGTCCAGTTGCCGTCGCCGCCATTGCGGTTGGTGTCATCGCCACCGCGCGGGGACGTGCGCGGACCTCGCGGCTGCGTGGTCGTGTTGTCGTAGGTGACCGGCGGCGGCTCGTAAGGCACCCCGGCCTGACCGCCGACCGCATCGGGTTCCGGGAACTGCTGAATCGGCTTGCCGGTGAGCGCGCCGTTCATCGCGGCCTGCCAGATGTCGGACGGCAGACCACTGCCATAGATCGACGCGCCGTTGAGATTCTCGATCGCTCCGCCGCCGTTGGTCCCGACCCAGACGGCCGTCGACAACTGCGGCGTGTACCCGACCATCCACGCATCCTTGTTGTTGCCGGTGTCGCCGAGCTGCACGGTGCCTGTCTTGGCCGCCGACGGGCGCGAGCCGAGGGTCGAATCGGAGAGGGCGTGCCCGTTGGAGTACGACGCGACCGGCTCGAGCGCGGCCGTCACGTTGTCGGCGACCTTGGCCGGGAACACCCGCTGGCCCGAGTTCTTCTGCCGCTCGAACAGCACATTGCCGTCGGAGTCGGTGACCTTCTGGATGAAATACGGCTCGCGATAGATGCCCGATGCAGCCAGCGTCGCGTATGCCGACGCCATGTCGATCACGCGCGACGGGTACTGCCCGAGCACGACGCCGCCCTCGGGATAGCCGTTGGCCTCCTGCAGCGTCTGCTCGATGTCGCCGAAGGACCGTGCGACGCCGGCCTGATGCGCCGCGTCGGCCACGGCCTTCGCCTGACCCTGGAGGTCCATCATCAGCCGGTAGTAGACGGTGTTGAGCGACATCTTCATGGCGGTGGCCAGGTTGCACGACCCGCAGCTCTCACCGTCGGAGTTCTCCACGGTCAGTCCGTTGCTGGCCTGGTAGGGAGCGGAGCTGTAGACGCGGGAGAGCGGAATGCCCTGCTCCAGCGCGGCGACCAGCGCGAAGACCTTGAACGACGAGCCGGTCTGCAGCCCGGCCTGGGCGTAGTCCCAGCCGAGCGACTCGTCGCCGCCGTAGTAGCCGCGCACGGCACCGGTCCGCGGATCGATGGAGACCGCCGCGGCCCGCAGATTCTTGGGTTCGCCGTTGAGCTTGCCGTCGGGGCACTTGTAGATGCGGTTCTGCCGGCACGCGGCCTGCACCACCGAGTTCTGCACCTGCGGATCGATGCCGGTCTCGATCTTCAGTCCGCCGGTACGAAGCTGCTTGTCGGTGATCCCGACCCTCGGCAGTTCCGCGAGGACCTGCCGTTTGATCAGGCCACTCGGACCGGGTGTGACGTCGGAGAAGCTGCGCGGTTCGATCGTCTTGGGGAGACGGTCACGAACCTCGAGTGCCTGCTGCTTGGTGATCGCACCGGTCGAGACCATGCCGTCGAGCACGTACTGGTAGCGGCCGAGCACCACGCCCGGGTTGATCGCGGGGTCGTAGTACGACGGCGCGCGCACGATCGCGGCGATCAGCGCGGCCTGATCGATGGTCAGGCCCTTGTTGATGGACTTGCCGTAGTAGGCCTGCGTCGCGACGGCGATGCCGTATGCGCCGCGGCCGAAATAGATGGTGTTGAGGTAGGACTCGAGGATCTTCTCCTTCGACCACCCGTTGCCCGGCTTCATCTTCGCCGCGTACGCCAGTTCGCGGAACTTGCGGCTGTAGCTGCGTTCGTCGCCGACGATCGCATTCTTCACATACTGCTGGGTGATGGTCGAACCGCCGCCGGCGTCGGCGTTGCCGGTCAGCTTGCCGATCACGGCACGCGAGATTCCCTTGGCCGAGAAGCCGTCGTTGTCCCAGAACTCGCGGTCCTCGGCAGCCACGATGGCCTGCGTCATGGTCTGCGGGATCTCGTCGTAGGGGATCACCTTGCGGTCGCCGTCGGCCTGCTTGACCTCGGCGATCATGTTTCCGCCGGAGTCGACGATGGTCGCCTTCTGGCTGACCTCGGGTTCCGGGATCTCGGCGTGGTAGTACGTCCAAGCGAACGCCATGACGAGCACCAGGATGACGGCCGGGACCACCGCGCCGACAATGCCGAGTGCCCACGCGAACCGCGTGTGCTTCTTGTGATTCGCGCTGTTGCTCCCCCGGGCCGGACCAGTTCCGGCACCACGCGACGTGGGCGAAGTGCTTCGTGCCTCGCTCATCGTCAACCTTTCCCACCGGGCCACGCGGGCTGTCTCACCGCCACCACAGTACTTCTCGATCGTGTTTCGTTATCCCATCGTGACGTATCGGCCCGCCTCACGGCAAAATCGTCGCGCAGAACACAGTCTCCTGCGACGACGACCAAGACCAACGTTCGATGGTGAGTTGCTGACTATTTGGCCACGCGACGAGTCCGCGTCGACCGCGGTGGCAACCCCGCAACGTACGACTGGACGAGATGGTTCCAGCTACACGTCCGGCACACCTCGACCACGTGCACCGAGAACTCCTCGGCACTCGCGTCGAGCTTGGCGATCTCCTCGGTGCTGCGGGCCGAGCCCGACACCTGTCCGAGACGCTCGCCGAACACCCAGGAGACCAGCGTGACCTGCTCTTTTCGGCAGATGGGGCACACCGTCTTCGACGGGCGGCCATGGAATTTGGCGGCACGCAGTAGATACGGACTCGCATCGCAGACATCGGCGACGGCGGTCCGGCCCGAGTGAACCTGGGCCAACCGCGCGCGCCGCTGCAGGGCGTAGTCGACGATCTGGCGTTGCACGTGTTTCAGCGTACGTCCTGCGTTGGTGGACCGCCCGCGCGACGTGCGGCCGCAGCAATGTGTCGAGTTGCATGGACGATTGTTATATCGGTGCGATACATTGGTGGACACATCGAAGCGAGGTGTCGGAGCGTCAGTGTGCACCGACACGTCATCGATACACATGCGTCGGACCACACGACCCCGGAAGGGGGTGAGGAATGCTCGAACTGGCCGTTCTCGGACTGCTGATCGAATCCCCCATGCATGGATACGAGCTGCGCAAACGCCTGACCGGTCTGCTCGGTGCGTTCCGTGCCTTCTCTTATGGGTCGCTGTATCCGACGCTGCGCCGCATGCAGGCGGACGGTCTCATCGATGAAGCCGCCACGCCGTCGGGGATGAAGGTTCGACGCGGACGCCGTGTCTACCAGCTCACCGACAAGGGGCGGACCCGGTTCAGCGAGCTCGTCGCCGACACCGGTCCGCAGAACTACACCGACGACGGATTCGGTGTGCACCTCGCGTTCTTCAGCCGGACCCCGGCCGTGGCGCGGATGCGCATCCTGGAAGGTCGCCGTCGGCAAGTGGAAGAACGCCGCGAGGGTTTGCGCGAGATCGTCGGAAGGTCCAACCGGACCGTCGACCGCTACACCCGGCAACTGCATCAGCTCAGCCTGGAATCCAGCGAACGTGAAGTGCGCTGGCTCAACGAGCTGATCGCGGCCGAGAACTCAGGATCTGCCGCCGACGACACGTCTGTGACAGATCCGGGTGGCACCAACGTGGATGCCACCGACACCGCAACCGACAGCGATGTCTTCGATGATGACGCCTTTGAGGGCGATGTCTTCGATGCGGAAACTGAGCAAGTGAAAACACCGGTCGCGCAGCGAACGTCTGCGGCGCCGCGAGAAGAAGGAGAACCCGACCATGGGTGAGCCCAACAAGGTGCGCGTTGCCATCGTGGGCGTAGGAAACTGCGCTTCATCCTTGGTGCAAGGCGTGCAGTACTACAAGGACGCCGACGAGAACTCCACCGTGCCCGGCCTGATGCACGTGAAGTTCGGCGCCTACCACGTGCGCGACGTCGAGTTCGTCGCTGCCTTCGACGTCGACGCCAAGAAGGTCGGCTTCGACCTCTCCGACGCGATCTTCGCCAGCGAGAACAACACCATCAAGATCGCCGACGTGCCGCCGACCGGCGTCACCGTGCAGCGCGGCCACACCCTCGACGGACTCGGCAAGTACTACCTCGAGACCATCACCGAGGCCGAGGGCTCCGGCGTCGACATCGTGCAGGCGCTCAAGGACAACCAGGTCGACGTCCTCGTCTCCTACCTGCCCGTCGGCTCCGACCAGGCCGACAAGTTCTACGCGCAGTGCGCCATCGACGCGAATGTCGCGTTCGTCAACGCCCTGCCGGTGTTCATCGCCTCCGACCCGGAGTGGGCGCAGAAGTTCGTCGACGCCGGCGTCCCGATCGTCGGCGACGACATCAAGAGCCAGGTCGGCGCGACCATCACCCACCGCGTGATGGCCAAGCTGTTCGAGGACCGCGGCGTCACCCTCGACCGCACCTACCAGCTCAACGTCGGCGGCAACATGGACTTCAAGAACATGCTCGAGCGTGAGCGCCTGGAGTCCAAGAAGGTGTCCAAGACCCAGGCCGTCACCTCGAATCTCACCGGCCCGCTCGCCGGCAAGGTCCAGGACAAGAACGTCCACATCGGCCCGTCCGATCACGTCGAGTGGCTCGACGACCGCAAGTGGGCCTACGTCCGCCTCGAAGGCCGCGCCTTCGGTGACGTGCCGCTGAACCTGGAGTACAAGCTCGAGGTGTGGGACTCCCCCAACTCGGCCGGCATCATCATCGACGCCGTGCGCGCCGCCAAGATCGCCAAGGACCGCGGCATCGGCGGACCGGTCATCCCGGCCTCGGCCTACCTGATGAAGAGCCCCCCGCAGCAGCTCGCCGACGAAGTCGCGCGTCAGCAGCTCGAGGCGTTCATCATCGAGGGCTGAGTCTTTCCGCTCTGACAGCCGTGCCGCACACCGAAAAGGTGTGCGGCACGGCTGTTTTCGCTCCATCGCGGCGCCATCTGCTGTCCGCTCCCTGAGGTGCGAGCCTGCGAGCCTCGAAGGGCCGGTGAGACAAGGCAATTGGTCAACCCCGTAGCGACGGTCACCGGGGCCGAGGCTCCTCGCTAGCGCTCGTCGCACCTCAGGCAGCGGACAGGGCTTCGCTCGCTCGTCGCACCTCAGGCAGCGGACAGGGCTTCGCTAGCGCTCGTCGCACCTCAGGCACCGGACAGGGCTTCGCTCGCTCGTCGCACCTCAGGCAGCGGATGGTCTCGTGCGCCTCAGGAAGCGGATGGATTGGTCGCGACGGTCGTCTCGCGCGCCTCCTGGTGATCCGACTCATGCTCGGCCGCGAGCCGCGGAATGATGCCTCCCGCGAGGACATCGGCCACCTGTCGCGCCGACAACCGGTGTCGCACCGTGAATGTCGTGTCCTTGGTGACGTTGTGGACGCTGATCTCGTCCTTGGATTCGAGCACATCGCGGAGATTCTCGACGTGGAGCACGTCGTCCTGGTCGATGCCGTCGTAGTCGGCAGGGTCGTCGAATTCGACTGCGAGAACACCGAAGTTGGCCAAGTTCTGCCAGTGGATGCGCGCGAACGATTTCGCGATGACCATGCGCAGACCGAGGTGGCGCGGCGCGATCGCGGCGTGCTCACGTGACGAACCCTGACCGTAATTCTCACCGCCGACGATGATGTGCCCGGTGCTTTCGGCGTCCCGAGCCCGATCGGGATAAGTCTCGTCGACGCGGGTGAACGAGAACTCCGCCAGCTTCGGGATGTTCGAACGAAACGGCAACGCCCGCGCCCCGGCCGGTGAGATCTCGTCGGTGGAGATGTTGTCACCGAGCTTGAGCAGCACCGGGGCCTCGATCTCGTCGGGGAGGTCGTCGAGCTCGGGCAGGCTGGAGATGTTGGGGCCCTTCACCGGTTCGATCTGCGCCGCCTCGTCGGCATCCGGCGGCGCCACCAGCATCGCGGTGTTGATCGCATGATCGGTGGGCAATGCCAACTCGGGGTAGGCCATGTCGACGTCGCGGGCCCAGTCGCGCGGATCGGTGATCACCCCGGTCAGGGCCGACGCCGTGGCAGTCTCCGGCGAGCACAGCCACACCGCGTCCTCCTTTGTCCCCGACCGTCCCGGAAAGTTGCGGGGCATGGTGCGCAACGAGTTTCGACCTGTCGCCGGTGCCTGACCCATGCCGATACAGCCCATACAGCCCGCTTGATGAATACGCGCACCACCGATGACGAGACTCGCCGTCGCCCCCATCGTGGTCAGGTCGGCGAGGATCTCGCGTGATGTGGGATTGATGTCGAAGCTGACCTCGCCCAGCGTCTGACGGCCCTCGACCATCGCGGCGGCGATGGCGAAGTCGCGCAGACCGGGGTTGGCGCTCGACCCGATGACCACCTGCGACACCGGTTCTCCGGCAACCTCGGACACCGGGACGACGTTCCCGGGCGACGACGGTTTGGCGATCAACGGCACGATCTCGGACAGGTCGATCGTGTCTTCGACGTCGTAGGTCGCATCGTCGTCGGCGACGAGCTCGACCCAATCGTCCTCGCGCCCTTCGGCCCGCAGGAACTCGCGCACGGCGTCGTCGCTGGGGAAGACGGTGGTGGTGGCTCCGAGTTCGGCACCCATATTGGCGATGACGTGGCGGTCCATCGCGCTCAGCCCGGCCAGCCCCGGACCGTGATACTCGATGATGCGGTTGACCCCACCCTTCACGTCATGGCGGCGCAGCATCTCGAGGATGACATCCTTGGCCGAACACCATTGCGGCAGTTCGCCTTCCAGGCGCACTCCCCAGATCTCCGGCATGCGGATGTTGAGTGGGTGCCCGGCAATCGCCAGTGCGACCTCCAGCCCGCCGACGCCGATCGCGAGCATGCCCAGCGAACCCGCAGCAGGTGTGTGCGAATCCGATCCCACCATCGTCTTGCCGGGAATTCCGAAGCGCTGCATGTGCGTTGGGTGCGAGACACCGTTACCTGGCTTGGAGAACCACAATCCATAACGCGCACAAGCGGTTCGCAGATAGTCGTGATCCTCGGCGTTCTTCTCGTCGGTCTGCAGCAGATTGTGGTCGACGTACTGCACACTCACCTCGGTCTGTGCCCGGTCGAGCTCGAGGCCCTCGAGTTCCTGCATGACCAGGGTGCCCGTCGCATCCTGTGTCAGGGTCTGATCGATGCGGATCGCGATCTCGGATCCGGGTGTCATCTCACCCGACTCCAGGTGTGCTCCGATGAGTTTCTGTGCGATGTTTCGAGGTTCGTTTGACATGTCGGGTCCTCGGCCGTCCTCACGCGTCACCGCGACCTCTCGCGCACCACAGACGACGTCGGACCGAGCGCTGCTTCTTCTCGGTCGCCGGCGGACGGGCCGGGGCTGGACCCTTACGCGAATCGCGGCGTCGGACTGGGCGCTCGATCCGTGACCTCACCTCATGGTGTCAGGCTCGTCTACCCGTCGCCAGGGTTCGGTCACATGTCCGGATCGAGGAGAAGACGATTGACGTCGGCGACGTCGAACAGGGTCGGGTCAAGTTGGATGCGTTCGGGCATTCCCGTCCACTCACGGAGTTCCTGGTAGCGAGGGTGTTCGGGATCGTTGATCGCTTCGAGGAACTCGTCCCAACCGCCCGCACCGCCGACGTCCTCGAACGGCGCTGTCCCTGAGCCGTCGAGCACTGTGGCCGACGGATCGTCGTTCTCCGGCTCGATCTGCTCGATCTGCTCGACGACGAGCCGGACCGTCCAATCGTCACCGAAGTCGTACTCGTAGATCAGTTCGTCGCCTGGGGCGGCCAGCAACTCGCCAATTCGGATACGTTCTTCGACTTCGGTATCCGCAGCCGGGTGCAGTCCCTGTCGGATCGCATGCTCGGGCATGTACCGATGCACGTGCCCGGTGTGGCGAACGATGAATTGGTGAAGGTGGGCATCTTCCCAGTCGAACACGATCTGCAGGACGTCGTGCAGTTCGTCGAGGCGCACCCATGAGTGCAGCCGCAGCGTGCGCCAGACGGGCGGCGTGATCCCGGGCATGTCGGCGCGAACGGTGATCATCGCTTGGTCGTTCCCCAGTTCCGGATTGAGGTAGTCGGGGAATCCCGCCCACACAGCCGGTCGTAGGGCCTCGGGGACCACGTACTTGTCGTCGTCGATGACGAGCCAACCGTCCACGAGGATCGCCGTCAGACGTGCCTTGACGAGCGCACCGAGCAACTCGTCTTCCTCTTCGATCTCGTCGATCGCCTCCAACGGTATGTTCACCGGCATCAGCCCCTGGTAAACGATGCGGGCGACCACTTCGTCGGGCTCGTCGCTCGGAATCCGGGGGTCGGTGAGCAAGAAGGTCACCGAGGCAGCCACTGCGCGACGCCGTATGTCGAGAGCCGCTGTGAGTCCGTTGGCCTCGGGGCGCCAGTCTTCGGCGAACTCACCTGGTCGTACCTGCGAGGTGTCGGCCTCGATCAACCCGATGGCCTCCGCAAGATCCCACACCTGGGACTCGAGTGGGTGACCGCTCAACGAGGTCAGCTCTTCTTCGGGGGGGTCGACGCCGAGCGTCTCGAAGAGTTC
Source organism: Gordonia gummivorans (assembly GCF_022513585.1). Classification (GTDB taxonomy): domain Bacteria; phylum Actinomycetota; class Actinomycetes; order Mycobacteriales; family Mycobacteriaceae; genus Gordonia. The sequence continues at coordinate 281,443 of NZ_JAKWBF010000001.1, forward strand.
GGGCAAGAGTTCCGGCTCTGGCAACGACTCTTCCGTCGTCGGCTGCCCCGGCCCGATCCAGTCGAGCAGCGCGTCGAGCCAGAGCACGATCTGTGTCGCCGACAGCTCCGCGAACTCGAGGTTCGGTTCGACGTCGGGGACCTCGACGCTCGTGGGCATGTCCATCTTGTCGGCGACGTACCCCTCACACGCACCCATTGCGAAGTCGGCGCCATCTTCGCCGCCCGTCCACTTCCCGGTGGCGACGAGGAAGTCGACGAACACACGCAGCGCGAAGATGAACACCACGGCCGGCGGAGCGCCCACGTCGTTCTGTTCGATGAACTCAGCCGTGTCGAACGCGGCGTCGAGGTCCTCGGCCGACGACCAGTCGGTGATCGACAACCCGGGTTGCGACTGGCTGAGGGTTTCGTACAGAAATTGGACGGCCGCAACCAGATCGGCACGGCGTTCGACGTCCGATTCGAAGTTTGTCTCTTCGAGCCAGTCGTCGAAACCATCCATCAGGGCATCCAGGTTGTCGGCACCGGGCCGCAGCGGAATGACGTTGTTGCGCCGGGCGGCGCGCTTACGCGACTTCTCGGCGCGCTTGGCGCCCCTGGGTTTCTTGTTCTTCGAGCTCATCGACGCCCAGGGTAAGCCATGTTCGACGGTTCTTTCGCGGCTCGGGAAATATCCTCGAGGGATGTGGACCAAGTGTGCGACCTCGACGCCACGGTGGTGAATCGGTTGCGAGCACAACGCTGGGTGGCAACGGGTTTCGATGGTCTCGGCGACTTCGCACTCGTCGACGAGGAGTTGGACAAACCAGGCCCAGGCGAGGTGACCATCGCGGTACGCGCCGCGGGAGTCAACCCGGCCGATCTCAAACACGTTCGACGCGAATCGGATTCGACGCTGCTGCCATTGCCTATCGGGTACGAGGTGTCGGGTACGGTCGAGGCCGTCGGCCCCCAGGTCGATTCCGTGGACATCGGGGGAGATGTACTCGCCTTCCGGGTTCGCGGCGGCTACGCAACAGCGCTGAATGTGTCCGCCGACAAGGTGTTCGCCAAGCCGGCGTCGTTGACCTTCGACGAAGCGGCCGGGCTGCTACTGGCCGGGTGCACCGCCGCCGACATGTTGCGGGCCGCATCTTTGGATCGTGACGAGACGGCGGCGCTGCATGGCGCGTCGGGCGCAGTCGGGGTCGCGGTCCTGCAACTGGCGCGACTGCGCGGCATCCGCGTCGTCGGGACGTCAAGTCCTGCGGGTTTCGACCGGATCCGCGAGTTCGGCGGCGTGCCTGTCTCGTACGACGGCCCGGGTCTCGCCGACCACATACGTGAGGCGGCCGAGCCGTTCGGCATCCAGGCAGCACTCGACGCCTCCGGCACCGACGACGCGATCGACGCCTCACTCGAACTCGTCGACGACCGGTCGAGGATCGTCACCATCGCCGCACCCCGGCGCGCCGCCGCCGACGGATTCATCGCGCTCGGTGGCGCCCAGCCCGAAAGTCAGCTGTTCCGAGACTCGGTGCGATCCAATCTCATTCGCCTCGCCGGACAGGGTGACCTGGTGGTGCCAGTCGCTCGGACGTTCGCACTCGAGGACGCTGTCGAGGCGCTGCGTCTGGTGGCCGGCGGCCATGCAGGCGGGAAGGTCGTCCTGACCACCTGAGTCATTCAGCAAGTATCTGCGGAGGATCCCCCGCAGCGAACTGACATAGAGTGGCGTCCGAGCGTCAAACCACACAATGTGGACACGAAACAGAGAGGTTCTCGTAATGGGCGTTAGCCTGAGCAAAGGTGGCAATGTCTCGCTGACCAAGGAGGCCCCGGGTCTGACCGCGGTGCTCGTCGGTCTCGGCTGGGATGTGCGCACAACGACTGGCACCGACTTCGACCTCGATGCCAGCGCGATTGCGCTCGGCGCCGACAAGAAGGTGCTGTCGGACGCGCACTTCGTCTTCTTCAACAACCTGCGTTCGCCCGACGGCTCGATCGAGCACACCGGCGACAACCTGACCGGCGAGGGTGAGGGCGACGACGAGGCGATCAAGGTCGACCTCGCGGCCGTTCCGCCGAACGTCGACTCCATCGTCTTCCCGGTCTCGATCTACGACGCCGACGCCCGCAGCCAGTCCTTCGGCCAGGTGCGCAACGCGTTCATCCGCGTCGTCAACCAAGCCGGTGGCGCCGAGATCGCCCGCTACGACCTCTCCGAGGACGCCTCCACCGAGACCGCCATGGTGTTCGGTGAGCTGTACCGTCACGGCGCCGAGTGGAAGTTCCGCGCTGTCGGCCAGGGTTACGCGTCGGGGCTCGCGGGTATCGCCCGCGACTTCGGCGTCAACGTCTGATCGACTCCGCAGCAGTGCCCGCGCATGCCGCACCCGACCTTCGGGTGCGGCATGGCGCATTCCGAGAGCATTCCATCCGCGAGGGCTCTGACACCGACCGTTCGCCTCGATGAAAGGCCCTATACACCTTGGTAATACGAATATTCGGCATCTCGATTGTCGTGACGATTCTGTCCATCATCGTCGCCTTCCTCTATGGCGGGTGGCAGGCCGTCTTCCTCACCGTGATCCTCGGCATCCTCGAGGTGTCGCTGTCCTTCGACAACGCCGTCATCAACGCGACCGTCCTGCGCCGGATGAGCGAGTTCTGGCAGAAGATCTTCCTCACCATCGGCATCCTGATCGCCGTCTTCGGCATGCGTCTGGTGTTCCCGCTGGTGATCGTCTGGCTCGCGTCGGGACTGGGCCCTGTCCAGGCACTCGACCTCGCACTCAACCCGCCGCCCGACGACGCCGCCTACTTCCCCAACGGTGATCCGAGCTACGAGACGATCATCACCGACGCCCATCCGCAGATCGCGGCCTTCGGCGGCATGTTCCTGCTGATGCTCTTCCTCGGTTTCGTGCTCGAGGAGAAGGAGATCACCTGGCTGACCTGGATCGAACGGCCGCTGGAACGCATCGGCAAGCTCGACATGCTCGAGGTCGTCATCGCCACCAGCCTGCTGGTCATCACGGCCACATGGATCGCACCCGAAGACGAGGTGTCGACGGTCATGATCGCCGGCGCGCTCGGCATGATCACCTTCATCGCGGTCAACGGGCTCGGTGAGTTGTTCAACATCGAGACCGAGGACGACGACGAAGATGGCGAGGCGTCGGAGGAGAGCGCGACCTCCGAGACGAAGCGGTCGGGCCCGACGGAACTGGCGAAGGCCACCGGTAAGGCCGGATTCTTCCTGTTCCTCTACCTCGAGGTCCTCGACGCGTCGTTCTCGTTCGACGGTGTCATCGGCGCCTTCGCGATCACCGCGGACCCGATCATCATCGCGCTCGGCCTGGGCTTCATCGGCGCCATGTTCGTGCGTTCGCTGACCGTGTTCCTCGTCCGCAAGGGCACCCTGTCGGAGTACGTGTACCTCGAGCACGGTGCGCACTGGGCGATCGGCGCACTGGCGGTCATCCTGCTGTACTCGATCGGGACACACGTCAACGAGATCATCACCGGCCTGGTGGGCGTGGTGCTGATCGGAGCGGCGTTCACCTCCAGCGTCCTGCGCAAGCGGCGCGAGGAGGCCGGCGACGACGAGGCGAAGCCGTCGGAGATCGACGCACCGGCCTGACCGTCCCGGAAACCGACCGAGGGGTCCCTACCGCTCCCTGAGGTGCGAGCGAAGCGAGCCTCGAAGGGTCGTGGTGAGACAACAATGTCATCTCACCAGGGCCTTCGAGGCTCGTCGCTAGCGCTCCTCACACCTCAGGCAGCGGGAGGGCGACCACCCACAGGCAGCGGGAGGAAGCCGCCGCCTACTTGCGGCCGGCCTTCCAGTTCAGGCCCCAGCCGTAGGCTTCGTCGACCTTGGACTGCGAACCACGGATGTAGCGGACCTCGCGGTTGATGATGAGTTCGCCACCGCGGTTCTCCAGCAGGGCGATGGCGCAGGAGATGGCGCCCTGATCCGACTCGTCGAGCCGGACCTCGATCTGCGGGCCGTTGGCCGGGAACAGGGTGACAACACCGTTCGCGGCCGCCCAGTTGGGTGCGCCCTCGTAGATGTAGGCGAAGATCAGCACCCGGCGAATGCGGTGGGTCTGGGAGAGATCGATGTACATGTTCTCGCCGCCGACGGCCGAACCGGAGCGGTCGTCGCCGTCGAGGTAGATGATGGGCTGGCCGTCGTAAGGCGCCTGGAACGAATTGCCCAGCGCCTGCACGATGCCTCGGTCACCGTCGTTGAACTCCCAGAGACACGCCAGATCGAGATCGACGCCCGCCGACCGCTTGAACAGCCCACCCTTGGACCCGGAGGTCCAGTTGAGGTTGACCCGCATCTGCCCGGTCGTCGAACCCTGCTTGGTCAGCGACACGCTCGGCGCCGACTTGGTCAACGTGACCTTGGACAGCGACACGGGTGGTTGTTGCGGGGCCGGCGGCTGCTGATACGGCTGAGCGGGGGGAGGCGGCGGCGGTGGTGCCGGCTGCGCCTTCGGACGTTTGGTGTAGTCGATGCCCATGATTGCGATCCTTCGCGTATCGGTTGCTGAGTTATGTCAACGGTACTGATGTTTCGACGACGACTTCTCTGTTCGTCACTCCAATCTGGATGAATCGACCACAGCCCTCGCCTGTGGCCCGAAAGCTGTTGCGGTGTGCAGCGCTCCACGTTCGTCGCGCCGACAACTCGCGACCGCGACATGGCGCGCACCGGCGGGCAGCACAAAGCCACCGTCGATCTCGTACCGCGTGTTGGTGATCTTGGTTCCGCGGGCCTGCGGGTCGGCGGGGTCGGACGGCGGCTGGTCGGGCCGGATGACCACCATGGCCTCGGTGACCCCGACCGGCCAGTCGAAACGGAGTCGACCGTCGACGACACCCCGGACCACAATGTCGGGACTCGAAGGCGCACTCCGTGATTCGGAGACTCTCGCGACGGCAGCCCCACCGTCGGAACGGGCTATATCCGACGACAATCCACCGAGCAGCGCGACCACGCCGTAGGAGGGCGGCACCGCCCCGGGCGTCGCGCCACCGTCCTCGAGTTCGGTTGCCGATGTGCGACCCACGGTCTGCGACGATCCGTCGGCCCGCAGCCGGAGCACACGGTAGACCACGCCCGGCGTCGCCGACGGTTGCCACGTGATGTGGCAGGCCACGCCACCGAGCACCGTGACACGCACATCGGTCGCGGGTTCGACGCTGACCTGCGCGGTCATCCGCGCCAGTTCCGGGTGGTCGGCGCAGGCGCGCGCAGCAGCGGCGAGTACTGCCGGGCCGACTCCTCCGGCCTTCGACTGCGCGACAACGCTTTCCGCTGCAGCCACGGCACGCCGGGAGACCTCCAGCGCAGCACTCAGCTGGGGTCCGTGGACGTCGAGGGTGTCGATGTCCGACGCCGTGCGCGAAAGCTCATCCAGCGCCGCCAACGCTGCGACGTGACGGTCGGCTCCCGCATCGTCGAGTGCACGTCGCCAACGCGCCTTTGCATCGGCCAGCAGATTCTCGACTTCCTCTGTCACCGAACGGATCTGGCGGATCGCGTCAGAGTCGTCGCCCGCCAGGTCGAGTGCCTCGCGGCACAGCGTCCGGGCCGCCACCGGCTTGCCCTGACGCAGCATCGCGCGCGCCGAACGCAGCGGAGCCTCCCACTCCCTCGATCGACGCGCCGGTTCGGGCCCGACCGCCGGCCGGGCTTCGACCGTCGGCTTGGGTGCCGCGGCGCCGAAATCCGTGGCGATCTCGTCGACCATCGCTCGCGCACCGACCGGGCCGAGGCCCAACGAGAGCGCCTCCTGGACCAGAAACTCGCGATCATGTTCCAGCAGTTCGTCTTCTACGAGCACAGCAGCACGAATACGAGGCTCGAGATGGGATCGGACCCTGGTCATCACGGCTGCGGAATACGCGCGCGCCAAGCCGACATCACCGAGCAGGATCTCCCGTATGTGCACCAGCAGTTCGTCGACGACGGCACGCAACCGGCCGGCCGGTAGTTCGCGCGACCGTTCCCCCAATTGCGCTGTCCGTCTCCCGATCTCGTCCAGATCGGTGGCGTCGTCGAGGGTCAGGCGCAGCAACGACAGCAATGTCGGGGTGCGCTCGTCGACCTGCAGACGGTCGAATTCGCCCAGCAGCGTGGCAATCTGTTCCAGCCGTGCCGAGCTGAGTTCCGGCGTCGGGGCGGGTAGCGGCGTCGACGCCGACGAATCGTCGAGGATGCGGTAGCGCCGCAGACGTGTCGCGATCTCGGCCGGCGTCAGGCCACCCATCGCGCCGATGTCGTCGAGTCCCGACCGCTTCGACGCCGGAATGCCTCCGTGACGCTGCATCAGCCGCTCGATCGCGCTGTCCAGCAACTCGAATCGATCCGCATCTCGTTGGTCCCGGGTCGCCGTGACGGTGCGTGCCAGCGCGGACCGCCGGTTGGCGAAACGCAGTGACTCACTGCGTTGTTCGTGTTCGGCGACGAGCTGACCGACCAGGACACGGTACTTGGGATGGTCGCGTTGTTTCTGCCAGAACGCCCACACCTCGTCGATCCGGCGGCTGACCTCGGCATCGGTGAGTGATTCGGCTTCGTCGAGCGGAATGTCGTAGAGCTCAAAGGGATCGGAGGCATCGACACCACCGCGGCGATCGACCGCGGCGAGGACACGCTTACGATAGTCGTTGGCGACGAACGGCTGCACCGGTCTGCCTCACCGGTCCCGACGCCGCGACCGCTGCACCTGGTCGAGTTCGCGGTTGACCTCCGACTGCGACAGCGTCGCACCGGTTTTGGCGCTCAGGGTCAGTGGTATGTCGGCGTCGACGTGATGGGCCCGCACATGCAGCACCCCGTCGAATCCCATCTCGAAGGTCACCCGCACCTCGCTGCCCTCGTCGTAGCCGGGCGGAATGTCGGTGATGGTGCCCTCGATGAGCACTTTGGCATCTTCGGGACGGGGCGTCGCCTGCTGTCCGAGTTGCTCGAGGACGGTCAGATTGATCCGATCCTGATCTGCCCGAACGGTGCCGAAGGAACGGCCCACCCGGATCGGCAGGGTCTGGTTGCGGTGCACCAGCCAGGTCGCCTCGAGTCCACCCGACCGTCCACCCACAGCCAGGACACCGAAGCCACGCGACACCACCGTGTCGACGGAGATCTCCAGCATCCGGCGCACCCCGGCGACGGGCAGCCCGAACGCGTCGGCGACGCGGCGGCACGAGTCCTCCACGTCGGCTGGACTCGCCTCGAGCGCGCCGGAACCGTCGGTCAGCCTGCCCCGCGTGCGCAGATCGGCGGTCACGAGACGTTCGATTTCGAGTTTGTCACCGTAGATCGCGGCTCCCCGCGCGACAGCGAGGTCGGGGTCGGACAACTCCGGGGTGATGTTCAGTGCCTTGCCGATCGCGTTGGCCACCATCGGCATTCGCGACGACCCACCCACCAGCAGCACACGGTCGACGCGGTCGACCCCCCGCGCACGTGCCGCCTTGAGGCAGGATTGGGTGAGGTCGACGGTGCGCTGCAGCAGCCCGCCGGTCAGTTCCTCCAACTGTGCGCGCGTCAGCGTGATGACCGAGCGAGCACCATCGTGAGCAACCACGACGGACGTCGAATCCGATTCGGTCAGTTCGTGTTTCGCACGCTCGGCAGAAAGAACCAGACTCTGCGACCCGGCCGAGTCGTCGAGCGGGTCCTCGGTGTCGGGGTGTTCGGCGCAGAAGGTTCGCGACAGGTGCAGCGCGATGCGCTCATCCCAGTCCGCGCCACCGAGCTGATGATCCCCGTCGACCGCCAGGACCGAGATCCGCCGATCGGCGAGTTCGATCACGGTCGCATCGAACGTGCCACCGCCGAGGTCGTAGACGAGAACCGTCTCGTCGGGCGTACGCCCGGCAAGTCCGTCGGTCAAACGGCTGAATCCGTACGACAAGGCGGCCGCGATCGGTTCCGAGAGCACACCGGCGACGTCGATGCCCGCGTAGTTCCCCGCCTGAATCGTGGCGCGCCGCTCCTCGTCGCCGAAGTAGGCGGGCACGGTGATGACGGCGCGCTCCACCTTCTCCCCCGCGAACGCCGCATCAGAGACGAGCGACTTGAGGATGAGCGCCGAGATGGCCGGCGCCGACCACGTCTGACCGTGCGCGACGAACCGCCAATCGGGGTCGCCCATACGACGTTTCACGAGCGCGCAGACGTTGTCGGGGTCGAGGCGGGCCTGGCGGCGCGCACCCTCACCGACGACGTAGTCGGTGGCCGAGGTCAACAGGACGACCGACGGGGTGGTGACCGAGCCGCTGAGTCCGGAGATGACCTCGGGCCTGCCGTCGGCGCCGATTGTGGCGATGCCGGAATTTGTCGTGCCCAAGTCGATTCCATAGACGCCCACGAGACGGATGCTAGCAGCGCATCGACGCTGCGGGCTCCTCGGTGCGAGGCCGGTAGGCTCGATGAATGACCGAATCGGCGGATCCATCGGCACCCGAATCCCTCGTGGCGGAAGTGGCCGCTTCCGAGCCCATCGACCGCCTCGCCGAGCAGGTATCCGACCTCGCCCGCGTCGTGACGCGGCAGTCACTCACGCTCGACCGTCTGGTCGCGTCGGACAAGGCGCGCTCGGGCGGGCAAGCCGCCGACAGGCCGCTGCTCGTCGACCTGTTCGCGTTGTACACGGACGCCGATGTGTGTGCACGATCGGCGGAGTCCGAGCGCGAGGCCGCCGCTTTCACTGCATTGCGCGACGGCCTGGAGCGACTCATCGTCGGTCGCGACGGAGCCGTCATAAACCCGTGCGCCGGAGACGAGTTCGACGTCGCCGTGATGGAGGCGGCGGACACGCTATCGGCGGACGATGCATCTGCGACCAAAGGCCGAGTGGCCGAGATGATCCGACCCGGACTCGTGGTCGCCGGACGGTCGGTGCGGCCGGCGATGGTGACCGTGTACGTGTAGCCACCGCTCGCCGTCGCTACTGATGCTGGCCGAGTTGCGCGGTGATCTCCTGGTTGATCTGTTGCAGACCGGGTGCCGAGAGGCCCGGGAGCTGACCGCGGATGGTCTGCACAATTGACTTGTCGTTGCGCACCTTCTCGCTCGATTGCACGAGAACCGTTCCGGCGCCGACGAAGTCGAACTGACGCTCTTCGCCGGAGTTGATCCCGAATCGGGCGCCGGCGGCCGCGATGAAGCTGTTGACCCATGCCTGATCGAAGTGGTGGCTCGGCGAAGGACAATCGGCCCACCCGACCAGCGCCTCCGGATCGACACGCACCGGCGGCTCCACGAACATGACCGGTCCGCTCGACGAGGCGAGGAACTTCCCGGTCCCGATGAGGGTGAGGAAGCCCGGCACGATCGACTGGTTGAGGGTCAGATTCGGCTGGAAGGCAAGCAGATTCGACGCCCGGATGGTGAGGTTGCCGTCCTCGAGGTCGTAGGAGTTGATGTCGTATCCGCGGTCGCCGATGATCAGCTTTCCGTGACCTTCGGCCACCACGTAGTCCCCGAGATACAGTGGCGCAGAGAACTGTTGGGCCACCATCTGAAGCATCTGGCCTTGCATGCCGTGCGTGAGTGAGGTGAAGTTCATCTGGCCGTAGTAGGCGATCATCGCACCTTTGGACAGGAACCAGGGGGCGTTGAGGTCGATCACGAAACTGTAGTTGTTGCCGGGGACGTTGTCGTCCGACGGCAAGTTCATCGGATTCCAGACAGTGTTGAGCTCGCTCACAGCTTCTCCTCCGAGGCCTGCACGAAGACCACTCCATGGCCGGTGCACTCCAATTGCATTGCCTCACCACCGGTTCGGCCGACGTTGCGCCAGCTGACCATCGACTTCAGGTTGGTGTTGATCTGCCCCGCCGACGCGACAAAGGCCTGCGGGTCGACGATGACCGGCTTGTCCGGCGTGACCTGAAGATCGAAGACTCCGCCATGTCCGAGAATCACCGCCGAGCCGCCACCGGAGAGTTGGGTGGTGAACATGCCTTGGCCGGTGACCACTCCGGCCGCGGCCGAACGCAGCGAGCCGAGCAGGCCGCCGCCCCCGCCTCCGCCACCGCCGCCCGAGGAGGCGACCGACACCACCGATGCCTGCATGTTGGCGGCGTAGACGAGCAGTCGCGATGCCTCGACGCGCATCATTCCGCCGACCGCCCCGACGTCGACGATCTGCACTTCGATGCCACGGAAGCCGTAGTGCACCTTGCCATTTCCCTGCGCGATCATCGTCGACTCGTGTTCGCCGGCCAGCGCGCGGCCGGCCATCGCCCCAAACCCTCCGCCAAATCCGCCGCCCCCGGCGCCGGCGATCTGGTGAGGCTGGAACAGGACGTTTCCGGTGTAGTAGAGCATGGCGCCCTTGCGGGCGACCACCGGCCCGGTCTGGCCGATGTCGACCGAGACGACCTTGCTGTTGACCTTGGTGAACACTGCTACTCCTACCGCTCCGCGGGCTGGATGGAGACGACGCCGGTACCGTCCCAGCGCAGCGAGAACGCCTCGCCGGCGTCCTGCCCGATGACGGTGCGCCACGAGACGTCGGTGACGAAGGACTGGTTGAGGTTGCCGCGCGCACAGACGAACGCGTCTGGGTCGACCACGAGCGGGTACTGGGGCGACACCTCGAGGTGGATCAGCGGGCCGCCCCGCGACAGCAGTGCGATCTGGCCGTGTCCGGTCACCGTCGTGGTGAACAGACCCTGCCCCGACGATGCGCCGCGCAGGCCGGCGAAGGTGATGTTGGTGTTGAGGTTGCCGTTCAGCACCATCAGCTGTTCGGATTCGACCTGCAGGGTGTCACCTGTCATCTCGATGATGGTGGCCTCGGCCGCGTCGTGCGCGAAGTACACGACGCCGTGCCCGGCACACTCCATCAACGACAGCGCCTCGCCGGTCGCGCGCTGCTTGAGACCGGCCATCACACCGGCCCCGCCGCCGAAGCCGGCGGACTTGAAATTGACCTGACCTTCGTAGGCCACCATCGATCCACTCAGCGCGCGCACGGCGGTGTTGTTGAGTCTGGCCTCGATGACCCTCTTGGAGCGTTGGACTAGCTGCACGTCACCTCTACCTCGATCCTCCCGGTCGACGCGACCGACCTCGTCGGCACGCGGGCGCATCGACGGTGGTCGGCGCCTGGGTGTCGGGTTGAAAGTTACTCGATAGCATCGGCTCGTGCCCAGAAACTTTGCCCGCCGCTGGTTTGGCGGAGGTAGCCGCCCTGCGGTGGACTCCAGCGGGTACATCGAACAGATGACCTCGGAGTTTCTGGCGTCCGATCGGATCGTCGGGGAGATCGACACCGCGGTGTCGGCGGCCGCCGAACTCGACCCCCGATCGTCGTTGCGCGCACAGTGGGTCGCGATCCGCGAGCGGCACTCGGCCATCACCGCCGAGTACCTGCGTCTGACGGGCAACGCGGACGATCGATTCCGTCCGCAACCATCGGAGGTGCAGGCTTGCACCGAAGCGCTCGGACGCATCAACGAGGAGATGACCCGTTTCGGGCACGACCATGACGCCGAACTGACACGCGCCCGAGGCGCCCTTCGGCAAGATGCCGTGCTGCGCAATGACGCGCGGGTGGCCACGACCCGCGCCGTGAACGCGCTCGAACAGACCGATCCCCGACTGGCCCGACTGACGTCGGTCGTGCGAGTCACCGACGACCTGGCGGCCGCGGATGCCGCCTTCGCCCAGGCGTCGGGGCTGGCCGGGCGACGGCAGGCCGCGCGTGCGGTGATCGCCGCGGCGGCCCGGGTGGAACAGGTCCTCGGCGAGGCCGCCGGCTACGCCGACCGCGCGCAGGTCGTCATTCGATCGGTGGAGACGTTGCGCAGCGCGATTTCGACGCGCCGCGAACAGGTGCAGCCGACACTCTCGACCTTGCGTCGCGAGTTCAGTGCCGAGTGCTCGACCGACCTCGAAGGAAATGACGCGACCATCACCGCCGCGCTGGGTCGCGCGGACAACGCCCTGGCCACAGCCCGCGGCCACCTCACCGACGCCCCGGATCTGGCCGTATCGGAAGCCGAAGCCGCCCGGGAGCAATTGTCCTTGGCCGACGATGCGGTCGATGCCGTCCTCGACCGCCTGCGCCTGCTGCGCGGCGTGCGCGACGATCCGTCCGCGGTTCGACGCCGGGTAAGCTTCAGGTTACGAGATGCCCAACAGTTCGCAATCAATCACGGCCTGGTTGACGAATGGGGTTCGGTGCTCGATGCTCAGGCCGACCGGATCGAACGAGCCGGCGGGGCGCTCGAACGAATCCATCCCGACTACTGGGCCTACCTCACCCAGTTGGAGGCCGTCGACCGACGGATTTCGGAGATCGTCGACCGAATGAGAGGACAGGTGGCAGCACGATGACCACCACCGCGGCCGCGGGTGGCGCGGCCGGGGTCGCCGGTGTCGGGGTGCAACACTTCCGCCACATCGACGCGACCGTCGCCGACCAGTTGTTCTGCGTGCATCCCGAACGCATCCCGCTCGACGCGCCCCGCACCCGGCTCGCCCTCGCCCTCGGCGCGACCCTCTATGTCCCGGGTACCCGGCCGGGACTGGCGGACGCCATAACTCGACGCCATGCCGAGGGCGTGACGTCGATGGTGATCGACCTCGAGGACGCCGTCGCCGACGACGACGAACGGGTCGCCATCGAGTCTGCGGTGGATGCGTTGCGAACCCTCGCCGATACGCCGGTGTCCTCGATGCTGCTGTTCGTCCGCACCCGTCGGGTCGAGCAGATCCGTTCCATCACAACGGCATTGGGATCGTGTCCGGCGCTGAACGGATTCGTCCTGCCCAAGTTCGGGACGTCAACCGGGCGAGCCGACCTCGAGGCCATCCGCGACGCTTCGGTGGCGACCGGATCGCGCTTGTTCGCGATGCCCGTCCTCGAGTCGCCCGCACTCGTCCACCGGGAGACGCGTGACGATCAGCTCACCGATATCGCGGCCCTCCTCGACGAGTTCCGCGAACATGTTCTCGCCGTGCGGATCGGCGCCACCGACATCTGCGGGTTGTTCGGCATCCGACGCGACCGGGACCTCACCATCTACGACGTCCGCGTCGCCGCCGACCTCATCGCCGCCGTTGTCAACCGGTTGGGTCGTCGCGACGCGACCGGCCACATCGTGACCGGTCCGGTCTGGGAGTACTTCGCCGACCACGAACGTCTCTTTCGTCCGACGTTGCGCCAGACCCCCTTTCGCGAACACGACGCGGTGATGTTCCGCCAGCAGCTGGTGAGCCGCGACATCGACGGCCTGCTGCGCGAGATCGCGCTCGACCGCGCGAACGGCATCCATGGCAAGACCGTCATCCATCCCGCACACGTGGCGCCCGTGCACGCATTGTCGGCGGTGACCCACGAGGAGTATCAGGATGCCGTCGACATCCTCGCGCAGGAGACCGGCGGGGTACGTGCGTCGTCGTATCACAACAAGATGAATGAGATGAAGCCGCACCGCAATTGGGCGCATCTGGTGATGGATCGGGCCGCCGTGTTCGGGGTGACCAGGCAGGGTGTCGACTTCGTCGATCTGCTGACGGCGCTGGTGCCGGGATGACACAAACCGTTCCTTCCTGGGTGACAGGTACTTTCGGTGCCGAAGTGATCGGGGTGGCGGATGCCACCACCGGCCGCTCGGTCAACGATCTCGTTGTACTGGGGTTGCGGCGCAACCGGCGACGCGCGCATCTGCTGGTCTCGACGGTGCTGGGCAAGCACATCCCGATCCCGCCAAGCGTGGTGCGCGGCGCCGCCGACGATCTGGGCGACGTCGTCCTCGGTGTGCTGGGTCCGGATCTCGCGCGGTCCGCCACGGTGGTCGGATTCGCCGAGACGGCAACGGGTTTGGGTCATTGCGTGGCTGAGCGAATTTCTGCTGCCACCTACCTGCATTCGACGCGGCGGTCGCGCCCCGGGGCGCAGGTGCACGGGACATTCGAGGAGGGCCACTCCCACGCCACCACACACCTGTTGCAACCGAGTTCGCCGGATCTGATCGCCGGTCCTGGGCCGCTGGTCCTCGTCGATGACGAGATCTCCACCGGTAAGACGGCGATCGAGGCCATCGCTGCGCTGCATCGTTTCGCGCCACGATCGCACTATGTGGTCGCCGCGCTGGTGGACATGCGCGACGCCGATCATGTAGCGGCCGCCGATCGTGCCGCGACCGAGCTCAGCGTGCGCATCGAGTTCGTGTCCCTGGCGACGGGCCGGGTCACGTTGCCGGACAACCTGATCGACGAGGTCTGTAACTTGCCACCGGCGAGACTCAATCCGGTGTCGCCGACGCGCGGTACTGTGACAGAGACGCATGCCGAGTGGCCGGACGACGTTCCCGACGGTGGACGGCACGGCTACCTCGCCACCGACGCCACCGCGTTTCATCGCGCCGCCGACGACGTGGCGGCTGCGGTCCGCGAGAGACTCGACCCGAGCACACCGCTCGTCGTGATCGGCCACGAAGAGTTCATGTACCTGCCGCTGTGCATCGCCGAACGCCTCGAGAGCGCGGGCCTCGACGTTCGGTACCAGACCACCACGCGTTCGCCGGCGCATGTCCGCGACGTCGACGGCTATCCGCTGCGACGTGGATTCGAGTTCGCCGCACCGGAATTCGACCCGGATGCGCGGCGCTACGTGTACAACGTCAGCGCCTCGCCCGCGCAAGTACTGTTTGTCGCCGATACCCCGGCGGATTCCGCGGAGCTACGCGAGCCCGGCGGCCTGCTCGATGTGCTCACCACCGCCGGGCACGATGTGATGGTGCTGGTGGTGCCCGAGACCGTACAGTCCGTGATCGCCAAAGCACGAGGTGCCCGATGACCGGAACGACGACCGCTCGTGCATCGGGGCTGCGCGGCCCCGACTTCGGCTCCTACCGTCCCGACGAGGTGACCTGGCTGCTCAAGGACTTGTCGGACATCGCCCTCGAGGGCGCTATCGAGGAGCGTGAGCGGCGAATCCAGTCCGGTGCCGCCCATTACGCCGAATCGCTACCCATCGAGTATCAACCGGGCGAGGAGTATCAGCGGCTTTTCCACACGACCCTGGCGGCGTCGGCTCAGCGCCTTGCCGAGGCCGTCGGTGTGGTGGCGGAACTGATTCTGGCCGAGCGTCATTCACGTCCGACGCTGGTCTCACTGGCTCGGGCCGGCACTCCCGTCGGCGTGCTGATCCGACGCTGGATCGAATTCGCCCATGGTATTTCCTCGCCGCACTACGCGGTGTCGATCGTCCGTGGTCGCGGGATCGACACCAATGCCCTGCGGCACATCGTTTCCGACCATGATCCGGAGTCGGTGGCGTTCATCGACGGATGGACCGGCAAGGGTGCCATCCAGCGTGAACTCACCGTCGCCCTGCGGGAATTCGAGCAGGCCGGCGGTCCCGCGCTCAACGACGAGCTGGCGGTACTCGCCGACACCGGACACTGCACTGCGACCTACGGCACCCGCGACGACTTCCTGATTGCGTCGGCCTGCCTGAATTCGACGGTCTCGGGCCTTGTTTCGCGCACGGTGCTCAATCGCGACCACATCGGTCCCGACGACTACCACGGCGCCAAGTTCTATCGCGAACTCGCCCCGTTCGACGTCTCCGGCGTCCTCCTCGACACCATCAGTGCGCAGTTCTCGGCGGTCGCGCAGCGAGTGCCTGAGCGCGTACAAGAGATCGTCGCATCGGATCGGACGCCAACCTGGGCGGGATGGCAGGCGGTGGAACAGATCCAGGAGTCGTACGGCTTGTCGTCGATCAACTTCGTCAAACCGGGCATCGGGGAGACCACCCGAGTCCTTTTGCGTCGCATCCCCTGGCGTGTGCTGGTGAACGATGCGGAGCAACCCGATCATGCGCACATTCGTCTATTGGCAGCCGAACGTGGAGTCCCGATCGAGGTCGTCGACGGGCTGGCCTACTCGTGCGTCGGCATCATCAAGGAGGGCGCGTGATCGCCGGGCCGGCACGGGTTCTCGTCGCGACGGACCTCGACCGAACGATGATCTACTCACGCTCGGCGATGGGTGCCGAACAGTTCGCGACGCTGGCGCCGAAGTGTGTGGAGATCTACCAGGAGGCACCGATTTCCTACATGACGGCCCACAGTCAAGAGCTGTTGGCCCGCCTTGCTGCCGCGGTGCCGGTGGTGCCGGTCACCACCCGAACCCAGGCCCAGTTCGATCGAGTCACGCTGCCGGGCAGCCCTTTCCCGTACGCCGTGGTCTCCAACGGCGGCCGCATCCTGGTCGACGGCACCGACGACGCCGCGTGGCGCGCGAGTATCGATGACGCCGTGCGTTCCAGCGCAGCCGATCTCGACACCGTCGTCGCCGAGTTGAAGCGCCGCACCGACGACTCCTGGGTGAAGTCGCTACGCATCGCCGACGACCTGTTCTGCTACCTGGTCGTCGACCTCGACGCTCAGCCCGCCGATTTCCTCGCAGACTGGACGCAGTGGTGCGGCCGTCACGGGTGGACCGTGTCGCAGCAGGGCCGCAAGATCTACGCGACACCCGGGTGCGTGACCAAATCGTCAGCCATCGGCGAAGTACGGCGCCGCCTCGTCGACTCCGGCCGAATCACCGCCGACGCCCCGCTCATCTCGGCCGGCGACGGCTGGCTCGACGCCGACCTGCTCGAAGCCTCCGACGCGGCCATCCGGCCCAGCCACGGCGAGCTGGAGAACCTCGGGTGGAACCGCGCCCACGTCGCCGTGACCGAGCACTCGGGAGCGCTTGCCGGCGAAGAGATCCTGACCTGGTTCTGCGACTATGTACGCTCGGTCAGCCCCGACGACATCAACCAGGACGCCGTCAATGAGTTGGAGGCCACCCCATGACCGCTCTGAGCAAGGGGCAGAACGCGCCTCTGCCCACCGCCGACCTGACGATCACGGTCGACGTGGGTGCCGCCGCGGATCTTTCGGCCCTGCTGGTCACCGACCGCGGCCTGGTGCGCTCCGACGCCGACTTCGTCTTCTACAACCAGCCCGTTGGCCCCGGGGTGAGACTCGAGACCGCGTCGGGCCGGCCTCGCCTGGTCATCGCCACCGGCGCGATCCCCGCCGACATCGATGCCGTCCGCGCGGTCGTCACCCTCGACGACCCGTCGTCGAATTTCGGGCGCAGCGCTCCGCCGGTCGCGCGGGTTGGCGACGCGTCTGGCCGGGAGCACTACGACTTCGTGATCGGCGGTCTGACAACGGAATCCGTGGTCATCACCGTCGAACTCTATCGTCGTGGGAGTGACTGGAAGGTTCGTGCGGTCGGGCAGGGCTATGCCGGAGGGTTCGCCGATCTCGTCCGCGACCACGGCGTCAGCGTCGACGATCAGCCCGCTGCCCCGACACCGCCACCCGCACCGCCCGCGTACACACCACCACAGCCGCCGCCCCCGGCACCCGAGATAAATCTGACCAAGTCGCGTCCGGTCAACCTGTCCAAGGGCCAGAAGGTGACGCTGCGCAAGGACGGCGGAGTTGCCCTGACCGCCATCCGCATGGGTCTCGGCTGGGATCCCGTGCCGCCGCCGGGTGGCCTCCGCAAGCGGGGCAGTGCGATCGACCTTGACGCGTCCGTGCTGATGTTCTCGGCGGGCCGGTGCGTCGACACCGTGTACTACGGACGGCTGAACTCGAAAGACAAGTCGATCCACCACTCCGGCGACAACCTGACCGGCGAGGGTGAAGGCGACGACGAGGTGATCAGCGTGTCACTGCCCGCGGTGGCACCGTCGGTGGACAATCTGGTCTTCATCGTCACCTCCTATCGCGGACAGACCTTCGAGGAGGTCCAGAACGCGTACTGCCGCCTCATCGACGACACCAACAACGCGGAACTGGCCCGCTTCACCCTCGCCGGTGGTATGCCGTTCACCGGTGTGGTGATGGCGGTGATCAATCGTGAAGGCCCGCAATGGAAGCTGCGCGCGATCGGTGACGGGTTCCAAGCCCGGACACCGAAGAAGGCCGAGAAGCTGGTCGACCGCTACCTCGCCTGATCGGGCAACTATCTCAGTTCGCCGAGCACATCCGCGTGGCCGTGCCGTCGGCACCAGCTCACGATGTAGCGGGCGTGCAGACCGCACCACCGGTAGACGGCTGCCTGAGTCATGGGCAGCCGGTCGTCGTGCTCACCTCGACGTTCGATGATCGGCCCGAGGTAATGGCTGGTGACCTTGTTGGCGGTGTTGGGCGACACCTTCGCGGCCCGCGCCAGTGAGACGTTGTCCGACGACGCCCCGGACGCGATGGCCCCTGCGAGCCGTCCCGCGGTGTGGCCACGCTGCCCCACGAAGAGCTCATAGAGCGGCGTCCGGCGCCGGTCCGTGGCCGGCTCGAAGGGCAGACGTTGCCCGTAGGCCACGGTCCGGATCGATTCCATCAGTGCCTGGAGGCCGTCGGACTTGGCGACCACGCCGAGCACCTCGGGACGCAGTCTCGCCTCGTCCAGATGGTCCTGCTCCATTCCATATCCCTGCGTGGCGAGCAGCACGGGTGCCAGGCGGTCGTGCTTGGTGAGCGCATCGATGACGTCGAGACCGTCGAAGGTCCATTCCGTCTCGGGGCTGTTCCAGATCAGGTCGGCCACCACGACGTCGAAACGAACCTGCCCGGCCACCGCACGCGTGAACTCATCTTCGTCGGTGGCCACCACCACGGTCACGTCATCAAAGGCTTGCAACGGCGGTTCGACGACATGCCCGAGCGGCGACGCGATCAGCATCCGCAGTCCTCTCAGCACGTGCGTAATCTTGCCGGATCGTCGGCAATCATGCGACATCACGCATCGCGGGTTGTCATTCATGCGAAGCAGCACCCGGATATGTCCGAATCGGGTCGCAAACTCTGCTGACTTGCGCGATCCGTTCAATCAGGATTGAGCATGGATGCCCGATCTCGTCAGGAGGACCGCATGACGTCCACGATGCCCGCCCCGGGAATCCCGGTCGCGCCGGTCCAACCCACCGTTGCGGTAGTCGGTGTGGAGAGCATCGCCACCGCGGCACTCGTCGCGCTGGTCGAGCGGTCCGGCCTTCGTGCTGTTCACGTGCCCCCCACCAGCGACGACGTCGTTGTCGCCCACGGAATCATCGCTCGTGAACCCAACGACCTGCGCCAGGCGCGCATCGGCGACTGCGGACATCCCATTCCCACCGTCTTCCTGTCCACGCCCGACCGGATAGGGAGGATCACCGCATATGGCGGCGGTCCCAGCGTGAGAGTGATCCCGGCCGAAGGACCCGAGTCGCTTGCGTACCTCGAGCGGTTTCTCACCGAGATCGCCGAGCGCGCCCCGCGTCCGGCTCGAGTCCATGTCACTCCCCGCGAGTGTGAGATTCTGCACACCTACACCCTGGGTGCCACACTTCGGCAGACATCGCGTTTGCATCGCATCGCCGAGAGCACAGTGCGCGAACACTATCGTCGCGTCGCACGGCGCTATGAGGACGCAGGACGTCCGGTGGGCAACAAGGCCCAGATGCTGCTGCAGCTCGTGGCCGACGGGTGGATCGATTCCGCTGCGATGCGCGAATCTGCCTGACGTTCTACGGCCACCCAGCAGCTTTCGAAAGATGAACAAGCCACCGGGCGGCATGTGCCGTCGGTGAATAATGGACATCATGCGGTCGCGCGGGAAGATCATCGATGCCACCCTCGAACTGGTGCAGACGTCGGGTTTTGACGGCGTCACCATCGCGGCCGTCGCCGAATCTGCCGGAGTGTCGCGACAGACCGTGTACTCGATCTTCGGAACGCGGGAGGACCTGGTTTCGCAGTCGGTGGCCCATCTGACGCTGATGGCGATGGAAGACATCCAGGCGCATGCCGCGGCAACCGACAACCCCACCGACTTCCTCATCGAACTGGTGATGGCCGGACGGCATTTTGCGCGAACCACGCCGGTTCTGAAGGCGATGTTCCAGGCCGACCAAGGCAATCCGCTCTTCGACGAGGGGGTGATCCGACGCGCCAAACCCGTTGGGTTGCAGTTCCTGTCACCACTGAAGGGCCAAGTCCGCGACATCGAGGACCTGGCCGAACTCATGGTCCACCTCAGCCTGTCGGTGGTTCTGTTCGACGACCGGCCCGACAAGGAACTGCGCCAGTTCCTGCGCCGCTGGCTCGACCCCATGGTCGCGAGCATCCGGATCGACGCGCCTACTCCCTGAGGCCCGCGCACCTCCGCAAACCGCCTTGGCGGGTGGTGCGACAGGACACAAAGGTGAGGATTCCCTCCATTAGTTGACACATTTGGCCACCTATGTCTAGTTTTGGGTCTCGTTCGGGGAGATCCACTTCACTCACTGGGGGCCATGGTGTCTGCTGACACGCGCATTTCTCGTCGTACCTTCCTCGCCGGCACCGGAGCCGTGGTGGCCGGTGCGGCCGTAAGCAGCGCCATCGGTGGCGCTCCGACCGCATCCGCTCAACCGGCCAAGCGCGTGCGGACGGTGCGCGAGGATCACCGCGTCGTCGTCATCGGGTCCGGTTTCGGCGGCGGCGTCGCAGCTCTGCGGCTCGCCCAGGCGGGCGTTCGGGTGCTCGTCCTCGAGCGGGGACGCTGGTGGCGGACCGGACCCAACGCCAACACCTTCCCCAACCCGACCAACCCCGACAAGCGAATCCTCTGGTACAACTCGGCGTCGCAGATCTTCGGTCGGCCGATCTCGGTGGAACCCTATGTAGGACTTCTCGAAACGGTGGTCGGCGACAACATGACCGCGGTCTGCGCGGCAGGCGTGGGCGGCGGCTCACTGGTCTACCAGGGTATGACCCTGCAGCCCGATCGGGCTGTCTTCGAAGCCCACTTCCCCAACGCTCTCGACTGGCCGACGATGAATCGGGTGCACTACCCGCGCGTCGCCCGGATGCTGCACCTCGCGACCGCCCCGGACGCACTGGTCAATTCGCCGAACTACCGTGCCGCACGGCATTTCGCCGATCGCGTCCGCCATCTCGGCCTGCCGCTGTCGAAGATCCCGATGCCGATCGACTGGAACTACGCACTCGCCGAGTTGCAGGGCAAGATGCGGGCGTCGTACACCACCGGCGACGGACAACTCGGCGTGAACAACGGCGGCAAGTTCAGCGTCGACAAGACCTACATCGCGGCCGCACAGGCCACCGGCAACGCCACCATCCGGACCCAGAGCAACGTCACCGAGATCTTCCGTAACCCCAACGGACAGTGGGTGATCCACGTCGACAAGCTCGACGATTCCGGGCGGGCAATCGAGAAGCAGATCCTCACGACGCCCACGCTCATCATGGGTGCGGGCAGCGTCAACACCACCCGACTATTGATGCGCGCCGAGAAGCTCGGACACATCCCCGACCTCCCCGACGGCCTCGGCCAGGGATGGGGCACCAACGCCGACCGCATCTACATGTGGACCGATCCAGACGCCGATTTCGGCGCCAAGCAGGGCGGACCGGTGGTCTACGGCAGCAAGAACTGGCGGGACCCGGAGTCGGCGTTCACCGTCATCCAGGCGTCGATGCCGCCCAATCCCATCGGACCGAAGACCACCATGCTCGTCGGCTACGGCGCCAGCCGGGTGCGCGGACACTTCCGCTACGACGGCCGCAGCGATCAGGCCCGACTGTGGTGGCCGGCCACCGGCGACGAGTCGATCCAGAACCGGCACATCGGCCCGACCGTCAAACGCATCGCCGGCCCTCGGTCCGTCCTCACCGACACCAACGGGATCGTCAACTCCACCTGGCACCCGCTGGGCGGGGCATGCATGGGCACCGTGTGTGACCTGGACGGCCGCGTCCGCGGGCAGCGCGGACTGTACGTCGTCGACGGTGCGTTGATGCCCGGAAACTCGGCGGCCTGCAATCCGTCGATGACGATCGCCGCCGTCGCCGAACGCGCCCTCGATCACATCGTCGCCAAGGACGTGGGCACGCTCATCTGACCGGCATGACACAGTAAGTGGGTGCTGCTGCTCGGAACCCTGCTGCCCAACGCCCCGGATCTGCCCGACGCCGTCGTGATCGGCGACGATCGACTCTCGCGGGAAGACCTCGTCGGCGCGGCGACGGCGGTCGCCGAACGCATCCGTGGTGCACACACCCTTGCCGTCCTGGCCCGGCCGAGCATCGACACAGTGCTCGCAGTGGTCGGCGGGTTGATCGCAGGCGTCGCGGTGGTCCCGGTGCCACCGGATTCGGGTGCGAAAGAACTCGAGCACATCCTCGCCGACTCGGGGGCGCAGGCGTGGCTCGGTCCCGCACCCGACGAGCCGATGCTGCCCGCGATCCCGGTGCGGCGCTATGCGCGGTCGTGGCATTCACACCCGGAGCCCGCACCGGACTCGACGGCCCTGATCCTCTACACCTCGGGCACCACCGGGCTGCCCAAGGGAGTTCCGATCACGCGACGGGCGATCGCAGCGGGTCTCGACGCACTGGCCGACGCCTGGGCCTGGACCTCGAGAGATACCCTGGCACATGGTCTTCCGCTGTTTCATGTGCACGGTTTGATACTGGGTGTTCTGGGCCCGTTGCGACGAGGCGGTGCACTGATCCACACCGTCAAACCCACGCCCGCCGGCTACGCGGCGGCGGCCGAGGCGGGAGCGTCGATGTTCTTCGGCGTCCCCACGGTGTGGCATCGCATGGCATCCGATCCTGCTGCCGCACAAGCATTGTCATCGGCGCGACTGCTCGTGTCCGGCAGTGCGCCGCTTCCCGTGCCGGTGTTCGAGCAGATCCGTACGCACACCGGCCACGAGATCGTCGAACGCTACGGGATGACCGAGACTCTCATCACCGTCAGTACCCGGGCCGACGGCGAGCGTCGTCCCGGCTGGGTCGGGCTACCGGTGGCAGGCGTCGAAACCCGCTTGCGCGAGGCCGATTCCGACGTTCCGCACGACGGGGAGAGTGTCGGGGATCTACACGTTCGGGGCACGATGCTGTCGTCGGGCTACCTCAACCGACCCGACGCCACCGCCGAATCGTGGGTCGGCGACGGCTGGTTCGCCACCGGCGACGTCGCGGTGATCGGCTCGGATGGCATGCACCGCATCGTCGGCCGACGCGCCACGGACCTCATCAAGTCGGGCGGCTACCGCATCGGCGCGGGTGAGATCGAGACCGTCTTGATGGCGCATTCCGCCGTCCATGAGGTCGCTGTGGTCGGAGTACCCGACGACGATCTGGGTCAGCGCATCGTCGCGTATGTGGTCGGCGACGCCGTGGAGGACCAGGTCCTCATCGAGCTCGTGGCCAATGAACTGTCACATCATAAGCGGCCCAGAGAGATTCGCTTCGTGGAGAGCCTTCCGCGCAACGCGATGGGCAAGGTGCAGAAGAAGCTCCTGGGCTGAGCTCATGGGTACTCGTTCCGAGACCAATCTGCCGCGGACGTCGGTTCCGCGTCGGCCGTGGCAGTGCTGGGCGCTGGCGATCGTCGAACTCTTCATCACGGCGCAGGCGACGTACGGAGGCATCTCGCTCATCGCCGACACGTGGCAGATGAATCGAGACTGGCTGGAGCGCACACCGTTTGACAGCTGGGTGGGTCCCGGATGGATGCTCATCGCGCTCATCGCGGTTCCACACCTGGCGGCTGCCATTGCCGCACTCGTACCGAGTTCGCCACGCCTCGGCGTCCTCGGCGGAGTGCTCGCGGGTGCGACCTTGCTGCTCTGGATCGTCGTGCAGATCGCAACGCTGCAGGTGTTCTTCTTCCTGCAGCCGGTCATCGCTGTTGTCGACGTGCTCGAGATCGGCCTGGCATTGTGGTGGCGAAGTGACCACCCTGAAATGTGTCCCCGATTTCCACCCTGGCCAGGGCCGTCGTTGACATATCGTCAGCGCCGACCTCGACGAGGGCGGAATTCGGTGACAGATTTCAGGCCGAACGCTTCCGGTGGTACCCATTCCGCAGAGCCGCCTGGATATCGGCATAGGTGCTGTTCCACCGCAGAAACACCTGGTTGTACGTGACCCGCATGGGAATGTAGCCGCGGGCGACCAGCTTTCGGTCACGAGTCCGGTCGGCCTCGTAGTTCTCCTCGCCGGTGTGATGCGCCTTGCTGTCGAACTCGATCGCGAGCCGATCTCCCACCAGCAGATCAATATGTCCGACGCCGGGCACCTCGTGCTGAACCTCCACCTTCACCCCTCTGGACTTCAGGCGGAGGCGACCCGCGGTCTCAGTGCCCGACGCCGCTCCCTCGTCACACTTTCCGATCGAGCGTCGAATCTTCTCCGGCGCCAAGCGAAACGCGTGCTCGAGCTCTTTGACAGTCACCTCGCCGAGGTTGAGCGCCGAGTCGCAGAGTATGACGAATCCCTCCTCGTCGAAACACCGCGCACCGTACTGAAGCGACGTCAATACGTCGTCGACGGCGACCAAGGCGGGCGACGGTCGCCCGTAGCGGCGACAGCGGTCATGAGATTGCCTCCGCTCGTGCCGGGTCACCCGGTTGTGCAGCTCCTTCGAGTGGTCAGGCACCCAGAGTCCGCAGCGCCGCAGCGCCGATGCGCACGTCACGACACCGCGATCCCGCACTGCGGCAACGACTCCGGGATCAGCGTCGCGAACCGCGTACCATCCGTGGCGCAAAGGGCTGAGCATCCCGTCGAACTTCGCCTGACGTATGTCCTCGGTGCTGTGGCCGCACGCGAGCAGTTGGTGCGTGGCCAGCACGCCCCCGTAGGCCTTGGCCAGGTCGTCGAAGTCCATGAACGCGAGTGTGCACGGCCATCGTGCCTGCATTGCCGCTCACGATGCACCTGTGGAGAACCACCACCGCCTGTGAAAGGTTTGGGACGCACATGCACGTAGTGTGCCGATCGGGTGCCCACAGTCGGTCTGCGCGTCGGCCGCTGAAAACCGCCCCAGAAACCTGCCGCCGATATCCGCCCTCACCACGTACGTCATCGACAGTGCGTAAACAGGGGAGCTGACGAGGGCGGGAATCTGGGGCGGATTCCAGAGTCACGCGGCTCCCGGGGTGAGTAGGTCGAGGCAACCTGCGGTGACCGCGCGATCACGGAACTGATCCGGGGTGCCACCGATGGCAGCGGTTGCGCGCGCATGCCGGAAGTGCAAGTGCGCGTCATGCTCCCACGTGAAGCCAATCCCGCCGGAGACTTGGATCAATGCGCTGGATGCGTCGGAATAGGTGTCGGCCGCCTGAGCCCGCGCCAACAGCACGATCTGCTCCGCCGCGCTGGCATTGTCGGCGTCATGGGGGTCTGCGGCTGCGACGACGAGCGCCCGTGCCGCAGCAGTGGCGACAGCAGTGTGGGCGCACCGATGAGAAACTGCCTGGTAGGTCCCTATCACCTGACCGAATTGCTCACGGACCTTGGCATACTCCACCATCCCGTTGAGGCAGCCTTGCGCGCCACCTACCTGCTCGGCCGCGAGGAGCATGGTCTCGAGCCGATGGTGCCGGGCGAGGGCGCCGGCGTCCGCGGGAGTCGTCAGCAGCAACGCAGGTGTGTCAGAGAATGCGATGTCCGCCAACGGAACTACCAGGTCGACGCCGGGCACCGAGGTGCGTTCGATCCGCGCGTCCCCCGTGTGGATCAGCGCCAGGGCAGGACCCTGCGGCGTCG
Organism: Gordonia gummivorans; assembly: GCF_022513585.1. Taxonomy (GTDB): domain Bacteria; phylum Actinomycetota; class Actinomycetes; order Mycobacteriales; family Mycobacteriaceae; genus Gordonia. The sequence continues at coordinate 307,029 of NZ_JAKWBF010000001.1, forward strand.
ACACCGACGCCACGATCACATGCGCGACCGCTCCGTGGGTCACCGCTCCGAGTCGTCCGCTGACTCGCCCATCGGCATAGGTGAGGGTGTTGTCGCCCGTGGGTGTTCCCACCACCGCGGACCCGGCGAGGATGCTCTCCACAACCTCACGTTCCTGGGTGGGAACAGCGTCGGGGTCCACACCGACGAGCGCCGCCGACAGCAGCAGAGTGGCGCGAACCGGCCCCGGATACAGGGTGGCCCCGCACTCTTCGGCCGCCGCGACGAGATGTGCCGCCGGAAGCTGCAGGCCACCCCAGGATTCGGGTGTACCGAGACCGGTGATGCCCACTTGTTCCGACAGCGTGCGCCAGCCCGCGACATCGAATCCCGCTGCAGTGCGACCAGTCTGGTCAGTCGCGTCCCGGTTGTGTCGAACCTCGGCGATTCCCGGATGGTCGGCGAAGTAGGTGCGCAGGGAGGTGCGCACCTCGTCGGTGGAGATGTCATGCATGGCTGCGGCCGCCCTTCGAGGCTCGTCGCTCGCGCTCCTCGCACCTCAGGGAGCGGATGGGTGTCACACGCCGGTCCATGACCGCTCACCCAACCAGTCGGTGATCGTCGTGACGGCCTGCTTGAGGTACGGGATCTGTTCGCGGCCCGAATAGTAGTGCGTCGCACCGGCAATCGTGTGCATCGTCTTGTCCGGATGCCCGACGGCGTCGAAGAGCCGCTGGGTGTGGCTCGGGGTGCACGCATTGTCGGCGGAGTTGCCGATGACCAGGGTGGGCACCTCGAGATCGGCCGCGCAGCGCGGGCCGTCGCCGTTGGCATCGTCATAGCTCCACTGCGACAACCAGCTTCGCAAGGTGGTGAAGCGGGCCAAGCCGACCGGGCCCATGTTGACGATGCGCGGATCACCCAGGTAGCAGCCGGGTTTGCGGTCGTTGGGGTCCTGGGTGAGGTCGAGCCAGCGGGGGTCGGCCATGGTCCCGTGCACCACGAACCCGCGCTCCATCAGCGGCTCACCCCGACCACGCAGATCGGCGAGCTGATCCTTGACCCACGCGGTGATGCGCCGATTTCGGTCGATCTGCGCGGCCCGGTAGCGCGTCACGAACTCTTCGGTGTAGGGCGCCTGATTCGGGTTGTTGGGGTTGTACAGGTCGAGCTCGGGATCGCGTTTCTCCGGGTCGTTTTCGTCCAGGATCGACGGATCCATCCACTCCGTGAGCGTGCCGTGGCGGCTCACGTGAGCGGCGAGCAACATCATGCCGTCGGCGGCGGGCAGGTCGAGCTGGGTGAGATCCGGTGGTTCACCCGCCGGGGTGGCGGTGACCGTCGCGTGTTGCGCCTGCTGTTGGTAGTACAGCGACAGTGCGCCACCGCCGCTCCAGCCGGCCAAGATCACCTTCTCGTAGCCGAGTCGCTCCTTGGCGTCCTTGACGCAGGCACCGAGGTCCTGCACGACCTTCTCCATGATGAGCGCGCTGTCGACGCCGCGATACCGGCTGTTGCAATAGATCACGTGATGCCCGGCGCGTGGCAACGCATTCGACATCGGCAGGTAGGCACCGCCACCGATCGGATGCATGAAGATGATGACCGTGTCGGACGGAACATCCTTGGGGCGCAACAGATAACTTTCCAGTACCACGCTGTCCGTCACGCCACCGTAGGTGTCGCGATAGGCCGAGGTGTCGTCGAAGACGACGAGGTAGGGCACGCGCTCGTACTCGAACTTCTTCTCGCTCATACCTGCACTTCCTCTTGGACCTCGACCTGTAGGGATTCGATCATCGCCGGCGTCGGGGTCAGACGCTTGTGGGTGTCGATGGAGATGACCTTCCACTCGACACGCTCGTCCTGGTCGAAGCGACGACGGGCACGTTCCCGGGCCCGCTCCGGCATGCCATGGTGAATGCCCTGCGGCGCATGGGAGATGAGCCCCGGTGGCATCTCGATGCCGAACATGGTGCCACCGTGGAAGAAGGCGATCTCGTCGAAGTCGACGTTGCGGTGATACCACGGCGGCCGCTCGGCGCCCTTGCGGCTCTCGACCGGTCGCGGCAGGAAGTTCATCACGTAGACCCCGGTGGCCTGCATGAACAGATGCACGGTCGGCGGCAGATGCACTGTGTCCGAGGTGATCACATCGTAGTCTTCGAGGTTGTAGGTGAACGCGAAGTTGTCACCCTTCCAGCCCTCGACGTCGAGCGGGTTGAACTTGTAGAAGACCGACGTCTTGCCCTCGCGCTGCCGGAACCGGACCTCGTACTCCTCACGGCCGTCGTCGGGGAACACCTCGGCCTCGGGTACGACGACGAGTGACGAGTCGAACGGATGATGACGCCCGAGTACCCCGGCGTCGGGAACCCGGAACTCCTCGACGGCCTCGATGATGAGGAACATGCACTGGTTGTCCGGGATCTGGCGGTACGTGGTCGCCTTGGGGATGTACACGTAATCTCCGGGACGGTATGCGAGACGGCCGAATTCGGTCTCGAAGTGGCCGGTTCCCTCGTGTACGAAGATCAACTCGTCACCGTCGACGTTGCGGGTGTAGAACGGGGCGACCTCGTTGCGCCGGCTCAGCAGGATGCGGCAGTCGTCGTTGTAGAACATCAGCAGCGGTTCGCCGGCCGGATCGATCTGATCGGTGGGGGTCAGATCATGGGTCAGCCGGTCGACGCCGGACAAGTCGCCGACGGCCCGATACGCGGTGGGATCGTTGCGGCGGTAGAAGTGTGCGGTGCGGCCGACGAATCCGTAGCGGCCGAGCTCGTCGTCCTTGAGGTCCTCCACGTCGCGGTGAACCTGACGCGGTGTGCGTCCCTTGCGGTGCTGGATGAACGATTCCATCTCGATCTCCTTCTGCTGTGGTGGATTGAGGACTATCTTCGCGGAAGCCCAAGTCCGCGTTGAGCGATTACGTTGTATTGGATCTCGTCGGTGCCGCCGGCCAGATGCAGTGCCGGCACACCCAACACGAACTCCGACCACGCGAACGCATCCTTCTCGCCGTGATCGACAAAGGCGCGTTCGCCGAGGACCGCCGCGGCCAGCGCGGAGATCTCGTCGGCGGCCGTAGCCATCAGCATCTTGAGCACCGACCCCGCGACCGGCTCCATGCGGTGCGACCACGATCCGGCGGACAGTCCCGACGCGGCGCGCATCGCGGCCACGGCCGCAACGGTTCGAGCGATCTGCGGTCGCAGCAACGGATCTGCCTCCGCCTCGAGCCGGCGCACCAGCCCGACGACGCGCTCCATGACGTACGGCGTCAGCGGCCCTGCGGCACCGCTCATGGTGCTGCGCTCGTTGCCGAGGCTGGTGGAGGCCACCGTCCAGCCGTCCCCGATCCCGCCGATCCGATGGGAGTCGGGAACCCGCACCTCGTCGAGGAACACCTCGTTGAAGGCCGCGCCGCCGGTCATCTGCCGGATCGGTCGTACGGTGACGCCGGGCGCGTGCATGTCGACCAGAAACATCGTCAGCCCAGCGTGTTTGGGGGCATTCGGATCGGTCCGGACCAGCGCCTCCCCGACGTCGGCGAGATGACCCATCGAGGTCCACACCTTCTGGCCGGTCAGCACCCAGTCGTCACCGTCGCGTACCGCCTTGGTGCTCACGCCGGCCAGATCGGAGCCGGCGCCGGGTTCGCTGAACAACTGGCATCCGATCAGGTCGCCACGGTAGAGACCGGTCACGACGCTACTCCGCAGGTCGGCTGACGCATGATGCACCACAGCGGGTGCGACGATGTTCAATCCGACGAACAGAGCTTCTCGGGAAGGCAAGCCGAGCTCGTCGAGCACCGTGTCCAGGACGGTGTCGTGGGCGAAGGTCAGACCGAGACCGCCGAGGTCGAGGGGTCCACTGGGCCAGGCGATTCCGGCGTCGAAGAGTGCCCGCTGCAGCCGGCGCTGCGTCGCGACCGCAGCATCGTGCCCGTCCCGCAACTCCTCGACCGCCGCGATGCGGTCGCTGGAGTCGACGGAATCCTCTGTCGTCGAATCGAATTCGTTGACGAAAGTTCCGACCCGGGTTCGGACGTACTCGGCGAAGGCCCCGAGATCCCCCGGCACCTCGACGGTCTCAACGGTCATGCCAGGCCCGCGAGTTCAAGTGCCAGTCGCTTGGCCTTGTCCATGTCGTAGTGCTTGCGCGCCACGAGACGTTGCGCATAGAGACCGCCACCGGACGCAAGCATGGTGACCAGTTGCCAGCCACCGTAGGCGTCGGCGGTGAAGTCGCGGATCGCGTGGAACAGCCGCGTGCGGTACTCGCCGTCGATGCCGTCCTTGGTCCGCATGTATTTCTTGATCAGCGGCCCGACCTCGTCGTTCTCCAGGTCGGCCACCGACGGCGCGGTGAGAATCGACCCGCCGCCGATGTCATGGAGATGGCGCACCATCAGGCTGTAATCGGCTGCGGCGTAGTGCTTTGCGGCATTCGTGTACAACTCGCTGGGGAAGTACCAGCCCTCCGGACTCTCCTCGGAATTGGCGATGGCCGCCTCGAGACCCGACCGCACCATCGTCGCGTAGATCACCATCTCGGCGATCTTCTCCCGGATGTGATTGATCTTCTCGGTGCCGTTGGCCTCGGCGATGAGTTGCGCCAATCCGACCAGCTGGTCGGCGAATTCGGACATGTGCGCGGTGCCGCCGAGCCGTTCCCACAGCCCAAGCGCGTGCGCGAAGGTCGCCGAGTGGGCGATCTGGCCGTCGAGGAACACACGCTCGTTGGGCACGAACACGTCGTCGAAGATGATGAAGCCCTCCGGCATGTTGTGCTTGGAGCTCACCGGGAAATCACCCTCGCGCTCGCGCGGTGCGTAGCTGGTGTTGACGATCCGGACGCCGGGCGCGTTGACCGGAACCGCGCACGCGACCGCGTAGTCCTCCTCGCCGGGCTTCATGTTCTTGGTCGGCATCACCACCAGCTCGTGGCTGATGGCGGCCGACGAGATGTGGAGTTTGGCCCCTCGGATCACGATGCCGTCGGGGCGGCGTTCGACGACGCGGGTGTAGACGTCGGGGTCGTCCTGCGCTCCGGGTGGAAGTTTGCGGTCGCCCTTCGCGTCGGTGATCGCCTGCACGCAACGGAGGTCGTTGCGGCGGCAGTACTCGAAGTACTCCTCGATGCGCTGGGAGAGCGCCGGGTTGTCGGCACGCATCCGCGCGGCCGCGGTCAGTAGTGCGAGCAGGCCCTGGCTGGTGGTCACGGTGACCATGTCCCAGTGCAGGAGTTCGGTCAGGATCTCCTTCAGATCCGCGGTGCTCTTCGGGATCTGGAAGTACTGTCCGCTGGCGTCGTCGCCCGGCCGGTAGTTCTGCTCATAGCCGTCGCCGACGAGTTCGATCGCCGTCGCGAACTGCGGATGATCGGCCAGTTGCTTGACCTCTTCGCCCTCCGCGAAGATCCGGCGACCGTCGTCGAGGGACGCGAGGTAATCCTCCCTGGTCATCATCGCCATCTTCTACGTCTCCTTCGGGTCAGACTCTCGGTACCGATCAACTTTTCTGATGCTAGATTCAGATTCAGAAAACCACAAGGTCGTGAGGATGCTTGGACACGGTTGCGAGTGCACCGCCCGTCCGTGAGGGTAGTGACATGGCCTTCGACATACGACCGGCGTCGCGGTTCGCCGATGTGCGCACGATGGTCGGGCCCAAGCGGCCCGACGCCAACGTCTGCTGGTGCCTCAGCTATCGGATTCCCAACAAGTTGAACCAGGAACTCGCCCGTGAAGCCCGTGGTGAATACGTCCGCAAGCTGTGCCGACGAACGGTGGCGCCCGGTGTGCTCGCCTACGACGGTGACGACGTGGTGGGGTGGGCCGCGGTGGCACCGCGCGCCGACACCACCTTCGCGGGCAACCGGAAGATCCCGCACGTCGACGACCTCGACGTGTGGTCGATCTGGTGCCTGCGCGTGCGGCCCGGGCATCGCAAACAAGGGATCTCGCACCCGTTGCTGGCCGGTGCGGTCGAGTTCGCACGCGAGCACGGCGCACCGGCGGTCGAGGGGTATCCGGTGGACAACCGCGGCGAGAAGGTCGACCTCACGATGGCCTACGCCGGCACCCGGAAGCTGTTCGAAGATGCCGGGTTCGAATTGGCAGCGCAGACCGATTCCGTGCTCAACGGATTCCCGCGGGTACTGATGCGGCTCGAGTTCTGACGCACATCGTTGACCGTGCGTCCCAAATCGTTCATCGTGCGTCGCAATCCGTTGACCGTGCAGCGGACACGCGAATCAAGGGATCGTTCAACCCCGGCGCACTACAGTGAATCGCATGACGATGCACGTGGACGCCAGCAATCCGGATCTGATCACCGTCGATGTTCCTACGCACTGGTACAACCTGGCTGCCGAACTCGATTCTCCGATCCCACCGCATCTGCATCCGGGAACCAAGGAGCCGGTGGGGCCCGACGACCTCGCGGCCTTGTTCCCGAGTGGACTGATCGCGCAGGAGGTGTCCACCGACGCCTACATCGAGATCCCCGAACCGGTCCGTGACATCTACCGGATGTGGCGTCCTTCGCCGCTGTTCCGAGCACGCAAGTTCGAGCAGGCGCTCAACACCAAGGCGCGCATCTACGTCAAGTACGAGGGCGTGAGCCCCGTCGGCAGTCACAAGACGAATTCGGCAGTGGCCCAGGCGTATTACAACAGCGTCGACGGCGTCACCAAGCTGACGACGGAAACCGGTGCGGGACAATGGGGCAGCGCACTGGCGTTTGCCGGGGCGCAGTTCGGGATCGACGTCGAGGTGTGGCAGGTGCGTGCCTCCTACGATTCCAAGCCCTACCGCGGCTACCTCATCCGCACCTACGGCGGCACCATCCACCCGAGTCCGTCCGATCTCACCGAATCCGGCCGCGCGATGCTGGCCAAGGACCCGAACACGACGGGCAGCCTGGGTATGGCCGTCAGCGAGGCGGTCGAGGTGGCCGCGCAGAACCCCGACACCCGGTATGCGCTCGGCAGCGTGCTCAATCACGTTGTGCTGCATCAGAGTGTGATCGGTCAGGAGGCGGTCGAGCAGCTCGCGGCCGTCGAGCCCGACGGCGCCGACGTCGTCTTCGGCTGTGCCGGAGGCGGTTCCAATCTCGGTGGGTTGTCGTTCCCGTTCCTGCGGGAGAAGCTGCACGGTCGGTCCAACCCCCGTGTGGTGGCGGCCGAGCCGGCTGCATGTCCCTCGATCACACAGGGCGAGTACCGCTACGACCATGGTGACGTGGCCGGGCTCACCCCGCTGCTCAAGATGCACACGCTCGGAATGGATTTCGTCCCGGACCCGATCCACGCGGGTGGTCTGCGCTATCACGGGATGGCCCCCGCCCTGAGTCACACCGTCGAGCTCGGCCTCGTGGAAGGGGTGGCGATCAGCCAGCACGACGCCTTCTCCGCCGGCGTCCAGTTCGCCCGCACGCAGGGCATCGTGCCGGCACCGGAATCGACCCACGCCATCGCCGCCTGTGCTGCGCACGTCGCCGACAACGACACCGAGCAGGTGGTCGTGATCGGTCTGTCCGGGCACGGGCAGCTCGACCTTCCCGCCTACGCCGAGTTCCTGGAGGGCTCCTTCTGACGTACACCGTGGGCGTCGATCTGGCAGCGTCGCCGGTGAAAACCGCTGTCGCGGTGATCGAGTGGCGATCCGGCTCGGCTCGGGTGACAGAGCTCGTGATGCCGGCCGACGATGCACGGATCCACACGATGGTCGCGGGGGCAGCCCGCGTAGGTATTGACTCGCCGTTCGGCTGGCCCGACGACTTCGTGGATTTCGTTGTGGCGCAACATCGAGGCGAGTTGTCGGCGGGGAGCGGCCTCGACGACGTCTCGCGTCGGCGCCCGTTGGCCTACCGAACGACCGACCTCTACGTGGCCGCACTCGCCGGCGGTCGACGCCCGCTTTCGGTGTCGGCCGACAACATCGCCCACGTCGCGTTCCGGTGTGCCGGCCTGCTGGCCGATCTCGGCATCACCGACCGCGCGTCGGGCTGGGCGATCGAAGCGTACCCCGCTGCAGCGCTACGACGTTGGGGTCTGCAGTCACGCGGCTACAAGACCGCCGCGAATGTATCTGCGCGCGAAGTGATGGTCGAGCAGCTCGGTCAGGCGGCGCCCTGGCTCGATCTCAACAGCCACGCGGATGCCATGATCGCCGACGACGACGCCTTCGACGCCGTGATCACCGCGCTGATCGCGCGAACGGCAGATCTCGGACTGACCCCTGCACCGCCCGACGACGTTCGCGACACCGCGATGCGCGAGGGCTGGATACACGTGCCCGACTGCGAGCTCGACCAGCTGGTCTCTTCCGCTGGTCCCTGATCCTGGGGTCTTTCTGGGCCGAAGTTCCGCTACCTGAGCCTGGATCCGTGGAAACGGAGCTACCCTACGCTGCCTGAGGTGCGAGCTTGCGAGCATCGAAGGGGCTGGTGACCCGTCGTCCTTGGTCGCTGAATTTCGTGGTCTCACCAGCCCTTCGAGGCTCTCGGCTAGCGCCTCGAGCACCTCAGGGAGCGGGGGGATCGACCGGGAGCGGTGGGATCGACCTCGAGCGGGGTCGGCAGGGTGTGGGTTCAGCGTTCGTCCCACGGTTGGAGTCAGAGGGCGAGGCGGTACTCCTGGCGCGGTCGGCCGGTGGAGCCGTAGCGCAGGGTCATGGTGAGGCGGCCGGCGGTGACCAGGTTGGCGAGATGCCGGCGGGCGGTCGGTGCGGCGACGCCGATGGCGGTCGAGACATCGTCGGCGAACAGTGGTCCGTCGGCGTCGGCGAAGAGTTCGAGGATGCGCTTCTCGGTGGGCGAACCGCCGTCGTCGCGGTCGGCGGGGCGGGTGCCGAAGCGCAGCGCCGACAGCGCGGCGTCGACGGCCCGCTGATCGACGTTGTCGGCGTCGAGAACTCGGCGGTACTGCGCGTACCCGGCGAGCCGGCGCGCGAGTTCGGCGTCGTCGAACGGTTTGATCAGGTAGGCCAGCGCGCCCGATCGCATGGCGGTGCGCACGGCGGTCGCCTCGGTCTCCGCACCCACTACAAAGCTGTCACAGGGGAGTTCGCCGACCAGGTCGATACCCGATCCATCCGGGAGGTAGACATCGAGGAGCGCGAGGTCGATGTCGGGGTGGTCGGCGATCGCGGCACGCGCCGCCGCAACCGATCCCGCGCGCGCCACCACCCGAAAGCCGCGCACCGCGTCGACGATGGCGGTGTGGAGCGCGGCGACCCGGAAGTCGTCGTCGACGATCAGCACGGTCAGGTCCTCACTCATGGCTCTCCTGACTCCCTGTCTCCAGAACGCACGGCAGATGCGCGACGAACACGGCTCCGCCGAGCGAGCTGGGTGCGCGACGTTCGCCGCCCGGGTCCGCGATCCACACGTCGCCGCCGATACGGCGCGCGAGTTGCCGGGTCAGCGCGAGTCCCATACCGCGGCCACCGGGTACGCCGTCGCCGGGTTTGGTGGTGGCACCTTCGGCGAACACCTCGTCCGGGGTGTCGAACTCGATACCCGACCCCGAATCGGCGACCGCGATGACCAGCGCGTTGCCGTCGCCGATGACGTCGACCTCGACAACGCCCTCACCGTTGTCCTCGGACGCCGCATCCAAGGCATTGTCGATGAGGTTGCCGAGCACGGTGGTGACCACGACGGGTTCGGTGAGTGTTCCGTCGACCCACGTCTGGTCGCCGAGTCGGAGCGTCACCCGGCGTTCGCGGGCCTGCGACGTCTTGGCGTCCAGGAAGGCGTGCAGATGCGCTTCTTGCACGTTGTCGAGTCCCGCAAGGTGTGTGGTGCTGGTGGCGCCGGTGATCTCGTCGAGGTACGCCTGCGCCTCCTCGGTGTGTCCGTGCCGCAACAGCCCCGCCAGGACGTGCATGCGGTTCGCGGTTTCGTGCCGCTGAGCGCGCAGGGCCGAGCTCATCGATCGGATGGAGTCAACCTCGCGGCTGAGGGTCTCCACGTCGGTGCGGTCGATCACCGAGAGCACCATGCCCAGGTCACGGCCGTCGGCCTGGACGCGGCGCGAACTCACCAGCACGATGCGATCGCCGACACTTGCGGCCACCGGGTCGGCGGTCGGCTCGTCGAGCACGGCGCGCACTCGGGGGGTCAACCCGAGTTCGTCGGCTGCGGTTCCGATCGGGGCGTCGATGTCGAGGAGCGCTCGCGCCTTGTCGTTGATGACGCGCGCGACACCGGTGCTGTCGACGGCGAGCACACCATCGGCCATCGAATGCAGCACCGCGGTCTGTTCGCGGACGAGGGCGGTGAGTTCGTCGGGCTCCAGACCGAGGGTGAGCCGGCGCCAGCGTCGGGCCAGCAGGATCGACCCGATGGCGCCGATGCCCAGCGCAACCGCCGCGATGAGGGCGGTCGCCACGACGTCACGTCGGGTGTCGGCGGTGAGGCTCTCGGTGGACACGCCGACGCTGACCAGCCCGACCACCGACCCGTCGGGCCCGTAGATCGGCACCTTGGCGCGGACGGATTCGCCGAGGGTGCCGCGGTCGGTGGTGATGTCGACCTGACCGCTCAGCGCCTTCGACGGATCCGTCGACACCGGTTTGCCCACCTCGGCGGCCTCCGGGTGGGCCAGGCGAACGCGATCCCGGTTGGCGATCACCACGAACAGCGCACCCGTGCGGTCCCGGACGGCGTTGGCCTCGGTCTGCACCGGTCCGGCGGCGAGTGCTGCCGCGTCGAGACCGGTTCCTTGAGTGGATGCGACATCGGCCCGGACCTGGGGATCGCTGGCGACGGACTCGGCGATCGCGAGGGCGCGTTGTGCGTACTCGTCGCGGACCCGGTCGTCGGCTCCGACGACGACCCACCCGAAGCCGACGGCGAGACTGACCGCGATCACCGCGAGTTGCAGCACCAGCACCTGCGTCCGCAATCGCATGGATCTCAGATTAGGACGCAACGGCCCGCCGACCCGGTCGGTTGGACCGGGTCGACGGGCCCTTCGAGGCTCGCTCCGCTCGCACCTCAGGGAGCGAGGCGGTGCTCAGAACGGGATCGCTCCGACCAGCGTTCCGACGACGAGCATCACGAGCGACACCGCCGTGGCCCGCCAGAGCACCTTCTTGTGGTGGTCGGCGAGCGTGACGCCGGCCAGTGCGACCAGCAGCAGGATGGCGGGGACCAGCGGACTCTGCATGTGCACGGGCTGCCCGGTGATGGAGGCGCGGGCCATCTCGGTGGGATCGATGCCGTACTTCGTCGCGGTCTCCGAGAGGACCGGCAGCACGCCGTAGTAGAAGGCGTCGTTGCTCATCAGGAAGGTGAGCGGGATGGACAGAACTCCGACGACGATGGCCATGTGCGGACCCATCCAGGCGGGGATGCCGTCGGCGAGCCAGTGCGCGATCGCGTCGACCATGCCCGTCCCGTTGAACACACCGGTGAGGACCGCCGCGGCCAACACCATCGCGACCACCGACACGATGCTCGAGCTGTGCCGCGTGATGGCCTCCTGCTGATCCTTCACGTGCGGGAAGTTCACTGCGAGGGCGATGCCGGCGAAGATCATGAACAGGACCGGGATGGCGACGACGTCCATGCCGAGGATCGCCAGCAGGGCGACGGTGAGTCCGGCGTTGATCCAGAACAGCTTGGGCCGCAGGGTCTTTCGGTTGGGATCGAGGACACCGGTGAAGGTGGTCTCGCCGTCGTCATTGTATTCCTCGATATGCAGGTCGCGAGTCGCGGGAGCATCGTCGGCATCGGGGGCGTCGCCGGTTCCGCCGATCGGGCGGCTGCGTCGACCCGAGTTCGGGGGTGTGGTGCCGGACCCGCCGGCTCCGACGAGCACCTCGTCGCGCTGCGGGGCGAGGATGGATTCGCGGATCTCGATCTTGCCGATGCGACGACGCTCCAGCACCCCGAGGTGATAGCTGAACAGCAGCACGACGACGAGCGCGGCACCCAGCGCGGGCAGCATCGGGATGAAGACGTCGTTGGTGTCGATGTTGAGGGCACTGGCGGCGCGGGCGGTCGGGCCGCCCCACGGCAGGATGTTCATCGTGCCGTTGGCCAGACCGGCCGTGACGGTGAGGACCACGGGGCTGACGCCGAGCTTCAGGTACAGCGGGAGCAGGGCCGCCGTGGTGATGATGAACGTGGTCGAGCCGTCACCGTCGAGGGAGACGACCATCGCGAGGACCGCGGTGCCGACGACGAGCCGGGCTGGGTCGTTGCGCACCATGCGGACCACGCCGCGGACGATCGGGTCGAACAACCCGACGTCGATCATGATGCCGAAGTAGATGATCGCGAAGAACAGCATCGCCGCGGTGGGCGCGAGATCTCCGATTCCGTCCTTGATCATGTCGCTGATGCTGAGACCGGCGCCGGCGAAGAGGCCGAACGCGACCGGAACGAGGATCAGCGCAACCACCGGGGTGGCCCGTTTGGTGATGATGAGGACCATGAAGGTGGCCACCATCAGGAGACCGAGTGCTACCAACATTGTCGTGCTCGATTCTGGCTGTGAGTTGTGGGGAACGGCCGTGTGAGGCCGTTGACATCGAAGTCAACGGGTAATCCACGTCACAGTCACGCTTGCGTGCGATAGACGCGTTTTGCGCTTTTCGCTCGCCATTCGACGCGGGAAGCGTGGGCACCACCGCCACCCCCCGTCGGATCTCTGTACGCCGCAGCCCAACCAATCGCACTGTGCACGTGGCTGGCCTGCCACGTACAGATTTCCGCAGCCCAGAGAACTGGTCACCAAGCTCTTCGGATCAGTCGGGCAGCATCGGTGCATCGTCACCGTGGTTTCGGCCGATGAGGACGGCCCGGGTGACCGAGTCGCGACCGAACCTGTCCCGAAGCTGATCCATCGTATTGTCGAGCGCCTCACCATGATCCGGCTCGAATGGCAGGGTGAGTTGGATGCTGTCGTGATCGTCGAGGTTGGTCAGCGAAAGGCCCACCAGGGTGCAGCCGCGGTCGCGGATGAGCGGCATCGCGTCGGCGAGCAGGCCACGCGCGGCGACCATGATGACGTCGGTGCGATCGGTGGCCTCGATGAGGGTGCGCGACCGGGTGGCGCGGGCGAAGTCGTCGAATCGGAGCCGTAGAACAACAGTGCGACACACCCTTTCGGCCGTACGCAACCGTTTGCCGAGACGCTCGACGATGGCGACGATGGTCGCCTCGAGATCGGATTCCGACTTGGGTCGACGACCGAGGGCGCGTTGCGACCCGATGGAACTGCGTCGTTTCCCGGTCTCCACGCGACGCGGATCCTGCGCCAACGACAGCGCGAACAGATGGCGCCCGGCGCCAGGCCCGACAATCGACCGCAGCGCACGCTCGCCGAGGCCCGCGATCTCGCCGACCGTCGTGACCCCCGCGTCGTGCAGCTTGGCCTCGGTCACCGGCCCGACACCCCACAGCCGACGCACCGGCAGCGGATGCAGAAACGACAGCTCGGTACCGGGTTCGACGATCAGCAGGCCGTCGGGTTTGCCCACCGCACTGGCCACCTTGGCGAGAAACTTCGACCGCGCACCTCCGACGGTGATCGGCAGCCCGACCTCGTCCCGGATGCGACGACGCAGTTCGGCTCCGATCTGGTCGGGGGTGCCGCTGATCCGCTTCAGGCCACCGACGTCGAGGAATGCCTCGTCGACCGAGATGCCCTCGACCACGGGCGTCGTGTCGCGGAAGATCTCGAAGACCGCCTTGCTGGCATCCATGTAGGCGTCGAACCGGGGGCGTACGACGATTGCCTTCGGGCACAGCGCCCGCGCTTCGTGGCCGGGCATTGGCGTGCGGACACCGAAGGCCTTGGCCTCATAGCTCGCGGCGAGCACCACTCCCCCGCCCACGATGACAGGCTTACCGCGGAGAGCCGGGTCGTCGCGCTGCTCCACGGATGCGTAGAAGGAGTCGAGATCGGCATGCAGGATCGAGGCGTCGTCCCGGGACTTACGCTCGATTCGCATAGAACATATGTTCGCACGGCCCTACGACAGACGTCTATGCCGTGCGACGCGCGCGGAGCACCACGTCATGGGTGTGGTGACCGCCGCCGGCTGCTCGACCACGCTCGCGGGTCTCGTCGACGAGCACCTCCCACCCTTCATCGAGCAGCTTCCGGAAGTCGGCGGGCTGCACATACTCGTCGGGGTTGTATCCGTGGGCACGGACGCCGTCGGGTGCGTGGGCGACCACCAGGAGCGTGCCGCCGACACCCACCGCGGCGACCAGCTTGCGGGCCACATGGGCATTCTCGGCGGTGATCGGAAAGTAGTGCAGCGCAACCAGTCCGAAGTCGACGCCGGGGACATCATCGGTGCGGAGGTCGGCCTGAATCCAGGTGATCGCCGGACGCGGATAGATCTCCAGGGCACGGTCGATGGCCACCTGCGAGATGTCGAGCGCGGTGACCTGCCAGCCGCGATCGGCGAGCCAGCGGGCGTCGGCACCCTCGCCGGATCCGACGTCGAGTGCAGTGCCGGCAGGTAGATCAGCGGCCTCGGCGATGAGCGCCGGGTTGACGTCGGCGGTCCATAGACGGTCGGCGTTGCGGTAACGCGCATCCCATTCGGCAGCGCTGTGGTCATCGGTTTGCGGTGTGCTCATGAATTCGACTGTGTCACGGAATCTCTGGCAGATCGATAGTGGTTGCGAGGATGGCAAGAACTGGTCGCAGAAACCGCAGGTGCGCATCGACCGCTGAGATCTGCTCGCGTGTCTCCCATCTGCGCGTGATGCATTGCGAGCGGATGAGAGAAACGCGAGCGCCTGTGGGTGCGCCGGCGCGACTTCAGATCAGAGGACGCTGGCCATCCGGGCGATCGCGGCGCGCAGCATCTCCGGCGAGCACCCGATGTTGAGTCGTGCGAACCCCTTTCCGGCATCACCGAATGCGGGCCCGCGATGTAGCGCGACGCGACCGCGCTCGAGGATCGGTTCGGCCGGGTCGTCGCCGAGTCCGGTGGCACGGAAGTCGAGCCACGCCAGATACGACGCAGACGGTCGATGCAGCACGACGCCGGGCATCTGGTCGGCCAGGAGTTCCTCGAGCAGATCAACGTTGTCGACGATGCGGGTGATGGTGTCGTCGAGCCAGCGATCGCCGGACGAGAACGCGGCATCGGTTGCAGCTCGGCCCAGAATGCTTGTGCGATAACGAACTTCCTCGGGTTGCCGGGCGATCAGGGCGCGCATCTCGTCGGATGCGACCACCGACATCGCGCATTTGACTCCGGCGATGTTGAACGCCTTGCTTGCCGAGTGCGCCGCGATCCCGACACGGCGGGCGGTGTCGGAGACGTCGAGGAACGGCACGAACTCGATGCCCGGGTGCACCAGGGGTGCGTGGATCTCGTCGCTGATGACCACCGCGTCGTGCTTCGCGGCGATCTCGGCAATGCGGTACAACGTCGCTGGGGAATGGACGAGACCGAGCGGATTGTGCGGGTGACACAGCAGGATCGCGCGGGCACCGGCGTGCAGCGCGGCCTCGATGCCGGGCAGATCCACAGCCCACCGCGCGCCGTCGAAGCTCAGCGGCACCTCGACCACGCGCCCGCCCGCCTCTGGCACGACCTCGAAGAACGGCGGGTAGATCGGCGGCATCACGATCACGCCGTCGCCGGGATCGATCGCCACTCGCAACGCCTCGACGAGGACGACGCTGACGTCGGTGGTCAGTGAGACGTCGACCGGATCGACCTGCCATCCCCACCGGCGTTCGGCGAAGCCGGCGAAAGTCGTTCCCGTGCTGCCGGAGTCACCGGCGTAGCCGAGGTCGGAGGCGCGCACCTGGGCGATGATCGCGTCGGCGACGACGGGCGCGAGTTCGAAATCCATCTCCGCGATGAACATCGGGAGTACGTCGTCGGGGTATGCGGTCCATTTGACCGATGTGCGCTTGCGGAGAGCGTCGAGCTCGGGGATGACCGGTGAATCACTCACGGCGTCCTTGCTACCGGATCCAGAGTCGCTGCACAGCCCCGGTCAACGAATCGGACATCGACGCCGAGCGGATCTGCGGGCAGACTGGCGACATGAGCTCCCGCGACTTTCCTCTCCGCATCGGCGTCCAACTCCAGCCCCAGCAAGCTCCCGAATACAAGCTGATCCGCGACGCGGTGCGTCGGGCCGAGGACACCGGCGTCGACGTCGCCTTCAACTGGGACCACTTCTTCCCGCTGTACGGCGACCCCGACGGCGCGCACTTCGAATGCTGGACGATGCTCGGGGCGTGGGCGGAGCAGACGTCGAATGTCGAGATCGGCGCGCTCGTGACCTGCAACTCCTACCGCAATCCGGAGTTGCTGGCCGACATGGCCCGCACCGTCGACCACATCAGCGACGGGCGGCTGATCCTCGGCATCGGCTCGGGTTGGTTCGAGCGCGACTACGACGA
Source organism: Gordonia gummivorans (assembly GCF_022513585.1). Taxonomy (GTDB): domain Bacteria; phylum Actinomycetota; class Actinomycetes; order Mycobacteriales; family Mycobacteriaceae; genus Gordonia. The sequence continues at coordinate 323,421 of NZ_JAKWBF010000001.1, forward strand.
GTACGGGTACGAGTTCGGGACGGCGGGCAGCCGCCTCGACGACCTCGGGCGCGCGCTGCCACGAATCGCCGACCGACTCGGCAAGCTGAACCCGAAACCCACCCGCGACATCCCCGTCCTCATCGGCGGTGGCGGCGAGAAGAAGACGCTGCGCCACGTCGCCGAGCACGCCGACATCTGGCACTACTTCGTCGACGAGGAGGCCTACCGGCGCAAGTCCGCCATCCTCGACGAGCATTGCGCGGCCGTTGGTCGTGACCCGGCCACCATCGAACACTCGGCGGCGGTCGAGGCGCGCGGCGGATCGATCGACGCCGCCCTGCGCGAGGCGGACGCTCTGCGCGACGCCGGAGTCACGCTGATCACCGTCGGTGTCGGCGGTCCCGACTACGACCTCAGCACCCTCGACGCCGTGTGCCGCTGGCGCGACGCGAACTGATCCTGCTTCGGCCGGCTGGCAGAGCCGACTAGGTTTGTGATCATGCATGTCGTACGGACGTCGTCGCACCTGATTGCCGGCGTGGGGGTCGCGCTCGCGCTGCTCGCCGCGTTCTTCCTCGGGAGCGGGCGGTCGAATGCCGAGGCGCCGGTGAACATGTCGACGCACGTGGTCGACTCCGCGGGGGTGCTGACCTCGGCGCAGCGCGCACAACTCGACGAGCGGATCAACCGGCTCTATGCCGATCGGGGCGTCCAGCTGTGGGTGGTCTACGTTCGCGACTTCAACGGGCTCAACCCCGAGCAGTGGGGCAACCGCACCGCGACATCGAGCGGGCTCGGCGACCACGACGTGCTGTTGTCGGTGGCAACCGAATACCAGTCCTACGACCTGTTCCCCATCGATCCCAACGCGGTGAACCTCGACCAGTCGGATCTTGACACCATCGCGTCCGACGACGTGGTGCCCGCCCTGAAGCGCGGCGACTGGGCGGGCGCCGGTCTCGGCGCGGCCAATGGCATCGACACCGCGTTGGAACCGTCGTACACGGGCTGGATCATCGCGGGTGCGCTGGGCGGAGCCGCGGTGGTGGGCGGCGGGGGTGCGCTCGCCTACCGTCGACGGCGTGATCGTCGTCGAATCTCTGACGACCTGTCGCATCTGCGCGACAACGAGCTGACCGCCGACCAACTCGCCGCCCAGCCACTCGACGTGCTCGACCCGTGGTCGCGGGAGGTGCTCACCGACACCGACAACGCGATCCGCACCAGCGCCGAGGAGTTGCAGCTCGCGGTCGGCGAGTTCGGCGAGGCGCAGTGCGCCCCGTTCACCAGCGCGCTCGACCGAGCCCGCAAAGGCCTCGCCGATTCGTTCTCTCTGCGTCAGCGGCTCGACGACAACGTGCCCGAGACCGCCGACGAGCGACGGTCGATGCTGGTCCAGATCATCACCACATGCACCGACGTCGACAACGCACTCGACGCGCAGGTCGCCGAGTTCGACGCCATGCGCAATCTCCTGATCAACGCCGACGCGCGCTTCGACCAGATCACGCAGCGGATCGTCGCACTGCAAGCGCGCCTCGACGGATCGCGTCAGCGGCTCGACGGCCTCATCGCCAAGCATGGGGAGAACACCCTCGCCTCGATCCGGCACAACGTCGACCTGGCGGCCGAGCAGATCACCTTCGCCGAGGCCAGTGCCGACCAGGGCCGGGCGGCCATCGCCCAGCCGGCGGGTGAGCAGGGGCCGGCGGTCGCCGACATCCGGTCCGCCGAAGGGGCCATCGAACAGGCCGGCCAACTGCTCGACGCGATCGATCACGCCGACGCCAACATCGCCGCAGCCCATTCGCGGATGCCCGCGCTCATCGCGGAGGTGGAGGGTGAACTCGCCGAGGCGGCTGCCCTGACGTCCGACGGTGGACCGGCGCTCGCGACGGCGGTGGCCGCGGCACAGCTTGCGCTGCAGGCGGCGCGGGACAACTTCGACACCGACCCGTTGGGGGTGTTCACCGCGCTCGTCGACGCCGACGCCGACCTCGACGACGCGCTTGCCGCCGCCCGCGACGCCTCGGCCGAGCGGATTCGACGCACCCAAGTGGTCAGCGCCGCAATCGAATCCGCACAAGCCAAGGTGTCGACGGCCGCCGACTTCATCGGGACCCGACGCGGAGCTGTGCAGTCCACCGCGCGCACTCGCCTCGCCGAGGCAGAGCGTCTGCTGGCCACCGCACAGGAGTCGGCGAGCACCGATCCGCTCGCGGCGGCCGACGCGGCCCGGCGGTCGGGTGCCCTCGCCGACCAGGCTTTGATGGCCGCGCAGGGCGACGTGGTGAGCTGGCAGAACACGCAGACGCCCCGCTCCGATGGCGCATCGACGGCGGGCGCGGTACTCGGCGGCATCCTCGTCGACAGCTTCCTGCGCGGCAGCATGGGCGGCCGCGGACGCGGCTACGGGGGCGGATTCGGCGGGGGTTTCGGGGGCGGATTCGGAGCCGGTGGTCGGAGCCCGGGGTCCTTCGGTGGCTCGAGCAGTTCGGGTCGGATCGGAGTGGGCGGTCGATTCTGATTGTCGGCCACCGCTTGTCCGTTTTGTTCGCCTTCCGTTCACCGCAGGGTGTCCGGGACGTTCCTTCGCGCACCTAACGTCGAATCCGGTTCTCCAACATCCCCGGAGACTGTCCCACGCAAATCGGGGAGGATTCCGCGTGCGTATTCCGTTGCAACTGTTCACCAATGGTGGTGCCGAGGTCGGCCGGTCGGCCCGTGCTCGCGTGACGTGCCGGTACAAGTGCGGCAGCGCCTGCTGGCATGAGCCCGGAAATAGCAGCGACAACAACTACTTTCGCGACATCGCGCGTACCGGTGTGTCTCGACGGACGGTGCTCCGTTCGACCGCGGGTGCGGCCGTTGCAGTGGGCGCTTCGTCGGTGCTCGCCGCATGTGGCGACTCTTCGGAGTCCGCCGCCCCAAACTCCGGCGCATCGCCGTCCGGCATGAACTTCACCGCGGTGCCGCCCAATACCGAAGACACACTGGTGATTCCCGACGGATACCGGCAGCAGGTGGTGATCCGCTGGGGCGATCCGGTGCTGCCCGGTGCGCCTGCATTCGACTTCGGTGCGCAGACCCCGCAAGCGCAGGCAATGCAGTTCGGGTACAACAACGACTTCGCCGGCCTCATCCCGGTCGACGGTGTGAGCAACCACTTCTACCTGGTATGCAACCAGGAGTACACCTCCGAAGAGTTCATGTTCACCGGCTACGTCCCCAAGCAGCCCACCGAGGATCAGGCACGCATCGCGATGGCCGCGCATGGCATCACGGTGCTGGAGGTGAGCGCCACGCCCGGCGTAGGATCTCTCGATCCGGTTGTCGGAGAACGTAACCGCCGGATCACGGCGTCGACGCCGTTCCAGCTCACCGGCCCGGCCGCGGGCAGCGAGTTCGTGCGCACTTCAGCCGACCCCGCGGGTACCACCATCCTCGGCACCATCGCCAACTGCTCCGGCGGGCTCACCCCGTGGGGCACCATGCTCTCCGGCGAGGAGAACTTCAACAACTACTTCTCCAACGCGAGCAAGGTCACCGACAAGACGGCGAGCGAGAACCTCGATCGCTACAGCTTCGACGACGACGCCGACGAGCACCAGTGGGGCCGATACGAGAAGCGATTCGATCTGGCCCAGGAGCCCAACGAGGCCAACCGATTCGGATACGTCGTCGAGGTCGATCCGCACGACCCGGCGTCGACGCCGATCAAGCACAGCGCCCTCGGCAGGCTCAAACATGAGTCCGCGACCATCCACGTCGTGTCGAGGGGCCCGGAAGCCGGGACCGTGGTCGCCTACAGCGGCGACGACGAACGGTTCGAGTACATCTACAAATTCGTGTCGACGCGGCGGATGAAGACCGGACTGTCGAAGGCCGCGCGGGCACACAATGCGGGAATCCTCGACGAGGGCACCCTGTACGTCGCCACGTTCACCGGCAACGACCCCGGTGCCATCGACGGCAGCGGAAAGCTACCGCCCTCAGGCACATTCGCCGGTTCGGGCAGTTGGAAGCCGCTACTCACCGTTCGGCCCGACGGCAGCGCCCAATCACACATCGAGGGGATGTCGCCGGAGGAGGTCGCGGTGTTCACCCGGGTCGCCGCCGACCGCGCCGGTGCCACCAAGATGGATCGGCCCGAAGACATCGAGCCGCATCCGATCACCGGAAAGGTGTACTGCGCGCTCACCAACAACTCCAAGCGCGGCACCGACGGCGAGGCCGCCGCCGACACCGCAAACCCGCGCAACGAGAACAAGAACGGTCAGATCATCGAGATCACCGACAACCACACCGGCACCGACTTCACCTGGGACCTGCTGCTGGTCTGCGGCGATCCGGCCGAGGCAGACACCTACTTCGCCGGCTTCGACAAGACTCAGGTCAGTCCGATCTCGTGCCCGGACAACGTGGCCTTCGACCCGCACGGCAACCTCTGGATCTCCACCGACGGCAACGCGCTCGACAGCAACGACGGTCTGTTCGCCGTCGCACTCGACGGCGAACACCGCGGGCAGACAAAGCAATTCCTGACCGTGCCGAAGGGCGCGGAGACCTGCGGACCGATCATCGGCACCGACCGCGTCATCGTGTGCGTGCAGCACCCCGGCGAGGAGGACGACCACTCGGCCGACAACCCGGCGTCGAACTGGCCCGACGGCGGCAACGCCCAACCCCGTCCGGCCGTCGTCGCGGTATGGCGGGACGCGGGCCCGATCGGGGTGTAGCCCCGCTCTCGTTGACCGTGCGTCGAAAATCGTTGATCGTGCGCGTCAGTCGGCCTTGCGGCCGGTGACGAAGTAGGCAATCGGGCCGAAGAAGTTCACGAAGCTCAACGCCACCCACTTGCGCTTGCCGCCGTTGATCTCCGACGCCGGGCGGCGGGCGATGTCCACCAGAGCGGCCACCTGCAATCCGATCTGTACGACCGTGCCGATCCGAATCAGTGCCTGTGACCGCGGGGAGAGATCGTTGAATCGCTTCTTGGGACTTCTCACGTTTGCCAGATTACTCTGACGTCCCTGAACCATCGTCGCGTCGGCCGCGGCGTCTGGTCGTGGGGACTTCGAGATGTGGGATCGCGCGCCTCAAGAACCCATCGAAGTTCGGCACTGTGAAAGCTGCATAGCCGTGACTGGGCGTAAAGAGGAGGCCCATGTTGATGAGCTCGGCCCGCGTCGGCCCCAGCTGAGTCGACTCGCGACCCATGCTGCGTGCGACGTCACCGGCTTTGTGTGGCTCGGGACCCAACTCCGCCATTGCCCGCATGTAGGCGGTCTGCAGCGCGGTGGCGCGGTCGAGTCGGACGCGGAAGAAGGAGGAGTCAAGTTTGGCGTCGTACGCTTCGCGCGCGACCTCCACATCCTCGCGCGAGATGGATTCGCCTTCGGCGACCTCCCAAGCCTGGTATCCCAACTCCTGCAAGAAGTACGGATAGCCTTGCGTGATCTGCACAGCCAGCTCAAGGGCGGCGTGTTCGAAAGTCACCCCCTCCTGCTCGGCGGCGCCCGCCAGCGCACGATGCGCAGCTGACTCGTCGAGTGAACCGATGACCGGAAAAGTGAAGAGGCGCTCCGCATACGACTTGGCGTCACCGGCGAGCTCCGCGATTTGCGGTAACCCCGCGCCCACGAACGTGATTGGCAACTTTCGCTGGACGGTCTTGTGAATTCCCTGGATCACAGCCTCCAACTGGGTCTTTCGCAAGAACTGAACCTCGTCCACCAGAATCACGATGCCTCGACCAGCCTCACCGGCCACCTCGCCGAGAGTGACCAAGACGTCGGTGAGGTCCATGGACAAGTTCCCGTGGTCTGCCAGTCCATCCTCGACAGCGACATCCCACGAAACAGACAATCCAGCCGCCGACACGCTGAAGGACGACAGTGCGGACGCCGCCCGATGCGCTCTGTCAGTCCATCGTTGTCTCGGGGAGATCTGGAGGAGGGCTGCGCGCAACACAGAGAAGAGCGTGCCTCGAAAGTGCGCGTCGTCGTTTCTGCTGGCTTCGAACTCAGCCACTTGCCAACGAGACTCACGCGCCCGCTCGGCGAAGAGATTGAGCACCACAGTCTTGCCCACGCCGCGCAGGCCGGTGATGATCATCGACTGCTCAGTTCGCCCCCGCGATAGCCGAGCACGGAGTACTTCAAAGGTTGAAACGAGTTCATCGCGGCCAGCCACAACCTCCGGCTCAGCGCCTGCGTTCGGTGTGTAGGGATTGCGAAGTCGGTCCACGGACCGACTTCATCAAGAGCTAGCCGAGTTTATCCGCAGATAATAAAGCGTCCTAATATTCCTAAGGCCGGCGATCGCGCCCAACACCGCGCGTGCCCAAGGTCACAACGGTCCGACTTTTACTTCGTATCCCTAAGTATTAGGCTTACGAATGTGTCTGATGTCGAACCCTCCGCCCTGGCGGCCGCCCTGCGGCCGACGCTGACGCGGCTCTACCTGGCACTTCGACGCCACACGCCGATCCGTGAGTACACGGCGGCGCAGGCGTCGGCACTGTCCGTACTGCTCGACCACGGTCCGATGCGGATGGGCGAACTCGCCGACCGCGAGTCCATCCGCATGCCGACGGCCACCGCCCTCATCGACGGTCTGGCTCGGAACGGCCTCGTCGAACGTCATGCGGATCCCGAGGATCGGCGGGCCGTCCTGGTCGGGCTGACCGACCACGGCGTCGACGTTCTCGACCGGGTTCGCGGACAACGCGACAGCATTCTGACCGAAGCAGTGGCACAACTGAGCGACGCCGATCGCGCAGCACTCGACGCCGCCGCACCAGCGTTGGAGCGTCTGCGCGAGCAACTCGAAATCCAGCCGGCCCGCGCCGACGCACCCACCGATTGATCACGCGAGGAATCACCTATGACAGTCACCGAGAATCGGCCAGCTTCTTCGGAAGTAGCCGACCATCAAGAACATTCGCTCATCGAGGCGTTCCGCGGACAGCCCCGCACGGTCTGGGTGACGGCCTTCGCCGCAGTCATCGCGTTCATGGGCATCGGTCTCGTGGATCCCATCCTCAACAGCATCGCCGAGGCGCTCAATGCGCCGCCGGAGAAGCTGACCCTGCTGTTCGGCGTGTACGTCGGCGTGCAGTGTGTCGCCATGCTGCTGACCGGTTGGGCCGCTTATCGTTTCGGCCCCAAGCGGACCCTCACCGTCGGCCTTGCCTTCATCGTCGTGGCGGCCGGGATCTCGGCCTTCGCCAGCGGCATCGACCAACTCATCGCCTACCGCGTCCTCTGGGGACTCGGCAATGCCCTGTTCATCGCGACCGCACTCGCGTTCATCGTGACCGCTGCCAAGGGCAGCCAGCACGGCGCGATCATGCTGTATGAAGCCGCGCTTGGCGTCGGTCTGGCAATCGGCCCGCTGCTGGGAGCCGTTCTGGGTGAATGGACGTGGCGCGCACCGTTCGCCGGGACCGCAATCCTGATGCTGATCGGCGCCATCCTGTGTGCGGTCATGCTGCCCACCGACGGACCGCGCACCGAGCGAGTCCCGGTCCGGATCGTCGACCCGCTGAAGGCGCTGCGCAACCGCACCCTGCTCATCACCTCGATCGGCTCGGCGTTCTACACCGGCGCTCTGTTCACCGTCATCGCCTGGGCACCCATCGCCATGGGACTGCGGCCGATCTACGCCGGCCTGGTGTTCTTCGGCTGGGGTCTGCTGACCGCCCTCGCGGGTGTCTTCGTCGCACCGTGGCTCGCGCAGCGGATCGGGCAGAAAGGTGGCGTCATCACCGCCATCGCGACCTACGCGGTGGTCATGGCGCTCGCCGGCATCGGCACCCTCGACGATCAGGTCTGGCTCATCGGGCTCGCGGTCATCATCTCCGGCATCCCGTCGGGCGTGCTCAACACGCTGTTCACCGGCGTCGCGATGTCGGCGAACGGTCCGGAAACCCCACGCTCGGTGTCGAGCGCCGGTTACAGCTTCCTGCGCTGGATGGGTGCCGCCGTGGCCGCCGTCCTGGTCGCGCACCTCGCCGAATGGTTCGGATCGCATGCCGCACCGTGGTGGTTCGCCGCGGCCTACTGCGTGGTCGCCGTCTGTGCCGTGTCGTTCGTCGGCGGACGCAAGGCGGTCGGCAAGACGGTCGATGAGGACGCCGCGCTCATCGGTGCCGAGGAGTACTAGTGAGCCGCCGGGCCACTGAAAGTATGGGAAGGTTCTTCCCCTACTTTCGTCCCCGGCTTGTTGAGTCGTCCGTGAGAAATTTCGCGGGGAAGACTCCAGGGGTAGGGGACGAGTTTCTTCCCCTAGTTTCTTGCGGTGCGACGGCTGGAGTGACCGAGCACGCCAGGTGTCGAGGCCGAGCAGCCAACGTCGTGGCAGAAGGTGTCGCGTATGGGGCACCTTCTGCTACAACGTTTCTCCTGACCCGTCGGGGTGTCCTCTGTCGCGCGCCGACGGACACTTCCCGCTTCCACGATCGCCGACGATGTCGGAGACCACTGGGTCGCGGACACGTTTGTCTCACCGGATTTCGATACGGCTCGACCTCGGGGGCTCGCCTACTCAATCACCAGGACGCCCCTCGACAAGGGCTCACCTACTCGATCAGCAGACGGAGATCCCGACGAGCCAGCGGTAGGCGCCGAGAGGTCAGATGGCCGAGTCGGGGAAGGCGATCACCGAGAGGAAACGGCACGGCAGTTCGACCAACTCGACCGGACCGTGCGCGCCTTCCCCGTCGAGCTGGAGCGCGTCGCCCGGCCGCATTCGGTACACCGAGCGGCTGTGGGCGTAGTCCATCGACCCCTCGAGCATGTAGATGAACTCGGTGCCCGGATGCTGGAACAGCGGCTGGGTCACCGACTTCTCGGTCAGCGTCACCAGCAGGCATTCCAGGCGCTTGTGCTCACCGCGCAGCGACCCGAGCAGCTCGTACTCGTGGCCCTCACGGGAGCCCTCGCGAATGATCTGGGAGCCTTCGTTCGCCTTGACGAACACCGCCGAACGTTCCAGGTCGGCGCCACGGAACAACGACGTGACCGAGACGTCGAACCCGTGGGATAGACGAGCGAGAGTACTCAGACTGCACGACGTCTGAGCATTCTCGATCTTCGACAGCATCGCCTTGGAGATGCCGACCTTGGCCGCCATGTCGCCGACCGACAACCCCTCCTGCTGACGGAGCCTGCGCACGTTGCGCGCAATCGCGGCCTCGAGTTCCAGTTCCTCGACGGGCTGGTCGACGGGGCGTTCTCGCGCGGTTCCGGATTGATTCCGGATCAGGGGCTCGTCCACCACGCCAGGATAGTGACGCCCGGCGTCCACTGTCAGGAGACACACGGTAAGACTCCCGTCACGTGCAGGTCAGCGCATCTCACCGGCACCCACATATGGGAAGCGCGTCGTGAGCAGTTCCCCTTCGGCGAACCGGGTGTAGCGGAAGTCAGACTCAGGGATACGCGGATCGGCGCTACGGCCGTCGACGACGAGATCGGCGACGAGCCGGCCCACCGCCGGCGAGATCTTGAAGCCGTGCCCGCTGAACCCGACGGCGAGCACCAGCCCGTCGAGCGGTCCATGCGAGATGATCGGATTCCAGTCCGGGGTCACGTCATAGCACCCGGCGTAGCTGCTGGTGATCGCTGCTTCGGTGAAGTCCGGGAAGCGGGTACCCACCTTGTCGACGGTGAGATCGAGGAATGCCTCGTCTGCGCGATTGAGGTAGCTGTCCGGATCGGCGATCTCGAGCTCGGCGAGATCGCTGTTGCCGAACAGGATCTCACCACGCACGTCCGGCCGGACGTACTGGAGCGACACCAGATCCGAGAACACCGGCACCGCGCCGAGTTCCACACCCGGGTGGATCATCACGATCTGCTCGCGATGCACCGAGATCGGTACGTCGACGCCGTGGGGCGCGAGGAAGGGCTTCGACCACACGCCGGTCGCGACCACCACGGTGTCCGCCGAGATGGTGGAGCCGTCGGCCAGCCGCACACCGGTGGCCCGGTCGCCGTCGACGATCAGTTCGGTCACGGTGGTGCCCTGACGAATTCGCACGCCGGCAGCCCGTGCCGACGCCGCGAAGGCCTGGGCGGTCTGGTACGCGTCGCCGTAGCCGCCGCGCTCTTCCCATCCGAAGGCCGCGAACGGCTCCAGGTCGGCGGCGGGCCACAGCTTGGCGACCTCCGCCTTGTCCATCTCCTCGGTCTGCACCCCGACCGCACGCTGCGCGGCGAGACTCTTGCGCAGATTGTCGACGTTGGGTTCGCCGACGCCCACGACGTACCCGGTCTGACGGAATCCGATCTCGGTGCCGAAGATCTCTTCGGCCTTCTCGAAGACCTCCAGCCCGATGGCGGCCATCGCCGCCAGCGAGCTGACCCCGTAGTGGCACCGGACGATGCCCGACGACTTGCCGGTCATCCCACCGCCGACGGTGTCGCGTTCGCAGACAACGACATCGGTGATACCGCGCTGGCTCAGCGCCCATGCGGTCGCCACACCTTCGAGTCCACCGCCGACGATGACGACGGATGCGGTCGAATTGCCTTCGCTCACAATCGGGCCCCCGGAATCCACGAGGTGCCGGCCAACGGGACCCGCGCCATGGCGGCGGCCTCGAGCGAGATCGCCACCAGGTCTTCGGGTTCCAGGTGCTGGAGGTGCGCCTTGCCGCACGCGCGGGCGATGGTCTGCGCCTCCATGGTCGTGACCCGCAGGAAGTTGGCGAGGCGTTTGCCGCCGATCACCGGGTCGAATCGTGCGGAGAGTTCCGGATCCTGGGTGCTGATGCCCGCTGGGTCGCGTCCGTCCTGGAAGTCGTCGTAGTAGCCCGCCGCCGAACCGAGCGCCTCGTATTCCTTGGCGTAGCGAGGATCGTTGTCGCCCAAGGCGATCAGCGCCGCGGTGCCAATGGCCACGGCGTCGGCACCCAGGGCCATCGCCTTGGCGACGTCGGCACCGTTGCGGATGCCACCGGACACGATGAGCTGCACGCCGTCCTTGCCCGCCCGGTGCACGCCGAGTTCCTGCAGCGCCTGCACGGCCTGCGGGATGGCGGCCAGCGTCGGGATGCCGACGTGCTCGATGAACACTTCCTGGGTGGCGGCGGTGCCGCCCTGCATGCCGTCGACCACCACGACGTCGGCGCCGGAATGCACGGCCAGCTTCACGTCGTAGTAGGTGCGGGTGGCACCGACCTTGACATAGATCGGCTTTTCCCAATCGGTGATCTCCCGCAGTTCGTTGATCTTGATGGCGAGGTCGTCGGGTCCGGTCCAGTCCGGGTGACGGCAGGCGCTGCGCTGATCGATGCCCTCGGGCAGCGTCCGCATCGCAGCCACTCGCTCGGAGATCTTCTGTCCCAGCAACATTCCGCCGCCGCCGGGCTTGGCACCCTGCCCGAGCACCACCTCGATGGCGTCGGCCTTGCGCAGGTCGTCCGGGTTCATCCCGTACCGCGAGGGCAGGTACTGGTAGACGAGGTTCTTGGACTGTCCCCGCTCTTCCGGCGTCATGCCACCGTCGCCGGTGGTGGTCGACGTCCCGACCTCCGATGCGCCGCGGCCGAGAGCCTCCTTGGCACCGGCGGACAGGGCGCCGAAGCTCATGCCGGCGATGGTGACCGGGGTGTCGAGGTGCAACGGGTACTTGGCATTTCGGGTGCCGAGCAGTAGGTCGGTGTCGCAACGCTCGCGGTAGCCCTCGAGCGGGTACCGCGACATCGACGCTCCCAGGAACAGCAGGTCGTCGAAGTGCGGCAGCTTTCGCTTGGCGCCCCAGCCCCGGATGTCGTAGACACCGGTGTCGGCGGCGCGCTGGATGGCTGCGATGGTGGTGCGGTCGAAGGTGGCGGACTCACGGAGCCCGCGCTGCTCGATGCTCAGGTTGTCGGTCATGATGTTCTTTCTGTGGAAAGGTGTAGCGGCCCTTCGAGGCTCGTCGCTAGCGCTCCTCGCACCTCAGGGACCGGAAGGCGTCAGTACGCGGACGTGTTGTCGCTGTGGAAGTGGTAGAGCTGACGGGCCGAGCCGTAGCGGGTGTAGGTGCTGGGATCGTCGTCCTTGTAGCCGGCGGCCTTCAGCAGTCCGGCAAGCTCTTCGAGGTGCTCGGCACGCATCGGCTTGGCGACGCAGTCGGCGCCGAGGGATTCGACGTTGCCGCGTAGATAGATTCGCGTCTCGTAGATCGAGTCGCCGAGCCCGTGTCCGGCGTCGCCGCGGATCACCAGGCGTCCGGCCTGCGCCATGAAGGCGCTGTTGTGGCCGACGCTGCCCCCGACCACGATGTCGATGCCCTTCATCGAGATGCCACAGCGGGCCGCGGCATCTCCCTCGATGACGAGCAGTCCGCCGTGCGCGGTGGCGCCGGCCGATTGGGAAGCGTTGCCCTTGACCACGACGGTTCCGCTCATCATATTCTCCGCGACACCGGTGCCGGCGTTGCCGTCGATGGTGATCTCGGCCTGCTGGTTCATTCCGGCGGCGTAGTAGCCGACATGGCCGTTGACGGTGATCTTGACCGGCGCGTTGACGCCGGCGGCCACGCTGTGTGCGCCGGCCGGGTTGTCGATGACGATCTCGCCCGACACGTCGCCGTGCAGGGCCGAATTGACCTCGCGCAGAGGAGTCTCGGCGAGATCGAAATGATGAGCGGGATTCATGGTCTCCTCCTTCGGGATCGAAAGTTGTGGTTCCAGGGTTGCGGTCAGCGTGTCCATGCGTAGACCACCTCGGGCTCGGGCTCCCAGATGCGCGCGTTTTCGACGCCGGGAAGTCCTGCGAGAGCACGGTATTCGCTCGCCATCGCAACCCAATCGTCGGTCTCGGCGATCACCGCGGGCTTGCAGGCGATAGCATCGCGGACCACGGCGAAGGAGTCGCGGTTGGACACCAGCAGGGTGTAGAAGCCGTCGAAGGTGGCGCAGACCTCCTTGAGTGCGGTCTCGACGTCCTTGCCGGCGGCGAGTTGGTGGGCGACGAACCGGGCACCCACCTCGGTGTCGTTCTCGCTGTCGAATTCCACACCGGCAGCACGCAGGTCGCGGCGGATGCTCGCGTGGTTGGAGAACGAACCGTTGTGTACCAGGCACTGCTCGGGCCCGACGGCGAACGGGTGTGCTCCCGACGGGGTGACCGCGGACTCGGTTGCCATGCGGGTATGCCCGACGCCCTGCCAGCCCGACGCCTGTGCGAGGCCCCAATCTGCAGCGAGGTCGCGGGGTGCGCCCACGCCCTTGAGTACCGTGAGGTCGGCACCGAAGCCGGCGACGAGTGCGCCGGGATATGCCGCACGCGCAGCGCCCAGGAGTTCTTCGGAGCTCACCGGCGCCGACAGCACGAGGGTGGCGTCGACGTTCTGTGCGGCGACCGAAACACCCAGTGCCGCGCCGATCTTCGCCGAGGCATCGGCGGGTGTCACGTCGACCGCGAGCAGGCTGACGCAGCCGTGCCCCGACGGCGACCATGCCTCGTTGCCGTAGACCGCGATGCCGGCCGAGTCGGCGCCGCGGTCCTGCATCTCACCGAGCATCTCGGCGAGCAGGGCGCCCAGGCGCGGGTACAGATCTGGGTTGCGGAGATGGAGTCCGACTATGCCACACATGATTTGGGTCCTTTGCTGTGGTGGGTTCGGTATGTGTGGTCTCGACACGACGCCTCGCCTAGCGGCTCGGTGTCGGCTCGACCAGCGAGATGGGTGGGTGGGTGATCAGAAGGCGGTGAGGTAGGCGTCGACCTCCCACGGGGACACCGACGAATGCCATTTGAAGAACTCCTCACGCTTGAGGTTGGAGAAGTAGCTCGACGGCCGGTGATCTACCGCCCAGTCGTCGGGAAGCGCAGCGTCGAGCGCACCGAGGATCACGTCGTCGGACTCGAACGCCTCGACCGCGTGCAGCAGGGTGAGCGGCAGGTCCGAGATGTGGCCGGGGCAGGTCCCAAGGGCGCCGGGATCGAGACTGCGCTTGATGCCATCGAGGCCCGCGCCGAGTGCGGCCGCGATGGCCAGGTAGGGATTTGCCGAGCCGTCGCCGCCGCGCAACTCCACCCGCTGTTCGTCGGGGATGCGGACGTAATGGGTTCGGTCGTTGCCGCCGTAGGTCGCCTTGCGGGGTGCCCAGGAAGCTCCGGAACGGGTGGCGGTTGCTCCGGTTCGCTTGTAGGAGTTGACCGTCGGGGCCATCACCGCCTGCAGGGCGGGAGCATGTTCCAGAACACCGCCGACGAAGGCATATGCCTCCGCCGTCAGACCCAGGCCGCGCTCGTCCTCCTCGACGTTGCCCGGGAAGACCGGCTTGTCCGCCGAGGTGAGGGACAGATGGAAGTGCAGTCCGGAGCCGGTGCGCTCGGCGAAGGGCTTCGGCATGAAGGTGGCGATCATGCCGCGCTCGGCGGCGATGGTGGAGAGCAGGTAGCGCAGGGTGACCACCCGGTCGGCGGTGGTGAGTGCGTCGGAGTAGGCGAAGTTCTGCTCGAACTGGCCGTTGCCGTCCTCATGGTCGTTGGCGTAGTTGCTCCAGCCCAACTGATTCATCGCGGTGGACACGGCGGTCAGGTGGTCGTACATGCGGGTGAGGCCGCGTACGTCGTAGCAGGGCTGATCGGAGTCGTCGGAATCGTCTGCGGTGACCAGCGAGCCGTCCGCTGCCCGCTTCAGCAGGAAGTACTCCACCTCGGCGCCCACCCACGGCTCGAATCCCGCGTCACCGGCCTGCGCGATCAACGACTTGAGGATGTTGCGTGGTGCGAACGGCCACGGCTTGCCCTCGACATGGGGATCGCAGTGGACCAGCGCGAGGCCCTCCTTGATGAAGGGAATCGGCAGGAAGGAGCTGACGTCCGGGATGGCGATCAGGTCCGGGTCCTTGGGTTCCTGGCCCATCGCACCGACCGCGTAGCCGGCGAAACCCACGCCGTCGGTGGCGAGTTCGTCGACGGCCTCGACCGGAACCAGCTTGGCGCACGGCTTGCCGCGGAGGTCGACGAACATGGCGAGGATGAACGTGGTGCCGTGCGCCTCGCAGAGACTGGCGAGGGTGGGGGTTTCGGTCATGGCTTTCTCCGGTCGGTGGTGTTGGTAACCAGTATGTCTACTGTTGGTGTACTTTGTCTACTTGAAGTAGACACCCGAGTTGTTACGATCGTGTTTCTCGGCGGTGAGCGGTCAGTGTCGTTTCCCTGAGGACTTGGCCTGCGGAAACGACGGCAGGGGGCCCACCGCGTCGGTGGACCCCCTGCCGCTACTGACGATCAGGACTGGCCGGCCGGAACCGATTGAGCCACAGCGTGTTCTACGCTCACTGTGGTGTGACGCGACTGCGCTCCCAGGCCGGGACCGTGACCGACACCCGACGCCGGGATCTCGTAGGCACTCTCGGCGTGGATCGTCGAGTCCAGCCCGGTGGTCTCGGTCTCCTCGTCGACGCGCAGACCGATGGTCTTGTCGAGGGCCTTGGCGATCAGCCAGGTCATGACGAAGGAGAAGGTGCAGGTGATCGCGATGCCGCCGAGTTCGCGCCACAGGATGTCGAAGTCGCCGCCGAACAGGATGCCCTGGACACCGGCCGGGGCCGACTCGGCCGCGAAGAGCACGATGCAGAGTGTGCCGACGATGCCGCCGACACCGTGCACGGCGAAGGCGTCCAGCGTGTCGTCGACCTTGAACTTGGACTTGAAGCTCAGCAGCAGGGCGACCACGGCAGAAGCGATCAAGCCGACCATCAGCGCACCCAAAGGGTTCATCGTGTTGGCCGACGGCGTGATGCCGACCAGGCCGGCAACGGTGCCGGTGATGAGCCCGAGCGACGTCGCGTGTCCCTCGCGCCACTTCTCGATGATGAGGAAGCCGATCATGCCCGAGCAGCCGGCCAGCAGCGTGTTGAGGATGACGACCTGGGTCAGGAAGCTCGCACCGAGCGCGCAGCTGCCGTTGAACCCGAACCAGCCGAACCACAGGATGCCGCCACCCAGCAACGCCAAGGGCACATTGTTGGGTCGCTCCAGACGCTTCCGGCGTGCACCGAGAACCAGCGCGAGTGCCAACGCAGCAACACCGGAGTTCATGTGCACCGCGGTACCGCCCGCGTAGTCGTGAATCTTCAGGTCGTTCAGCAGGAATCCGCCCTGCGCGTCGTCGGTGTCGGCGGCGAACACCCAGTGCGCGACCGGCAGGTAGACCAGGATCAGCCAGATCGGGGCGAAGACGAGCCAGGCGGAGAACTTCATCCGGCCCGCTGCACCGCTGGCCACGATGGCGATCGTGATGGCCGCGAACAGGATGAACCATGCGACGTAGTACAGGGTCTCGGTGGTACCGGTGCCCTCGTCGGACATCCATTTGGTCAATCCGAAGTAGTCGGTCGGGTCGCCGATGATGCCCCAGCCGCCGACCGACGGCCCCGACTGCAGGCCGTATCCGAAGAGCACATAGATGATGGCCGTGATGCCCAGGGTCGACAGGACCATGGTCATCATGTTCAGGATGTTCCGCGATCCGACCATGCCGCCGTAATACAAGGCGAGGCCGGGAAACATGAGCAGGACAAAGACGAATGCCGCGAGCATCCACGCCAGATCGGCGTTGGCGGCGATTACCGGTTCCATAGGGTGTTCCTCGGGTTGACGACAGGGTGTGTCGGGGTGGGTGATTCAAACAGCAGCGGGCGTCATTGCCCGCGGAGGTACGCGACCACGTCGTCGCGATAGTCGAGAAAGCCTTTGTACGATGCGATGTCCGGACTCAGGGTCTCGATGACCGTGGCCAGTTGACGGGACCATTCCGGAATCCGGCGCACTTCCTCGAGCGACGCCATGAAGGTGCGGATGTTGAAGGTGACCGCACCCGACATCGGCAGCCGGACAAAGTGTTCGAGCTCGATCCGCAGACGCGCTCGAGCGAAGTCGGCCTCGGTGACCATCTGCGGAACGTCGTTCACCCATTCGGGCAGCTCCTCGAGACTCACGTCGAGCTTGTCGGAGTCCGATGCCGACAGCGTCCAGTTGACGCGCCGATACACCTGGTCGGCGGGCAGGCGCCGCAGAAACTGCTCGGCTCGGGCCACGATCCCGTCCCGCGTGAGACCCGGTACCGGGGCGTGGATCTCGTACATGTCCATGCCGACATCGAAGGAGACCGACCACGCGGCGGCGAAGGTGACCACGCCCGCGTCGAAGTAGAGGCGGCCGTCCCGTTCGACGACGAGCAGCAGATCGTCGGGCACCTCCCGGGCCAGGAAGTCCAACGGGCCGTTCGGCAGCGTGTCGTACTCGCCCAGGACAAACTCCTGGTCGGTGCCGAGAAGATCATTGCGCCAATGGAATCGGCCGTCACCCTGCTCGGTGAGATGCATCAGGTCGGGGTAGGCGAGATCGAGGTCACGCAGGTAGTAGAGGAGCAGATCCCAGCAGGCCAGTTCCATGCCGGGCATCACTCGCACACGCGACGGATCGGCGTCGAGTATCCGACGTCGTTCGGTCATGTACTGCAGGTACTCGGCGCCGCCGAGGTCAACTAGGTGCCTGCCCCATTCACCACCACGGGTCCGGCGCGGCACACGCGCCGGTTCGACGTTCACGGTGTAGGTGAACTCGGCGAGCTCGTCGGGGAACGGCCAGGGCAAGTTGGCCAGATGGTCGACGGGCTGGTCGAGATACCGGGCGACCTCCCCGTGAGTCGAGATCTCTTGCGGTGCAATGCTCATAGGTCCACCTCGATATCAACGCCGCGGGACACGCAACACAGCATCGCGTCTCCGGCGGTCTTCTCCTCCTCGGTGAGCACGAAGTCACGGTGTTCGAGTTGCCCTGCGCGCACCGGGATTCGGCATTCGCCGCACACCCCCTGGCGGCAGAGGTTGGGGATCGCGACACCGTGTTCGAGGAGCCGCTCCAAGAGCGACACTCCCGCCGGGACCTCGACCTGCTCACCAGAGCGCAGGCCGACGGTGAACGGCTCACCGGGATCCTGCTCGGGTTCGGTGAACCGCTCCAGATGAACTCGCGCCGAGGGCCATCCGGCCTCGGTGGCGATCCGCTGGTAGGTCTCGAGCAGAGCGGTCGGTCCGCACGCATAGGCGTGAGTGCCCAGTGGTTGCCGGCGAAATACCGACTTCAACAACGCGGCGGTCGCGTCGGCACCGTGCACCTCGTGCAGCGTGATGCCGGCCCGGGTCGCCAGGTCGCGCAGATCGTCGACATGCGCTGCCTGTCCCGGTCGATAGGAGTAGACGATCTCCGCTTGACCACCATCGCGGACGATTGCCCGTGCGTGCGACAGCACCGGCGTCACCCCGATCCCACCGGCCACCAGCAATGCGCGCCGCTGGTCGAGAACGGGTGCGAACATCGACCGCGGCCCCTCGACCTCGACCACATCCCCCTCGGAGAGGTTGTCGTGCAACCAGTCCGACCCGCCGTCGGCTCCACGGCGCAATACCGAGATGCCGTAGCCGGTGGCGTACATCCCGTCGTCCACGAGCGAGTAGGCGTTGCGATGCTCACCGGCCGACACGATCAGATGACTGCCGGGCGCGAAGGGTGTCACGGCGACCGAGCCCACATCCACCGGCGCGAAACGAAAGTGCTTGATGCGTTCGGTCAACGACCGGACCTCGGTGACCCGCATCGGCCGGGCGCGGGTGTCATACGACGGATGGAGGTGTCCGGGATGTCCCGGCTCGGCGACCGCCGTCATGACCGCTCCGAGCCGACTTCGGCCGCCGACGCCAGGAAGCTTCCCCGGACTGCGGAATGATGCTCGTGGATCTCCAGATTCCTTACGCAGCCGGGACATTCGACGACACTCCCCGGCGCGGCCTCGACCCGGAAGGTGTCGCGGCAATGCGCACAGTACATCGGCAGGTCACGGGTGTGCGTGACGAACGCGCTCAGCTCCGCGTCGGTCGCCCCGGCCTCACGGGCCAGCGCCAGAGCCATCATCACGTCGTACTGACCGCCGGTCACCAGAATCCTTGTTCCCGTGCGTGCATCGTCAAACGCATCGAGCAGCACGGCGAGATCCGCTTCCTCCGAAAGGGAGTCGAGCACCAGCAGCCGCGTGGGGCCGGCAGCCTCTGCGGCACCGACCCACAGGCGCGACACGTGGCCGGTCTGGGCGTCCTCGCCTATGCCGACGACGAGGAACGCGGCTCCGGTGGTGTCCACGGTAGGTGGTGTCGTCGGCCAGATGGGCATGCCGAGAGCCGGCACATCAGGAACACTCGCAGCCGCCCGCAGCCACTGGGCGGCCCGCTGCTTGTACTTGATCACGCCCTTGTAATCGGCCATGTCCGAAGGCAGTTCGTCGAACACCTCGGCCGCGCGCAGGCGCCACGCCTCCACTGTCGCGAGCTGCTCGAGCGGCAACATGTAGGTGCGGATGAGGAACATCAGCGCACCGGAGTCGGGCAGGCGGACGAGATGTTGTACCTCGACGCGCAGGTGGACGAGGCGTCCGAACTCGGCGTCGTAGACGTGCCCGATCATCTCGCGGTCGGGTCCCCACTCCGGGTAGCCTTCGGTCGACACGTCGAGGCGACGGCCGATGGTCATCGTCCAGTTGGTGCGTCGGTACGGCTTATGTGGTTGCAATCGTTTGAGGAACTCGTGTGCGCGGGTGATGACGCCCATCTTGCGGACCCGGGGTACCGGTCCGTGGATTTCGAGGAAGCTCATGCCGACGTCGAAGCCGAAGCTCCAGTCCGCCGCGAAGGTGATGACACCTGCGTCGACGAACAGCGTGTCGCAGCGCTGATCGAGCAGAGCGATGTCTTCCTGAACCTGAGATGCGATGTAGCGCAGGGGTTCTTCCGGAAGTGTCGTCGAATCCCCGTAGCGGAAGGTCTGCTCGACGTCGAGCAGGTCGTTGCGCCAGTGCCAGGTGTCGGTGCCGGTCGAGGTGAGGTGCATGGTGTCGGGGTAGGCCGCCGACAGCGCGCGCATCAACGTCAGCATCGCATCCCACGCCGCCGGTGCCATGTGCGGGAGCACCGCGTGACGGGTGGGATCGGCCGCCAGGACCGCGGCTCGCTCGGCGAGCTCGTGGTGGTACTCGGAGTCGATGTCGACGACCGCGGCGCCCCAGACGCCTCCGGCGGTGACCACCGGCTCACCGGCCGGTTCGACGTTGGTGGAGTAGCGGTAGCGATCCTCGGGGAAGGGAAACGGGAACCCGGCGACGAGGTCGGGTGAGAGCGACACGGTCACAGCGGAACCTCCAGGGTGCAGCCGTCGGGGGCGCGGGAGACGCACGGCATGATCGCTTCTCTCGAGGACTTCTCCTCGTCGCTGAGGAACAGATCGCGGTGGACGGCCTCCCCGGCGGTCAGTGGTATGCGGCACTCACCGCACACACCCTGTCGGCAGAGATTCGGGATCGAGATCCCGGTGGCCTCCAGGGCTTCGAGCATGCTGGTGCCCGACGGGACGTCCAGCGTCGTACTGCTCTCGGTCAACCGCAGGCGGAACGGGTCGCCGGCATCGAGTGCGTCGATTCCGAAGCGCTCGAAGTGAATACGCGATTCGGGCCAGCCCAGCGCCACGGCCGTCTCGACGACGTGGTCGATGAGCGGTCCGGGGCCGCAGGTATAGAGGTGAGTGCCGACCGGCTGCTCGCGCAGCACCACCGAGAGTCGCACGGCGAAATCGGCTCGCGCGGTGAAGAGTTCGGCGTCCGTTCCGCCCAGTTCGACGACGTCGTCGACGTGTGCCGCGTTGTCGGGGCGGAAGGTGTAGAGAATCTGCACCTTTCGCCGCCATCGTGCGGCGGCACGCAGGTGCGACACGATCGGTGTCACCCCGATCCCACCGGCCACCAGCAGATGCTTGGCCGCACGTGCGACGGGGGCAAAGGCACTGCGAGGTGGGAGGACACGAACCAGATCGCCCACCCGCACGTGGTCGTGCATCCACACCGAACCGCCCGCGCCGTCGGCGACGCGCAGCACCGAGATCGAGTACTCGATCGGGTCGGTCCCGTCGGAGGTGAGGCTGTAGGCGTTGGTGTGTGGACCTGCGTGAACCACCAGATGACTGCCGGGAATGAAGCCGGGTAGCGGTGCACCCTGCGGATCGGCGAAAGTGAACGTGCGGATCGACCTGCCGGACTGGGTGATCCCGGTGACGATCAGCGTCAGCGCACCAATGCTCGGGGCGGCGGTGTTCACCTCGCTCGACTCGGCGCTCACAGCGAGTTTCATCGGTCGGACTCCTGATGCGTCCCGGGCGCGCGGGCGGGCTCCTCGGCATCGACCATGTAGCCGAGGTACGAGCCCGTTCTGCGCGAAACGTGATAGTAGACAAGCAGATTGCGTGCGCATCCGTTGCAGGTGATCACGTCGTCGACCTCGGCCACGACCTGATTCACCACGCGACAATGGGAGCAGAAGACGTCGATGGCGCCCGAACCGGCGACGGTGACGTGGATCTCGTCGTCGTTGAGACCGGCATTCACACCCGAGGCGCGCACGGTGAGACACGCGCCGGCCGGACCGGACACGAGAACCCGTACGCCGACGACACTGCGTGACACAGCCGCGCGCAGTCCGGCCGCAGCGCCCGACGCGTCGGCGTGGGTGACCTGCGCAACGGGTGCCGCGTCGCCAATGGCGCGCGCCCAGGTGTCGACGTTCGCGCAGCCCTCATCGCCGATGCCGACGAGCACATACGAGGTACCAGCCGGGATCGGCAGATCGGCCGGCGACGCGGCGTCCTCTGCGATGGCGGGCCGGGCCCAGCTCGGGATGCTCGAGTATGCGATCTGTGTGTATTCCTCGCCGGCGGAAGCCGGCGAATCGACCAGCTCGGTCATTCCGCGTCAGAGCAGTGTCGCGTCGCGCTGACCGGTGTAGAAGGCCAGGGCGTAGCTCGGTGTGCTGAAGTAGATCTTCGAGCCCTTCGGGAAGAAGATCGCGTCCTTGGCCTTCGCGACCGACTTCTGCCCGGTCTCCTTGTTTTCCAGGAGGAACTCACCCTCCAGGACGACCTTCATCTCGTCGTACTCGTACTCGTAGTACAGCGGCGCATCGGTGTGACGGAGCTCGAAGAAGCCGCTGCACATGGGGCTGCCGTCCGGGTTCTCATACGCGTCTCCGATGAAGCCCTCGGTGCCGGGGTACTCCGCCTCCGGCATTCTGGGCAGGCCCTTCCAGGCGTCACTGGTCACACGGAATTCGGTCGCTTGGGTGGTGCTCTCGACGGTCACATTGGCTCCTTCGGGGGTTTCACGGGCTCGAAGAACGCTGGATCATCTCAGTGGACTTCGTTGCATGCTATGAAACATAGTGACTGTTTCGAACGTGTGACATGTGTGTTTATGCGTGAGAAACATCGTCTTCTACAGTGAGACTCACATCACATTCGTGCATTCGCGAAAAAACGGACACAGTGGCCGTGCTTCGTTACCCGGCCACCTGTGGGGAGTTCAGTCGAGCCAGTCGAGCACGGACGCCGCCGTCCAGCTCTGCTGCATGCTGCCGAGCGGCTCGCCGGTGAAGGGCTCGTAGTATTCCGCGAACGAGCCGTCGGTGGCCTGTCGCAATCCCTCGTCACGCAGTCGGGCGGATCGTTCCGTCCAGCCACGCCGAGCAAATGCCCAGCTGAACAGCCAGGTCATCACCGGCCATACCGGCCCACGCCAGTATTCGCGGGGGCGGAAGTCCGCCGAGATCGGCGACGTCGACGGTGGTACCGCGTACCGGAGGTCGGGGTGCCCGCAGAACCGCGGACCGTCGAACAGACGCAGCAGAGCCCGCTCACGTTCGCGGGAGAGCCCGCCGCACAGGAGCGGGGCGAACACCGCGATGGTGTCGGTGTTGATCCACGCATTCGCTCGCAGATCGAAGTCGCGCGCCGCGCCGTTGCGATCGTTGGCGGCCGCGACGACGCCGGCGCGGAAGCGATCCGACCAGGCGCGGAGGTCGCGCACATCCGACCGCGGCTTCGAGTAGTCCTCGCCGATGGTGGCCAGCACGTCGCAGGCCACCGAGAAGATGGCGCTGACGAACACGTCCTCGACGGCGAAGTCCATCGTCTTGGGCAGCACCGCGTCGTCGTAGTTGGCGCGCTTCATCTGCTCCACCAGCCAGATGTAGCGGTCGTACTCGAGGTTGGACGGTCGCATCGACGCGTCGCCGCCGACGTGGTCGAGATCGGCCCGCTTGTAGGGCGGAAGGTCAGCTCCGGGAACCACATTCGAATAGGGCTTATCCCACCGTGGCGAGTTGTCCATGCCGGATTCCCAGCCGTGGAAGATGGTGATCCGGCCGCG
This sequence comes from Gordonia gummivorans, assembly GCF_022513585.1. Taxonomy (GTDB): domain Bacteria; phylum Actinomycetota; class Actinomycetes; order Mycobacteriales; family Mycobacteriaceae; genus Gordonia. The sequence continues at coordinate 346,656 of NZ_JAKWBF010000001.1, forward strand.
GCCGCTGGGATCGCGGGCGTCGGCGAGCCACCGGTGCCACCGCATCAGCGCACCCCAACGGCGGTCGATGAACTCGTTGGCCGCGGCTCGAGTGGTACGACCGTGCCGACGTGAGTGGTCGAGGATGCGCTGCACGGCGATCGCGTGGACGGGCGGCTGGGTGATTCCGGAGGTGTCGGGGAAATCGGGCGAGCAGTCGGCCAGCCGGGCGCACTCCCAGCGCGACGGTCCGGGAAAATAGCCATCCCGGCCGTTGGCGAAGACGATGTGCGGGATCATGCCGTTGCGCCACTGCGCGGACAGCAAGGTGTCCATCTCGATGACGGCACGTTCGACGGACAGCGGCGCCAGCCCGACCGTCACGAACGCGGCATCCCAGCTCCACATGTGTGGGTAGAGGCGGGGCGCGGCGCTCGTCATCGTCCCCAGGTCGTTGCCGCGCAGGAGATAGGCGGCGCGGGCCGACAACTGCGTTGGGGTGAATCCGTACCGTGCCACCCGTCGATTCTGCACTGACTCCTGTGCGTCCGCTGCGCGAGTGTCTTCGTCGGGCCACTGAGCATCGGTAGTGTCGGATGGGTGCCCACCGCATTGATCACCGGGGCCAGCCGCGGCCTCGGGGCCGAGATCGCCCGCCAGCTCGCGCCAACCCACGACCTGCTGCTCGGCGGACGGCCGTCACCGCAGCTCGACCATCTCGCCACGCAACTCGACGGGGCGAGCACATTTCCCGTGGAGCTGACCGACTACGACGAGGTCGCGGCCGCCGTCGAAGCTGTTTCCGAGCTCGACGTCCTGGTGCACAACGCCGGTGTCGGGAGCAGCCTCGAGATGGTCGCCGACACCCCCGTCGAGGAGTGGCACCACGTGCTCGAGGTGAACCTCGTCGCGGTGGCCGAACTCACGCGGCTGCTCCTGCCTGCGCTGCGCTCCGCGCAGGGACACGTGGTGTTCATCAACTCCGGCGCGGGCCGCAACGCCCGTGCGCACTGGGCGCCCTACGCCGCGAGCAAGTTCGGGCTGCGCGCACTCGCCGACGCGCTGCGCGCCGAAGAGCCGACGCTGCGCGTCACATCCATCTACCCGGGCCGTATCGACACAGACATGCAGCGCGACCTGGTCGCCATCGAAGGGCGCGACTACGACGCCGCCCAGTTCCTGCGGCCCGAGACGGTCGCCACCGCGGTGGCGCACGCCATCCACACCCCCGCCGACGCGCATCCGCAGGACATCGTGCTTCGGCCGACGGGTCGCGGCTGAGGGGTCGTCAATCGAAATCGTCGGCGGACCAGATGATCGACGTCCGGCCGCTCGCCGCATCCGGAACCGCCCACAGCCGACGCTCGACGTGGTGACCGATGCGGCGCGGTGGGCGTAAGAGTTTCCACAGGTCAGGAGCCGGAAAGCAGTACTCCTCGGATCAGCGACCCACCCGCCGTCTGCGGCGGCGATCGTGGAAGCGGGCAGCGGGTCGTCGTCGGGGGCGGGTGGCACACAAAGTGGGGGAAGAAACTTCTTCCCCCACCCTTGGTGTCGTCCCCTAGGAATTTCTAGCGGACGACTATGAAACCCGGGGAAGAAGTTCTTCCCCTAGATTTTGCGGGCACCGCGCTGATGCGTTTTCCCAGGTCAGCGGGGCTGGTCACCTGACTCCTCGGGGATCAGAGCTGCTTGAGATCCGACTGCTGCCAGACGGCGCGCATGGTCGAGATCTTGCCGTCGGCGTCGAACACCATGATGTCGACCGGGGTGATCTCGAAGCGCATTCCTGCGGTGCCGGTGACGAGAGTGAACTCGAAGACCGCGGTGTCGCCGGCGACCTTCTTCCACTTCAGGGTCGCGGTCCGCTCGTCCATGCCGGTGATGATCGAGTAGAACTCGATCAGCTGCTCACGGGTGTCGCGGATGTCCGCGCCGATCGGGTCCTCGACGGTCGCGTTCGCCGCGTAGAGGTCGGCGATCTGCTCGGCCGTGCCGGTCGTCAGGTACTCGATGTAGGAGTCCACCACGGCGTCGATCTTCTCCGCGAGCCCTGCCTGGTCAACGGTCATGTTCATCCTCCGAAATTAGAACGTGTTCTAGTCGTGACGCTAGCACGCCGCCCGCCGGTCAGAAAGATGCTTCGAGCGAACGACGCTTCCCGACGGGCCGTCGCGGATTTGGTAGGTTCGGCCCACAGGCACGGCGCCGACCCGGCGTCCAAAGGGGGAGAAGGTCGATGATCGCCCTCGCGGCCGGGCTGGACCCCGACAACGAGCAGGCCCGCGAATGGGCCAAGGACGAGCTGTCCAAACAGGAGTATCAGCCGAAGGAACCCAACTGGTTGCAGCGTGCCGGTGAGAACATTCTCGAGTGGTTCGCCAACACGTTCACCGGCCTCGGCGACGTCTCGCAGCCCCTCACGATCATCTTCTGGGTTCTGGTCGCGGCCGTCGCGACCTGGCTCATCATCTACCTCGCCCGGTTCGTTCGTCGAACTCCCAAGAAGAAGACGACCGACACCGAGACCGCGCAATCGGTACTCGGCTCGGAACCCCTGAGTGCCAAGCAGTTACGCGAGCAGGCTCGGGAAGCCCTCGACGGCGGGGATTTCGACGCCTGCGTCGTGGCCGCGATGCGTGCGGTGGCGCAGCGGGCATTCGAGCGCCGGCTGCTCGACGACGCACCCTCGTTGACCGCCCACGAGGTCGCCACACGACTCGTGCGACGCTTCCCCGACCACACCACCCGCCTGCGCGACTGCGCCGATCTGTTCGACGCGATCGCCTACGGCGATCGGCACGCCTCTCGAGATCAGGCCCACCGGGCACTGGAACTGGAATCCGAGCTCGCATCGACCCGGCCCGAGGACGACACCGAGGTCGCCGATGACCGATTCGCGGTGCCTCGATGACGGTGACCACACCTGTGTCGTCGACTCCGAAGAGGACGTTGGACCGATGGATCTGGCTGGCCGTCGGAATCGTCGTCGTGGTCGTCGGGGTTGTCGTCGTGGCATTCCTGGGTGCCGGGCTGAATTCCCTGGCCACCGAGTCTCCCGACAACCCTTTCGATCCCGCCGGCGCGGGCCCCGGCGGCACCAAAGCGCTCGTGTCCGTGATCGACGACCACGGTGTGGATGTCGAGGTGGCGCGAGGCATCAAGGGACTCGACGACGCGGATCGGCCCGACTATGACACCACCGTGGTGGTTTCGTCGGCGTCGTTGCTGAATCCCGGTACCCGGCAACACTTTCTCGACCGGGTAGCCAATGCGGGTCGCATCGTCCTGGTCGGGCCGCCCGGCGATCTCGCCGCGTTCGGAGTGAACGCCACAGCCGTGTACGGCTCGGCCACCAGTGCTGTCTACGCCGGCTGCACCACGTCCGGTATCGCCCCCGGCGACGCCACCACCTACGGACCCATCGCCTACACCACCACCGAACCCGGTGCGGTGGCATGCTTCACCGACGGGATTGCATCGAGTGTGCTCATCATGCCGGCGATGACGAGCCGACCGGAGATCGTGCTGATGGGCGGCGACATGCTCGTCAACGCCCATCTCGACCAGTACGACAACGCCGGCGTCGCGATTCGCATGATCGCCGGCAATGACCGTGTGCTGTGGTACGTGCCTTACCTGACCGACGAGATCACATCCGACGACGAGTCGTCCGACATCCCGCGCGCGATCGGGCCACTCATCCTGCTGTCGGTCTTTGTGGTTCTCGCTCTGATGCTGTGGCGCGGCAGGCGATTCGGCCCGCTCGTCACCGAGCCGCTTCCCGCTGTGGTCAAGGCGATAGAGACCACGCAGGCACGCGGACGCATGTACCACCGTGCGCGAGCGGTCACCCGATCCGCAGCCACCCTTCGCATCCAAACACTGACCGACCTGGCCCGCTATCTCGGCCTGCCCTACGACCCGTCGGTCGCGATCACCGTACTCGCCCAGCCCGATTGGGAGCTCGACGCGCTGGCGGGTCACCCCGCCCCGCCGGGTCCCGCGGTGAGCGCGATCATCGACGCAGTGGTCGCCGCGACCGGCCGCGATCCGGCGCAGGTGAGCGCCCTACTTGCCGATCGGTTACCCGACACAGAGGACGCGCTGGTCGTCTTCACCACCGAACTGACCGCCCTCGAGAAGGAGGTTCACCGCACACCATGACCATCGACCCTCATCAGCCCCCACAGTTCCCCCATCAGCCCCCACAGTTCCCCCATCAGCCCCCACAGTTCACGAAGCAGGCGCCGCCGATCCCGCCCGCCGACCCGGCACGGGCCGCGCTCAACGCTGTGCGCGGCGAGGTCGCCAAAGCCGTTGTCGGGCAAGATCCGGCCGTCGCGGGCATCCTCATCGCACTACTGTGCCGCGGCCATATCCTGCTCGAAGGCGTACCCGGTGTGGCCAAGACCCTGCTGGTGCGGTCGGTGGCAACCGCGCTGGCCGTCGACACCAAACGCGTCCAGTTCACGCCCGACCTGATGCCCGGCGACATCACCGGATCACTGGTCTTCGACAGCGCCACCTCGGAATTCACCTTCCGCGAAGGTCCGGTGTTCACCAACCTCCTCCTCGCCGACGAGATCAACCGGACGCCGCCGAAGACGCAGGCGTCGCTGCTGGAGTCCATGGAGGAGCGGCAGGTCACTGTCGACGGGGCTCCCCGTCCTCTCCCCCGCCCCTTCCTCGTCGCAGCCACCCAGAATCCGGTGGAGTACGAGGGCACCTATCCGCTGCCGGAAGCCCAGCTCGACCGTTTCCTCCTCAAGGTGACGCTGCCGCTGCCGCCTCGCGACGACGAGATCACCGTCCTGGCGCGTCATGCCGCGGGTTTCGATCCGCGCGATCTGGCCGCGGCCGGACTGCGGCCGGTCGCTTCGGCCACCGACATCGAGGCGGGTGCGGATCAGGTTCGGCACGTGAGTGTTTCACCACAGGTCGCCGCGTACATCGTCGACATCGCGCGGGCCACTCGGGTGTCGCCGTCGCTCTCGCTCGGTGTGAGCCCCCGCGGTGCCACCGCACTTCTGGGAACCAGCCGGGCATGGGCGTGGCTCAACGGTCGTGATTTCGTGACGCCCGACGATGTGCAGTCACTCGCACAATCGACACTGGCACATCGCCTTTCGCTGCGACCCGAAGCCGAGTTGGAGGGGGTGTCGGTGACCGCGGTACTCGACACCGCCATCCGGTCCGTACCCGTCCCGCGCTGATGTATCTGACCGGGCGGTTCTTCGCGCTGGTGGCGCTCGGCGCGGTGCCGGTGATCGTGTGGCCCCACTACCTCACCGCGTTGGCATGGGTGTTCGGGTGCCTGGTGCTGCTCGGCATCGACGTACTCGCCGCCGGCTCCACGACGGCGGTAACCGTCCGGCGCAGCCCGACCGATCCGATCCGACTCGGCCAATCCACTTCCAGCACAATCGTTGTCGACAATCCCGGCACCCGCCGATTCCGGGGCCAACTGCGCGACGCCTGGCAGCCGTCGGCAGGGGCAACCGGCAACGTCCACGCACTGGACATCCCCGCCGGCGAACGTCGGGCCGTGCACACCGTGCTGACGCCGACCCGACGCGGCGATCGGCTCGGCCTGCGGGTCACGGTGCGGCGGCGCGGACCGTTGGGCCTCGCCGGACGACAACGTGGCCTGCCGATGCCCGGGTTCATCCGGGCACTGCCACCGTTCGGATCTCGGAGACACCTGCCGTCGCGACTGGCCCGGCTCCGTCAGCTCGACGGCCGGTCCGCGGTCCGAATCCGCGGTCAGGGAACCGAATTCGATTCGCTGCGCGACTACGTCGAGGGTGACGATGTGCGCAGCATCGACTGGCGTGCGACCGCACGTCGACGCTCGGTGGTTGTGCGCACATGGCAGCCGGAGAAGGACCGGCACATCGTCATCGTGCTCGACACCTCGCGGACATCGGCAGGGCGCGTCGGCGACACGCCACGTCTCGACGCCGCAATGGACGCCGCGCTGCTCCTGGCCGCGTTGGCCTCACATGCCGGCGACCGGGTCGACCTCATCGCGGGCGATCGTCGCGTGCACTCCCGGGTGGTCGGAGTCACCGGATCGGACTTGCTGAGTTCCCTCGTCAACGCGATGTCGACGCTCGAACCCGCGCTGTTGGAAGCCGATTGGCCGATGCTCGGCGCCGAGGTCACCAAGCTGAGCCGGCAGCGGGCACTGCTGGTGTTGCTCACCCCGCTCGAGCCGGCCGCCGTCGAGGAGTCGCTGCTGCCGCCGCTGTCGGTGCTGGCGCAGCGTTACCGCGTGGTGATCGGATCGGTCGCCGACCCCGCGCTCGGCGACCTCATCGAACAGCGCGACGATGCGCGAGAGGTGTACGGTGCTGCCGCCGCGGCTCGAACCACGCTGCTGCGCAACCGGACCGCGACCGCCGTCGGGCGGCTCGGCGTCGACGTGGTGGATGCCGAACCCGACAAGCTACCGGCCGCACTGGCCGATCACTACCTGACGCTGAAGTCGCGCGGCCTACTCTGACGCGCCTCGGGTAGCCTGTTCGGACGAAATCGGCTGTGCACTTCACCCAGTGACGACAGTGGCCGGTACCTTTGCGCTCATGGGCATCATTGCGCGATTCGTGAGCGGGTCCCTCATCGTCGGCGCTGCGTCCGTCGGTGTGGTCGCGGCGCCGACCGTACTGGGCGTTGAGTCCATGGCCACTGCGGCACCCCAAACCTGGTTCACCTCAACGACGAACCTCGGCTACAGCTACGGTCTGTCGCGGCCGACCAAGTCCGGGCCGGATCAGCTGACCATGCGGACACGGAAGAACTGCCTGGTGTACTTCAGCCGGGTGTCTGCACCGGGCGTCGGCAAGAAGACCATCGTCACGATCCGGGGGCGCAACGACGTTCCCGGCCGATTTGACTCGGTGCCGTCGAAGGCCGAGTTCCAGGCTGCAGCAGTGCGTCTCGGCTGCGCCTGACGCCTACGCCACCGGGGCAGCGAACCCTCGATCGGCCTCGCTCACGTCGCCGCGTTCGCCCGCGTTGTAGGCCCACCGTCCGAGCGTGAAGACGTAGGCGAAGAAGGCCGCCCACACGGCGATACCGATACCGACTCGTGCCCAGGTGGGCAGGCCCGATGGCGTCACGAACGCTTCGATCACGCCGCTGATCAGCAGCAGCCCAACGAGTCCCAACGCGACGCCGATGGCCGAGCGGCCCTCTTCGCCCAGCGCGGTCGCGCGGGATCTCGCCCCTGGCGCCACCCACGCCCAGAACAGACGCAGCCCGACTCCCGCCGCGATGAACAGGCAGGTCAGTTCGAGCAATCCGTGCGGCAGAATCAGTCCGAAGAACAGGTCACCGCGACCGTGCCGGATCATGATCGACGCGACGATCGCAATGTTGATGACGTTGAAGACGAGCATGAAGACGACGGGAAAGCCGAAGATTCCCAGCGCAATACACAGCGCGGCCAACCAGAAGTTGTTGGTCCACACCTGAGCCGCAAAGGACGTCGCGGCATGCTGGCTGTAGTAGCCCTCGAAGTCATTGTTGACCAGCCGCTCGATCTCGTCGGCCGATGCAAGGGAACTCTCGATGCGCGGATGGTCGAGCAACCACCACGCGACCGCGACGGTCAGGACCATTGACGCGCCCATCACCGACAGCCACCACCACCGCATCCGGTACAGCGCTGCCGGAAACGACTGGGTCACGAACCTCGCCATCTCGGCCCAGGTGTCCCCCTTGGTGCCTGCGGCACGGGAGCGGGCCCGGGCGAGCAGCGCAGACAGGTAGGCAACGAGCGACGCGTCGGGCGCGGCCGAACGAATCACCGACAGGTGCGTCGCGACGCGCTGATAGGTGTCGATGATCTCGTCGGCCTCGGCCCCCGAGAGTCCGCGTCGCCTCGACAGCTCGTCGAGTCGTTCCCACGTCGCGCGGTGCGCGTTGACATAGGCATCGAGATCCACTCGGCCAGCCTAGTGGTATCGAGTCGTTTGTCGGGACGATGTCATTCGCTGGTAGGTCATTCGCTGGTAGGTCATTCGCTGATTGCACAACCGCTTGTGACGAGGGCGGTGGACCCGGCGGTCCACGCTGGTGGTGTGTCTCGGGAATACGTGGCCAGTCTTCGGTGGAGCGATCGGCGTTCTGGCAAGGCGGAGGAGGGAGCGATAGCGGCGCTATCGTGACCGACGACAACGTGGCCAGGCGTCGATCGAACGCCGGAGACTAGTTACGTATTTCCGAGACACACCATTAGGGTGGCGCTATGTACGGACCTGTGCCGCCGCACCCGCCTGGATTCGGCCCGGTCGTCGGACCGCCGGCGGCTCTGGCCTGGGGACGTGGCAGCGCCACCGTCGGCGTCGGGCGCGACGATCAGGTGTCCGGTGAGGCGGTCGCCTTGGAGTTGCCGCCCGCCAATCTCGGTTTGCGGATCTTGTCCGGCATCGTCGACGTCATCGTCGGCGTCGGCCTGTACGTGCTGCTCAATTGGGTGTTCGGCAGTGTGTTTGCGCAGGCCGACTCGGCGTTGAAGGATGCGCTGAGCACCGTGGCCGTGGTGATCGCTCTCGTCGCGGTACCGACAGCGGCCGAGACCGCCACCAAGGGAAAGAATCTGGGTCATCTCATCGTCGGCCTGCGGACGGTGCGCGACGACGCCGGACCGGTGGGCTTTCGCCATGCACTGGCGCGGGCGTTGATCGGGGTCGTCGAGATCTACGGCTGTCTTGGCCTGCCCGCGCTGTTCACCGCGGCGATCACGTCCAAGGGCAAACGCATGGGCGACCTCGTGGCCGGAACCTACGTCATCCGTGATCGCCGACGCCTGGAGATCCCCGACCCCGTCGTCATGCCCGCCGAGCTCGCGACGTGGGCGTCGTCGGCCGACATCGGCTCACTTCCGGCGCCGCTGGCCGTCATGCTGCGCCGATTCCTCGGACACCGCGAGAACATGCGGCCGCAACCGCGAGAGCGACTGGCACGTCAACTGATCTTCGACGTCGCACCGTTCGTCTCGCCCGCGCCACCGCCTGCTCCCGACGAGGCGGTGCTGTGCGCGGTGATGGCCGAACGCAGCCGGCGCGACGCAGCGCGGATCGAACGAGAGAACCGGCTTCGGGAGCGTCTGTTGCGATGAGTGTGTGGCCCTATTTGAGGTCGGCGCTGGACTTGCCGAGCACGCGTCGCGCGATGATCAGCTGCTGAATCTGCTGCGTGCCTTCGAAGATGTCCAAGATCTTGGCATCGCGCGCCCACTTCTCCAGCAGCGAGGTCTCCGAGAAGCCGGCTGTCGCACCGATTTCCACGGCCTTGTTGGTCAGTTCGGTGACCATGCGGCCGGCCTTCGCCTTCGACATCGACGCCTCAGCCGAGTTGGGCTGGCGGTTGTCCGCCATCCAGGCAGCCCGCAGGGTGTGCAACCACGAAGCCTCCCAATCGGATTCGATCCGAATGAACTCGCTCACCGCAGCGTGTTGGGCGGCAGCCGGCTTGTCGTAGTCGATGGTGTGGCCGGCCTCCTCGAGCATGCGGCGCATCTCCTCGAGGGCCGCGCGGCCCAGGCCGACGGCCATCGCGGCGACGACGGGTCGCGTGTTGTCGAAGGTCTGCATGACGCCGCCGAAGGCCTTCTTGGTGTCGATCTCCGGCGAGCCGAGCAGATTCTCCTTGGGCACGCGGGCATTCTCGAACCGGACCACCGCGGTGTCGGACGCCTTGATGCCGAGCTTGTGCTCGAGGCGCGCGATGCTGACGCCCTCGGTGTCCATCGGGACAACGAAGCTCTTGATCGCGGCACGGCCGATGCTCTTGTCGAGGGTTGCCCAGACCACCACGTGGTCGGCGCGTGAACCCGCGGTCACGAAGATCTTCTCGCCGTTGATCAGATAGTCGTCACCGTCGGCGGTCGCGGTGGTGGACACCGCCGCCGAGTCCGACCCGAAGCTGGGCTCGGTGATCGCCATCGCGGCCCAGACGTCGCCGAAGCGGTCGAGTTGTTCCTCGGTGGCGACCGCAGCGATCGCCGCGTTGCCCAGCCCCTGGCCGGGGATCGTGAGGAACAGCCCGACGTCGCCCCAGCTCATCTCACGCGCCGCGATCAGGGACCGCAGGTTGGCGCCGTTGACCGACGGCGCATCATCCTTCTTGTCGCCGCCCTTGTCGTCGGAACGTTCCGCGGAACGCGACTGCTTGGCGAGTTTGCCCAGCTCATCGAGTTCGACCGGGTACTCGTGCTCGGCTTTGTCGTATTTGCGGGTGATCGGCCGGAACATGTGCTCCGCCGCCAGATGGGTGCGCTCGACCGTCGAATCGAACTTCTTCGGGAGCTCCAGGTTGATCGCCATGCGGCTACCTTACTCCAGAGTAAGATCAGGCACCAGTCCCGACCTCGCGGCGTCTTGAGGTCCCCGCTGTGCGGTCTGAAGGTCACAGTCGTGTGCACCCTCTGGCCGCACGGACGCGCGGCCCCTACCCTCGTACCCGTGGCCTACGACGAGGATCTCGCCTACCGGATACGCGCTTTGCTCGCGACGGAATGCGGGCTCGACGAGAAGTCGATGTTCGGCGGTCTCGCGTTCCTGATCAACGGCAACATGGCGGTCGCCGCGAGCGGCCGTGGCGGGCTCATGGTGCGGGTGAAGCCCGAGGACACCGAGGGGTTGCTCGAGCATCCACACACCGAGCCGATGATCATGTCCGGGCGCGAGACGCGCGGCTGGCTCCGCGTATCCGATGAAGGGATCGCCGGCGACCGCGCGTTGAGCCGATGGGTCTCCATCGGCGCCGACTATGCGCGCAAACTGCCCCCGAAGTGATCCCGTGGGCGGTTTTGTAGCAAGAGTGCGTGCCAGGCGCGCACTCTTGCTACAAAACCGGACGACCGGCGGGGCGTGGGTCAGGGAACGACGTTGACCATGCGGCCGGGTACGACGATCACCTTGCGGGGCTCGCCGTCGAGCAGCGCTGCGATCTTCTCGTCGGACAGCGCGGCCGACCGCACGGTGGCCTCGCTGGCGTCGGCGGCGACGGTGATTCGGCTGCGCACCTTGCCCTTCACCTGGATCGGGATCTCGATGGTGTCCTCCACCAGCCATGCCGCGTCGGCTGTCGGGAAGGGGCCGCGCACCAGGAGTTCGTCGTGGCCGAGCCGGCGCCACAGTTCCTCCGCGATGTGCGGGGCGAGCGGCGCGAGCATGATCACCAACGCCTCGACCGCCTCCCGTGGAGCGCCGGTGGATTCGAAGTTCTTGGTGAGGTGGTTGGTCAGAACGGTCAGCTTGGCGACCGCGGTGTTGTTGCGCAGCGCGGCGTAGTCCTCACGGACCCCGTCGATCGTCTTGTGCAGCACGCGATTCGTCTCGTCGTCGAGGGCGGCGTCCGAGACACGAACGACTCCGGACTCCTCGTCGACCACGAGTCGCCAGATGCGCTGCAGGAACCGCTGCGACCCGACCACGTCCTTGGTTGCCCACGGCCGGGACTGATCCAGCGGACCCATGAACATCTCGTACACGCGCAAGGTGTCGGCGCCGTAGTCACGGCAGATGTCGTCGGGCGCAACGGAATTCTTGAGCGACTTGCCCATCTTCCCGTATTCCTGGTTGACCTGCGCACCCTGGTAGAAGAACGTGCCGTCGCGCTCGGTGACCTCGTCGGCGGCCACGTAGACACCACGCGCGTCGGTGTAGGCGTAAGCCTGGATCATGCCCTGGTTGAACAGCTTTCGGTAGGGCTCGCGACTGGTCACATACCCGAGGTCGAAGAGCACCTTGTGCCAGAACCGCGAATAGAGCAGATGCAGAACAGCATGTTCGACACCGCCGATGTACAGGTCGAGGCCGCCCGGGTCGTTCTCCCCATGCAGCGCCGGACGCGGACCCATCCAGTACGCCTCGTTCTCCTTGGCACAGAACGTTTCCTGATTGGTGGGGTCGATGTAGCGCAGCTGATACCACGAACTGCCCGCCCACTGCGGCATGACGTTGGCGTCGCGCGTGTAGGTCTTCACACCGTCGCCGAGATCCAGTTCGACGGTGATCCAATCGGTGGCCTTTGCCAGCGGTGGGGACGGTTCGCTGTCGGCGTCGTCGGGGTCGAAGGACACCGGCGCGTAGTCGTCGACCTCCGGGAGCTCCACCGGCAGCATCGATTCCGGCAGCGCGTGCGCGTTTCCGGCCTCGTCATAGACGATCGGGAAGGGCTCCCCCCAGTACCGCTGCCGCGCGAACAGCCAGTCCCGCAGTTTGTATTGCACGGTCCCGGTGCCGGCCCCTTCGGACTCCAGCCAATCCACGATCTTGACCTTCGCGTCGTCGACCGAGAGTCCGTCCAGGAACGACGAATTCACCAGCGGACCGTCACCGACAAAGGCCTCGGATTCGACGCCCTGCTCCGATCCGATGACCTCCCGGATGGGCAGGCCGAACACGGTCGCGAACTCGTGGTCTCGGCCGTCGTGGCCGGGGACAGCCATGATCGCGCCGGTGCCGTAGCCCATCAACACGTAGTCGGCGATGAACACCGGAATCGATTCACCGTTCACCGGATTGGTGGCGTAGGTGCCGGTGAAGACACCGGTCTTCTCCTTGTTCTCCTGGCGCTCGAGATCCGACTTCGCCGCGATCGCCGCACGGTAGTTCTTGATCGCTTCGGCGGGGTCTGTGGACTGATATGTCCACCGCGCGTCGACGCCGTCGGGCCAAGCGGCAGCGGTCAATTCGTCGACCAGCGGATGCTCGGGCGAGAGCACCATGTAACTCGCACCGAACAACGTGTCGGGGCGGGTGGTGAACACCTCGATCCGTGCGTCGGTCCCGGGCACCGGGAAGGCCACCCGCGCGCCGCGGGATCGGCCTATCCAGTTGCGCTGCATGGTCTTGACCTTGTCGGGCCAGTCCAGCAGATCCAGATCGTCGAGCAGTCGGTCGGAGTAGGCGGTGATGCGCATCATCCACTGCCGCAGATGCTTGCGGAACACCGGGAAGTTGCCGCGATCGCTGCGCCCGTCGGCAGTGACTTCCTCGTTGGCCAGCACCGTGCCCAATCCGGGACACCAGTTCACGAGCGAATCACTCTGATAGACAAGGCGATAGCCGTCGACGACGCCTCGGCGGTCGGCCGGGGACAGATCGGCCCACTTCCGGCCGCCGTCGAGAGTTCTTGCTCCCGAATCCAGCTCGTCGACGAGCTCGGAAATGCGACGGGCCTTGCCGGCCTCGGCGTCGTACCAGGCGTTGTAGATCTGCAGGAAGATCCACTGCGTCCAGCGATAGAAGTCGACATCGGTGGTCGCGACCCGGCGTCGTTCGTCGTGGCCGAGCCCGAGCTGCCGGATCTGGGCCAGGTAGCGCTCGATGTTGGCCTCGGTGGTCGTCCGCGGATGGGTTCCGGTCTGCACCGCGTATTGCTCGGCCGGCAGCCCGAACGAATCGAAGCCCATCGTGTGCAGCACGTTGCGACCGATCATCCGCTGGTACCGCGCGAAGACGTCGCTCGCGATGAAGCCGAGCGGGTGTCCGACGTGCAGTCCGGCGCCGGACGGATACGGGAACATGTCCTGCACGAACAGCTTGTCGGCGGCCTGCGGACCACCCCCGTCGAAAGCACTCAGGTCGCCGGCGAGCGGCCCGACCGGATTCGGCGCCTCGTAGGCGTGCCGCTCGGTCCATTCCTGCTGCCACCGCTGTTCGATCTCACCGGCCATCTCGGCGGTGTAGCGGAACGACCTGCTCGCGGATTCTGAAGTCACCCGACCAGCGTAAATCGTGTCCATCGTGGGACAGAAACCCGGTGCGATTCGGTGTGGTACGACGCACGGTCGTATGGTTGAGCTCGTGAGTGTGGTGTCCGTCGTCGTCGCAGTGCTGCTGCTGGTGGTTGCCGTCGCATGGGCGGTCACCGGTGTGCTCGGCGTGACCGGACGCCTGCGCCGCAATCGGTGGCTCGGCGTGCGCGCCGATGATTCCATGGCCTCCGACGAGGCGTTTGCATTGGCCAATCGCGTTGCCGGCCCCGGTCAGATCGGCGCGGCAGCGATCTTGGTGCTGGGGGCTGTACTGACCCTGGGCGTTGACAGCGCATGGTCGGTCGTCTTCGGGGTGGCCGCGTTCGTCGCGGGATTGTTCATCGTCGGCCTGGTCAGCGCACTCGGTGTCCGCGCCGCCGCGGCTCTTCCCGTCGAAGACTCGGGTTGTGGTTGCTGCTCGAGTACCGACAACGAGGCACCGGCCGAAACCACAGAGCACGACGACCCCGCTTCGGACTGTGGCACCTCGAGTTGCGGGTCGTGCTCATTGCGCGGCGTCTGCTCCGACGAGACCGCCCAGGCCTGAGGCCGGGCGCTCCCAGCCGCGATGTCGATCCCTGCCACCCCGCGTCGATGGTGGGCTCACTCCCCCGTCGACGGTTTCGTCGTGGCCATCGTCGCGGCCGTGGTTGTCGCGGCCTTCCTGCCTGCACGAGGGGCCGCCGCCGACATCCTTGACTGGGTCGTCGTCGCGGCGATCGCGGCACTGTTCTTCCTCTATGGCACCCGGCTGCATCCGCGGGAGGCGCTCGAAGGTCTCAAGCACTGGCGACTGCATCTGACGATCCTGTCGTTCACCTTCGTCGCTTTCCCGCTCATCGGCCTCGCTATGCGGCCGGTGGTCGAGCCGATCGTCGGTGACGACCTCTATACGGGGCTGCTGTTCCTGTGCCTCGTCCCGTCGACGGTGCAGTCGTCGATCGCGTTCACGTCGATAGCCCGCGGCAACGTGCCCGGCGCCATCGTCAGTGCATCGGCGTCGAACATCCTCGGAGTGTTCCTGACGCCACTGCTCGTGGTCGCGCTGATGAGCACCAGCAGCGGCATCCACATCGACGCCGGTTCGGTACTCAAGATCGTCGCGCAGATCCTGGTTCCGTTCCTGCTGGGGCAACTCGCGCGGCCCTGGGTGGGACCCTTCTTCAACCGGCACTCGGCACCGACCAAACTCGCCGATCGAGGCGCGATCGTACTCGTCGTCTATGTCGCGTTCAGCGAGGGCGTGCGCCAGGGCATCTGGTCGGCGGTCGGGGTGGGCCAGGTGATCGCGGTGGCGGTGATCTCGCTGATCCTCGTGGTGGTGATGCTCGTCGTCACACGGTGGGTCCCACAACGACTCGGCTTCTCCCGAGCCGACGTCATCGCCATTCAGTTCTGCGGCACCAAGAAGAGTCTCGCCACCGGACTACCCATGGCGACCGTGCTGTTCGCCGGGTCGGTGGTCGGGATCATCGTGCTGCCGCTGATGATCTTCCATCAGATCCAGCTCATCCTGTGTTCGTGGCTGGCGACGCGGTATTCGCGGGAGGTTGTGGACTAGCGGGAGTGATCTCGACACGGTGCCTCGCTCCGCTCGGTACCGGCTCGATCAGCGGGTCGACACGGTGCCTCGCTCCGCTCGGTACCGGCTCGATCAGCGGGTAGGAAGTGGCGTGGAGAGAGGCAGATTCACGAAGCTCGGATGTGTGGGATCGAGCTGGATGTGCTGTGGTGCCAGTCGTGATTCGTTGAGCAGCGGCCGAAGCGGCAGTCCACGAGGGAAATTCATGGCGAACACGTCGACGCGCAGCCGGTGGCCGGGCCGGATGAGGGCCTCGGTGGGCAGCAGCCCGATGTCGATCGCGACCGGCCGACCGGGTGTGACGCGCTGCCGGGTGGACAGGGTCAGGTTGTAGAACGGGTCGATGACGTCGCCGTTCGGTGCGAACTGCGACCGCGCCGGATCGTAGCTGCGCAGCGACGCCATCACCTGTCCGGAGCTGATCACCTTGGACGTCCCGTCGGGGGCAACATCATTGAGGGTTGCGGTCCAGTAGCCGTCGGTCGCGTTCATCACCGCATTCACCCGGACGTTGCTGTACCCGGACACGCTGCGCGTCGTGGTCATCGGCGCTGTGGTGAAGGAGAGCGCGTTACGTTCGGAGATGCGGGCATCCTTGGCGCAGAACGGGAACAGCGCCAGCGCACCGGCCAACTGCTGCGACGCATCACGCGAGCAGGCCGTCAGTACGCCCGGCGAAACCGTCAGTCGCCCATGCGATCCCGGCGTGGCCGTCACCAGGCTGCCGTCGCGGACGGCGTACGGGGCGGTGCCGCTGCGTCGGTCACTGAGATAAAGGCGCTGGCGCGACATACCGGCCCGCGGGAACTGCTGGGCGGAGATCCAACTGTCGCCCACCTGCTTCAGCTGGACCGGACCGTAGGCGTCGATGCCGTTGTCCTTGCCCTTGATCCACTTGTCGAACCACGCCTTCTGCAGCACGTCAAGGCGTGGTGGGGTTCCCGCCCGACCGGTCTGTCCGCCGCCGATCGTGAGGTGATAGCCGTCGCCCATGATCAACTGCTTGCGTCCCGGGGCCAGCGGGATGTTGTTGTACATCCGCACTTCACTGTTGGTGAACAGATCGAACCAGCCGCCGTAGATGAACGTCGGTGTGGTGATCCGCTCGGCGTGGTCTTGCCAGGCCTTGCGGGGACCCGAGTTGGTCTCCAGGAGTTCTTTCAACTGCGGTGGGACCGACGGGATGTCGGGCGTCAGCAACGCAGCGAAGAGTTGCGGGTAGAACGTGAACGGGTCAGATATGCGGTCGGCCAACCACTTCCAGTCGAAGGTCCCGTTCAGCATCGACGCCACATTGGGGATCATCTTGGTGGTGTTGACCAGCGTCAGCCACATCGGCAGGAAGCCGACGCCCAGCGCACCGCCCGGCGCGACGATGTCGCGGATCAGATCGCCACCCGGCTCGACCGGGAAGATGGCCTTGAGCGCTGCCGGCCGTTTGCTGGCCGCCTGGATCTGATTGATGGCCGAGTACGAGACCCCGGACATGCCGATCTTGCCGTTGGACCAGCGTTGCCGGGCGGCCCAGTCGATCACCTCGACGGTGTCCTGTTGCTCGCGAGCCTGGAAGACATCCCATTTGCCCTGCGAGAAGCCGGTGCCCCGGACGTCGACGACGACCTGCGTGTAGCCGCTGCGCACCAGATTCTCGTCGACCAGGAACGTCCGGGCACCCTGATCGCGGAGCGTGTTGGTCAATGTCGAAAGATCGGCGAAACCCTGGATCGGCCGCGAGACCTGACCGACTGCCGTGGCGACCTGCGTGAGGAACGGCCCGAGCACCGGATTCTGCGTCACTGCGGTGCCGACGGCGGTGATGAGCTTGGTGTAGGGCGTCATGTTGACGATCACCGGCGTCTTGCTCGACGTCGGTTGTTGGCGCGCGTTGGCGGGCCGATAGACGTTGGCGCGCAAGATGGTTCCGTCGCTCATCCGGATCGGCACATCCCAGGTGACGTTGACGCCCGCGTAGGGTTGCGGGCCGTCGTGACTTGCCTGCCAGCCACGCGCCGCAGCGCCGCCCGTCGGGTCGGCGGCTGCCGTCCCCCCGATGCCGACGACCAACGCCCCGATCGTCACCAGTGCTCCGACTACCACCCTGAGTCGCATAAATCCCCCACGCCCCGATACCCGATTGTTACTCGAGCGTAGGCTACGCGCGGGTCAGGTCACAGCACAAGCACAAAAGTGTTCTGGGTTACTCAGTTGAGGGCGAGGTCGATGGGGTGGGTGGCCAGCAGGGGCATCGGCCACGGTTGGCGACGCAGGATGTCGGACCACACGTCGATCGTCGGTGGCGCCAGGATGTCGCGGGGCAGCGCGGAGGCGACCATCCAGCTGCCGTCCTGCAATTCTCCGCCCAGCTGCCCGATCCCCCACCCGGCATAACCGGCGAAGATCCGGACACCCTCGAGGACCTCCGCGAGCTCGTCGGGGTCGCCGTCCAGATCCACCAGCACCACGCGACCGTCGATGGGCCGCAGTGCCTCGAACGGGGTGATGTCGGCACCGGGTTTGACGACGCCGAGGCACAGTGCGGCGTCCTGCTTGACCGGTCCGCCCACATAGAGCGCGCGCGGCGTCGCGGCCAGGTCGGTCCACTGCGGCAGCAGATTGTGAACGGCGGTCTGACTCATCCGGTTGATCACCACGCCGAGACTCCCGGCGTCGTTGTGCTCGATGACGTAGACGACCGATCGTGCGAAGGTCGGTTCGATCAGATCTGTGGATGCGAGAAGTGCGGTGCCGGGGCGCACACGATGGGCTGATTCGCGCTCGGCAGCGGCGCCGGGCATGCGGCCACCGCTACCTGTCCCAGCGGGATGTGTGTCGTCGCGGGAGTCGGGAGTGGGGTCATCTGCGTCGTCGGCGCCGGCCACGTGACCATCATCGCACGCTCACGCCGATCGGGGTCGCCAATGCAATGCCCTACGCTGTATCAGTGAGCTCCACCCCGCACCGTCAGCCCCGGGGTTGGCGCACATTCGTCGCCTCGCTCCGGCATTCGCCCGGGTTGGGTCGGTTGCTCGCGGTGCGCCTGTCCAGTCAGATCACCGACGGCATCTTCCAGGCGTCGCTGGTCGGCGGAATCCTCTTCAATCCGGAACGGCACGCCGATCCGCTCGCCGTCGCGGGCGGGCTCGCCGTGCTGCTGCTTCCCTACTCGCTGATCGGTCCGTTCGCCGGAGCGCTGCTCGATCACTGGGACCGTCGCAATGTCCTGATGTACGCGAACTTCCTGCGCGCGTTGATCATCGCTGTCGTCGCGGCCGCCATCGCGTCGGGCGCCCCCGACACCGTGGTGCTGGTCGGTGCGCTGGCCGTCACCGGCGCCAGCCGCTTTGTCGCAGCCGGCCTGTCCGCAGGTCTTCCGCACGTTGCCCGACGCGACGTCATCGTCGCGACCAACGCCCTGTTCACGACGCTCGGGGGCGCGATGCTCACCGTCGGGCTCGGTGTGACGCTGGCCCTGCGCGCGGTATTCGGCGACGACAACACCGGCAGTGCACTGACCATGGCGTCCGGTGTGATTCTGGCCGTCCTGGCCGGTCGTCTCGCCCATCGCTTTGCGCCGCTGCAACTGGGTCCGGACGAGCCGGACGATCCCGGCCGCTCCGCATTCCACGCGGTCGCCGTGGGTCTGCTGCACGGAGCCCGGGCGGTGGCGCACTGCCGGCCGGTCGCGGCCGCGTTGTCGGCCATCGGAGCACACCGGTTGGTGTTCGGCATGAACACCCTGATGATCCTGGTGATCGCCCGGCACACCGGATCCGGAGACGGCGTCGACCGGCTGAGCATGGTGGTCGGCTTCACCGGGGCGGGTGCACTGGTCGCGGCCATCCTCACACCCATCGCGGTCGCCAGAGTCGGGCGGCGCACAACGCTGATGGCCGCACTTGTGGTCGGTGCCGCCGCCGAGCTCACCATCCTCTCGTTCAACTTCGCCGTCATCTGCGCGGCCGCACTGGTCCTCGGGCTCGTCGGACAGACCGCCAAGCTGTGCGGCGACGTCGCGATGCAGGTCGACATCGACGACATGGTCCGAGGGCAGGTGTTCTCTGTGCAGGACGCGGTGTTCAACATCGCCTACGTCGGTGCGGTGACGGTCGCGGCGCTGGCCATCCCCGCCGACGGCCAGGCCACCGGACTCGTCGTCCTCGGCGTCGTGCTGTACCTCGTCGGCGTGGCCGTGGTCGCGGTGGTGCATCGACACCGGCCGGTGGATGCGACGACCGAGTCGCGGCCGGCCCCGGCGAGTCACTGACCGGCTCGCTGACCTGGGCAAATGCTTCGGTACCGTGCTCGCAAAATCTAGGGGAAGAGTTTCTTCCCCGGGGTTCACAGTCGTCCCCGAGGAATTTGTAGGGGAGGACTCTGAGGGTAGGGGACGAAGTTTCTTCCCCTATCTTCTTGCGGGTGCCGGGAGCGTGTGGCGCGTTCTGCGGAACGCGTCGATCGATGGTCGCGGGCTCGACGATGACGGTGGTCCGAGGCCGCCGCCGAGGCGCATTGTCGGCGTGTCGCGATCTCAGAAACCGCGTGTCTGGTCAGAAACCCGGTGCGCACCAGCGGTTTCTGGCCACACGTGCGGTTTCTGACGACAAGTGCGGTTTCTGCGACGAGGCCCCACTCGTCCCACCTCCACGATCAACGACGGAAGCGGGGGTCGGTGCTGTCGTAGTACGCGTCGACCCGGCCGTCGCCGTCCAGATCGACGAGGACGTGGTCGAAGGTTCCATCCCCGTCGGCGTCGACGTAGAGGCGGTCGGGGGTGATTCGACCACCGCGATCGGAACTCTCCAGCTTCGCGTCGACCCGCCCGTCTCCGTTCGTGTCCATCTCGGCGGGCGGACGATGTCGCGGGGGTGGCGGCGGTCCGTCCGGTGGCTTGGGCACCGGTGTCCGTCCGCGGTCGGTCTCGACATCCCACAGCCCACGCCCCGAGTCCCGGAAGAACGCGTCGCACACCCCGTCGTCGTCGAGGTCGAGTGCACTGACGTCGGCGGTCCCATCGCCGTCGGTGTCCCACATGGCGTCATCACGACGACCGTCACCGTCGAAGTCCAGCGCGACCGCATCGAGGGTGCCATCCCGATCGAGGTCGAGGTCGGCCGACGACGTCCACGTGGTGGTCGAACCGTCACCGGGTCCGAAGATGTACTCGATTACCGGCTCCATGAATGGTTGGACGCATCGGCACCGGTTTCGGTTCCAGTTCACACCGGGCCCGCTCGCTCCGCTCCCGGCGCCCACCACACACCGGGCCCGCTCGCTCCGCTCCCGGCGCCCACCACACACCGGGCCCGCTCGCTCCGCTCCCGGCGCCCACCCGGACGTCGACCGAGTGCCGGACGCATTACCGCCACCGGGTAGGTTCAAGGCCTATGTACGTGAGCGAACTCGGCGAACAGTGGCACGCGGCCCGAGTCGAACCTGCCTTCGCTCATCTGGACTCGGCGGCTGCGGGACGGTCGTCGAACGCCGTCATCGAATCGATCACCGGGCATCTCTGGCGGGAATCCGAACGCGGGTCCTACGTCGCCGCGGACGAGGTGGCCGACGAGATCGCCCGCGACAAACGTGATCTCGCATCGCTCATCGGGCACACCACCGACGAGCTCGCCTTCCGCGAGAGTGCCCGCGCCGCCCTGCGCGCACTGTTGACGCACTGGCAACTCCCCATCGCATCGACGGTGTGGGTGGCCAAGAACGAATTCGGTCCCAACCTGGTGGAGTTCGAACGCCGCGGCTACGCGGTTCGCACAATGCCCGACGCGGACGTATACGGCCACGTCGACACCGACGCGCTCGAGAACATGCTGCAGTTCGAGCAGCCCGATTTCATCCACATCTGCCACATAGGCTCGATGTCCGGTGTGGTGCAACCGATCTCGAAGATCGTCGAGATCGCGCACCAAGCCCAGGTTCCGGTGGTGGTCGACATGGCTCAGGCCGCCGGACACGTACCGACCGTCACCGGCGCCGACGTCGTCTACGGCACCAGCCGCAAGTGGCTGACCGGTCCGCGCGGTGTCGGGTTCGTCGCGGTGCGGCGGGACTGCCTGCGCCCGGTGGAGATCGACAGCTCCGAGGCGTTTGTCGCGGGCCGTCTCGGTCTCGGAGTCGCGGTCCGCGAGGTGCTCGCAGTCGGCCAGCAACGCGTGTTCCGCGAACTCGCCGCGGTCGGTCGCGCCACTCGCGAACGGCTCACCGGAATCGCGAGCTGGGAGGTTCTCGAACCGGTCGACGAACCGTCCGCGATCGTGACGCTGGCGCCTCCGCCGGGCTGGGGAGCCGGCGACGTCGCCGCAGCACGCGACAAGCTCCTGTCGCTGGGCATCCTGGTGACCGCGGCCGACCCCTGGCGGGCGCCGCTGGCCACCGAGCAGTCGGTGCTCCGCCTTTCGCCGCATCTCGATCTACGACGCACCGACCTCGACCGAGTCGCGGATGAGTTGCGGACGATGGGCTACTGACCCTCAGGGAACGGTGGGCGCGATCTCGCCGACGATCTCGGTGACCGCTCCCCAGGCCGCCTTGGCGTCGGCGTCGACCAGGCCGATGCGGGTCCGGCGGTGGATGATGTCGTCGACGTCCAGCGCGCCTTCATGAGTCAGCGCGAATTCGACCTCGGCGCGGGTGACGTCGATGCCGGGCGCGATCGGATCGAGGGGCCGGGGCAGCCGGGCGTGGCCGACGACGGCCGGGGCTTCGGCGCCGAACCGTTCGACCAGCGACGTCGGGAGCTCCGCGTCGGCGCGTATCCCGATGGCTCCCACGAGCGGCGTCGTCGTGGTGACGCACTCGCCGCCCCTCAGTTCGCCCACGGCGACCGCGGTGTCGACGGCATCCTGCGCCATGCGGCGGTAGGTGGTGAGTTTGCCACCGATCACGCTGACCAGACTGCCGTCGGTGACCTGGACGCGATGACGTCGGGAGACGTCGGCGAGGGCGCCGCCACCGTCGCCGTCGCCTGCGTCGATGAGCGGGCGCAGGCCGGCGAACGTGCCGATGATGTCGTCGCGGGTGAGTGACCGCTGCAGCGCCGAATTGATGGCGTCGAGCAGGAAATCGATCTCGGTGTCGTCGGGCTGCGGCTGATCGACGATCGGACCGGGCGCGTCCACATCCGTCAGCCCCAAGTACACCCGACCGAGCTGAGCGGGCAGCGCGAACACGAACCGGGACAATGATCCGTCCACCGGAACCGTCAGTGCCGCGCTGGGTTTGCCGAACGATGCGGCGTCGAACACCAAATGTGTTCCGCGACTGGGCCGTACGGACATCGTCCGATCCACGTCGGGTGCCCAGACGCCGGTGGCGTTGATCACCGTACGGGCCGCGACGGTGAAGCTCTCGCCGGTGCGCGTGTCGGTGAGTGTGGCACCCCGCCCGTCCACTGCCGTGGCCCTGGTGTAGGTGCAGATCCTCGCCCCGAACGCCACCGCGGTGCGCGCGACGGCAACCACCAGCCGGGCGTCGTCGACGAGTTGTCCATCGGCACTGGAGATTCCGCCGCGCAGCCCGGTCCGTCGCACGGTCGGGCAGCGGCCGAGCACCTCCATGGTGGACATCGGCGCCGGTGGCGGCAATACCGACGACGGCGTTCCGGCGTTGCGCCGCAACATGTCTCCCGCTCTGAACCCTGCGCGGATCAGGCTCGACCGCACGCGCGGACCGTTCTCGGGCACCACTTGGCGTAACGGTCGGATCAGGTGCGGCGCAATCACTGTCATCAGATGATGACGTTCGACGGCGCTCTCGTGCGCGATCGACAACTGACCGGTCGCCAGATAGCGCAACCCGCCGTGCACCAGTTTGCTGCTCCACCGCGAGGTGCCCGATGCGAGGTCGCCGGCCTCCACGAGCGCCACCTGCAGTCCGCGGGTCGCGGCATCGAGGGCAACGCCGACACCGGTGATCCCACCGCCGATGACCAGCACGTCGAGCGGCTGGGTCCGTTCCGCGAGTTCTTCGAGATCGGCGCGCCGGGTGACGCCGGACAACACGGCCATCAGAAGTGCCCGTCACCGGCGGTCGGACGCAGATACCCGCCCAGTACGTGGCACAGTTCGGTGCGCCAGTCGTCGGCGAGGATGTCGGAGACCAGCGCCCCCGACTGCAGGAACGCCTGGGCCATCATCAGCACCATGGCGGCCATCTGCTTGGTGTCCCCGACCCGCACCTGACCGCGGCTCTGCCCCTGCGCGAGCAGGTCGGCGAGCAGCGCGAGCACTCCCTGCTGACTGGTACCGAGACGTTCGAACACGTAGGGCGCCATGAAGTCTCGCTGTTCGCGCCACAGCGAGGCGATCAGCTCGTTGGCACGCAGGGCGGCGACCACCCGCACGATGAGCGAGACCAGATCGTCGAGTTCCTCGGCACCGTCGACGAGGCTCGCACCGGCCGCGCTCTCCACCGTCCCGAGAACCTCCCGGGTGAGCAGCGCGCGGATGATCTCGGCGATGTCGGGCCACCGCCGGTAGACGGTGGGACGGCTGACACCGGCCTCGCGAGCGACCTCGGACACCGTCACGCGGTGGCCGTTGCTACGGATGAGGCATCGGCGGGCGGCGTCGAGAACGAGATCCGCGATCTCCTCGTTACGGATTGACATGATGTGTAACACTGTAACGCATGACGAACCCGCCGCGACGACATCGGGCCCCCATCCGATGACCCCGGCCACCCCCGAACACGTCACCCTGCTGGTCAATCCGTACGCCCGGCACGGTGCCGGTACCCGCGTGGCGGCCGAGGCCGCCCGCGCGCTGCACAGCGCCGGCGTAGAGGTCGAGATGCTGGTCGGCGAGGACGCCGACGAGGCCGCTGACCTGGCCGGCAAGGCCGCACGCGGCGCGACCGACGCGCTCGCCGTGGTCGGCGGCGACGGCACCATCCGTCTTGCCGTCGAGGCGTCGATCGGCACCGGGACACCCTTGGCGATCATCCCGGCCGGCAGCGGCAACGACGTCGCCCGCAACCTCGACATCCCACTCGGGAGCCCGGCGAAGGCCGCCGAGATATTGCTCACCGGCCGCCGCCGGACCGTCGACCTGGGCCGCGTGACCTTTCCCGACGGCCACACCGCACTCTTCACGACGGTCGCGGCCACCGGATTCGACGCCTCGGTCACCGAACGCGCCATCGCGATGTCGTGGCCGCGAGGTCAGGCCCGCTACACCCTTGCCGCCATGCGCGAACTCGTCGGCCTGCGCACGAGGCACTATCACGTCCGCGTCGACGACGAGCGTTCCGAGGGGGACGTCGTGTTTGCCGCGATCGGCAACACCACGTCGTATGGGGGCGGGATGCAGATCACGCCGGATGCGTCGATGTCCGACGGCGCCCTGGACGTGACCGTGGGCCATCGACCACCGCGGTTCGCGCGAACCACCGTTGCCCGCGTCTTCCCCAAGGTCTTCAGTGGCGAACACGTGAGCCATCCGATGGTGCGAACGCTGCGCGGGCGTGAGATCGAACTGTATTGCGATCCACCGGCAGCGGTGTCCATCGACGGTGACCTGGTCGGCGAACTGCCCGCCGTGTTCGAGGTGGTACCCGACGCGATCGAGATCTACGCACCCGCGGCCTGACCCTGCCTCACTTCTGACGCTCGGCCCACCACTCACGCAGGGCGTCCTCGGCTTCTTCGCGGCTCAGCGGTCCGCGGTCGAGGCGCAGTTCCTTGAGGTAGCGCCACGCCTGTCCGACGAGCGGTCCCGGCGGCAGACCGAGCAACTCCATGATCGCGTTGCCGTCGAGGTCGGGGCGCACGCGGTCGAGATCCTCGGCCTCCTGCAGCGCCGCGATCCGCTGCTCGAGGTGGTCGTAGTTCTGTTGCAGCCGGCGGGCGCGGCGCTTGTTGCGGGTGGTGCAGTCGGCGCGCACCAGCTTGTGCAGGCGGTCGAGCAGTCCTCCGGCGTCGGTGACGTAGCGTCGCACCGCCGAGTCCGTCCACGTTCCGTCGCCGTAGCCGTGGAAGCGCAGATGCAGGTAGACGAGGTCGGACACCTCCGAGACCACCGCGTTGGGGTACTTCAACGCGCGCATGCGCTTGCGGACCATCTTCGCGCCGACGACCTCGTGGTGGTGGAAGCTGACGCCGCCGCCCGGTTCGTGTTTGCGGGTGTCGGGCTTGCCGATGTCGTGCAGCAGCGCCGCCCAGCGCAGCACAAGATCCGGATCGCCCTCCTCGAGGTCGATGGCCTGCCGCAGCACGGTCAGCGAGTGTTGATAGACGTCCTTGTGCTGGTGATGCTCGTCGATGGTGAGTTTCATGCCGGGCACCTCGGGCAGCACCCGCTGCGCGAGTCCGGTGTCGACCATCGCGTCGATCGCGTCGATCGGGTACTCGCCGCAGATCAGCTTGTCGAGTTCGGCGCGCACCCGCTCCGCGGTGATGCGGTCGATCTCGGGGGCCATCCGGCTGATCGCGTCGGTCACCCGGGGCGCCAGTGCGAAGCCTAGCTGCGAGACGAAACGCACCGCGCGCAGCATGCGCAGCGGATCGTCGCCGAAGGAGTTCTCGGGTGCCGACGGGGTGTCGATGACGCCCGCGAGCACCGCGGTCACCCCGTCCAGCGGATCGTGCAGCTCGCCGGCGCCGGCCGCACCGATCGCGACGGCCATCGCGTTGATGGTGAAGTCGCGGCGGACGAGGTCGCCGTCGAGGGTGTCCCCGAAGGTGACCTGCGGATTGCGGCCCACCTGGTCGTAGACGTCGGCGCGGAAGGTGGTGATCTCGATCATCGCCTCGCCCTTGCGGGCGCCGACCGTGCCGAATTCGATCCCGACGTCCCACACCGCGTCGGCCCAGCCAGTGATCAGTTCGACGACACGTTCGGGCCGTGCGTCGGTGGTGAAGTCCAGATCGTTGCCGAGCCGCCCGAGAATTGCATCGCGCACCGACCCTCCGACGAGGTACAGCTCGTGTCCGGCGTCCTCGAACACCGCTCCGAGTGGCTTGAGGATGTCGCCGAGGCCCTGCAGGGTGACCGCGCCGGCGGCGAGCAGTCGCGTACGCCGTTCGGGGTCCGGTCGGGCCGATCCCGGCGGCCGCGTCTGGCCGGGCCGGCCGGCGGTCGAGTCTGTCACGGCATGCCACCCTACCGTCGAGTCGTTCGCCGGGCGCCAGGAGTCATCCGCACCGCCACATGCCGAGGACTCCAGGCAAACAGCAGGTGACCAGCGGCTAGAGTCGGGGGCGTGCCCACCGATCCCTCAACCAACCCTTCAGGCGTCGCAGATGACGTCGCGTCGGGTGGTCGAATGACGAACGGTCGGGCAGCCGAAGCCGCCGCTCAGGACGATTCCGCGGGCTCGACCACCGGTCAGCAGGGTGCGTCGCGGCGCCGCAATCGTCGCGGACGACGTCGGCGTGGCGGACGCAAGGGCGAAGCACGGACACCCGACAGTCCGCAGCTGTCGGGCCGGACCGCCCAGCCGGTTTCGGCCGACCCCGGGCAGGCTCGAGGCGAGCGACGCGGCAGCGCGCCGTCGGCGCCCGTTCCCACACCCAACGACGTGGCGCACGGCCGTGCACCGGGGTCGACGGCTGCGCAGAGTGCCGACCGCCAATCCGCCCTGATCGAAGCCCCATCGGCAGACAACCGACCTGTCGACAAGCTGCCGGTGGACCCGGACCGGCAGAGGCCACGAGTGACCCCGCCGAAGCCCTCCGACCTCGTCTCCGTGACCGCGACCATCACCAAGACCGGTCTGGCGTCGGCCGCCAAGGTCCCGGGAAAGCCGACGACCAAGAAGCGGCGCCGACCACCGCGGGCCGAACGGCCCAACGGCGAACGACTGCGCACCGTGCGGGAGACCTCGGCCGGCGGCCTGGTGATCTCCGACCTCGACCTTCCCGTCGATCAGCTCGCCGCGGCACTGATCGGCCGGGTGGACCGGCGGGGCCGGATGATGTGGTCGTTGCCGAAGGGGCACATCGAAACCGGGGAGACCGCCGAGCAGACCGCCATTCGCGAGGTCGCCGAAGAGACCGGCATCCAGGGCACGGTGGTGGCCCCCCTCGGCAAGATCGACTACTGGTTCGTCAGCGAGGGCCGCCGCATCCACAAGACGGTGCATCACTATCTGCTGCGCAGCGTCGGCGGCGAGCTCTCCGACGACGACTACGAGGTCAGCGAGGTCGCGTGGGTGCCGTTGGCTGAGCTACCGCGCCGTCTCACGTACTCTGACGAGCGGCGACTGGCCCGGATGGCCCGCGGCGTGATCGCCGACCTCGCCGCCGATCCGAATCGACTGGCCCAGTCGGAGGCCGACAGCATCCGCACCGAACCCAACGCCTATGAGAAAGCCGCAGCCGCGCGCAACGAGCGCCGAAACGAGACGCCGCCACCGGCACGGTCTCGTCGGCGCCGTCGCCGGTCGCGTCGGCCACCGGCAGGCGATGACTGACGGTCCACCACGGTCGGTGGCGCCTCGAGTTCGTCGACGGTCTCGACGTGCACGGAAACTGCTCGTCTCGCTGTCCGTGACACTTCTCCTCGCGCTGCTCGCCAACCCGTTCGTGGGACTCAATCCGTTCGCGGGGCGCAGCGCGGCCGCACCCGACGACGCGGGCGCGTTCCCGTCGTTCGCGCGCATCGTGATCGAGTCGATGAACCCGACCATGGTGACCACCACGAGCAGCTCGACCGTGACCGTCACCGGATATGTCGACAACACGAGCGACCGCAGCATCCGCGACGTCACGATCCGCCTCGAACGCGGCGACGCAGTGAGTTCGGCGTCGCAGCTGCGCAGTTCGCTGGCGCTCGACCATCCGCCGGTGGCCGCGGCCAGTCCGTTCACGCGGGTGAGCGACGTCCTCCCACCGCGATCGCGCGCGCAGTTCCGGATCTCGATGGCGCTGTCGGCGGCCGACGGACTGCGGATCTCGCAACCCGGGGTGTACCCGCTGCAGGTCAACGTCAACGGGATTCCCGACTACGGGGACACCGCGCAGGTCGCCGGGTCGCGAACCCTGCTGCCCGTGTTGTCGTTGCCGCCCGACGCCGCCCGCGCCGCCGACTATGTGCCGCCGACCACCGAGGATCCGAGCGAGTCGAGCACGCCCGGCCTGGGACCGGACGGCTCGGTGTCGGCGAATCTCGCCAGCCCGTCACGGATGACGATGCTGTGGCCGCTGGCCGCGCCACCGCAGCTCGCGGCTGGTGTCCTCGGCGGCAACACCGAGCCCGTTCGCCTGATCGGCGAGGATCTGGCCCGTTCGGTGAGCGACGGTGGCCGCCTGCACACGCTGCTCGCCGCGCTCGAAGACGTCGTCGGCCCCGCACCTCGGGAGAAGGTCGAGTCCGGGTCGTCGCAGGAGGGCGATGACAACACCGACGACAACTCCGGTGACCAGCAGACTCCCCCACCGCCCGCGGCCGCACTGGCCGGCGGCCTGTGCCTGGCCATCGACCCCGATCTCCTCATCACCGTCCGTGCGATGTCGCTCGGCTACCAGGTGTCGACGAATCTCGCCGACCCGCGCTCACCGACGGTCGACGGGATCGGCAGCGACGCCGCCGGTGCCTGGCTGTCCGAACTACGCAGGATCGCCGGACGCCTGTGCGTGGTGGCCCTGCCGTTCGCCCAAGCGGATCTGACCTCGTTGGCGCGGGTCGGGAACCTCGCGCTGTCCACCGCGGCCCTCGAGTCACCGGCCGACGTGATCGACGCGATCCTGGGGGTGCGCAGCATTCGAACCCTCGCGATCCCCGCGCTCGGCGCCGTCGACCGCGAAGGTGCGGGCGTCCTCACCGGCGCCCGGATTCCGGGAGTTGCGCTCACATCCGGCTCGGTGCGACCACAGAAGTCGGCCGAATCCGGCCTCTACCGGGTGGACGGGCTCGGGGTCGCCACCTACGAGGCCCCGATCAGCGCCGCGTTCGCAGGTCTCGGCACCGCACCCACGACACCCCCGATCACCCCATCCGACCAGGTCGTCGACCTCGCAGCGGAATCCGATCTCAGCCGTCGCCAGGCCGCGATCGCGGCGCTGGCCTATCCGGCGATCGCCGCGCCGGTGGCCCAGGCCTCGGCGAACAGCGCCGAACAACGGCGGCCCACGGTGGGCCGAAGCGAGCTCCTGATGCCGTCGACCTACTGGTCACCGACGCTCGCCGACATCAGGGCACTGTTCGACGCGACCCGGCTCCTGGTGGACTCCGGCGCAGCGACCGCGGTACCGCTCGGCACGGTGGCCGACGCGGTGTCGCGGGCCACCGATGCGGCCCGCCTCGCCAACCCGCCCGGCGTCGGTCCGATCGCCCGCCTGGGGTCGGTGCTCACCCCGTCGACCACCGCCGCAATCCGGGACAACGCCGAGGTCAGCTGGCAGCTCCAAGGGTCGCTGGTGTCGTCGGCCGACGTCGACGCCTCCCCCGAGCGATACATGTCGCCCCTGCGCGAAGATCTGTTGCGCGCCATGCAGACACCCGCGCTGGCCGGGACCGCCGCCCGTGCGCAGACGGCCGGCGCACAGAGCGAACGGGTGACCGCCGTGTCGTCGACCCTGCAGCGCATGCGTGGCGAGGTGACCATTCTCGATCCCGGCGGTCGGTACACGCTGGCCTCCGAACGCAGCCCCTTGTTGCTCGTGGTCCGCAACCAGCTCGACCTCCCGGTACGTGTGAAGATCACCACGAGCGGCCCGGCCGATCTGGAGGTCGGTGATGTCGGCGTGGTCGAGATCCCGGCCAACGGGACCAGGCAGATCCAATTGCCCACGCGCGCAGAGTCGTCGGAGGCCACGTCGGTGGCGATCAGCCTGTCCACGGTGACCGGCTTGTCACTCGGTGAACCGATCACGCTCTCCCTGCGATCCAACGCGTACGGGCGCGTCCTGTTCATCGTCACCATCGTCGCCGGAGCCGCGCTGGTGCTCCTCGTCGCACGACGGCTGTGGCATCGCTTCCGCGGCGAACCGGATCCCGCCGACGCCGACCGTCCCGAACCCGACGACCTCGAACGTCTCCTCGCAGGCAGCAGCTACCAGGAACGACGCCGCAACCTGCACCACGAAGAGATCGGGTCGCATCCGGACCCGGAGCCGCCCGACGACGCCGGCGGTCCGCGATGACCGAGGACCGCAAGAATCCAGGCATGAGCCCGGACCCACGGAACCGGCCGCGACCACCGAGTGGTCGGCCGACGCCACCCGACCGAGCCATGCCGCAACGTATTGAGCCGCAACGCAACGGACCGCAGCGCAACGAATCGCAACGCACCGGGCCGCGCCCGGGCACGCCGGCTCGCGGTGCCGCACCGTTGGCCGGACCGATCGGCGAGCAGCCTCCGATCGCCGGCCGCTCGCAACCGCCACGTCGACCATCTCCCCCCGAACGCCGCGCACCGCTGCCGGAGCAACCGGCCGGCCACGAACGGCCTGCGGCCGCGGTCACGTCCGACGACGAGCCGGCGTCGTCCACCGGACTGGCGCGCGACTCCGACTCGAGCATCCTGCGCACCAGCGGTTCGATCGCACTGGCGACCCTGACCAGCCGAATCACCGGATTCGTCCGGACGGTGCTGGTCCTGGCGATGCTCGGTCCGGCGGTCGCCTCCGCGTTCCAGGCCGCCTACGTGCTGCCCAACATGATCGCCGAGGTGGTGCTCGGCGCGGTCCTGACGGCGATCGTCATCCCCGTCCTGGTGCGTGCGGAAGCCGAGGACCCCGACGGCGGACGCAGTTTCATCAACCGGATCTTCACGCTCACCGTGGTCACGTTGGGTGCCGCGACGGTCATCGCCCTGATCGCCGCTCCCCTGCTCACCTATCTCAACGTCGGCAACGGCGAGGTCAACCGTCCGCTCACCACTGCGCTGGCCTATCTGCTCCTGCCGGAGATCCTGTTCTACGGGCTCTCGGCGCTCTTCATCGCGATCCTCAACATGAAGGGCTTCTTCAAACCGGGCGCGTGGGCACCGGTGCTCAACAACATCGTCCAGATCTCCACCCTGGTGCTCTACGCGTTGATGCCGGGAACGATCACCCTCAATCCGGTGCGGATGACCGACCCGCAACTGTTGGTGCTCGGCATCGGCACCACGCTGGGCGTCGTCATGCAGGCGTCGATCCTGCTCCCCTGGCTGCGTCGCGCGGGGGTGCACCTGCGCTTGGAGTGGGGACTCGACGATCGGCTCCGACGGTTCGGCAACATGGCACTCGCGATCGTCATCTATGTCGCGATCCTGCAGGTCGGACTGGTGATCACCTACCGGATCGCATCGTCGGCCACCGCGTCGGGCATCAGTGTGTACGCCACCCACTGGCAACTGTTGCAGCTGCCCTACGGCGTCCTCGGCGTCACCATCCTGACCGCGATCATGCCGCGGCTCTCGCGCAACGCCGCCG
This sequence comes from Gordonia gummivorans, assembly GCF_022513585.1. Lineage (GTDB taxonomy): Bacteria > Actinomycetota > Actinomycetes > Mycobacteriales > Mycobacteriaceae > Gordonia. The sequence goes on from NZ_JAKWBF010000001.1 coordinate 378,357, forward strand.
CCGACGACACCCGCGCCGTCGTCGACGACCTGTCGCTGGCCACCCGGCTCACCATGGTCGCGCTGGTGCCGGTGGTCGCCTACATGACGTTCTTCGGCCCGGCCCTGGGTGTGGCGGTCTTCAACTTCGGCAAGTTCAGCGCCGACGACGCCAGCCAGCTCGGCTCGGTCCTCGCCTGGGGCGCCTTCACCCTCATCCCGTACGCGATGACGCTGGTGCAGCTGCGCGTCTTCTACGCCCGCGAGGACGCCTGGACCCCGACCCTCATGGTCCTCGGCATCACCGCCATCAAGGTGGGTGCGTCCTATCTCGGTCCGGTCCTGTTCGACGATCCGGATCTGGTGGTCCGCTGGCTCGCCCTGTCCAACGGGCTCGGGTATCTCGTCGGCGCGATCGTCGGGCATTTCCTCTTGAAACGTCGGCTGGGCAACGTGCACTTGCGCGGGGTGACGCGGACGACGGTCGTCACCCTCGCCGTGTCGATCGCCGTGGCCGCACTCGTCTGGCTGGTCGCCACCCTGTCGGGACTGCACATGCTCATCGAGCATCTCGCCAAGTTCGGATCACTGCTGTACCTGGCCTTCACGGCCGCCATCGTGCTGGGCGTGACCTACGCTCTCCTCGCCGCGTTCCGGGTGCCGGACGTCGTGGCGATCGGAATGGCGGTCCGCCGCTTGCTCGGACGGTTCATCCCATCGCTCGCGCCGCCACCGGTTCCGCAGCAGGAGAGTGCCGCAACGATCACGGTTCAGTTTCCGCGCGTCACCGACGACGAATCGCTCCCGTACTCTGGTCAAGTACAAGTGCTGCGTCGGTTCGACCGGGGCACGGCGACGTGGCAGTCCTACTCGGTGCATTCCGGTGGCGCCACCGGCTATCGGGACGCACCGCGCCTGCAGAACGACCCGCGCCCAGCGGCGCCGCCCCGTGACATGCGGTACCGGAGGAAAGGAGTTCGGCGCGTGAGCGACAGCGAGGTCGACACCACAGCTTCCGATCCGGCGGCTTCACACCCCATACCGACGGATCCCCCCGGTCCCGACGCTGCCCCCCGCAACGACAGCGACCCGCGCGCCGAGTCCTCCCCCGCACCGGCACCCCGACCCCGAGGTCCGCGGCTGGTGCCCGGCGCCGTCGTCGCGGGCGGCCGCTACCGACTACTCGATCACCACGGCGGCACCCGCGGTCTGCAGTTCTGGCGTGCCCTCGACGTCAATCTCGACCGCAACGTCGCCCTCACCTTCGTCGACGCCGAACAACTCGCACCACCTCCCGAGCGCGGGGTCGCGGTCAAGGCATCTGATCAGGGCCCCCAGGCGGTGTTGTCCCGCACTCTCCGTCTCGGACAGGTGAACTCCGACGGTGTGGCGCGCGTGCTCGACGTCGTGCGCGGATCGTCCGGCGGGATTGTCGTCGCCGAATGGGTCGAGGGCTCGTCCCTGGCCGACGTCGCCGCGTCGGGTCCGTCCCCGATCGGCGCTGCGCGTGCCGTCCGATCGCTCGCCGCCGCAGCCGAACTGGCCCACCGTTCCGGTGGCGCCCTGTCCATCGACCACCCGAACCGCATCCGGATCAGCCACGAGGGCAATGCGGTCCTCGCCTTCCCGGGCACGCTCGCCGGTGACGACAAGGCGTCAGACGTTCGCGGACTCGGCGCGGTGCTCTACGCGCTTCTCCTCAACCGGTGGCCGTTGGACGCCGAATCGGGTTCGCGACTGACCACCACCGCCGGGCCAGGCAAGCCGGTCGGTGGACTCGCGGTCGCCGAGCCCGGCCCGGGTGGGGAGCCCATCGAGCCGCGAGAGGTCAACCCCGACATCCCCTTCGAGATCTCTGCGGTGGCTGCGCGGGCGCTCGACGGAAGTCGCGGCATCCGGACCGCCGCCACCGTTCAGCACGTGCTCGACCAGGCGACGGTGCTCGACCTCAACACCGACATGCTGCCGGCCATCCGCGACGACGCCACCGAGCCGGTCGCGATGGCGTCCCGGACCACCGAGCAGGACGATCCCGCGCACAAGAAGCGCAACGTCGGTCTGCTCGTCGGTGCCGGCCTGCTCGCCCTGTTCCTGGTCATCGCGCTGATCGTGTGGGCCTCCAACATCTTTGGCGGCGGGGGCGAATCCTCGGATATCGACTCCATCCTGACCACCTCCGCACCCCCGTCGGCCTCGGCGCCGCCCGCGGGTCCGGGCCCGGCGGCACAAGGTGCGCCCGTCGCGCTGCAATCGGTCACCGTGCAGGACTTCTCCAGTCAGCCGCCGGACCCGTCGACCAACGTCAACAACGTCATCACCGGTGCTGCTCCCCCGTGGAAGACCGATCCGTACATGCGCTCACCGGCGTTCGGAGGTCTCAAGAACGGCTTGGGACTGCTCTTCGACGTGGGCGGATCGAAAGCCGTCAAGACGGTCACAATCCGGACTGCGACACCGGGTTTCACCGTCTCCATCCGGACGTCGCCGAGTGCGAATCCGACCTTCGCTCAGACCACCGAGGTGGCCACCGGCAACGTCAACCGGCCGACGACCACCATCACCATCCCCAACCCGCAGGCAAGTCCGTACCTCATGGTCTGGATCACCTCACTACCGCAGAACTCACAGGGCCGCTACCAGGCCGAGGTCGCCCAGGTGTCGATGACGGCCTGATCACCTCGGCCGCGAATTACGCATCTCCTCAACGGATTTGCGCGTGAAGCCGGTGACGATGTCCAGGATCTCCCGGTAGGACGCCGTCCCGCGCCGTGCGACCGTCCCGTGACTGCTGCCCGGCGCGACCACGAGCCGGCCGAGTCCCCCGGCCGCCACAACCGCACTGATGTATCGCGTCGACAGCACGGCCGGCACCAGACGGTCGCTGTCGCCGTGCACCGCGATCACCGGCACCTGCGGATCGATGAGCGCGATCGGGTCGACGGCGCGGTACCGTTCGGGAACCTGCTCGGGTGTTCCGCCCATCAGCGCGACGATACGACTGTTGCCGTGTTCCGCGGCGAACGCCATGGCCAGCGGGGCCGACACCGACACCACTCGAGCGGGCCGGAAACGCGGCGTGCTGCCCAGTTCATGACTGACAGTCCGGTTGCCGGACAACCGATGTCGACATGCCAACCAGGTGGCGAGCTGTCCGCCGGAACTGTAGCCGAGAATCACGGTCTCGGCGAGATCGAGTTGCGGCCGGGTGCGCGCAAGGTCGACGAGACCGTTCACCGCGTCGGCCGCGTCGGTGAACGTCGTCGGCCACCCGCCGCCGGAACCCACCCGACGGAACTCGATGTTGTAGACCGCAAAGCCGCGTCGTACGAGATCGATGGCGAAGGGACGCATCATCGTGAGGTCGTACTCGGCCTTCCATGATCCACCGTGGACGAGGATCACGAGAGGGACCGATCGCGATGGATGCTTGCCGTCCGGCAGGTACAGATCGGCGAAATTCTGGGCCGGGTCACCCGCTCGACGCGTTCGATAGGGGAGTCGGGTCACACTGTAGCCCTTGACCGCTCGCGTTTCGGGTGCCGCCGCGAGCGCCGTCGGCTCCGGCGATCTCCCATCCGCGATCGGTGCACCCATCAGCGGGCCGGCGAACTCGGGCGGTGGGGATGGGTCGGACGAACACCCGGCGATGAGCGCTGCCGATGCCGAGACAGCAATCAGCGCGACGCGTACGTCACGCCACGTTCTCATGCGCAGGGATGCTACGCCGGGTCGCGGCCACGTCGGGTGCAGTTGCGCGAGTCCTCACCGAATCTTCACTGTGTCGTGCTCCGCGCGGGAGCTTGACACCTCGTCGGGGTCGGGGGCCGTCCATCCGGGCGGACCGAACAGGTACCCAAGCCGATTGCGAAAGCCTCTCGTGTGTCGGACATCTCGAAGGATCGCCGCATACTCGTGGGTCTGCAGACGCCAGATGTTGTAGGTGTCGATCGGCTTGGTGAGTCCATAGGTGGGACGCTGCGCCTCGGCGGTGAAGGTGCCGAACATGCGGTCCCAGATGATGAAGGTGCCGCCGTAGTTGCGGTCGAGGTAGTCGGCGTCACTGCCGTGGTGCACGCGGTGATGCGACGGTGTGTTGAAGACGAATTCAATAGGTCGCCAGAGCTTTCCGATGCGCTCCGTGTGAATCCAGAACTGGTAGACCAGATTCAGAGAGTACACACCGAACACCACGGCGGGTGGAATCCCGAGCAAGGGGAGGGGCAACCACATCACCAGTCCTGCACTGTTGTTCCACTTCTGCCGCAGGGCCGTCGTGAAGTTGAAGTACTCGCTTGAGTGATGGGCCTGGTGCGTCGCCCAGATCAGTCGGACACGATGCGCCATCCGATGTTCCCAATAGAACAGGAAGTCGAGCGCGACGAAGGCCACCACCCACGTCCACCACGTCGTCGCCGACAGTTGCCACGGCGCGAGGTAGGCGAAAATCGCGGAGTAGGCGAGGAGCCCAAGGGCCTTCCACCCTGCGCTGGTCGCGATGGAGACGAGCCCCATCTGCAGGCTCGCCCGCGAGTCACGCCAGTTGTAAGTGCCGGCCGCGGACGACTCGCGCACCTCTCGCTGCGACGGCCGCTGCGTCTCGGTGTGCTCGAGCTTGGCGGCGGCCACCCATTCCAGTACCACCATCGTCACGAAGAACGGGATCGCGACAACTGTCGGTTCTCGCATCGCTTCGGGCAGAAAGTCCAGCATGTCGGCTCCTCACGGTTCATCTGACACGAGATCGGGTCAGATAGCCAATTTCTGACACGATAGCATGTCAGATGCGTCCGGTCTATCGTCGGACGCGGCCGACAACGGAAAGAGGGTCGTGAGCGAAACCGAGGGTCGACGGTATGGAGGAGCCGACGCGGACCTCCGCCGCGAGCGTCGCCGCGCGGAGCTGATCTCCGCGGGACTCGAATTGTTCGGAACCCACGGCTTCCGCGCCGTTTCGGTGAAGCGGGTGTGCGACCACGCCGGTCTCACCCAGCGCTACTTCTACGAATCCTTCGCCGACCGCTCGGCGTTGCTGGCCGGCGTCTACGAGGACTGCGTCACCTTCGCACGATCACAGGTCATGGAGGTCGCGACGCCACTGTTGCCGGCCGACGGCGGGGGAGTGGCCACCACGGACGTCCCCGTTGTAGCCCGTGCCACCCTGGGCGCGTTCATCACCGCGCTCGCCGAGAATCCCCATCGGGCCCGCGTCATGTTGGTCGAGGTGGTGGGTGTCGACGAGGATCTGGAACGATTGCGCCTCAACGCAATTCACGGTTGGGCGGACCTCATCATCCTGCTCGCGAGGGGCGGTGTCCCCGCAGCGGCCAGTCAGCGTTTGGCCGCGATCGCCCTGGTCGGCGCCATCACCCAGCTCCTCGTGGACTGGTACACGAGTCACACCCAGGGCTTCGGCCCCGACGACACCGCCGACGCGTCGCTGTTCGACCTCACAGCCATTCGCGATGTCGGGGTTGAGCTGTTCATCGATGCGCACGCACGCTGGCTGGCACCATGACGCCCGACGCAACCACCCACCAGGAGGACCGATGACCACGCAGACCGACACCCCATCACCGTGGCGCGAACGCTCACTACTGATCGTGTTCCTCTCCGCGTTCGTCACCCAGAACGCCATCGCCATACCTTACGTCCGCGAGAACGGCTGGCGATCGGTCGGCGACTTCTTCGGCGGAGACATCCTCAAGACCACACCCGGCCGCTTCGCGATGGTCGACCTGACCTACGTTGTGATCGCCTTCCACCTGTGGGCGGTCGTCGAGGCCAAGAAGCTCCGCATTCTGCGGTGGTGGCTGGCGTCGCTGGTGCTGACGTTCGGCGTGGGGATCGCGACCGCCATTCCCTTCTTCCTGCTGGTACGCGGCCGCGCGGCTGCGGGTGGTCGTTGACAGTGTGCCGATAGCACCGCATACTCGAGGTATCTGGTTACAGACGTAGTCAGATTGAGTGTTGGGGGAGACCATGGCGCAAGACACCCACCGGATGTCGCGGGTCGAGATGGATCACATCGACAGCAGGCTGTTTGCGAAGTCGCTGCTGTCGATGGGACAGACGATGAGTACGGCGAACGTCATCATGCAACTCGCCAATCCCGCCATCGGCTACGGAGTCGCACACAGCACGGTCGAGAGTGGACGCCTCGATCTGCATCCGATCAAGCGTGGGCGCACGACGGCGTCGTACCTCGCGGTGGCCGCGATGGGTAGTGCCGACGACCGACGGCGATTTCGGCAGGCGGTGAATCGTCAACACGCACAGGTCCGTTCGGTCGACGACAGTCCCGTCGAGTACAACGCGATGGATCCGCGGCTCCAATTGTGGGTCGCGGCATGCCTGTACCTCGGCTGGGAAGACATCTACGAGCGTGTGCGCGGACCACTGCGCGGCGCACAGCGCGAGGAGTTCTACCAGCAGGGCAAGGTCTGCGGAACCACTCTGCAGATGCCGGCCGAACTCTGGCCTGTCGATCGCGACGCGTTCGAGACGTACTGGAACGAGCAGACGGCCAACCTCCACATCGACGACGAGATCCGCGAATTCCTGCTCGGCATAGCCAATTTCGGGTACGCACCACGCTGGGTGCAGAAGCGCTACGGACCGGTGAAGTACCGTCGTACCATCGGCTACCTACCGGAACCCTTCCGGGACGCCATGGGTGTCGATTGGTCGACGGCCGATCAACGGTGGTTCGACAGCTACGTCGGCAAGCTCGTCAAACGCGAGCGTCGCAAACCATTGTGGTTGGCACAGTTGATCTTCCGACTGTTCCTGTGGGACACCCGAGTACGCAACCGGCTGGGGATCCCGTTGGTCTGATCCGCCCCTCCGCTCCACCTCACTTCGGCGCCGTCAACAGCGTGAACATCACCTCGGCGCGCACGACGAACCCGAGGTGCTCATAGAGCCGGATGGCATTGGTGTTGTCGCTCGCGACGTGCAAGAACGGTGTCCGCCCGCGAGCGCGAATCCGGTTGCACAGCAGTATTATCAGACTACCCGCCAAACCCTGACCCCGGAACTGCGGATCGGAACACACGGCACTGATCTCGGTCCATCCGGGCACCAGCAGGCGTTCGCCACCCATCGCGACGAGCCGACCATGGCGGCGAATACCGAGGTAGGTGCCGAGTTCGATGGTCCGTTCGGCGAAGGGTCCGGGTCGCGTGCGTCCGACCAAATCCAGCATGTCGAGTACGTCGGACGCTCCGAGTTCGGCTGCCTCCTCGTCGGATTCGAGGTCGAGCATGTGCTCGGCCACCATCTGAACGCCGGGCATGCTCAGTCGAACATGCCAGTCGGGCGGCGGGTTCACCGGCACTACGGGGAGAAACAGGGAGCCGCCGGGACCGACGAGTTCGCATGCGTCGGCCCAATCCTGCTGGGTCGGATCCAACGGCAACGCTGCGATCGGGTTGACGTCCGCCGGATACCGCAGCGCCCGACCACGACGCTCGGCAACATGGGCGTGCGGGCCGGACAGTGCCGCATACGCCGGGTTGTCCAACGGGTTCGTGTCCACGCGACGACGGTACCGCCATGGCCGGTCAGACAACGGACACTTGGTCTCCACGGATCTCGATACCGTTGCGCTCCAACGCCTTGGCGACCATCTTGTCGAGCAGCTCGAGGTGGTACGCCATAACCGCATCGTCTGGGTTGCCCTGCACCGACTCGACCACGGACGCGCGATAGGCGGTCGCCGTCGCAGAGAAAGAGGCCGCCTCGGCCGGCGTTGGTTTGCGGGCCCGCAGGCTCACCGTCGTCACCCAGGCCACCAGGAGCACCGCGATGACCGCGCAGGCAATCGCGAGGGCCGTCTTGGGCTCGGCCATTTCGTCGTAGCTCTTGGCACCACCGTTGGTGAAGATGCAACTGTCACCAGGGCTCATGGTCTCCCCGTCGCACGACGGCGCTCCCGGGTGCATTCCCCACCACCCCAGCCAGAACAGGCCGAGCACGGCAACGGTCAGGCTGCCCCACCACCAGGCGAGGTTCGACGCTCGTGCGCGCTGCGGCCAGGTGATCCACTCACCGACCTTCTTCTGCGTGTTGTCAGACACTGCCGTAATCTGCTTGGTGGTAAGGTGTTTCGCCGGATCCGTCATCGTCATCTGATTCCCCCTGTTCGGTGACGACCGTCGCAGGTCGCGGTTCCGCGCTGAGAATACCCACGGTTACAGTTGGTGCCGGGCGTTGTTGTTCAGTTTGAATGACATTCAGGCCGACCCGGCGAGCACGCGCTCGACAAGTGCGACGGCGTTGGCCACACCGTCCTCTCGCGCGAGGTGATCGGCCAACTCTCTTGCACGAAACCGATACTCGGCACCCTTGTCGTCGGACAACGCCGACAATGCCGCGGCCAGATTGTCGCGGGTGGCCGAGGTTCGGGGAATCGGCTCGGGCGCACAGCCGAGTCGATGCAAGCGCAGCGCCCAGAACGGTTGGTCCATGATCCCGGGTAGCGCGACGCTGGGGATGCCCGCCCGTAGAGTCGCGGCGGTTGTACCTGCGCCGCAGTGATGGATCGCGGCCGAGACACGCGGAAGCAACCAGCTATGAGGAACATCGTCGATCGTCAGCACATCCGGATCATCCGAGCCTCCATCGAGATTCGCCCATCCGCGATTAACGAGGCCGCGACGTCCCGCTGCGCGTAGGGCCGCTCTAACCATGTCGCTGATTTCGCTCCCATCGCTCAGCGCGGTGCTACCCAGGCCGACGTAGACCGGTGGCGGGCCGTCCTCGAGGAAGGACGCCAATTCGGCCGGTGGCTGATACTCCGAATCATCGTCCGGCCACCAGTATCCGGTGATGTGAACGCTCTCCGGCCAGTCTCGGGGTCGTGCGACGACGGACTCACTGAAGCCGCAGAGTTGGATCCACTCACGCTTGCGCTTCTGCACACTGCTTCGCGATTGGTCCGGCAATCCCAGCGATGCCCGTAGATCGTCCACCAGAGGCGCAAACACGCGCTCACCGGCTGCGCCCAATCGCCAGGCCGTACGGTTACCGAAGCGCCCGAACGACCTGGTACCGAGTGCCGGGGGAGCGAAATCGCCTGTCGGGTAGGCAGGCTGCAGCATCAGCGCTGCGCTCCGGACACCGCAGGCTTGGGCCGCATGCCATCCGAGCAGACCGCCGACGGGCCCTTCACACAGGACGAGGTCGGCATCGGCGGACGCCTTCGCCATGGCTTCTCCGACGCCCACCAGATCTCGTCGCATGCCCGCCAACGCGTCCTTTGTCGGTCGCATTCGAGGACCGTCGACCATCGCTTGTCCGTACTCTGAAGCACGCGTGTCACTCTCGGTGTCACGCGGCAAGAGTCGGAACTCGAGTCCAGCATCGGTGACCATCTGCTCGTACGGGTGCTGCGCCGCTACAGATACATCCGCGCCGAGGTCGCCTTGCAGACCCGCGGCCAGACCGATGATGGGCGCGACGTCGCCGCGGGTCCCGAAGGCCAGGATTGTGACACGTGGGCTCATGACTGTGCTCCTAACGCGTTGACGAACAAGTTCCGTACAGCGGCGCAGTGCGCGATCACGTCGTAGTCGGCGTCGCGCGACAGTTCGCTCACCGCCCCGTCGAGGGACGCGCGAAGAATGTTCTTGAGTGTCAGCGGATCTGCGTCGGACGCGAACTCGCCTGAGGTCAAACCCTTCTGCAGGATGACGAGTGGGTCGAGTATCGCGAATTCGCTTGGAATGCCGTGCTCTTCGACATCGGCTACCACCGCCTGATCGAATCGTCGACCCGACGCGTCGCGATAGCCAAGGGACACCTCGTGCAAGGCCACGGCTTCTCGACGGTGGCGATCGAGGAACTCACCATTCGACTCGATGTAAGCAATGAGTCGCTCCGGCGGCGTTGTCGCAGCCAGCACGCGCGGAGCAATGATCGCGACGGACGCCTCGAACACCGAGGCAACGACACCCTCGACGATTTCGTCCTTGTTCTTGAAATGGTAGAGCACAACACTTTTCGCGATGCCAGCGCGCTCGGCGATCTTCGCCAGCGACGCCTGCGGGTAGCCGACTTCGGCGATCAGATCGATTGCGCATGCGACGATCTGCCGCCGACGCGCTTGGTCGGCAAAGGTCCGTTCGGATTCGAGTTTCGACCGCACGGTCTAATCATAGACCGTGCGGTCTAGATTCGCCACATGGTTGGAGGTCGTACGCGAGGCACAGTCGACCCTCTGGGGTATGACACCGCTTCGCGGGCGGGTCGAGGTGACGTGTCGAGCGATGTTGACGCCCGAGTCGATGTTCTCGGCGTGGCTGATCGGTCTGGAGGATCAGCCGGACCGCTGCGGGGAGATCTGTCTTGTCGAGGTCTTCGGCTCCACGTCCGCCACGTCCGCGCGTCGCCGTAGCCGGACTGTCCACGTCCACACCTCACACCGCTGTGCACAACCCCGACATCGACCATCGACCACCCCGATCCTGCACTAGTCTCAGCCCATGGCCTGGGGGAAACGTCAACTGCACGCGTCAGATACGCGCACCGACGAAGAACTCATCACCGCCCACGGCAACGGCGACCCCCAAGCCTTCACCATCCTCATCGAACGCCACCTCACATACCTCTGGTCACTCGCATACCGCACCACCGGAAACCCCGACGACGCCGCCGACGCCCTCCAAGACGCCCTGCTCAGCGCGCATCGCACCGCTCACCGGTTTCGGGCCGACGCCAAGGTCATCAGTTGGCTGCATCGCATCGTGCTCAACTCGTGTTTCGATCGGATTCGGCGGACCAAGGCGCAGAAGGCCATCTCACTTCCCGGATGGGATGTTCCGGAACTGATGGACGTAACGGATCACACTGCAGCAGTTGATCTTTCGGTGTCGATCGGTCGTGCTCTCGACGTGCTCACCGCCGATCAGCGCGCCGCGATAGTGGCTGTCGACATCGAGGGATACTCCGTCGCCGACGCGGCGAAGCTGCTCGGCGTCGCGGAGGGCACGATCAAGAGTCGCTGTGCGCGCGGCCGGCTGCGACTCGCCAAGGCGCTGGGGCATCTCCGTGAGAATTGATGGGAACCGAAACTGGATCGCGTGCGTCCAAGACATCGAGACCACCGAACCGATGCAACCCGATCCGACGCACACCCAGAATGGAAGACTGAAACGATGACCCCGCAGAGTGATCTGCCAGATCCGCCCTACTCTGCCGACCTCCTCGCCGATCTCGATGCCGGAGCCCTACCCGATGATGTTGCGGCACATATGTTTCAGCAGATCGCCCACGACCCGCACGCCCAGGCTGTCCTGCGCGCACTGGCCGCCACGCGACACGATCTCGCTGCCAGTGCCACCGACATGGTCGACGTTCCCGATGATGTCCGCGCGCGTGTGGGTGCCACCCTCACCGATCTCGCCGCGGCGCCGCCATCCCGCGCCGGTTCGCATCCACCGCGCACGCGGATTCTCTCGGCTGCCGCAGTGGTACTGCTGTTCGTCGTCCTCGGGGTGTCGGTGCTCGTCATAAGGGCCTCCTCCGATGACGCCGCACCACCCATCGCGGCGTCGCCGACCCCCGCCACGCCCTCGCGCACACTCAGCGGGGACGAACTCGTCTCTGCGTTGTCGGTCCTCGGCCATTCCGACAGCGCTCCGTTCGGATCCGCCGCCGCACTACGACGCTGCCTCGCCGCCAACGGTGTGCCCGACGACGCGGTGGTCGTCGGGTCGGGACCGATCACCAGCGACGGACGGCCGGCCGCCGTCATTCTGCTGTCGACCGGAGTCGCCGGTCGCTTCGACGCCCTGGTGGTCGGTACCGACTGTGACACCGGTCACCCCTCCACCATCACCCGCACCACCATCGGCGCACCCTGAGTCAGACGTCTGGCCGAATCACTCGGTGCAGGTCACCGATGGGGGAACATCTCCGCTTACCCTTGTGTTGAAGCAGCCGTGACGCCCTCCCGGCAACCCGGGACGAGGCAATCGGCGTCAGAGCACGGAGGATAGATGAGCGAGACGACATCGAACCAGATCCATGAGGTGATCATCGTCGGTTCGGGACCTGCCGGATACACCGCAGCGGTGTACGCGGCGCGCGCCGAGTTGGCGCCGATCGTCTTCGAGGGCACCCAGTTCGGCGGCGCACTGATGACCACCACCGAGGTGGAGAACTTTCCCGGCTTCCAGAACGGCATCCAGGGCCCCGCACTGATGGACGAGATGCGTGAGCAGGCGCTGCGCTTCGGCGCCGACCTCCGCATGGAGGACGTCGACGCGGTGCGCCTCACCGGTGCGGTGAAGGAGGTCGAGGCCGGCGGCGAGGTCTTCCGGGCCCGCGCAGTCATCCTCGCCATGGGTGCCGCAGCCCGTTACCTGGGTGTGGAGGGGGAGCAGCAGCTCCTCGGCCGCGGCGTCTCAGCCTGCGCCACCTGCGACGGCTTCTTCTTCAAGGATCAGGACATCGCCGTGATCGGTGGTGGCGACTCGGCCATGGAAGAAGCGACCTTCCTGACCAAGTTCGCGCGCAGCGTGACGCTGGTGCACCGGCGCGAGGAGTTCCGGGCGTCCAAGATCATGCTCGAGCGGGCCAAGGCCAACGACAAGATCCGCTTCGTCACCAACGCCGGCGTGCAGTCGGTCATCGGCGACGGTTCGGTCAGCGGTCTCGTGCTCGCCGACACCCGGACCGGTGAAACCCAGAATCTCGACGTCACGGGCATGTTCGTCGCCATCGGGCACGACCCGCGCAGCGAACTGGTGCGCGGCCAGGTCGACCTCGACAGCGAGGGATATGTGCAGGTGCAGGGTCGCACCACGTACACGTCGCTGCCCGGCGTCTTTGCCGCCGGCGACCTCGTCGACCACACCTACCGCCAGGCGATCACCGCCGCCGGCAGCGGATGTGCCGCCGCGATCGACGCCGAGCGCTGGCTCGCCGAACAGGGGGAGGCCGCCGACCTGACCGTGGCCGACGCCGAGCCCGTCCAAGCCCCCGCCTGACACCAGCAACACACCTTATCCACTGAGGAGGACACCACCATGGGTGCAAACACCGTCGTCGTCAACGACGCCACATTCAAGGACACCGTGCTCGGCTCCGACAAGCCGGTACTCGTCGACTTCTGGGCGACCTGGTGCGGTCCGTGCCGCATGGTCGCGCCGGTGCTCGAGGAGATCGCCCGCGACCACGGCGACAAGCTCACCGTCGCCAAGCTCGACGTCGACGAGAGCCCCGCGACCGCGCGTGACTTCCAGATCATGTCGATCCCGACCATGATCCTGTTCGAGAACGGTCAGCCCACCAAGACCATCGTCGGAGCCAAGGGCAAGGCCGCGCTCCTGCGTGAACTCGACACCGTGGTGGGCACCTCCGCCTGACACCCACACCCGGGTAAGCAACATCCCAGGTCAAGGCCTCGGCAGCGCCAGTATTTGGCGGTGCCGGGGCCACCTGAGAGAATGCAGCCTGACGAGACGAGGAGTGTCAGCGATGCCATTGTTCCGCCTGGGGGATCACGGATCGGCGGTTGCCGAGATCCGCGCCATCCTGGCCGGACGTGGTCTTCTGACCGCCCCTGCCGCCGGATTCGTATCCAACTCGCGCACCAACGGCTGGACCCCACCGGAAGAGATCTTCGACGACGCGACTGATCACGCCGTGCGCGCTTTCCAGCAGGAGCGCGGGCTCATCGTCGACGGAATCGTCGGTCCGGCCACGTACCGGGCCCTTCGCGAGGCCTCGTATCAGCTCGGCGCCCGCGTATTGGCGTTCCGCTTCTCGGCGCCGATGGTCGGCGACGATGTGGCGACGCTGCAAAGCCGGCTGCAGAATCTCGGCTACTACACCTCACTGGTCGACGGAGTCTTCGGGGAAACCACCGACACCGCCGTCCGGCTCTACCAGAGCGAGTACGGACTGTCCTCCGACGGCATCTGCGGACCGGCGACCCTGCGTTCGCTCGAGCGTCTCGGCACCCGGGTCACCGGTGGATCGCCGCATGCGATCCGAGAAGAGGAACATGTCCGACGCTCGGGTCCTCGGTTGTCCGGTAAACGCATCCTGATCGATCCGGGTTCCGGTGGCCTGCACGACCTTTCGGTCGGCGACACCGCCGAGCGCGAATCGCGCTTGCTATGGGACCTCGCCGCCCGGCTCGAAGGGCGCATGGCGGCGGCCGGCATGGAAACGTTCCTGTCGCACGACGGCCGCGGACATCCCTCCGACGACGAACGAGCACGGGTCGCGAACCTCATGGACGCCGACCTGATGATCGCGTTGCGCTGCGGGCACTACCGCAACCCGAAGGCACATGGCGTGGCGTCGTTCTACTTCGGAAACAGCCACGGCTCGTACTCGACCATCGGCCGCAACCTCGCCGGCTACATTCAGCGCGAGATCGCTGCCCGCACACCACTGGCCGACTGCCGCACCCACGAACGCACGTGGGATCTGTTGCGACTGACCCGGATGCCCGTCGCACTCATCGACATCGGCTACATCACCAATCCCGAAGATGCTGCGACGCTTGCGGATTCGAACTACCGCAACGTCATTGCCGAGGCGATCCTGGTTGCGGTCAAACGCCTGTACCTGCTGGGCCAGGACGACAGGCCCACCGGCAGTTACACTTTCGCCGAGCTACTGGCGGCCGAAGAGATCTCCCGCTAGGCCCACCGGTACTGCGCTGCGCTCACGACCTGCCAGGTCGATCGCCGCCATCACCACCAGCTTCTCGAGGGCACTCTCGACCTCGAACTTCCAGCCGAGCCCCTCGTCGAGTTCCAGTCGAAATCGCGGGAACCGAGGATGGCTCGCGACAACGTCGAACGCAGAGTCCTTGAGGAAGCCGGCATCGATCATGCAGACGGGACACAGGTCATCTTGGGGGCCGTCGAGGATCTCTCGGGCGACTTCGACGATGGATTCGTCCGTCCACGAACTCAATCCCTCTTCCGAGGCGACCTCACCGCCACCCGCCTGGTGCGCCGACCGGACCAGACCGAACGCCTCGACAGCCCGAACGCCTCGTCGCATCAGATCTGCGAGCACCGCATCGAGCAGGACCGTCGCGGCTTCGTCGTGACCGGGTTCGGTTCGAATACTCGTCAGCAGCACAGCGTCGTGACTCACCGGGGAAGTGGGAAAGGACGTCGACCGGGGCACACGATTGGGCGGGGCGTAGAAGGCCGTCCCGACAACACTGTTGGTTGCCGTATCCACTGCGACCTGCCCGCACGTTCCCCATTCGAGCAGGAGTCCGGAGATCCACGCTTCTTTGTCGAACTCGCTCTCGAACGCTCCGAGGTCACCGAACATCGCCGTGTCAGGGGACCGCGCCTGATTTGTGGCCGGGTCCACCTCCCAGAACACACATCGTCGCGTGTGTTGGGGCAGCAACTCGAACGAGTCGAGGTCAAGGCGAACGATTCCGATGCCCATCGTCACCCGATCTCCGACTTCAGCACCTGTTCGGCCAAAAATGCTGCAGCCCAGGGCATTTCGGTGGCAGGGCGAGCTGTCGTCACAGTGACATAACTTCCGTGGGTCATCATGAGGGGATTTCCGGCCGACGAATCACTTCTTGGGGTCGATGACGCCGACAATCCGCTCGAGGTCTTCCACCGATCCGAACTCCACCACGATCTTGCCCTTTCGCTTACCCAATCCGACTGTAACCCTCGTGTCGAGCCGATCCGAGAGTCGCTCGGCAAGATCCTGGAGTCCGGGCATCTGCATCTGCCGACGCTTGGGCGCGGCCGGCGACCGACCGTCCGGTCCGTCCCCCCGGTTTGCAAGGGTGACCGCCTCTTCGGTGGCTCGCACCGACAACCCCTCGGCAACGATGCGTGCAGCAAGTGCCTCCTGCGCGTCGCTTCCGGTCTCCAACGAGAGGAGCGCGCGGGCGTGGCCCGCCGACAACACCCCGGCCGCGACCCGACGCTGGACCGGGATCGGGAGCTTCAGGAGGCGGATCATGTTCGAGATCAACGGGCGTGACCGGCCGAGCCGGGAGGCGAGTTCCTCGTGGGTCACGCCGAACTCGTCGAGCAGCTGCTGGTACGCGGCAGCCTCTTCCAGCGGATTGAGCTGAGCCCGATGGATATTCTCGAGCAGCGCGTCGCGCAGCATGTCGCCGTCGGCCGTCTCGCGGACGATCGCGGGGATGGCCTCGAGGCCGGCTTCCTGACTGGCCCGCCACCGTCGCTCACCCATGACCAACTGGAATCGGACGCCCGATGCCGTCGGTGTGGACAGCTCGCGCACGACGATCGGCTGCATCAGACCGAATTCGGTGATCGAGTGAACCAGTTCGGCGAGGGCTTCCTCGTCGAAAACCGTGCGCGGCTGGTTCGGGTTGGGTTCGATCTCGGCGGGCGGGATCTCGCGATAGACCGCACCGACCTCGTCGTGGGCAAGGGGTTGAGTGAGTGTGGCCGTGGTGGCCCCGCCTGCCGCGGCTGGCCCCTGAGTGCTGGACTCCGGAGCAGCCGACTTGCCGATCACGACGTCGGCAGCCGCCGCCCCCATGCGAGGCGCACCGGTTGCTTGGTCGTCCACCGGTCCGGTCGGGATGAGTGCTGCCAGCCCGCGTCCGAGTCCGCCACGACGCTGTGCGGTTTCACGTGGACTCATGATGGTTGTCCTCCCGGCAAGATCTTGATGGGTGTGCACTGCTGTCGATCGCAACCACTCCGCGTCATGCGCGTGCCGTCTCTGGTGCGGGGGAGCGAAGCGCGAGTTCACGCGCCGCGTCGAGGTAGCTCATCGCGCCACGCGATCCGGGATCGTATTCGATGATCGTCATCGCATAGCCCGGTGCCTCCGACACCTTCACGCTGCGTGGGATGATCGCGCCGAGGACCTTGTCGCCGAAGTGTCGGCGCACCTCCTCGGCCACCTGATCGGCGAGCTTCGTGCGTCCGTCGTACATCGTCAAGACGATCGTGGACACATGAAGTCCCGGGTTGAGATGTGCCTGCACCAGTTCGATGTTGCGAAGGAGCTGTCCCACACCTTCCAGCGCGTAGTACTCGCACTGAATCGGGATGAGGACCTCGCGGGCCGCGACCATCGCGTTGACGGTGAGGAGCCCGAGCGATGGGGGACAGTCGATGAAGACGTAATCGATGTCGAACTCGGCGAGGGTTCCCTCCGAGAGGGCGTTGCGCAGCCGATTCTCGCGTGCGACGAGCGAGACCAGCTCGATCTCGGCCCCGGCCAAGTCGAGGGTGGCCGGCACACAGAACAGGCGCTCATTACTGGGGCTCTGCTGGATCGCTTCCCGTAGCGTCACCTCGCCGAGCAACAGCTCGTAGACCGAAGCGATGTCGGGCGCGCGGTGGTCGATCCCCAAGGCCGTACTCGCGTTGCCCTGCGGGTCGAGATCGACGACCAGGACCCGCAGACCGTGCAGAGCGAGCGCGGCGGCGATGTTCACAGCGGTGGTTGTCTTGCCGACACCACCCTTCTGATTCGCCACCGTCATGATGCGTGTTTGCGGCGGACGGGGGAGTTGGCCCGCACCACCCGGTGTCAGGACCTGACTGGCGCGTTCGGCGGCCGCTGCGATCGGAGTGTCGTCGTAGGGGACTCCCTCGGCTGTTTCACGTGAAACGTTCGGGTCCTGGTCGACCACGCGTTGACTCCTTTGCCCGACCTCGTAACCATTGGTGCCTGATGCACCGACGGCATCTGCCGAATGCGGTTGCGGGCCGCCATTCCCTTCGGCGGACCGCTTCCTATTCTGCGCCCTCCGCGGACTCCATACCACCTAGCTCACCGCTTCCTTCCGCGACCGCGTTCGCGACCGCCACGCTCCGACCTCACACCGACCACGACCGTCGTGGGGGAGGGCAGAATGGCCTCACCGCACAGCTCCACTCGCAGGCCGCCGATCCCGGCCCGACCCACTGCTGCTCCGTCACGTTCGATCTCTTCGACGGCCGACGCGCCTTTGATGGCGACCAGAAGACCCCCGGGCCGAATGAGGGGAGCGGACCACTTGCTCAGTCGCTCCAGGGGAGCGACCGCACGCGAGGTCGCCACATCCATGCCACCGAGCTCTTCCCTGACGACTCGCTCCTCCGCACGACCGCGCACCACCCGCACCGGCAGGCCGAGCTCACCGACCGCCCGCTCCAGAAATGTGCTGCGCCGAAGCAGCGGTTCCAGGAGCACCACCTCGAGATCCGGTCGCGCTATCGCCAGCGGGATCCCCGGCAAGCCGGCCCCGCTCCCGACGTCGACCACGGCCTCGCCTTCGCCGATCTGCTCCTTGATCACCGCGCAATTCAGGATGTGTCGGTCCCACAGTCGAGGTATCTCGCGCGGGCCGATGAGTCCATGATCGATCCCGTCCGCCGCAAGGATCCGGTGGTAGGCCTGAGCCAACTCGATGCGGTCACCAAACACGTCGGCAGCTGCCGCCGGCGGGGCGCTGGACATCTCGATTGCGTCGCTCCCCGTATCGGTGTCGTTGCGATCATCGTCGCGTCGTTCTGACACTTGCGTCGCCCCCTTGCGTTGAAGCTCGATGGTTCAGTGTTTCACGTGAAACAGTCGGTCGGACGGTCGGGGCGCTGACTATCCCCAGGCGACCGAGCGCCGGAACAGCCGTCCACAACCTCGCATGTTTCACGTGAAACAACACCGCTGTAATTCCGATCCCAGACACAGACAAGGCCCCGAACACCGTCGGGGCCTTGTCTGTAGATCGGGGATATCAAACAGTGGGAAGAACGACGACGCGCCGCTTCGGCTCAGCGCCCTCGCTCTCGCTCACGACGCCCTCGACGTCGGCCACCGCGTCATGCACGATCTTGCGCTCGAACGGCGTCATCGGGTCAAGTGCCTCGCGGTCACCGGACGCCAGTACGCGCTCTGCAACTTCCCGGCCGAGCCGGGCGAGACGGTCGCGACGATCCGCACGCCACCGCGCGATGTCCAACATCAGGCGACTGCGGTCACCGGTCGCCTGCTGGACGGCGAGCCTCGTCAGCTCCTGCAGTGCGTCGAGCACCTCGCCCTTGCGGCCGACCAACTTGGCCAGATCGTCTCCACCGTCGATGCTGACGATCGCGCGATCACCGTCCACATCGAGGTCGATGTCGCCGTCGAAGTCCAGGACGTCGAGGAGTTGCTCGAGGTAGTCGCCGGCGATCTCGCCTTCTTCCACCAGACGATCCTCCTCGTCACCCTCATCCGCATCATCCGCGTCGTCGTCCGCGTCATCCGAATCATCGGTCTCGGCGACCACATCTTCGACATCCGACTCCGCAGGTGCGACGCTCTGTCCCGGCTCCTCGGTCGTCGCAGCGGCATCCACCGCAGCGGCATCCACCGCAGCCGACTCGTTCACCTGCTCGGTCTCGCGATCGCTCTGGGTCGCAGTCTCCGTCATCTCACATCCACCTAACTCTGTGCTTCCACCAACAAGTCGTTGTTGCTCGAGATCGAGCGTCATCTTCGGCCACCGCGGCGGCCACCACGATTGGTGGCCTTCTTCCCCCCGCGATTACCTGAGTTCTGCTTCTTCGATCCAGGACTGGAACCCGAACCGGAACGCTGCCCCGGGCGCGCCGGTTTCTGTCCGGGCTTGGGTTTGGCGCCTGCCTCGGTCGGGGCAGTGGTCGCGTCGTCGCCCTTATCGGTCTCGGCTGCGGCAGCATCCGTCCCCGACGGTGTGTCGGACGCGTCGGTCTCGTCCGACGTCGACGCCTGGCCCTTCTTCATCCGAACCGGCTTCGCGCCCGGCTTGGGGGAGTTGGCCTTCAGCTTCTCCTGCTTCGCGAGCTTCGCTTCCTCTTCTTCCTTGGCGATACGTCCGAAGACGAGGTGCTGCTGCCCGTAGGTCCAGATGTTGTTGCTCATCCAGTAGAGGAGGATCGCGACGGGGAAGAACGGACCCGTGACCAGGATGCCCAGCGGGAAGATGTAGAGCGCGAGCATGTTCATCATGCGCGTCTGCGGGTTCTCGAGCGCGGCCTCGGGCTGGCGGGCCACCGATGCGCGGGAGTTCATGTGGGTGGCGATCGACGCGATGATCATCATCGGAATGACGACGACCGCGATGTGCGCACGAGTGAAGTCGATCGTTCCGAAGGCCGGCCATTCGGTGACCGGCTGGGTGATGAACGACGAGAGCGGCACACCGAACAGGCGGGCGTCGAGGAAGTTCTGCACCTGCTCGACACTGAAGAAGTAGTTCGGGGTGTTGCGCGTCTCCTCGACCGACATACCGAGCTGACCCATGCCGGTCGCCGTGCGGTTGAACGACCGCAGCACGTGGAACAGACCGATGAACACGGGAATCTGCAGGAGCATCGGCAGGCAGCCGAGCAACGGGTTGAACCCGTGCTCCTTCTGCAGCTTCTGCATCTCCTCGGTCATCTTGACCCGATCCTTGGCGTACTTCTTTCGAATCGCCTGCAGCTCCGGATTGATCTCCTGCATCTTCTTCGTCGTGCGGATCTGCTTGACGAAGGGCTTGTACAGGATCGCGCGAAGGGTGAACACCAGGAAGACCACCGACAGCGCCCACGCGATGCCGTCGCCGCCGGGAGTGTTCGGGGTGATGTGGTCGAACAGCCAATGCCAGACCCACATGATCCCGGAGACGGGGTAGTAGATGAAGTTGAGCACGGGTTAGTTGCCCCTCACTTCCGTCGGTGGTCTACGCCAGCGGAACCCGTGTTCGGGTACCGGGTCGTAACCAGGTTTGTGCCAAGGTCCACATTTCAGGAGTCGAACGATCGACAACCAGCCGCCATAGAAGAAGCCGTGGGTTTCGAGGGCTTCGACCGCGTACCCCGAACAGGTCGGCTCAAACCGGCACGTCGGCAGACGCAGCGGCGAGACCCAGGTGCGGTAGAGCTCGATCAGGAAGATCAGTGCCCGGCGGGGGAGGAGCTTGGTCGTTGTCCACAGCCGCCCCGTTTTCGTGGGAGAAGCCGCCGTCGTCGGAGGAGTCTGCATGCTCTGGTCCACGGTGTCCGTCATGGTCGATCACCGAGCCGGGCAAGTCGCGGATGCGTCAACGCTCCCTGGAGTTGTTCGGCGAGTTCGACGCTGCTGCGTAGCGCGGCGCTGCGGTGAGCACGAACAACCACGAAGGTCTCCGGTGACGGACACGATTGCATGGTCTCGGCGAAGGCAGCACGCAGACGACGTGCGACGGCGTGCCGGGTCACCGCCGGGCCCACAGCTTTGCTCACGATCAGTCCCAACCAGGGTCCACCGGTCATCGCGACGTCGGATCGGACGTTGCGAGGATCGGGCCACATGGTCGGGACGGGCGATGCGTGCACCACCAGATCGCGCGACGAAACCCGCACGCCGTTTCGCAGCGTGCGAGAAAAGTCGGATCTCCGGGAGATCCGATGGCGAGGCGCAGTCATCGATCAGCGGAGACCGAGGCGGTGGCACCGACTCGGTCATCGGTCGACGATCAGGCCGTGAGCTTCGCGCGGCCCTTGCTTCGACGGCCGTTGACGATCGCGCGGCCGGCGCGAGTGCGCATGCGCAGCCGGAATCCATGCACGCGCGCACGACGACGGTTGTTCGGCTGGAAGGTCCGCTTGCCCTTGGCCACGGTGACTCCTTGTGCTCCGTGCGTGGGTGCCCGCCTCGCGTGCGAACCCACGGCTTTCTGGTTGGTCGGTTGATCCGGGAGCGGTGCCGAACTCGTGTCGGTGGTATCAGTCGGTTGACCTCGACGGAACCTGGTAAAGCTCCGCGCGGTCACCGCGCAAATCCGCAACCTGGATGACCAGTCGAGAGTACTGAGAGTGGCGCCTCAAATCAAACGAGGGTCCCGACGCCGACCGGGCAATCGCAGACCCTGTGATGAAGCCGACACGAGGTCGCCCGGGCCGGAGTCACCCAGCGCCATCCGCACCCCGACGCCCAGTGTTCTCCGTTGTCGCGAAGTGTTGTCCTTCTCGTGATCGAAAGTTTCGGATTCTGTTGTGACGGCAGCCACTGCTCTGTAACCTTCACCGAAGTGGTCGCCCGCGTCGACCATGGAACTTGGCCGCGAAGCGATGCTTCCGGTATCTTCATCCCTTCTGTACACAGATGTGGATAACTGTGTGGACAACTCGGCTCTATCGCAACGCAACGCCATCCTTGCCGGAGAACGCTGGTAGTTTTCCCGGGCAGGAGGGCCCCACGTGACTTCAGACCGCGACACATTTGGCGAGGTGTGGCAGCAGGTCGTCGCCGAGTTGAACGACGACGATGCCGCCGCACCCGACCACGAACCGCTCACCAGGCAGCAGAAGGCCTGGTTGTCGTTGGTCCGCCCGCTCACCCTGGCCGAAGGCTTCGCGCTGTTGACGGTGCCCACGCCACTGGTCCAAGAGCAGATCGAACGGAACCTCCGCGACACCATTCGATCCACCCTCAGCAAACACCTCGGGCAGCCGGTGGACCTCGGCGTTCGCATCGCCACGCCACGCGCGGAGGACACCCGCGCGGAGAACGGCTCCGACGTCGATGCCCGCGCAGACATCAACCGCGGTCCGGTGTCAGCTCCTTCTGCGTCAGCTCCTTCTGCGTCGGGTCCTTCTGCGTCGGGTCCTTCTGCGTCGGGCACGGCATTCGACGACGGGCTCCCCGGTGAGTCGATGGCGGGTCGTCCGCGGCCTGGTTTGGCCGACAACGCGTTCCGCTCACCTGGCGGCGAAGCCTCCGGCGACCGCCCGCGACCTGATTCCGGGGACTGGACCGCCTATTTCGCGGAACGTCCGACCACCGCACCGGCGGTGCCGAGCGCCAACCTCAACCCGAAGTACACCTTCGACACCTTCGTCATCGGCGCGTCCAACCGGTTTGCCCATGCATCGGCGGTTGCGGTGTCCGAGGCCCCGGCCCGGGCATACAACCCGCTGTTCATCTGGGGGGAATCGGGGCTCGGCAAGACTCACCTGCTGCATGCTGCCGGCCACTACGCTCAGCGCCTCTTCCCGGGTATGCGGGTCAAGTACGTCTCCACCGAAGAGTTCACCAACGACTTCATCAACTCGCTGCGTGACGACCGTCGGGTCGCGTTCAAACGCCGCTACCGCGATGTCGATGTCCTTCTCGTCGACGACATCCAGTTCCTGATCGGCAAAGAAGGTATCCAGGAAGAGTTCTTCCACACCTTCAACACGCTGCACAACGCGAGCAAACAGATCGTCATCTCCTCCGATCGACCGCCCAAACAGCTTGCGACACTTGAAGATCGACTCCGCACGCGATTCGAGTGGGGCCTGATCACCGATGTCCAGCCACCCGATCTCGAGACCCGCATCGCGATCTTGCGCAAGAAGGCACAGATGGACAACATCGCGGTGCCCGACGACGTCCTCGAACTCATCGCCTCCAAGATCGAGCGCAACATCCGCGAACTCGAGGGTGCGCTCATCCGCGTCACCGCCTACGCGTCGCTCAACAACGCCGAGCTCGACATGTCGCTCGCCGACGTCGTCCTGCAGGCGCTGCTGCCCAACTCCGGCACCCTGGAGGTCAGCGCGGCCAGCATCCTGGTGATCACGGCCGAGTACTTCGACATCTCCGTCGACGAACTCCGCGGACCCGGCAAGACGCGTTCGTTGGCCCAAGCGCGGCAGATCTCGATGTATCTGTGCCGTGAGCTCACCGACCTGTCGCTACCCAAAATCGGCGAGACCTTCGACCGCGACCACACCACCGTCATGTACGCCGAACGCAAGATCCGCAAGGAGATGGCCGAGCGGCGCAAGGTGTACGACCACGTCCAGGAGCTCACCGCGCGCATCAAACAGCGCGCCTCCTCCTGACGATTCGACCGCCGCGGCCACCGAGATAGCTCCGTCCAGACCCCTCGGGAATCTGTACCTGGGAGACCGGTCAGGTGCACTGTGCGTCTCGTGAGGTCAGGGCGTACAGATTCCCTATGGCGATCGTGGAACCAACCCTCAACCATCACGACAAGGTTGAGGTTCTCGTCGTCGATGCGGCGACTCACAATCCCACTGAGTATGTTCATCACCAGCTGTGGATGAGTCTTGGGATAACCGTCGGTAACTTGTGTACGCAAGGTGCACGGAATACGAACAACCTTGGTACTCCACATACCTCGGCGTAACCGTGCACGGATCGTCCACCGGACATCCACATCGCCAGAGGCGCTCGGACAGGGCTGATTCCCCGGTTGTGCACAGATTCCACAGCACCTATTACTGAGATGGATCCCTCTCTAGAGAACTTCTTTTGTAAGAAGGACTGTGCACAGTGTCAGTGCCGAAACCGACAGCCTCGCTCGGCTCGCATCCACGCAAAGCGCCTCGACTTACACCCAACAGCCCACTCCGGCGCGGTGGCGTTCTACAGTGGGGATCCCCGAACGAGAGAAGGGCTGTTTCCCAGCATGAAGTTTCGTGTCGCGCGTGACGAGTTCGCAGATTCCGTTGCCTGGGTCGCCCGTAGCCTGCCTTCTCGACCGCCGGTACCGGTGCTCGGCTGTGTGGTCCTCGACGTCGACAACGGCCTGACCGTCTCGGGATTCGACTACGAGGTCTCGGCCCAGGAGTCCATCGCCGCCGAGGTCGCCGAACCCGGCAAGGTCCTCGTCTCGGGCCGACTCCTCGCCGAGATCACCAAGGCGCTGCCCAACAAGCCGGTCGATGTGACCCTCGACGGTTCCCGCGTGGCCATCGCGTGCGGGAGCGCCAAGTTCTCGCTGCCGACGATGCCTGTGGAGGACTACCCACAGCTGCCCGACCTGCCCGCGGTCACGGGCACCATCCCCACCCAGCTGTTCGCCGAGGCGATCTCGCAGGTCGCCGTCGCGGCCGGGCGTGATGACACGCTGCCGATGCTGACCGGTGTGCGCGTGGAGATCGAAGGCTCCGGCGTGGTGCTCGCCGCCACCGACCGATTCCGTCTGGCTGTCCGCGAATTGCAGTGGGAGCCCACGGATCCGGACACCACCGGGGCGGTTCTGGTACCCGCCAAGACGCTTTCGGAGAGCGCCAAGACCGCCGGCGCCGAGGGCACCGGTGTGGTGTCGCTGGCATTCGGTGCGGGCTCGGCGATCGGCTCCGACGGCATCCTCGGCATCCTCGGTGAGTCCAAGCGCACCACCACCCGATTGCTCGACGCCGAGTTCCCCAAGTTCCGTCAGTTGCTGCCCGCAAGTCACACGGCGGTTGCCACCATCGACAGCGCGCCGCTCATCGAGGCGATCCGACGCGTCGCGCTGGTCGCCGAGCGTGGCGCCCAGGTGCGCCTGGAATTCGCCGAGGGATCCGTGCTCCTCACGGCCGGTGGCGACGAAGCCGGCAAGGCCGAGGAGGAGTTGGCTGTGCAGTTCAGCGGCGAACCCTTGACGATCGCCTTCAACCCGGGATACCTGCTGGACGGCTTGTCGGCCATCAACGCCGACACGGTCGATTTCGGATTCACGACGCCGAGCCGGCCCGCTGTCCTGCGTCCGGCGAGTGGTGACGAACCGGTGGCCGACGAGTCGGGTGCCTTCCCGGCGCCGGCGAGCGCGTTCACGTACCTGCTCATGCCGGTCCGCCTTCCGGGCTGACCCGCGCGCCCGCGCCCGTCGAGAAGCTGCCGTGTTCGTTCGTGAGCTGCACCTTCGCGACTTCCGGTCGTGGCAGTCTGCCGACATCGAGCTGCGTGCCGAGCCGACCATTTTCACCGGGCGCAATGGTTTCGGTAAGACCAACATCCTGGAAGCGCTCTACTATCTGGCGACGCTCCGGTCCCATCGGGTGTCCAGCGATGTGCCGCTCGTCCACACTGGAAAGCAATCGGCGCTGGTC
Organism: Gordonia gummivorans; assembly: GCF_022513585.1. Classification (GTDB taxonomy): domain Bacteria; phylum Actinomycetota; class Actinomycetes; order Mycobacteriales; family Mycobacteriaceae; genus Gordonia. The sequence continues at coordinate 404,128 of NZ_JAKWBF010000001.1, forward strand.
ACGGCGACCGTCGAGAACAGTGGACGCGAACTCACCGCGCAACTGCGGATCAACGCCGAAGGTGCCAACAAGGCGTCGATCAACGGTGGTCCGGCACGTCGCGCCCGCGAGGTCGTCGGGATTCTGCGCGCCGTGCTGTTCGCGCCCGAGGACCTGTCGCTGGTGCGTGGGGAACCGACCGATCGTCGACGCTTCGTCGACGAACTGGTCGCGCAGAAGGGCCCGCTCCATGTTGCGGCCCGCTCCGACTACGACCGCGTACTGCGCCAGCGGTCCGCCCTGCTGAAGACCGCGGGGGCCGCGATGCGACGCGGGGGCAGCGACGCCGAATCGGTGCTGAGCACACTGGACGTCTGGGACGGTCAGCTCGCCGAGCACGGAGCGGTGGTCACGGCGGCACGCATCGACATCCTCGAAGCCCTGCGCCCGCATTTCATCGAGGCGTACGGGTCGATCGCCCCGCACTCGCGTCCGGCAGACCTGGCCTACCTCCCCACGGCGGGAGCAGATCTGCTGCCGCCGGCAGGTGAGTCGGCCGACGTGGAGCACATTCGTCAGTCACTTCTTGACCGGTTGGCCGATCTGCGGTCCAAGGAGATCGATCGTGGCGTCTGCCTGGTGGGTCCGCATCGTGACGACGTCGGCGTGATTCTTGGTGATGAGATCGCGAAAGGCTTTGCCAGCCATGGTGAATCGTGGTCGCTCGCATTGTCGCTGCGGCTCGCGTCGGTGGCCCTTGCGCGTGCCGAGGGCGTCGAGCCGGTGATCATGCTCGACGACGTCTTCGCCGAACTCGACGCGGCGCGGCGTCGTAAACTGGCGGAGTTCACCGCCGACGCCGAACAGTTGTTGGTGACCGCTGCCGTGGCGGAGGACATCCCGTCGGGCATCGGTGGCCGACGCGTCGCCATCGAAGTCGTCGCCGACGAGGAAGGCCGACGGTCGGTGCTGGCGACAGGGGAGGAGGCGACCGGTGACTGACGAAGACGACGCCGGTACGCCCGAGAACCTGGGCGGATACGAACGCGCGCGCCGCGCCCTGGAAGAGGCCCGGGCGGCGGCGAGGGCTGCGGGAAAGTCGGTCGGACATGGCCGGGCGTCCCCGGTTCGACGTCCGACCAGCGGAAAGAGCAAGCGCCGACGCTGGTCGGGGTCGGGACCCGACGGCCGGGATCCGCAGCCGCTTGGCCGGCTCGCCGGTGGTCTCGCCCGCGAGCGTGGGTGGCAGCCCAAGATCGGTGAAGGCACGCTCTTCGGCATGTGGGAGCAGATCGTCGGTGCCGACGTTGCGGCGCATGCACAGCCGGTTGCTCTGCGCGACAACGTCTTACACGTTCAGGCCGAGTCCACCGCGTGGGCCACCCAGCTGCGTTACGTGCAGGCTCAGATCCTGGCGAAGATCGCCGCGGCCATCGGCGACGGGATGGTCACCTCGCTGCGGATCACCGGTCCCAAGGGGCCGTCGTGGCGAAAAGGGGAGCGGCACGTCCCCGGTCGCGGACCCCGCGACACCTACGGGTGACAACGGTCTCCAGAACGAGGTTTTGTCCCCAGGCCACGATCGAACCGGCAACTATCCAAAAAAATTCGCCAGCGAACGCGTCAGCGGCCCCGGATGCGGGTTCCTGGTCGGGTTAGGCAGTACACTGGTGATGTTGTCCCGACAGGGGTGGGAGCACGACCATCACATGTGGCGGTCGCGGGCCAGACGAGGCCTGCGACGAACCTGACTTGTGTCCACACCGATGGTAGTCGTCCCACCACGTCGACGGAACGACGACGCACGTCTGATGGCGTCGTCCAGAGCAGAACAGGAGCGGACGCACCTCGTGGCCGACAGTAACGACACCGCAGGATCCAAGGGTCGCAAGACAAAGAAGTCCGGCGAGTACAGCGCCGATTCGATCAGCATCCTCGAAGGCCTCGAAGCCGTCCGCAAACGACCGGGCATGTACATCGGCTCCACCGGTGAGCGCGGTCTGCACCATCTGATCTGGGAGGTCGTCGACAACTCGGTCGACGAGGCGATGGCCGGTTACGCCTCCAAGGTCGAGGTCACGCTGCTCGAGGACGGTGGCGTCGAGGTCGTCGACGACGGCCGCGGCATCCCCACCGACATGCACGCGACCGGCGTCCCGACGGTCGAGGTCGTCATGACCCAGCTGCACGCGGGCGGCAAGTTCGACTCGGACGCCTACGCGGTGTCCGGCGGTCTGCACGGCGTCGGCATCTCCGTGGTGAACGCTCTGTCCACCAAGGTGGAGCTCGAGATCAACTACGGCGGCTTTCACTGGGAGCAGACCTACGATCACGCCAAGCCCGAGGCGCTGCAGAAGGGCGACCCCACCCGAAAGACCGGCACCACGGTGCGGTTCTGGCCGGACGCCGACATCTTCGAGACCACAGTGTTCAGCGCGGAGACGGTCGCGCGTCGCCTGCAGGAGATGGCCTTCCTCAACAAGGGCCTCACCATCACGCTGACCGACAAGCGCCCGCACGTCGTCGACACCCCCGGGGACGCCAACGGTGACACCCCGCCCGCGGACACCGCGGAGACCGTCAAGTCCGAGGAAGAGAAGAAGACCGCGGCCGCCAAGCCGAAGACGCGGACCTATCACTACCCCGACGGCCTGGTCGACTACATCAAGCACCTCAATCGCACCAAGCAACCGATCCACACCTCGGTCATCGGCTTCACCGCCAAGGGCACCGGGCACGAGGTGGAGATCGCGATGCAGTGGAACGCCGGCTACTCCGAGTCGGTGCACACCTTTGCCAACACGATCAACACCCATGAGGGCGGCACCCATGAGGAAGGTTTCCGCGCGGCGCTGACCAGCACGGTCAACAAGTACGCCGTCGACAAGAAGCTGCTCAAGGAGAAGGACGGCAAACTCACCGGCGACGACATCCGCGAGGGACTCGCGGCGGTCATCTCGGTGAAGGTCGGCGACCCGCAGTTCGAGGGCCAGACCAAGACGAAGCTCGGCAACACCGAGGTCAAGGGCTTTGTGCAGAAGACGTGCAACGAGCACCTGGCGCATTGGTTCGAGTCCAATCCGGCCGAGGCCAAGATCATCATCCGCAAGGCCGTCGACTCCGCGCAGGCCCGCATGGCGGCGCGTAAGGCGCGAGAGTTGGTGCGGCGCAAGACCGCAACCGACATCGGCGGTCTGCCCGGCAAGCTCGCCGACTGCCGCAGCAACGATCCGTCCAAGTGTGAGGTCTACATCGTGGAGGGTGACTCCGCGGGTGGCTCGGCCAAGTCGGGCCGGGATTCGATGTACCAGGCGATCCTGCCGTTGCGCGGCAAGATCATCAACGTCGAGAAGGCACGTATCGACCGGGTGCTCAAGAACACCGAGGTCCAGTCGATCATCACCGCGTTCGGTACGGGCATCCATGACGAGTTCGACATCGCCAAGCTGCGCTATCACAAGATCGTGCTCATGGCCGACGCCGACGTTGACGGACAACACATTTCGACGCTGCTGCTGACGCTGCTGTTCCGTTTCATGCGCCCGCTCATCGAGCACGGTCACGTTTATCTGGCACAGCCGCCGCTGTACAAACTGAAGTGGCAGAAAGCCGAACCGGAGTTCGCCTACTCCGACCGCGAGCGCGATGGCCTGCTCGAAGAGGGTCGGGCCGCCGGCAAGAAGATCAACGCCGACGACGGCATCCAGCGCTACAAGGGCCTCGGCGAGATGAACGCCAAGGAACTGTGGGAGACCACGATGGATCCGGAGGTCCGCGTCCTGCGTCAGGTGACGCTCGACGACGCGGCCGCTGCCGACGAACTCTTCTCCATCCTGATGGGCGAGGATGTCGCCGCCCGCCGCAGCTTCATCGCCCGCAACGCGAAAGATGTTCGCTTCCTTGATGTCTGACGCCTCCCCATCGCAGGCTCACATGCGAACCGCCGCACTCCGCTGGTTGAGGTGCGAGCGAAGCGAGCCTCGAAACCACCCGGCAGAAAGAATGAGCAATGACTGACACCACGCTCCCGCCCGCCGGCGGTGAAGGCGATCGCGTCGAACCGGTCGATCTCGGCCAGGAGATGCAGAAGAGCTACATCGATTACGCCATGAGCGTGATCGTCGGGCGCGCGCTGCCCGAGGTGCGCGACGGCCTCAAGCCGGTGCACCGTCGCCTGCTCTACGCGTCCTACGACGCCGGGTTCCGCCCCGACCGCAGCTACGTGAAATCGGCGAAACCCGTTGCGGAGACGATGGGTAACTACCATCCGCACGGCGACACGGCGATCTATGACGCGCTGGTGCGCATGGCTCAGCCATGGTCGATGCGCTACCCGCTCATCGACGGCCAGGGCAACTTCGGTTCGCGCGGCAACGACGGCGCAGCCGCGATGCGTTACACCGAAGCGCGTCTGACGCCGCTGGCGATGGAGATGTTGCGTGACATCGACAAGGAGACAGTCGATCTCACGCCCAACTACGACGGCAAGACCGAGGAGCCGACGGTTCTGCCGGCGCGCATCCCGAACCTGCTGATCAACGGATCCGGCGGCATCGCCGTCGGCATGGCCACCAACATCCCGCCGCACAACCTGACCGAGGTCGCCGACGCGGTGTTCTGGGCGCTCGAGCATCCCGACGCGGACGACGAGACGTTGCTCAACGCCTGCATGGAATCAATCAAGGGACCCGATTTCCCTACGGCCGCACTGATTGTTGGCAGCCAGGGCATCCGCGACGCCTATACAACCGGGCGCGGCAGCATCCGGATGCGGTCGGTGGTCGACATCGAGGAGAACAAGGGCACCACCACTCTCGTCGTCACCGAACTGCCGTACCAGGTCAACCCCGACAACCTGATCCAGTCGATCGCCGAGCAGGTGAACGAAGGAAAACTCAAGGGCATCAGCCGAATCGAGGATCAGTCCTCGGATCGTGTCGGCATGCGGATCGTCGTCACCCTGCGCCGCGACGCGGTCGCCAAGGTGGTGCTCAACAACCTGTACAAGCACAGCCAGCTGCAGACCAGCTTCGGTGCCAACATGCTGTCCATCGTCGACGGTGTGCCGCGCACGCTGCGTCTCGACCAGATGATCCGTTACTACGTCGAGCACCAGATCGACGTCATCGTGCGTCGCACGCGGTACCTGCTGCGCAAGGCCGAGGAGCGCGCACACATCCTGCGTGGTCTGGTGAAAGCCCTTGACGCCCTTGACGAAGTGATCGCGTTGATCCGCGCGTCGGCCAACACCGAGGCCGCTCGCACCGGCCTGATGGGTCTGCTGGAGATCGACGAGATCCAGGCCGACGCCATCCTGGCGATGCAGTTGCGTCGCCTCTCGGCGTTGGAGCGGCAGAAGATCATCGACGAACTCGCCGAGATCGAGCGCGAGATCGCCGACCTCAAGGACATCCTCGACAAGCCCGAGCGTCAGCGCGCGATCGTGCGCGACGAGCTCAAGGAGGTCGTCGAGAAGTACGGCGACGAGCGTCGTACCCAGATCATCGCGGCCGACGGCGACGTGTCCGACGAGGATCTGATCGCCCGCGAGGACGTCGTCGTCACCATCACCGAGACCGGCTACGCCAAGCGCACCAAGACCGACCTGTATCGCAGTCAGCGTCGGGGCGGCAAAGGTGTGCAGGGTGCCGGCCTCAAGCAGGACGACATCGTCAAGCACTTCTTCGTGTCGTCGACGCACGACTGGATTCTGTTCTTCACCACGAAGGGCCGCGTCTACCGAGCCAAGGCGTACGAGTTGCCCGAGGCCAACCGCACCGCACGCGGCCAGCACGTGGCGAACCTGCTGGCCTTCCAGCCGGAAGAGCGCATCGCGCAGGTCATCCAGATCAAGACCTACAACGACGCCCCGTACCTGGTGCTCGCGACGCGCAACGGTCTGGTGAAGAAGTCGCGGCTCGAGGACTTCGACTCCAACCGGTCGGGCGGCATCGCGGCGATCAACCTGCGCGGCGAGGACGAACTCGTCGGTGCGCAGCTGTGCAGCGCCGACGACGACCTGCTGCTCGTATCGCAGAAGGGACAGTCGATCCGGTTCCACGCCGACGACGAGGCGCTGCGTCCGATGGGTCGCCAGACCTCCGGCGTGCAGGGCATGCGGTTCAACGCCGACGACACCCTGCTGAGCCTGAACGTGGTCCGCGAGGGCACGTATCTGCTGGTCGCGACGTCGGGCGGCTACGCCAAGCGCACCGGCATGGACGACTACCCGGTCCAGGGACGCGGCGGCAAGGGCGTGCTGACCATCGCGCACGACCGCAGGCGCGGCGAGCTGATCGGCGCACTCATCGTCGACGACGAATCCGAGCTGTACGCGATCACCTCCGGTGGGGGCGTCATCCGCACGGGTGCCAAGCAGGTGCGCAAGGCAGGACGTCAGACCAAGGGTGTGCGGTTGATGAACCTCGACGAGGGCACCACGGTCATCGCCATCGCACGCAACGCCGACGAGCCCGACGAGCCGACCGAGTAGCCGACAGCGGCGGCGGTAACGCGGATGTGACCTCGACTACCGTTAGGCTGGGAACGACGTGCTGCCGACAAAACGGTGACCAGAAGACGCCGAGCGAGGGAATTGCGAGTGAGCACACCGAACAATCGGGACAAGGACAACGGTGGTCCCAGCGCTGGGGGTCAGCCGGGCACAGGCACGCCGACGGGCGGTCTGGTCCCGCCCTGGCAGCGAGGCCAGACCGACAGCCGTGACCAGGTGGATCCGGGCGTCACGCAGGAGATCGAGCGGCCGACCCGGGACACCGTCGTCGGGCCGCCGAACGGGCAGGGTGCGCCAGCCGGGCCGAGCGGTCCGCCGCAGAATGGACAAGGCGGCCCGCCGCAGAATGGACAAGGCGGCCCGCCGCCGCGCGGCATCGTGAGCAGCGGTACCGCCGCCGCCAGCATGAGCGGACAGCAGGCCCCGGTCACCAATCTGGAGAATCCGCCGCGGCGGACGGCCACCGCAACCCAGGAGCCGACGCAACGGTTCGTCGAATCGCCGACGAGCACCATCGAGCGCGACCAGCTGCAGGGGCAGCAGCTGCCCGACCTCGACGCGATCCACCACACCGAGGCCAAACAGGCAGCGGCCAACAATGCTGCGGCCGCTGCGGTGACCAAACCGTCGGCACGGTCGGCGCCGGCGCAGGTCCGCGGCAACACTCCGCTGCGTGCGGCCGTTCAGATCCGCCGGATCGATCCGTGGGCGACCTTCAAGATCGCCGCCGTGCTCTCGGTCATCGGCTTCATCATCTGGATGATCGCGATCGCCGTTCTCTACCTCGTGCTCGACGGCATGGGTGTCTGGGATCAGGTGAACAACTCCTTCGGCACCCTCGTCACCGCCGACGGTTCGGCGAGCGAAGGTGACATCGTGAGCGCCACAACCGTGTTCGGTGCGTCGGCGTTGCTCGGTGCGGTCAATGCCATCCTCATCACCGCTCTGGCCACCATCGGGTCCTATATCTACAACATCTGTGCCGACCTCGTCGGTGGCGCCGAGGTCACACTCGCCGACCTGGACTGACGGCGGACCCGTCGGAAATCTGTACCTGGGAGGCCGACCAAGTGCACAGTGCATGTGGTGGGGTCGAGACGTACAGCTTTCCTACGGAGTGGCGATCGCGTTCGGGCATTCGGGTCGAGAGCCCCGCGGTGACGGTCACCGAAATGGTCGCCGTGGCGTGTCACCGCGCAGCGTAGGCTCCCAGGGCCCACCGACCAGCCGTTTTGCTACTTGAGCGTCGGGTCGGGTAATCTCACACCTCGGTTCAAGGGCCTATAGCTCAGGCGGTTAGAGCGCTTCGCTGATAACGAAGAGGTCGGAGGTTCAAGTCCTCCTAGGCCCACCAAGAACCAGGGGCCTTAGCTCAGTTGGTAGAGCGCCGCCTTTGCAAGGCGGATGTCAGGAGTTCGAATCTCCTAGGCTCCACCACCCCACCACGCACCTCATTCTTGCGGAATGTAACTCGTGCCGCGTCGTTCGCCAGTAAGGCGAAGCCGGCCGTCATCGACCAAACGAGAATGCTCATGGAGTCATAGCTTTTGAAAGTATGACGCGCCACGACCTCCGGGTGTAGTTGAAATCGCGAGTGAGTGTGCCACCGCGTCCGGCAAGCCTGTGCCGGTCCCTGGTGGGGACAGATTCCAAACACGCCCCACCACCGACCGCCTGGCCCCGTGCGGGTGCTCCGGCGGCTGAGCGTCCGCTCAAGCAGGTCCGGCCCTACGGTGACAGCTTTCAGCACGATAGGAGACAGCGACTGTTGCCGCGGAGCACTGCGCCCGTCGCTTGGACCGTCGTGCCCAGAGCCATGCACTCGACTGTGACTGGGCACACACCTGTGGATGCCGGGATGAATTCCACATTTGATCTGATGTAGCGTCGCGCTCAGAGTGTTTCAAGTGCAGGGCATTTGTCGTCGGGGGAACTTGCGGTGAGCAGTCGGGGGATAGGGCTATCAGCTGGGCAGGGTCTGCCTGGGTTGAGTCATGCTCGGTTCCGGTGCTGACGCGATGAAACCGACCTTGCGCTGGTTCGATGACCTCGAACCGCCGGCCGCGACACCCGACACCAGAACTGGCCGGGTCCTCGCCGACCACCTCGCCGCGGCGCGACTCGGAACTCCGCGTCCGGCCGCCACAGCACCGTCTGAACCCCAGCGTCCGGCTGCAGTGCCTGCGGCAAGGGCGCAGCGAGCTCCACAAGAGTGGGAGACGCTCTTCGAGCCCCCCAACCGCACACCACCTCGGACTGGGCGCCTGTCAGCTGTCCGCGGGGTCTGGGACGACCATCGAGGTGCGGTTCTCGCCTCTGCGGCGGCTCTTGTGGCAGTTGCGCTCATCGGAGGCCTTACACTAGCGCTGACCGGCGGCAGCGAACCTCGCGCCACGGAATCGGTTGCCGCGCAGAGTTCGACGCCATCGCCCGACGACACGATCTCGTCGACGCCCACCAACGACTGCCCGTCATCGACCCGGGGTCCGGTCACCACCGGCAACGACGCGGGAGATCAGCGGTCAGGTGCCGGTGCCATCAAGGCGTTCAACTACGCCTACTACGTCACCCGTTCCGCACGGCAGGCTCGGCTCGTAACCCTGGCCGGTGCAGTGGATTCGGAGAACGTCCTGCAGGCCATCATCGACAACGTTCGTCCGGGATCTCACCACTGCTTGGTGATCACCAGCATCGGAGAAGGCACCTACCGGGTGCGGCTCAGCGTGTTTCCGCCCACCGGCGGCGCCCCGATCGTCTACCCGCAGGTGATTCGCACCGAGTCGCTGGAAGGCAGGACGTGGATCGCGTCGATAACCAAGGACGAGGGCTGACAAGTGTTTGCCGACAACGACAATCGCTGTGCTCCCGGGGGGAGCCGCTGGAGGAGAGGAAATCACAGGTGAGCAATCAACTCGGGGACGGTCGAAGCATCGTCGGGAGGCCGACGGAGTGGGCTCGGTACGGCTGTCGTTGAGTGTCGCCGCAATGGCTGCCGCGCTGGCGACGGGTGTGGGTGCTGGTGTCGCTCATGGTGTTCCGGAGCAGGGTGGTACAACGCCGGGCGTTCCGGAGCAGGGCGGTACCACCCCGGCGCCGTCGCCGGGTAATGAGGTTCCGTTGGTGGAGCCGGGTCCGGGTTCGGTGCCGGGTCCGCCGCAGGAGGCGCCGTATCAGCCGTATGTGCCTGAGGTGATTGATTATGGAGATCGGTATTCGCCGGTGCCGAATCGTCCGTTGACCGCGCCGAAGCCGGTGGCTCCGGTGCGGCCGATTGCGCCGCCGCCGAACAAGATTCGTATCGGCAACTTCATCACCGACATCCCGCAGGGCATGAGTGTTCGAGATGTGAACTCGATCAATGCGTGGTCTGCGTATGGGGAGTCGAAGATCGCACAGGGTTTGATTTCGGTAGGCGTGCCCAAGGATGAGGCGAGTCGTCAGGCTGCGTCGACGATCATCGGTGTGATGGCCGGTGGCACGGTCGCGGTGGGTGCGACGGTGGCTGCGGCGGCTGTGGGTGGGCTCGCGGGTGCCGCGGTCGGCGCGGGCATTGGTGCGGCGGTCGGGCTTGCAATCGAGCCGCTTGCGCCCTGGCCGTTCGTCGGTCCGGGTGCCCTGATTGGCGCTGGTGTGGGCGCGGTGACGGGTGCTGCGTTGCTGGGTGTTCCGGTGGCGGTGGTGGGTTTGGCGGGCACGGTGGCTGCTGGTGTTGTGGCGTACACGTTGGGTGCGGGGGATCCGGGGGCGAATCCGCGGGCGCCGTGGCAGCAGAACCCGGGTCCCAAGCATGCGTTGCCGAATCCGGAAGGGAACCAGTTTGTGCTGACCCTGGGTCCTGATGAGGCCAAGCGTGCTGGGTTGCCGGCGGTGAGTTATGTGGTGAACAAGCGTGGTGATGTGAGCGGCAATATCGCCGGCCAGAAGTTCGGGTGGTCGGTGGAGCAGGCCACTGCCCCGTATCGGGTGTTGGGTCCGCAGGTCGAGCAGAGTGCTCGCGCTCTGACGAAACAGGGTGCGGCAGCACTGAAATCCGTGGTGCCCGGTGTGAACATCGCGTGGCCACAAGAAGCACGACCGAACTGAGGAGACCTCGAATGGTGCGCAAGAGTGCAGTCGTATCGATCGCAGTGGCCGTCATGGCCATGCTGTTTGGTGCCGCCCCGGCGCGAGCCGACCGTCCCCTCGGCAACATCGCGATCTACAGTCCGATCATCGCGACAGTCGGTGATCATGACTACTGTCGTGGTTCGTTCGACGTGGGACTCTCCTCGAAGAGTCGGAAGCCGGGCGTCGTCAAAGTCACACTGACCTCTCGAGGCTTCACCGGAAACGGCCGTGGATGGACGCGAAATCCACAGTGCCGATTTCTGATCGGAATCACCGCTTTGGGGAGTCGGGCCTTCTATCGTGACTATTGGATTCCGGCGGCCTTTGGTCCTCGACCTGGACAGAAGATCGTGCGCGAGGTGATGACGGGTTCCGGGCTGAGCACGGTCGCCGTTCAAACCTACGTGTCCAAGACTACGGTCCGGACACCCCAATCGCTAAAGACGGC
>NZ_JAKWBF010000010.1 GCF_022513585.1 Gordonia gummivorans
CGCTTTTCCCAGCACCTCCTGGGCAGCTTCAGCCTGAGCGACTTTCTTCTTCAACCGTTCATTCTCGGTCCGCAGCCGCGCCAACTCGGCACGATCTCGGCTATCCACCCGCTTCGCCTTCCCTTTCTTCGTTGCCTCGGCCACCATCGCCGCCTCAAAATCGCCGCGTGCCCGCGCGCCCAACCAGTCGCGTACCGTGCGGTCGGACACCCCACGCTCACGCAACATCCGCGCCTTCGACCCGTACTCGACACAGCGGTCCCAGTCCTGCAAAAACTGCACCTTGAACGCCAGCGTGTAACAGTTCCGCCCGCCCGGCGTCGTCCATGACTGCGGTTCACTCATCACTACTCCATCCCCCGCACTCACCACCAGCACCTGTCTCACAACCATGCTGACAGCGGGCGAGTTTCGCGGGGACGACACCAAGAGTAGGGGAGGAGTTTCTTCCCCTAGTTTCTTGCGGCCGTTCGAACCTCAGCCGAACCACCGCTCCAACACAACCGCCACGCCGTCCTCGTTGTTGCCGATGGTCACCTCGTCGGCGGCGGCGAGGGCGGCGTGATGTCCGTGTCCCATCGCCACCCCGTGGTGGGCCCACGAGAGCATCTCCACGTCATTCGGCATGTCGCCGAACGCAATCACCGCATCCGACGGTAGATCGGCTTGTGCGGCAAGGCGTTCCAGACCCGACGCCTTGTGGGTTCCCGGCACCGACAGTTCGACGAGCCCGTTGTCGGTGGAGAAGGTTATCTGCGCGAGATCGCCGACGTACCCCGAAAGGCGCTGCGCCATCTCGCCACTTGCCATGCCGGGCGATCGGACGAGCAGTTTGACGGCGGGCTCGGCATAGATGTCGTCGTCGCCGACCTCGACGTGGTCGGGATTGAGCCACGCGTGCTGGTAACCCGCACTGGCCACGAAGGGCGCGGTCGCGGCGTCGTGCGCGGACTCGCCTGCGCGCTCCGCAGCGATTCCGCATCCCGGAATCCGTTGCTTGGCAATCTCTCCCAGCTTCACCAAGACTGGTGGCGGCAGCGTCGCCGACCAGATCACCCGATCGTGCAGCACGTCGTAGAGGATAGCGCCGTTGGCGCACACCGCGTATCGGACCTGTGCCTGCGTGCCGTCGAACTGGTCGGTGATCTCGGCGATCCACCGCGGCGGGCGACCAGTCGCCAGCACGAATTCGGCACCGGCGCCGCGCGCTGCCCCGAGAACGTCGAGAGTGCGTGCGGATACCCGGTTTTCGTCGTCGATGAGGGTGCCATCGACATCGCTCGCGATCAGCGTCGGCGGTCCGAATGCCATCAGGACGTCCCGCGCCGCGACTTCTCGGCGGCCTTACGAGCGCGTGCCTCCGCCTTGCGCTCTGCTTCTTCGGCTTCGATGGTCGCCGCCTCCTCGATCGTCGGTGCCGAACCGCCGAGCCGTTCCGGCACCCAGAATTCGCCCGCGGGATGGGTGCCGTAGCCGTCCTGCACCTCGAGCAACATCGTCTTCATCACCTCACGCAGCCGGGCGGTCTCGGCAGACGGGTCGGCGGCCGAATCGACAGCGATCGGAAGGCCGTAGCGCACGGCGACCGGCAGCTTGCTGCGCCCCATGTTCCGTTTACCGCCCTTGGTCCACTGGCGGTGCGCACCCCACACGATGGCCGGCACGATCGGCACCCGCGCCTCGGCCGCCATCCTGGCCGCGCCCGTCTTGAAACCCTTCAGCTCGAAACTCCGGCTGATGGTCGCCTCCGGATACACGACGACGATCTCCCCCGATCGCAACGAGTCCACGGCCGCGCGATAGGCCTCGGCTCCCTCCGACCGGTCCACCGGCACCGTCTTCGTGTGGTTGACGAGGAAGCGCATGATCGCCACGTCCATCACCTCGGACTTGATCATGAACCGCGCCCGACGTCCGGCCCGGTAGAGGCCGATCGCGGCGGGCAGGAAGTCGACGTAGCCGGTGTGGTTGACGGCGAGGACGGCGCCACCGGTCTCCGGGATGTTCTGGATACCGGTGAACCGAAGGTCGAGACCCTGCGCGCGGACGAGCCCGTTGGCGATCAGTTCGAGAGTCCGGAAGACCGGTTCGCGACTCTGCGGACGGCTCTGACTCATGCGACCAGCCTATCCGTCCTCACCTTGCTCGCGGGCTGCCCGCTTGGCCGCACGCGCGGCCTGCTCCTCGGCATCCATCCGGTTCGCCTCCTCCAACGTCGGAGCAGACCCGCCGAGTCGCGCCGGGACCCAGAATTCGCCCTTGGGGTGCTCGCCGTAAGCGTCCTGCAGCTCCAGCAGTTTCTCGCTCATCACCTTGTGCAGCTTCGCGGTCAGGGCGTCGGCGTCGCCGGTCGGTTCCAGCGGTTCGGCCACCCCGACCATGATCTTGTAGTTCGAGCGGCCCAGCTTCTTGGGATGACCCTTGGTCCACACTCGCTGCGCACCCCAGATGACGGTCGGGATGATCGGTGCGTTGGCCTCGAGCGCCATGCGGGCGGCGCCGGACTTGAATCCTTTGATCTCAAAGCTGCGGCTGATCGTCGCCTCTGGGTACACCCCCACCAGTTCCCCTTGCTTGAGGTACTCCACGGCTGTGCGGTAGCTCTCGCCCCCCTGCTCACGGTCGACGGGAATGTGCTTGAGCGACCGCATGATCGGGCCGCCGTACTTGTTGTCGAAGACCTCTTTCTTCGCCATGAACCGCACGTACCGATGGCCCTGCAGATAGGCGGGAATGCCGGCGTAGGTGAAGTCGAGGTAGCCGGTGTGATTGAAGGCGACGACGCCGGCACCGGTCTTGGGAACGTTCTCGACGCCCGAGATCGTGAACTTGAGGCCCTCGGCCAGCCACAGCAGTCGCGCGGCGGTGATCACAGTGCCATAGACGGGTTCCATGGGTTTGAGCTTACTGTGGCGCAATCTATCGACTGACGGAGCAATGCAGGTCTGCATGGATGACACCGGTGAGGTTCATCGACTGGATTATCCCGGCGAAGGCCTTCAGCGGTGTCATCCGTGCGAGCCGGTTCTACTGCTCCCCCGCGATGGCAAAGATGAGCTCCACCGCCGCGTCGACGAGCTGGTCCGGTTCCACGTCGAGCCGTCCGTCGGAGTAGTCGAGGTAGAGCGCAACGAGTGCCCCCGAGAGCGCGGTCGAGACGATCGCGAGGTCGCGGCCCGCACCGATTCGACCACCGGCCATCGCGACCGCCGCGCCGACGAACTGCGGGGTGGCCGCGGCACGGTGATCGCGCAGCGTGTCGTCGGCGAGCGGTTCGCGCAGCAGGATGCGCGCACGACGCGGGTCCCGCTCGAAGAAGTCGCGGATGGCGTCGACGAACGCCCGCACATCTCCCCGCGGGTCACCCACCACCTGAACCGTCGTCAGTCGTCCGAGGAGCTCCGCGGAGACCTCGTCGTACACCGCGGTCAGCAACTCCTCGCGCGAGGCGAAGCTCTCGTAGAAGTAGCGCGGACTGAGCTTGGCCTCGCGGATCACCGCACGCATCGTCACCGCTGCGGCGCCGCCCTCGCCCAGCAGTGCGCGGCCGGCGTCCAGCAACACCGCCCGACGGTCCGTCGAGCGATCCGCCAGCGTCTGACCTCGCCACAGCTTTCCCGAACTCACCCACTCATCCTTGCATCATCGGGCATATTGACATCACCCGATTCAAGATGAATCATGTGATTCATGTTCACCGAAGAAGCCTTCCAGGAAGCGCTCGCCCGGCCGCGGCTCGCCAAGCCGGCACCGGAATACCTGAAGTCGAACCGGGGTGTCCCGATCCGAGCCATCTCCGAACCGGAGTTGCAGGAACAGACCCGCGAATGGTTCGACATGTTCGCCAAGAAGCTCGACTTCCTCGAACGCCAGGGCAACGACGTTGCCTGGCTGATGACCTGGGCCAAGAAGTACTGGTGGAGCTTCCTGGTCCGCGACATGAGCATCAACGACGAGCTCTACGCAGCCGACCTCCGCTACACCGACGTGACCACGTTCGGCCGCACCATCGCCGGCATCGACGACTTCGTGACCTACAACTTCGCCTTCTTCGACGCGATCCCCGACTGGCGCTACGACCCCCTGCCCGACCAGGTGTACGTCGATATCACGCCAGAAGGCAAGGTACGCATCATGATCCGCTACATCGGCAGCGGCCACTTCTCCGGTGCACTGCGTCTCTACCCGTACGACGGTTCGGCGCCGACGCTGTATGGCGACGGCAGGTTCATCCAGTGCACGGCCGTCGACCGCTACCACTTCAACACCGACCGCCTGATGGAAGAGGGCGAAACCCTCTACGACTTCATCGACGCCACCCAGCGCGCCGGCATCCTCCCGCGCGACGACAGCCGCGTGCTGCGCGCCGCCTTCGCCGCGTCGAAGATCCCCGTGTCGGTCCAGCGGCTGACGCAGCGGTTCACGTCGCGCTGAGCACCCCGGCATACTGTCGCGGTGGATGATCCGCCGCGCCGTATCCACATCGTCGGGGTGTCGGGAACGGGCAAGTCGACCCTGGCGCGCCAGGTTGCCGCAATCCTCGACGTTCCGCGTCTCGAGCTCGACGAGGTCTTCTGGGACGCGAACTGGACCTACCGCGACCTCCACGAGGCCCGCGCGATCATCCGCACCTTCCTTGACGAGAACCGCTCCGGCTGGGTGGTCGAAGGCGGGTGGACCAATCGACTCGGTGGCCTCCTCGACACCGACCGTCCAGACGGCCCGGACCTTGTGGTGTGGCCCGACCACCGCCGACGCACGGTGATGTGTCGCATCGTCACCCGCACGCTCCGACGAGCGATCTGCCGCGAAGAGCTCTGGCATGGCAACCGCGAAGAACCACGTTCCTGGCTTCGCCGCGATCCCGACGACAACATCATCCGCTGGGCCTGGGTGATGTATCCGGAGACCCGAAATCGGATGCAGGCACGCATCGACGCCGGTGAACCGGTTCTGCGACTGGACGGTCAGCGGGCCGTCGACGGCTGGCTCGGGTCGCTGAAGGCGTGACCGCAGTCACCGAAGATGCGCAGGGCACAACGGCCCACGACAGGCACGGCGGCGACTCGTTAGATTGGTATGTCGAATGCCCGCACGCGCCAGCCCGCGCAGCCCAGGAAAGGTCGCCACACGTGCAGATCACCAGCATCGGACATGCCGGCTTCCACATTCAGACCGCGGCCGGCTCGATCCTCTGCGACCCGTGGGTCAACCCCACCTATTTCGCCTCCTGGATCCCGTTCCCGGACAATTCCGAGCTGGATTGGAAGACGCTCGGCCAGTGCGACTACCTCTACGTCTCGCATCTGCACCGCGACCACTTCGACGAGCGCAACCTGCGGGAGAACGTCAACAAGGACGCCACCGTCCTGCTGCCCGACTACCCCGTGCCGGACCTCAAGCGTGAACTCGAGAGGCTCGGCTTCCACACCTTTGTGGAGACCACCGACTCGGTGAAGACCACGGTGACGAACGACAAGGGCTCGCTCGACGTCATGATCATCGCGCTGCGGGCCCCCGCCGACGGCCCGATCGGCGACTCCGGCCTCATCGTCTCCGACGGCGAGACCGTGTGCTTCAACATGAACGACGCCCGGCCCATCGACCTCGACGTCATCGACGAGGCGTTCGGTGGCGTCGACGTCCACCTGCTGCAGTATTCGGGAGCCATCTGGTACCCGATGGTCTACGACATCCCGCGCAAGTCGAAGGCGAACTTCGCGTCGCAGAAGCGTCAGCGCGGCATGGATCGCGCCCGCTCCTACATCGAGCAGGTCGGCGCGACGTGGGTGGTCCCGTCGGCCGGTCCGCCGATGTTCCTCGACGAGGAGTTGTTCGGGCTCAACGACTTTGGCTCCGGCATCGACGACCCGGAGAATGCTCGGCCGGCCGACGTCACGTCGATCTTCCCCGACCAAGAGACGTTCCTGGAGCAGATGCGCATCCACGGCACAGACGACGGCGAGCGTCATCGTGGCCTGATGATGGTGTCGGGGTCGGTCGCCGACTTCACCGGATCGACGCTCAACGAGGTCAGCCATCCCTACGCTCCGCACGACGTGTTCGGCGAGAACAAGCAGGCCTACCTCGAGCGGATGAAGGAGAAGTTCGCCCCGATCATCGCCGCCGACAAGGCAACCTGGGCCCCGGCCGAGGGCGAGCCGCTGATCGGGCAGCTCCGCGAGTTGTTCGAGCCGATCATGGCGCAATCGGACCTCATCTGCGACGGCATCGGCTATCCCGTCGGTCTCGTGATGACGCCGCACAGTTCGTCGAAGGAGACCACCGACGAGACCGAGATCGTCGTCATCGACTTCCCCAACCGCATCGTGCGCGAGCCGAAGGAGGGAGAAGGCAAGTACCGC
Source organism: Gordonia gummivorans (assembly GCF_022513585.1). GTDB lineage: Bacteria > Actinomycetota > Actinomycetes > Mycobacteriales > Mycobacteriaceae > Gordonia. The sequence continues at coordinate 6,366 of NZ_JAKWBF010000010.1, forward strand.
TACGGATTCCGCATCGCCACCGAGCTGGTGCGGACCGTCCTTCGCGACAACGAGCCCGACTGGGTCAACACGATCTTCCTCTCCACCCGCTTCACCACGTGGCGGATCGGCGGGTACAACGAGTTCCTCTACACCTTCTTCAAATGCCTCACCGACGAGCGAATTGCCTACGCCGACGGCTGGTTTGCCGAGGCACACGACGATTCGGCGTCGATCACCAAGGACGGCTGGGAGATGCAGCGTCGCTGCCCGCACCTCAAGGCCGACCTCGGCAAGTTCGGTGTCATCGAGGGCGACAAGCTGACCTGCAATCTGCACGGCTGGCAATGGGACCTGCCCACCGGTCGGTGCCTGACCTCCAAGGGGCACGACCTTCGGGCGCAGCGACTCGGGACCTGATGAGCTCATCATGACCGCCGCAGAACGAACCTACGGCGGGCGCGCTGTGAGCGACCGGCTGGCCGATCGCCGCCGTCGGTTCCTCGACGCGGCGCTCGATGAGTTCTCGACGAAGGGCTACGCGGCGTCGTCGGTGACCTCGCTGTGTAAGGCCGCCGGACTGTCGCGACGGCAGTTCTATGAGCTCTTCGCCGATCGTGAGGACCTCCTCATCGCGATCTACGACGAGATCCAGGGAGGCGCCCGTCTCGCGGTCTCGGAGGCGTTGTCCGACAATCCTTCTCGCGATCTCCGTGACCTGGCCACCACAGCGATGCGCGCCTACATGTCCTCGGTGGGCACCGATCCGCGGCGCGCGGAAGTCTCGTTCGTCCAGGTGGTCGGCGTGAGCAGTCGCGTCGAGCAGCACCGCATCGACGGACGCGAGGAGTGGGTCGATTTCTTCGTCGCAACGATGGCCGACGTCGCCGCGCGCCCACCCTCGGATCGACAGCGCCACCTCGCCATCGGCTTCGTCGGCGCCCTCACCGGACTCGTCCACCGATGGAGTTCGTCCGACGACCCGGCGCCACTCGGCGACATCGTGGACGTACTCGCCGACATCCTGCTCGCCTTCACCACCCTCTGACTCGAGAGTCGAGGCCCGCTGGCCCTCCTCATCGCCACCCTTGTGGCGCAGACCACATCTGTGTATCTTCACTAGGAATGTGAGACGCAGGTGTCTCACAACTGGACAAGGGGTGGTTGTATGTGTCGGGGGTCGACGACGTTGCGCGCTCAGGCAATTGGTCTCATCATCGGATTGCTTGTCACGACCTTCGTCGGAAGTTCCGTTCTGGCCACGGGGCACGCGTCGGCAGTGCCGGTGCAGCCTGCACTGCCCTTTCCGGTCCCGCCGGCGATCCCCGAGTTCGACCGCGCCTTCTATCTCCCGCCGCAGCGGGTGGTCGAGTCGAAGAAGCCCGGTGAGTTGATCGCGGCCCGGCGCGTCAATCTTGCTGCGTTCTCGGCGATTCCGATCAACGTGGACGCATGGCAGATCTCCTACCGCTCGACGAACACCCGCGGGGAAGCGATCCCGGCGGTGGCGACACTACTCAAACCGCGCGGTCCGCAGCGTCCGGGTCCGTCGAAGCTGGTGTCTTGGCAGTCTGCCGAGGACTCGACCGCCATGTACTGCGCCCCTTCGTATGTGATGCAGTTGGCATCGATTCCCGGGCAGATTTCCGGCTCGGTCGACTCGCAGTACGAAGTCTTGCAGATCACGTCGTTGGTCGGTGCAGGGTATTCCGTGGTGATTCCCGACCATCAGGGACCACAGTCCGCCTTCGCTGCCGGCCCTCTCGCGGGCCGCATCACGCTCGACGGAATCCGCGGTGCCCGAAACTTCCGACCACTGGGACTGAAAGATGATCTGCGCGTGGGCATGATGGGTTACTCCGGTGGGTCGATCGCGACCGGGTGGGCGGCTGAGCTCGCGGCGTCATACGCGCCAGAACTGCCCATCGTCGGAGCCGCCGAAGGCGGTGTCCCCGCCGACATCGGGGCGCTGGTCAACCTGGCGAACGGCAATGCGGCGTCGGGCCTGATCATGGCCGGCATCATCGGAGTGAGTCGCGAGTACCCGGAACTCGATCGCTTCCTGCAGCGCCATGTGAACCCTCTCGGCCGGGCGCTGCTGACGGTGAAGAGTCCACTCTGCCTGACCTATCAGGCAGCACTCGCCCCGTTCGTCAACATCAAGGGTCTGATCAACCTGCCGGGCGATCCACTGAGCTATCCCACTCCACGAAAAGTGCTGGGCCAGATGAGAATGGGCAAGTCCGTACCCACGTTTCCGATGTTCATCTACCAGTCGAACCCCGATTGGATCGCGCCTGTCGGACCGGTCAACACCCTTGTGCGCACCTACTGCGCCGATCCGGGCGCACGCGTGCAGTACACCCGCGACCATTTCAGCGAGCACATCACCCTGGCGGTCGAAGGATTTGCCCCCGGTGTGGTGTGGATGGCTGACCGCTTGGCCCGCAAGCCAGTTCGACGCGGCTGCACCACCAGCGACCAGGGATCGATGGCGTTGAACCCCGCAACCTGGCGGGCGTTCGTCAACCTGGTCGGCAACAACCTCGCCATTCTCATCGGAGAACAACTCGGGCGGGTTCCGCGCCACCCCTGAGCCTGATCAATGGAGGGCATCGACCGCACAAGCGTTGCCTTCGAGTCAGCGACCCACCCGCCGCCTGCGGCGGCGATCGTGGAGGCGGGAAGAGGGCCGTGGAGCGCGACGCGGCGACGATGATCCACGAAAAATAGGGGAAGAAACTCGTCCCCTACCCCTGGAGTCCTCCCCGCGAACTTTCTCGCGGACGACTCAACAAGCAGGGGCAGAAAGTAGGGGAAAAACCTTCCCCTACTTTCAGTGGTCCGGCGCCTCGCTGACGTGGCCCGTTCGCCTGCCCTTCGAGGCATCCCTCGCCTGGCGCCTCGGGTACCTCAGAGAGCGGTGGGGTGGTGGACGCTTATGCGCAGGCCAGAGCACTAGTCACAGAACTCTTCGGATCAGCGGCCGCAACCACCCGCCGGCGCCCCGGCGAACCGCTGGTTGAGGAATCGCTGGGCGTCCACGCTCCACGGGAACAACGCGTCGCTGTGCTTGAGGCCGCGGTATTCCTGAAACGTCGTCGGGAGGCCGCGTCGGCAGTAGGTCGACGCAAGGGCTCGGACGTCCCCGGTGATCATGATCCCGTCACCGGTGGCGTCGGATTTGCCGACGCCCAAGAACATCGGAGCACGCGGAGTGCCGCGCGAACCCATGATGTTCTGTTCCGCGGCCGCGCGCATTCCTGGCACGTTGAGCAGGCTGCCGACCTGCGGGCGCAGCAACGACTCGTCGGTCAGGCCCGGATACTTGCTCGCGAAGTTGATGATGCACTCCCCGCGCACTTGGCTGAGCACCCGAACGCCCTTGGGTGACAGGTACTTCGAGATACCGAGACGGTAGGTCTCGTTGTAGACGGTCATCAGCGCCGGTATGACGCCCGCCCATTTCTGGCTGCCGTCGACATAGGCGAGATTGTGGATCGGGTTGACCACCACCCCACCCGCGGCGGCACCGACAATGTTGAGCTCCGGGGCATAACGTGGCGCGATCTCGGCTCCCCAGCCGGTGGGGACGGAACCGCCCGAATAGCCGTACAGCCCAATCGGAGTGCGGACGGGAGCGCGCAGATACCGCAGCGCCGCGCGCACGCTGTCGAGGGCCGCGTGCCCCGACTCCAGACCCATCGTCCAGCGCAGATTCCGGCCCTCGTAGTCGGGCACCACCACGGTGTACCCGGCGGCGAGCATCCCGGAGATCACCACGGCGTCGAGCGGCGAGTTCGACGTCGCACCACCACGCAGGGAGTACGACGGATCGCATTCGGAGCCGAGTGCGTCGTAGAAGGCGTGATAGGAGATCACCCGGCGCGGTGTACCCGGTCGCGCGCCGGGCGGCGAGATGATGGTGGTCACCGTCGCCGACGGCTTCCCGAACTGGTCGTTGGTGCGATACAGCAACTGCGTTGCCGTGGCCGGCAGCTGGCGCCCACTCAGGCCCAGCTGCACGACGCGGGTCTTCAGGATGGCGCCGGGCGCGCGTCCGGCGATCGGGCCATCCGGCGTGTAGAACGGGTCGGCGGACGGCGGGACCGGTGGCGCTGCACTCGCTGGCGAGGCGACAAGACCGCTGCCGACGAGAAGCGCCACGAAGACCGCGAGAACCGCACTGCGGAGAACCACTCTGGGGAGAACCACTCTGGGGAGAACCACACTGGGGAAAACCACACTGCGGCAACTACGCCGCGAACCATGAGCCATGGGAAAGATCATTGCGCATCGCCGACGACCGCGTCCGACGAACCTGCCACGCCCGGCCTCACCCGGCCGATTCGACCACCTCGACCACCGGCGACATCGCCACCACCACCGCGCCGATGACCGCGGCGATGAACGCCACGAGCGCCACCGGACCCCAGCCCGCTCGGGTGGTGTCACCGAGCAGCACGATGCCGATCACCCCCGGCACCACCGTCTCACCGACGACGAGTGACGCCGACGCGGCACTCACCGACCCGGTCTGCAGCGCGACCGTGAACATGTAGAAGCCGGCCGGTCCACACAGGACGACCGCGTAGGCGGCCGGGTCGGTCAGGATCGTCGCGAGATTGAATGGATCGACACCGTCTACGATCCGGATCGCCACCGCCATCAGCCCGAACAGCACGCCCCCGGTCAAGCCGGCGAGAACCGCGACGCGAGACGTCATCAGGCGCAACCCGAGCAGCGCGAGCGCAATCAGGCCGAGCGCAACCGCCGGCAACGCCCAGTGCAGCCACCACTCGTTGTTCCGGCCTTCGTCGCCCGCGGCGAACCCGAGCGCCACGAGGGATACCACAACGACACCGATCGCCGTCCAATCCCGGCGGCTCAGCCGCGCACCGAGCAGGATGGTGGCCAGTACCACGGTGACCACGAGGTTCGCGCTCACGATCGGCTGCGCCAGGAACAGCGGGATCAGCCTGGCCGCCACCAGGTTTCCGACGAATCCCAGTCCGTCGAGAGCCAGTCCTGCGAGGAAGGACAACGTGAGCATCGCGGTGATCGTCGAACGCAACGACGGGGCGGCACCACCGCCATGACCTGCCCCGTCGCTGCGCTCGCCCCTATCGTCAGCAACGCTCTGCGCGCCCCTGGCCTGCAACACCGACGCGGTCCCGTAGGCGAGTGCCGCCACGATGGCCGCGACGATCCCGATCACCATGCGCCGATCACCATGGGAGTCAGTATTCACGCCACGCGGTCGTCGGGTGCGGGAGAATCGGGAATTGTGGAACCCTCCGATGCCGACGTCGACCAGTTCATCGCCGACCTGACGCCCGCGTCGCGCCGCGACAATGCGACCAAGCTCTGTTCGCTGCTTCGCGTGATCACCGGCGCGCAGCCACGGATGTGGGGGACGATCATCGGCTTTGGCAGCTGCCACTACACGTACCCGACCGGTACGCAAGGAGATTCACCGATCATCGGCTTCGCGCCCCGTAAGGGCCAGACCACCGTGTACCTGCTCGACGGGGTGGACTCGCACGCAGAGGCGCTGTCGGCGCTCGGGCCGCACTCCACCGGAAAGGGATGCCTCTACCTGAAGAACGTCGACCTCGTTAACCGAACGGTGCTCACCGGAATCATCACCGAGTCCATCCGAAAGGTCACCGACGACGACGTTCCCGGAGTGAGGCTGACCGTCACCGACCCGCTGTGATGTCCTTGCCTGTGATGTCGGTGTCCCGCGGCGCGTGCCCGTAGCCGGTCGGCATGTTGGTCACGTCGGCCCGCTCGACCGCGGTGACCGCACTCGACGACGCCAGCACAACCCCACCGACCACGGCCGCGACGAACGCGACGATCGCCACCGGTCCCCAGCCGGCCCGCGTCGTGTCGCCGAGGAAGATGATGCCGACCGCGCCCGGCACCACCGTCTGCCCGACCACCAGTGCTGCCGCGGCTCCGTTCACTGACCCGGTCTGCAGCGCGACGGTGAACAGATAGAACCCGCCGATTCCGCTGATGATCAGGGCGTAGAGGGCGGGATCGGTGAAGAGCGCCGACACCGACAGTGGATCGACGCCGTCGAGAATCCGTGACGACACCGCCATCACGCCGAACACCACGCCGGCGATCAACCCGGTCGCCGACGCGATGTGGCTGTGCAGAAGTCGCATGCACAGCAACCCGAGCCCGATCAGCAGCGGCCCGCTCACCAGCACCACCCAGTGCATCCACCGCTCGTTGTCGGTGCCCTCGCTGCCGGCGGCCACCGCGAGCAGCACCAGCGCCACGACCACCACCGCGCCCGCGATCCAGTCGCGGAGGATCAGCACGATCTTCAGGACCACCATCGCGAGGAATGCCGTCGCGACCAGGCGGGACGAGATGATGGTCTGTGACAGGAACAGTGGAATCATCCGCGCCGACGCCAGCGTCGCGACGAACCCGATGATGTCGAAGATGAACCCGATCAGGAATGGCAGGGTGAGCATCGTCGCGACCGTCGACCGCAACGACGGGTGCGCCTTCGCCGATTGGCGTCGTTCCTCACGGATGGCGGCGCGCTGCGACACCTGCTCGGCGCCGAGTGCCTGAAGCACTGCGGCAGCCGCGAAGGCGAATGCGCCGACGACGGCGACGACGATTCCTTCGGTCATCTACTGGCCGGGGCTTCCATGTTCGGCGATCACATCAAAACCGTACCGACCTCGCCGCTCCCGCGTACGCGCTCGTCGGTGTTGCGTGATGACCTTCTCAGCATCGTCGGGCCGGCGCAGGCGCGAAGCCCCGCTCACCTCCGATGGCCGAGTCTCACCACGACCCTTGAGGCTCGCTTCGCTCGCGCCTCAGGGAGCGGTAGGGGCGGTCAGCACGTCGGTGCCCACGAACTTCGCGAGTTCCTCCGGTAGCCGCACCGAACCGTCGGGCTGCTGGTGGTTCTCCAGGATCGCGACGAGCCAGCGCGTGGTCGCGAGCGTGCCGTTGAGGGTGGCCGCGATCTGCGGTTTGCCCGACTCGTCGCGGTAGCGCACCGAGAGGCGTCGGGCCTGGAAGGTGGTGCAGTTGGAGGTCGACGTCAGCTCGCGGTAGGTGTTCTGCGTCGGAACCCATGCCTCGCAATCGAATTTGCGCGCGGCCGACGACCCGAGATCGCCGCCCGCGACGTCGATGACGCGGTAGGGCACGTCGATCGCGGCGAGCATGTCCTTCTCCCAGCCCAGGAGTCGCTGATGTTCGGCCTCGGCGTCCTCGGGTTTGCAGTAGACGAAGCCCTCGACCTTGTCGAACTGGTGGACGCGGATGATGCCGCGCGTGTCCTTGCCGTAGCTGCCCGCCTCACGACGGAAACAGCTCGACCACCCCGCGTAGCGCTTGGGTCCATCGGACAGGTCGATGATCTCGTTCATGTGATACCCGGCGAGCGGCACCTCCGAGGTGCCGACCAGGTAGAGGTCGTCGTCCTTGTCGAGGTGATAGACCTCGTCGGCGTGGGCGCCCAGGAAGCCGGTGCCCTCCATGACCTCCGGTCGCACCAGCACGGGCGGGATCATCAGCGAGAAGCCGTTCGCCACCGCCTTCTGAGCCGCCATGTTCAGCAGGCCGAGTTGCAGCAGCGCACCCTGGCCGGTGAGGAAGTAGAAACGCGAGCCCGACACCTTGGCGCCGCGCTCCATGTCGATCAGTCCCAGCGACTCACCGAGTTCGAGATGATCCTTGGGGCTCTCGATGGGTCGGGGTTCGCCGACATGCTCGAGGACCACATAGTCGTCCTCACCACCGGCGGGCGCGCCGTCGCCGACGATGTTGGAGATGGCTCGATGTGCCGCCGCCGCTTTCTCGTCGGCCGCGGTCTGCCGGGCGACGGCGGCCTTCACCTGTTCGGCCAGCGTCTTGCCCTTGGCCAGCAAGGCCGCTTTCTCCTCGCCCTGCGCCTTGCCGACCTGTTTGCCGAGGGTCTTCTGCTCGGAGCGCAGAGCGTCTGCCTCGACGATCGCCGCCCGACGGGTGCCGTCGGCGTCCAGCAGGGCGTCCACCAGGCCTGGGTCCTCGCCACGAGTTCGCTGCGACGCCCGCACGAGGTCTGGGTTCTCACGCAGAATCTTCAGGTCGATCACGACTTCAAACCCTACTGGAGTGGCCGGTCACCGCCATCGGGGTGCCACAGCGAGGAATAGTCGTCGCGGCCGAACATCACGGCGGCGTCCGCCGCCGACGGGTGTCCGCCAAAGGGGTCGGCCCCGGCGGCGACCAGGGCGCGCACCACGTCGTCGTGCCCCTTGAACACGGCACCGGCCAGCGGTGTCTGCCCCTTGTCGTTGCCCAACCCGACGTCGGCGCCACGTGCGATCAGCGCCGCGACCGTGTCGACGTGCCCGTGATAGGCGGCCAGCATCACCAGTGTGTCGCCGGACTGATTTCGCAGGTCGACGGGTACGCCGGCATCCAGATAGGCACTCAGCGCGTCGGTGTCACCGGCGCGCGCCATGTCGAAAAGCCGCCCGGCCAGTTCCGCGACGTCGGGGTCGATGTCGTTGTCTTCGGCACTCACCATGGCGAGTGTAGGTGTGGCAACACCGGGCCAACAGGCATGATGGAGTGCGATGAACGACGACGACGAGCGTCGCGACACCGATGACGCACCATCACAGCGGCTCCCAGACGAGCCGACCGAGTCGACTGCCGACGAGCCGGCGAGCGTTGATTCCGAGAATGCGACCGAGCAACTCGGCGACCTCCACACCGACCCACCCGCCGACGATCTGTCTTCCGACGAGCAGACCACCGCGTACGACCTCGGGGACACCACACAGCACAGCGTCGAACCTGGGTACGCCGAACCCGAGTACACGGACCAGCCCGCGGCAACGCCGCCTCCACATGTGTCCGGCTGGCGAGGCGCAGTGGCGCGCAATCCGGTGCGGGTGGTGTTGTCGGCGATCATCATCGGTGCCGTGGTCGCTGCCGTCGTCGCGGTCGCCGCAGGTCTCTTCGACGACAGCGGCAGCGTCGGCCAGAGCGACATCGGCGAAAGTGAACGCATCGAGGACAACGCGTTCGCGAAGTCGGTTCCCGGGGACTGCCTGGATTGGCCGCCCGGAAACCCGGGTCAGCCGGCAAAGGTGGACTGCGCGCAGAAGCACCGCTTCGAGGTGGCCGGGGCGCTCGACACCTCGGTGTTCCCGGGCGCCGAGTTCGGCGAGGACGGTCCGTGGCCGGGCGACGCCCGGTTCGCCACCATCCGCGACGAGCAGTGCCCGGTGATCGTCAACGAGTACATGGCCGGTCGTCTCGATCCGCACGGAAAATTCTCCGTCGGCATGATGTACCCGTCGCAGTACGAATGGGAGCGGGGAGCACGGGCGCTGCGCTGCGGCCTGCAGCAATCCGGACCCGACGGCCAGCCCATGCAGTACTCCGGGCGGGTCGCCGACCAGGATCAGTCGCTGGTGTGGCCGGAGGGCACCTGCATCGGGATCGACCGCGCCACCCGCAAGCCAACCGGCTATCCGGTGAACTGCGCTGAGCCGCACGCATTCCAGACCACCGGCATCGTCGACTTGTCGGTCCGGTTCGGCGACCGCCTGTCGGGCAAACCGTGGCCCAACATCCGCACCCAGAACGACTACCTCGCCAACATCTGTCCCGTCCAGGCCGAACGGTTTGTCGGTGGCAAGGCCAAGTTCGAGGCCACCACCCTCAACGTGAACTCGTCGGTGATCCAGGAGGCGAGCTGGCTGGCCGGTAGCCGCAAGGTGGTCTGCTTCCTGGCGCTCCCCGACAAACGCGGCGGCTTTGCCACCCTCGTCGGCGACGCCAAGGGCGGCGGAGAACTATTGCTCATCAACGGCAAGCGGCCGGTCGCACCACCGCAAGCGCCTCCTGGCCGCGCACTCCCGACCCCGGTTCCGCTGCCGCCGGGCGTGCAGCCGAATCCGCAAGAAGTTCCGGCACCGGCGGGCTGATCGGGTGGCCGTACACATGTCCGACGACGACTTCGACGGGCTGGTCTCCGACGCGCTCGACACCATCCCGTCGGAGCTGACCGACGCCATCGACAACGTGGTGATCCTGGTCGAACCGCATCACCCGGAAGCACCCGACATCCTCGGGCTCTACCAGGGCGTCGCCCTGACCAGCCGTGACCACGACTACGGCGGCTTCCTCCCGGACACCATCACGATCTACCGGGAACCGATCCTCGCGATGTGCAACACGCGCCATCAGGTGGTGCACGAGGTCGCGGTGACGGTCATCCACGAGATCGCCCACCACTTCGGCATCGACGACGAGTGGCTGCACGCCAACGGGTGGGGCTGATCCGGCGGGTTCGGTGATCGGCTCACTGGCCACACCTCCCCGTCAAACGACGACAGGGTTGCATTTATCAGCTCACCGGGGCGGTCGCCGAACTCTTCGGATCAGCGATCTACCCCGCCGACGTCGTCGTCGATCGTGGAGGCGGGAAGGGTTGGAGGTCGGGGCCACTGGCCAGGATCGGGCCCCTGACGGTGGTCCTCCGGGCATGTGTCCCGGAAGCGAACACTGACGGGCCCGATCTCAGTCACCGTCGTCGGTCGTCGCGTTCCGCCGAACGCGACGCCAGGAACGCGCGCCCACAAAAGTAGGGGAAGAAACTTCTTCCCCTACCCTTGGAGTCCTCCCCCAGAAAATTCTCGCGGATGACTACGAACCTCGGGGAAGAAGTTCGTCCCCTAGATTTTGCGGGCCGCACGTTGACGCATTTCCCCAGGTCAGCGGCGTTGACACCGAACTTCGAGTCAGTCGACCGGAGAGACTCAGCCCATCGGCTCGTCGACCAGTGGTTCGTCGACGCGCCCGAACGGCGCCTGCTCGGCACCCCAGCGATGGACGACCCAGAGTCCGTCGACATATTCGAGTTCGATGCTGCCGGTGTTGCGTAGGTGGGTTGCCGCCGCGAACCGGGAGTCGATGCCGGACAGTCGGGCGGCGACCAGCCGGATCGCCGCACCGTGACTCACCACGTAGACGTCTTGCTGCTGCGGCCCGGTCAGGAATCGTCCGGCGAGATCCTCGACGACGGGCAGGTACCGGTCGTAGACCATGGCCAGCGACTCACCGCCGGGGATGCGCGCGTCCAGATCTCCGTGGTGCCAACGGTCCATCACGTCGCGGAACACGTCGTGCGCGTCGGCGTCCGTCCGGTCTTCGAGGTCGCCGGCCTGAACCTCGTGCAGGCCCTCGACGACCTCGGTGTCGACCTCCCACACCGAGCCGATCAGTCCGGCGGTCTGCTCCGCGCGGCGGGCCACCGAACTCACCAGCACGGCATTCTCGGTCCGCGCGTTCTCGAGCGCGAAGCGAACCCCTTGGCGCACACCGAAATCGGTGAGAGCCGCGCCGGGCAGCGCGGTGTCGAGGCGACGCATCACGTTCGACGTGGTCTCGCCGTGACGCACGAGATGAAGACGAGCCATCAGGACCCGTCTCCGGCGTTGTCACCACGACGCATGGCGTCGAGCCAGGCGCGGGAACCCGAGTGGTCGGGCGGTGGTGACCCGGCGCCGCGATCGGCAGGCCACGAGCCCAGGAACACCACGCGGTCACAGCGTCGTTGCAGGGCGGCGAGCGCCTCGGCAACAGCGTCGTCGTCGATGTGCCCGACGGCGTCGAGGAAGAATCGGTAGTGTCCCGCCAACGTCCTGCCGTAGTCCAGATCGCGTTGCGGTCGCGATTCGATACGCGTCAAATCGACTCCGCGCGAAGCAAATTCGTTCATCGCGGCCATCAGGCTGCCCGGCTCGTTGGGCAGGTCGAGAATGACCGCGGTGCGGTCGGCGCCGGTGCGGGCCGGGGGTGGCGCGGGATGCCCGACGATCACGAATCTGGTGGCTGCGCCCTGCGCGTCGGCGATGCCGTCGGCCAGGACGGTCAGGTCCGACAGCGCCGCCGCCAGACCGGTCGTGACCGCGGCATCGGCTTTGCCCGCGGCCACGTCCTGAGCGGCCGCGGCATTCGACACCGACGTCACGAACTCCGCCCCGGGATAGAGCCCTGCCACCGAACTGCGCACCTGAGCGGCCGCCACCGGGTAGGCGGCGACCGTCCGCACCTCTTCCGGTGCGAGCGCGGTGCGAGCGGCGATCGTGAAGGCGATGTCGAGCGTCGTCTCACCGAAGACCTGAACCCGACCCTTGTCGCCGGCGCCGGGCGGGATGAGTGCGTCGGCGGTCGCCGAGACATTTCCTTCCAGCGTGCTCTCGATCGGGACACATCCATAGTCGGCGGCACCGCTGCGCACCATCTCGATGGTGGCGCCCGGACTGGCAGCGGCAACCCGCTCGATACCGCCACCTAGCCTCAGCGATTCGGCGATGCGCGGGGTCGCAAGGGCCTGATCGAGCGCCATCTCGGTGAAGGTGCCGGCAGGGCCGAAGTACGCGAACACGGACACTCCACGACAGTAGTCGACACCTGCGACCGCTCGCCGCGAGGAGAAGATGAACTCCTTCGGGTGCTTTTGTTCATCCTGGCGTTGACTCCACTCACAGTCTCGAATTAGGTTAGGGTTACCTTGCAAGCCCGGCACGGGCGTTTCCGATCCGAGAGAGACACCGACATGACCCGAACCGTCACCGACCGTCCGACGGATGCCGAGATGATCCAGACGGCATGTCGTCGGGTCAGCGACGCGATCCTCGCCGTCGAGGGTGCCGAATCGACCGGGACCGACACCGGTGCCATCGACCCCATCGCGGTCAACGTGGTGCATCTCTTCGAGTCGCAGGCGTTTGTGCTGGTACCGACCGGTGGCGACGCGATGGCGGCGGTGGTCGACGCTCCCGACGGGGTCGCGGCGATGCTGGAGATCACCGATTGCGCACCGATCGACCTGCGCGAACGGGTGCGGTCGCTGATCTGGCTGAAGGGCGTCCTGCACCCGGTTCCGGCCGACCTCGAGCGTGACCTCGCGATCGAGATCGCTGCCGAGCATCCCGACGGCGGCCTGCTCGACATCGGGCACGGCAGTTCGATGCTGCGGCTGCAGATCGACTCCGCGGTGATCGCGAGCGGTTCCGGCGCGGCATCGGTGAGCGCTGCCGAGCTGGCCGACGCCACCCCCGACCCGTTCTGGGAGTACGAGAACGGGTGGATCGCCCACCTCGACGCCGACCACGCCGACATCATCGACCAACTGGTCCGACGCCTCCCGCGGCACCTCCGCAAGGGGCGCATCCGCCCGCTGGGTCTCGACCGCTTCGGCATCCGCTTCCGCATCGAGACCGTCGACGGCGACTCCGACGTGCGGCTCCCCTTCCCCCGACCGGTCACCGACGTCTACGAACTCTCGCACGCACTGCGTTCGCTGGCGGGTTGCCCGTTCATGAACAGCCTCCCCGACTGACCGGCACCCCTGCGGGGACCGCCGCACCGTAATCTGGCCGCCATGGCCCTCTCGCCGCGTGCCCTGTGGAACCCGTCGGGTTCGCACGGCATCGAGGTGATCACCGACCCCACCCAGCGTCGGGCGCTGTGGATCGAACTGGCCATCGTCGGGGTCCTGAGTTTCGGCTTCTCCGCGATCTACGCCGTCCTGTCGCTCATCGAGAGTCAGATGGCCGGCGGTATCGGCGGCACCACGGTTGCCCTCAACCCGAGCCGCTCGGAGTTCGACGTCATCGACGCGATCCGGCAGGTGATGAGCGGGCTTCGACTGTTCGCGATCGCCGCGCTGGGCGTCTACCTGCTGTGGCGCAGCGGCGTCGGGTTCGCCCAGGCCGGTCTGCGTCGTGTCTCGCCCCGCCGCGACGTGCCGCCCGGTCTGGCGTTGGCCGCGGTGATCGGCCTGCCCGGGCTGGCCCTGGTGGCCGTCGCCCGCGCGCTGGGCGTCAACGCTCACCTGGTGCCCGCGACGGCGGACACGTGGTGGCAGTGGCCGGTGCTGATCCTGGTCGCGGTCGGTAATGCCGCGGCCGAGGAGATCATCGTGGTGGCCTACTTCATCACCCGGCTGCGCCAGCTCGGTGTCGGCGAGAATCGCGCGCTCGCCGCGAGTGCGGTGTTGCGCGGTACCTACCACCTGTATCAGGGGCTCGGCGCCGGCCTCGGGAACGTGGTCATGGGCCTCGTGTACGGCCGCTACTTCCAGATCTGCGGACGCACCTGGCCGCTCGTGATCGCCCACGCCGTCATCGACGTCGTGGCATTCGTCGGATATGCCCTGCTCAGCGACCACCTGTCGTGGGTGGGCTGAAGCCTTCTGCCGCTCCCTGAGGTGCGAGCTTGCGAGCCTCGAAGGGCTCGCGAGCCGACAATGTCCGGCTATCTCGGGAACTCTGCGGGGCTCTCGTCAGTACATTGGATGTGATGAACCAGCCGGACCCGCCGATGATGCGTAGGCAGGGTCCGCCGAACCCGCCGCCGCGAGGCCCTCAGCCGCCACCTCGCCCGTACCAGGATCCGCGTGGTCCGCAGCGACCCCGATCACCCCAGCCCGACGCCGCGACCGTCCGCTCGGCCGGCCGACCGGGTGAGATCTATCACCCTCCGCAGGCGTGGTCGGCCGTTCCCGGCACTCACCGGCCGGACGACCGACGGTCGGGCAACCGCCCACCCGGGGCACGCGAGTACGCGCCGACGCAGGAGCCGGAGCCCATTCCGGCGGAGGCGCCGCGGCCCGCCAGGCCGTCCCATCGGGACCCCGACCACCGACGCTCCCAGCCGCCGCCGCCCGCCGCACCCCGCGACGTCAAACGCCCGCGTCGTCGGCGCCGCTGGCCGATCCTGCGCATTCTGCTGGTGCTGTTGCTGGTGATCGTGGTCGGCATGGTCGCGATGGTCTTCTACTACGACAGCAAGCTGCACCGGGTCGACGCCCTGGTCTCTTACGCCGGACGCCCCGGTGACACGCCCGGCACCAACTGGCTCATCGTCGGAACAGATTCGCGCGCAGACCTTTCCGACGAACAGCGCACCGACCTGTCCACCGGCGACGCGGAAGGCGCCCGCACGGACACCATCATGCTGGTGCACAATCCGCCGGACGGGAAGCCGCTCATCGTCAGTTTGCCGCGTGACCTGTACGTCGACATCCCCGGCGTCGGCACGGCAAAGATCAACGCGGCCTTCAACTCCGGTGGCGCCCAACTGCTGGTGCGCACGGTGGAGAACCTCACCGGCCTGCGTATCGACCACTACGCGGAGGTCGGATTCGGCGGATTCGACACCCTCGTCGACGCTGTGGGCGGCGTCGACATCTGTCTCGACCAACCCATCAACGACCCCAAGGCCGGACCACCGCTGAAGAAGGGGTGCCACCGGCTCAACGGCCGTCAGGCCCTGACCCTGGTCCGCTCGCGCGACTTCCCGCAGGCCGACCTCGTGCGCGTGGTCAACCAACGGAAGTTCCTCTCCGCGCTGGTATCTCGGGCCACCAGCCCCGGGGTGTTGCTGAATCCGTTCCGGTTCTTCGGCTTTGTCAACGGGGCGGTCGACGCCCTCGTCGTCGACCGTCACGATCACATCTGGAACCTCGCCGCCCTCGCCTTCGCCCTGCGCGACGATCCGATCACGACGACAACACCAACGGGCCCAGCGGAATTCGACGGCGGCGAATCGGTGCTCCCGGTGTCGGAGAACACCAAGCAGTTCTTCGAGTACCTCAAGGCCGGCAAACCGGTGCCCGAGCAACTGCTCGACACCACCGGTGGAGTCGTCAACTGATCATCGATGACAGCATATTCGCAGGTCAGACTAACCTTAGTTAGGGAGAACTTCATCGTCGTGCATCTGCGATCCACGTAGAATGGATCTCATGAGCACCGAACGAACGAAATTCCACCAGCTCCTGCACGACCAGATCAGCAACGAATTCTTCTCGTCGCAGCAGTACATCGCGGTCGCGCTCTACTACGACAATCACGACATGCCGCAGTTGGCCAGGCACTTCTACCAACAGTCCGTGGAAGAGCGCAATCACGCGATGATGATCGTGCAGTACTTCCTCGACCGGGACATGGCCGTCCAGGTTCCCGGGATCGACGCCCCGCGAACGGACTTCGACGACTACAAGGCGCCGATCGAGCTCGCGCTGACCCAGGAGCAGGCGGTCACCCAGCAGATCGTCGACCTCGCGAAGTCGGCCCGCGACACCGGCGACTACCTCGGTGAGCAGTTCATGCAGTGGTTCCTCAAGGAGCAGGTCGAGGAGGTCGCCACGATGACCACCCTGCGCACCATTGCCGAACGCGCCCAAGGCAATCTGTTCGACCTGGAGAACTTCGTGGAACGCGAACTCAACACCGCAGACACGAAGGACGCCACCGCCCCGCCGGCGGCCGGCGGAAACCTCTGACGCCGAGGTTTAGCGCAGCGTGACCTGACGTCCGCGGATGCCGTCCCGTGAACTCCGTTCGTCCGGGGTGAGCGGGGCGGTTTGTGCGAGTGCGTCACCGAGCCACGTCTCGAACTGGTCGACGCCGGGATACCACTCCTCGTGGTGCATCTCGTTGTCGAGGTCGAAGACCGGAACCAACAGCCCGTGGGTGCGGAACGACCCGGCGAAGCGCGACCCCTCACCCAGCGTGAGCCGCCCCGCGGCGTGAAGTCGGGCCAACGCGGTCATGAGGTCATCCTCGGGTTCCGGGCGGATCCACCGGAGATGGGCTCGCTCACCGGCATCCACCCACCACGGCGCCCCGACCCCGGCTGCCGTCTGCAGGCGCGCCGTCGGCAGCACCGAATCGTTTGCGCGCTCGAACATCTCGGCAATCTCCGGTGGCACGTCGGTGCCGGGCGGGAACCACCACGAGAAGTCCTCGTACACCGTGATATCAAGCGGTGCATCGGCTTTCACGATGTCGAGAAGATCGGGAGACGACGTCGGCCCGAATTGCTCGCCGGGTTTGGCGTGAGCCGCCCACTCGATCGCGGCAGCCAGCTCCGCGCCCAGCTCGACGCGGTCCGGCTCGGTCTGCAACCCGACGAATCCCTCTGGGATATCCCGCGTTTCACGCACGAGGGCAGGGATGGCCCCGGGCAGGACGGTGGCCAGGGTCACTTCGTTGCGTACACCGGGCACCACCTCGCGCAGCGGCGCGTCGTCGTCGGCGAGCACCGAGGTCAGTTCGGGTGCGGGCGGCCCGGGTTCCACCAGATCCACCCGAGCGGTCGCCGAAGCGACAAAAGTGCGCAGCGCGACCAGATCGCATTCGGCGGCGAGCCCGCCGAACGGGCGCGGTGGCGGCGCGAGAGCCGCTATCTGCCTTGCTTTTCGCGCTGCGACCCGCTCGGCGCGATTGCTGCCGGGGCGCGGTCCGCTGCCCCGCTTGCTCTTCTTACCCATGGTCTCCCAGTTTCGTCAGTCGACGGTGACGAGCCAGTCCCGCACCTGTGCCGGATGATTGGTGGCCACCCACCGGACGCCGAGATCCGCGCACAACTGGACGTCGACGAGTTCGTCCACCGTCCAGCAGTAGGTCACCCGACCGGCCGCTGCCGCGCGATCCACCAGGTCCGGATACTGGCGCAACGTGGCCACCGAGGGGCCGATTCCGGTGGCCCCCACCGCCGTCGCGGCGCTGCCGCCGAGTACGCGCGCAGTGTCGCCGAGCAGGATCGTCGGCAGCATCGGTGCGTGCCGCCGGATACGCCAGACGCCGGCCGATGAGAACGAGATCACCACGGCCCGACTGTGGTCGGCCGACGGCGGTGCCGCAACGCCGAATTCGTGCAACGTCTCCAGCAGGGTCTGCTCGACCAGACTGCCGTAGCGCACCGGATGTTTGGTCTCGATGAACAAGCGGACCGGTCGGCGCCAATCCAGCGTGAGGGTCAGCAGTTCGCGCAGAGTGAGAACCGACGCGGGCTTGCCTGGGTCGTGCCAACTACCGAAGTCCAACTCGCGCAGTTGCGCCAGCGACATCTCACTCACCGCCCCGGTGCCGTCGGAGGTGCGATCGACGGTGCGGTCGTGGATGCAGACGAGTTGGTGGTCGCTGGTCAGCCGAACATCGCACTCGAGGCCGTCGGCTCCCTGGGCGAGGGCGAGTTCGTAGGCGCCCAGCGTGTGCTCGGCCACGTGCCCGGAGGCTCCTCGGTGAGCGACCACTGCGGGCTTTCCCGAACGGGAAACCTGTTCGGCGACATAGGCAGGGCCCTGGGCGCTCACGCGAGCACTACCCAGCGTTTGTCGGGCACCGGGTCGGGCGCGGGTGCGGCAAACAGGCGAGGAACGCGGTCGGCCATCCAGAATGCGAACACCGACGACACCACCGCGCTGATGATCACCATCGTCAGGGCGTTGGCGCCGGATTGGATCGAACCGGACTGCCACGCGTACAGGCGGAAGACGATCGCCGCGATCGCCGCCGCGTTGACGATGCCCCACGCCACCCAGAGGCGGATGAGACGGCGACGGATGAGGTCCCGGTCGAGATCGGGCCGTACGTCGGCCGCCTCGGCGATGAGGAGCCCGCCACCCACGATGTTCACGAGGGGTATGCCGCCGAGCACGATGAGCCACCGTCGGCGCCGCGGGTCCAGCCGGTCTGCCAGACCATACGACTGCTTGCGCACCTCGATCACCCAGGCCACGAACGCAGCGGTGGCCACGATGAACGACAGGACAGCCAGTACGCCGCACCCGAGGACCAGGACGGTCGAGGTGTCGATGAGCCACTTCGGGATCGGCGTCGTCCGGTTCACTGTCAACAGGATGTAGCGCAACAGGTGCACGACCGCCGAGGCCGCAAGGATGCCACCGGTCACCAGGAGCGCCAGACGCAGTTGCGACTGGGCGTTCTCGACCGGATCGACGGCGTGTTCCTCGGAGACGGGCCGGTCCCGAAGGCCCCACGTCGGCAGGTATGCGTAGCGCGGGATCGACCGCGGTCCCCGGGGTCGGTGCGGGCGCTGCGGGGGAATCGATTCCGGTGGGCGGCGGGCCACCCAACGCATGTTTGCCGCTCGGTACAGCCGCGGGCGGCCACCGGGCCCCCAGGCCGGCCCCGGCCGGCCGTATCCCGCGGGAGCCGGACCCTGGTTGGGGTACCGCCCCGGGTAGGCAGGCGGCTGCTGGGGTCGAGCGGGCGGGGCTTGGGCGGGTGGGGCTTGGGCGGGTGCGACATGACCGGGTGGGACATGACCGGATGGGGCTTGGCCGGGTCGAGCACCGGCCACGGCCAGCGCCTGATGCGCGTCTTCGACGACGGACAGTGGGCCACCGCATCGGGGGCACCGTACACGGCCCGGGCGGTGCGGCGCCTGAATGCGGCACCGCGGGCAGAGATCGATCATCCGCGATCGTCGTTCCCGGCCGGGCCACCCACCTCGACCGGACGTCCCTGCTGCACCCAGGCGAGCATGCCGCCTTCCACGCAGGACCCTTCGTAGCCGACCTGAGCCAGGTACTGCAGCACCCGCATCGACCGGCCGCTGGAATGGCAGACCACGAAGAGTTCCGCGTCGAGGTCGATCTCTTCGAGTCGGGAGGGGACATCGCCCATCGGGATGTGCACCGCGCCACGGATGTGTCCGTTTGCCCACTCATCGTCCTCGCGGACGTCGAGCATCACCACGTCGGCAACTCCGCTGAAGTCGTCCGGGAGTTCGTTGACCGCAACCGATGCAATGTCGCCCATGCTCACGCATTCCATGGTGGCACAGCGAGCTCCCGACGCGGACCACACCGTCCGAACAGCCGACTATGTGGACCATCATACTTCTATCCACATGTGAACGATCGACGCCGCTCAGAACAATCAACCCTGACGGTCAACCTGTGGATGAGACTGTGGAAACTGTGGAAACATGCTGGCCAACGCCATCTGCTATGTGACGGGCGTCACTACAAAAGTGCAGCCTGCGCACACAAAATTCACATGAGTGCATGGATCTGTCGGGTCTCGCAGAATCTTCCCGTTGAGAAAGCCTGTGGATAAACCTGGGGAAAATTGCGCTTCAGAGCCGAGTCGAGTATGTGGTTCGCAGCGTCTGGGCCCGGTCCACGGCGGCCAGTACACCGGTCGTGATGCTTTCTGCCAGCACCGTGAGCACGCTGTCCACCGACCCGCCTCCGCTCATCGACATCTGCCCGCCGATCACTCGGGCGAGCAACGGCTTGGGCGCCTCGACGACGGTGATCTCGGCATCCGGGTAACGCTCGGCGATCACCGACCGCATCACACCGATGCCGTCCACGAGGCCCACCTCGGCCGCGTTGGCGCCCACCCAGACATCTCCACTGAACAGCTCGTCGTCGGGCCCGTTGAGCTTCTTGCCGCGGCGCTGCCGTACCCAGGTGATGAACGACTCGTGGAGCTGTCGCTGCAGTCCCTTGAGCCACTCCACATCCTCGGCCGTCTCCGGCGAGAAGGTGTCGAGCCGGGCCTTGTTGTCGCCCGAGGTGTAGAGCCGACGCTCCACACCGAACCGCGACAACACGTCCGCGAGTCCGAATCCCGAGGACACGACACCGATCGATCCGACGATGGAGGTGTGGGCGGCGATGATCTCGTCGGCGGCGCAGGCGATCCAGTACCCGCCCGAGGCCGCGATGTCCTCGCGGAACGCCAGGACCGGCACACCCTTCTCCGAGGCGAGCTGCCGGATCCGCTCGGCGATGTACTCCGACTGTGCCGGTGAGCCACCCGGCGAGTTGATCACCACGACGACGGCCTTGAGCCGTTCGGTCGCGAATGCGCGCTTGAGGATCGGTTCCACCGTGTCGGTGGTGAGGCCGGGTCGTCCGACCGGCGACGCGCCGATCGGGCCGTCGAGGCGCACCACCGCGACCTGCTCGGTGTGCGACTTCGAGAGCTTTTTGCCCAGCTTGCCCAGGACTCCTGCGTTCATTGCGTCGAGTCTAGGGCGTGCACAGCCGGGTCCGCGTATCCGCCGACCTACACTTTGCGCATGCAGGTGCGGTGGCTGAGCGCATTCCTCGATTTCCCGGCCGAACAGTTCGGTCCGGAGGTCACGTTCTGGCGGGCCATCGCGGGCAGCACCGTGTCGCCGCCGCGGGGTGAGCACCGCGAGTTCGCCTCACTCGAACCGTTCTTCGGCGATCCCCACCTGCGCGTGCAACGCATCGACGACGGTCCGGGTGGCGTCCACCTCGACATCCACACCGACGATCCACGCACTGCCGCAACCGAAGCCCTTGCCCTCGGCGCCACGTCGGTGGCCGACCATGGCAAGTACCTCACCTTGGCCTCGCCCGGCGGGATGGTGTTCTGCCTCGTGCCGTGGGAGGGCGAAGCACGCAAGTCACGGCCGATCCGGTGGCCGGGTGACGCGATCAGCATCATCGACCAGGTGTGCATCGACTGCCCGCGGGATCTCTTCGACGCGGAGGTGCTGTTCTGGTCACAGATCACCGGTGCCGCCACCAAGGCGACCAGCAGACCCGAGCTCGTTGCGCTGCGCCGTGACCCCAAGCTCACGCTGGGCATCCTGCTTCAACGGCTCGACGAGCCGGCCCGCGACGCGCAGGGCGTGCCCACGCGCACTCGTGCCCACCTCGACGTCGCCACCAATTCGGTGGCCGATGAGGTGGCCCGCCACGAGGATTGGGGCGCCCGGGTGATCGTCGCCCACGACCGGTGGACCGTGATGGCCGACCCGGTGGGTCGCCGCTACTGCATCACCAGCCGGAACCCGCGGACCGGCAGTTAGCCGACGAAAGTCTCCACCCGATCGACCTCCGCATCGACATCCCGTCGTGCCTTCGCCGACACCTCGCGCAAGTACTCCACGCCCACCGTGCCGTCGTTCCGGACGCGCCAGGTGCCGGCCAGAAAACCGTCGACGAGAACGAAGCCCGGCGATGCGCCGTTGGCGGTGACCGTGCGCCGATAGACTTCCTCGTCGGCGATGCGTCGTCGATCTGCTTGTGCGACAAGGACATTGTCGAAGGGTGCGACCAGACGCGGCGGCACCGGGCCGTCGTCGACGATGTCGAGACCCTCGAGGTCGTAGAGGTCCTCGCCGTCGGGGCCGCTGAGCCGCGCGAGCTCCCAATCGGCCTCCATCGCCACCACGAGTGGTCGCAGCCCAGTGAGTCCGCACCACGTCTGGATGCCCTGCACGGTCGCCGGCCCGAAACCCCGCAGGTAGAGCCGGATCAGATCCTTACGGGCCTCGTCGCCCGCGATCGCGGGTTCGCCGGGTCCGACCCAGTCGTCGAAGCGCTGGTAGGTCACCGCCTGCTTCCCACGGAACAGCCCGCGCGGCGGCACCTGCACCAGCGGCAGCCCGCATCGTGCGATGGCGGTCAGCACCGTTGGCTGCTCGTCGGGGTGCCGAGTCGCGAGGGCTGCACCAAGTTCGGCACCGCGCAATTCCCGGCCGGCCAACAGCTCGTCGGCGTCGGCGAGGACCTGCTCGGCCGTCGCAGTGACCAGCTTCGACGCGTGGTTGCGGCGGAGTTCGGCGTCGAGCACCGGCTGGGCGAGGGGTCGGATCCACCGCGCGTCCTCGGCGTCGACGACGAACAGCGTCGACCTCAGCAAGGCGATGCGCACCACCTCGCGTTCGGTGAGCAGGTCGTCGAGTTCGCTCGAATCGAATCCCTCGATCCGCGACAGCAATCCGAAGAACGGCGCACTTGGATCCTGGGCCTGCAGTCCGACGCATCGGTCGAGGATCTCGATGGCGTCTTCCTCGACGCGTTCGAGCAGGTGCTGACGATGCAGCAGCGTGCGATTCCATTGCCGCCGCGAAATCTGTTCGGTCACCGGCACTTACGCGGGGTAGTGGATTCCGGTCGCCGCGTGGCAGCGATAGCCGTGCGGGTTCTTCGCCAGGTATTGCTGGTGGTAGTCCTCGGCGTAGTAGAAGTGCCCGTCACCGGCCTTGGCGAGCGGAGCGATCTCGGTCGCGATCTTGCCGAGGCCTGCCTCGGCAAGCGCTGTCGCGAATTTCTCCGCGGTGCCGCGCGCCAGCTCGGCGTCGGCCTCGGTGAGCGTGAAGATCGCCGACCGGTACTGCGTGCCGACGTCGTTGCCCTGTCGCATCACCTGGGTCGGGTCGTGGGTCTCCCAGAAGGTCTTGAGGATGCCCTCGAGGTCGATCTCAGCGGGATTGAAGACGACGAGCGCGGATTCGGTGTGTCCGGTGCGGGCCGAACAGACCTCTTCGTATGTGGGGTTGGGGGTGTACCCGCCCGCATAGCCGACCGCGGTCGTGTACACGCCGGGGACCTGCCAGAAGATCTCCTCGACGCCCCAGAAGCACCCGCCCGCGAGGATCACCGCTTGGTAGCCGTCGAAGCGACCGACACCGCCGCAGTTCTCATCCGGTGTTCCGCGCATCGGATGATGCAGGACGATGTTCTCCGAGGCGAGCGGTTGCGCGATCTCGCGTCCGGCCAGGGCGGCGTCGGCTGCGACGAGTTCCTGCTTGTGTGCGCGTCCGGATAACAGCTGGTCAAGCCACGACATGCGCCAAGTCTACGCGGAGCCCCGATCGCCGGGTTGAGTCGATTGACCGACTCTGTTTTAATGGCGTCCATCACATCTGTGACGGGGCTCACGCAGTTCGTCCCGCCCACAAGGCAGTGCGGAAGGTGACGATGGCGACTCACGCAAGCGGCGATCTCCGTGGCGCTCTCCGACCGTCGCGTCCGGCCGTTCCGCGTGCCGCCTACAACGTCGGTGCCCGTTGTCGCACCACGGCGCTGAGCATCGCCGCCCTTCTGGTTCTGTTCGTCGTGCTCGTCCTCATCTGAGTCCGATCACCGAGTCCAATCACCAAGGCCGACAACATATTTCCGTAGAATCTCGTCGGCCGATCGGGTTCGTGTAGTTCAACCCCACTTGAAGTCTTTTTCGCCCGTTTGTTGCAATCCCCCATGCTCTGCGGAAGGGTGGAAGTGCCCGCGCGGCCAGGGACGACACCGTCGAAGACCGCGCGTGAACAGTGAGAACGAGCGTCACCTCAGAGAGGAATACCGTGGCTGAATACACCTTGCCGGATCTCCCTTACGACTATGGAGCCCTCGAGCCCCACATCTCTGGCAAGATCATGGAGCTCCATCACGACAAGCACCACGCGACGTATGTGAAGGGCGCCAACGACACCCTCGAGAAGCTGGCCGTCGCGCGCGACGACGAGTCGATCGCCGGCAAGGTCTACGGCCTCTCGGCAACGTTGTCGTTCCACCTCGGTGGGCACACCAACCACTCCATTTTCTGGAAGAACCTGTCGCCCAACGGCGGCGGTGAGCCCGACGGTGCTCTCGCAACCGCGATCACCGAGCAGTTCGGTGGTTTCGACAAGTTCAAGGCCCACTTCACCGCGGCCGCGACCACCCTGCAGGGGTCGGGCTGGGCCATCCTGGGCTACGACACCATCGGCGGCAACCTGGTGATCCTGCAGCTCACCGACCAGAGCGGCAACATCCCGGCGGCGATCATCCCGGTCGTCATGCTGGACATGTGGGAGCACGCCTTCTACCTCGACTACCAGAACGTGAAGCCGGATTACGTCAAGGCCTGGTGGAACGTGGTCAACTGGGCCGACGCGGGCGAGCGCTACGCCACCGCGACGAGCCAGGGGCCGGGACTCGTCGTCTCCGCCTGACCTGGTCTACACCTGAAACTCCCACTTACACACGAGATCTCATGTGTAAGTGGGAGTTTTGTGTGTGCCCTCGTCGTCGGGCTCGGGATTCTGGGCGGCATGTAGCGCGGCCAGGCCGACCATCGCGTACATGGGGACCAGGACGAGCAGCGAGACGATCCAGAGTTGAAGGTCTGCGACGTCGGCGATCACCGCGATGGCCACCAGGACCGCCAGATTGATGGCTACGACGAGCCCTTCGAAACGGTCGATGCCGCCGGTCGAGTACACGAACAACGCGAGGCCCACCAGGAAGATCGCCGGGCCGCCCGCAATGGCCACGGCGGTTCCGGTGATGGCGTGCTCGTGCGGATGGGCGATCATCAACTCGGTGCCGACGGCAGCGACGATCACGCCGCCCACCAAGATCGCATGCGAGTAGGCGTAGGCACCTCGGGCGACGGCGGCGGGATTGCTCGAATCCGCGAGTCGCTCCTCGGCGATATCGGCGTGCCGGGCGAAGTACAGCCACCAGAACGAGACGGTGAGCGCGAAGCCGACGACGAACGACACGTAGGCGATCGTGGTGGCGGGCACCTCCGAGAACTCGCGTCCCACCGACAGCACCGTCTCGCCGAGCGCGATGATGAAGATCAGCCGATTGCGCTCCACCAGGTGGCCCGACGACAGCGTCCAGGATTCCATCGGCGTCGAACCCAAGCCGGGAACCCACAGATCGACCATGGGTCCGGCGACGTCGATCCCCAGTGCGACCGCCCAGATGAGTAGCCGGAGCTTCGCGTCGTCGACGAAGGCGCCGGTGATCCACACGGCGCCGGCCACCGTCGACCACACCCCGAGGTTGACGTAATTACGGCCAATGGGGTCCCCGCGCAACGAGATTGCCATGAACAGTGGGCGCAGGATCTGCATCGCCGCGACCGCCACCGCGAACTGCATGCCGCGCTCGTCGAAGGCCTCCGGGATGGCGCTCGACATGATGAGCCCCAGACCCATCAGGATCACCAGCAGCACCCGCACGGGCAGGCGGTCGGGGTCGATCCAGTTGGTCGCCCACGTGGTGTAGTTCCACACCCACCACACCGCGCCGAACAGCACCAGCGTCTGGAGCGCGCCCTCCCAGGTGAGGTGATGCGCGAGGAGCGCCGCGAGCTGGGTGATGGCGAAGACGTAGACGAGGTCGAAGAACAGTTCCATCGTCGTGACCTCGGGCGCTCGGTCCCGGGCCCGACGAACGTACTTCGTCAGCATGACGCACCTCGTCTCGATAGTGAACGACGTTCCTACCGTAGAGGACCGAGTGCAGGGACGGACATATCCGACCTGTCGGCCAGGCCGACGGTCGTGAGGCCCGCACTCAGGGCGCGGATGGGATCAGAGCAGGATCGTCGCCACGATCGCCACCCCACACGCGACCGCGACCACCGCCAGCGCAACAAAATCCGCACGCTTCGGCCCCGATGGATACGCCGTGAGCCGGCCGGTGCCGCCACGCGCGGTGATCGCCTCGGCCATCTCGGCGCTGCGTCGAAGGGCCGACGACATCGCTGCGGTGATCATGTCCATGATCCCCATCTCGGCCGACGGATGATCGGTGCGGCCCTTGGTGACCGGGCGCAGCTTGTGGGCGGCGCGCAGCATGCGCAGTTCCTCGATGAGCATCGGCAGACCACGCAGGCACAGCGCAATCGCGACCGCCCACTCGTCGACGGGGAGCCGGAACCAGCGCAGCGGCCGCATGAGCCGCGCGAGAGCAGGTGCGACCTCGGCCATCGGGGTGGTCCAGATGACGAGGATGGAGATCCCCACCAACACCAGGCCCAATGCCACGGCGCGCAGGAAGACCAGCACCGCAGGCAGACCGGCGAACGACGCGTTGACCGCGACCCCCACACCGATCAGACCCCAGAACCACCACGGCGGACGCGGCAACGCGCCCAACGGAATTCCCGCGGCCAAAGCGGTCAGCAACACGACCGCGGCCACCATCCCGAGGGCAGGCCACGACGGCAGCACCCAGGTCATGATCCCCAGGATCAGCACGATCAGGAGTTTCGTCCCGGCCCACAGCCGATGCACAAACGAGTTGCCCGGCACCTGCCGAAGCGGCACCATCCGCATTGTCATCGGGCACCTCCGGTGCGTGTCATCGGAGACCTCCGGTGCGTGTCATCGGGCACCTCCGGCAAGCGCGGCCCCTGCGTCGAGCCGACCGTCGACGAGTTCAACCCGCCTATCGCACACGCTGTCCAGCGCCTCGAAATCGTGCGAGATGATCACGATCGTCTGCCCGTCGCGTCGTAGCCGGGCCAGCAGGTCGACGATCTCTTGTCGCGCATAGGGATCGAGCCCGGCGAGCGGTTCGTCGAGAACCAGCACCTGCGGGGTCCGGGCGATCAGACCGGCCAGCACCACGCGGCGCATCTGTCCACCACTCAGCGCGTCGACGCCGGTGGTCGCCATCTCCCGGGGCAGGCCCACGAGTTCGAGCACCCGGGCCACCTCGGCCGTGCCCACCTTGTCGCCGCCGGCCGCCATGATCTCGTCGCCGACCGTCGCCTTCTGCAGTTGCAGCCGCGCATGCTGGAAGCCGAGTCCGACCTTGCCCACCTGACCGGTCACCGGAGCGCCGTCGAGCGTGGCCGTGCCCGATCCCGGCGCGATCAAACCTGCCATGATCCACGCGAGAGTTGTTTTCCCCGAACCGTTTCCGCCGACGATCAACACCCCGTCGCTACGATGCACGGTCAGCGAGACATCCTGCAGCGCAACCACTTCCCACGGCGAACCCGCCAGATGCGCGTGCCCCACGTGGTCGAGCACCAGCAGCGGTTCCGGGGGCGCGTGATGGGGCCGCACGTGCAGCGTCGAAGCTGCAACGGGTTCGTCCTCGGTCACGCCGGTCGGCACCCAATCCGGTGCGTGCGGCACCACCCGACCGTCGAAGAGGTGGATGACGCGGTCGGCCCGTGCGGCCTCGGTTCCACGATGCGTGATCAGCACGACCGTGATCCCGCGCCGCGCCGGCAACCCGGCCAGCAACTCCAGCAACTGTTCGCGCCCGAGCGGATCGACCATCGAGGTCACCTCGTCGGCGATGAGCAGAGCCGGATCGCGGGCGAGCGCGGCGGCGATCGCGAGACGCTGCTGCTGCCCGCCGGACAGATCGCTGGTCTCGCGTTGGCCGAGCCCGGCCAACCCCACTTCCGCGAGCAACGCCTCGACGTCGACGTCGGCATCCGCGGGAAGTCCCCAGACGAGGTCGTCGGCGACACGGGAACCCAGCATCTGGGTCTCCGGTCGCTGCAGCACCATCGCGGTACCCCCGCGCTGCCCGAGGCCCGCCAGTCCCGGCCGGGTGATCGAGCCGGTGGTGGGCGCCCGACCGGCCAGCACCTTGGCCAGCGTCGACTTGCCCGAACCGTTGGCGCCGACGATCGCGACGAACTCGCCCTTCTCGATCGTCAGGTCGACGTCGTGCAACACCTGGCGGGCACCCGCCCGGTAGGCGAAACCCACATCGGTGGCGCGCAAGGGCAGCGGCGCGATGTCGTGCTCGTCGTCGGACGTCAGGTCCGACGCCAGGGTGTCCTCGCTCGGCACATCCGCGAGACGCCGGATGACGGCGCCCAGAATCCACCACGCCACCAGCAACGACACCGCGGTTCCGACGGTGCCCGACACCCAGATCCACACCCACCAATGCGACGCGAGGCTCTGACTCACCGTCTCCAGCCAGTCCCCCAGCCACGACAGCGGGTCCCAGCGGTGCAGCCACTTGGCGACACCGTTGATCGAATTGGTCATGGCCTCGATCGCGAGGTTGCGCAGCGGCACCAGGATCAGGAGCGCGATCACCGAGAGCCCACCGATCAGCGGCGACGCGATCAGCGTGGCGAGCAGGATGCTGCCGAGCCCCCGGCCGCGCCGTTTGAGGTCACCGACGATTCCACCGACCAGCGCAGACCCGACGACGGTGGCCATCGCACCCGTCCCGGCCATCGCGAAGGCAACCAGCGTGGTCGCCACCGTTGCGGCGATGAGTGCGCGCGGGCGAGTGCGCGCCGCAACGAGCGCCAGCGGCACCGGAGCGAGCAGGCCGGCGGCCTGGGCCAGGGGGATGACCGCGGCAACCACCACCGCGGCAACCGTCAGACCACCGAAGATGGCGATGGACGCGATCTCCATCGGCCGCAGTGGTGGCGAGTTCTTCACCCGATCCAGTGTGCCTGGTCAAGCAGACTGCCCCGCGCCCTGTCCGTCTACTGATCGGTTTACCGCGTGTAAAAGAACCGTCACAACCCGGTGTTTCGAGTTGTCCACAGTCCCTGCCGGAGGCATATTCACGAGACCGGGTTCACACCCGGCGCCGGGAGCGAAGCGAGCGGGCCGCATCGAACCGGGAGCGAGCGGGCCGAATGAGCCCCGGCCGCGCTGTGGAGGGAGGATCTGATGCAGTCCATTCCGATCGGCCTCACCCCGTTTCATCAGGAGGGTCTGTTGAACGGGATTCTGATCTCCGGCCGCTGGCCCGAGTCGACTCTCGAGTGGACGCAGACGCTGGTCGCATCCGTCCGCATTGCCTGCCGCCCAGGCTTTCTGCCCACCACCACGATCTTCGGCGTGGTCGAGGAGCGGCCCGACGACGCGGAGGACGACGCCGTCGGCATGATGCTCGCCGTCGGCAACGTCGTCGACGACAGCTTCATCGAAGCCGGACGCTTCCTCACCAACCCGCCCGCGCTGTTCATGCTGCATCCGCCGTCGCGAACCCGTCCGTCGTTGCCCGAATGCGCGGACGTGGCGTCGGGGTGTGTCCTCCTGCCCGGCCTGCCGGAATTGGGTCTGGAGCATCGGGCCGGATGGGCCGAGGCGGAGGCCGACGGCACCGTGGTGAACCTGCGCAACCAGGTGGGCATCGACCCCAACGCCGACCCCGACACCGCTGTCCTGGCGATGCTGCTCGCGGCCTGAGAGCTTCCGAACCCGCGTTTCCGGGTCCCCGAACTTTGATTTATGTGCCTCCTACCTGCGGAAATGAGGCTGCGCGATGAGTTGCGCGTCGAAGTGAGGGTTATCTAACCTGGCGAACATGATTGCTGCCCTGCTACTGAGTTTCGGCGTGATCTTCGTCGCCGAACTGGGCGACAAGTCACAGCTGATGGCGATGACCTATGCCCTCCGCTATAAGTGGTGGGTGGTGCTGGCCGCGATCACCGTGGCCACCACCGCGGTGCATGCGGTGTCGGTGTTCTTCGGGCACTTCCTGGGATTGTCGATCCCCACCGATCTGATGTCGGTGCTGGCCGGTCTGGCCATGCTGATCTTTGGCTTGTGGACGCTGCGCGGCGATCACCTCGACGACGACGAATCGTCGAAGGCGAACCGGGTCGGCGCGTCGGTGTTCTTCGCGGTGATGTCGGCGTTCTTCCTGGCCGAACTCGGCGACAAGACGATGCTCGCCACCATCACCCTCTCGACCGGCCACGACTGGCTGGGCGTATGGATCGGCTCAACGCTGGGCATGGTCGCCGCCGACGCACTCGCCATCGGCATCGGGGCGGTACTCGGCAAGCACCTGCCCGAACGCACCATCGCGATCGGCGCCGCCGTCCTGTTCTTCGGTTTCGCCGCCTGGCTGATCGCCGAGGGCCTCATCGGTGCGTCGGCGCCGGCCATCGCTGCGACGGTCTCTGCCACTGTGGTGATCGTCGGACTCGGGGCGTTCTACATCCATCGCGTTCACCGCAGTGAGCACAGCACCGAGGACGCCGAAGCCCGACCGATCGCTCGGTAATTGCGGGGGTTGCTGCCGAACCGGACCCGACGACTGTTTAGGGTGAGGTGATCGCGACCGGAAATCCGGTCTCATCGTCTCGAAAGGACGCGTAGAAACATGGACGTTTCGGGTTCATCCGTCTTGGTGACCGGTGGCGCTTCCGGCCTCGGTGCCGCGACCGCACGACGATTCGCCGCTGCCGGCGCACAGGTCTTCGGCCTCGACCTGCAGGCCTCCATCGACAAGGCCGCCCCGGTTGGCGGTGTCACCTTGATCGCCGCCGACGTCACCAGCGAATCCGACGTCCAGGGCGCCATCGACACGATCGCCGAGTCGGGCGCACCACTGCGCGTCGCGGTCAACTGCGCGGGCGTCGGATGGGCGGCCCGCATCCTGGGCAAGCAGGGTCCGCATGAACTCGATCTCTTCCAGAAGATCATCAACATCAACCTGGTCGGCACCTTCAACGTCCTGCGCCTGGCGGCCAACCGCATGCAGGAGGAGTCCCCGATCGACGGTGACGGTCAGCGCGGCGTGATCATCAACACGGCATCGGTGGCCGCGTTCGAGGGCCAGATCGGGCAGATCGCCTACGCCGCATCGAAGGGTGGCGTGCACGCGATGACCATCTCCGCCGCCCGCGACCTGGCCCGGATCGGCGTGCGAGTGTGCACCATCGCTCCCGGCACCATCAGCACCCCCATGCTCGCCGGGGTGACGCCGGAGTTCCAGAAGACGCTGGCCGAGGCCATCCCCTTCCCGCAGCGTCTGGGCGAGCCCGACGAGTACGCGCAACTGGCGGAGTTCATCGTGACGCACAACTACCTCAACGGCGAGACCATCCGCATGGACGGCGCCATCCGGATGGCGCCGCGCTGATTTGGGGAGTTGGGTGACCACTGCAGCGACCTCCGGAAATCTGTACCTGGGAGGCTGGCCAAGTACATAGTGCACTTGGTCGGGTTGAGGCGTACAGATAACCGACGGGAGTGGCGGTGGCTATCTCGCCAGATCCATCGCGTCGTCGGCGAGTGCTTGCGAGAGTCGGACGAGGGGTGCGGCGTCGTCTTCCAGCCCCACACCCTCGTCGGGCACGACGTCACGCACCGCGCCGCTCACCGGCTCCGTGGTGTAGGTGGTGATCGCGCCCCGGAGCATCCGCGCCTGCACCGCCGGCTCCGCATACTCGAAAGCCCTTGGCAGACAGGGACTTATCTGGGTCAGCGCATCCCTGATCTCGACCACTCGACGATGCACGCGGGTGGTGGGGGTCATCTGTCCGGTGTCGGGTAGCACCACCTCGGGTACCGCGTCGGTCAGTAGTCGCCACAGCGGCAGGAGTTCGGTGTCGACGCGTCGCCGACGACGGTTGGCCAGAGTCGACTGCACTTTCGCATAGACCATCGGATAGCTGACGCCGACCAGGAACGCGACCACGCCGAGGACCGCGAGCACCCCGCTCGTACTCAGCAGCCAGGGCACGCGGAGGAATCCCGCGGCCGAGCCGATCACGAAGACGATCTGCACCAGCGAGCCCAGCGCCAGAAGACCCAGGCCGACGACGAGCAGGCCCAGCGACACCCGCAGATAACCGTCGGCCTCCAGAAAGAACTTCCGCACGTTGCGTACACAGGCGATGAAGCCATACGCGAGGTAGCCACTCGCGATGAGGAAGAATACCGCGAAACTCCAGCTCTTCGCCGTCCACTCGCTCATCGACGCGGTGCGGATCTCCACCGGGATCACCAGCATCGTGACCTGCAGCCCGATCAACGCCACCACGAGCGGCAGCGCCTCCATACCCGCGCGGCGTTCCCGCGACAGCTGCCCCGGGAAGAAGAACACCACAACGAGGGCGGCAACCCCGAGCGCGAGCAGAGCGTAGAAGACCACTCGAGAGGCACCCGTGAAGAGCGCCGCGTCGAGCGCTGCGGCAACCGACGACTCCGACACCACAAATGCCAGCGTGAGCGCGGTGATCGCGATCGTCATGGCCAGCGGCTGCAGCCCCCAACCCTGACGACGGATCTGGTCGAGTCGCCAGCAAAAAGCCACCGCGAAGACCACCAACGCGACGACGTTGACGACACCGATACTGACCGACACACCTACAACCATCCACGATGGCCGCCGAAGAGTTTCTGCAGCCCTCGTAAACCGTCGTGCGTTGCCGTTGTGCCCACCGCAGCACCGGCCTCTTCTGCCCAGCTCAGGATCATCGACGCCAGCATTTCCGCTTCCCACTCACGGTCGTCGGAGTAGCAGGTGTGACGCAGCGCGGCCTCGGATTCGTCGCGCGTCGGCCCGGCCTCGGTCAGCGCGGACAGGTCGCCGAGTACCTGGTGTCCGGCGATGAGATGCCCGAATTCGTGAATGACGATCTGGTCGCGATGCAGCCGGGAGGTGTTTGCCTGGTGAAAGAAGTAGTCGGCATCCGAGGCGACCATCCAGACGCCGTTGGGGGCGCCCACGGGGAGCGGATGCGCCACGAGATGGATCGGCCTGCCGCGTCGTTCGCCGTGGCGATCGCACAACTGGGTGACGTCGAGCGGCAGGTCGAGGTCGAGACCGCGCAGCGTGTTACGACACAGTGCGCGCAACTCACGAACGCTCCGACGCATGGGGTCCCCCGGGTCACCACATGAGGTCAGTCCTCGTGTGGTTGCCCGCCCACCACACGCAGCCGAGAATCGGCGGGTGCTTCGTCATCGGTCAGTCCCGCCGCGATCACGTCCGGCGGATCCTTGGGCAGACCCTGCTGCTCGCGCAGGACCTTGATCAGCTCGTTGACCACGGTCACCGAGTCGCTCGA
The DNA here is from genome assembly GCF_022513585.1 of Gordonia gummivorans. GTDB lineage: Bacteria > Actinomycetota > Actinomycetes > Mycobacteriales > Mycobacteriaceae > Gordonia. Next base: position 39,503 of record NZ_JAKWBF010000010.1, read on the forward strand.
CAGGCCCGCAAGCCGGAAGGCGGCGAGTTGAACGTTGGTGTCGGCCTGCAGGCGCATCAGATCGATCTCGTCGCGAGTGCGCTGGGCGGCGCGATCCTCGAGGAAGTAGTGCACGTCGACGCCGAACGCGGCGGCGATGCCCTCGACCGTGCGGAACGAGGGCGACTTGGCCTTACCCGACCGCAGTTGGCTCAGATACGACTCGCCGAGCCGGAATCCGCGCTCGGTCGACCGCTGAGCGATCGCCTTCGCGCTGTACGCGCGGCCGTTTGGCCCCGGCACCGTCCGAAACAACTCTTCCAGACGTCGCGCAAACAGGCCCGGATCGAGTGCAGCCTTGTCGTTCGACACCGCGATATCGGCGTCGGTGCGGCCGGTGTCGACCATCGGCTTCTCCGTCCCTCCTGCAGTCATCACAGAAATCTCCAAAACCCAAAATTTGAACTTGCAAACATTAAAGCCCGCAATGCAGCCCGATTGCAACGCTCGTTACGATCAGAACGTACCTGAAGGGATGCCCCGATGCGTGTCACCTCTCGCAATGGTGTAACGATCCAAGGTGTGGCGTTGTTCACACTTTGGGCCGACGAACGGTTGCAAGATGGCCGCATTTTGGTGACACCGTGACAACGCTGAAGTGAACATAAGGTACATACAGACACCATTCTACGCCGGAGGACGCATGACACACCGCGCCGAGCCCTCGCGCTCGCCACGCGTGCGACAGCGGCTCATCGCTGCCCTGATCGCGGTGTTCGCGCTTCTGGCGCTCACGCTGGCAGCGGGCCTGGGTGCGTCGGCGCCAGGGCCCGGCGGTCCCGGACCGGCCGGGTCTGGGCATCACGATTCCGACTCGAACAGCGAGAACAGCAACAACAACAGCGACGACGACGGTAGCGACGGCAGTAACGACGACTCGGGCGCGCCTGGTGGCCCGCACGACCCCGGGGGAGCCGGCAACCACGGACCCGGTGGTCCCGGGCACCACAATCCCGGGTCCGGCAGCCACGGACACGGGCACGGCAGTGGCAATGGGCACGGCCACGGCAACCACGGACCAGGCGGTCATCACCCCACCGGTTCGACGCCCGATCCGTCGGACACCTCGGGTCCATCGGGAAGCGACACCGAAACGGCCGAGTCGCCGACGGCCACGAGCGGGCACGCCGGCGGCCACACGTACACCCCGCCAACCAAGACCCCGCCAACCAAGACAACGACCACCTCCACCCAGACCCGGGTCGACGGGCCGGGCGCCGACCGGACCCCGTCGAGATCACAACCGACGAAAACCCAGCAGTCGAAACCGCAGGAATCGAGACAGCCGGCCGGTCCGGTGATCGCCGTCGCACCTCCCGGTGGTCGGGGACCCGATGACACCGGCGGGGCAGGTCCGGCCGCCGCGGCGCCGCAGGCCCCCCCGAACGTGCCCGCGTCGGCCGTGCGGGCACCTGTCGCCAACGAGCAGCAACCCGCGGCACCGAATTACCCCGCCCACCCGGCCCAGGCCCTCGCGCCGACGTCCGACCAACCCGCCACCCTGGCCGGGATTCGACGGTTCATCATCGGCATCGCCCCCGGGGCGCTGTTGCTACTCGGCGCGCTCGCCCTCCTGGGCAGCGGTTCGTTCCTCGACGCTCTCCGCAACATGCGGGCCTGACGCCGCGTCCGGTCCGGCCCGGAAGGCCAGCAGCTCGCGTTCGTGGGGGACGTCGTTGGCCGCTCTGTCGGTGATCCACTCCCGCAACACCTTTGTGGCGCGCACGTCGTCCTCGTTGTACTCGAGCAGACGCGCGCGTTGGGTCAAGTCCACCGGACCGGGCCCGAGACCCACTGCCGCGCTGTACCACTCCATCGACGCTTCACCACCGGCGTCGTCGTCACGCCAGGCGAAGCCGGCCACCGGCGCGACGCGCTTGAGGCCTTTGCCATTCGGGCAGATGAAGTTGCGGCCGACGGCGGCATAGATGTCGACCCATTCGGGTGATGCGATGAAGGCTTCCACGTCGGCGCGCGACGGAATGCCCGGCGAACCGGCGAACCGGTCCGCCGAAGCCAACAGCCAGCGATTCTCCGCCTGCTCCGAATAGCAGTAGGCCGCAAAGGTTTTCCCTGCCCCGTGTGCTGCCTCTCGAACGCCGATCAACCAACTCCAGAACTCGGCGAACGAACGCGCCTCGTCTGTGGTGGGCAGCGGATCCCAGGTGACGAACGGCCGATACCGCACCATGACGTCCGGTTCGGTGTTGTCGGTGAGCAGCGTCCCCCACAGATACGCGCCGTGCTCGCCAAAGCTCTCCATGTCGACGTCGACCTCGACGTCGGCCCGCACGACGGTCGGTTCATCTACGCGTCGGACCAGCGCGGTGTCGGTCAACCAAGCGATCGCGTTGACGATCGCATCGTCGAAACGCACGTTGCCCGGCCACCTGTCCGGCGCATCGCCATGGTAGTGGGCCAGCTGGTCTATCGTCTGAATTCCGATGTCTTCCAGGGCATTCCACTGATTTCCCGATGCCACCAGGCTGACGTCGCGGCGCTCGACGAGTTCGGGTTCGCAACGACCCCACCAGGGACACGACCGGCATTCTCCGACTCGCCGCGCGACAGTTGGAACTGCTTGAGCAGCAATTCTTTTCCGACGTTCCAGGACGCGTCCGTAGTCATCGAGCGTGCGGCCGACCGCATGGACCACAATGCAGTCGGCATCCATGCCGATCACGCCTCCCACCGCGTCCTGAGGGTCGGCGGTCGAGCCCAAGCCGAGTTCGTCGAGCATCGCGACCAGATGCGCAAGACGCAGTGCATCACGCCGGTTGGGGCGACCCGTCCGGTACGGATCCGGGTTCGGCGCCCACACCCACAACGGACTCGTCACCAGCGATGGTGCGCGAACCTCTTCTGACAGTATAGTTTTGGCCGCTTGCGTGACTCGGTGATTCACCACGATCACCGGCACGTAGCCGTCGCCGTGAGCAATCAACAGTTCCGCGTGTCCGCGTCGGCCGGCCTCGAGGTCGACGGGCAGCGTGGCGTTCCAGATCCATCGCGCCCCGGCGGCGCAGGCGTCGAGCGTTGCCCGCGCACGCGCCGCCGCGTCGGCGTCGGGGCTGATCGCGACAAAGGTCTCGGGGTGGTCGCTGTGGATGCCGCGCAGCAGCTCGCCTACCGCGGATCGGAGGGACGCGGCCGCCTCCTTGCGACGCAGGACCCCGGGCGCATCGCGTCGGTCACCGACCAGCACCGGATGCTCGAAGTCGAGCGCCAGCCGGTGCTCGCATCCGGCGAGATCACGGGGCGCCAACACCACTGCAGGCACGGCACCTTCTTTCCGTTTGTCCGGGCGCGTTTCCACCCTATGTAATGCTTGTACCAGCAACGTGAGCCGGCAGTGAAAGGTCATTGGAATGGGTGTGTTCTCGTCCGACGGTAAGAGCCGCGCGCAACGCAAGGCGGAGGCAAAAGCACTCAAGGCCAAGGCGAAGCTCGAAGCGAAGCTCGAGGCCAAGGATCGGCGTCGCTCGGAGAAGGATCGACGCAAGGCCGAGCACAAGTACTTCAAGAAGGAGCTCAAGGCCCAGCGCAAGAACTCCGACCACATCAGCAAGAACCAGGCCAAGGTGGCCAAGGCCGAGGCGAAGAAGATCGAGGTCGAGGCCAAGGCCGCTGCCGACGCGAAGGCGCTGAGCCCGGCGAGTGTGCGCCGGTACCTGACCGTCGCGCGGATCGTGGCCCCGATCGCCGTCCCGATCGTGTATCGCGCCGCGGTGGCCGGCCGTGGTCGGATCACCGCGTTGCAGGCCGGTCGGGCCGGCGTGTCCCCGGAGGTGCTGCGGCAGTTCTCAGGACACGGCGCAACGTTGTCGGCCCGGATCGCCACCACCCGCACCGCATTGGACAAGGTCACCACGACCGACCGCAGCGCCGACTCCGACGACTTCGTCAAGGCGATGACGGCGCGGCTGGACAACCTGGCCGTCGCGGTCGACGCCGCCGAATCCATGCCGCCGAATCAGCGGCGGACCGCGCATCAATCCATCGACGACGAGCTGGCCGCCATCGACGCGGATATCCTGGCACGACTCGGTGTCCGGGCCTGAGGCATACCACTAGGATCGGCACCAACCGCGCAGCAACGACGCGAGGAGCGCATCGAGATGACCGAGCCGGACCCACCAGCCAACCCGGAACCCCGAGGGGAGGCGACCCCGGCGAAGAAGGCACCTGCGAAGAAGGCACCCGCGAAGAAAGCTGCGGCCAAGAAGGTGCCGGCCAAGAAGGCTCCGGCAAAGAACGCCACTGCCAAAAAGGTGCCGGCCAAGAAGGCCACTGCCAAAACGGTGCCGGGCAAGAAAGCACCCGCGAAGAAGGCTGCGGGCGGACCGTCAGGGCCGGCGTCGACGGCTCCCCCGAAGACCGCGCCGCCGGAAGTCCGGTCCGACAGCGTCCAACCAGAAGTCGCCCAACCAGAAGTCGACCAACTCGCAGCGAGCAATCCGCCGACCGAGGTGAGCAGCACGAACGTCTCGTCGCGTCCGGTCGACGTGGTTGCCGAGTCGGATGCCCAGCGCGCAACCTTCGCTCAACTGCGATCGGGCGCACCCACCGAGTTGCCGACGCCCAACCGCACGGCGCCGATCGTCGTCGCCGCCCTAATCGGCCTGCTCGGCGCGCTCCTCGTCGTCCTTCGTCGGCGTCATCGCCGGCAGATCGACGGCTGACTGCATCGCACGTTCGTCTGCCGTGGCCGCGCGGTCGATGATTGCCTTCGCCACCTCGGCCGGCCGGGTCTCGGGCAGCCAGTGCGAGGCACGACGCAGCGTGACGAACTCGTAGGGCGCATCCACCCAGGAGCCGCACAGCCGGGCACCCGTACGTCCGAGTGCGACGTCGCCGTCGCTCCACACATACGTCGTGGGAACGTGCACTCGTCGCATACGCAGGCGCTTGTCGGGGATCAGCATCGCGCGATACCAGTTCAGCGCCCCCGGCAACGCCCCGTAGGCGACGATGTCGGTTGCCAGGTGGTCGTCGTCGGATTCGGGCAGTCCAGCCTTCCGTGCGGCACCCGGTTGCCGGAGACCGAGGGAGAGCAGCTTCTCGGGCAGCCACGGGATCTGAAACAACAGCATGTACCAGGACTTGAGGATCTGACCGCGCGGCATCGCGGCGAGGAACGCACCCGGATGCGGCACCGACAATGTCGTCAGCGTGCGCACCCGATCGGGTTCCCGGATGGCCAGCGCCCACGCGACCATCGCTCCCCAGTCATGACCCACCACGTGCACATCGGGCGTTCCGATCTCGTCGATCAGCGCGAGAACGTCATCGACCAATTCGGACTGTCGATAGTCACGACGTCGCCGCGGCCGCGCCCGCGGCGAGTATCCACGCTGATCGGGGGCGTAGGTCCGAAAACCCTTCGCATGCAGCAGCGGTGCCACACGGCCCCAGGACGCCGCCCGCTGCGGAAACCCATGCAACAGCACAATGGGGATGCCGACGAGCGGACCCTCGTCGACGACGTCGAATGTCCATGAGCCCCTGCGATACTCGGTGATGCGTCCGGTCACGTCTGATCTCCTGTGTTTCGCTGGACCCGGTCACATTCCCCGTCGCTTCGCTCGCCCCGGTCACATTCCCCGTCGCTTCGCTCGCCCCGGTCACATTCCCCGTCGCTTCGCTCGCCCCGGTCACATTCCCCGTCGCTTCGCTCGCCCCGATGATAGGACGCCGGAGGTGTTCCGACTACCTCCGTGAACAACCGCGTGAGATGCGCCTGGTCGCTGAAGCCGAGGTCGGCTGCCACCGTCGCCCAGTCCACGTCGGCACCGCTGTTGGCGGCCGCCGCGGCATCGAGCAGACGGAACCGCCGGACGACCCATTTGGGCCCGATCCCGACATAGTCGCCGAACACTCGCTGCAGGGTCCGCAGGCTCATCCCGGCCTGCTCGGCGAGCTGGTCGGCTCGAGTGATGGTGTGGTCGTGCTCGGCGGCGGCCACCAGGCCGGCCACCGCGTCGACCATCGGATCCCGCTCCGGTCGCAGCCCGCGCAACCACTCCTCCGCGACGGCGACGATGTCCTCGTCGGTCGCATCACGGCGCAGCAGACGTCGGGCCAGCGGTCGGTCGTCGAACCCCAGGAGGTCGCCGATCGGGGTCACCGAACGGGTCACCGAGTTCACCGGACGCCCCAAGATCGGCCGAAATCCGCCCGGCCGCAACGCCACACCCAGGACATGACCGGTACCGGTGAGGGTGCGCGAGAAACGATTGTCGCCGACACCGTGCACCATTACGCGGCTGGTCTCTGCAGCCAGATGAATGACCGGCTGCGGGATTACCGCTTGCGTGTGGGGTTCCTCGGCCTGCCACCGCACGATCCAGAAGTAGTCGACCCAGTGGGCGAGGTCGGGAGGCGGCGTGAACCGTCGAACATCGATCGCCGCGGCCCGCGACGGATGCAGGATCGCCCGCTCACCCCGCCCGAGGCCGTTCGCCATTATCCCAGTGTCGCGTTTGTTCAATACCCGGCACAACTCGCCGTTTCACACTGGTCGAGTACCGAGAGGAGAACATCATGACGCACATCAGCACCGGCAAATTCACCGTGAGCTCGTGGAACGAGACAACTGTGCACCAGGCCGACGACGAGACCATCGACATGGGTGGTGTCGCCTATCCGGCACGTGGATTCACCCGCGCCGACGTCGAATACGACTACCACGGAGACGTGTCCGGACACGGCGTCGAGGCGTCGCTCATCGCCTACAACCGGGAGTCGAGCGCACCGACGATGGCGTTCCTGGCGTTCGACGGGTCGATCGACGGACACGAGGGCAGCCTCGTGCTGCGCAGTGTGGGTGAGCACGCGGGGATGGAGGTCAGCGGACGGCTCGACATCATTCCCGGACTGGGCACCGGTGGCCTCGCCAATGCGACCGGCTACGCCGAGATCGAGATCTTTGGGCACAGCGACGACGGGTACCCGATCACCTTCCACTACGACCTGAACTGATGTGAAGAGTACTGCGTTTAGCCTCTGAACTGGGGAAATGCATCGGTGTCGTGCTAGCAAAATCTAGGGGAAGAGTTTCTTCCGCGAGGTTCACAGTCGTCCCCGAGAAATTTCAAGGGGAGGACTCTGGGGGTAGGGGACGAAGCTTCTTCCCCCATTTTCAATGCGACCCCCCGACCGGACGACCACCCTCGTCCGAGTGCTCGTCGGCGTGTCGCGAACCCAGAAACCACACTCTTCCCGCCTCCACGATCGCCGACGACGTCGGCGGGTGGGTTGCTGAACCGTCGGTTCCGAACAGCAAGCGAGCCCAGACCATGCCGTGGTCTGGGCTCGCTGCGTGAGCGTGATCAGGTGAGTTTGTACACCGTCGTCCCGCCGACCGTGGTCGCCGTGAAGTTCTCGGCAACCCAGGTTGCGATCTCGGAATTGCCGCCGGGACCTCCCTGGCCGCCACCGATGTAGTAGCCGATCTTCCCGGCCTTCACGTAGGCGATGAACTCGTCGAGTGTCGGCGCGGGGTCTCCGCTCCACCCGCCGATCGCCATCACCGAAGTGCCGGTGGCGATCTCGATACCGGCCGCGGACTGCGAACCGTTGGTCGCTGCCGCCCACGTCGTGTCGGTGGCCTTGAGTAGGTTCACCAACTCGGTGTTCGACGACATGTCACCACCCGGACCGCCCATACCCCCACGGCGCTGACCTGCACCGTCGGCGCTCGGCTGGGTCTGACCGGTCTGGGTCTGACCCGTCTGGCCGGGAGGCATTGCGCCCTGGCCCCCGTCACGAGCGCCCCCGTCACGAGCGCCACCGGGACCACCCATGCCGCCCTCGATCGAGGTGTTCACCGCGTTCGGGATCGAGCCGCTGTGCGGGGTCGCGGCTGTCGCGATGGCGAAGCCGACCGTTCCGCCCGCACCGGCAAGCGATCCGACGATCAGGCTGGTCGCGAGCAGTTTGCGCATGCCGAGGGTGGCACCGACGAGGATTCCGATCACCGCCGCCGCAGCCGCGGTACCGATCAGCCACCGGCACCATTGCGGTCCGAAGTCGTTGCGGTTGAGGAGCACGATCGACCACCATGCGGCGAGCCCGATCATCCCGGCGAGCGTGATGCGACCGTCCCAATGGTCACGCCGACGCCACGCCATGACAGCGCCGATACCGATCAGTGCGCCGATCGCCGGAGCAAGCGCCACCGTGTAGTACGGGTGAATGGTGCCGCTCATGAAGCTGAAGATGAGTCCGGTGACCAGCAGCCAGCCGCCCCACGCGACCACCGCTCCCGACTCGACCCGCGATACCCGACCGGTGAATCGGAAGCCGGGGAAGCTGCGCATCATCGCGTAGACCGCAAAGGCGAGGGCCAGCAGTGCGACCGGGAGCAACCACGAGATCTCGTTGCCCATCTCGGAACTGAAGAGCCGGGACAGGCCGGTCTCGCCGCCGAACGATCCGCCGGCCTGACCACCGCCGCCGGGTCCGTTGCCGCCGCTGATGCGTCCGACTCCGTTGTAGCCCCACACCAGATCCATGAAGGTGTTGTCGGTCGAGCCGCCGATGTAGGGCCGCGACGACGCGGGGACCAGCATGGTCACCACCACGAACCAGCCCGCCGACACCACCAGTGCGACACCGGCCATGACCAGATGGCCGATGCGCTTGAGCCAGCCGTTGTTGGCGAACAGCAGGTAGGCCAGCGCGAAGGCGGGCAGCACCAGCAGGCCCTGCAGCATCTTGGTCAGGAAAGCGAAGCCCAGGGCAACGCCCACCAGCGCCAGCCAACGACCAGAGTTCGTCGCGATGGCCCGGGTGAGCGCGTAGCCCGCGGCGACCATCAGCAGGACGAGCAGAGCGTCGGGGTTGTTGAAGCGGAACATCAGCGCGGCAGCAGGCGTGAACGCCAGAATCACACCGGCGATGAGGCCCGCAGCGGTACCCAGCTTCGGATCGGCGAAGGTGCGTCGCATCGCGCAGTACACGAGTGCAACCGCTGCGACACCCATCAGAGCTTGCGGCACCAGCACGGCCCAGCTGTTCATGCCGAACAGGCGGACCGACAGGCCGGTCACCCACAGCGACGCCGGCGGTTTGTCGACCGTGATGAAGTTCGCGGGGTCCAGCGCACCGAACAGCCACGCCTTCCAACTCTCCGAACCCGCCCACGCGGCGGCGGCGTAGAAGGTGTTGGCATAGCCGCTCGCCGACAGGTTCCACAGATAGAGCACGGCGGTGCTGATCAGCAGGCCGGTCAAGGCGAATGGGCTCCAGCGCATCAGGCGCGAGCGGCCGTCCGGCCTGTCGTCGGCGGACGGCGGCGCCACCTCGGGTGGCGTCTGCGTCCGCTCCAATACTGCGGTCATCGTTGCTCCTTCTCTGGGATCGTTGCGTCCAGAGTGGAGCCGCGGTCTCCCCCGGCGCTGGAAGGAGGCTGGGAGGATTCTGTGAGCGAGGATTCTCTGAGTGCCTTCGTTATCCGCCAGACCGGGTTTTACGATGTTGGCCACGTCACGCGGCATTCGGGGACGCCCGACAAGGAGTGCCCCGAGAACGGACAGACGCCAGGGGGCGTAGCCGTGGTGTGCAGGAAGGTCGTGCACCACTCGTGCAACGGGAGGCGAGAAAGGTGCCGAGCCGACTCGAGACGTGGTGGTCGAGACCCGACCATTACGCGTGGCTGGAGTCGTATCTGGCCACCAGGGGACTGTCGCGTCCTGCCGCCATGCTCGTCGGTGGAGCCGTCGCGTTCCTGGGCGGGATCGAGGCCCTGATGATGCTCACCCCGGCCGGCCCGTCTGCGGGTCCTCCGCAACGAATCGCAGCGATCGCAGTGATCGTCGGCTGCGGTGTCACGGCCACCTTCTGGTTTCGCTTGAAATGGCCATCGCGGACGCAGTCGACGGTGTTTGTCATGGTGTCCGCACTGTTGATGGCGGTGTCGTGTCTGATCGAATCCGACCCGATGTCGTCCATCGCCGCGTGCGGACTGTTCGGGATCCTCGCCGGCTACGCCGTGATCTTCCATTCGGTCCGCGTGATCGTGTTCGTCATTGCGGTCGCTGTCCCGGTGGCGGCGGTATTGGCTGTGCGCATAGCCGAGGAAGCCGATCCGGTCTTGGCAGTATCGAAACTTCTCGCCGTCCTGGGGGGATCACGATCGTCCCGATGATCTGTCACCTGCTGATGAAGACGTTGGCGCCCGACGCCGTGAACTCCGACGTCGACGCACTCACCGGCCTGCTCAATCGTCGCGGCCTCGAAGTTCGTGCCAAGGAGCTCGCCGGCGATCACACCCACCGCCGCGTCGATGTGATGATGGCGGTCATCGATCTCGACAGGTTCAAGTTGATCAACGACACCCACGGTCACGAAGCAGGAGACCGAGTCCTGATCGCCGTCGCCGCCACATTGACCGGCGCCAGCGGCAATTCCGCGCTCGTGGCTCGGATCGGGGGCGAGGAGTTCGTGGTCGTCGAACTCGGCGGGCCAACCGACGCACAGCGGTTCGGGGATGCTCTTACCGAGTCGAGTCGGAGTGAACCATGCGGAGTGACGGCGAGGGTCGGCGTCGCAATCGGCCCGCCCGCATTCACACGTCAATCGCGCACCGGGTAGGCCGTGCAGTTCGGCCAACGCGGCGACCCGCCGACGTCCCAGGGTGCGCGGGTCGTGGCGGCACACCCGCACCTCGATCAGCTGGGCGAGACGTTGGCGCAGGAACTCGCCATGCTCGGCCGGCACCGTCGCATCAATACTGGCGTGGCCATGCGCATCGTCACGCACGATCACGTTCTGGTGGCGGTCGCCGAAATCCTCGCGCGCATCCGCGGCAGCATCGGGGTCGAGGGTGATGATCAACTCCGCCAACTGCGACCGCAACGTCGTATCCAGAGTGGGGCGCGCCGCCAACTCCAACGCCAGCGGCTCCACCTCCACACGCACCGACTCCGCGAGTACTTCCAGGACGCGGGTGATCACCAACGCCCGCGACGTCGCGAGATCCCCATCCAGGTAGGCCAACCGAACCCGATCCATTCCGGTCAGGGCGATGCCCAGCTCGATCCAGCGGTGCGCGGTCGAGCGCGACACCCCCACCCGCAGTGACGCTTCCCCGACGCGGCCTTCTCCGCTGCTACCGGGTCAGCGCGGTGGGGGTCGGGGTCACCCAGCATGTCGTTGTAGACGCTGTGACCGATCTTGTGGGCTAGCAGCACCGTGCGGGCTTCGGCGCGGCGGGTGTGGCGCAGTTCGCGCAGAGCGTGCTGTTCCAACCCCAACGTGGAGGCAGCGCGGATCGCCGCGTCATCGGCCACGGGATCGGTGAAGGTGAACACGCGCAGCGCCTTTCGAGCGACAAGGGTCAACAAACCGTCGTCATCAGCACTGTCATCAAAGAAGTTGCGCAGTCATTTCGTGAACTGAGAACAGACTATCGCGAGGGTCTGACAAGAATCGTTGTGCTGGTGTTGTGCCTGGTCAAAGGGGGTTGCCGACGTTGTTGGCTCACCAAGTGGTCTCGACACGACGCCTCGCCCAGGGGCTCGGAGTCGGCTCGACCAGCGAGGGTTGCTCGACCAGCGTGGGGTGCGACTCGACCAGCGTGGGTGGCTCCGCCCGATGGCGATCGACCAGCGGAGGGCGACACCGTATCGAGATCAATCAGCGCAGTGCAAGGACCCGCGCCGGTCCGCCGGTCCCGCCGGCGAACCGTGGTGCCCCGACCACGACCGTCGCCCCGACCGCCGGCACCGCGGTCAGGTTGGCGAGCGCCTCCACCGCGTACCGACCGGAACCGAGGATGGCGGTGTGCGCGGCGGTGGCGTCACGGATGTCGACGCTGAGGGTGTCGGTGCCGATCGCGACCACGGCTCGCTCGGCCACAAGCATTCGCACGGCCGCACCGGAGAAGCCCGCGGCGTCGGCCCCGCCGGTCCGCGGCTGCCAGCCGGTGTGCAGCGCGACGAGTGAGCCCCGCGGGATTCGACCATGCCGTTTCTCGAATGCCACCAGATCGGCCTCGGTGAGCACGGTCCGTGGATCTCGTCGTGCCCGACCGGCGATGCTCACCACCACCAGCGGCGCCACCAGGTCGGCCGGGTCGATCCGATCGACGGTGATCCCGGTTCCGATCTTGTGCGCCGGCGCATCCACATGCGTGCCGGAGTGCTCGGCGAACGACACCCAGTTGGTCGCGTACCCCGAATTGCTCGCGCCGACACGCGATGTCGGCACCGACGCGAACGGAGCATTGCCGGGCCACCTCGGGAATGACGGTGACAGCACATGCGTCAGGTCCACCACACGCCCGGCCGGCACACCCATCGCCGGTGACCCGACCGCGCTCCCCGCAACCGCTGCTGCCGACACGCCGGTCGCGACCCCGGCCGCCACACGGAGTGCTTGTCGGCGAGACAGTCGTCGGGCTTCGTCATGTGCGTGACGGACCACCGAGTCGTCGCACATCCGCGTCAGCCCACCCAACGCACGCGCAACAGTTTGTCGGCGCTGCCGCCGTTGCTGGTGGTCACCAGCAGCGACCCATCGCGGGCCACGGCCACCGCGCGCAGCCGACCGTATCGTTCCTGCAGGGCCTCGACCACCGACACCGTCCGACGACCATCCGCGGACAACCGCACGAACACGAGACGCTTACCCTTCAACGCCGAGATCACCAGGCCACCGCTGAACGGGCCCCACCCGGTCGACGGCAGGAACGTCGCATCGGGTGTGGCGATCGTCGACGACCCTGAACGCCACACCGCCCCGATCGCGCCCGGAACGCGGACGGGATCGGTCATCGGCACGGACTCGTCGTAGATGACGGGTGCGCGGTCGGGCCGGTAGCCGTAGTTGCCGCCGGAGCGCAGCAGATTCAGTTCGTCGTCGCGGTCGGTGCCCTGCTCGATCGCGTACACGCGTCCGGTGCCGGGCTGCACCGCGACGCCCTGCACGTTGCGGTGCCCCAAGCTGTAGATCGGGCTGCGCGGATTCGGATTCCCCGCTGCGGCAGTGCCATTCAGATTGACGTGTAACACCTTGCCGCCCAGTGAGTTCCAGCTCTGTGGGTTACCCGGGATGGCGTTGTCGCCGGTGCCGATCCACAGTGACCTGCCCGACGCGGTCAGTCCACAACCCGCGTGCCGCCCCGACGCGTTGACCGGGATTCCCGACAGCACCGTGCGCTCGCGATGGGCGCGAATCCAATCGCCGCTGATCCGCCAGGCCACCACGTTGATGACCTGACCCGTATTGGGCCACGGCAGAGGCAGATTCGCGACTTCACCCGGGATCGACGGCGCACCAGGCCGGGTCACCTCGGCCTGGCAGGTGTAGAACCGCCGGTTCTGCGCGAAGCCCGGATCGAGGGCGAGGCCCATGACGCCCGCCTCCTTGACGGCGAACACCCGCGACAGATCGGCGGCGACCGAGATCTCCCGACCGTCGGGCCGGATGGCCACGAATCCGCCCGCACGTTGGGTCAGTAGCGCGGTCCCGTCCGGGGCGGCCTCCACATCCCATGGGATGTTCAGGCTCGACGCCAATGTGGTCACCTGCAGGCGTGGCGCCGCGTCGGCGTGCGGTGCAGTCCAGGCCGTCATGGCGGTGGCCACGGCCGTGGCCACACAGGCGATGGTGATCCGGGCGCGTCCAATTCTGGTGGGGGTCATGGGGGCAACGTTAATGGTGGGGATAGCGCACCGGAAGGGTTTCGCTCGACCCTCAGCCCGCGGGCCGGGCTTGCACAGTCGCCTTCGGCAGGCGCGGTCGCGGCGGCACGACGGGCACGAACGCATCTGCGGCACGTCCGGCCAAGGTCGGCGACAAGCCGTTGATGAAGGCGAGGACCTGCTGTTTCTCGTCGCCACGGTAGGGGGTGGGAACGTAGTCGTTGTAGCTCTCGGTCCGCGACACCCGCGTCGGGATCACCCGATAGTCGACGGATCGCACCTCGCCGTCGACGGTGTGCAGGCGCGCTTGCAGGATGAAGGTGCGCTTGTCGGTCGGGTTGGAATTGCCACCGAAGGCGAAGTTGCCGAACGAGTAGGCGATGAGCTTGCCGCGGTAGATCTCCATCGACTGGATCACGTGCGGGTGCGTGCCCACCACCAGGGCAGCGCCGGCGTCGATCGCGATGTGCGCCAGTCGGGTCTGCACCTCATACGGCGTGTGCTGGGATTCGATGCCCCAGTGGAAGAACGGGATCACCACGTCGGCCCCCGCGGCCCGCAGCCGCGCGAAGTCGCGTCGGATCTTCGCGACGATCGCGTCGGAATCGGTCCACGTCTGATATCCGACGAGGCCGATCGTGACGCCCTTGACCGTCCGCAGCAGCGACATGTCGTAATCCGACCCCTCGCTCTCCTCGCCGGCACCGAAGTACCCGATCCCGGCGGCGCGCAGCGCGGCGAGCGTGTCGTCGAATCCGCGCTGCCCGTAGTCGAAGGTGTGGTTGTTGGCGACGGTGACGACGTCGATCCCACCGGCGGGCAACGTCTTCGCGAGCGCGGCCTCACCGTGGAAGTGGTACACCTCGCCCTCGCCCTTGTACCGCTTCTCCGGCCACTTCGTCAGCGCCACTTCGAAGTTGGCGACGGTGAGATCGTCGGCCTCGAAGTACGGGCGGACGTTGCGGAAGAAGTAGTCCGGCTTGCGGCCGCTCTCCTGCCAGAGGGTCGGCAGGCTCGACGCGGTGGAGAACTTGTCGTCGGTGCCGAGGATGTTGTCGCCGGTGAAGCTCAGCACCAGGTCGGCAACCCCGGGAGCAGGCGGCGGCGCCTTCTCAGCGGCCACCACCGCAGCGGGCGACACCTCGAGCGGAGCGATTGACGACGACGCAGCGAGCCCGACGACGGCAACCACCGTCAGGGCGCAACCACCCACGAGACCCCACGACCGACGCGACACCCTTGCATCCAACACGATGCACCCGGAACGCGCTGATCGGGCGGCCGATCTCAGCGACCGGGCAGGTACTTCAATCCACGTACGAAGGCCGGGGTGATGGCCCGATAGATGCTCTGCGGCACCACCGGCATCCGGTCGATACCGAGGAACCGTTGCTCGGCGATGGTCTGCGGCTCGGTGTACTTGAGCAGACCTTCCTCGCCGTGGCGTCGGCCCATGCCGGAGATACCCATGCCACCCATCGGCGCGGCGGTCGACGCCCACGCCGCGGCGTAGCCCTCGTTGATGTTGACCGTCCCGGCCCGCAGTTGGTCGGCGATGGCGTTGGCCTCGGCGCTGCTACCGGCGAAGACGCTGGCGTTGAGGCCGTAGCGGGTCGCGTTGGCGAGTTTGATCGCCTCGTCGGTGGAGTCGACCGGATAGATCGACACCACCGGCCCGAAGGTCTCCTCGCCGTAGCAGGTCATCTCGTCGGTGACGTCGGCGAGCACGGTCGGCTCGTAGAAGAACGGACCGAGGTCGGCGCGGCGCTTGCCGCCGGCGAGCAGCTTGGCGCCCTTGGCGACGGCGTCGGCGACATGCGCCTCCGCGGTCTCGACCTGCGCGGCCGACGCCAGCGATCCCATGTCGGCGGTGAAGTCGTAGCTGGCCGACAGCTTCATGGCCGACACGTACGCCGCGAACCGGTCGGTGAATTCGTCGGCGATCGCCTTGTCGACGTAGATCCGCTCGATGGAGATGCACAACTGACCCGAGTTCGAGTAGCACGCGCGCGCCGCGCCCTGCACGGCGTCGGCGATCTTGGCGCCGGCGGTGATGATCATCGGATTCTTGCCGCCGAGTTCCGCGGAGAAGCCGATGAGCCGAGCGCCCGCCTGCTGCGCCAGCGTTGCCCCGGTCGCCGACGATCCGGTGAACATCACATAGTCGGTCTGCGCGACAATCGCTTGTCCCACAACACTTCCCGGACCCGGAACAACGGCGAAGAGTTCCTGTGGCAGGCCGGCTCGATAGAGCAGTTCGGCCACCGCGAGCGCGCAGTACGGGGTCTGGCTGTCGGGCTTGATCACCACGGCGTTGCCTGCGAGGAGCGCGGCCACCGCGTCGGAGGCGGCCAGCGTCAGCGGGTAATTCCACGGGGAGATCACCCCGACCACGCCCTTGGGCTGGTAGCGCACCCGGACGCTGGTGGCGCCGGGAAGCATGCCCTTGACCTTGCGGTCGGCCAGCAGCTTGGGCCCTGCGGTCGCGTAGTGCCGCGCGGTCAGCGCGACGTCGAGCACCTCTTCCTGGGCGTAGGTCCGCGCCTTGCCGGTCTCGGCCTGCGCGATGTCCATCAGCTCCTGCGCGTTGGCGTAGACCAGCTCGGAGAAGGCGGCGAGCACCTCGGCGCGTTCCGCCGGGGTGCGCTTGGCCCACCCTTCCTGCGCGCTTCGCGCCCGGGCGACGGCCTTCTCGAGGTCGTCGGCGGTGGCGACCGGGATGGTGGCCATCTCGACGCCGCTGAACGCCTCGAGCACCGACCGGGTCGGACGGTCGGCGGCGTTGTCGATCGCGACCAGCGCACCCAGTCGGGCGAAATACTCTGCGGTTGGCTTCGGCATGGTGCGGCCTCCTACTGCTCGGGTCCGACGAGCACGATGCCGTCGTCGTCGGAGTACACGATGTCGCCGGGAGTGAAGGTCTCGCCGCCGATGGTCAGCGGGATGTCGCGCTCGCCGACGCCGGTCTTGGTGGACTTGCGCGGGTTGGTGCCCAGCGCCTTGACGCCGATCTCCATGCCGCCGATGGTCTTGGCGTCCCGGATCGCGCCGTTGACGATGATCCCGACCCAGCCGTTGGAGCGGCCCAACTCGGCGATGATGTCCCCGACGAGTGCCGTGTGCACCGACGCCTCACCGTCGATCACCAGCACACCGCCGGGGTTCGACTCCCCCAGGATCGACTTGAGCAGCGCGTTGTCCTGGAAACACTTCACCGTGGTGACGCGTCCGACGAACTCCCGATTGCCCCCGTACTGGGTGAACTGCAGATCGCAACTACGGACGGAATCGCCGATCTCGTCGACCAGGTCGGCGGTCGGGGTGAAGGTCAACTCGCTCATGTCGACCAGCATAGGTGTAACCGCAAGTAGCGGGTTACTGGTGGGTAGGTTCTGGCGCCGCACCCCCGCCGCCGGCATGTGCTCGCGTGTCTACCGCTTGCGCGCGATACATCCCGAGCAGATGGGAGAAACGCGAGCACTTGGCCACCGGGGTGTCCGGTGGCCAAGTGTCGAGCGCCGCCTACGAGCTGCAGATCCGGTTGATGATGGCCCGGTTCACCGGCGAGGTGGTGGGCAGTGAGTAATAGGTCCGCCCCACCCAACGCACATTCTTCTTCAGCTTCGGCGACCACACCGCGTTGTCACGGATCCCCAAGATCACACAGCCACCCATCTGCGCCGCCCTCTTCAACTCGCCCGAAGTATGCAGCCAGCGCGCGATACCGGCGTAGGGAAGTCCCGAACTCCCATAGGCCGGGACAAGTCCGGTCTCGTACAGCGTTCGTGTCTGAGCGGTGGTCAGCACAGTGTTCTGCTCCATGACAACACCCGCGTCCGGCCAGTACCGCGGCCCGTAGACCGCGGGGAAGGGTGGCCACCCAGGTACGGCCGCCGGTGTCGCCTCCGCAGCGAAAAGCACCCCATCGGCTCCGCGATTCTCCGGTGGCGCGGCGACGGCCACAGCGCTGAATGCACCCGTCAATGCGAACGTCGCCGAGATCACGACCAATGCCATTCGTGTCCATGTCCTCATGTCGTACCTTTCCATTCGTAGTGAGCTGTTCAGTAGTTGGAATTGTTTTGTCCGCCGTCGACGCCAGAGTTCGTGCGACCGCCTCCGTCAACGCCAGAGTTCATGCGGCCGCCGCTGCCACGATGGAAGATCAGTTCCCCGCCGCAAATCTTCTTGTTTCGTACGCCGTACAACGTGGCCGTCGGCACACCAAGGCGACACACTCGGAACTTCGAGACGCCGTACCTGGGTAACCGCCAGGTGTTGCGGGCGTCGATCTTGCCTGTGGATTCGAGCGTGCCGAGGTTGCGCCACAAGCCATCGGGAGCGCCGACGCGGACATGCTTGTGCGCCAGTACCACGACGTAGACGCCACCTGTGCGGAACAGTGCCCACACGCCTCCGTCGTTGTCAGTGGCTGCGAGCCACCCGATCGCCTGGCCTGAGGGTTCATCGACTCTCCACCACTGCAGCGGTTCAACCGCCGACGCTTGCCCTGTCCCGACCAGCGTGCCCACTGCCATCGCAGCTGCGGTGGCGAGGCCTACGATGAATTTCTTCAAGGTTGTGTGCTCCTGTCGTGAAGCGAGGCCCGTCCCCCGCTTCACCGATGGTCACAACGGAGAAGTCGACACACTAGATGCCCGACTACGCACTTCTGCGTCTGCGACTACGCATGTCCCCGACCGCCCACCTTGTCTCGGGCACGCAATGCGTGACCGTCAACGGTCGGGATGCTGATTCCGAGCCGGTCTGCGATCTCCCGTCGGGTGAGTCCCGCATCGACCATGGCGAGGACTTCCTGCTCGCGGATGGTGAGCACCGCGTCGAACGCGGCGGCCCGGATCGCCGGGGTGATCAGCCCGTCACACCGAGCGCACAGTTCCGCCAACCGGGGCCGTAGTCTGCGTGCCTCACGCGGGCGGCCGTCCTCGATCAGGATGGTGATCGACTGCGCCAGCGCGTCGGCGGCGTGCGTCGGGTACCCGAGCGCCTCGAAGGCAGCCGATACATCCTCGACGGCCCGCGCATCGCGATCACCGATCGATCGGCCATATCCCGCGTAGACCGGCATCAACTCCCCATCACATTGCCGCGCATACTCTTCGACGACCGAGGCTGCTTCCCGGTCACCGAATCGCAGCGCCCAGTGCGCGGCCTGGGCCGCGAAGACCAGGCGACCCTCGGCCGCGGCAACACCCACGGCCTCACGGGCACGCGCAATGGGGATGGTGATCTCCCCACCTGCCATGTGCGCGAAGCCATCGGCCAGGATTCCGAACACCGCGCTGCCGTTGCGCCCGGCACCCACGAGCCGTCCGCATTCGTCGGCGGCCCGACGTGCACCGTCGGCATCGGAGCGCAACGCGCTACCCATCGTCGCCAGATAGGTTGAGCCACAACGCAGGCCCGAACGGTCTCCCTGGGCGAAACCCGCGATCGCACTGTGCGCGAATCGCTGCGCCTCCGCGATCCGGCCCGCAGCCAAAGCAGTCGTCGCCAACGCATTGCACGCCACGGCCTGCTCCACCGGAAGCCCCACCGTCGCGTCGAAGAACTCCTCGGACCAACGCTGCGCCTCGTCGAGCCGGCCGGCGGCGTAGAGCCCCTGCGCGATCGTCGTTCGCACCGCGATGCTGATGAGCGGATCGGCCGCGGTGGCGTCCTCGAGCGCCTTGCGCGCCGTCGTCAGTGCCTCGTCCAACCGGCCGAGTTGATACAGGGCCTCGCCGGCCTGAAAGCCCGCGGTCGCGTCCGACCACACGGTGGCTGCCGGATCGGCGAGCACGGCTCGCGCGAAATCCAGTGACTCGACCAGCTTTCCGGTTGTCATCAAGATCGATCCACGCATGGCCGTGACGGCGAGACGAAGCTGCGGGGTCGCGATGCGGGGCTCGAACTTCTCCACCAGCTCGAGGGCCGCCGGCGCATCATCGAGGTAGGTCAGCTGATTGTTGGCGGTCGCGACCGCGTACACCGTCAGGTCCATCTCGGCCAGCGAGTCTGGATCGACCTCGGCGAGAAGGTCGTCGGCCTCCTGCGCCCGCCCCATCGAACTGACTGTCCGCGCGAGCAGCAACCTCGCCTGCACGTCGGCGCCGGCCGTCATCGCCGCACGAGAAAGCCTCTCGCACAACGCCCGATCACCAAGAGTGTGCGCATGGCGGGCACACTTCACCAGTTCCTCCGCCGGTAGCGAGTGGCCGACGTCGACGCAGATCTGAGCCCGATGCAGTCGCTCGGATCTCGTGAGACGCACGCGGCCCAGGGCATCGACCAGGGTGGCCGCCAGATGACCGCGCTCGATGGCGCCCATCCGATCCCGGACCACCTCGATCAACACGGGATGGGCGGGCCGCATCCGACCATCGGCCACCACGGCCAGGAACTCTCCTGCGTGCGGCTCGTAGGAGACCCCAGCACATCCCAACAGGCCCAGAATCTCCACCGACAGCGGACTCATCAGGCTCAGAAACCGCAGGAGTTCAAGCACTTTGGGGGGTGCTGCGCGCAATGCGCCCGCGGTCGCCTCGCGGATCTCGTCGGTCATCACGAAGTCCGACGAGAGCACCCACCGTCCGTCGGCGATCTCCGCCAGATGCCCTGATGCCAGCGCACCGCGAATCAACTGGCGAAGGTAGAAGGGATTGCCCTCGGACGTGACGTGCACCCGCTGCACCGTCAAGACGTCCACGGGGCCACCGAGATACTCCTCGATGAGGGCGGTCGTCTCGTCGAAGCCCAATGAATCGAGAGTCACGGTCTGCACTCGCGGGTCCTCGAGGGCGTCGGACAGCGGCGGTGCCACCGGCTCTCCCGCGCGTCGCGTCATCACCACCGACCGTGTGAGGCGTTCCGGGCTGTCCAGGATCGCCGCGATCACCGCGGCAGACGCCCCGTCGAGGAACTGGATGTCGTCGACCACGAGCAATCGTCGGCTCTGGTCGAGTTCGGCGCGCAGCACCTGCACTGCCATCGCGGGATCCGTCAGGCGGTGGTCGAGCGCCATCGAAAGCGCCGACAGCGGAATAGTTTTCGCCGATTGCGCGCCCATCACCCACAGCGTGTCCTGTCGCAGCCGATCACACGCCAACCGCGCCAGCGTCGTCTTACCGATACCTGCCGGGCCGTCGAGGACGACCGCACGACCGCCCGTCACGCCCTGCCGGATCGCCTCGAGCGCCTGCCGGTCGGGACGATACGGCCACGTCATCGAAGCTCGCCGCCGACGGTGAACAGCTCGACGAGTTCACGCCGATTGCGTGCCCCGGTCTTTCCACACGCCCGCAGCACGTGCCCCTCGACAGTGCGCACCGATACCCCGAGCACGTCCGCGATCTCCCGATTGCTGCGGGCGGCCACAACAAGTCGCACGATCTCGTGCTCCCGCTTGGTGAATCGCACGTTCTCGGATGCCACCAGCCCCATCGCCGGCGACGACACCGACCCTTGCCCATCGACGATCGTCCGTGTGCGAGTGGTGCAGGCGATGGCGTGGAATCGATCGCCGTCCCGACGATGGGCGTATGCCGCTTGCGCCATCACATCGGCGGCCGCCATCCCTCGCCCGGCAGCGGTGTGACGGAGCGCTACCCGCTCGAGATCGGCGCCGCTGTACGCCCTCCACGCCACGGCATGCTCGACGAGGAGTCGCGCACGGTCGGTCACGACGTCACCGATGCGAGGGTCCGCATCAAGATCTCCGACGAGCTGTGCAAGGTGGGCCGCATCGGGGGCCGCACCGAATCGCAGGGCGAGCTCGCAGAGCACGATCACCGAGACGAGTTCGCCGCGGTCGCGCGCCGCCGCCGCCGAATCGAGCAGTACTGCTGACGCTGTGTCGACGTCTCCCGCCGTCGCCGACCACCAGGCCCGGTTGATGCTCCGCAGGGCCGAGCGCACACCCCGAAGGGCGACGGGCCCGCCCGGATCGTTGTCTGTGAAGTCGCCGGCCGATGGTTCCGGGCGTTGTCCGGACAGTCTGGACTCAATCTGCCGGAGGAGGCCGTCGGCAGTCTGCGTCCACCCTTCCGGCACGTCCTCGACAACCACCTCACGAAGCTGGTCGGCCGAGACCCGGAGGTTGCCGCCCACCCACTGTGCAAATGCTGACGCCAGCACGACGACGCCGTTTGCCAGCCGTCCGCGGCCATCCTGACTGCGCAATGCCCGCTCGCCGAGCGTGCATGCGTGCGTCGCGTTGCCGCTCAGCGCGGAGATGGCGATCTCGGCGGCATCCAGGTAGGCGACCAGCGTGCCGTCTGCCGTCGCACCGTCGTCGGCCAGTGCCGATCTGGCGAATCGGAGCTGCTGCGCAGCGTCGTCCGAATGTCCGGCAAGACCTTCGCGCACCGCAGCGAACAGCCCCACCCACGCACCGACGTTGCCGCCTGCCTCGATCGCCGCATCGGCATGCGGCGCGCGTCCGGTCGCCGATTCGCCGAGCAGTGCGACCACTGCCGCCAACGATCGCCACTGAGGATCATCCCTCGCCGCGAGGTCACCCAGCATCGCGTGAACCCCGTCGGTGTCACCCAGGTGCAGCCGTGCCCAGCCTTCGATCGGTGTCGGCGACGCGGCAAGTTCGACGCGGCCGGACTGTGCGGAGCCCAGCATCAGCAGGGCCATGTGCGGGTCTCCCCACCGCAATGCATGGCTCGCCGCCTTCGACCGCAACGCCGGTGTCGGCGGCACGGGACCGTCCAGCCGGAGAGCACAGGCCACCAGCGCGGCGCGGCCGCATTCCGGATCCGGGAGCGCAACGGCCAGAATTTCATCGCTGAGCGAGCCGACCAGATGGTGTCGCTCCACGCATCCGAGCCAGCCGGCCGGCGACCGCGCCAAGGCCGGAACACGCAGCCGCACATGGCGATTGCGCGCTTCGATGATGCCGCGACGCTCGGCGCCGATCAGATCGGCAATGTCGGAGCGCGCGGTGAGGGCAGCCAGCGGCAGCCAACCGTCCGCGAACTTCTCCACGACGTCCGAACACGCTCCGAGCAGAGCGACGAGCTGTTGCAAGCCCGGGCCCAGGTCGGCGAGGTCGATGGTCAGACGATCCGCCAATTCGGTGGTGACGGGTGGCATCCCATCGATTCGGGCCAGACCCGACGACGTGTTCCAGGTCCCGTGCTCGGTCGCCGTGGCCACGACGGCGACGAGCCCCGTGGGCGATCCTCCGCAATAGCGCAGCACCTGCCGCACCGTGCTGCCGACCGGCGCGAGTCCCAGCGCGCTCCGGATGTACTCTGCGACGTCGTCCGCATCGATGTGCCGAAGGTCGTATCGCCGCAGATAGCCGTCCTTCCACAGGGCAGTGATCGCCGCCGGGTGTTCCGCGGGCGCCACACGCCGGCACGACAGGTAGACCGGCACCACGTGATGCACCACCAGCGAGAGGACCACCAGCGCACATTCCGCATCGAGCAAGTCCACGTCGTCGATGAACACGGCGGCCGCCGAACGGCCGGCCAGCGCGGTCCGCACGGCGGCCTCGGTTGCAGGCGCGTCGTCGATCATCGAACCGAAGACACCGGTGGTCGTCCGGGCCACCCCGGTCAGCCACATCGCGTCACCGGCGTATGCGTCGTGCAGCGCACGCAAGGCAGTCGTACGGCCGCTGCCGGCATCACCGACGATGACACATCCCTCGGTGCAATCGGCCATGTTCACACCGGCTCGTCGGAGTGCCTGGCGGCCGGTCAGTTCGTTGCCATCGCGGCCCTCGGGCCGTGCTGGGGTGCGATCGGACCCTGAGTCCACCGCAACCGACATATCGCCGAATTCTGCCACCGCGCGAGCATGTCTGTTTGCATATCGTGGATGTCCGATTTGATACTCAACTGTTCGGACGACACACGTTCCGCCCTCACGCCCCCGGCCATACCTCGTCGACGATCCCGGCTACCTCGTCGGGCTTCTCCAGGACCAGGAAATGCCGCGCCTCGACGGTCCTAAGCCGACCACCGACGACGTCGGCGTACCGACGCTGCTTGGCCCGCCAGAACCGTTGCCAGGCGGGCATTCCCGACAGCGCCGCGACCACGATCACCGGCACCGCGGGCATCGGCCGGGTTCGTCGCAGCCGACGCAGCGACGCGTTGATGGTCGGGAACGCGGCGTTCTCGACGAGCGTGGCCAGCACAAACCCGGCGCTGCCGAAGAAGTGGTCGCCCCAGAAGTGCTGGTTCGCGTCGAAACCCTCCGGCGGCGCGGGCAGCACCTTGGTGCGCAGCCGTCCCCGACCGCGAATCCGTATCCGGGTCCGGTCCCCGACCGCCCGCACCGCAGACATCGCCCGGTGCGCATTGCCCACCCGGAATCGCGCAGGCACCAGACGCCACGGAACCAGCACATACGATCCGTCGAGGATCACCACTCCGGCCGTGTTCGACGGGTGCGCGCGCGCGAAACCCTCCACGTAGAGCGACGCCATCGAGTGGCCGACCAGGGTGACCGGCGCCGTCACACCGAGCGATGCGAGCACCTCACTCATGCGGGAGATCTCGGCATCCAGCGTCGGCACCCGACCACGTCGCACCGAATCCGACAGACCGTAGCCGGGCCGGTCGTAGCGGATCACCCGCCACCCGCGGATCACCAGGCGGGTGGCGAGCGGGTCGAGGTCGAACCAGTTGCTGCCGAGCGCGGCCATCAACAGGAGTGGCGCACCCGACCCCTCGTCGACCACGTGCAGCCGATCGCCGTCCACGGTGACAAAACGGCCCGGGGGTTCAGGCATCGGCGTGACTCACGAATCGGCAGGTTTGACCATCGGGAAGGCCAGCGACTCGCGGATGGACTGCCCGGTGATGAGCATGACGACGCGGTCCACGCCGACGCCGAGTCCGCCGGTGGGTGGCATCGCATACTCCAGGGCGGCCAGGAAGTCCTCGTCGAGTTCCATCGCCTCCGGATCGCCGTCGGCGGCCAGAATCGACTGCGCGGTAAGCCGTTTGCGCTGTTCGACAGGGTCGGTTAGCTCGGTATAGGCGGTCCCCAGTTCGACGCCCCACGCGACGAGGTCCCAGCGCTCGGCCACGCCCGGCTTGCTGCGGTGCGCCCGGGTCAGCGGCGACGTCGAGGTCGGGAAGTCGGTGTAGAAGGTCGGGAACGTGGTGCGATCCTCGCCCAGGTGCTCATAGAGCTCCAGAACCACTTGCCCCGCATCCCAATCCGTGCGGTGCGCGATGTCGAGGCGGTCACAGATCGCCCGCAACTCCTCCACCGGGGTCTCCGGCGTGATCTCCACACCGGCGCCCTCCGACACCACCTCGTGCACTGTGCGCACCGGCCACGGCCCGGAGATGTCCACGCGGGTCTCGTTGCCGTCCTCGTCGGTCCGCACGATCACCGGTTCTCCGTAGGCCGCAGTCGCAGCGTGCTGGATCATCTCGCGGGTGAGGTCGAGCATCTTCAGGTAATCACTATGCGCCGCATAGGCTTCCAAGCTCGTGAACTCAGGGTTGTGGCTGAAGTCCACGCCCTCGTTGCGGAAGTTGCGACCGATCTCGAAGACCCGCTCGACGCCGCCGACACAGAGCCGCTTGAGGTAGAGCTCGGGCGCGATGCGGAGATATAGGTCGAGGTTGTAGGCATTGATGTGGGTCTGGAACGGTGTCGCGTTGGCGCCGCCGTGGATCTGCTGCAGGATCGGTGTCTCGACCTCGAGGAAGCCACGTTCGGCGAGGAAGTCGCGCAGTGACTTGACCACCACGCTCCGGATGGCCAACAGCTCGCGGCTGCGCTCGTTGATCGCGAGGTCCACATAGCGTTGGCGCACACGGGCTTCCGGGTCGGTCAGCCCCGACCACTTGTCCGGCAGCGGCCGCAGGCATTTGCCGTTGATCCGCCAGGCGTCGATGAGCACCGACAGCTCGCCGGACCGGCTGGCGCCCATGACACCACGGGCCTCGATGAGGTCGCCGAGGTCGACGTCTGTGCCGAAATCCGGTGTCCCCGGGATGATTCTGGACTCCTCGACCAGAATCTGCACCTGTCCCGACCAGTCGTGCACGTCGGCGAAGGTCACCTTGCCGAAGTCGCGGAGCCGGGTCACGCGGCCGGCGATGGTGACCTGTGTGCCCTCCGGTTCGGCGATCGCCTGCGCGATGGTGTGCGTCGGCGCGTCGGCCGGCGGGTACGGGTCGAATCCCTCCTCGACCAACCGCTCGAGCTTGGCCAATCGGACACGCACCTGCTCGGGCCGATGCACCTCGACCGACGTCCGATCCTCCTCGGCGGCGAGTTCGGCAATCAGTGCCGGTGCGTCCACGCCGGCCGGGATCGCGGACCGTCCCTCGGTGTAGTGACGCCTGCGACCGAACCGGGGAAGCGTGACGAAGCCTTCGGTGACGATCGTCGCCAACCCCACGCGGGGCAGGATGCGGTTGTCCTCGAAGCACAGATACCGCGGTTCCCAGTCGGGCAGATACTTCGCGTTGGACTTGTAGAGCGACTCCATCTGGAAGAACTTCGAGCCGAACATCAACACGGAATACCCGAGACGCATGACGGGTCCGGCGCCGATCTGCGGGCCCTGCTCGAAGAAGGCGCGGAAGGTCGCGAAGTTCAGCGAGATCTCGGTGATGCCGAATTGCTCTGAGCTACGGCACAACTCGGTGACCATCGTCTCGACGACGCCGTTGATCCCGCCGCGATCGCGACGCATCACGTCCAGCGAGACGCCGCGTCGGCCCCACGGGACAAACGACAGCATGCCGATGACCTTCTCGTCGGCGGTGCCCTCGTGCTCGACCGCCTCGACGAGCAGGCAGTCGTCGTCGGCCCGATCCCCGAGACGCCCGAGGGCCATCGCGAAGCCGCGTTCCTCGTCGGTGTCGCGCCACGCATCCGCCCGCGCCACCATCTGGGTGAGCTCCTCGTCAGACAGCTCGCTGTGCCGACGAATGCGGACCGTGACCCCGGCCCGACGGGTGCGGGTGACCGCCTGCCGCACGGCCTTCATCGCCGAACCGCTGATGCTGAATTCGCGGGTGTGCAGGATCGCCTCGTCGCCGATGTTGAGCGAGCCGAACCCGGCCGCGTCGAAGGCGGCCGCGCCCCGGGAACTCGACCCCATCGCGGCGGGATGCCAGCCGTAACGCTCACACAGAGTGAGGAATTCTTCGATCGCCTCCGGCCACGACTCCGGGTCGCCGACCGGGTCGCCACCGACCAGTCCGACGCCGACTTCGACGCGGTAGGTGAGGGCCGCACGCCCGTCGGGTGAGAACACCACCGCCTTGTCGCGGCGGGTGGAGAAGTAGGCGAGCGAGTCGTCGTCGTTGAACCGGGTGATCAGGGCACGGATCAGCTTCTCGTCGTCGTTGGTCATCAGCGATTGCAGCCGCTGCGATCGGAACAGGACGGTCGCGGCGAAGATCAGCGCCAACGCACCCAGAAGGCCGAGCAGGCTGTCGATGAACACGTGGGTGTGGTGTTCGTCGAAGGTGCGGTCGTCGATCGAGCCGAACGTGACGACCCGGTTGAAGGCGTACGGCAACCGCTCGCCGCGTTCGAGAGAACCGGGCCACGCCCACACCAGCGCCCATCCGATGAGGGTCGCGAGAGCCAGGCCTGCCACGAGTGCGCCGAGGGCGCGCAGGATCGCGCCGCGTCGGACGCGTGTGTAGAACTGCCGATAGGTGACGATCAGGAAGATCAGCGCTGCTGCGTCGATGGCCAGACCGATGCCGATCTCGATGCGTTCGGCGCGGTCGACGCCGAACTCGGACGCGACCGGATCGATCAGCAGGATTGCGTTGCCCGCCATGAACAAGACCAAGTAGACGGTCGAGATCCACCAGGCGATGCGCTTGCGCGACGACAACGCAACAGCCAAGAGTGCCAACACGAACGCCCACGCGAAGCTCGTGTTGGGCAGCGAGATGACGTAGTTGTCGATGAAGTCGCGCGGCACATGGATGATGTGGCGGAACAGCGGGAACAGACTCGACAGCAGCGCGATGCCGGCGATGACACCCACCACGCGGCCCGCGATCTTGGGGGCGTTGCTGCCGAAACCGCTGGGCCGCCTGATCTTTTCGAGGAGATCGAAGGACCGGCGGTCGGCTTCCGTGCTCGCCCGGACCGATCCGGTGCGGTGGTGTGCGGGGTCGTCGGTCTCCGTCGGCGAGGGGTGTGCCGCGGGGGTCTCGATGGCCATTGCTCAACCGTAGTCCCCGACACCGCCAATCCGTTCGGATCGAGACGACGATTTCGGGCAAGATCGGTGATCGTGGACGATGTTTTTGACAACCTCGACGACGTTCCGATTCGCGACGACGTGATCCGGCTCGGTCAATTCCTCAAACTGGCGAACTTGATCGAATCCGGCGCGGAAGCAAAAGAGGTGATCGCGGACGGGCTGGTACTCGTCAACGGCGAGGTCGAAACTCGGCGCGGCCGCCAGCTGAACGTGGGCGACGTGGTCGAGTTCGGTGGCGGCGCGGCTCGCGTCAGCCGTGCAGACGCTTGAGCTCGGCCGGGGTGATCAGCCGCTCGGCCTCGGCCGGGAACATGCGTGCGGTGCGGACGCGGCCTAGACGGCCTCCGCTGATCGAGCTCAACATTGAACTGCGACGGGGAGAATGAAGTGTGTCGGCGAACTTCATGACCAATCAATCCCTGGTTGTCTCTACACTGTTTTCGGCGCCGTATCTGATACGGCTCGTTTTCACTATGGCGTAGTGAAACTTTGTCTCACTGTAGTCGGTCGGCTGCCAGGTTGTCTTCACCAATTCGCGTGGCCTTCGCCACCCGCCGGCTGACGACACGGGGTCGATCAACGTACCGGCTACATCGATCGTCGCACGTCAGGTGTTACCCATCGGTGTGCGACGCGCATCACATTCGCGATCGAATGACATTGGATTCTGGATGCAGAATGACTCAGTTAGACTTCGTCGACATCGATGGGATCGGGGGATTCATGAAACTCACTGCAGTACGACTGTGCGCTACGGCAGCGGCGGTTGCTTCCATCGCGGGTGGCCTGACGCTCGCCGAACCGGCAGCGGCGTCGGCCTACCCGAAGTCGGGTTCGTGCGACACGCACGGAAGCAAGGGGCGCAGCCTCGACTGCGACTGGCAAGTCCAGGACTACAACGTCTATGTGACGATCACCAACACCTCGTCGGTGAGCTCGATCCGCTGCGACGTCGAAGGCATCTCCCTCGAGAAGAAGTCGATCGATCTGCGGCCACGCGCCAAGGGCACCGTCGTGATGAAGCGCGACCCGGAGTGGACGCGGTGGTACGACGTCGACTGCAAGAGCTTCACCGACCAGCGCGAGCGCATCGAGCAGACCAGCAGCTTCGCAGTCCGGGGCGACTGAGTCCAGTTCGGGACATGTCCGACGCTCAGCCGGCTTTACACAACCCATCACGATCGGGGGAACGAGATGAAGGGCAACGCAGCACGACTATGCGCCACTGCGGTGGCGGTGGCGGCCGTCGTCGGCGGTGTCACGTTTGCCGCGCCGGCCGAGGCCGCGACCAGCGGTTTGTGCAACTTGTCGGGCACTGAGAACATCTTCGGGCGCCAGATCTGGTGCAAGTGGTCAACGGGCGGCAAGTACGTTTCGATCACACTCTCGAACGCGTCGAAGAGCAAACTTCGCTGCACCATCGACGGGTCTGAGTCGTCTGCCAAGACATACGATCTGTTCTCCGGCTCAGTGAACGATTACTCGGTGGAGCGCGACCCCGACAGTTCCACTCGGGTCGACATCGACTGCACGAGTTTGCCCGGTGAGTCGCAGCAGATACATCAGAAGGGCAGCTTCTCCGCCGACCCACCTGCCGACCAGACAGGTGGGTGCTCGCTGTCCGGAACCGGCTCCAGGATCGGCTGCTCTTGGAAGGCCGACGCGACCACGATCAACGTCACCATCACGAACAATTCGAAGAGCCGGATTGACTGCAAGATCGACGGCTCGGAATCCTCCGCACAGAACTACACGTGGAAGCTCGGCCAGTCGGGCTACGTCGGGGTGAAGCGCGACGCCGACCGCACCACCACGGTGTCGATCGACTGCAAGAACTACTCTGGCGAGCCCGAGCAGGTTCAGAAGACGGGCAGCTTCTCGGTCGCCCGGGCCTCGTGAGACGCCTTCGGATCAGACCCAACTCCGGCCTGATCCGGCCCACAGAAAGTAGGGGAAGAAACTCGTCCCCTACTCTTGGAGTCCTCCCCGCGAATTTTCTAGGGGACGACTACGAACCCCGGGGAAGAAGTTCTTCCCCTAGATTTTGCGGGCACGACGCGGGCCCATTTCCGCAGGTCAGCGGGATTCTTACCGACTCCCCGGATCAGGCCAGCCCCGCCAGGAACTGGTGCGCCCACTGGACTGCGGTGACGCCGGGCTTCACCTGGAAGGTGCGGTAGCTGCCGTGCGCTCCGGACTGCAGGAAGTTGTCGAAGGAGATGATCTGTTCCCGGGCTCGCTTGTTGCTGAGCTCGCCGACGATCTTGCCCGGCCCACCGAGGGTGAGCAGTTCGGCGACGATTGCTCCTGCCTCGGCCTGATACTGCAGGATCTGGCTGGGCGTCGGGTTGCTGGTCTCGGCCAGGTACCCGACGATGCGTGTCAGATACCAGTCGCGCGGAACGTTGCAGTAAATATCCTTGGGTTCACAGATGGTGAAGGCGCGCGGCAGCACCCAGCCCATGCCGTCGAGCCGCGGGCCGCCGCTGCCCTCCCCGCGCACCGGTGGGCCGACGAGATTGTCCTTGCGGGAGCGGCGCGGATCGGAGATCAGCACCACCCCGGCGACCTGACCTGGTCGGATCTCGGCGCGACCGGTGCCGATCTCCGACGCCACGTCACCCGCGGCGTCGGCGCCCTGGCTGTAACCGGTCAGCGCAATCCTGGTGCCCGGACAACGACGCAGCATGCTCAGGGCCAGGCCCTTGGTGTTGGCCACGGCCTGCGCCTTGGACTTGCCGTAGATCGCTCGCTCCCACGGGAACGCCGTGGCGTCGTAGCCGACGAACGACACCTTGGTGTCGGCTCCGAGCCCACTCGTGATCTCCGCCATGATGCCGGGACTGGCGCCGTTGGCCCAGGTCCCCGGAATGGCGAGCACGTAGATCTTGGGGCAGCCCGCCGGTGCGGCGGTCGCGGTCGGCATAACCGACACCGCTACCCCGGCAACCAGCGACAACACCGCGAAACAGGCGGCGACGATTCTCTTCGACATGCGGTTCACCCTCCGGCCGGCACGTGGCTGTAGTGCTCGGCGTTGCATATCGGCGAGTCTAGGACGCCGAGGCGGGTCACGAAACCCGGCATCCGATCCGGCGACGGCGACGAATACACCTGGGAAAGCGACTCCAAGCCGAAAGGAAAGCATGGTCGACGTCAGCCGCTCATTCACCGTCGAACGTCCACTCGCCGAGGTGGCCGCCTACTTGCGGGATTTCGCCAACGCGGTGGATTGGGATCCGGGCACGCAGTCGTGTGAACAGATCGGAACAGATCCGATCAGCCGCGGCACCAAGTGGCACAACGAGTCGCGGCTGTTCGGCATCTCGACAACCCTTGTCTACGAACTCACCCGCGACGACACCGACCACATCGTGTTCACCGGCACCAACAAGACCGCCACAAGCACCGAGGACCTCTCCCTGGTCAGCGTCGACGACAGGCACACCGAGGTCACCTACCACGCGCACGTCGACTTCAACGGGCTTGCGCGCCTCGCCGACCCGCTCGCGCAGCTCGGGTTCAACCGGCTGGCGCAGACGGTGCCGCCGCAGATGACGCGTGCGATCGAAAAGGCCACTCAGTGATCTCGATCTGCAGCCGAACTCCGCTGCCTGAGGCGCGACGAGCGCTGGCGAGGAGCCTCGGAGGCCCGGCGACCGTCACTATCTGGTCGACCAATTAACTTGTCTCACTGTGCGCTTCGATGCTCGCGTAGCTAGCGCTTGCCGCCAGAAACCGCAGGTGCGGCCAGAAACCGCTGGTGCGCCTCGGGTTTCTGACCAGACACGCAGTTTCTGAAATCGCGACACGCCGACCACGCGCCTCGGAGGACGGCGAAGCCGCCCTCGCGGTCAACCATCACAGAGGTCCCCGCCAAGAAACTAGGGGAAGAAAACTCGTCCCCTACCCTTGGTGTCCTCCCCTAGAAATTCTCGCGGACGACTACGAAACTCGGGGAAGAAACTCTTCCCCGAGATTTTGCGGGCAGGCTGCCAGTTCATTTGCCCTGGTCAGCGAGCCGGTCACCCAATTCTTCGAGTCAGGCAACCTCAGCGCTGCGCGACCTGCGTCGGGTAGATCGGGGCGGGCAGGTCCGAGGCACCGGTGAGGAACGCGTCGGCGGCCGCGGCGGCCGACCGTCCCTCGGCGATGGCCCACACGATCAGCGACTGACCACGGCCGGCATCACCGGCGACGAACACACCGGGCTGCCCGACGGCAGCAAAGTTGTCGTCGCGCTTGATGTTTCCGCGCTGGTCGTACTCGACGCCGAGCTTGTCCAGGAAGTCTTCGCGCTCCGGTCCGACGAAGCCCATCGCCAGCAGGACGAGGTCGCATTCGAGTTCGAAGTCCGAGCCCTCGACCTTCTCGAAGCGACCGTCACGCATGACCACCTCGTGCGCATGGAGCGCGGTGACCTTGCCGTCGGCGCCGGTGAACTTCTCTGTGTTGACCGAAAACACCCGCTCGCCGCCCTCTTCGTGGGCCGACGAGACGCGGTACATCAACGGGTAGGTCGGCCACGGGGTCGACTCGGCACGTTCCATGGGCGGACGCGGCATGATCTCGAACTGGTGCACGATCTCGGCGCCCTGGCGCAGTGAGGTGCCCAGGCAGTCCGCACCGGTGTCGCCGCCACCGATGATTACGACCTTCTTGCCCTTCGCGGTGATCTGGCCCTCGACCTCGTCACCGAGCTGAATCCGGTTGGCCTGCGGCAGGAATTCCATCGCCTGATGGATGCCGTCGAGCTCACGTCCCGGGATCGGCAGATCGCGACCGATGGTCGAACCGTTGGCGAGCACCACCGCGTCGAAGTCGGCGCGCAGCTGCTCGACGGTCACGTCCACGCCGACGTTGACGCCGGCGCGGAAGACGGTGCCCTCGGCCTCCATCTGCGCGAGGCGACGGTCGATGTGGCGCTTCTCCATCTTGAACTCGGGGATGCCATAGCGCAGCAGTCCGCCGATCCGGTCGGCGCGCTCGAAGAGCGTCACGTCGTGGCCGGCGCGGGTGAGCTGTTGTGCGGCAGCAAGACCCGCAGGTCCCGACCCGACGACGGCCACCGAACGACCGGTCTTCTCGACCGGCAGCACCGGGGACACCCAGCCGTTGTCGAAGGCGTTGTCGATGAGCTCCACCTCGACCTGCTTGATGGTCACCGGCGGCTGGTTGATACCCAGCACGCACGACGCCTCACACGGGGCCGGACACAGCCGCCCGGTGAACTCCGGGAAGTTGTTGGTCGCGTGCAGGCGCTCGATACCCTCGCGCCACCGGTCCTTGTAGACCAGGTCGTTCCACTCCGGAATGAGGTTCCCGAGCGGGCAGCCGTTGTGGCAGAACGGGATACCGCAGTCCATGCACCGGCTGGCCTGCGTCTGCAGATCCGAGTGCGCGAAGTCGGTGTAGACCTCTTTCCAGTCCAGCAGACGCAACTCCACCGGACGACGGTCCGGCAGGTCACGTTCGGGGTGCTTGAGGAATCCTCTGGGGTCAGCCACGTGCGGCCTCCATGATCGCTTCGTTCACATCTCGTCCATCCCGCTGTGCCGCCTCGATCGCCGCGAGCACTCGCTTGAAGTCACGCGGCATCACCTTGACGAATTGGCTCTGCGTGTCGTCGAAGTCCTCGAGAATCGCAGCCGCGACCGGGGATTCGGTCTCCGCGCGATGCTCGGTGATGATCGCCGACAGGAACTCGACGTCTTCGGTGTCGAGTTCCTCGATGTCCACGAGTTCGGTGTTGAGATTGTCGGCAAACTTGCCCTCGGGGTCGTACACGTAGGCCATACCGCCCGACATGCCGGCCGCGAAGTTGCGCCCGGTGTCGCCGAGCACCACCACCCGGCCACCGGTCATGTACTCACAGCCGTGATCGCCGACGCCCTCGACGACGGCCGTCACACCCGAGTTACGCACGCAGAATCGTTCGCCGACCACGCCGCGCAAGAATATCTTGCCTGCGGTGGCGCCGAATCCGATGACGTTGCCCGCGATGATGTTGTCCTCGGCGACAAAGTCTTCCGGCGCGTTGCGGGCCGGACGGACCACGATCCGCCCACCCGAGAGCCCCTTGCCGACGAAGTCGTTGGCGTCGCCCTCGAGTCGAAGCGTGATGCCCTTGGGGACAAACGCACCGAAGCTGTTGCCGGCCGAACCGGTGAAGTCGACCATGATCGTGCCGTCCGGAAGACCCTGCGCGCCATAGGTCTTAGTGACCTCGTGACCGAGCATCGTGCCGACCGTACGGTTGACGTTGGTGATCTTGGAGCTGAACGACACCCGGGTGCCGTTGTCGATGGCCTCGCGGCTCTGCGCGATCAGCTGCTGATCGAGCGCCTTGTCCAGGGCGTGATCCTGGACGCCGGAGCAGTACAGGTCCTGGTTCATGAACGGCGACTCGGGAGCCGACAGGATCGAGCTGAGATCGAGCTTGCCCGCCTTGGCCGAACCCCAGTGCGCCAACGCCTTTCCGGTGTCGAGCGCCTCCACGTGACCCACCGCTTCCTGCAGCGTGCGGAAGCCCAGCCGAGCCAGGAGTTCGCGCACCTCCTCGGCGATGTAGAGGAAGAAGTTCTCGACGAACTCCGGCCTGCCGGTGAAACGCTCACGCAGCAGCGGATTCTGGGTGGCCACACCCACCGGACACGTGTCGAGGTGGCAGACCCGCATCATGATGCACCCGGAGACCACCAGCGGCGCCGTGGCAAAACCGAATTCCTCGGCGCCGAGCAGTGCGGCCACCACGACGTCGCGGCCGGTCTTGAGCTGACCGTCGACCTGCACCACGATGCGATCACGGAGTCCGTTGAGCAGCAACGTCTGCTGCGTCTCGGCGAGACCGATCTCCCACGGCGCACCGGCGTGCTTCGTCGAGGTCAGCGGGGTCGCGCCGGTGCCACCGTCGTGACCGGAGATGAGCACGACGTCGGCGTGCGCCTTGGACACACCGGCGGCGACGGTACCGACACCGACCTCGCTGACCAGCTTCACGTGGATACGTGCGGCCGGGTTGGCGTTCTTCAGGTCGTGGATCAGCTGTGCGAGATCCTCGATCGAGTAGATGTCATGGTGCGGCGGCGGCGAGATCAGCCCGACGCCCGGTGTCGAACCGCGCACCTCGGCCACCCAGGGGTAGACCTTGTGCGGCGGAAGCTGGCCGCCCTCACCGGGTTTCGCACCCTGCGCCATCTTGATCTGGATGTCGGTGCAGTTGGAGAGGTAGTGCGAGGTGACGCCGAAGCGGCCCGACGCGACCTGCTTGATCGCGCTGCGTCGCCAGTCGCCGTTCTCGTCGTGATGGAAGCGACGCGGATCCTCGCCGCCCTCACCCGAATTCGACCGCCCACCGAGCCGGTTCATCGCGATGGCCAGGGTCTCATGCGCTTCGGCCGAGATCGAGCCGAAGCTCATGGCGCCGGTCGAGAACCGCTTGACGATCTCGCGGGCCGGCTCGACCTTGTCGATCGGGATCGGATCGCGGTCGCCGAAGTTGAAGTCGAAAAGACCACGCAGCGAAGCGATCTTGCGCGACTGATCGTCGACGAGCTTGGTGTACTCCTTGAACACCGAGTACTGCCCGGTGCGGGTGGCGTGCTGCAGCTTGAACACCGTGTCCGGGTTGAACAGGTGGTATTCCCCCTCACGCCGCCACTGGTACTCGCCGCCGACCTCGAGCTCACGATGGGCGCGCTCGGTGGGTCGCTCGGAGAACGCCAGCGCGTGGCGCTTGGCGACGTCGGCAGCGATCTCGTCGAGGCCGATGCCGTCGAGCTGGCTGTTGAGACCGGTGAAGAACTCGTCGACGGTCTCCTGCCCGATGCCGATCACCTGGAACAGCTGGGCGCCGGTGTAGGAGGCGAGCGTGGAGATGCCCATCTTGCTCATCACCTTGAGCACGCCCTTGCCCGCGGCCTTGATGTAGTTGGCGCGCGCCTTCGCGAAGTCGATGTCGCCGAGCGCACCGCGCTCCACCATGTCCTCGATGGATTCGAAGGCCATGTACGGATTGACCGCGGCCGCACCGAAACCGATGAGCGCGGCCACGTGATGGACTTCGCGGCAATCGCCGGACTCCACGATGAGTCCCACGCGCGTGCGCTTGCGCTCACGCACCAGGTGGTGGTGCACAGCCGCGGTCAGCAGCAACGACGGAATGGGTGCCGACTTCTCGTCGGATTCCCGGTCGCTCAACACGATCAGGTTGACGCCGTCGTCGATCGCCGCACTCACCTTGGTGCGGATCTCGTCGAGCGCGCGGCGCAGACCGGCGCCACCCTCTTCGACCGGGTACAACCCGTGGACGTGCAGGCTCTGGAAGTCGGAGATGTCGCGACCGCTGGCGGTCTTGCAGTCCTCGATGTCGACCAGCTTGGCCAGCGCGTCGTTGTCCAGAACGGGCTCGGGAAGCACGATCTGGCGGCACGAGCCCGGGCCGGGATTCAACAGGTCGGCCTCGGCGCCGATGGTGCCACCCAGGCTGGTGACCACCTCTTCACGAATCGCGTCCAACGGCGGATTGGTGACCTGGGCGAAAAGCTGCTGGAAGTAGTCGAAGAGCATCCGCGGCCGCGCGGAGAGCACCGCGATCGGGGTGTCGGTGCCCATCGACCCGATCGCCTCGGCGCCGGTCTTGGCCATCGGCGCCACCAACAGGTTCAGCTCTTCGTTGGTGTACCCGAACACCTGCTGGCGCAACGCAACTCGCTCGTGTGCCATGTGAATGTGCGGACGCGCGGCGATGTCGTCGATCTCCACCAGACCGTCGTCGAGCCACTGGGCGTACGGCTGCTCGGCGGCGAGCTCGTCCTTGATCTCCTCGTCGTCGACGATGCGGCCGGCCGCGGTGTCCACGAGGAACATGCGGCCCGGCTGCAGACGCATCTTCTGCACCACGTCGGAGTGGTCGATGTCGAGGACGCCGACCTCCGACGCCATCACCACGAGACCATCCTTGGTGACCCAGATTCGGCTGGGGCGCAGACCATTTCGGTCGAGCACCGCACCCACCACGGTGCCGTCGGTGAAGCACACCGACGCGGGGCCGTCCCACGGCTCCATGAGCGCCGAGTGATAGCGGTAGAAGGCCTTGTGCTCGGGCTTCATCGACTCGTGCCGCTCCCACGCCTCGGGAATCATCATCAGCACGGCATGCGGCAGGCTGCGGCCACCGAGGTGGAGTAATTCGAGCGCCTCGTCGAATCGTGCGGTGTCCGATGCTCCCGGGCTACACGCAGGGAAGATCTTGGCAGCCGCATCGGGACCGAACGCGTCGGTGTTGATGAGCGCCTCGCGGGCCCGCATCCAGTTCTCGTTGCCGGTGACCGTGTTGATCTCGCCGTTGTGGGCGACCCGGCGGAACGGATGGGCCAGCGGCCACGACGGGAAGGTGTTGGTGGAGAAGCGCGAATGCACCAGGCCCAGTGCACTTTCCACCCGCGAATCCTGCAGATCCACGTAGAAATCGCGAAGCTGCGGGGTGGTCAGCATGCCCTTGTAGACAAAGGTCGCCCCGGACAGGCTCGGGAAGTAGACGGTCTCGCGGCCTGGACCGTCGGCACCGGCACCCTTGGTGCCCAGTTCGTACTGCACCCGCTTGCGCACCACGAAGGCACGCCGCTCGAGTTCCATCCGCTCGTCGTCCGACGGCTCGCCGGCGGCGATGGCGTCGGGCAGCGAGATGAACAGCTGACGGAACGTCGGCATCGCATCGCGCGCCAGAGCACCGAGCGAGGAGTCGACGGTGGGCACCTCACGCCAGCCGAGCAGGCTCAATCCCTCGGCCTCGACGATCTTCTCCACGCCGGCACATGCCTGGCGGGCGTCCTCGGCCCCCTGGGGAAGGAAGGCGATGCCGGTCGCATAGCGGCCCTCGACGGGCAACTCGAAGTCCACGACCTCGCGCAGGAAGCGGTCGGGTACCTGGATCATGATGCCCGCGCCGTCACCGGTGTTCGGTTCGGCGCCGGCGGCTCCTCGGTGTTCGAGGTTGACGAGCGCCATGATCGCCTTGTCGACGATGTCGCGGCTACGCCGTCCATACATGTCGACGACAAACGCGACACCACACGAGTCGTGCTCGTTGCGAGGGTCGTAGAGACCGACCCGGCCCGGAGCATGCTTCATAACTTCGCCTCACTTTGTGTGCCAGATGGGCACACGCATCCACGTCGTCAATGTCTGGGGGACACGCGAGTCCCGTGACCACGCGTCGAGACCTGCCCGAATCGGGGGCTGACCTGGGTAGATCCGACGGTCACATGGTGGTATCTCCCATCAGCGCCGTTGCTGATGCGGCTGCCAGCAGACGCGCACGCCGCCCGGCACCACCCTGCTTCACCCTCAGCTCACGTGCAGCCGTCTCGGCCCGCTCGCAGTCGTATGAGCATTGTCGGCCATTTTCTCACGCCGGGGGTCAACTATTGAAATCCGGCTACCACATCGAGACTGATCACGCAGGTTACACGCGGGTTGGCGCCACATTTACGCCCGATTTCACTCCCTGGCGAACCCTGCCGGACTACTGTCTAGCGCGTGAGCGCAACGTTGCCATTGCCCAATGAGATCGAGCTGTCCCCCGACGGACCGATCCCGGGCGAAGCGCCCGTTGGTCCCCTGGGCCCGGCGGGCAGTCGTGGTTCGTCCCGCGCGAGGGCCACCAACAGTTACCTCGCCCACGTCGCCCGCCCGCTGATGTCGTCGGCCCGGGCGTCCCATCCGAGAATCACCGCGCAGATGATCCGAGCCATGCGGCCCGGGGTCAACCGGTCGCTGACGGCGCTGTGCCCGGTCCCCACCGGCACCCGCGCGGTCGAGATCCGCGAACGCTTCGACGGCGGTGAGGTCCGTGGCGAGTGGGTCACCGGCACGCATGTCGCACCTGGTCCGATCCACCCGGACCAGCGGATCATCTACTACCTGCACGGCAGCGGGTATGTCGTCTGCTCGCCACGCACCCACCGCGGTCTGGTCGCTCGGCTGAGTAACCGGACGCGCATGTCGGCGTTCTCGCTCGACTACCGACTCGGACCCGATCACCGATGGCCGACCGGCGGCGACGACGCCATCCGCGGCTACCGGTGGCTGCTGTCCCAGGGATTCCGGCCGGACCAGATCGTCATCGCCGGTGACTCCGCCGGCGGCCACCTCGCATTCGACCTGCTCGCCGCCAACCATGCGTCCGGCACCGCACAACCCGGGACGATGGTGCTGTTCTCCCCGCTCTACGACCCGACCTTCTCACTCGCCGTCGACTTCCAGCGGGCCGGCAAGCGTGACCCCATCATCGACGCGGTCGCCGCGCAGCGAATCCTCAAGCTGTACACGCACACCGCCGACGCCGATCACCCGCGCATGCGCATTCGGTTGACCCCCGACATGGACCTGCCGAACACGTTGATCCAGTTCGGGGGCCTCGAGGTGATGGGCGCCGACGCTCGAACCGCCCACCGCGCACTGGTCCGCGCGGGTGCGACGTCGGTCCTGCAGGAGTGGCCCGATCAAGGCCACGTCTTCCAGATGTTTTCTCGTCTTGCGCCCGAGTCGCGGCACGCTCTCGCATCGGCCGGTCAGTTCATCAACGCGGCTCATCCCTTCTGACCTGACCGAGCGAGAGGCACATCATGTCCGACGTCGACGAACTCCTGTCCCGGCTCCCGATCGGCGACATCGCCAACCAGTTGGGAACCGATGAGGCCTCGGCGCGCGCCGCTGCCGCCCAGGCGATTCCGGCCCTGCTCACCGGACTGCAGGCCCAGACGCAGGACGAGAACTCTGCGCAACGCCTCGCCTCGGCACTGGAGCAGCACGACAACGACCTCGCCCAGGGCACCATCGACCTCGGCGATGTCGACACCGACGACGGATCGAAGATCGTCGCGAACATCTTTGGCAACCAGACCGACCAGGTGGCGGGGGCACTCTCCGAGCAGGTGCCCGCGGCGTCGGTGGACCAGGGCCTCATCAAGAAGATGCTGCCCATCCTCGCGCCGATCGTGCTGAGTTTCCTCGTCCGCAAGATCACCGGTGGGGCCGGAAACACCACCAACGGCGGCGGTGACCTGGGGTCGGTTCTCGGCGGCGCACTCGGTGGTGGAGGTGGCGCCGCCGGCGGACTCGGCAGCGTGCTCGGCGGCATCCTGGGCGGCGGTTCGGCGGGCGGCTTGGGGGATCTACTCGGATCGATCCTCGGCGGCCGGAAGTAGCGCTGCGGCAAGCGATTCCACCGAGTGATACCCGTCACAACGACGATTTCGCTCGCTCAGCGAATTCATAGGCTCTGCTCACAAACGGCAGGCCTGCACGATCACCGTGACCAGGGAGTTCATCGCCGCACCCACCGGCGCGCGCACTCACCCGACGTCGCCGACGGCGCTCCGAATGTCTGAATTCCCCTGTTCAGCGAGCATGATGGCGCTGTCCGTCGGACGAATGAAACAAGCGACCCAGTCGTACGACTGAACCTGAGTGCATGGTTAATATCCACCCATGAATTCACGCCGCATCATCGCAGCCATCGTGCTGTCCATGTCCCTCGCCCTCGGCGCGTCGCTGTTCTCGGCACCCGCCCCGGCCAAGGCCCAGGAAATCTACTGGGGCGCCATCGCCTACGACAACGACGGCGGCACTGCCGGCGCCTGGAACTATCCGAGCAGCAACTCCGCAGCTCGCGCCGTCCGGTCGCGCTGCGGCTACGACTGCGGCTACTTCACCTTCTACAACTCCTGCGGTGCGGTTGCCTACTCGAACGGCGGAACGCGCGTCGCCTGGGCGCGTGGCTACGAGAGCCCCGGCTCGGCGAAGCGCGCGGCCCTGCGCAAGCTCGGCCTCCGTGGCTACGTCGCCCGCTGGGTGTGCACCGACCGCTACTGACACCTGCCCCATCTGATCGAGAACACTGCGCCCCACCCGCACTTCGGGTGGGGCGCAGTTTCTTTGGTCAGGGCCTGGGCGGGCCGGGCTTGGAGGTGTTGATGCTCAGACGACGCCGCCGATTGGTTCGATCGGGTGACAGATAGCCGACCGGGCATATCCCTATAATCGGGCGATCAACATGCCTGCGCCGGATCCATATGGCTCGCAGCACTTCCCACCGCCGGCAGGAGCGGGCTTTCACCCCCACGCTCACCCCGGTGCCGCAAACCGATCGCAGCGCACCGTTCCACGGGGCTTCGTCGGTGTCGTTGTTGCTTCGGTCGTCTATGTACTGGCCTATCCGGCCAGCCTGGTACTGCAACTCGCCTACGGCAACGGGGAGTTCTTCCAGGGCCGCACCACACCGGTCACCCAGGCAGAAGTGATCACCACCATCTGCATCATCGGCGTCGTGACCTTTCTGCTCTGCGGTCTGCCCGCGATCCTCATCACATCGGGACCGGGAACCCGTCCGTTCGGACGGGCGCTCTCGGCGCGACTGGTGTGGATACCGGCAGTGCTCTCGCTCGGGCTCGTCGCCGCGACCGTGACACCGACCGACGAACCGCCCGACCCTGGGTTCTCATCGTCGGGTTGGTCCAGCTTCCTCACCCTCATCGCACTTCTCGTCGCCTGGATGAGCACTCGGCGCGCCAGCAAATGGGCACTGCTCGCCGCTCCGGTCGGGGGTTTGGTCGCGTTGGGGTGCACTCAAGCCATGGTCTCGGCGCTGAACGGACTCAGTGAGTCCACACGTCCCGGAAACATCTACGAGCAGCTCGACGCCACTCTCTCCGGGACCGAAACCCCTTACGGCGGAATCTTCTTCATCGTCCTGTTCAGCCGCGTTGGTGTGGTTGCCGCTCTTGTCGGCGCAGCCTGGCTGGGTTTCGGAATCGACCGCCTGGTCACGTCGGTCACCAAGCATCCACTGTCCCAGGAGCCGGTCAGTATGTGGGACAACGTCTCCGCCGAACGGTGGCGCGCTCTGCTCGCCGCGGCGAGCGCTCTGAGCGTGGCTCTTCTGATCCCGGCCACAGCGGCCATGGGCTCGGGTAACTGGCAGAAAATGCATGTGGCGTCGGGCGTGCTCGGCATCGTGGTGTGCACCTTGCTCGCGGTCGGCATCAGTTCCGCGGCGCCACAGGAACGTCGCCCTCTCGCGCTGGGCGCGGTCGCCGCGATGACTGTATTCGCGGTGGTGATAGGAGTTTTCGCCATACTGGAGGCACGCGGCGGGACGAGTGCGTGGCCGGCGACGTTGTGTCGGCACCTGTTCCTTGCGGCGTGTGCGGCCGGCTTCATCGTTGTTCTCGCCAAGAGCCTGTGGGCACTGCTCGCCACGCCACTCGTCTTCGCTGCTCCCTGGTCCGGCCTGCCGGATACGCCGCCGGCCGTGTACTCGGATGCCGCCGGCACGATCGCGATCGACGCATTTCTGCTCGCCGCCACTGTCGCCCTGGGGCTGGGGCTTTCGTGGGTCGCCGGGTATGTGCGGGCGCATCCGGAGATGTTCGCCTCCGCGGGCGTGGGTCCTACCCCACCCCCGCCGCTGTATGGACCGCCGCCGTATGCACCGCCCCCCTACGGTCCGCCCCAATCCAGACCGTTCGCGCCACAATCCGGGCCATTCGCGCCGCCGTCCAGGGGGTTCGCTCCGCAACCGCCCCCCGCTCCGGCGTGGCCCACCCCGCAACCGGGGCCGAGCGCTCCCCACCCGTCCGGTCCGCTACCGCCACAGCATGCGGAGCCCCGCACCGAGATCGTGCCCCGGCCCTACAAGTAAAGGTGCTTGCCACTACTCCAGGGGATCAGGCTTCGGCCTGTTGATGCTCAGACGACGCCCCCGCGTCCGGCCGCTCTCGGAGCCGAACCCCTGGACATCGGCCTCGGACGCGAGCCGGCGGTCGAGACTGGTCGGCCACTCTCGTTCGACCTGCTCGTCGAGCGCCTGCAGCCGCTCGATCAGTGGGGCGTCCTGCACGTCGGGGCATTGCGCGATGAGGTTTTCGAAGAGCGCACGGAGCCGGCGCTCGACCTGTGCCGAACCCGCCCCGTACTGCCGGATCTGATCGGTTCCGATGGCGACATAATCTGCCCAGCTGCGACGGTAGCCCCGGATCATCGACAGCGAGCCGGACTGTTGATCGGCGAAGACTCGCGGCGCCAGCATCAGCAGCAGGTTCTCGATGTGATCGAGCGCCTGCACCGCGCGACTGGGATCGTTGATGGCCGGCGACAGTGCCTTGAGCGCAACGTCGGTGATCGCCTGCAGTGCCGCGGCCGGACTCACCTCGGGCAGGTGGGTGTCACCGAACAGCAGGCAGGTGAGCAGTTGATGCGGATGTACCCGGCGACGATCGCCGAACACCTCGAAGACCCCGGCATTGTTCGGGACGAAGTCGCCGATCCCGATCAGCAAGTCCACCTGGACATCCCACCGAATTGCCAGCCGCTGGATACGCGCGAGATCGATGGCGAGCAGCACCCTGCCACGCGTGGGAATGTCCCGCAGGGTGACGATCATTCCCGGCTCTGTGTCGGTGCCCCGATCGTCGTCGGAACCAATGCGCGCAACGGTTCGCTCCATGTCGACAGGCATCTCGTCGGGATACAGCCTGCGGATGGCGCCGCGTCCCTCGGTTTCCACCCAGCGCAGCAGTTGCGACGAATTCAGGATGCTGCCGACCTTGCCGATCAGGATGATGAACATGTACACGCTCAGCAGCGTCATTCCCAGTGCGACACCCGTCGAGATCCCGGGCCCGCCTTCGGCACCCGTGGCCAGGTCGAGCGCGATGATCAGCGTGAACGCGAAGGTCGACAGGAACACCCCGATCGACCACCGCATCACCGGATCCTGCTGGAACATCGGGATCACCCGGACCGAGATCTGCGACGCCCCGAACTGCATCGCCAGGGTGACCGCGGTGAACACCAGGCCGGTGAGTGTGGCCATCGCACCGGCGATCACGCCGAGCAGGGTTGCTGTCGTCCCGACGTCGAGCTCGCGGAGTTCGAGGTCGTCGTCGACCAGCGCGGCAATCACGGCCACGACGATCGAGACCGACACCATGGTGACCGGCAGACGCCACGGCGGCCGGCGCTCCAGATGCCTCCGCGTCCGGCGCCATCGGATGGCCGACGCGACCCGGTTGGGCGCGCGCCGCGGATGCTGCGGGTTCGGCGGCACGACGACGGGTTCGGCGGGTGCTTCCGGAATCCCGAACCGTCCGGCCAGCGCTTCCTGCACCACCACCTTCCACCGGATCAGCGGTTGCCGGTACCGCCGCTCACGTGCCCGCGACTTGGCCATCTTTCCCGGGTGATCGACGTAACGCCAACGTGCCCAGGGGGATTGAGGCCGTGCGACCCGGATGGCGCCGACGATCAGCAGCGGTGAGATGAACAGGCCGAGGAAACCGGTCCAGAGTTTGCCCTTAAACAGGGTGATGATCGCCAGCAGTCCGACGATGGCGACCAGGACGATCACCGCGATCTTCTCCCCGACTGTCGGGGCGTTCTGCACATCGGCGACATCGGCAAACCCCACCGGCCGGAATCCCACCAGGAACAGCAGCACGAACGCGATGGCGACGAACACCGCGTCGACCGACGCGCGCCCCTCCTCCTCCCAGTACACGTCACGCAGGTGGAGGAGCAGTGCGAACTCGTCGAGCACCAGGGCAGAGCCGATCCCGAACACCACGGCCAAGACGCAATCCGCCACGGGGGTATGGAAGTTGGACAGCACCACGAAGGAGAAGCCGGAGATCAGCATCAGCATCACACCGAAGAACTCGTGATGCATG
This sequence comes from Gordonia gummivorans, assembly GCF_022513585.1. Taxonomy (GTDB): domain Bacteria; phylum Actinomycetota; class Actinomycetes; order Mycobacteriales; family Mycobacteriaceae; genus Gordonia. Next base: position 84,145 of record NZ_JAKWBF010000010.1, read on the forward strand.
TGCAGGCCACCGGGTGTGACGTTGCCCGGCCACCAACTCACCTCGGCACGGATCATCCGGACGCTCAACCGGATGAACAGGAACGTCAGGACAAACGCGATGAGCAGAAAGAACAGCGGCAATCGCCCGTTGTCGACGATGTCGCGCGCGAACCACTCCGCCATCACAGAAGGCTATCCCTGCATGTCCCCCGATCGGGGGAAGTCCCGTTCATCCGATCCATCAGATGGTTGGCGGAATCCGCCCGGAACCGATCCACGGCAAAGTTCTCGGTGTCAGGCAAGACCACAGGAGAACCCCGCCGCACACCGAGGAGAAACCCATGAACACCACCACCCGCCGCATCACCGCAGCCGCCGCCGGAGTCGCCGGAATCGCCGCCGTCGGAGCAGGATTCGCCGGTATCGCGAATGCCGGCACCCTGCCGGTCACGCACCCCGGCGAGCCGACCATCGCGATGACGATCACCAACCACACCAACAAGACCGAGCATCTGCTCAGCACCGGCACGAGCGGCAACGGGGTCGTCGTCAGCGGAGCCCGCCAGACACTGGCACCGGGCGCCAGCGAGACCATCTCCGTCGTCGCACCGCACGGCACCAAGCTCGCCGCGACCGTCGCCTACCGCATCGGCGTCGGCGGGCCGACCGCCACCTACGAGGTGCTGAACTCGCAGGCCAACACCAACACCGGGACCACCGGTGTGTCGGGTGCGAGCGCCGGCCAGTACCGGATCAACCACAACTTCACCAGCCACTACCCGAACACCAACGTCGGCTTCGACCTCTGGTGAGGACGAACAATCCGGGCCCGTGACCGAGAGGTCGCGGGCCCGGCGCGTCGTCGGATGACATGATCGACGGGTGAGCACAATCGTCTTCGTCCACGCCCACCCCGACGACGAGGGAACGGGCACCGCGGGCACCATGATTCGCGCTGCGCGGGAGGGACATCGGGTGGTCGTCGTCTACTGCACCGACGGCGATCCGGGCGATGACCCAGGTGATCTGGCCCCTGGCGAAACAGTGGCGATTCGACGCCGCGGCGAGGCGGAGGCGTCGGCGGCCATCACCGGTACCGCGCGGGTGGAATGGCTCGGCTACGGCGACTCGGGCATGACGGGATGGTCGCAGAACGGTGCCGACGGAGTGTTCTCACGCGCCGACCTCGGCGAAGCGGCACGCCGCCTGGCCGACCTGCTCGACGAGGAAGATGCCGACGTCGTCGTCGGCTACGACTGGCACGGCGGCTACGGCCACCCCGATCATGTCATGTTGCACAAGGCCACTCGCGCAGCTGTCGACCTGGCGGCCAGAACGCCGCGCTACCTCGAGGTCACGATGAACCGCGATCTCATGCGTCAATTGTTCACGCTTGCAACCGAGATGGGCATGGAAGGGTTCGACCCGGACACCCGCGGCGACGACGGGAACCCGATCGGAACCCCCGAGGCGGAACTGCACTGGGCCGTCGACCTCGGCGACGATGTGTACACCAAACGCGAGGCGCTGGCGTGTCATGCCAGCCAGAGCGACGTGAAGCAGCTCCTGGAACTGCCGATCGAGATGTTCCCGTTTGCCTTTGGTACCGAGCACTACATCGAACCCGGCCGGCCCGACGGCATGGTTCGAGCCTGATGGCTCGACCATCCGTCGGTCAGCTGACCTCCGCGCCGCGCCGCGGCGGGCACGCCTCGAGCCAGGTGTTCTCCTCCTCGTTGAACACACGCGAGCGTGCGAGGAACCGAACCCCTTCGGGCGCTTCGAGACTGAATCCCGCGCCGCGCCCCTTGACGACGTCGATGATCATCTGGGTGTGCTTCCACAGCTCGAACTGGTCGCCGTTGATCCAGACCCGCACCGCCGGAATGGGTTCCGGGAGTTCGATCTCGCCGACCAACACATCACGTTGTCCGACACGGTATTCCCCGACCGGATAGCACATCGGGGCCGAGCCGTCACAGCACCCACCGGACTGGTGGATCATGAGTCCGCCGTGCAGCTCCGACAATTTCGTCAGGAGCTGCACGGCGGCGTCTGTGGCGACCACCCGATCAACTGCTTGCTGTTCGGTGGTCATGTCTTACACCTCTTTGGCTTAGAAGAAGACCCCGATCCGAACGAAGTTCCGGATCAGAAGAATCCTTTCGCGTTCTGAGCGTATCCAACGAGGAGGTTCTTCGTCTGCTGGTAGTGCTCGAGCATCATCAGGTGGGTCTCGCGGCCGATACCCGACTGCTTGTACCCACCGAAGGCGGCGTGTGCCGGGTAGTCGTGGTAGGTGTTGGTCCACACGCGGCCGGCCTGGATCTCGCGGCCCGCACGGTAGGCGGTCGCACCGTCGCGGCTCCACACACCGGCACCGAGTCCGTAGAGGGTGTCGTTGGCGATGTGGATGGCGTCGGCGTAGTCCTTGAACGTGGTGACCGCCAGCACGGGGCCGAAGATCTCCTCCTGGAAGATGCGCATCTTGTTGTGGCCGTCGAACACGGTCGGCTTGATGTAGTAGCCGCCGGAGAGGTCGCCGCCCAAGTCGGCGGGTTCGCCGCCGATGAGGACCTTGGCGCCCTCTTCCTTGCCGATGGCCAGGTAGGAGCTGATCTTCTCGAACTGATCGTTCGACGCCTGCGCACCCATCATGGTGTCGGTGTCGAGCGGGTTGCCCTGCTTGATCTGGCTGACCCGGTCGACAGCCTTGCCGATGAAGTCGTCGTAGATGTTCTCCTGGATGAGCGCACGGCTCGGGCAGGTGCAGACCTCGCCCTGGTTGAGCGCGAACATCGAGAAGCCTTCGAGCGCGCGGTCGAGGAAGCCGTCGTCGGCGCTCATCACGTCGTCGAAGAAGATGTTGGGGCTCTTGCCACCGAGTTCCAGGGTGACCGGGATGAGGTTCTCCGAGGCGTACTGCATGATCAGGCGGCCGGTGGTGGTCTCACCGGTGAAGGCGATCTTGCGGATGCGGTTGCTCGACGCCAGCGGCTTGCCGGCCTCCACGCCGAAGCCGTTGACGACGTTGAGCACGCCGGCCGGCAGCAGGTCGCTGATCAGGCTCATCAAGTACAGGATCGACGCCGGGGTCTGCTCGGCAGGCTTGAGCACCACCGCGTTGCCCGCGGCAAGCGCAGGTGCGAGCTTCCAGACGGCCATCAGGATCGGGAAGTTCCACGGGATGATCTGACCGACCACACCGAGGGGCTCATGGAAATGGTAGGCGACGGTGTCCTCGTCGACCTCCGAGATCGAACCCTCCTGGGCGCGCAGCGCACCGGCGAAGTAGCGGAAGTGGTCGATGGCCAGCGGGATGTCGGCGGCAAGGGTCTCGCGGACCGCCTTGCCGTTGTCCCAGGTCTCGGCGACGGCCAGCTTCTCGAGGTTCTCCTCCATGCGGTCGGCGATGCGCAGCAGGACCAGCGAACGCTCGGCCACCGGCACCTTGCCCCACTGCGGTGCGGCCTTGTGTGCGGCGTCCAGCGCGAGGTCGATGTCCTCGGCGGTCGAGCGCGCGATCTCGCAGAAGACCTTGCCGTCCACTGGCGACGGATTCTCGAAGTACTGGCCCTTGACCGGTGCGGTCCACTGGCCGCCGATCCAGTTGTCGTAGCGCGACTCGTAGCTCATGACCGAGCCTTCGGCTCCCGGCTTTGCGTAGACAGTCATGTGGTGTAACTCCTCGATGTCGGCCTCGCTGGGCGAGGACGTTGTGGTTGTCACATGAGCCACTGAGTGGTCTGCATGTGATCTGTTGCACAGAGTAGGAGTGCCTTGGTTGCACGTGCGTTGCAGCGGTTGCAACGTGGCATCTGCGCTGGTCACAGCCCTCCGGCCTCGTCGGAAATCTGTACCTGGAAGCCCCGTGAGCTGCACAGTGCACCTGGCAGACCTGCCAGGTACAGACTTCCGACGCTCAGCCGGCAATCTTCCGTCGCCCGTTGCGGCGACGCGGGCCCCGATGCATCCCCAGTCGCGCCAGGATCTGCAGCTGTTCGAGCGTCTGCGGCCACTGATGGACCACCTGTTTGTAAGTCAGATGCTGCGGGATGTAACCGAGCGCTGTCACCTTCAGGTCGCGAGCCCGGTCGCTTTCGTAGTTGTCCTCACCGGTGTGATGCGCTCGCGAATCGATCTCGAGCGCCAGCACCTCGCCGACGAGCAGGTCGACGCGGATGTCTGGTGCAATCCAGACCTGTGGGCGCACAGAGAAGCCCGCGCCGATGAATCGTTGCGCCGCGATGGTCTCGGTCCCCGACTCCGGTTTGTCGTCGGCATGGCGGACGATGTCGGTGAGGTAGGCCGGCCCACCTTTGAACAGCTTCACCATCGCGGCGCGTCTCATGAGCTTCTTGTTCAGGATTGACTCGCACAGGACGCGAAACCCAGTTCGTCGACGCAATGTGGTGAGTACAGCAGCGCGGTCGCGACGTCGTCGACGGTGCCCACCGCGGCGACATCACGCCCGTAGCGACGACACGCGTCGTCGGCCTTGATCTGCCCATGCCGGGTCACCCGGAAATGGCAGTCACGTGGATGCTCGGGTACCCACACCCCGTGCTTGCCGAGTGCAGTCAGACAGGACGCCACGCCACCGGAGCGAACAGCTTTCACCACAACGGGATCCGCGTCGCGCGTCGCGTACCAGCCGTGCCGTATCCGTGTCAGGAATCCGATTGCCATCGCTTCCCGAATCTCCCGTTCGGTGTTGCCGCACCTGATGAGCTGAGCGGTCGAGACGACGCCGCCGAACGTCTTGATCAGTTTCTCGAATTCCATGCGCGGCAGCATCGACGCCCGAAGGGCCCCGTGCGACCAGCCCAGCCCGGGCACCGCCGAATCTGTGGAGACCGTCCCAACTGTGGACAGCTCGCCTCGTCGGAAACCTGTACCTGGGAGCCTCGCCAATTGCACTGTGCACCCGACGGACCTCCCACGTACAGATTTCCGCGGGTCGAGCTAGAGGCCGTACCGCTTGTCGAGCAGCCGGATGCGTCCACCGGCGACCGCGCGGTCGGGATGTCCGACGGGGAGCCGATGCTCCAGGCGCCGCCAGGCAGCGAGGTCGTCGCGACCATGGATGGACGACGTCCACTTCCGCAGCGCCCCGACATTCCCTTCGGCGATCACCCGCGAACGCACGTCTTCGCGCAGTTCTTCGAAGATCTCGACGATGCCGGGCGCCGCCGATTCCACCAGCAGACCGCCACGGCCGAGTTCGTCGATCACCGACTCGAGTTCGCCTCCCGACGCGACCCGCGCGCGGATGTCGCCGACGTCCGACGACAACTCTGCCGTCAGCCGATACGGTCGCGAACCCACCACGTCGTCGCCGAGATCGCGACGCAGACGGGAGATCTCGGCGCGCACGGTGACCGGGTCGATGCCGTCCTCGGCCAGCTTCAGCGCCAGTTGCTCGGTGTTGAGCCCCTCGGGAAATGCCTGCAGCAGAACAAGAATCTCGGCGTGCCTGCGGGACAATGTCCTCGACGACGCGCCGGCGCGCTGCCACCGATATCCCTGGTCCGTCAGCACCGTGAGACGCGCGCCCTCGATCGTCTCGACAAAAGTACTGGGGTCTGCCAGATCAACTGCCTTGGACTGTAATTCACGCTCCACAGCGGCGACCACCGACCGCACCGCCGCCAATGCGAAAGGCGCTGCCACCTCCCGGCCTCCGGTCACGTCGATCACGCCGATCACGTGGCCGGTCAGCGGATCGTGCACCGGGGCGGCCGCGCAACTCCACTCCTGTACAGCCCCGGAGAAATGCTCCGGTCCGACGACCTGCACGCCGCGGTCGACGGCCAGCGCCAGCCCAGGCGCGTTGGTGCCGACCACCTCTTCGCTCCACACCGAACCCTCGACGAAGTTGATGTGGCTGGCCTTGTCGCGCGCACCCGTCTCGCCCTCGACCCACAGCAGCCGTCCCACCTGATCGGTCAGCGCCACCACGACACCCGAATCGGCGATCGCGTCGACCATCAGCGACTGTACGAGCGGTCGTACGGCGGTGATGGGGTGCGCCGCGCGATACTCAGTGAATTCCGACTCGCTCATCGTCGGCGTCGACGACTTGTCGGGATCGGCCTCACCAGGGTCGACACCGCGGTTGAGGGAACGCGCCCACGACTCGCGCACCACCGACCGCACGGAGTCCTCGGGCGGGGTGATACCCGACAGGAAATTCTCGTACGCCTGACGGATCCGGGAGGCCACGGCGGCTGCGTCGCTCATTCATCCTCCGTCGATTGCCTCATAGGGTTCCGATTCTGCCGTGCCAAGTGTGACCTCGGCAACATTCCCCCGACGGAGTCGCTCGCGCGTGCTCGAGTCCAGAGTAGCCCGCATGCCCGTTTCGGGGCGTGTCGGTCGAAGGTGAGACATACCCTCCCACCTGGAGTGACGATCGACAGAGTCACTTACTTGTGGTGTGTCTCGGAAAATACGTGACCAGTCTCCGGCGTTGGAGACACACCACTAGGCTTCCGTGGATGAAGCGTGTACTGATGTCGGTCGCCGTCGCGGTGCTCGCGCTCATCGGCCTGGCGATCCCGTTGATCGACGTCGACGACGACGCCGGTTCGGGAGTCGACCCCGTCAGCATCACCGAGTACCGCGCCGAATACCGCGTCGCCGCCGACGGCAGGCTCACCGCCCGCGAGACGATCACCGCGGACTTCCCGGCATCCCGGCACGGGATCTTCCGGTTCTGGGACGTCACCGACTCAGCCGACTCGCATGTTCGCTACATCCCCGAGAACATCACCGTGGCGCTCGACGACGGTTCGGTGCCGGTGGACTTCAGCTGGGAATCGGGAAAGCGGTTCCGCGTCGCCAAGATCGGGGATCCGGACAGGTATCTCACGCCCGGCATCCACACCTATGTGATCACCTACGAGATCGCCGGAGCGATCGCACCGAGCAGCGCCGAGGACATGACGGCAGGGAGTTGGAGCGGCGGCGACACGTCTCGGTTCTTGTGGCGCGTCGTGCCCGACGGCTGGCGCATGGCCATCGCCCGATCAGAGACCGTCGTCGACCTCCCGGAGGCACCGCTGGCCACCGCATGCCGCACGAGGGACGGCACGGCCTGCACCATCACGAGATCCGGCCCGACGCAGTTCACGGTGACCACCGGCGCGCTCCACCCCAACACCGGGGTGACCTTCCGCGCCGACCTGCCGTCGGCCGCACCGGAGCGAGACGCCACCGCATGGCCCGTGTTCTTCGACCCCATCCTGGGCAGATCGCTGTGGGTGGCCATCGTGCTGGCGCTGCTGTCGCTACTGACCTTCGGGATCGGCGTCGCGTGGGTGCTGCGCAGCCGCGAGTCGACGCCGCTTCTGCCGGTGATGTACGAGCCACCCACCGATCCGCAGCGGCCCGGTGGGTACCTCGGTCCGGTGCAGTCGTATTTCGTCACGCGCGAGCGGATGCCGAAACGGGCACTCGTCGCGACGTTGCTCTACCTGGCGGATCGTGGATACGTCCGCCTCGACCGCGACGGCACCGAGTGGACGGTCACCTCCCTCGTCGACAGCAGTGCGTGGCAACAGATCGACGCGCCGTCTCGGGCGGCAGCGGGGGCGCTGTACCTGACGGGAGAGGCCGGACGCAGTTTCACCACCGACGGCTCGGTCGACGCCGGCGAGAAGCTGCAGGCGGCCACCGGAGCGCTGGCGTCCGCGACGTCGAAGTGGGCGGCGGAGAGCGGCGCCATCAACACCAGCAGATTCGAATGGACCGGTCGCGCACTGGTCGCGCTGGCACTCGTGGTGGCCGCGGTGCTGTTCTTCTTCCAATGGTTGCCGTTCTCGTTGCTCGTCCTGCCGATCGCCGCCTTCGCCATCGGCGGCGCAGGACTGTACGCGGCAGGCGTCGGAACACGACGCACCTTGCTCGGACGTGACATCTGGTCCCGCGCAGGCGGATTCGAGCGTCTGATCTCGACGACGTCGAATCAGGAACGTCTCGACTTCAGCGCCCGGCGTGAGCTCTACACCGATTACATCCCCTATGCCGTCGCCTTCGATTGTGCCGATGCGTGGGCCAAGAAGTACCGGATCGCGACGGGCTCCGAACCTCCGGTACCGGTGTGGTTCGTTCCCACCTCGAGCAGCACCACGCACGGGTTCTTCGGCGACGCGAGCGGTTTCGACAGTTTCGAGTCCAGCCTGTCGTCGTCGTTGTCGGCGTATTCGGCCACCCAGTCGTCGTCCTCCTCGGGCGGTGGCGGCGGTGGATTCTCCGGCGGTGGTGGTGGCGGCGGAGGAGGTTCCTGGTGACCCGAGATCATGGAAGTACCTATGCGAAAGGCAAGTGAAGAATGACCGCACTCATCCTGATAGTCATCATCGTGGTGATCGTCGTACTTTTGGCCGTGTTTGCCATGGTCGGTTTCAACAAGCTGCGCCGCGCCGACATCGCGGCGCAGGAAGCACTCGGCGGCATCGACGTCCAGCTGACCCGGCGCGCCGACCTGATCCCGAACCTCGTCAACACGGTGAAGGGGTACGCAGCCCACGAGCGCGGCGTCTTCGAAGAGGTCACGGCCGCACGAGCGGGGGTCGCCCAAGCCGCACAGAACGGGACTGTCGAACAGAAGGCCGCTGCCGACGGCGCACTCGGCCAGGCGCTCGGCCGACTCTTCGCCGTCGCCGAGAACTACCCCGACCTCAAGGCGTCGTCGAACTTCATCCAGTTGCAGAACGAACTGTCGGACACCGAGAACAAGCTGTCGTTCGCCCGGCAGTTCTACAACGACGCCGTCGCCCGGCTGAACAGCCTGGTGCAGACCATCCCGTGGATGTTCTTCACCGGGATCGCGAAGGTCGGCAACCGCGACTTCTACCGGGCACCCGAGGGCCAGCAGGCTCCGCCGCAGGTCCAGTTCTGAACTCTCTCAGGTGAATCGGGCAGTGAACTCGCGCGGCGTCAGGCCGGTGACCGTGCGGAAGTCCCGCACCAGGTGTGCCTCGTCGGCGTAGCCGAGTTCGGCGGCAAGGGTGGCCAGCGTGCCATCGGCCACCCGAAGCCGACCGGCCGCCTCGTGCAGCCGACGACGCTGGATCAGCCACTTCGGCGTCAACCCCAGTCGGCGTCGGGTCAACCGTTGCAGACTTCGTTCGGTGAGATGGAATCGTGCACAGATCTGACCGATAGCGACCACCGTCGAATCGTTCTCCACGTAGTCGACGATCTCGTTGATCAGACGCCCGTCGTCGTCGAGCGGGAGGATCGGACGCAACCAGTCCTCGACCACACCGGTGGCCGCGCGCTGGGTGCTCTCCTCGGTGGGATCGGTGGCCATCGTCGTGCGCACCCGGTCCGCCAGTTCCGCACCTCGCTCACCGAACACCTCCGAGAGTTCGGCGTGCCGGTCGGTCCATACGTCCACCGGGCCGTCGAGAACCAGACCACCGGCCGCCGGCGTGAGCATCACACCGACGGCCCACCCCTGTCCGGTCAGCGTCGTCTCACTCAGACCGGTCGCCACTCCGTAGAACCGGGCGTACTCGCTGCTCACCACCATGAGACAGACGGGATACTGCAGGACCCGCTGCGGTGCGTCGCCGCCGGCCGGCACCGACCAGACCGGCACCCAGAATCGGCGGATCACCTCGGCCAGGTCAGGCGTCGGACCCCAACGACCGATCTGGAACGAGGTGTCGGCGGGGTCGACGAGATGAGCTCGTTCGACGTCGTCGAGGCCGTCTCGGTCGGATCTGTCGCGAATGTTCAATCCCGGACCACCTCACTCGCTGTTGACTGACATCATGACCACTTCCACTGACACCACACCAACCATCGCCGACCAGTACGCCGAACTCGCGACGGGTCTCGGCGCCGTCCTCGACACCGTCGACGCCGACGCATGGGCGGCCGCGTCGCCGTGCCCGGGCTGGACCGTCCGCGACGTCGTCGGCCACGTCATCGGCACGCAGCGCGACTTCTTCGGCGGCCACGACGTCGACCTCGGTGCCTCGCCCGACCTCGACGATCCCGCGTCGGCCTGGCGCGCACATCGCGAGAAAGTCGAGAGCGTCCTGGCCGACCCGCAGGTCGCCGAGTTGACCTTCGACGGCCACTTCGGCCCGACGACCGTCGGCGAAACACTGCTGAGGTTCTACGGTTTCGACATGATCGCCCACCGCTGGGATGTCGCGTCCGCCGCAGGTCTCGACCTTCGATTCACCGACGACGAACTCACGCAGATGGAGACCGCCGCCGACGGATTCGGCGACGCCCTCTACAGCGAGGGCGTGTGTGAACGCATCGATATCCCCGACGACGCCGACCGTCAGACCCGGCTCCTCGCACGTCTCGGTCGACGCAGCGATCAGCGGTAGGCGGCCTCGGGCGAGTCGGAGGGCACGATCTCGGCACCGAGCGGCAACAGCGAGATCGGCACCATCTTGAAGCTGGCGATCCCCAGCGGAATCCCGATGATGGTGATGCACATCAGAATTCCGGCCGTGATGTGGGCGATGGCGAGCCACCAACCGGCCACCACGATCCAGATGATGTTGCCGATCAGCGACATCGCACCGGCACCGGGCTTGCGCACGACAGTGCGCCCGAACGGCCAGAGTGCGTAGTTCGCCATCCGGAAGGACGCGATCCCGAACGGGATCGTGATGATCAGGATGAAGCACACGATGCCGGCCAGCACATAGCCAATGGCCAGCCAGATACCGCACAGGATCAGCCAGATCACATTCAGAATTGTTCGCATGCCCGCATTCTCCCCCGGAAACGTCTCCCAGGCGTCGATATGCTGTGGAGATGCCAGGACCGGGACGGGGACGCGAGGTGGCCTGGGCGATCCTGACCACGCTCACCCTGGTCGTCCGGATCCTCGCCACCATCGCCCTCGTGCTCCTCGCGATCGGCTGGGCGGTCGCGTCGATCCGCTCCTCGATCGACAACGACTTCCTCTGGCCCGCGGTCGCGAGCGCCGCCGCCCTGCTCGTCAGCACCTATCTCTACAGTCATCTGCGGGCGCGGTACCCACGCCGAAATGGCTGGATTCCGTGACTCCGATCACCCATCCACCAGGGGTTCGGGGTCCGAATACCTGGCATGACACTCACCGGTGAGCCCGGCCCACGATCGATCGCCGTCATCGGCAGCGGCGTCGCGGGTCTGACGGCGGCACATGTCCTGTCCTCGACCGCTCGCGTCACCCTCTACGAGTCCGACGACCGGCTCGGCGGTCATGCCCACACCCACGCGGTGACGATGCCGTCGGGCGCGACGGTCCCGGTGGACTCCGGCTTCATCGTCCACAACGACCGCACCTACCCGACCCTGCTGCGGCTGTTCGACGAACTCCGCGTCGCGACCCAGCCGACCGACATGTCGATGTCGGTGTCGTCGCGGATCACCGGCCTGGAGTACGCCGGCGCGCTCGGTGTGTCGGGCCTGTTCCCCACCGCGCGGAACGTGACCCGGCCACGGTATCTGCTGATGCTCGCGGAGGTGAAGCGGTTCCATCGGGCGGCGCGAACGCTGCTCGACGAGCCCGACGACTCCGGCCGTGACATCGCGCTCGCCGAGTTCGCCGAGCAACAGGGCTTCTCGTCGTACTTTCGCGACAACTTCCTGAACCCGCTGGTTGCTGCCGTGTGGTCGTGTGATGAGGCCCGTGCCGCCAGATATCCGGCGCGCTACCTGTTCACCTTTCTCGACCACCACGGCATGCTCTCGGTGTTCGGTTCGCCGCAGTGGCGGACGGTGGTCGGCGGGTCGATCAGCTACGTGTCCGCCGTCGCCGACGAGATCGGCTCGCGCGGCGGCGACGTCCGCACCAACGCACCGGTCACCCGCGTCACCGAGTCCGACGGTGGGGTCGAGGTGACCGCCGACGACGGCGCGGGCCCGTCGAGGTTCGACGCGGTGGTGATCGCAACTCACCCGCACCAGGCGCTGGGCATGCTCGCCGACGCGACCCCGCTACGACGCAAGGTTCTCGGCGACATCACTTACCTGCCCAAACCGGCTGCGCTGCACACGGATACATCGCTCATGCCCCGCGCGCGTCGGGCCTGGGCGTCGTGGAACTACCAGATCCGTTCCGACGGCGACGAGGTCGCGGTGACCTACGACCTGACGCGACTGATGCGGTTGCCGACGACAGACTCGCGGATGCTCGTCACCCTGGGCCGTACCGATCTGATCGACCCCACCCAGATTCGCGCGGAGATGACCTACGAGCATCCGCTGTACACCACCGAATCCGTTGCCGCTCAGGCGCTTCTCCCCCAGATCGACTCCGACACCATCGTGTTCGCGGGGGCCTATCACGGTTGGGGCTTCCACGAGGACGGCGCCGCCTCCGGTGCACGTGCCGCCGCTCGACTGGGCGTGACCTGGGGTCCCGATGTGACTCGACGGGTGATGGCATGACCCTCTCGAGCTCATCAATAGTCCCCTGCACGATCGGCCACACTCGTCGGACGCCGATCCGGCACGCCTTCACCTACCGCAGTTACACCTGGTTCGTCGACATCGACGACTTGCCGCAGCTGCCGCGCCATCTGCGTCCATTTGCCCGCTTCGTCCCCGACGACCACTTCCCCGAACCACCGACTCCCGGTGCTTCCCTGCGTGATCGGCTCGACCGTCACGTGCGCGACGCGGGTGTCGAGCCGGTCGACGGCCGGGTCACCGCGTTGCTCGCGGCGCGCGTCGCCGGGCATGTGTTCAATCCGCTGAGTGTCTTCTGGTGCCATCGCGCCGACGGTTCACTCGCCTACGTGGTCGCCGAAGTGCACAACACCTACGGCCAACGACACTGCTACATCGTCGCCACCGACACCGCCGGACGCGCAACCGTCGACAAGCGTTTCTACGTGTCGCCGTTCCATCCGGTCGACGGGCATTACACGCTGTCGCTCCCCGAACCCGATGCGTCGGGCCGGGTGTCGATCTCGGTGACCCTGCAGCGCGAAGGCCAGGGACCGTTCGTCGCGACTCTGCGCGGTCGCGCGACGCCGGCCACCCGCCGGGCGATCGTCGCCGCCCAGCTGCGAATGCCGCTCGCGCCGCTGGCGGTCTCGGCACGAATTCGACTGCACGGCATACGACTCTGGTTGCGGCGGCTGCCCGTCGCGTCGCGGCCGACACATCCTGAAACCACCACCGTCCACCTCGAGGAGGTCAACCGATGAGCACCCCCACCCAGAATCACGGCGGCAACCCGACCCCATCCGTCGACGCCGCGCGCTGGCCGGACGTCGCCTCCCTTCCCGGCGGCATCTCGTCGCGCGTGCGAGCGCGCGCGGCCGCAATGCTGTTCCGACGCAATGTGAATGCCCTCGACATCCGCGTAGAGTATCCCGACGGATCGCTCGGCGGACGACGCGCCGACGAGTTGCAGCCGCGGATGATCGTGCGCAGGCCCGACGAGTTCTGGCGCCGGCTCGGCTCCGGTGGTCTGATCGGTTTCGGCGAGGCGTTCATGGCCGGCGATTGGAGCACCGACGACCTGGTCGGCGTCCTGACGCCATTCGCCAACCGTGCGGCCCGGCTGGTTCCTCGCGCACTGCAGCCACTGCGCTCCCTGGTGTTGCCGAGACATCCTGCGGCAGAGGAGAACACGACCGCCAATACGCGCAGCAACATCGCGCGGCACTACGACCTCTCCAACGAGATGTTCGCCACCTTCCTTGACGAGACGATGACCTACTCCAGCGCCGTCTTCGACCAGCTCTCGCCCGAATCACCGCCCGCGTGGGCGGATCTCGCGGATGCGCAGCGCCGCAAGATCGATCGGCTCCTCGACCTGGCGGGCGTCGGGCCCGGCTCCCGCGTCCTCGAGATCGGCACCGGCTGGGGCGAACTGTGCATCCGTGCCGCCCAACGTGGCGCCACCGTGCGATCGGTGACCCTGTCGAGTGAACAGCGCGACCTCGCGCGTCGCCGCGTCGCCGTGGCCGGCTTGTCCGAGCGGGTGCAGATCGATCTCCTCGACTACCGCCATGTGCAAGGAAGTTACGACGCGGTGGTCTCCGTGGAGATGATCGAGGCCGTTGGCGAAAAGTATTGGTCCACATACTTTTCCACCATCGATTCGGTGCTCGCCCCGGGTGGTCGGGTGGCCATTCAGGCCATCACCATGCCGCACGACCGCATGATGGCCTCCCGCAACACGCACACCTGGATTCACAAGTACATCTTCCCCGGTGGCCAGCTGACCTCCGTACCGGCCTTGCGTGCCGTCGTACGTCGTCACACGGAACTTCGCCTGACACATGGGATCTCGCTCGGCCCGCACTATGCGGAGACGTTACGGCTGTGGCGCGAACGCTTCCTCGCCCACAGCGACGACGTGCTGCGCCTCGGCTTCGACCAGACCTTCCTGCGCATGTGGCAGTTCTATCTTGCCTACTCCGAGGCCGGATTCCGCGCCGGCTACCTCGACGTGTACCAGCTGGTCTTCACCCGGGAGCCGTCCTGATGTCCGGGTGGTCTGGGTTTCTCGTACTGACCGTCGCCGCGCTCCTGCTGCTGGCGGTGATCCAGGGCGTGGCGATGTTGATCGGCCATCGCATCGGTCGCTACAACGTCGTCGACGTCGTGTGGGGACTCGGTTTCGTCGGCGTCGCCTGGCTCGCGGTGGCCATCGGTGACGGCGACGCCACCCGTCGCTGGCTGCTGGCGATCCTGACCTCCGTCTGGGGGTTGCGCCTGTCCTGGCACATGCACGTCAAGTCCCGCGGTAGGGGCGAGGACCCGCGCTATACCGCGCTACTCGAACGTGCCGGCGCCGGGAGCGCAGCGAGCGGGCCGAATGTAGCCGGCGCCGGGAGCGCAGCGAGCGGGCCGAATGTAGCCGGCGCCGGGAGCGCAGCGAGCGGGCCGAATTTGGCCGGCGCCGGGAACGCAGCGAGCGGGCCGAATGTAGCCGGCGCCGGGAACGCAGCGAGCGGGCCGAATGTAGCCGGCGGCAACGGCCTCGGGATCGTGGCGCGCAAGATCTTCGCGACACAGGGCGCATCGCAATGGTTTGTCTCGTTGCCGATCCAGGTGTCGGCGGTACTGGGATCTGGCGGAACCCTGGCCACGGTCCTGACCGTCGTCGGGACCCTGCTCTGGGTCGGCGGGTTCGGTTTCGAGGCGATCGGCGACGCGCAGTTGCGGCGGTTCAAATCCGACCCCGCCAACAAGGGCGTCATCATGGACCGCGGGCTGTGGTCGTGGACCCGCCACCCCAACTACTTCGGCGACGCGTGCGTCTGGTGGGGCATGTGGATCATCGCCGCGTCGGTGTGGCCGGGCGTGCTCACCCTGCTCTCACCGATCGCAATGACGTACTTCCTCGTGTACGCGACCGGCGCACGGCTCCTCGAGCAGTCGATGAGCAAGCGACCGGGCTATCCCGAGTACCAGGCACGCACGTCGTACTTCTTGCCTCGGCCGCCGCGCAAGGTCACGGCAGCGCCATGATTCTCGCGCCGGGTCTGTTCTCGAGCGTCGTCGGTGCGCCCGCGTTGTTGAGCGCCTCGGGCGGGCGCACTAATGTGACCCTCGATGACCGCGTTGAGATTCGGCCCGCTCGCGTGACCGCACAGTCCTCCACCGAGGTGGCGAGGCTTGCCGGCCTGCTCGCGCGAGTGGCAGCCCGGGATCAGGCGGCATTCGCGGACTTCTACGACGCCACGAGCGACCGGGTGTACGGAATGGTGCTGCGCGTACTGCGCGACCCCGGATACAGCGAGGAGACCACCCAAGAGGTGTTTCTGCAGGTCTGGCGCACCGCGGATTCCTACTCCCCCGACGCCGGGTCCCCGCTGTCGTGGCTTCTCACCCTGGCGCACCGTCGCGCGGTCGACCGGGTTCGCAGCGAGACCGCCAGTTCCGCGCGCGAGGCGCGCTATGGCGCGGAGAACTACGAATCCACCTTCGACACGGTGAGCGAGGCGGCCGGGTCGGCCGAGACCACCGAGGCGGTCCTGGGGTGCCTGGACTCGCTGACCGACACGCAGCGCCAGTCCGTCGACCTCGCCTACTACCAGGGACTCACCTATCGGGAGGTCGCCGAGCGGCTCGCGGTCGCGCTGCCGACGGTCAAGAGCCGCATTCGCGACGGTCTCACCCGGCTGCGACGCTGTCTGGGAGATCGTGATGTCTGACGACGAGCTCCTCGAACTAGCACCCGTGGTCGGACTCAACGCGCTGTCCGACGACGAGCTCCGCGAGGTCGAAGCACAACTGGCCGACGCCTCACCCGCGACGCGCGACGAGTTCGCGCGCCAGGTCCGCGCCACCAGGGAGGCGATGGCCTCGGTCAGTTCGGTCACCGCGACCGCACCTCCGTCGACGCTCCGCGACCGAATCCTCTCGTCGGTGACCGAGGGTGAGGAAACCGCGACCAGCGAGACGTCGAACGTGGTGTCACTGCCGAATCGGCGCCGACGGATCATCTATTCGGCTGCAGCCGCGGTGG
The DNA here is from genome assembly GCF_022513585.1 of Gordonia gummivorans. Lineage (GTDB taxonomy): Bacteria > Actinomycetota > Actinomycetes > Mycobacteriales > Mycobacteriaceae > Gordonia. The sequence goes on from NZ_JAKWBF010000010.1 coordinate 100,585, forward strand.
TCGCCATCGCGGTCGGTGCGGTCGGCTGGGCGATCGGGTACTCGATGACCGACGACGACGCGCCGCCACCCGGGCCCGAGCAGGTGTTCGCAGCCAAGGATGTCCAGTCCTCCGCCGGCGCTGTCGCCACCGGAACCGCGACCGTCTACTTCTCGCACAGCACTGATTCCGGTGTCCTGGTCATGAATTCGGTCCCACCGCCCAAACCCGGCACCGTGTACCAGATGTGGCTGGTCGGCCCCGAAGGTGCACGATCGGCCGGCACCATGACCGAGAAGGACGTCCAACCGGTCACCACCGCGGTCATCCCGAACCTGCAATCGGCGACAGCGCTCGCCTTCACCGTCGAACCGCCCGGCGGGTCCGCCAGTCCGACGACTCCGTTCGTCGCGCAACTCCCGCTGAGCTGATCCGACGAGCTTGGTGACCGCCGCGCGAACTGCGGAAATCCGTACCTGGGAGGCGCGCCGAGTCACAATGCATGTGGTCGGGTTGAGGTGTACAGCCATCCGACGGGTCGCGATCTGAATGCGTCGCCCTCGGCAACCACGCTCTTCCCACCTCCACGATCGCTGACGTAGCAACGCTGACTCGAGAGATTCGGTGAGCGACGCTGTGAACTGGGGAAATGCGTCAGCGTCCTGCCGAAAAATCTAGGGGAAGAACTTTCTTCCCCGGGGTTCACAGTCCTCCGCAAGTAATTTCTGGGGGAAGACACCAAGGGTAGGGGACGAATCTTCGTCCCCTAGTTTCCCGGGCGAATCGGTGAGACGACAACGCAGACTCACCACGTTTCGGGGCTGCACAAACACCAGCGCTCGCGTTCTCCGATTCGGCACCGGCGACACTTCGCACGCCCCACTTGACACGTGACCTCACGGATCGCACACTTGTTGCGTACACCGCTATCTGTTGCATATGACGCAACTTACCCATACTGGACCGCCGCCGATCCGATCACCGTCAATCACGAACATCCGTCACAGAGATTGGTACCCGCTGTCACGATGACCCCTCACCTCGTCTCGAGTGCAGACAGCAGCGTCACACCAGCCACCCAGCGCCTCATCCGCGACCGGGTCGTCGGGCAGAGTCTGCCCGCGCCCTTCTACGTCGACGACGAGTTCTTCACGCTCGATCTCGACGAGGTGTTCTCCAAACGCTGGATCTTCGTCGCCACCGAGGCCGAGATCCGCGAGCCGGGCGACTACGTGACCATCGACTTCGGCACCCGTTCGGTCATCATCGCCCGCGACGACGACGGCCGAATCAAGGCGCACCACAACGTGTGTCGTCACCGCGGGGCCCGACTGCTCACCGAGCCGAGTGGCTCGACCGGCACAATCGTATGCACCTACCACTCCTGGACCTATGGGATGGACGGCCGGCTGATGTTCGCCGAGGCCCAGGCACCGGGCTTCCAGAAGTCCTGCTACACATTGCGTTCGGTCCACGTACGATCGATCGCCGGCCTCATCTTCATCTGCCTGGCTGCGGACCCGCCCACCGACATCGATGATGTCGCCGAGATCGTCGAGCCGTACCTTGCCCCGCACCGTCTCGCCGAGGCGAAGGTCGCAAAGCAGACCGACCTCGTCGAAGACGGCAATTGGAAACTCACGATGGAGAACAACCGTGAGTGCTACCACTGCGCGGGGCATCCGGAACTGCTCAACGTCTTCTTCCCGACATGGGGTTACAGCACCGACGACGCAATCCCCGCGCGACTCGAACCCGTCTTCGCTCGCTACCGGAAGGCCACCGCGGAGGCGAGAGAGGTGTGGGATTCCTACGGCCTTCCTCACCCTCGCATCGAGCAGCTGGACACGCGCACAACGGGTTTCCACATCGAGCGTGATGCCATGGACCTCGCCGGAGAGTCGTTCACACTCGACGGCACGGCGGCCTGTACACGTCTGCTGACCGACATGGACGAAAAGCGCCTCGGGCGGCTGTCGATGCACCTGCAGCCCAACATGTGGTTGCACGTCACGAGTGACCACGCTGTGCTGTTCTCGGCGATCCCGCTCGCCGCGGACAAGACCGTCGTGCGCACCACCTGGCTGGTGCACGCCGACGCGGTGGAAGGCATCGACTACGACCTCGATCGCCTGACCTCCGTGTGGGAGATCACCAACCAGCAGGATGCCGACCTCGTTGCGCTTGCCCAGCAGGGCATCCGCAGCCCCGCCTACGAGCCTGGTCCCTACGGTCCGTCCGAGTTCCAGGTCGAGGCATTCGTCAACTGGTACATCACCACTTTGCGCACCAACCTCGGAATACCCTCCATTGCAGCGCCAACGGGGCAGACCGCGTGACCGGCGCCGGGAGCGAAGCGAGCGGGCCGAATGTCACCGGCGCCGGGAGCGAAGCGAGCGGGCCGAATGGGAACAAGCCACGACCCACCGATCATCTCCTTGCCTGTGTCGATCGCAGCGACACCACCCGAGAGATGGCGACCTTCACTTTCCGGGTTCTCCCACACATCGCGGACGGGGAAGGCGGCGAGGAGGATTCGCAGACGATTGCCTTCGAGCCGGGACAGTTCTTGTCGTTCACCCTCGACATCGACGGACGTTCGGTCCAGCGCTGCTACAGCATCTCATCACCGCCGACGCGGCCGGGTACCTTGTCCATCTCCGTCAAACGTGTTGCCGGTGGCCATGTCTCGAACTGGCTGCACGACAACATGGCACCGGGGATGGTGATCGCGGCCAGCGGCCCCCTGGGCCGGTTCACCTACACTGCCCGTCCTGCCGAGAAGTACCTCTTCATCTCCGCGGGCAGCGGGATCACACCGGTGATGTCGATGGTTCGTGCCATCACCGACGCCAACGCTCCCACCGACATCGTCTTCGTCCACAGCGCGCGCAGTGTCGACGACATCCCGTTCCGCGACGAACTCGAAGACCTCGCACAGCGGCATCCCAACCTCACTCTCGCGTTCGCCGCCACCCGCATGCCCGACGACGAGCTCCCGGAATGGACAGGTCATCGCGGCCGCGTCGATCGCGCGATGATCGAACGTGTCTGCCCCGAGCTTGCCGATCGCATCGTATTCCTCTGTGGACCAGGACAGTTCCGCAGCGGCGTCCGCTCCGCACTCGTTGCGGCCGGGGGCGACCTCGCACTCATCCACGAGGAGAGTTTCGGCAGCCGGATGCCCACCGTGCCGCCGGACGACGATGCCGGAGTCGTCGTCGACTTCACCCGCCGCGCACGACGTATCACCGTGACTCCAGGCACCACGATCCTCGCCGCGGCGGCCGCGGCAGGTGTCACCCTGCCGTCGACGTGCGGCATGGGTCTGTGCGGATCGTGCAAGGTGGTCAAGTTGTCCGGCGATGTCGTCATGAATCATCAGGGCGGAATCCGCGCCCGTGAGATCTCACAGGGCAAGATCCTGCTCTGCTGCTCCGAACCACTCTCCCCGGTCGAGATCGACTTCTGATGAGAGATCGACTTGTGAAAGGGACGACGATGCAACAGCCCGAACATCCCGGCCACCTGTGGCGCAACCCCGACCCCAAACCCTCCTACGACGTTGTCATCGTCGGCGGCGGAGGACACGGGCTCGCGACCGCGCACTACTTGGCGCGCAACCACGGAATCACCAACGTCGCAGTGCTGGAACGTGGTTGGCTGGCCGGCGGCAACATGGCCCGCAACACGACGCTCATCCGGTCCAACTACCTGTGGGACGAGAGCGCCGGCATCTACGAGCACTCGCTGAAGCTGTGGGAGACACTCGAGGAGGAACTGGGCTACCCGATCCTGTTCAGCCAGCGCGGAGTTCTCAATCTCGCGCACACCGAGCAGGACGTCCGCGATAGCGTCCGACGCGTGGAAGCCAACCGCCTCAACGGAATAGACGCGCAGTGGCTCGATCCCAAGCAGGTCGCCGAGGTGTGTCCGATCGTCAACACCTCGCAGGACATCCGCTACCCCGTGCTGGGCGCGACCTTCCAGCCACGTGGTGGTATCGCCAAGCACGACTATGTCGCTTGGGGATTCGCGCGCCGGGCGAGCGAGGCCGGTGTCGACATCATCCAGAATTGCGAGGTCACCGGGTTCGTCACCGACGGCGGACGCGTCACCGCGGTCGAGACCAGCCTCGGGCGCATCGGAGCGGGTACCGTCGCCCTGTGCGCCGCCGGGCACACGTCGACACTCACCGACCAACTCGGCATCCCGGTCCCCGTGCAGAGCCATCCATTGCAGGCGTTGGTCTCCGAACTGCTCGAACCCGTCCACCCGACGGTCGTCATGTCCAACGCGGTTCATGTCTATGTGTCCCAGGCACACAAGGGCGAACTGGTCATGGGAGCGGGCGTGGACTCGTACAACGGCTACGGCCAGCGCGGCGCCTTCCACATCATCGAGCGTCAGATGGCGGCCGCCGTCGAGTTGTTCCCCATCTTCGGCCGTGCCCGGCTCTTGCGGACCTGGGGTGGCATCGTCGACGTCACACCCGACGCCTCACCGATCGTCGGCGCCACCCCCTTCGACAACGTGTACCTCAACTGTGGTTGGGGAACAGGCGGATTCAAGGCCACCCCGGGTGTGGGGTGGTGCATGGCGCACACCGTCGCCACCGGTCGGCCACACGAGATCAACGCACCTTTCACCCTCGACCGTTTCGTCACCGGCGCACTCATCGACGAACACGGCGCAGCCGCCGTCGCACACTGATCCCAAACGGAGACCACCAGCCATGCAGATGATCCCCTGCCCGCACTGCGGACCACGCGAGGAGACCGAGTTCCATTACGGTGCCGCCGCGGGCATCGCCTATCCGGCCGACCCTGCCGCGCTCGACGACACAGCCTGGGCGCACTACCTGTTCTTCCGCCCCAATCCCAAAGGTGTGCTGCGTGAACGGTGGTGCCACAGCGCCGGGTGCCGGCAGTGGTTCACCGTCGAGCGAGACACCGTGTCGTACGCCGTCACCGACCGTCCCCTCCCGTCGCGCGAGGTGAACCAATGAGCAACCAGTTCCGTACCGCGAGTGGTGGCCGCATTGATCGTGACCGCCCGATCGACTTCGTCTTCGACGGCACCACCTACACCGGGTATGCCGGCGACACCCTGGCATCGGCGCTGCTGGCCAACGGGATTCGCCCCGTCACCACCAGTGTGAACCTCGGCCGCCCTCGTGGCATCACCGGATCGTGGGCCGAGGACCCGACAGCGCAGGTCGGCATCGACGCACCTTTTGCCGAACCGATGGTTCCTGCCACGACGGTCGAGTTGTGTCCGGGTCTCGTGGCGCGCGGCGTGCCGGGTCGGGGCACGCTCTCCGCCGATCCCGACAACGCCCGCTACGATGCCCTGCACCACCATCCGGACGTCCTCGTCATCGGCGCGGGCGCAGCGGGTTTGATGGCTGCACTCATCTCGGCTCGCGCGGGCCTCGAGGTGTTACTCGTCGACGATCGGGCCGAACCCGGCGGGGCCACCCCGTGGGCACCGTGGGTCGAGCACGCCGTGGCGGAGTTCGACGCGTTCCCCGAGACGCGCCGACTTGTCCGTACCACTGCATTCGGTGGCTACGACGACGGATTCGTCCTTGCTGTCGAACGACGCACAGACCACTTCGGTGTCGATGCGCCGACACATCTGTCCCGGCAGCGGGTGCACCGAATCCGGGCTCGACGCATCATCGTTGCCACGGGTTCGCACGAGCGTCCGATCGTGTTCGCCGACAACGACCTTCCCGGCGTGATGCTGGCCGGTTCGGCTCTCGACCACCTCCGCCGGCACGGTGTGCTGGTCGGCAGTCGCGCCGTTGTGTTCACCGCATGCGATTCCGCCTACGACGCTGCGTTCGCGCTCGCCGAAGCCGGGGTCGAGGTGCCGGCCATCGTCGACGTGCGGCCGGTCGTGTCGGCCGATCTCGTGGAAACCGCGCGGCGACTCGGTATTCCGCTGCACACCGACGCCGTGGTGCGTCGTGCCATCGGCGACGATGCTGTGGTCGGCGCAGAGATCACCGGCGCCGGGAGCGGAGCAAGCGGGCCGAATGTCACCGGCGCCGGGAGCGGAGCGAGCGGGCCGAATGTCACCGGCGCCGGGAGCGGAGCGAGCGGGCCGAATGTCACCGGCGCCGGGAGCGGAGCGAGCGGGCCGAATGTCACCGGCGCCGGGAGCGGAGCGAGCGGGCCGAATGTCACCAGCTCTGGAATCGAGGCGTCCTTCACCATCGACTGCGACACGCTCCTGGTCAGCGGTGGATGGAATCCGGCCGCGCACCTGTGGAGCCAGCTGCGTGGTGCCATCGACTTCGACGAGCACTTGGGTGCCTTCGTCCCCACTGGATCTGTACCGAACACCGAGATCGTCGGGGCTGCAGCGGGTCTACTTACGGTCCAGGGTTGCCTCGCCGACGGGCGGCGCGGTGCGCTGGCAACCCTGCTCTCGTTGGGCACGGTGCTCCCCGAGTTCCGTGCGGTCCCCCGCGTCGACGAACGGACCCCTGCGGCCACCGCTGTCTGCTGGCGCGTCCCGGGAGATCCGGACACCGCGACCACGTCGTTCGTCGACCTGCAGCGTGACGCCACCGTCGCCGACATCGCACGCGCGATCGGTGCCGGTATGCGTTCGGTGGAGCATGTGAAGCGCTACACCACCATCGGGACCGGACACGACCAGGGCAAGACATCGGGCGTCCTCGCCTCGGGTATCGTCGCGGAACTCCTCGGCATCCCCGTCGGCGATGCGGGAACCACCACCTTCCGACCGCCGTACACGCCGGCGTCTTTCGCCGCTCTCGCCGGTCGTGCGCGCGGCGAGCTCTACGATCCGGTGCGCCGAACACCTGTTCATGAGTGGCATGTCGACCGGGGTGCAGTCTTCGAGGACGTCGGTCAGTGGAAGCGGCCCCGCTACTATCCACGCGGCGGGGAGGATATGGATTCCGCGGTGCTGCGCGAATGTGCCGCTGTCCGAAGCGGAGTCGGCATCCTCGACGGCTCCACCCTGGGTGTCATCGACGTCGCCGGGCCCGATGCCGGCGTCTTCCTGGACCTGCTCTACACCAACATGATGAGCAGTCTGGCCGTCGGCAAGGTCCGCTACGGCGTGATGTGCGGCCCCGACGGGATGGTGCGCGACGACGGTACCGTGCTCCGCGCCGCCGACGATCGCTACACCGTCTACACGACCACCGGAAACGCGGCCGCCATCCTCGACTGGATGGAGGAATGGCATCAAACCGAATGGCCGCACCTGCGTGTCTTCACCACCTCACTGACCGACCAGGTCGCCACCTTCCCCGTCGTCGGTCCTCGTTCGCGCGACGTCGTCGGGACCGTCTTCGCGCAGCTCGATGTCAGCAACGACGCCTTCGAGTTCATGGGCTGGCGCGACACCACTTTCGGTCGCGTTCCCGTTCGCATCGCTCGGATCAGTTTCTCCGGCGAACTCGCCTTCGAGGTCAACGTGGATGCCGGCCACGCCAGGGCCGTGTGGGACGCACTCATCACCGCCGGTGAGCCGCATGGGATCACGCCATACGGCACCGAGACGATGCACGTCCTGCGCGCCGAGAAGGGCTATCCGATCATCGGGCAAGACACCGATGGAACGGTCAGCCCGCACGATCTCGGGATGTCCTGGGTGGTGTCGAAGCGCAAGCCCGACTTCATCGGCAAGCGCTCGTTCGCCCGCGCGTCCAACCACGACCCTCGCCGCAAGCAGCTCGTCGGATTGCTCCCCACCGACCGGGTCACGCGGCTACCGGAGGGGTCGCAGATCATCGGCTACTCCGACGACCGCAGATTGCCGCCACCGCCGATTCCGATGCTGGGTCACGTCACGTCGAGCTACCAGAGCGCCGAACTGGGAAGACCGTTCGCGCTCGCACTCCTCCAGGGCGGATCGGCCTTGATCGGTGAGCGCCTCGACGTCCCCATTGGCGATGTCTTGTGCGAAGTCGAGGTCACCTCAACAGTTTTCGTCGATGCGCAAGGAGAACGCCGCGATGGATGAACTCACCATGGCCACCCCGCTGACCGCGTGGGCCGACCGGTTCGCGTCGCACGCCCCGGCGGTACTGCTGGCCGAAACCCCTTGCGCGCAAGTCAGTGTGCGCACCGACGACGCTGAGGCGATCAGTCGGCTCGGACTTCCCGGGGTCTGCCGCATCACACGTGATCGCCGCGGATCGGAAACCGCTGTGTGGCTCGGGCCCGACGAGTGGCTGTTGACGTCGACACACCGGACATCATCAGAGTGGCTCGCCGAGGTGGAGCGTCGTGCCGGAGCGAGCTGCTATGTCTCCGACGTCTCGGGCCAGCGAACACGCGTCGAACTCGGCGGCGCTCATGCGAGAACGATTCTCGCTCACGGTTGCTCCATCGACCTGTCTCCCCGCTCTTTCGCTCCCGACGAGGTGGCGCAGACCCTGATCGCCCAGACCGGAGTCATTCTGCATCGCAGCGAAGACCACGAACGGTTTGTGCTCTATGTGCGCAGCTCGTTTGCCGAGCACCTCGCCGCGTGGCTCGTCGACGCCGCCCACGAGTATGTCCATCCACTACCGACGCCCGGGAGTTGACCATGTCTCACGTGTTCACACTGACACTGCGCTGCCCGTCCCGCGCCGGGATCATGCATGCCATCAGTTCCTTTCTCTACAGCCACGGCTGCGAGGTGATCGATCACCGGCAGTTCGACGACCCGGTGACCCACACCCTGTTCGTGCGAACCGAATTCACGTCAGCGCGCACCTCCACCGGCGCGGAACTCGCCGCCGCCTTCGACTACCTCGCGACCGGGCTCGACGCCGCCTACGAGGTCAGTGACAACAGTCCGCAGCGCATCCTGGTGATGGTGTCCACCCTCGGGCACTGCCTCAATGATCTCATCTTCCGCTGGCGCGCAGGCACTCTCGGTGGCGAGCTGGTCGGGGCGGTATCCAATCACACCGAGCTCGCCCCGATGGCCGAATCCGCAGGCCTCCCGTTCCACCACATACCCGTCGCACCGGATACCAAGTCGAGCGCGGAGACCGAGATGCTGAGCCTGGTCGATCGATACGACGCCGACCTGGTGGTGCTGGCCCGATACATGCAGATCCTGTCCGACGAGACCTGCTCGGCGCTACGCGGAAGAGTAATCAACATTCACCATTCGTTCCTCCCGGGATTCAAGGGCGCCAAGCCCTATCACCAGGCACATGAACGCGGCGTCAAGTACGTCGGCGCCACCGCGCATTACGTGACACCGGATCTCGACGAAGGACCGATCATCGAGCAGGAAGTGATCCGCATCGATCACGCACACGACCCGCGGCGACTGGCAACTGTCGGAAGCGATGCCGAGGCACTTGCCCTGTCCCGCGCGGTGCGCTGGCACGCCGAGCGGCGCGTCCTCATGAACGGCACCAGCACCGTCGTCTTCTGTTGATCCCGTCTTCAGTTGATCCCGATCCCCCAGAAGGATTCCTCATGACCACACCGAAAGCCGTCATCGTCGGCGCCGGCATCGTCGGGTCGTCACTGGCCGACGAACTGACCGCCCGCGGGTGGACGGACGTGACCGTCCTCGATCGCGGTCCTCTGTTCGCCACCGGCGGTTCGACCTCTCACGCCCCCGGCCTCGTCTTCGCCACCAACCCGTCGAAGACCATGACCGAGCTTGCCTCCTACACGCTCGAGAAGTTCTCGTCCCTGGAGCATCCGGACGGCTGGTGCTTCAACCATGTGGGCGGCCTGGAGGTGGCCACCACCGAGGCACGCTGGACCGACCTGCATCGCAAGGCCGGTTGGGCGGCTTCGCGAGGCGTCGAACACGAGTTGCTCGATCCAGCGGAATGCGTTGCGCTGCATCCGCTCATCGACCCCGACACCATCCTCGGCGGCCTGCACACGCCCCGCGACGGGCTGGCCAAGGCGCTGCGGGCCGTCGAGGCACAGGCCACTCGGGCGATGGCTCGCGGTGCCCGATTCCTACCGCATCAAGACGTCGTCGAGGTGGTCGAGTCCAACGGCGCCGTTCGTGGCGTGCGCACCACCACCGGCATCGTCGACGCCGACATCGTGGTGTGCTGCACCGGATTCTGGGGCCGCGAGTTCGGCAGGCGAGTGGGTCTGACGATCCCGCTGGTCCCGATGGCCCATCAGTACGCGATCACCACCCCGGTCGCCTCCCGAGCGGGCGTGAACTCCCCGCTCGCCGAGGCGTCGCTGCCGATCCTGCGTCACCAGGACCAGGATCTCTACTTCCGCGAGCACGGCGATCGCCTCGGCATCGGTTACTACGGTCACCGACCGATGCCGTCCGACGTCGGTGCACTCGACTACGACGCGGTGATCTCACTCGACGAGATGCCGTCCAAACTTGCTTTCACGCCAGGCGATTTCGAGGAAGCGTGGCTGCAGAGCGCGGCGCTGCTGCCCGAATTGGGCGACGGCAAGGTCGAGGAGGGTTTCAACGGCATCTTCTCCTTCACCCCCGACGGCCACTCGGTCATGGGCGAACACCGTGAGCTGTCCGGATTCTGGGTCGCCGAAGCGGTGTGGGTCACCCACTCGGCGGGCGTCGCACGGACCATGGCCGAGTGGATGGTCGACGGCACGCCCGGCATCGACGTCCACGAGACCGACCTGTACCGCTTCGAGGATGCCGCGCTCACCGACGACTTCATCCTGACGACGAGTTCCCAGTCGTTCGTCGAGGTGTACGACGTCATCCATCCGCACGACCAGCGCAAGGCGCCACGGCAGGTGCGTACCAGTCCGTTCTACGAACGTCAGGTCGCGCTCGGTGCCCAGTTCTGGGAGGCAGGTCTGTGGGAGCGCCCGGCCTGGTTCGAATCCAATGGTGCGCTGCTGGATTCGCTGATCGCAGATGGCCTGGAGATCCCCGCGCGGGACGCGTGGTCGGCGCGACACTGGTCGCCGATCGCGGTGGCCGAGGCCGCGTGGACGCGCAGTCACGTCGCCGCCTACGACATGACGCCGCTGACCCGTTACGAACTCTCGGGACCCGGCGCGCTCGACCTGCTGCAACGGTTGACCACCAACAACCTCGACAAGTCGGTCGGTTCGGTGACGTACACGCTGATGCTCGACGAGAAGGGTGGTGTGCGTTCCGATCTGACCGTCGCGCGCCTTCGTGAACAGACCTTCCAGGTCGGCGCAAACGGTCCCACCGACTTCGACTGGATCAGCCGCCATCTTCCCGACGACGGTTCGGTCTCCCTGCGCGACATCACCGGAGCCACCTGCTGTATCGGACTGTGGGGACCGCTGGCTCGCACTGTGCTGGGTCCGCTGACACCGCTCGATCTCACCAACGACGGATTGCGCTACTTCCGATCGGCCGCGACCACCATCGGGTCGATTCCGGTCACGCTGATGCGGGTGTCCTACGTCGGCGAACTGGGTTGGGAGATCTACACGTCGGCCGAATACGGCCGCGCACTGTGGGATCTGATCTTCGACGCCGGTGCGCCGCACGGCATCATCGCGGCCGGCCGAATCGCGTTCAACAGCTTGCGGATCGAGAAGGGCTACCGTTCGGCGGGTACCGACATGACCATCGAACACACTCCGTCGGCCGCCGGACTCGACTTCGCCGTCCGCATGTCGAAGGACACCTTCATCGGGAAAGAGGCACTTCCGCAGCGTGATTCGACGTCGCAGCTACGCACCCTGCGTCTCGCCGATCCAGCCGCCGTCGTGCTGGGCAAGGAGCCGGTCTCCTTCGGCGACGACGTCGTCGGCTATGTGACCAGTGCGGGCTGGTCGCCGACTGTCGGGGCCTGTCTCGCCTTCGCATGGCTGCCGTCGGACGTCTCCGACGGAACCGAGGTCCACGTCGCCTACCTGGAGACCACCTACCGTGCGACCGTCGTGGCCGATCCGGTGGTGGATCCGGAGATGAAACGCATCCGCCGATGAGCGAACCGGTCGTGGTCCCGGGCTTCGTCAACCGGCGCGGTAGTGTGGGTCTCGCCATGTCTGATGCGTCCGATTCCGAGAAGTCCGCAGGCGGCGCCGTCCAATCGGTTGACCGCGCGCTGCAGTTGCTCGAACTGATCGGACGCGCCGGCTCGGCAGGCGTCACCGAGCTGTCCGTCGAGCTGGGCGTACACAAATCGACTGTGTCGCGCCTGCTGGCGTCGCTCGAGTCCCGCGGGTTTGTCGAGCAGTTGTCCGGTAGCCGCAAGTACCGCATCGGATTCACGGTGGTGCGTCTCGCCGGGTCCACCACGGCCACGCTCGACTTGGCGCGGCACGGTCAGGACATCTGCGACGCCCTGGCGATGACGACCGGGGAGACGACCAACCTGGCGGTGCTCGGCGGCCCGCAAGCGATCAACGTGGTGGAGGCGCAGGGGTCGTCCAGCGTCGCGTTGCAGACGTGGGTCGGACAGTCGTCGCCGGCGCACGCCACGTCGTCGGGCAAGGTGTTGCTCAGCGCCCTGACCGCCGCGGAACTGCGCAAGACGCTGCCACGGAAACTGCCGCAGTACACCGAACACACCATCACCGATTTCGACGCTCTGGTGACCGACCTCGCGACCATCACCGAACGCGGCTGGGCCATCGCCGAAGAGGAGTTGGAGGTGGGACTCGTCGCCGTCGCCGCGCCCGTGCGCGACCAGGCCGGCCGCGTGGTGTCTGCACTGAGCGTCTCCGGCCCGCGCTATCGCCTCGACCCCGACGACGCCCCCGACCTCGCCGACAGCATCATGCGGTCGGCCGCCGAACTGAGCGCCCGGTTCGGGTATCACGGCTCGCGCACAATCTAGGGGAAGAAGTTTCTTCCCCTATCCTTGGAGTCCTCCCCACCAATTTTCGCGGGGAGGACTTGGAACTTGGGGGAAGAAGTTTCTTCCCCTAGATTTTGCGGGCAGGACGCTGACGCATTTCCGCAGGTCAGCGGGATTGGACTCCTAGCCCTTCGTGTCAGAGCCTCTCCAGTTGATCATTTGAGCAACCCCCGAATCGTCTCGATCGTGTCCGCTTGATCAGCGGTCTTGTCCGGGCGATACCGCACCACCCGCGCGAAGCGCAGCGCCACCCCGCCCGGATAGCGCGAACTGCGTTGCACGCCATCGAGTTCGATCTCGACGACGATCTCCGGCCGAAGATAGACGGTGTGATCGTCCCGTCGGATTTCGTGTCGTGGGAATTCCTCTGTCTGCCAACGCAACAGCTCGTCGGTCAGTCCTTTGAAGGTCTTGCCCACCATGATCGGGGTGTCTGGACTCGCTGAATCTCGCGCTCCCAGATGGAGATTCGACAACCAGCCGCGCCGCCTGCCCGAGCCCCACTCCGCGGCAAGGACGACGAGGTCGAAGGTGTGGACCGGCTTCACCTTCTGCCACGCCTTACCGCGTCGGCCCGCAGTGTAGGTTCCCGACAGCGACTTCACCATCACGCCTTCGTGCCCGTCGGCAAGTGCCGCGTCGAAGTGGGTGCGTGCCTCGTCGGGAGTCGGTGCGGTCACCGACGGAATGCGCAGCGCGGGCGCGATCGAGTCGATGGCGGCGAGCCGTTCTGACAGTGGGCGGTCGATGAGGTCGGCACCGTCGAGGTGCAGACAGTCGAAGAAGAACGGCCGCAGCACACGTTGCACGTCGGCCTCTGCGCCGTCGGCGAATCCGGATCCGAAGCGGCTCATCGTCTCCTGGAACGGACGGGGCCGACCGTCACCATCCAGGGTCAGCGTCTCACCATCGAGAATGACTGATTCACAAGATAATTCGGCCACGACGGCGACGATGTCGGGAACCCGCTCCGTCACGTCGTGCAGCGTACGGGTGAAGACCCTGATGTCGGAACCCTGCCGATGAACCTGCACCCGGGCACCGTCGAGTTTGTAGTCGACCACGACGTCGGTGCCGAGCACAGCGAGCGCGTCGTCGAGGTTCTCGGCGGGTGTCGCCAGCATCGGTTGCACTCCGCGACCCACCTGCAGAGTTACCCCGGCCAACGCGTCGGCACCACCGAGAACAGCGAGACCGGCGGTCGCCGGCAGCGATCCGGTCAGCATGTGGGCCCTACGGACAAGCGCAAGGGGTTGGTGTGACGCCTTGGCGATGGCATCGGTCATCACACCCGCCAGCGCGCCCTGCCGAAGTTCCCCGGTCAGAAGCGCGATGAGGAATCTCTGTTCGGACTCGGTGGCGGCCGACATCAGCCCGCGCAAGGTCTCCGTGCGGCGCCCCGCCGAGCCGGCGCCGGTCGCCGTCGCAAGTGCGGTCAGCGCCGCATCGACCTCTGTCACCGTGAGCGTCGGCGCGTCGCCCGGGGTGGCGTCGAGCTTGGCGATCGAACGCCACCCGACCCCCAGCCGTCCCTGCGGTATCTCGCCCGACAGCCAGGCCACCACTACCGGGAGTTCGGCAGCGCCGGCAGCAGACAACAGCTCGGCGAGCACCCCGGTTTTGCGCAGTCGCGACCGGTCCTGTGCAACACTCGCCGACGCGAGGACGACGTCGTCCAGATTCACCGAGAGCCTCCCTCGTCGATAGGCCGCACGATACGCCGCTCCGCCGACAGCAGCACTCGACCGCTCAGAGCAGCACCTGCGCGCAGTCGCCGGCTGCGCGATCCACGCTGGGCACATGAGTGACACACGACCGCATGTCCTGCGGAAACGCACAGCCGACAATCTGATCAATCAACGCATCCTGATGCTCGACACCGCACTCGACGACGAGATCGGCAGTCTGCTGTGCGCGCAGATGGTGATGCTCTCCGCCGAGGACCCGGTCGCCGACATCTCGCTCTGGATCAACTCGCCCGGCGGATCGGTGCCCGCGATGCTCGCCATCATGGACACCATGCGGTTGATCCCGAACGACGTCGTCACCGTCAACCTCGGCATGGCCTACAGCGCCGGACAATTCCTGCTCTGCACGGGGACCCGAGGCAAGCGGTACATCCTCCCGCACGCCAAAGTGCTTCTGCATCAAGGATCGGCAGGGATCGGCGGGTTCGCGCCCGACATCGAACTACAGGCCGACGACCTACGGCACGTCCGCGACACGGTGCTCGGCATCATCGCCGATCAGACCGGCCAACCGCTCGAGCGCGTCTTCGACGACTCGCTGCGCGATCACGTGTTCACCGCCGCCGAGTCCGTCGAGTACGGCTTCGTCGATCACATCGTCGACAACCTCGCCCAGATACGCCCGCGCGCAACAGCTCCCACCGGATTCGGGGTGAAAACCGCATGAGCACCTACACCATCCCGAATGTCATCACCCGGACTCCGCAGGGCGAGCGGGTGATGGATGTCTACAGCCGGCTGCTCGATGATCGAATCCTGTACTTGGGAACCGAGATCGACGACGGGGTGGCCAACGCGCTGATCGCCCAGATCCTGCATCTCGACTCCGACAACCCCGAGACGCCCATCGAGCTGTACATCAATTCGCCAGGAGGGTCGGTGACCGCGACCTTTGCGCTCTACGACACCATGCAGTACTGCCACGCACCGATCGCGACCACCTGTGTGGGACAGGCGTTGTCGTCGACAGCGCTGCTACTGGCCGCCGGCGAACCCGGGCGTCGGTCGGTGCTGCCACATGCGCGGGTTCTGCTCCACCAACCGTCGGGTCAGGGGCGAGGCACCATTCCCGATCTGATCTTGGCCGCCGAAGAGATCCTGCGCATCCGCGCGGAGATCGAGACCGCGCTCAGTCATCACACCGGTCAGGATCTCGAAACCCTGCGGCGTGACACCGATCGTGATCGGGTTCTGCGTGCTGACGAGATCGTCGCCTACGGCCTCGCCGACCAGATCATCGACGCGCGTGCGCCGCTGGCGCGGACCTGACGTCGCGGGTCATCGACCGCTCCCGCTCCAAAGGGTGATCTCTTCCACTCCCGCTCCAAAGGCGCGGGATCCCTTCCGCTCCCTGAGGTGCTCGAGGCGCTAGCCGAGAGCCTCGAAGGGCTCGGCAAGACAAGGCAATTCGGCGACCAAGTAACGACGGTCACCAGGGCTTCGAGGCTCGTCGCTTGCGCTCCTCACACCTCAGCCATCGGGTGGGATCACGCGGCAAGCGCAACTGGTCCGCGGAAACCGTTGTGCGGCATATACCTCGGGCCGACCGTCGTGGTGGAGCGCAGCCGGACCGGGACCAACGACGACGCCCGGCTCAGTTCGGCGGCGACCTCCCGCGTCAGGTCCAGCAAGGTCAATTCGAGGGCACCTGCCACGGCGATCAGCAACTCTGACGACGCGTCCTTGCGACCACGTTCGAGCTCGGAGAGGTACTGGCTCGACACCCCGGCACGTCGGGCAGTCTCCACGAGTCGCTCGCCACGCTCATGTCGATGACGGCGCAGGACGCGCCCGGTCACTTCCCGCCAGAGGGGTTCGGGCTGCGGCGCATTGTCGACTGCCATGTGCACGATGGTATGCCTCCCTCATTCGGGTGGCTGCGGGTTCTGCTCTGAGCAGAACGCTTTCGTGGGCGGTTGTTCAGCTGCCGAGAGCCTCGGGGAACGCCTCCTCAAACGCGCGCACCGCAGCTCCAACAGTCGGATACACATGGTCGGGGTTGAGATCGGCGAGCACGCCATCACTGCGCAGTGCCGCAGAGAGTTCCGGGTCGACGCCGGCCAGCACGAAATGGGCGTTGCGGGAATGCACGAACTTGATCAGGTTGCTCAGCACCGTCGACGCCGAGTAGTCGACGTCGCCGATCACCGTGCAGTCGAGCACCAGCCAGCGCAACGGGTCCGGGGCCTGGCGAACCAGCGCACTGACGTCGTCGGCGAATCGACTTGCGTTGGCGTAGAACAGGTCCGCGTCGTACCGGAACACGATCAGACCGGGTAGCGACTGCAATCCCGGCTCCGCCGGTTGGTATCGGCGGTTGCGGCCGTGGTCGCTGACGCCGACCACGAACCGCTCCGGTCGATACTGGCGGCGGATGATCTCGAGCAGTGAGACCCCCATCGCCGTGATGATGCCAGTTTGCACACCGAACGCGATCACGACCACTGCCGTGACGATCGCGATACCGAACTCGATCCGCCGGACCTGCCAGATCCGTTTCAACGCATGCACATCGATCAAATTGACGGCGATGAGGAACACGATCGACGACAGCACCGCATGCGGGAGGTTGGCCAGCGCCGAATCGAGGAACACCACCACGAGCAGCGTCACACCAGCCATCGTGATGTTGGCGACCTGCGTCCGAGCGCGCTGCTCCTCGAGGATCTGCGTCTTGGTGGGACTGCCGTTGACCACGAACGTACCCGACACACCGGCAAGGGCATTCGCGCCGGTAAGGCCGAAGATGTCCCGGTTGACATCGGCAACGTCACCGTTCCGCTGGGCGAATCCTCGTGCCGTGGCGGCGCTTTGCGCCAAGATCACGATCGCGCAGCCGATGGCGACGGTCGCCGCCTTGGGGACCTCCGACCATCCGAGGCCATCCGGGAGGCCCAGTGGGGGCAGACCGCCGTCGAGGGCTCCTACAACGGCGAGATCGTCGGACCAGCCGAGCACCGAGACGAGCACGATCGACCCCACGACCACGATGATCGCCGCCGGAAGCTTGGGCGCAAACCGGCGCGCGCCCACCATGATTGCCAGTGTCGCCACCGCGAAACCGAGCGACCACGGATCGATGTCGCCGAGGTGCCGAAGGATCTGCCACCACCGGTCGACGAGCGAACCCTCCGAACCCTCGATGCCGAGCATGTCCGGGACCTGACCCGTGAGGACGGTGATTCCGGTGCCGGCGAGAAAGCCCACGAGTACCGCCGTCGACAGGAAGTCACCGAGGAACCCGAGCCTCAGCAGCCACGCCACCCCCAGCATGCCCGCGGTGACCAGGGCGATGAGACCGGCCCACGCCAGCCACTGTTGGCTGTCGGGTGCCAGACCCGCGATACCGAGCCCCGCGATGCCCGATGCAAGGAGGGCCGCAGTCGCCGAATCCGCCCCCACCACCATCAACTTGGAGGAGCCGAGAATCGCAAAGGCAAGTGCCGGCAAGATGATCGAGTACAGACCGGCGACGATCGGGACGTGGGCGATCGAGCTGTAGCCCATGCATTCCGGAATCGCCACGGCCGCCAGCGTCACGCCGGCGAGCACATCGGTCCGCAGCCACGCAGCTCGATATCCCACCAGCGCAGGCGGCACGAGCCGTGCCATCTTCTGCGAGGTGCTGCGATGCGTCGGCGGTGGTGTCACCGATCAAGAATAGGCGCGCAACCTAGTGGTCACCGACATTCTCGGCTCGCCAGGTTTCGATATGCGTCAGGCGGTTCCTGAGTAGCGAGCTTGCGAGCGTATCGAAGGGCGCAAGCTCGCGTGACGCTACTCAACCAGCAGAGGGATTCGGCAGGTCAGAGGCGTCGGCTACCGGCCCTTTCGATTCAACTGCCGCGCTTGATCCATTCCTCCAAGTGCGGCGACTCGGTGCCGACGGTGGTGCCGTCGCCATGCCCGGTGTAGACCTTGGTCTCCGGGTCGAGGGTGAAGATCTTCTCCTGGATGGACGCGATGATCGTCGGGAAGCTGGAGTAGCTGCGTCCCGTCGCGCCCGGGCCGCCGGAGAACAGGGTGTCGCCGGAGAAGAGGACACCGGCCTCCGGCACGTAGATCACCGACGACCCCGGTGAGTGCCCGGGAGTGTTGATCACCTTGAGACCGGTTCCGGCCACCGAGATCTCTTGTCCGTCTTCGAGATCGCCATGCTCGACGTCGGGATGCGTGTCGTTCCACAGCATGTCGTCACCGGGGTGCAGCAGGATCGGTGCACCCGTCTGCTCGGAAAGCTCAGGGGCGACGGTGATGTGGTCGTTGTGCCCGTGGGTCAGCACGATCGCCTTGACGGTGCGATCACCCACGCCGGCCAGGATCGGCGCGGCGGAATGCGCCGCGTCGATGATCACCACCTCGTCGTCGTCGCCGATCAGCCAGATGTTGTTGTCGACGTCCCACGTCCCGCCGTCGAGCGAGAACGTGCCGGACGTGACGACATTGTCGATGCGAAGTTCACCACTCATGTCAGATCAGATCTCCACCACGGAGCGCAGCACCTTGCCCGCGTGCATCGCCTCGAAGGCGGCCTCGATGTCGTTCAACCCGATGCGCTCGGTGACGAACTTCTCCAGCGGCAGACGGCCCTGTTCGTAGAGGTCGACGAGCATCGGGAAGTCGCGTTCGGGCAGGCAGTCGCCGTACCACGAGGACTTGAGTGCACCACCGCGAGAGAAGAAGTCGACCAGCGGCATCTCCAACGTCATCTCCGGTGTCGGCACCCCGACCAGAACCACGACGCCGGCGAGATCTCGCGCGTAGAAGGCCTGCTTGTAGGTTTCCGGCCGACCCACCGCGTCCACCACCACGTCGACGCCGAATCCGTCGGTGAGATCCTGCACGGCGGTGACGACGTCGTCGACCTCGCTCCCGTTGATGGTGTGCGTGGCACCAAGATCCTTCGCCCACTCGAGTTTGGCGGCGTCGCGGTCGATCGCGATGATCTTGGTCGCGCCCGCCAGCCGGGCACCGGCGATGGCCGCGTCACCCACACCGCCGCAACCGATTACGGCGACCGAGTCACCGCGTCCGACGTTACCGGTGTTCATGGCGGCACCGAGTCCGGCCATCACGCCGCAGCCCAGCAGGCCGGCCACGGCCGGGTCGGTCTCGGGATTGACCTTGGTGCACTGCAATTCGTGAATGAGGGTCTTCTCCGCGAACGCTCCGATACCCAGCGCCGGGGTGAGCTCGGTGCCGTCGGTCAGCGTCATCGGGACACTGGCGTTGAAGGTGTCGAAGCAGTACCACGGACGGCCGCGCTTACACGCCCGACACTGTCCGCAGACCGCACGCCAGTTGAGGACCACGAAGTCGCCGACCTCGACGTGTGTCACGTCCGAGCCCACCGACTCGACCACGCCGGCGGCCTCATGGCCGAGGAGGAACGGGTACTCGTCATTGATACCGCCCTCGCGGTAGGCGAGGTCGGTGTGGCAGACGCCGCACGCCTTGATCGCGACCACCACGTCGCGAGCGCCGGGATCGGGGATCACCACGTCGACGACCTCGGTCGGCGCCTTCTTGCTGCGTGAGATGACGCCCTTGACTGTCTGCGACATGTGCTGGAACTCCTGTGCGATCGGTCCATCAGTTCTCTTCACGCCGGGCACAACCCTGGCGTGGCCACCCATAAGAATGGTGCCATCTGACCACCCCGTCACCTAGACGATTGGCGGGGAAAACCTGGCCGTTGGTACGGTCGATGGGTGACCACAAGCTCCAAGCAGCCCGACGATTGGGCGCTGTTGCTGTCGGTCATCGACGGACCCCTGCCGGAGATCGCCAAGCGCTTCTCGCAGTTCCTCGCACCCCGGATCGCCCACGACGCCCTGGTGATCTTCACTCGCGAATGCACCGGACGACCACGCAAGGTCGCCGGTCGTACCGACATCGTGGAGCGGGTGACAGTCGACGAACTTGAGGTCGTGAAGAACGCCGTCGACGTCGGCGGTCCGATCACCATGACCGCGCGCGTCGCCGGCGAGCAGCGGCGCCTGCGCGTGGTACGCGACGCGACCGACACCTTGCTCGTTCTGATCCCGCGTCAGGAGACCGCGCGTCTGCCTGACCTGATCGACTCCTGGTTTGCCCTGGTGGCCATGTCGATTCGACATCGCGTCGCGCAGGCCAGCCCCGACTACCTGGCCGAATCGCGAGCCGCGTCGTCGGAGCGCGCCCGCACCATCACGCAGCTGACCGAGATGCACGAGTCAACCCTGACCTCGATTCTCGGCACCCTGCGCTCCCCCGACCTCGACGATCGCACCGCCCGCGTCATCGCGAGTGGGTCGGCGTCGGACGCGTTGATCGCCCTGCGTAGCGTCGGCGATGCCGATCGCGAACTGTCGGAGGAATCCCTCGATGCGACGATCGATCGGATCCAGACCGAGCTGATGCCACTGGTGCGGCATGCCGGGGTCGACGTCGAGCACGCCCGACCACCAGCGGCCGGGCAGTCCCTGCCGGGTGAAACCGCGCACGCCGTGCGTGCCATCGTACGTGCGGTGACCGCGGCGTTCCTCGCGCAACCCACGCCTTCGCGCATGCGGATCGGATGGTCGGCCGACGGCGAGAGCTTGCTCGTCGAGATACGCGATCACGGCAGCGGCAAGGTGGATGGCGATGCCCTCCGACGGCAACTGGGCGGTCGGCTCCAGGCGCTCGACGGACACCTCGATGTCGAGGTGATCGACGACTGGGGCAGCCGCGTCACGGTGCGACTCCCGCTCGATTCACCGACGAGGAGTCCCGACGAACCGCTCGTCTCGACCCTCAACCCGCGTGAGCTCGAAGTGCTCGGCCATCTGGGAATGGGTAAGCGTAACAAGGCAATTGCCGCCGAACTGGGCGTCAGCGAATCGACGATCAAGTTCCACGTGACCGGCGTCCTGCAGAAGCTGCAGGTGTCCTCGCGCAGCGAAGCCGGACTGATCGCGGTGCGGGCGGGCATCGCTCCGCCACCCGCTCGATGACCCACCCCTGAGCTGAGGTGCCCGGCTCCGCCGGCTGATCCGAAGAGTTGGTGACCGACGCTCTGACCTGGGCAAACGCCGCAGTGCTCTGTCCCTGAAAATAGGGGAAGAACTTCTTCCCCGGGGTTCACAGTCGTCCCCTAGAAATTCCTAGGGGAGGACTCCAAGAGTAGGGGACGAGTTTTCTTCCCCTAGTTTCTTGGCGGCAAAGAGCGCTTTCTGTGCTCGACGACGATGTTCGGAGTCCGAGGTCTGCGCTCGAGGTGGACCTCGGTGAGGGTTGACCGCGACGGCGGCTTCGCCGACCTCCGAGGCGCGTCGTCGGCGTGTCGTGGTTTGAGAAACCGCGTGTCTGTTCAGAAACCCGTGGCGCACCAGCGGTTTCTGGCCACATCAGCGGTTTCTGGCGACCAATGCGGTTTCTGCGATGAGGCCGCACTCTTCCCGCCTTCACGATCGTCGGCAACGCCGACGGAGGGACGCTGACTCGACGAGCCTGATGTAAGGCATCGAAGGAGTTCGCAACGCTAACGAACAAGTCTCCACCGTCGATATCACCCGTGTACAGATTGGTCGGGCCACAACCCGAGGAGATCCGCATGGCTCACCCCGCTGTTCGCCGCTTGTCCGTCGCCGCCGCTGCATCGGTCGCTGCGCTCACCGCCGTCATCCCGGCCACCGCCTTGGCTGCGCCCCACCCAACACCTGCCGGAACCTCCGGCGGCGGCGCGTGTCTGTCGGTCTCGTCGTCGGAGGTGCAGCGCGCCCTCCGGGTGATCGGTCCGCCGCTGGGCCGGCGCGATCTGCACTGGATTCTGCGATCCAAGTCGACCGCGCGGACGCCGAATTGCCCGCCGCTGATGTGGGCGGCCTTCGACACCTCGCGCGGCACCGTGTCGTCGCCGACGGCGGTGTTGCTGTTCCGCCCGGGGAAGTTCCTCGGCCCGACGACCCGAAAGACCGCGGGCTACGTGCAGGTCACCGGGTCGACACCGTTCAGCGTCACCGTCACCTACCGATGGCCCAAGCCGCAGGACGCCAATGCGAACCCGACAGGTGGGCCGGTATCGTCGACCTTTGTCGCACTGGGCGACTCGGTCTTCCGCTTCGGCGAGCTGCCGCCCGGGATCTACTGAGTCAGCCCAGCGCGTCGAGCAACTGCGCCTTGGTCATCGTCGAATAGCCCTTGAGGCCCTTCTCCTTTGCCTGTGCGCGTAGTTCGACGACGGTCGGACCCTTCGGCGCCGCAACCTTCTTGGCGGCGGGCTTGGTTGCGGGAGCCGCCTTCTTTGCTGTGGCCCTGCTCGCGGGAACTGCCGGGGCAGCGGGTCTTGTGGTTGCGGGTTTGGTGGTCGCGGGCTTCTGTGCGGGCGCCTTCGACTCTGCTGTCACCGTCTCTGCCACAACCTGTTTCGGGGCCAATTCCTCGAGGGCCTCGGTCTCGATCTCGTCCTCGGACGCCGTGGGCTTCTTGGCCTTGTTGGTTGCCTTGCTCACGAGCTTGAGCACCTCTTTGCGGAGAGCGGCAGCGTCCTTCTCTGCCTTCTTCACGCGCTTCTTGGCCTCTTTGTCGAGGCGCGCCAGCTCCTCGGAAAGGCGACCGACTTCGGCTTCCAGCCGCTCGACCAGTTCCTTCTTCTTGCCCATGAAAACCACCCGTCCTCGTCGTCAGACCGATAGTCACCCTACCCGGTAGGGTCGAACCTGAGGCTGAAGTCAGCGGCCGATCCGACGTCACGTCAGGAGGCTGACATGCCACAACGCGAACCCGGACCATCGGTCAAGGACGACGAGCTTTACGAAAAGCTGCGCGACGAAGGCAACTCCAAGGAGAAGTCCGCGCGCATAGCCAACGCCGCCGCCAACACCTCCCGATCGAAGGTCGGCAAGAAGGGCGGACGCTCCGCGTCGTACGAAGACTGGACCGTCACCGAACTACGTTCGCGTGCAAAGGAGCTCGGGCTCAGCGGTTACTCCTCGTTACGCAAGGGTGAACTCATCGACAAGTTGCGAGAACACTGAGACGCCCTAGGGCAACAGCCCGGCACGACGCGCCGTCACGACCGCCTCGAACCGCGTCGCGGCGTCGAGTTTGCGCATCGCCGCCTTGACGTAGCCCTTCGTCGTCTCCACGGTGATGCCCAACTCGGCGGCGATGCGCGCGTTGGGATATCCGAGCGCGGCAAGCGACAACACATCCTGCTCCCGCGAAGTCAGGCTCGGAAAAGCCTGTGCAGAAACCGGATTCGAGGTCAACTCGTCGGTGATGCGGTCCAGCTCCTCGGCAAGACGACGGTCGCCGCTCGTCGCCGCGAGGACACGGAGGCGCGCGTATGCGGCCGCGACGCTGTCTCCGGCCGCGTCGGCACGATCCGCCGATGCTTCCATTCGAATGCGCGCGGCGACGATCTCCTGCTCCACGGCCCGCGCCTCCATGGCCAGGACATCGAGGGTTCGACCGCCGATCGGGTCGGCCGCGCGCAAGGCGCCGTAGAGCACGGCGACCGGCTTGCGGTCGACGATCACCGGTGCCGCGGCCATCGCCCGGAGCCCTTCCCGCGCGATGATCGTGTTGTAGCGGTGGGTGATGCGAGGCGTCTTGAGATAGTCGTCGACCACCATCGGCCGGTTGACCGCGACGACCTTGCCGCCGAGTCCGTGACCGATGTCGACGGATACGCCATTCAGTGCTCCGACGGTGTCACCGGCGAAGTGGTCGAGTCGCAGGGCGCGTGGCCCGAGGACCACTCCACCGAAGGCCAGCGGCACACCGCTGTCGCGCTTGATCCGGCGCAGCGCGGCGACGACCGAGCCCGACAACGCGTCGCCCACTCGATCACCTCCGGTCCGACCCCTCTTCGGGGGGTGGTCAGCGAATGCCGACCGGTTCACACTGTGACTCAGCTTACTGCCCTGATCTGGAGGTCGACGATGACACAAACCGCCACCACTCCCCTGGAAACGGTGACCGGATGGTTGGAGATGTACGGCGCCGGCGACGCCAACGCGGCGCACCTCCTCGTCGACCGCCACGATCCGACGGCCGTCGCGTTCACCACCATCGACGTCGATGACGCCGGCAACCCTCTGACCAGCGATATCACCTACGGTGAGCTTGCCGATCAGTCGAAACGCTTCGCGTCGGCTCTGGCCGAGATGGGCGTCGGACGAGGCGACACGGTCGGCGTTCTCATGGGCAAGCGGACCGAACTCGTCGTCGCGCTTCTGGCCATCGCGCGCCTCGGCGCGGTCTACATCCCGCTGTTCACCGCGTTCGCGACGCCGGCCATCGAGATGCGGTTGCGGGCGGGCAACGCGTCGGTCGTCGTCACCGAACCGAGCCAGGCGAGCAAGCTCGACGGTCTCGACGGGATCACGACTGTGGTCGCAGGCGAGCAGTTCGACGGGCTCGTCACCGAGAGCGCCCCCATCGAGGAGTCGGTCGAGGTCGGCGGCGACGGCGCGCTGATCCTGCTGTTCACCAGCGGTACGACGGGCGCACCCAAGGGCGTTCCGGTGCCGGTCAAGGCGCTGGCGTCGTTCGTCACCTACATGCATTACGGCCTCGACGTGTCGGCCGACGACGTGTTCTGGAATGCCGCCGACCCGGGCTGGGCGTACGGCCTGTACTACGGGGTGCTCGGTCCGCTCGCGATCGGCCGACCCAACCTGCTGCTGCACGCCGGCTTCTCCGCCGACCTCACCGCCCGGATCCTCACGGACCTTAAGGTCACCAACTTCGCGGCCGCCCCGACCGTCTATCGGACGTTGAGCAAGGACCCGAAGATCGACGGTTTCGCGCTGCGCCGGGCGTCGTCGGCCGGTGAGCCGTTGACGCCCGACGTGATCGAGTGGGCGAAGACGGCGCTCGGCACCGAGGTGCGCGACCACTACGGACAGACCGAGCACGGCATGTTCATCAACAATCACTGGCACGACGACGTCCGCGAGCCGCTCATCCCGGGCTCGATGGGTAAACCGATGCCGGGCTTCGCCGCGGGGATCGTCGAGGGCCAGATCGCGATCGACGTCCCGGCCAGCCCGCTGATGTGGTTCACCGGTTACCTCGACGCCCCGGAGAAGACCGCCGCCCGATTCACCGAGGACAAGCGGTGGTACCTGACCGGTGACACCGGCCGAGTGGATCCAGAAGGTTCGGACACGGCAGGTTATTACTTCTTCACCGCCCGCGACGACGACGTGATCATCATGGCCGGCTACCGCATCGGACCGTTCGACGTGGAGAGCGTCCTCATCACCCACCCGTCGGTGATCGACGTCGCGGTGGTCGGACGCCCGGATCAGTTGCGCGGCGAGGTTCTCGAGGCGTTCGTCGTGCTCGCCGACGGTATGGCCGGCACCGACGAGCTGGAAACCGAACTGCAGCAACTGGTCAAAACCGAGTTCGCCGCACACGCCTACCCGCGGACGGTCCACTTCGTCGATTCACTGCCCAAGACCCCGAGCGGCAAGATTCAGCGGTTCATTCTGCGTAAGAAGTGAAGTCTCGCTGATCGAGCCGACACCGAGCCCCCTGGGGCGAGGCGTCGTGTCGAGATCCGCCGGATCGAGCCGACACCGAGCGCAGCGAGGCGTCGTGTCGAGATCACACCAACCGCCGCACCGACTCCGGCACTTCGCCATCCGAGTAGCCGATCGGTTCGTCGAACACGGTTCGGACCGGTACGACGCCGGTCCATCCGTCGACGTCGACCCCGGGTCCGCCGGTGCGCGCCTTGGCCAGCCACTGACCGTCGACGATGGGCAGTCGCAGGGTGATGGTTGCGGCGATCTCCTTGGCTGTGGCGGCGGGGACTTCGGCAACGCGGCCGGGAATCATCTTGTCGGACATCATCTCCAGGACGTGGCGCGAGTCGTCGACCTTTACGCAGGTGCCTCGCACCACCGCCGACCGGTAGTTCGCGGAGTGGTTGAACAGCGTGTCGGCGATGACGATCCCGTCGAGTACGAACACCGTGAACGCGACGGGCGCACCAGCGGCGATGTGTCGGAGCAGTCCGGCTCCGGATGAGCCGTGCAGGAGGATGTCGTCGCCGTCGCGGGCGAACAGCATCGGCACCGACCAGGGCAGACGGTCGACGACGGTGGACAGGGTGCCGACCCGTGCCTCGTCGAGCACGCTGTCGAGGACTTCGCGGTCACCCGCACGGTCGGGTTTGCGTGTGAGGGCGACCAGCGGATCCGGGTGTGAGGGCATGCGGCAATGGTGGGCGCTGCAGGGTTCTCGCTCAAGGCATTTTCACGCGCTCGAGAATTGCGGACTGAAGCTGTCCGCAAAACGCCATAGCGTCGTTCTCAATCACCCCCACCACGAAAGAGGACATCATGGCCGGCACGTACACACCCGTTGAGTTGACCGTCACCGTGGACGGCGAGCGCGAGGACATCCTGACTCTCCTCGCAGATCAGCGCGCACTCTTCCGCGTCACACTCCGTGGACTCACCGACGATCAGGCCCGCACGAAGAGCACCGTCAGCGCGCTGACCCTCGGCGGACTCCTCAAGCACCTCGCGATGGGTGAGCGGGCGGCGGTCGGCGTGATCACCGAGCGCGACGAGAACGCCGAGTTCGACATGGAGGCAGCAGCTTTCGCCTATGAGCTGCTGCCGGACGAGACCGTGGAGTACTGGCTCGCCGAATACGAAGCTGCCGCCGAAGCATACGACCGTCTCGTCGCGGAAGCCGACAGCCTTGACGAGCTGATCCCGCAGCCGACCGCGCCGTGGCAGCCGGAGCGCGAGTGGTGGTCGATCCGCCGGATGGTGCTGCACAACCTGCGCGAGACCGCCCACCACAGCGGTCATGCCGACATCATCCGCGAGGCCCTCGACGGGCAGAGCACGATGGCCGCCATCTCCGAGGGAGCGGACTGGGCGGAATAGCCCTACTCCCGCCGGCTAGGTGCCTCCCCGATGGCTGAGGTGCGAGCCTGCGAGCCTCGAAGCCCCTGGCGAGTTGCCATTGTTGTCTCACCAGGCCTTCGAGGCTCGTCGCTATCGCTCCTCGCACCTCAGGCAGCGGGGAAAGGGTTCGCACCTCAGGAGCGGGGGCTAGGGGCGGGGTAGCTTGCGGTGCAACGGATTCGACGACGCCGGAGCCCCCCGCCCCGACGACGACGGAACAATGCTCACCACGTGGGGACGGTCCGCGGTGGCTCGCGTGGCGTCCTGAGCGCGCATGCCTGCGGTGTTGCCGACCCCCAATGCCGGCGCCCCGATCACCCGCCGGGCTCTCGCCGCGCACAGCGGACATTCGATGGCGTCGGGCACCTGCGCCATCGAATGCTGCTGTGTGATGTCGTCGCATCCGGCGGCGCAGCGGAACACGTAGGTGGGCACGCACTCAGGCTACGGTCGGTATCGCAGTCGCGCTGACGGAACGTGCCGAGGCGCATACCGTGGCAAGCACACCTCATGAAGTAGCGCTCGCTCGATCTGCCGTTCAGTCAGGAGCCGACATGCCCGAGTTGTTGTACCCGCTGGATTCGACCAAGAGCTTCACCGATCAGGCCCTCGTGGGGCACAACCGCTGGCACCCCGACATCCCACCCGTGGTGACCGTGAAACCCGGTGACACGTTCCGGGCGCACTGCCGCGAGTGGTTCGACGGCGCCATCCACAACGACGACTCCGCCGAGGACATCCTCGACGCACCGCTCAACAACGTGCACACCCTCTCCGGTCCGTTCGCCATCGAGGGCGCCGAACCCGGTGATCTGCTGATCGTCGACATCCTCGACGTCGGACCGATCCCGCAGGAGGATTCGGGTCCGCTGGCCGGCCAGGGGTGGGGCTACACAGGCATCTTCGCGACACAGAACGGCGGTGGCTTCCTCACCGAGCAGTTCCCCGACGCATACAAGGCCATCTGGGATTTCAGCGGCCAGAGCGCGACGTCTCGGCACGTGCCACATGTGAAATACACGGGCATCGTGCATCCGGGCCTGATGGGTACCGCACCGTCGCCCGGCCTCTTGGCCACGTGGAACGCCCGGGAAGGCGCGCTCATCGCCACCGACCCCGATCGGGTTCCTCCTCTGGCGTTGCCACCCGAGCCCGACGGCGCCATCCTCGGTTCACTCACCGGCGACGAGTTCGCCCGTGTCGCCGGTGAGGCGGCCCGCACGGCACCGCCGCGGGAGAACGGCGGCAACCAGGACATCAAGAACCTCACCAAGGGGACGCGCGTCTTCTACCCGGTGTTCGTGCCGGGCGCCAACCTGTCCTTCGGGGACCTGCACTTCTCCCAGGGCGACGGCGAGATCACCTTCTGCGGCGCGATCGAGATGGGCGGGTTCATGGACCTGCACGTCGATCTCATCAAGGGCGGGATGGAAACCTACGGCGTCAGCGAGAACGCCATCTTCCTGCCCGGCAACACCGACCCGCAGTACTCGGAGTGGATCGCGTTCAGCGGAACGTCGGTCACCCTCGACGGCGAACAGCGTTACCTGGATTCGGACCTGTCGTATCAGCGCGCATGTCTGCACGCCATCGATTACCTCACCAAGTTCGGGTACAGCCGCGAGCAGGCCTACCTGTTGTTGGGCTCCGCACCGATCGAAGGACGACTGTCGGGGGTCGTCGACATCCCCAACTCCTGTGCGACGGTGTACATCCCGACCGCGATCTTCGACTTCCCGGTGGCACCGTCGAAGGACGGTCCGGTCCGCATCGATCCAGGGATGGGAGCGCCGACGGCGTCGTTCTCCAGCTGATCTATCCGATCCGCAGCACCCGACTGTGCCATCCGGTGGCGCCGTCGGGAATCGGTGCGACGCGCCGCTCGGGCTGCACGGCACCGGTCGCGTCGGTGGCCCGACAGTAGAGCGTGTGCTGCCCCGGGGTGGCGTCCCACGTCCAATGCCATTGCCGCCACGTATCTGTCGAGTACTGCGTAGCCAGCGTCGCCTTCTGCCACGGACCGTCGTCGACGCGGACCTCGACGGCCCGGATTCCGCGGTGCTGCGCCCAGGCCGTACCCGCGACCACCACCGGTCCGGGCGGTGAGGTCGACAACGGAGCCGGACGGTCGATGCGGGAGGCGGTCTTGATCGGCGCCTGCTCACCCCATCCTCGCTTGGTCCAGTAGGCCGACGCCCTGTCGAATCGAGTTATCTCCCAGTCGATCACCCATTTGCACGCGGAGACGAAGCCATACAATCCGGGAACCACCTGCCGCACGGGGTAGCCGTGTTCCAGTGGCAGCGGCTCCCCGTTCATGCCGACGACGAGCAATGCATCACGACCATCGGTGACCGCAGAGAGCGGAGTCCCCGACGTCCAGCCGTCGACACTCGTCGACAGCAGCATGTCGGCGTCGGGCCGAATTCCGGCTCGCGACAATATGTCCCGCATCGGATAGCCCAGCCAGCGCGCATTTCCGGCGAGGTCGCCGCCGACCTCGTTGGAGACACACGTCAGCGTGATGATGCGCTCCACCGCCGGGATGTCCATGAGGTCGTCCCACGTGAGCGTCAACTCCTCGTCGACCATCCCGTGGACATGCAGCTGCCAGTCGTCGGTGCTGAGCTGTGGCACCTGCAGTGCGGTATCGATGCGGTAGAAGGCCGCGTTGGTTGTCTGAAAGGGCGTGACCCCGGGGATGGCCACATCGGTGCCGTTCGGGATCGCCGGACTCGGTGATGCTGCCGTCGGGAGTCGCAGCCTCGCCCGCTCACGCAACACGCCGCCCGCCTCGGCAACCTGACGGGCCACCACGGCGGCCGCCCCGGCCGCGACCACCAGCAGACCCACGACGCCGACGAACTTGCGGCGCGACCACTCCGGCTTCCCGGTCTCGTCGCCTTCTGTTGTCGCGCTTCGGCCGCCCCGGCACAGCACCACGAGGACGATCACCGCGACGACACCTGCCACGACGGACGGGATCGCGTATGTCAGGTGGGCGGTCGGCCGTGTCATGGCCGCTACGACACCCACCGCGCCGAAACACGCGACCACCAGCGCACCCAGCGGCGGCCGGCGTGCTTGCAACACCCCGGCCGCGACCGTGATGAGCAGGATTCCGATCGCCATACCCACCAGTAGTGCCGTCTTGTCGGCGGTGCCGAAGCGTTCGATCGCGAACTCCCGCGCCCAGGCCGGTGAGTGGTCGACGAGAAACGCGCCCACCGCCCGATAGGGCGAGGCGAACGGCGATATCGCCGCGGCGACCAACTCGCCGACGGCCAGTCCCACCCCCGTGGCCGCCACCCCGGAAATCGCTGCTCTGACGTACTTTTCGCGATCCATCCGAACTGCTGCCTCTCATCGAAGACAATGCCCGCGGTAGGCGAGCTGTCAGAGAGTCATTCGCGCCACGGCGTCTCGCGGATTGGCTCCGCACCCATCCGGGACCGGCCCCGCCGCGAATGACCTATGAGGACGGCCACTCGGCCGGCTCTATTGCCTACAGATTGGACCGATCATGGCCACCACAAGAGTTCCCCGGATCGCCGTTGCCCTGACGGGACTCGCGCTGGCTGCCGGGGTTGTCGCCGGTTGTTCCAGCGACACCGATTCCAGCAGTTCGAGTATGACGTCGGGCATGAGCTCGATGCCCGGAATGAGCAGTGGGACAATGGCTCCGGCTGCCGGACCGGTAGGACCCGGCTGCGCTGCCTATGCCTCGGCCAACCCGAGCGGCCCCGGTTCGGTCGACGGCATGGCGACCGCACCCGTGGCGACCGCCGCTGCCGCCAATCCCGAACTGAGCACGCTCACCCAGGCGCTCTCAGGACAGCTGAATCCGCAGGTGAACCTGGTGGATACGCTCAACAACGGTCAGTACACGGTCTTCGCGCCGACCAACGCCGCGTTCGCCGCACTACCTCCGGCGACCCTTGAGCAACTCAAGACCGACTCGGCGATGCTCACCAAAATCCTGACCTACCATGTGGTTTCGGGTCAGGCAGCACCCGACGCGGTGGTCGGCACTCACAAGACGCTCGAAGGTCAGGACGTGACCGTCACCGGCACGCCTGAGGCCCTCAAGGTCAACACCGCCAGCGTTGTCTGCGGTGGCGTGAAGACCGCGAACGCGCAGGTCTACATGATCGACGCAGTGCTGACGCCGCCGGCTTCCTGATCGGCAGCGCTGCGCTCCTGCTTGATCCCCGTCACCTCGATCGGCACCCCGGTCATGTTCGCCATGCCCGCGAGCCGTTCGAGGTCGGCGGGGTCGGAGGAGATGAGCGCGTTGACATTGGCGCCACCGGAGCCCAGCTCGTTTCCGGCAGCAGCATTGGCCTGGGTCCAACCGCCGGAACCGTTGTGTCCCCAGCCATGTGGGATCGCGACCACGCCCGGTTTGATGTCGTCGGTGAGCATCACCGGCAGCGAGATACGACCGTGACGTGATGCGACGGTGACGAGTTCACCCTCGGCGATCCCGCGTTCGGCGGCATCACGTGGGTGCATACGAGCGGCATGCTTCCGACCACCCCGCAACAGAAGCGGTGCGTTGTGCTGCCAACTGTTCTCCGACCGGATCTCGCGCATCCCGATGAGCCGCAACGGGAATTCCGGTAGTACCGACGGTTGGATGCGGTCGAGCTCGGCCAGCAACTCGGGCGCGTCGAGCCGGATCTTGCGGTCGCGGAAGGTGATGATCTTCGACAGCTGCCCGGGTGCCAGATTGTCGGCGACCACCACGCCGTGCGGGTGGTCCTCGACCAGCCGCCGGTACGTGAGGCCGCCGCGTCGAAGTCCAAAGCGATTGCCGCCCATTCCGATTCGGACCACGAGATCGGAGACACGACGTGGGGTGGTCGGGATACCCAAACGCTTCGACACCACATTGCCGGCGTGCATCAGCCCGATCAGTGGATTGCGTCGCGCGAGTACCGCGATCAGTTCGTTGATCACCGTCCACTCCTCGCGGGCCTCGCCCTGCGGCGGTATGACCGCCTCGGTGGCCTGCTTGAACGGCGTGGTGAACAGCATCTGGAACGGCAGCAAGAAGTCGGACCGTTCGTACATCGTGGTCGCGGGCAAAATGTAATCGGCGTGCGCGTTGGTCTCGTTGCGATAGATGTCCAGCGACACCATCAGGTCCAGTTCGTCAAGCGCCGAACGCAATTCGTCGCCATTGGGCACCGAGAGCACCGGGTTGCCCGCGCTGACGAACAGCGCACGAAGCTGCCCCGCGCCGCCGGTGGTGATCTCCTTGGCCATCACCGACGCCGGAGCCGTGCCGAGCACCTGGGGCAGGTCGCCCACCCGGCTGCGTCGTCCGGCGTAGGCGAAGCTCGAGATACGCTGCAGCGCAGCCACACCCAGTCGTTGGCCAGGAATGCCCAGGTCCCCGAACATCGACCCGCCGACCACGTCGAGATTGCCGGCCACCAGATTCACCATGTCGAGAAGCGCCGTGGTCAGGGTCCCGGTCCGCCCGAGTGACGTGCCGATACGTCCATAGACGGCGGCCCGTTCGGTCGTCACGAGTGCGTGAGCGATCTCCCGCACCCGCTCGGCGGGGATGTCGGTGTGCGCGGCGGTCTCCTCCGGCGGATACTGCGCAACAATCGACTTCCACTCGTCCAACCCCCTGGTGCGTTTGCGCAGGAATGTCTCGTCGGCGAGCCCGTCGTCGAACATCACGTGCAGCAACGACAGCAGGAACAGTGCGTCGGTGTCGGGAGTGATGGGCAGCCAGTCGAATTCGCGTGCCGTCTCGGTGTGCCGGGGGTCGAGGACGGTGACCGTGCCGCCGCGCTTGGTGATCGCCCGCAGGCCGTCACGGATACGCGGTGAACTCATCACACTGCCGTGCGACACAATGGGATTCGCTCCGATCACCAACAGATGGTCGACGCGGTTGATGTCCGGGATGGGCGCCGCCACCGGGTTACCGTAGAGGAAGTGGCTGGCGACGAACCGGTTGTTCACGTCCTGGGAGCCGGCGGAGTACACGTGCTGCGTGCCGAGCAGCGACATGAATACACCCGTCCACAGGGTGTGGCCGGTGGAGAAGGTCGCCGGGTTGCCGAAGTACCAGCCGATGGACTTGCTGCCGTGGCGGCGCTGCACGTCGGTCAAACGCTCACCGATCTCGCCGAGCGCGGTGTCCCACGAGATCTGGTCGAACCCGCCGTCGGGCCGTCGTCGCAGCGGGTGGCGCACCCGGTCGGGGTCGTTGACGATCTCGGTGAACGCGATGCCCTTGGGGCAGGCGAATCCCTTGGAGAGCGGATGCTCCTTGTCGGGTCGCAACGCGATCAGCTTGTTGTCCTCGACCGTCGCGATCATCCCGCACAGCGGCTCGCAGATCCGGCAGTAGGTGGGCTTGTCCTCATGCATGGTGCTCCCCTGGTCGACGATGCGGGCTCAGCCGGGCTGCGGCTGTGATTCCGTTCACATCTGAACACAAGTGTTGCATGATGACAGGGCCTGATGCGAACGCTGCCAAGGAGGTCTCGCGTGACCGAAACCAACCCCGGCGTCACTGCCGTCTCTGACGTCACAGCGGACACCGACGTCATCATCATCGGAGCCGGGTTGTCGGGGATCGACTGCGCCTACCGGTTGCGCGAGGAGAACCCGGACGTCGAGTACATGATCCTGGAACGGCGCAGCGGCATGGGCGGCACGTGGGACCTGTTTCGCTACCCCGGCGTCCGGTCGGACAGCGACATCTACACCCTGAGCTATCCGTTCGAGCCGTGGCGCAAACCCAATGCCCTCGCCGATGGTGAGGACATCCGGCACTACATCGAGCACACCGCCCGCAAGTTCGGCATCGACCGCCACATCCGGTTCGACCGGCACGTGGTGTCCGCGGACTGGGATTCGACCGTCGACAAGTGGACGTTGGCGGTGACGAGCGGCGACGGGTCGTCGGAGACCTATCGCTGCCGCTTCGTGGTCTTCGCGACCGGCTACTACGACTACGACAATCCCTACACCCCGGTCTTCGCCGGCTCCGACGAGTTCACCGGCCAGATCGTGCATCCGCAGCACTGGCCCGAAGATCTCGACTACTCGGGCAAGAACGTGGTGGTCATCGGCAGCGGCGCGACCGCCGTCAGCCTCGTCCCACCGTTGGCCCGCGGCGCGCAGCACGTGGTGATGCTGCAGCGCTCGCCGAGTTACATCTTCTCGTCGAAGCAGAAGCAGTATTTCGCTCCAGCCGTGCGAAAGGTGCTGCCCGCCAAGGCCGCACATCGGGTTGTGCGGGCTCGGTATGCCGCGCAGACGGCCGCGATCGTGCATCTCACGCATCGGTTCCCAAAGCTGGGGCGCAAGATGATCCGCTCGAATGTGGCGAAGAACCTGCCCGAGGACTACCCGATCGACGTGCACTTCAACCCGCGCTACAACCCGTGGGATCAGCGGATGTGCATGGTGCCCGACGCGGATCTGTTCGAGGACATCACGAGCGGGGCGGTCGAGATGGTCACCGACCACATCGACCGATTCGACGCCACCGGCATCACTCTGACGTCGGGCCGGCACCTCGACGCCGACATCATCGTCACCGCCACCGGCCTGGAATTGCAGGGCTTCGGCGGCACGAAGATTCGCGTCGACGGCGCCGAGATCAAGCCGCACGATCGGTTCGTCTTCAAGAGCCACCTGCTCGAGGATGTTCCCAATCTGGCCTGGTCGGTCGGCTACACCAACGCGTCGTGGACGCTGCGCGCCGACATGACCGCACGATCGGTGGCCGAGCTGATCAAGTACATGCGCGATCACGGCTACACCAACGCCCATCCGCATCTCGGTGACGAGTCGATGCCGTCGAAGCCGCTCTGGGATCTCACCGCGGGCTATGTGCAGCGCTCACCCGAGGCCCTGCCCAAATCGGGGACGCACGGGCATTGGCAGGTGCGCCACAACTACTACCGCGACGCCATCGACCATCGGCTCGACAAGGTCGAGGAAGGCATGGTGTTCGGGCGGGTCTGAACTATCAGAGCCGCACTGCTTGTGTCTTAGATCCTCGTGTGAAAGCGTGAGTCGAAGTTCACCATCGCGAACTGGCGGCGGTGCTTCATACACACTCATCGGGGGTTGAGGTGCGCGCTGTCGGGGGCAGGGCCTTAGGAGCACGCGGGCTCGACGGCAACAATGTGCTGCACGTCCAGGGGGTGTAC
The DNA here is from genome assembly GCF_022513585.1 of Gordonia gummivorans. GTDB lineage: Bacteria > Actinomycetota > Actinomycetes > Mycobacteriales > Mycobacteriaceae > Gordonia. Next base: position 136,208 of record NZ_JAKWBF010000010.1, read on the forward strand.
CAACGCGGCGACGGTGGTTGGTACATCTGCGGGCTGGGCTAGAAGTGGCACCGCGGTGGCCAATCATTGTGACTGCGGTTGCAGGCGTGATGATCGCTTTCATCACCTACACACTCACACGTGAAGCACTCTGCGCTCTGATGAACATCAGTCGATACCCGGAATCGTGGCAGTGGTGGATCGCGGCCTTGCTTCCTGTCGTAGGAGGTGTCGCATTGTGGGTAGCAGTCAGCGTGCTTCGCCCCTATCCACGCGCCATCTTGCGGGCCGGACTCGTTGGGTACAGCACCCTCAGTGCCACTGTCGCGGTCTTCACTTATTTCTATTACAGCCCGCTCTGAGCTCACGCCGAGAACCACTGCACTGACGCGGAATGTGGTCGCGTTCGCAGATCCGACCATCGAGCAGTCGCTGTTTCTAGCCTGGCCGCGCAACACTTGGTCGACAGCGACCTGCAGCATCTACGCTCGCTGGTAGCCACCCGTTTCCCCGCAGCAGTACCATCCACGAACTACCCGAGAGCTTGCCGGCGCGACCATCGCGGCAACCCCCAGCTCGGCAGAGAGGGTCTGACCATGGAACGTCGAATCCCCAAGGTGCGCGACCTCGCACCGCTGATGCAGTTCAAGAAGCCGGAGTTCAACGCCAAGAAACGGCGGCTCGACGCGGCGCTGACCATCGAAGATCTCCGCAAGATCGCCAAGCGTCGCACACCGAAGGCCGCCTTCGACTACACCGACGGCTCGGCGGAGGCCGAACTGTCGATCGAACGCGCACGACAAGCGTTCCGCGACATCGAGTTTCACCCCGCGATCCTGCGCGACGTGGCCAAGGTGGACACCAGCTGCACCATTGCGGGCGGTCGGAGCGAACTCCCGTTCGGCATCGCTCCCACCGGCTTCACCCGGATGATGCAGACCGAGGGCGAGTATGCGGGCGCCCGAGCCGCCGCGCGGGCCGGCATCCCGTTCTCGCTGTCCACCATGGGCACGGCGTCGATCGAAGACGTGAAGGACGCAAACCCATCGGGCCGCAACTGGTTTCAGCTCTACATGTGGAAAGACCGGGACCGCTCGATGGCCCTCGTCGACCGCGCCGCGAAAGCCGGCTACGACACCTTGCTCGCGACGGTCGACGTGCCGGTCGCCGGTGCCCGGCTGCGCGACAAACGCAACGGCATGTCGATTCCGCCGGCGCTCACCTTCGGAACGGTCATCAATGCGCTCCCCCGGCCACAGTGGTGGATCGACTTCCTCACCACCGAACCACTCGCCTTCGCATCGCTGGATCGGTGGTCGGGAACGGTCGCCGAACTACTGGACACCATGTTCGACCCCACCGTCACCTTCGACGACCTCGCCTGGATCAAGTCCCAGTGGCCGGGGAAGCTCGTGGTCAAGGGCATCCAGACGCTCGACGACGCGAAGGCGGTGGTCGACCTCGGCGTCGACGGGATCGTGCTGTCGAATCACGGCGGCCGCCAGCTCGACCGCGCGCCCATCCCGTTCCACCTGCTGCCCAGCGTTGCCGCCGAGCTCGGTGAGCGCACCGAGATCATCCTGGATACCGGAATCATGTCGGGCGCCGACATCGTCGCCGCCATCGCACTGGGCGCCGACTTCACCCTCGTCGGCCGCGCATATCTGTACGGGCTGATGGCCGGCGGCGAGGCGGGTGTCGACCGGATGATCGCGATCCTGACCGAGCAGATCGAACGCACCATGCGCCTGCTCGGCGTCGCAACGCTCGACGACCTGAACCCCGGGCACGTCACGCAACTGATGCGGCTCATCCCGCGGACCGACGCCGCTCGGTATTGACTCGAAGAGTTCCCTCCGCACCCTGAGGCCCCCTCCGCTCCACGAGGCTCCCGTGGGTGGATCCTGTGTATATCGCTCCCCGGAGCTGCGACGTTACGCGGCTGTAGTCCGTTCGGGTGTTTTTACAATCAATGCGCCGAACAGGGCCGATACGGGTTGCCCGATCCCGTCGCGCGCCACAATACTGAGTTCTCACGTGTGCGCGAGTCGGTCCCAAGGAGTGTGTTCTCGATGTCGTACTACCCGCCGGGCCCACCGACGTCTCCCTCGGGCGCTTTCACCGGACCGATGGCTACTCCGCCGCGCAATCGACGGGCACTGACCTTTGTGCTGTCGGCCATCGTCGTTGTTCTGGCGTTGGTGCTCGCGGCCGGCGTGGTTCTCGTCGTGAAGGCCCGGGATGGCAGCATCCAGATCCCCGGACTCACACTCACCTCCGCCGAGGACCGCGGCGTCGACCCGTTCACCACCGCAGTCGCCGTCGCCAAGCCGTCGTCGCTCGGGAATGTCAAGCTCTCGGCGCAGGTCGGGTATCCGACGCAGGGCACGGTGACGGTCAACGGTTCGCAGCCCGGGCTCTATGGCGTCTACCCCGCCGAGACCGGTGCGTCGTCGATCCCCAACCAGCTGTCGCGCCAGTACGCCGCCAAGCCCGCGGCAGGCCGCGCGTTCGGTAAGGCCAACGGCATCAGCGAGGCCGCGGTGCCCTACTACCTGAACACCCTCACACCGGTGGTGCTGACCCGCGACACCTGGGTCACCGATCACCGCTACGCCAACGAATCGGCATCGCCCTATCAGGCGGTACTCGAGGCCGGTACGTGCGTGCTGGTCGACCCGGCCGGGGTCCCGCGCGTCCGCTGCATCAGCGGCAGTCCGCTCGGGCCGCCCGCGGCCGCACCCGTCGGCGGCTACCGCCTCGAAGGCAACAGGTGGGACGGGTACGAGACCGAACGGGTCACCCGCATCTGCTACCAGAATCAGTACGTCACCACGATCAACAACACGACGACGATCATCGAACGCCCCGGACCAGGACCGCAGGACGGCCCGCGCCGCGGCGTGCTCGAGGTCGTCGACGTGCGGACGGGCATCGTGGCGCCCCGACCGGTCGGCGGCGGCGTCGACCTCTATGGGCTGCCCCCCTTGCCGGCTCCACTTCCCGACCCCTTCGTCGCCAACACCCCCTTCATCGCCACGGACGAGGCACAGGCCAGAGACAACGGCCTCGCTCGCCCGGGCAGCCCGCTTCCCGCGACCGAGGTCACCGAACGGGCCACCGCGAACCGCGGAGTTCCGGAAGGTGCACCGGAGTCCGAGACGAGCGCGGCGCGGTCGAGTTCCCTCGAGGTGACCAGCACGCCGGGTGGCCTGGAGTCGACCGCCGTGTCGACGACGACGTCGGTGCCTGCGTTCCCACGTGGACCGCAGACGACGGAAACAACCACCACGACGGAGACCACGACTCCGACAACCACCACCGAAACCACAACGCCCACAACGACGGTCGAGACCACGACACCTACCACGACCATCGAGACCACAACGCCCACCACAACCGAGACCACCACCACGGAAACAACCACCACCGAGACGACGACCACCGAAACCACAACCGAGACCACCACGACGGAAACGACGACCACCACGACTGAACCGGTGTCCTAGCGACAAGCGCGCCGGCGGACGGGATCGTCCGCCGTCGTTCGATCGGAGTAGATCGACTCCTCATGTCGGTTCATGATCCGACATCCGATTGCCCGTTGGCACACCTCGCCCCGATACTCGAAGCACGAACACTTGCCCCGCGGCGAGCGCCGCAGGCCGTAGGAGCGTGCCGAATGTCGTACTACTCGCCGCCTGGTCCACCGACCTACCCACCGGGGCCTTACAGCGGAGCCCAGCCCGCTGCTCCTCGTCCTCGCCGCGGTCTCACCTACGCCCTGGCTGCCATAGTGGTGGTACTGGCCCTCGTGCTCGTGGCGGGATTCATCTTCGTCACCAAGTCCAAGGACGACAACTTCACGATTCCCGGCCTCACACTCACTTCTGCGAATGAACCCGGCATCGATCCGTTCACCACACCGGCCAACGTGGCTCAACGGACATCGCTCGACAAGGTGCATCTGTCGGCACAGGTGGGCGCACCCAAGGACGGCACCAGGCAGGTGAACGGCACCCAGCCTGGCCTCTACGCCCGCGGTGGACCGACCTGCGACACGAATGCGTTGGCACGCAACCTGACTGCCGATCAGAGGGCGGCGACAGCATGGGCCGGCGTCTTCGGGATCCGCACATCGTCGATTCCGCACTACTTGAACACCCTGTCGTCGGTGTCACTGACCGCGGACACCTGGGTCACCGACCACGCGTACAAGGACGGCAGCGCTCGGCCATATCAGGCGGTCCTGCAAAACGGTACGTCCGTACTCATCGACAGTGCCGGTGTTCCCCGCGTACGCTGCGCGGGCGGCAACCCGCTGACCCCGCCCGCCGAAACCCCGGTCGGCGGTTACCGACTCGAAGGCAGACAGTGGGAGGAATACCAGACCAAACTGGTCACCCGCGTCTGCCCCAACGATCGTCGCGTCGACACGGTCGACAACAAGCCGATGATCGTGCCCGTCCCGCCACCACCACCGCCCGGACCCGACGGCAATCAGCTGCCCGGGCAAGGCTTCTTGACGCTCGTCGACCCGCTGACGGGCAACACATACGGTCTCTACCTCCGACCCGAGATCAACGACATCTCCCTCTACCCTCCGCTGGAGGAGACTCTGCCGGACCCCATCCGCATCAACGTTCCGTTCGTGCCCGCCGACGAGGAGCAAGCTCGCGACAACGGCCTGGCGCGAGCGGGCAGCCCGTTGCCCGCCGACCATCTCCTCAGGGTCGCATCGGAGCAGCAGAATGTGCCGCAGGGCGCCCCCGATTCCGAGTCGAGCGAGCCGAACCAATCATCTTCGGAGTCAACCGAACCCAACCCCTCAGACATCTCGACCGAACCATCACCGTCAGAGGTCTCCACGGAACCGTCGACCGAACCCACCACCACGACGGAAGCGACCACTACGACCACCACGACCGAACCGACCGTCGAACAGACAACAGAGCAGACCACCGTGGAGACGACCCAGCCGACAACCGAACCGACCGTCGAACAGACGACTCAGCCGGAGGCGGTGCCCGAGGACACCGGTGCGGTCACCACAACGGCACCGGCGTCTTAGTGGTCCTGTCCACAAATTCGCCGGGGGTCTTCGGTGGAATTTCTGAACAGCACCACTTAGCGGTCACACGGATACCGCAGGTGCCGCGTACTGCGCGGTGGTGGTGAAACGCAGGTTATCGTCGACGAGTTCGCCACTGCGCAAACGACGTTGGTCCTCGTAGTAGTTCATCGACATCGTCCACGGACCCTCGATACCCTGCTTGGGCAGGTCGGCGAGCGCTCGCTTGACGTAGCCGGCGGCGAAGTCGAGTACCGGCTTGGTCTCCATCGCGGGGTCGGCCTCGGCGCGGACGGCGGCGTAGCCGTGTTCGTCCATGTAGCCGATCAGTTTGCACAGGTACTCGCAGAGCAGGCCGACCTTGAGGGTCCACGACGAATTGGTGTAGCCGATCGCCATCGCGAGGTTGGGCACGCCGTCGAGCATCAGCCCGCGGTAGACGACGTGGTCGGGCAGCGCGACCGGCTCACCGTCGACGCTCAGTTCCATTCCGCCGAGCAGTTGCAGGTTGAGACCCGTTGCGGTGACAATGATGTCGGCCTCGAGTTCGCGGCCACTCTCCAACAGGATGCCGTTCTCGGTGAAGGTCGCGATGCGGTCGGTCACCACCGACGTCTTGCCCTCGCGGATCGTCTTGAACAGGTCGCCGTTGGGCACCGCGCACAGACGCTGATCCCATGGGTCGTAGGGCGGGTTGAAGTGTTCGTCGACCGGGAATCCCGCCGGCAGGAACTTGGCGTTCACCGAGCGGATGACCCGCCGTGCGGCCTTCGGAAACCGTTGGCAGAACGTGAAAACGAGTCTCTGCTGCGCGATGTTCTTACGTCGCGCCCACTGATAACCGCGCTCGTCGCCGAGCAGTCGGCGCAGGGTGTTCGCGATCGCATCCTCGCGGGGAATCGGCATGATGTACGACGGCGTGCGTTGCAGCATCGTCACATGCCCGGCCTGCTCGGCCATCGCCGGCAGCAACGTGACAGCTGTTGCGCCACTTCCGATCACCACGACCCGCTTCCCGGAGTACTCGAGATCCTCCGGCCAGTGCTGTGGGTGGATGATCTGTCCGCGGAACCGGTCCCGCCCTTCGAAATGCGGGGTGAACCCCTCGTCGTAGCGGTAATAGCCTGAGCCACAGAAGATCCAGCTCGCCTTGATCTGGATCCGCGCGTTGTCCTCGGACCGGTCGATCTCGACCGTCCACTGCGATTCGTCCGACGACCACGCCGCCGACACAACTCGATGGCCGTACCGAATGTGCTCGGCGAGACCGTCCTCGTCGATCGCCTCGTGCAGATACGACAGAATCCGCGGCGCGTCGGCGATGGACTGCTTGTCTCGCCACGGCTTGAACTCGTACCCGAACGTGTGGAGATCGCTGTCGGAGCGGATGCCGGGGTAGCGGAACAGGTCCCAGGTGCCGCCCGCGGCGTCGCGCGCCTCGATGATCGTGAAGGTCTTCGACGGCAGTTCGGTGGTCAGGTAGTGCCCCGCGCCGATGCCGGAGATGCCGGCGCCGATCACGAGAACATCGACCGTGTCGACCGGGTTGCTGGTGGGCACTGGATTTGTTGTTGGCACTGGATCTGTTGTTGGCACTGTGCCTCCTTGGGCTGGCTGTTGCGTCCACAATCCCCTCGGGCGACACCAATAGCCAGTGACAGAACGCACCAGAATCGGTCCCATGAGGTGCATAATGACCACATGGTGAGCGACTGGCCACAGGTATCGGCCGCCGTGGGAGATGTGATCCGCCAGGGCTCCCAGCTGGTGCTCAACGCGCGCGACGATTGGGTGTCCGCCATGCACGACGCCGCGCTGGGCAGTGTTCGGATGGCCGCCGTGGCCGAGGACCCCGTGCTCGCCGAGGGCACCCGGCGGACCAACCTGGCCAACATCATGCACTGGGCCGCCGCCAATGTGTCGAGGCCCGGCGAACGGGTGTCGGTGAACATGACGCCGGAGATCGTGAACGCGACCCGCGATCTCGTCCGGCGCGGCCTCGACGAGTCCGCGCTCGATTCGTTCCGGACCGCGCAAAGCGTCGCCTGGCAGTTGTGGATGGAGATCTGCTTCGGGCTCACCGACGACACAAAGGTGCTGCATGAGCTGTTGAGCGTGACCTCGAGGTCGATCTCCACCTTCATCGACGACACCGTCGAGGCGATGACCAAGAGCATGGCCGCCGAACGCGCCGACCTCGCGCGCGGCACGCACGCGCAGCGTCGCACCACCGTGGCATTGCTCCTCGAAGGCGCGCCGATCCCCCGGGCTCGCGCCGAAGCGCAACTCGGCTATCGGCTGTCCGGCCGGCACACCGCCGTCGTGCTGTGGTCCGACGGACCCGACCCGGCGGCCGAACTCGAGGCGGCAGCCGCGGACCTCGGCCGGGTGACCGACCGATTCGGGCTGTCGGTCATCGCCAGTGCGTCGTCGTGGTGGTTGTGGCTGCCGACCGACTCGTCGTCGATCCCCGACCGACTCGATGCACATCCCACGATCGGCATGGCGATGGGCCGAACCGGCAACGACGTCGAAGGCTTCCGTACCAGTCACTTTCAGGCGCTGACAGTTCAGCGTGTGCTCTCGCGTATGACGTCCGGACGTCGGATTGCACGGTTCGACGACGTACGGCTGGTCTCACTGCTCGACACCGACCGGCCCGCCGTCGACGAGTTCGTGACCGATGTCCTCGGCGACCTCCACCAAGCACCGCGCGAACTCCAGGCCACCCTCCGCACGTGGATTGGTCTGCAGTGCAACACAGTTCGGACCGCACAGGAGACGTATACGCACCGCAACACCATCGTCCGCCGACTCGCCCGCGCCGAGAGTCTGCTACCGAGGCCCCTCACCGAGAATCTCGTCGACGTCGCCGTGTGCCTGGAAGTCCTCGAGTGGCGAGGCAAGTGAGGCTGAGCAGCTCACCCCCGCCTGAGGTGCGAGTACCCACCGCCCGCCGGCTGAGGCGCGAGCTCGCGAGCCTCGAAGCCCCTGGTGAGCGAACATCGTTGTCTCACCAGGCCTTCGAGGCTCGTCGCTAGCGCTCCTCACACCTCAGGCAGCGGTAGGGATTTCACCCCCGCCGGCTAGCGCTCCTCACACCTCAGGCAGCGGTGGGGATTCCACCCCCGCCGGCTTGCGCTCCTCGCACCTCAGCTCAGGGAGCAGTTGGGATCAGCGCGCGCGAACGCGCTCGGCCAGGCCGGCGCGGTCGGGCACGTCGACCTTCATGCATGCCCGGTAGATGTGGCCCTCCACGGTTCGCGTCGACAACGTGAGGCGCTCGCCGATCTCGCGGTTCGACAGACCCGCAGCAACGAGATTCGCGATCTCGCGCTCACGCGGCGTCAGCGGAAGCGGATCGGCCATGGCGGTGAGCGCCGGTGTCGTCAAGCCCCCGCACTCGGCAGCGAGCCGATAAGCGGCCGAGGCACTGCGCGTCGAGGCTCGGTTGTCGCCGGCCGCCGCATAGAACACCGCCGCTTGCGCCGCCGAGTCGGCGGCGCAGGCGAGTGCCCCGGTGGTCTCGAACTCCGCAGAGCAAAGCTCCAGTGCCGCAGCATCTCTTGATTCGACGGCGACCGCGTGCCGCACATATGCCTGCACGAGTTCGCCGTCGATGGACGCAGCGAGCTTCGCCAGTGGCTTGGCCGCGTCGGTGTCGCCCAGGCGAGCCGCCGCATGCAGGGCCTCGGCCGCCACGCTGCGTTGGGTGGACGCAGCAGCGAAGTCGGCGGTCTCGTGCGCCACGCAGATCGCTTCGGAGACTTGTCCTTCGGCGGCGGCGAGCCACACTCCGGCCAGCCGCAGAAGTGGCTCGAACACGGCGACGTGCGGACGCAGATCCTTGCGAACAGCGTCGGCCAGCGCCCGCGACTCGTCGATCTCGCCGAGCTGCGCGAGTACGGTCGCCAATGCCATTCGCGCCGGAAATCCCCATGCGGACATGACATCCGAGGCCATGGCGGCGGTGGCTTGCCGTAATGTCGCCGCCGCCCGATCCAACCGTCCTTGCGCCGCCTCGACGACGCCGGTGAAGGTCTGCGCCATGCCCCAGGCCAGATACTGGCCGGGACTCGAGAACTCGGCGTAGCTCGCGGCGAACTCGCGCGCTCGAGCGAGCCGGCCCGCATAGACCAGCGCCTGCAGTTCACCGAACACCGCCGAATACCGCACCAACCCGTCCATGCTCGGCGGGATCTCGACCGCCCGCGCGATCGCGAACACCTCGTCGGCCTCACCCATCAAGCACAGCGAGCGCTCGGCCGCGAACGCCGCCCAGTACGACGCAGCCGGGATGGCGGCGTCGTTGCCCAACACCTTTCGAGCGCGTTCTGCGGCGGCCACCAGGTTGTTGGCCTGCATGTCGCGCACTGCGGCAGCGGCATCCACCATGTCGACCAGTGCCGGCGTGCTGATCCGCGCCTGCAGGAGGGCCAGCATCTCGTCGCCCCGCTCGCCGTCGCCCATGGCGAAGTCGAAGTTCCACAGACGTGTCATTCCCCAACGGAGAACATCGAGTTCGTCGAGCGTGTCCGGATCGATGGCGACCATCACCTGCTCGCCCTCGTCGGGGCGGCCCTGCCAGAGCAGCGCTCGCGCAAGGAGATCCGCCGCATCCAGTCCACCGCCCCGCTCGATGGCGGCCCGGGCGAACCGCTCTGCCGCAGCGACATCCGACAGCGCGATGGCGCTGCGCGCCGCGTCGAGCATGACCTTCTGATCGGTCTCCTGGTCGCTGTCGATTGCCAAGTCCGCCAGCCTGATTCGACCCTGACCAGACTTGGGCCTGCCGCGTTGCGCGAGTGCGGTCACGAGTTCGCCACGCAGGCGGCGGGCACGCAGACGACCGATGCGTCCGCGCACCACATCGCCGAGCAGCGGATGCGCAAACCGCGCCAACAGGACCCGGCCGTCCTGGGTGATCCGGATCAGCCCACGCCGCTCGGCCTCTTCGACCTCTGCCTCGCCGGCAACCTCGACCAGCAGGTCGACCTCGATGGGCTCACAGAGGCTTAGCAGATTGAGCGCGTTGGTCACGCCGTCGGGGAGAGCCGCGATACGACTTTCCAGCAACGACGCGAACTCCGTGGTGACCGAGGCGTTTCCGCGAAGCTGCCAGATCCCGCCCTCGCATCGCAGACTGCCCGATTCGCGGGCCCCGGTGACGAGGTGGTGCAGGAAGAGGGCGTTGCCGCCGGACGCCTTCCACATCAGCTCCGCCGAGAGTCCTTCCACCTGACCGCCAAGGGTCTGCTCGAGCAGGTCGACGCTCTGTTCGCGGGTGAACGCGTCGAGTTCGATCCGATCGAGGTAGCGGTCCTTCCACAGCGACATCACGGCGTCGGGCACCCGTTCACCGCTGCGAATGGTGGCGATGATGCGGGCATCCCCGTCGATCGCGAGCTGATGCAGCAGGGTTGCCGACAGTGGGTCGAGGAGATGCGCGTCGTCGACGCCGAGGATCACCTCACCCGCGTCGAGCAGCGATTCGCGTGCCGCGGAAAGGTAACCGACGGCGTCCTTGGCGGTCGACGGTGGTACGACCGGCGCGAAGGCGCCAAGCGGGATGGATCGCGCCGACTCACTACCGACCACCCATCGCACATTGGGGAGGGTTTCGGTGACCTGACGGGCGAGCGTCGTCTTGCCGACGCCGGCCGAACCGGTGAGGACGATGCCGCGGCTGTGACCGTCGCTCGTCAGCAGCGCATTTCGCGCGGCGTCGAACTCGACGCGACGCTCGACGAGGGCCCACGTTCCCGACACGGCCCAATCGTACGACCGTCAAGCGCTGGTGGGAACCGGTTATCCGACCGACCGGCACTCGCCTCAGTCGGCCGGACCGTAGGAGAGGTGCAGGACGCCGTTGTCGAAAACGTCGTGGTCCACCAGGCGCAGGCCCGTCTTGCTCATGTCCTCGAACAGTCGCGCGCCGGTGCCGAGCACAACCGGATAGACCAACAGATGCAGCTCGTCGACGAGGCCGTCGGCGAGCATTGCCCGCACGAGTGTCCCGCTGCCGCTGACGTAGAGGTTCTCGGCACTCTTGAGCTCGCGGATCCGGTCGGCGTCGTAGGTGCCGAGTACCTGCGAGTTCTGCCAGCTGTCGACCTCCGACGCGGAGGTCACCACGTACTTGGTGCTGTCGTTGAAGAACGGTGCACCCGGGTCTTCGTCGGCCGTCCGCGTCGACCACGCTGGGGCAAACATCTCAAAGGTGTTACGCCCCAGCAGAATTCCTGTGCACTCCGACATGAACGACGACAAGACCGCGCCCTGCGCCTCCGGAAATCCGTACGGCATGGTGAATCTCGGGTCTTCGAAGACACCGTCGAGACTGACGAACTCGTGAACGTGGATCTTGCCCATGATAATTGGCCTTTCGCTGTATCAAGGATGCGGAGCTACTCGCACAGTTCGACCCAGCGTGAGGGCAAAACTCATCGGTGACCTAGGCGGCCGCGGCAAGGAGGGGAAGCACCACCAGCAACAGCAGAAGTAAAATGAACGGGATCACGAACAGCGCGATCGCCGGGACGACGCCGTTATAGGGCTGCGGAGCCGGTCCGATCGAGCCGGGACTGAACACGAACACCGGCATCCGATACTCGAGCGGCACCACCTGACCAGGAGCCACGTTGATCGTTGTGTCGACCGGTCCCACCTTGGTCGGGATCAGGTACGGCGCATGGACATGCACGTGGTGCTGCCCGGGCGGCAGCGGGATGTTGTTGACGCCCCACTCACCGGTCGGATACTCGTGCCCGTCGATCGAGATCTTGGGTTTGATCAGGAAGAAGATCCACATCAGCGGGAAGAACTTCGCGTCCAGCGACAATCCCTGTCCGCCACCCGGCGCCGACTGGTGCTGGGGAGCCTGGTGTTGCGGTGCTTGGTGCTGCGGCGCTTGGTGTTGAGGAGCTTGGTGTTGAGGTGGCGGCTGGTGCTGCGCGGGCTGGTAGGCCGGTCGCGCCGGCGGAGCACCGTATCCCTGTGGCACGCCGCCGGGACCCTGCGGGTAACCCGGTGGCGGCCCGTATCCCGGTGGCGGCCCGTAACCCGGCTGGGGCGGGTGCGGACCCTGCTGGCCTGGCGGCGGATACTGCGGCTGTCCGAACGGCGGTTGTGGTGCATTCACGATCATCGACCCCTGATGTTCCCCGAAAGTTGGCTCGTCGAAGCACTGTAACCCGATAGGTGTACCGCGGTCGCCCCGCACTCATGCGTTTGAACACCCCCCTCGGTGACGACAGAACCCCGCCGGGCCGAAGCCAGACGGGGTTCATCATCGCGAAGATCGGGCGATCAGGTCACGCGAGCGCAGCGACGAGGCAGTGTCACTGCCAGACCCAGATCCACCGGCGGCCGCGCGGGTCCCAGCGACGGATGCGACGACGACGACGCGGGTGCGGCTGCGGGTGCCGGGGCTGCGGACCCTGCGGTTGCTGCGGGTGCTGAGGGTTGTGCGGGGGGTTCGGCATTGGACGCCCTTTCATCTCTGGTCTCGAACCGGCACGCCGGTTCTCCTGACAGCGATGACTCTGCACACCGAAGCTTGGGAGAACTTCCCGTCTTCCTGGGAGGTTGCTGGTCGTCCGTACCCGCCGGGATGGTCCCGCCAGCCAGCTGAGGCTCGTCGCACCTCGGGGAGCAGTAGGATTCCTGCAGGTCAGAGCGCTGGCCGCCAAACTCTCTCGGATCAGCGACCCACCCGCCGACGTCGTCGGCAATCGTGGAGGCGGGAAGAGTGCGGCCTCATCGCAGAAACCGCACTTGTCGCCAGAAACCGCAGGTGTGGCCAGAAACCGCTGGTGCGCCACGGGTTTCTGACCAGACACGCGGTTTCTCAAACCACGACACGCCGACGACGCGCCTCGGTGGTCGGCGAAGCCGCCGTCGCGGTCAACCCTCACCGAGGTCCACCTCGAGCGCAGACCTCGGACTCCGAACATCATCGTCGAGCACAGAAAGCGCTCTTTGCCGCCAAGAAACTAGGGGAAGAACACTCGTCCCCT
>NZ_JAKWBF010000100.1 GCF_022513585.1 Gordonia gummivorans
TGCTTTTCCCAGCACCTCCTGGGCAGCTTCGGCCTGAGCGACCTTGGTCTTCAATCGCTCGTTCTCGGTCCGCAGCCGCGCCAACTCGGCACGATCTCGGCTATCCACCCGCTTCGCCTTCCCTTTCTTCGTTGCCTCGGCCACCATCGCCGCCTCGAAATCGCCGCGTGCCCGCGCGCCCAACCAGTCGCGTACCGTGCGGTCGGACACCCCACGCTCACGCAACATCCGTGCCTTCGACCCGTACTCGACACAGCGGTCCCAGTCCTGCAAAAACTGCACCTTGAACGCCAGGGTGTAACAGTTCCGCCCGCCCGGCGTCGTCCATGACTGCGGTTCACTCATCACTACTCCATCCCCCGCACTCACCACCAGCACCTGTCTCACAACCATGCTGACAGCGGGCGAA
>NZ_JAKWBF010000101.1 GCF_022513585.1 Gordonia gummivorans
ACATCGAACACCTTTGCGACCAGCTCGCCGCGTTCGCTCCTCCGGACACTGCCCGCGAGGTGCACGAGGCCCTGTCGGCGCTGCTGCGGCTACGGAACATGGTCGACCACCACGCCGCAGTCCTTGCTGGGGCCGTGGAGCGGTTGGGGCTCGCGAAGGAGCAGGGCCGCACCACCCGCGAACTGCTGATCGTCATGGGCGCCGCGCCCGCGGTCGCCACTCGGTTGCTGCGTATCGGTGTTGCTTTGGCCGGTACGCCGCGGTTGGCTGGTCACACCGCTGACGGCACGCTCTCCGGCGAGCACGCGGATGCGATCGCCCGCGGACTGTCCCATATCGGTGTGCGGGCGAGGGAACCGCTGTCGGAGTCGCAGCGTCAAACCTGTGTGACCGATCTTCTGGCCCA
>NZ_JAKWBF010000102.1 GCF_022513585.1 Gordonia gummivorans
AGTTCGCTATCCCTGAGACCCCGCGCGAGGTGCATGAGGCCCTCTCGGCGCTGCTGCGGATACGGAACCTGGTCGACCACCACGCCGCGGTGTTGGCTGGTGCTGTCGAACGCCTGGGGATCGCGACGAAGCAGGGTCGCACCACCCGCGAACTGCTGATCGTCATGGGGTGCGCGCCCGCGGTCGCCACCCGGTTGCTGCGTGTCGGTGTTGCTCTGGCCGGTACACCACGATTGGCCGGTCACACCGCTGACGGCACGCTCTCCGGTGAGCACGCCGACGCGATCGCCCGGGGACTTTCTCATGTCGCGACGCGGGCGAGGGAACCGCTGTCGGAGTCGCAGCGTCAAACCTGTGTGACCGATCTTCTGGCCCA
>NZ_JAKWBF010000103.1 GCF_022513585.1 Gordonia gummivorans
CACACGGTGGTGAAGTCTCATGCGGGGTCGTTGCAGGATGCTCTGGGGAAGTTCACGTCGAACTCTTCGGAGTTTGATGCGGCGATGACCGAGTTGCTGGGCAAGATCAAGGGTGGTGCGAAGACGGAGTTGGCGAATTTGCAGCATCAGTGGTCCTCGGCTGCCGGGCAGGTGAATAAGGCGTTGGAGCAGTTGGGTGTTCGGACCGAGGATGTGGCCTCGACGTATGTGTCGGCTCAGGATGAGCAGGCCACGAATGTGCGTTCGGCGGGTGGCCGGATGGATTTTCATACTGCTGAGTCGACGAATATCTGATACGGGGGGTTGGTCTGATGTCTGA
>NZ_JAKWBF010000104.1 GCF_022513585.1 Gordonia gummivorans
ATCACCGTTGCCGGCATCGTCGGATACTCCCGCAACAACGCCCGGATCTGCGGCTCGAACGCATCCACCGCCGACCCACGAGCCGGCCGCGAATACTTCGGCGGCTCATCAGCGGCCAACGCCGCACGCACCGTGTTCCGGGCCACCCCCAACCGACGCACGATCTCCTTGATCGGCACCTGCTCACTGCGATGCAACCGGCGGATCTCCGCCCACTGTTCCACTGAAATCACCCTCCTAGCTCAGACGGGGGTCAAAATTCACCCGTCGCTAAGGGGTCAGTTTTCAGGCGTCGTTAACAG
>NZ_JAKWBF010000105.1 GCF_022513585.1 Gordonia gummivorans
GCTTCGGAGCGGCGACGCCCGGGCGAGCGGGCGTCGGGGGAGCCGTCGGGTTCGGGACGGGGTGCGGCCAGGGCGTCGATCATGGTGTGCAGTTTCTCCCCGATCACCGCATCCACATCCCCACGCACCACGACCCGACCGTCACCGTCGGTGGTCACATCGAAGGTGTTGATGTCGCGGTCATCGCGGGCGGGTACCGCGGCAGGAGCATCGTCGGCGACCCGGTTGCCTAGGGTGCGGGCACGGCGGTCGATGTCGGCGGGGGTGGCGCCGGAGAAGGCT
>NZ_JAKWBF010000106.1 GCF_022513585.1 Gordonia gummivorans
GTGACCACGTCCCTGCCAGCGTGCGTTCGCAGCTCTGCGGGCCTGCACCGACCGCGGGCCGCGTGCAGCCGGGGCGACCTCGTCGACCGGCACGTCGAGCGCGAGCCGCGCCAGCAAGGCGGCGATCTGCTGACGGCACGCGCGCGCCTCCGACAGCATCGGATGAGAGACGGGCTGGCCCTGCGAGCCCTTGACAACGAGGTTGTCAACACCGCCGAGGACCTGCTCGATCCGGGCCAGGTCGTCAGCAGTTGCACACGCCTGCCGCAACGTCTCCAT
>NZ_JAKWBF010000107.1 GCF_022513585.1 Gordonia gummivorans
ATGACCACGACCCTGCCAGCGCGCGTTCGCAGCCCTGCGGGCCTGCACCGACCGCGGGCCACGCACAGCCGGAGCAACACCCTCGGCCGGCACGTCGAGCGCGAGCCGCGCCAACAAGGTCGCGATCTGCTGACGGCACGCGCGCGCCTCCGACAGCATCGGATGCGACACGGGCTGACCCTGCGACCCCTTCACCACGAGGTTGTCGACCGAGCCGAGAACCTGCTCGATCCGGGCCAGGTCGTCAGCAGTTGCACACGCCTGCCGCAACGTCTCCAC
>NZ_JAKWBF010000108.1 GCF_022513585.1 Gordonia gummivorans
AGTTACGACAACGCCCTGGCCGAGTCGGTGAACTCCGACTACAAGAACGAACTCGTCGACAACCAGCCGCGATTTCACGGTGCGACCGAACTGTCACTGGGCACCGCTGAATGGGTGGCGTTCTACAACCGGGAGCGGCCTCACAGCTACTGCGACGACCTCACTCCCGACCACGCTGAGCAACTCCACTACGCTCACATGCGCACCCTCAATCCGGAGGAGGCACTCACAACCTGAGCTCTCCGGAAATGCCGGGATGGATCA
>NZ_JAKWBF010000109.1 GCF_022513585.1 Gordonia gummivorans
GGGTGCCGGTGCT
This sequence comes from Gordonia gummivorans, assembly GCF_022513585.1. Lineage (GTDB taxonomy): Bacteria > Actinomycetota > Actinomycetes > Mycobacteriales > Mycobacteriaceae > Gordonia. The sequence continues at coordinate 14 of NZ_JAKWBF010000109.1, forward strand.
GCTGACGGCGTCGAGGTGGCTGGTGTCGACTTCACCCCGTTTGATCCAGGACTGAGTGCGGCACAACTAGACCTCTATCTGACAGTGAATTCCGGTGATGGCGAACAGGATTGGGTCCTGGACCTGACGTACGCGACGGACATCTTCGACGAGCCGCGAATCCGAGGACTCCTGACAACCCTGACCGGCGTGCTTGATCGTGTTCTGGCTGATCCGTCGACGTTGATTGGTGATTTGCCGATTT
>NZ_JAKWBF010000011.1 GCF_022513585.1 Gordonia gummivorans
GATCCCCGTCGCGCCCATCGACCGCTTGAGGTCGTAGGTGCGGCATGCTGCAGCCATGTCGTGGCTGGTGTACTGGCTGCCCCGGTCGGAATGCAGGATGGTGCCAGCCACCGACCCGCCACGGGTGAACACCGCTGCATCCACGGCGGACTCGACCAGTTCGGTTCGCATGTGATCGGCCAGTGACCAGCCCAGCACCCGACGCGAGTGCTCATCTCGGATCGCACACAGATACGCATCCCCTTCACCGCAGGTCAGATACGTGATGTCGGAGGTCCAGACACGGTCGATGCCACCCTGGTCGAACGCCCGCCCGACCCGGTCCGGCGGGAACGTCGCGGCCGGATCGACCTTGGTGGTCTTGACCTTGAACGTGCGTGGGCTGATGCCCTCGATGCCCATCTCGGCCATGATCTTGGCAACGGTGTTCTCCGAGACCGCGACACCCTCGGCGTGCAGGTCGGCGGTGATGCGCGGTGACCCATAGGTACGCGCCGATGCCTGCCAGTGGGCGAGGATCTTGACCTCCAAGTCCCGACGCCGCTGCTGGCGCGGTGTCAGCTCGGTGCGGCGTTGCCGACCCACCCACGAGTAGAATCCGGATCGTGAAACACCCAGCAGGTCAGCCAGTTTCGTGATGTCGTGGTCGGCGCACTCCGCGGCGATGAGCTCGAACTTGCTCACCGATGTTGCTGCGCCGCAAAGTACGCCGATACTTTTTTCAGGAACGCCAGATCGCGGTCCTTCTCGGCGAGTTCCGCGCGTAACCGGGTCAACTCCGCGCGCTCACCAGCCGACAGGTCCTGATCCGGTGGGGCGTTGCGCACCTCGTCGGTGACACCATCGCGCATCCGTTCAGCGCGAACCCATTTGCCCAACAAGTTCTCATGCACGTTGAGTTCACGAGCGACCTCGGTGACCGGCCGGCCCCCGTCGATCACCCGACGAGCAGCCTCCGCCTTGAACTCAGGCGTGAACGACCGACGCGTCCTGGACATGTAGACATCCTCCCAGCAGGACCCTTCGTCCCGCTATCTCAGGTGTCCACTCAAACTGGGGAAGCTCAGCCGTCGTTGAACCTCCCGATGATCGGGAGGTTCAACAGAATCGAGGACATCGAATTTCGAGCGCTGATTCGTAAGATCTCCCAATGAGTACTCCGTCGACGAGACGCCAGGGTTACCTCGCTGGTTCGGGTCCACCGGCACCGTCGCCAACTGCGGTTCGCAGGGTACCGCTGTGGCGGCTGACCGTCGGCTGCATCGTGGGGATGGTTGGGTGCCTGTGGTTGCTGTACGGCGCGTCTGGTCCAGTCTTCTATTCCGAAGTTCCGCTCTATGGGGATTCCGATTTCGTGCGGTTCATCGTCGATTTCGGGCCGCTTATGCTGACGGCCTTTGTGACGTGTTTGCTCGTCGCAGAGGATGTCCGCAGCAGACTCGGCGGCCTTGGTGCACTCTTGGCTGCGACCATATGCTTTGGCCTTGCCGCAGTCATCGGACCTGACCTCGATGAGTCGGCCACCCAAGCGATCCGGTGGACACTCGCGCTCAACATGATTGGTCTTCTGTTTGTCGCAGTCGGGTGGACCGTTTCACGTCGGCGGTCCCTTGTTGCGGCCGGCATCGCGCTGGCCGTGGTCGGATCGATCGCGGTCATCGGCGTGTGTCCGTTCATTGGGCAATACACCGATTGGCTCCCGTGGGTTCAGTACTCCGACTACATACGATTCGACCGAGACACACCGACCGCACTGGTCATCGCGATCAGTCCCGTTGTACTGGTGTGGGTTTCAGCGATGATATGTCCGAGATCGCGTATGACATTCGCGGGCGAGGGGCGGCCGGTCCAGTCAGCTGGATCGTCTCAGCCGAGGCTTGTCGGGTACACGGCCGACGGCCAGCCGATCTACTCGGCCGAGCCTGTAGCGCCCGCGACCAACAGCCTGTCCATAGCGGCGTTCGTGGTCTCGCTGTTGGGTTTCGGCATCGTCGGGGTCGTTCTTGGGCATGTCGCAATGTCTCAGATTCGCCGATCCCGGGAATCCGGTCATGGGCTGGCGCTGGCCGCGTTGATCATCGGATATCTGTCGATCGCGGTGTACGTCGTGGTGGTACTCGCGGGCATTTGGCTGTATCAATCCGGCTGATGGCTTCGAGTGACGCCTACGCCTCGCCGGCCAACCGGTCGTATAGATCGCCGAGTTCGTCCAAGGTCTCGGCCATGTCCGCGGGCACAACGCCGACCGCGCGGAGCGCCTGACGCAGGTCGGTGGTGTCCAGGTCGGTCAGCGGGTTCATCCGCTGCGGTGACGGCAGCGGCGGCAGCGGGGAAGTGGAGCCGTAGAAGTCCGGCCCGGGCAGTGAACCGACGTCGGACTCCCGCGTCGGCGTCGGTGCGTCGCCGACCTTGTCGAGCAGCGACTTGAGGTCGGTCCCCATCACAGTCAGCAGCGTCAACGCGGAGCGGTCGATCTCGGCGGCCACCTCGTAGGCGACGGCGAGTGCGTGCACGCACCGGACCGCCTCGTCGGGGCAGGTGCAGTCGGTCATCACGTCGGCCGATTCGGTGGGGCCGATCAGCTCACCCACCACGACAGGCTGTTCGCCGCGAGTCAGGGGCATGAGCTCCATGACGGCGCCACGCGCACGCAACAGCTCGGCGACGGTGCCGGAGTCGACGGTGCGGGTGGTGAGGATGACGTCGAAGGGGTCGAGCTGACTGCCCTCGACCGACGCCGTCACGCGGCCCGCGCCGATGCGCAGTCCATGCACGTGGCGGTCGCGAAAGTATCTGCGGGCCTTGGTGATATGTCGACTGTCGGCGATCGCGTCGGCTCCGCTGCCGGCGGTTCGGCCTTCGACCACGTCGACAAAGGACCGGGCCCACGGGGTGAGCGCGTATCCGCGAACCGCGATCGGGCCGCGACCGTGCCGCGGACTCATTCGCTCACCGCCTCGTCGCGGAGGCGGACGAGTTCGAACAACTCGTCGTCGGCGAGGTCGGAGACCCAGTTCTCCCCGGATGCGACGGTGAGCCGCGACAACTCCCGTTTGCGGGCGATCATGTCGTCGATGCGCTCCTCGATCGTTCCCACGCAGATCAGCCGGTGAACCGACACCCGCTGATCCTGGCCGATGCGGTAGGCCCGATCGGTGGCCTGGTCCTCGACCGCGGGATTCCACCACCGATCCACGTGCACAACGTGATTGGCGGTGGTCAGGTTGAGGCCGGTGCCGCCGGCCTTGAGGGTGGCGAGCATGATCGGCGGGCCGTCGGATTCGGTGAACTCCGCGACCATCCGGTCGCGATCGCGCCGGCCGAGCCCGCCGTGCAGAAGTGGAATCGGCGTACCGAGCAGCTCGCCGAGCCACCCCGAGAGCAGTTCGCCGAACGCCGCGAACTGGGTGAACACCAGGGCACGGTCGCCCTCGTCGATCAGCGTCGTGAGTGTGTCTGCCAGGAGCTCCACTTTGCCGGACCGATGAACACCACCGGGCGCGAGCTCGGTACCGTCGGCGAGGTAGTGCGCGGGGTGGTTGCAAATCTGTTTGAGGCGGGTGAGGGCGGCCAGCACGTTGCGGCGGCGCAGCGTGCGTTGTTGCCTGTCGCGCAACGCTTCCATCAGCTCGTCGATGACCGCCCGATACAGACCGGCCTGCTCGACGGTGAGGTTGGCACGCACCGTGATGTCGACCTTCTCCGGCAACTCGGCGGCGATGGTGGGATCGGTCTTCTCACGCCGCAACACAAACGGGTGTGTGATCGCGGTGAGACGACGCAACGCTGCCGGGTCCCGATCACGTTCGATCGGTTCGGCATAGCGTGCGCGAAACACCGACGCCGAACCGAGCAGGCCCGGGTTCACCAGGTCGATGACAGCGCGCAGATCTTCGAGCCGGTTCTCCACGGGCGTACCGGTGAGCGCGATCCGGTGGCCGCTGGTCAGCGCCCGGACAGACTTGGCGGCAATCGTGTTGACATTCTTGAGGTGCTGCACCTCGTCGACGACGATCCGGTGCCAGCGTTGCCCGCCGAGCAGGCTCCGGTCCCTGCTTGCAATGGCAAAGGTGGTGAGGACCACGTCGTGTGCGGCGCGCGCGTGTTCGAAATGCTTGCTCGACAGTCGATCCGGACCGTGATGGATCATCACTCGCAGATGCGGGGCGAACCGCCGGAATTCGCGTGCCCAGTTGCCGACCACCGACATCGGACATACGACGAGCGTGGGAGGCGTTGATCCGGAGGATCTTTCGTGGGACTCGAGGGCGATGATCTGGATCGTCTTGCCGAGCCCCATGTCGTCGGCCAACACCCCGCCGATGCCCAACGAGGCGAGATGAGCCAACCATTCGACTCCGCGCTGCTGGTAGGGCCGCAGGGTCGCGGTCAGTCCGGCTGGTGGGGGGAGTGGGCTGGGTTGCAGGGCGCCACGTTCGGCGATGTCGTCGAGCCAGGACAGGCCCTGCACCGAGCTCACCGGCACCGGGAGGCGATCGGCACTCCCGGTGAGCAGTCCGAAAAGCTCGCCCATGTCGGCGGGCCGGTCGTCGGCCTTGAGGGCACGCTGGGCGGTGACGAACGCCGCCGCGCGGGACAGGGCGCCGGACTCCGCACGCATCCACACGCCGCGGACGCGGACGAGATCGCCCTTCTGGTGCGCCAATTCGGCAAGATCCGCGTCGGTCAGGGTGATGGCGCCGGGCGCGTCGCCGAGGGCGAGGCGCCACTCGAACTCGCGGATCTCGCGCAACCCGACCATGGCGGCCGGGGCTCCGCCGCCCATCACCGGCACCGCGCGGATGCCGAGGGTCGGCCGTACCTCGGCGATGGTGCGGGGCAACAGCACTGCGAAGCCCGCTTCGCCGAGCGCGACGGCACCGGTGGCGAACAACTCCTCGGCCAGCGATGTCGGCAGCAGGAAGTCGAGCGATCCGCGGTCCGGATCCGCTTGGGCCAGTCCGGGGAACGCGCGTACCGCGGTGGCCAGGGCGGTGGTGAGCTCGTCGAGGTCTTCGGTGTCGAGCCGATGCGGTTGGACCGGGGCGACGTGCCCATCGATGCTGCGCCGGCACACCTGGAGCCGCCAGCGTGCAGATTCGGTTGTCGCCACACTCTTCTCGGTATCCGGCGGTGATTCAACAGACCAGGAGTCGTCCGTCCACCATGTGCCATCGGGCTCGTCGTGCTCCGGTTCGTGCAGACGGAACAGCAGGGTGTGGTCGTCCTTGCGCGGGCTGGTGTTCCATCGTTGGAAGGCCGACGCCGAGGCGGCGAGCCGCGCCGGCGCGCACGGGGCGCTTGCGTCCGTGTCGGGGAGGAGTGTCCGCACGACGGGACTTCGGGGTGCCGGGGGTCCCAGACGTGGGACCGAAGTGGCTATGCGCGAGCGGGTTTCGTGATCGATCAGCTCGGCCAGCAGGTCGGTGAGCGCTTCGGGTCCGCCGTTGTCCAGGAGGGCGGAGGGTGCCCCGCCGGTGGCCACGGCCGCCCAACTGCGCCACGCTGGGGTAGGGATCACCTGCCAGCGCATCACCCATTCACCTGCCACCTCCACGACCGTCGGTGCGACCGCCGCCGATGCCACGAATCGGCGCACACCGTCGAGCAGATACCGATACCAGCGCACGTCGCCGGCGGTCGGGATCGAACGTGACGCGTCGAGAAGTGCGACAGCTGAAGAGACGCCGAGAGTCGCTGTCGCGACGAATCGTCGTTTCCCGGCGTCGTCGGTCACGGCGATGTCGCGTCGAAACCGCTTCCCGGCGAGCAGTTCGGCCAGCGGCCCGGGCAACTGCCCGCTTGTGGCGTGCTGATCGTCGACCCACGCGGCCATACCCACACCCGTCCGCCACAGCAGGTGCAGGGTTGCGGTGTCAGGAGGTGCCGACGCGGTGATGACGCTATTTCTTGCCGAAGTAGGACGCAGTCAGCGTCAAGATCACCCGGTCGGCGGCGTCGGGCGGAGGTTGCTGGTCGGCGTTGCCGTAGCGCTTGCCCAGCGTGACGTAGAAGGCGCCGGTCGGGTCGTCGGTGACCGATTCGAGTTGCCCGCGAAGTTCGAGGTAGCGGTACGGGTTGTCAGGATCGGTGATGACAAACGAGTAGTTCGGGTTGCCCTCGAGATTGCGGATCTTCTTGCGCGCCTTGGTGTGTGTGAAGCGCAGATGCTCTCCGTCCCACGCGAACCACATCGGCGTCGCGTTCGGGATGCCGTCGGGGCCGACGGTGCTGAGCACGCCGACGACCGGTCGGTCGAGCAAATCGGCATAGCCTTCGGGAACTGTGGTGGCCATACGTCCACCTTAGTGGTCCTGACCGACAGCCATCATCCGCGAGACGGCGCTTTCGGCGATTCGAGTTCGCGCCTCTGGTGTTATCCGCCAGACTCTTGATCTATGGCCGGTGACAAAGGAAAGCGTCTCGATCCCGTCGCTCGGGGCCGGGCGGCGCGAAAGACCGTGCCGCGCAGCCACCTCGGCGACTGGGATCCGAGCCGCAGAGGACACGACGCTCTGGCCACGATTCTGGCGCAGAACACGATGCGCGATCAGCGACTGATCGCGATCCGGCACGGTCGGATGTCGGCGTCGCCGTGGACCTACTACCGCGGGGCCGCCGCGGTGATGGCCGCGGACCTCGCCTCGCGGCCGAACACCGGCATCACCGTGCAGATGTGCGGCGATGCTCATGTGCTCAACTTCGGCTTGTGGAACACGCCGGAACGTTCCTTGGCGTTCGATCTGCGTGACTTCGACGAGACGCTGCCGGGCCCGTTCGAATGGGATCTGCTCCGGTTCCTCACCAGCCTGGTGGTGCTCGCCCGCGAGAACGGAGTGCCCGCCGAGGTCGCCGACGCCTCGGTTCGAGCCGGTTTGCACGGCTACCGCACCTGGATGAAGACGTACTCGGGTGGCCTGAGCTCGATGTCTGGGCCGAGATCATCGACCTGGCGCACCTCGTCACCTACCTCGCCCCCGAGGACTCCGAGCACCAGTTCGACAAGATCCTGGAGAAACAGGCCCGCAAACGTAGCAGCCGCGGCGCCGCCAAGAAGTTGACCCAACTCGTCGACGGTCGGCGCCAGATCATCGAGGACCCGCCCTACCGGGTGCATGCACTCGCCGAGCATGCCGACGTCCTGGCCGGGGTGGTCGATGCCTACAACGCAAGCATCCCCGACCACATCTCGGCTTTGCTGTCCCACTTCGACCTGGTCGACGCGGTCCAGCAGGTGGTGGGCGTCGGTAGCGTCGGCATGCGGGTCTTCCTGCTGTTGATGGAGGAACGCGCCACCGGCGACCCGCTGTTCTTCCAGGTGAAACAGGCCGGTTCCTCGGTGTATGAACCCTTTGTGCGTCGCAGTCGGTACGACAACCACGGTGCGCGGGTCGTCAATGGGCAGCGGTTGATCCAGAGCGCGACCGACATGTTCGTCGGTTGGACGCGGATCGGGAAGATGGACTTCTACGTGCGCCAGTTCCGCGACGGCAAGGTGATTCCGAAGGGGCAGACCATCGCCGGCCGACTCGCCGAGTTCGCCGCCGCGTGCGGGCATGTGCTGGCTCGGGCGCACGCTCGCAGTGGCGATGCGCGCATGATCCACTCCTACCTGGGGGATGGCGGCAAGGTCGAGGAATCGGTGCTGTCCTTCGCCCATGCCTACGCCGACCAAACCGAACGCGACCACTCCCAGCTGGCGGAAGCGGTCGCGTCGGGTTCGATCGCGGCCGAACCCGGTTGGCCATGACCGAGCGAGGAGTGTCAGTTCTCCACTTCGCGGAGCAGTCCGGTCGCGACGTCGAAGACGAATCCGCGCAGTGAGCTGGTCTTGGTGATGAACGGGCTGTTGCGGATGCGGGTGAGTGATTGGCGAATATCCTCGTCGAGGTCGGTGAACGACTCGGCCGCCCAATTCGGCTTCTGACCGATCTCGGTCTGGATCTCGCGCTTGAACTCGTCGTCGGTGAACGTGAGCATGCCGCAGTCGGTGTGGTGGATCAGGATGATCTCGGTGGTGCCCAGCAGGCGTTGGCTGATGGCAAGGGAACGGATCTCGTCGTCGGTGACGACGCCACCGGCGTTGCGGATGACGTGGGCCTCGCCGTCGGATACTCCCAGAATCCGGTAGACGTCGAGCCGGGCGTCCATGCAGGCGAGGACGGCAACGTGCCGACTCGGCGGCAAGGGGAGCGGCCCGGAGAAGGACTTGGCGTATTCGACGTTGTTGGCGAGGTATTCATCGGTGACAGACATGCGTCAACACTCATCCGTCGCCGCGTCGAAGACGAGGGTTTGCCTCAACCGGCGCGAAAGTCGCGTCAGTAGGTTGCCGAGGATCCGTCGGCCAGTGAGTCGCGCACGTCGTAGAGGACGAGCCAGGCCGCGGCCAGGCCGGACGTCTGGTACCAGACCTGATCGTCGATGGCGAGGACGCGTTTCCAGGTCGGTGCCCCGAGATCGAGCCAAGCGTCGCTGAGCAGGACTTGCTTGCCGTGCTCGAGGCCCTTCGCGCCGTCGAAGCCGACGTAGATCAGGTCGCCGTCGGCGGCGTGGAAGTTCTGGTCGGTGACGGTGAACGACTCGGAACCCCGCTGGGCCGGCGGCCGCTGCGCACCGATCATCGACAGAATCTGGCCGGCGAATGTGTTTGTCCCCGCGATGACCTCGGCGTCGGCGGTGAACCGGACCAGCGACACCCAGGTGTGGGCGGCGTCGGTCCACTTTCCCACCGACGCGGCTCGGTTGGTGAACTGCTTGAGCAGTCGGACGCCCGACTCGCTGCGGCCCAGACCGTCGGCGACGGCCTGGAACTGCTGCTGCCACGTGCCCGGACCGACCTCGACGCTGCGCACACCGCCGAAAGCCGCGGCCGATGACGTGGTCGTCGGCGTCGTGAGCACGACGTCCGGTTTCGCGGCCGTCACCGCGGCGGCGTCGGGGGTGGAGCCGATCGTCGGCACCGAGTTCAGCTGCGGGCCGAGATAGGCCATGACACTGCCTGGTGCCGAGGTCACCGCCACCACCTTCGGACCGATCCCAAGGGCGCAGATCGGATCGAGGAGCGACGGATCGGTGACGACAATGCGCGTCACGTCCGGTTGGCCTGGGTCAGGCGTGGTCGGCTGCAGACATGTCTCCGAGAAGTCGCGCTCGGGAGCCACCACGTTGACCTCTGCGATGCGCGTGGTCGAGGTGGAGATCGGCGCTCCGTCGGGGGTTCGGAGTGTGTCGTCGTCGGACGAACAGGCTGCGACGGTCAGCGACAGAAGGGCGATCGCGGCGAGGGCGGCGCGGCGAAAACGTCGGCCCGATCGGGGGCTGCGGCTCACGCCACGCCCATCATCATCGCTGTCACGAACGCTGCGTTGCACCCGCCAAACCTAGCATCGGGGTGCGCCCGCACCGTCGTGGCGCCGCGGGTCCGACGCGGGCCGCTCGGGCGGGCCCCTTTCGACTGCGCGCGTCGCATCCGCAAATAGGCGTTGAGCTGCGCAGACCCACTCCCTCGGAAATCAATTACGACAGATCGTAGGACCCGGTCGGCCGGGGCGCCCGCAAGGGTTTAGGATCAGTTACCAGCGCTCGGTTTGTTCATGTGCCGGCCGTCTGAGGAGTCGTCGTCCGATTCGCTGGAGATGGTCGGGCAAGAGGAGGATCTGTGACCGCGGTAGACCAGCCCACCACGCAAGTGGCTCCAGTGCGTCCGTTCCCGGAGCGCTACCAGCCCAAGGGTTCGTTCTTCTACAAGCTGATCACCACCACCGATCACAAGTTGATCGGCATGATGTACATCACCGCCTGCTTCGCGTTCTTCCTCATCGGTGGCCTGATGGCTCTGCTGATGCGTGGCGAGCTCGCCCATCCGGGCATGCAGTTCCTGTCGACCGAGCAGTTCAACCAGCTGTTCACCATGCACGGCACGGTGATGCTGCTGATGTATGCGACGCCGATCGTCATCGGCTTCGCGAACTTCGTGCTGCCACTGCAGATCGGATCGCCCGACGTCGCGTTTCCGCGACTCAATGCGATGGGCTTCTGGCTGTTCGTCTTCGGCTCGACGGTCGCGATCGGCGGATTCATCACGCCCGGCGGTGCCGCCGACTTCGGATGGACCGCCTACACCCCGCTCACCGACGCGGTGCACTCTCCCGGCGTCGGTGCCGACCTGTGGATCATGGGTCTGGGTGTCAGTGGCCTCGGCACCATCCTCGGTGCTGTCAACATGGTCACCACCGTCGTCTGTCTCCGCTGCCCCGGCATGACCATGTTCCGCATGCCGATCTTCACCTGGAACATCCTGGTGACCAGCGTCCTGATCCTGCTGATCTTCCCGCTGCTGACGGCTGCTCTGCTCGGCCTGGAGGTCGACCGCCAGTTCGGCGCCCACCTCTATGACCCGGCCAACGGCGGTGTGATCCTCTGGCAGCACCTGTTCTGGTTCTTCGGTCACCCCGAGGTGTACGTCATCGCGCTGCCGTTCTTCGGCATCGTGTCCGAGGTCTTCCCGGTGTTCAGCCGCAAGCCGATCTTCGGTTACTCCGGTCTCGTCTACGCGACCCTCGCGATCGCCGCACTGTCGGTGGCCGTGTGGGCCCACCACATGTATGTCACCGGCGCCGTGCTGTTGCCGTTCTTCTCGTTCATGACCTTCCTGATAGCCGTGCCCACCGGCGTGAAGTTCTTCAACTGGATAGGCACGATGTGGAGAGGCAACATGACTTTCGAGTCACCGATGTTGTTCTCCGTCGGCTTCATCGTGACCTTCCTCTTCGGTGGTCTGACCGGTGTTCTGCTCGCGAGCCCGCCGCTGGACTTCCACCTCTCCGACAGCTACTTCGTGGTCGCTCACTTCCATTACGTGCTCTTCGGCACGATCGTGTTCGCCACCTACGCCGGCATCTACTTCTGGTTCCCCAAGATGACCGGACGCATGCTCGACGAACGACTCGGCAAGTGGCACTTCTGGCTGACCTTCATCGGCTTCCACACCACCTTCCTGGTCCAGCACTGGCTGGGTAACGAGGGCATGCCGCGTCGCTACGCCGACTACCTGCCGTCGGACGGCTTCACCACGCTGAACATGATCTCCACCCTCGGTGCGTTCATCCTCGGACTGTCGACGCTGCCGTTCCTGTGGAACGTCTTCCGCTCGTACCGCTACGGCGAGGTCGTCACCGTCGACGATCCGTGGGGCTTCGGCAACTCGCTCGAGTGGGCCACCAGCTGCCCGCCGCCGCGGCACAACTTCACCGAACTGCCGCGCATCCGGTCGGAGCGTCCCGCATTCGAGCTGCACTATCCGCACATGATCGAGCGGATGCGTGCCGAAGCGCACGTTGGTCCCGGACACGGCCACGAAAGCAAGGTTGTCGAGGATGCGCGTCGCGACCCGCTGACCACCGGCAGCCACGAGGCGTCCGGGGACAGCGACCCGCGCTGACACGGTGGAATCGAATTCTGGGCCCAAGGACTCGGGAAAGTCACTCACCACCGTTCTCATCACCGTCACCGGTCTCGACAAGCCGGGCGTGACCAAGGCCTTGATGGCCGCACTGTCGACGCAGGACGTCAACCTGCTCGACGTCGAGCAGGTGGTCATCCGCGGTCGACTCACTCTGGGTGTGCTCGTCACCACCAGCGGTGACGCCGAGGCCGTGCAAGACGTCGTCGAGCAGGCCATGGCGTCGGTCGGGATCGATGTCGCAGTGGAGGTCGGTGCCGAGACGGTCGGGCAGCCGCCGTCCAGTCACGCGGTCGTCCTGCTCGGTAGTCCGGTGACTCCGCAGGCCTTCAGCGCGGTCGCCACCGAGCTTGCCGACCAGGGCGGCAACATCGACTCGATCCGGGGGATCGCCGACTACCCACTGACGGGCCTGGAGCTGATGGTCAGTGTTCAGGGTCGCGCGGACGTGGCGGCCGACGCCGCACTGCGCAAGGGCCTGGCCACGGTCGCATCGAGGCACGCGGTCGACATCGCCGTCGAACGAGGCGGTCTCGCGCGACGTGCCAAGCGGCTCATCGTCTTCGACGTCGACTCCACCCTGATCCAGGGCGAGGTCATCGAAATGCTCGCCGCCCATGCCGGTCGCGAAGCGGAGGTCGCGGCGGTCACCGAACGCGCCATGCGCGGCGAACTCGACTTCTCCGAATCCCTGCATCAGCGGGTTGCGGCGCTGGCCGGTCTCGACGCGTCGGTGGTCGACGAGGTGGCGGCGTCCCTGGAGCTCACACCCGGTGCACGGACCACCATTCGCACGCTGCATCGGCTCGGCTATCACTGCGGTCTGGTGTCGGGCGGTTTCCGCCAGGTCATCGACGGACTGGCGCATGAACTCGAACTCGATTTCGTGCGCGCCAACACGCTCGAGATCGTCGACGGGCGACTCACCGGCCGCGTGATCGGCGAGGTGGTCGACCGGCCGGGCAAAGCGCGCGCGTTGCGTTCCTTCGCCGATCAGGTGGGTGTGCCGGTGGAGCAGACGGTCGCGGTCGGCGACGGCGCCAACGACATCGACATGCTCTCGGTCGCAGGCCTCGGTATCGCGTTCAACGCCAAACCCGCGTTGCGCGAGGTCGCCGATGCGGCCCTGAACCATCCGTTCCTCGATGCCGTCCTGTTCATCCTCGGCGTCACCCGCGACGAGATCGAAGCCGCCGACGCCGCCGACGGGGTGCTGCGGCGCGTGCCACTGGAATGACGATCGAACCGAATGGGTCGCCGCTGTCCGACGACTACCGTCGGCTGACCGGTTATGTTGGCGGGCACGACGATCCGCTCGATCCGGCCGATGTGTTGGCCATGCAGATGGTGTTGCGTATCGAGAAGTCCGATCCGCCCGACCGAGCCGAACTCCTCGTTGCCGCGGCACGCGCAGTGGCGCTGCTGTGCCTCGACGACCGAGCAGGTCGCGACGGCCCGTGGGCGCCCTCGCTCGACGCGTGGTGCGACGCGCGAATCCGCAAGATAGCGCGTCGTGCTCGTGGTGCGCAGTGGCTTGCGGCGCAGGAGGTATGGGGTGTCACTGCCGGCGAAGGCGCTGCGCAGGCGCGAGCTCTTGTGCCCGGCCGTGTCGGTGACGTCGATCGTCGGATCTCGCGCTTGCAGATCGGCGGCACGGAGGTCGACGGCGGGCTCCCGGCAGATCCGCCGACGACCGGTGTGTGCCTTTGGGTCAACCCGGATCTCGAGATGACCGTGGGAAAGCTTGCGGCCCAGGTGGGGCACGCGTCGATGCTGGCGGTACGGCTCCTCGACGAGGCGTCGACGCTGGCCTGGCGCGAGTCCGGATGTCCATTGTCGGTGTGTGTCGCGGATTCTGTGCGCTGGCGTTCGTTGTTGGCTGCCGATGCGAGCGGTGCGGCGGTCGCGGTGCGCGATGCGGGTTTCACCGAGATCGCGCCCGGCTCGGTCACCGTGATCGCGGAGGTGACCCGGTGAGCGAGCTGCTGCCGGAATGGGCTCGGGGTCTTGGTCTTTCGCGACATCCCGAGGGCGGATGGTTTAGGGAGACCTGGCGCAGTGACCTGGTGCTACCGGCCGATGCTCTGCCCGCGTACGACGCCGACCGGTCCGCCGGTACCGCAATCCTGTTCTTGCTCCTGCCGGGTGAGGAATCGGCCTGGCACACCGTGCGTGGCGCCGAACTCTGGCTGTATCACCGAGGTTCACCCGTCGAACTGGATCTCGGTGGCGACGGTGCCGAGCCGGCGCGTGACGCGACAGTGCTCGTGGGCGCGGATGTGCTTGCCGGACAACAACCCCAGGCGCTCGTGCCACCTGGACACTGGCAGCGCGCACGATGCGTCGGCGATGACGCGTCGCTGGTCAGTTGCATCGTCGTGCCCGGCTTCGACTTCGACGACTTCTGCCTTGCCTGAGTTTGCTGCCGCCTGATCCGAAGAGCCTTAGTGACCAACGCTGTGAACTGGGGAAATGCTCGGCCGGCACCCAACCATCCGGCGGATGGACGGACAGGCCCGTCGCCCTGGTGACAGTCTCTGCTTTGCCCCCAATTGCCTTGTCTCACCGGCCCTTCGAGACTCTCGGCTAGCGTCTCGAGCAACTCAGCTCAGGGAGCGGAGGTGGGCCGGCTGCGTTGTTGGACCCACTCCCTCAAGGAGCTTCAGCCGGCGCTGGGGGCGGCCGTCGGTGACGGGATTGCCGCCGGAGCCAAGTGTGCCAACGTGTTTCGCCACACTGTCCGATCCGGCGCGAGCGACGCGAGGATCAGTTCGTCGGCGTCGGCGTGGTCGGTGAACCAGTCGAGATACTCGCGGACCTGCACGGGCGTACCGACACCGACGTAGGTGAGCATCGAATCGATCTGACGGCCCTGCGGCACCGAGAGGATGGCGTCGGCCTCCTCGTCGGTGAACCGTCGACCGCGACCGAAGAGCGCCGTGACCCGCTGTCGTTTGGCGCGCAGCAATTGCTCGGCGGCGACGGCTTCGTCGTCGTCGGCGATGACGCACACACCGGCGATCACATACGGCTCCGCGAGTACGTCGGAAGGCTGGAATTCACTGCGGTACAGAGCTACGGCCTGTTCGAGAGCCTGTGGTGCGAAGTGTGAGGCGAATGCGTAGGGCAAGCCGAGTGCGGCGGCCAGTTGTGCACCGAAGAGCGACGAACCGAGGATGTAGAGCGGGACATCGGTGCCGGCGCCCGGAGTGGCCGAAACACCCTCCACACGTGACTGTCCGCGCAGGTAGCCCTGCAGTTCGAGGACGTCGGTCGGGAAGTGCTCGGCCGAGGCGATGGTCCGGCGCAGCGCCGCGAAGGTCTTCTGGTCGCCGCCGGGGGCGCGGCCGAGTCCGAGGTCGATTCGGCCTGGATACAGTTCGGCCAGCGTGCCGAACTGTTCGGCGATCGACAGCGGGGAGTGGTTGGGCAACATCACGCCGCCCGCGCCGAGACGGATCGTCGACGTGTGCGCGGCGATATGGGAGATCAGCACCGCCGGGGCGGCCGACGCGATCGACGACATGTTGTGGTGTTCGGCGTACCAGATGCGACGGTAACCCCACTGCTCGGCGCGTTGGGCCATGTCGCGGCTGGCGGCGAAACTGTCGGTGACGGTCTCGCCTGGGCCGACTTGTGCGAGATCGAGAATCGAAAGATCAACGGACATATCAATGCCAAGGCCGACACACGCTCTCGTATTCCGAACCAGCGCGCGATCCGACCATGATCTAGGGCACGATGGGCAGGTGACCGAATCGGATCCCGACCTGCTCATCGACTTCCGCGACGTGACGCTCGTCCGAGGGGGCAACACGCTCGTCGGCCCGATCTCCTGGCAGGTGGAACTCGACGAACGGTGGGTGATCATCGGACCCAACGGGGCGGGCAAGACGTCGCTGATGCGTCTTGCCGGTGCCGAGATCCATCCGACTGCCGGGACGGCGTACGTCCTCAACGAGTTGCTCGGCAAGGTGGAGGTCCGTGAACTGTCCACCCGGATCGGTGTGACCAGTCCTGGACTGGCCGAGCGGATCCCGTCCGACGAGGTCGTGAGCGACGTCGTGATCTCGGCGGGTTACTCGGTGTTGGGTCGCTGGCGCGAGGAGTACGACGACGCCGACCGCGCGCAGGCGCTCGAATCGCTGGAGTCGATGGGTGCCGAGCACCTCGCCGACCGCACCTTCGGGACTCTGTCGGAGGGCGAGCGCAAGCGGGTGCTGATCGCGCGGGCGCTGATGACCGATCCGGAGTTGCTGCTCCTCGACGAGCCGGCCGCCGGTCTCGATCTCGGTGGTCGCGAGGAACTCGTCGAACGTCTCTCGAAACTCGCAGCCGACCCGGACTCGCCGGCGATCGTGCTCATCACCCACCACGTCGAGGAGATCCCCGAGGGGTTCACGCATGCGATGTTGCTCTCCGAGGGCGGCGTCGTCGCGCAGGGTCTGCTCAGCGAGGTGCTCAACGAGAAGAACTTGTCGCTGGCATTCCACCAGCAGATCGCGCTGAGCAAAGTCAGCGGCGGTCGTTACTTCGCGCGGCGAAAGCGTCGCGCGGGCGGACATCGGCGACGGGCCGCGCAGTAGGTATCCCGGAACCCAGGTGCGGATGGCGCCTACCGCCGCCGATAGTGTCGAGAATGCCGCGGTGATCTGACTCCACGGCGTGAGGTGGAGGTGCACATGTCATCCGTCGAGTCGTCGGAATCCCAACCCGCTCCACTCCGTGATGCGGCCACGGTCGTTCTCGCGCGCGACGGTGCCGACGGAATCGAGGTGTTCCTGCAGCGGCGCGTGCAGCAGATGGCCTTCGCCGGCGGGATGACCGTGTTTCCGGGCGGTGGGGTCGACGCACGCGACGCGGATGCCGACCTCTCCTGGAACGGACCCGACGCCGCGTGGTGGGCGGACGCTTTCAACACCACCGAGGAGACCGCTCAGGCGCTCGTGTGTGCCGCGGTGCGGGAGACCTTCGAAGAATGCGGTGTTCTGCTCGCGACCGACGATGACGGTGTGTTCGCAGACCCGGGAGCGCTCGACGACGACCGAACGAAACTCGTCGACAAATCCCTCTCGTTCGCCGAGTTCCTGCGTGCACGGGGTCTCACGCTGCGTGCAGACCTGCTGCGGCCCATCGCGCACTGGATCACACCGGTCAACGAGAAGCGCCGCTACGACACCCGGTTCTTCCTCGCGGCACTCCCGGAAGGCCAGGACGCCGACGACAAGACGTCAGAGGCCGAGATCGCTCGCTGGGCGAGCGCACGTGCGGCGCTGGACGCGTGGCGGTCGGGCAAGCACTTCCTTCTTCCGCCGACCTGGGCGCAGCTGACCCACATCGCCGAGTTCGCCACCGTCGAAGAATTGCTGGCCGCCGAACCCGCCATCGAACCGATCCAGCCGGACGTCAAGCCGGGCGCGGGACTTGCCGGCCTGAGCTTTCCCGGCTCCGACCGCTACTTCGCCGCACTCGGCGACCAGAAGGTACCCGATATCAAGCTCTGACTCGACGGGCTCCGGATTGTCAGTCGTCGGGAGAGTCGATGTCGTCGCGGTCGGCCCATTCGAGGAGCGTGTCGATGCGGTGTGCGACGTCGTCGATCTCGGAATGAAGATCACCGAGTTCGGCAAATCGCGCGGGCATGGTGGCGATGGTGAAGTCGTCGGGCACCACGTCGTCGATCTCCGACCATGCGATCGGCGCCGACACCGTCGCGCGCGGGTTGCCCCGCACCGAGTAGGCCGACGCCATCGTGTGGTCACGCGTGTTCTGGTTGTAGTCGACGAAGACGGCCGTGGGGTTGCGGTCCTTGCGCCACCACGTGGTGGTGACATCGTCGGGCGCGCGGCGTTCGACCTCCCGCGCGAACGCCAGAGCGGCGCGCCGGACCTCCTGAAATCCCCACTCCGGCTCTATACGGACGTAAATGTGCAGGCCGCGGCCGCCGGAGGTCTTCGGGAAACCACGGATGTCGAGTTCATCGAGGAGCTCTTCGACGACGTGCGCGACGCGACGGATGCGGGCGAAATCGCAGTCCGGCATCGGGTCGAGGTCGATGCGCCACTCATCTGGCGACTCGGGGTCGGCGCGGCGCGAGTTCCACGGGTGGAACTCGACCGTCGACATCTGCACGGCCCAGATGACCGATGCCAATTCGGTGACGCACAGCTCGTCGGCGGTGCGACCGTAGCGGGGAAAGTAGATCTCGGTGGTCTCCAGCCAGTCGGGCGCACCGGCGGGAACACGCTTCTGATGAACCTTTTTCTCGGCGACGCCTTTGGGGAAACGGTGCAGCATGCACGGCCGTTCACGCAGTGCACGCACGATGCCGTCACCCACCGACAGGTAGTACTCGACGAGGTCGAGCTTGGTCTCGCCGCGTTCGGGGAAGTACACGCGGTCCGGGCTCGAGATCCGCACGGAACGCTCACCCACGGTGAGGACGACCGGTTCCCCGGCGGACGCGTCGGGACTCATGGTTCAACCATAGGTCGAGGTCTGCTTGTGGTCTCGGTCATCGGGGCGGCGAGGCGGCGGGCACAACCCACCCGGTAGCCTTCGACCATGGCTGAGTTCGTCACCCTCGAGACATCCGAAGACCATCCCGGCGTGGGCACCATCTTGCTCAACCGGCCGCCCATGAACGCGCTGAACCGGCAGGTGCAGACCGAGCTGGCGGCAGCGGCGGATGAGGCCACCCTCCGCGACGACATCAAGGCGGTCGTGGTCTATGGCGGACCCAAGGTCCTCGCGGCGGGTGCCGACATCAAAGAGATGAACGACATGACCTACGCCGAGATGAGCAAGATCGCCGGTCGGCTGCAGGACTCGCTCGGTGCGATCTCCGAGATCCCCAAGCCGACGGTCGCCGCCATCACCGGCTACGCACTGGGCGGCGGACTGGAGGTCGCACTCGGGGCCGATCGCCGCATCGCCGGTGACAATGCCAAGCTCGGCGTTCCCGAGGTGCTGCTCGGCGTCATTCCCGGTGGCGGCGGCACGCAGCGGCTCGCGCGCCTCGTGGGACCGTCGAAGGCCAAGGACATGATCTTCACCGGTCGTTTCGTCGGTGCGGCCGAGGCGCTGGAGATCGGATTGGTCGACGAGGTCGTCGCACCGGACGAGGTGTACAACGCGGCGCTCAAGTGGGCCGGGCAGTTCTCCAAGGCGGCTTCGCTGGCCATCGCGGCAGGTAAGAGGGCCGTTGACCAGGGCCTCGGCGTCGACCTCACAACCGGACTCAAGATCGAGGAGCAGGTGTTTGCCGCGCTGTTCTCCACCGAGGACCGCTCGATCGGCATGAAGTCGTTCGTCGAGAACGGTCCCG
Source organism: Gordonia gummivorans (assembly GCF_022513585.1). GTDB lineage: Bacteria > Actinomycetota > Actinomycetes > Mycobacteriales > Mycobacteriaceae > Gordonia. Next base: position 18,792 of record NZ_JAKWBF010000011.1, read on the forward strand.
GCAAGGCAGAATTCCTCGGCAAGTAGGGCTGGGACAAGGGGAGACAGAGATGACCAACGTGACGCCGGACGTCGATCCGGAACCGAATCCGCACGCCACCGAGGAGCAGGTGAAGGCCGCTCTCGAGGACACGAAACTCGCCCAGGTGCTCTACCACGACTGGGAGGCCGAGACCTACGACGAGAAGTGGTCGATCAGCTTCGACGAGCGCTGCATCGACTATGCGCGTGGTCGATTCGACGCGGTCGCCACTTCCGAGGATCTGCCGTATGGCCGCGCGATGGAACTTGGTTGTGGCACCGGATTCTTCCTGCTCAACCTCATGCAATCCGGTGTCGCGGAGAAGGGGTCGGTCACCGATCTCTCGCCGGGCATGGTGAAGGTTGCCCTGCGCAACGCCGAGAATCTCGGACTCGATGTCGACGGCCGGGTCGCCGACGCGGAGAAGATCCCCTACGACGACAACACGTTTGACCTCGTCGTCGGACATGCTGTGCTGCACCACATTCCGGACGTGGAGCAGGCGCTGCGTGAGGTGCTCCGAGTACTCAAGCCGGGTGGTCGCTTCATCTTCGCGGGTGAGCCGTCGACCATCGGTGACTTCTACGCACGGTGGATGAGCCGCGCAACCTGGTGGGCGACAACCAACATCACCAAGTTCGGTCCGCTGCAGGGCTGGCGTCGTCCGCAGGAGGAGCTCGACGAGTCGTCGCGCGCGGCCGCGCTGGAAGCCGTGGTCGACATCCACACCTTCGATCCCGACGAACTCGCCGGGATCGCCACGAGCGCCGGTGCGCACAAGGTCGAGACCGCCACCGAGGAACTCGCCGCGGCGATGCTCGGTTGGCCGGTCCGCACGTTCGAGGCCGCGGTACCCGCCGACAAACTCGGTTGGGGCTGGGCCGGATTCGCGTTCGGCGGCTGGAAGCGCATGACCTGGCTCGACGAGAACGTGCTGCGGAAGATCGTGCCGCCCAAGTTCTTCTACAACGTGGTGGTCAGCGGCTACAAGCCGGAATGACGCGGTGAACGCGACCGCCGACCCAAGTCCGCCGGATCGGTCGGTGCGGTTGATGAGCGAGTACTTCGTCGATTGGCCGCTGTGGATCACCGACGGGCCTGCGGCGCCCGACCACTTCGAGTTGTCGGCGGGGTTGACGCGTGACCTGCTTGCTTGGCAGGAACTGTTCGAACAGCACTTCCACTATCGCGAGAGGTGGGACGACCCGGCGTGGGCACACGAGTACGAGCGCCGAGGTCGGGAACTGTTGTCCCGCTTGGCCGACGAACTGCCCGGTCATTTCATCGAACTGAGGCTGTGGCCGGTCGGTGCAGAGCCGGTCGGCAGTTGGGACCTGGGCCGGACCGAAGCCGGAGAGGACTGAGCGAGATGGCATATTCGTTCAGCCTCGACGACGTGAAGTTTCTGCGGTCGAGGCACGGGGTGAAGGCGCTCGAGGTGGCGTCGTCGCTGGATTTGTCGGCGGCGTCGATGCTCGCCGACATCGCCGAACTTCGGGCTCGTTACGCCGGCCATGATGCTGCCCTGATCGAGACGGTGACGTGTCGCCGGCGGGCGCGCGGGAAACTACGTGGCGCGGATGACCTCCTGCTATCGGACGAGGCGTTGCAACAGGCCACCAACAGCGTGGTTGCCGAGCATCGCGCGGCCGAGATCGCGGCCCGCTTCCCGGATGCGGTGGTACACGACATCACGTGTTCGATCGGAGCCGAACTCATCGAGTTGGAACGCTGCGCCGGCATCCGCGGGGTGATCGGCAGCGATCTTGATCGGATCCGTCTTGCCATGGCGCAGCACAACGCTCCCGGTGCGACCCTCCTCGTCGCCGACGCACTCACCCCGACGTCGACGGCCGACGTGGTGCTCGCCGACCCCGCGCGTCGCTCCGGCAGTGGTCGTGTGTTCCGTCTCGACCAATTGGCTCCGCCGCTACTCGACCTGCTGACCAACTACTCAGGGCGCACGCTCATCGTGAAATGTGCTCCCGGCCTGGACTATTCGATGCTGCGCAATCGATTCGGCTTCGACGGCGAGGTGCAGGTCACCTCGCTCGACGGCGGGGTGCGCGAGGCGGTGTTGTGGTCGGGTCCGGGAATGGAACCCATCAGACGTGCAACCGTCTTGCGCACCGAAGCCGAGGGCCTGGTCACCTCCGACGAGGTCACCGATCGCGAGCCCGACGATGTTCCGGTCGGCGACATCGGCGAGTGGATCGTCGATCCGGATGGCGCGATCGTCCGCGCGGGACTGGTCCGCCACTACGCATACCGCCACGGACTTGGGCTACTCGACCCGCAGATCGCCTATCTCACCGGTGATTCCGTACCGGCGGGGGAGCGGGGGTTTCGGATCGTCGAGCAGGTCGGCATCGCTGAGAAGGCACTACGTAAGGCGCTCGCCGCCCACGATTGCGGGACGCTCGAGATCCTCGTCCGCGGCCTCGACGTCGACCCTGATCGACTACGGAAACGGCTGAAGCTCAAGGGCTCACGACCGCTGTCGCTGGTGGTGACCCGGATCGGGCGCAAGGGCGTCGGATTCCTGTGCGAAGCCGGTGTCCGATTCTGACGCTGGTCCGCGCGCGATCGTTCCGCAGAGCACTGCCGCCAAGAGGCATAGGCCCGCTGCGATCTGAAAGGCTGCGTTGTAGTTGCCGTTGGTGTCCCGAATGTAGCCGGCACCCACCGCAGCGATCGCGGCGCCGATCTGGTGAGAGGCGAACACCCAACCGAATACGACCGGGGTGTTGGCGCCGAAGTACTGCCGGCAGATCGCGATCGTCGGCGGAACCGTTGCGACCCAGTCCAATCCGTAGAAGATGATGAACACCCAGGTACTCGGCTCGGCGTGCGGGGACAGGAGTGAGGGCAGCGTGAACAGCGCCATCCCGCGTCCGACGTAATACACCACGAGCAGGATGCGCGGGTCCACACGGTCGGTGAGCCATCCGGAAAGGACCGTGCCGGCGACGTCGAAGATGCCGATGGTCGCGAGTAGCGACGCGGCAACCGTGGGCGGCATGCCGTGATCGTGAGCTGCGGGGATGAAGTGCGTGCCGATCAACCCATTGGTCGTCATCCCGCAAATCGCGAAGCTTGCTGCCAGCAGCCAGAATGCCGGTACGCGCATGCCCTGGCGCAGACCCTGCACCGCCGCACCGAAGCTTCCGTTGGGTACCTGATCGTCGGGCGCGTCCGGTGGCGCGCCATAGGCGGTGGTGCCGACATCGCGCGGGTGATCGCGGATGAGCAGTGCCACCAGGGGCACCACGGCAAGCGCGGTGAGCGCCACGACGATCGACGCCCAGCGCCAACCCAATGCGTCAGTGATGTGCGCGACCACTGGCAGAAAGATCAGTTGACCGGTCGCACCCGCCGCGGTCAGCAGTCCGGTGACAAGTCCACGGTGCCGCACAAACCATCTCGTCGAGACGGTTGCAACAAAGCCCATCGAGATCGAACCTGTGCCCAGGCCGACCAAGACTCCCCACAGCAGTAGCAGTTGCCAACTCGCGGTCATGAATACGCCGAGGCCGGTTCCGGCCGCGATCAGCAGGAGGGCCGATACCAGCACTGGGCGTACGCCAAAACGATCCATCAGCGCAGCCGCAAACGGCGCCGTGACGCCGAACAACACCATGTTGACCGACATCGCTGCGCCGATGGTGGCGTGTGACCAGCCGAATTCGCTGTGTAGCGGATCCATCATCACGCTGGGGACCGCGCGAAATCCGGCTGCTCCGAGGATGGCGACAAAACTGACCGCAGCAACAATCCACGCCCACTGCCGGCCGCCGGCTCGTATCGCCGATTCGGGCGCGGAGGCAGACCGACCGGATGAAGGCGAGGGCACGGTTGGTTTCACCTGATCAGAATCGGCCATGACCGAGGCGCAATACCAGTGGCATAATCGCCAATATGTCGGAAGATCATGCCAACTCTCGTCGGCACTCGGTGGTTGTATTGCTTGTTCCACCGGTGGTCGGCTTCGACGCAACGATTCCGCCACTCATCTTCGGGCAGGCCACGGACGATGCGGGTCGGCGCCTCTACGACGTGACCCTGGCTTCGCTGGGCAGCGAGCCGCTCCCGACGACATCGGGATACGGGCTCGTGGCAGACGCGGGCGTCGGGGCGGTCTCGTCGGCTGACACCCTGATCGTCCCCGGTACTCGTCTGTCGACCGCTCGTCGCAACGGGCGGTTGCCCGACGACCTCGCGGACGCTCTTCGTAGCGTACGGCCGGGCGCACGCATCGTGTCGATCTGTACCGGAGCTTTTGTCCTCGCGGCCGCCGGACTGTTCGACGGTCGGCGCGCAACCACCCACTGGCGCTACGCGGACGACTTCCGTCGGTTGTTCCCGCGCGTCGACCTCGACGAGTCTGTGCTGTTCATCGATGACGGCGACGTGTTGTCCTCGGCCGGACTCGCGGCGGGAATCGACCTTTGTCTACACATGATCCGGCGTGACCACGGTGTCGCAGTGGCCAACCGGGTTGCCCGGCACTGCGTAGTGCCGCCCTGGCGGGAGGGCGGCCAGGCGCAGTTCATCGATCGCCATGTCCCCGAGACCGACGACAGTACGGCCGCGGTCCGCGGTTGGGCCATGTCGAATCTCACCGCGAACCTGTCGGTGCCGGCGCTTGCGGCGGTCGCCCAGATGAGTCCTCGGACGTTTAGCAGGCGCTTCCGTGCAGAGACCGGCAAGTCGCCTGGCGCATGGGTATTGGAGCGGCGCGTCGATCACGCGCGTGAACTCCTCGAATCCGGCGACCTGTCGGTCGATGCGGTGGCGGAATTGTCGGGGCTGGGCACGGCTGACACTCTCCGACATCACCTGCGACGTGAATTGGGCATGTCACCGTCGGCGTACCGGCGGACCTTCGCCGGTGGCGGCGGGCCGGATGTCGCGTTCAGCCCCACCTCCCACCTCGGGAGGTGGGGCTGAACGCTTTTCACCCGCGATGCGGCTGGGTTCGCTATGGAGTTCTCAAAGGGCGTGCGCGGTCCCGACGGGTCGGGTGCGCGGAAGGTGCTTCGCGGTCAAAGTGTCAGGCGGTCAAATTGCTAGGCGGTGGCCTTCGAGGCTCGCAGGCTCGCACCTCAGGCAGCGGGCGTAGGGAACCTACGACGGATCTCGGCTCAGGCGGCGATGCGGTCGTCGAGGGTCATGGTGCGTCGGTTGTAGGTGGGTAGTGGGGTTTGTCGGGGGTCGATAGTGGCGGGTGGTACGAGCCAGGGGTGGCGGTCGGCGCCGATGATGATGTCCCAGTCGCTGGCATGGATGTAGGCGTGGCAGGACGGGCAGAGTAGGCATCCGTTGTCGAGGTCGGTGGGGCCGCCGTGGCTCCAGAACGTGATGTGGTGGACGTGGGTGCGCCCAGCGGGGGCGCCGGATTTGATGCAGCAGTGGTCGCGGATGATGATGGCTCGCCGTAGGTGTGCGGGGAACAGGCGTTTGCTGGTGCCCATCTGCAGGGGGACGGTTTCTCCGTCGATGACGACGTCGGTGACGGTGGAGTCGCACGTGAGCAGTGATGCGGTGGTGGGGCTGATGGGGCCCAGCCATTGCAGGCTGGCTTTGTCGGGGGCGGTGGCCGGGAGTAGCACGGAGACTTGGGTTGTGGGTGGTGTGGCCAGGGTGGTGTCGGCGACGGCGGCGGCGTCGAGGATCAGTTCGAGGGCATCGGCGTTGCGGGCACCTTGGGTGCGGGCGTCGTCGGAGCCGTCGGGTTCGGGTCGGGGTGTGTTCAGGGATTCGATGGCGGCGGTGAGTTTTTCGCCGGTGACGGTGTCGAGGTCGCCGCGCACGGCGACGCGGCCGCCGTTGGTGGGTGTGACGGTGAACTCGTTGATGGTGCGGTCCTCTCCGGGTGGGACTCCTGCGGCGGTGATGGCGTAGGTGTTGCCCAGTTCTCGTGATTTTGTGGCGATGTCGGCGGGGGTGGCGCCGGACATGGCTTGCGCGATCAGGGTGTGTTCGATGTCTGCTCGTTCCTCGTGGCAGATTCCGTCGGGGGCTCGTCGGCCGATGTGGGCGATCCCGCTGATGATGGCGTCGGCGTGTTCGCCAGAGATGGCGCCGTCGGCGGTGTAGCCGGGTAGCCGCGACGTCGGTGTCTGTGCTGTACCGATGCGTAACCAGCGGTGCGCTACTGCCGGGGCGACACCCATGGCGATAGTAGTGCCGATGTTTTGCTGGTGGTGTGGCGGGCGACGCCGAGGCGGTCGAGGGTGGCGGCGGTGGTGGCGGCGTGGTGGTCGAGGATGGCGCGCAGTTCGATGAGCAGGGTCATCGCGGTGTGTGCTTGGCGGCCGCTGGGTGTGGTGCCGCCGGGTGGGAGGTCCCAGAGTGCTGCGCGGATCGCGGTGAGCACCTGGAGGTAGCCCTCAGGGTCGAGAAGCTGGGCGTCGGCGACTTGTGGGCTGTCAGTGTTTGGGGCGGGGGCGGTTGTTGTGGGCATGACGGAACCTTCCACATCTGAGGGTGGGCTTGTCGTCATCATTCGTGGTGCATCGGCGAAACCTGCTGCCGATGAGTATCTTTCATCATTGGTGACCTGCTGAAAACCACGGTAGCTGAGACCACCGACAAGAAGCGCCGGCGAGCTGTCATCTGATCTCGAAACTGATCACAGACTATCGCCGGGGTCCGACAAGAATCTGTCGTCAGCGTTTGATGTTGGCGGCACTGTCGAAGAAGTACACCTCGCCGATGTGCGTCGCGACCGCGATCTGTCCGTTCGGCGACACCGCGACGCCGGTCGCGAAGCCGATCGATTCCGGTAGCGGCAGTTGGCGTTTGGTGGCGCCGTCGGTGGTCGACACCTCGGTGAGCGACAGCGTCTGCTTGCCCGGATCGCGCACGACGGTCCATGCCGTGCCCGATGCCGTCAACGTGGACAGGCTCACGGTCGCGAGATCGGTACGCGTCCAGACAGATTCGGCGCGGTCGCCCTTGTCGCGCAACAGCGTCAGCGGTGCTCCGGCGACTCCGGTCGGCATGATGAGGCCGTCGGGGGAGACGGACATCGTCGCAAAGCCGTAGCCGCCGTTGTTGTAGGTCCACCTGGTCTTGCCTGTAGCGGCGTCGATCGCGACGATCTGGCCGAGTCGCGAGAACGCGTACACGGTGGCGCCGTCGACGGACAGCGTGGTCGGACCGACGATCCCGCCCGGCACGTCGTTGTGCCAGATCTCGCGGATCGTCCGCTTACCGTCGGCCATCGAGTAGCCGAATCCCCGGACCTGCGAGGCGATCGCGCCGGGCGGCCACATGTTGAGGAAGAAGCGCTCGTGCACGGGGTCGACCGCGGGTGGCGCCGGGATCACGCAGCGCGGCCCGTTCTGTACGCATTCACCGAAGCCGAAGAGCGGGTCGTTGGGGTCGGCGTCGGGCCGAAGAAGCACCTCGGGCGCGACGGGCTCGGCCGTTTGGGTGTCGAGCAGCTGGATCTGTCCCAGGGTGGTCACGATGAGAGCCATGCTGGGGGACGCGAACTTGGCCGACAGCGGTACACCCAGAACGGGTGTGCGCCAGCGGATCGCGCCGCCCGCGTTGAACGCGAGGAACGTCGTCTGTTCGCCGATGTAGGGCTGGTCGTACTGATCCACCAGGAGTGCGGACACCTCGACGCCCTCGCGCATCCGTTTGCAGAAGTTCTTGCGGCCCGAATTCGGGTCGAAGACGAAGGTGTTGCAGCCGTTGGCTGTGTTCGACGTGACCCCGACATTCGACCGCGTCGACACCGTGAGTGGCGCGGTGATCGGGCCGCCGGTGGGACGTTGCCAGGACAGCGCGAGGTCGTCGGGCACGGTGGCGGTGGTGAAGTTCGAGTTGGCCCAGTTTCCGCCGTAGCTGGGCCAGCCGAGGCCGGGCACCGACCGGACGTCGATGTGGCCGTCCGAGCAGGCCGACAGCAGCAGGGCGCACGCAGCCACAACGGCGACGACTAGAGCGGCAGGACGGCGCGAGTGCGGCGGCCGGTGAGGTCGCTGCCGGTCGTGCTCTGCCATCCGTGCTCCTGTCCTGTGCACGCCCTCGGTCGAGGGCGAGGTAGGTGCTCCGGACCAGCCGAGAATGCAGGGTCGAACGCACCAGCCTCAGAGCCTATCGTGTGCCGAAATCGCGTCGATTAGGGTTTGTCGTCATGACGACGATGTGGAATGCCTCCTACCGGAGCCGGTGGCGTGCGGGCCGCCGGCGCGACCCGGCGCAGGTGCGGTTCCTCACCCTCGATTCGCTGCGCTGGGTGCTGCGCAACCGGGCGTATTCGCCCTGGTATCTGGTCCGCTACTACCGGCTGGCGCGATTCCGCATGGCCAATCCGCACGTGGTGCTGCGCGGCATGGTGTTCCTCGGGCGCAACGTCGAACTGCACGCCACACCCGAACTGTCCCGCATGGAGATCGGCCGCTGGGTGCACATCGGCGACGGCAACTCGATCCGCTGTCACGAGGGCAGTCTCAAGATCGGCGACAAGACCGTCTTCGGCTGCAACAACGTGGTCAACTCCTACCTCGACCTCGAGATCGGCGGTTCCACGCTCATCGCCGACTGGTGCTACATCTGCGACTTCGACCACAAGATGGACGACATCACCCTGCCCATCAAGGATCAGGGGATCGTGAAAGGGCCGGTGCGCATCGGACCCGACACGTGGGTCGCGGCCAAGGTGTCGGTGTTGCGCAACACCATCGTGGGTCGCGGGTGTGTGCTCGGTTCGCATGCGGTGGTCAAGGGCGTCATCCCCGACTATTCGATCGCCGTCGGCGCCCCGGCCCGCGTCGTGAAGAACCGGATGGACGACTGGGCGAGCAACGCCGCCGAACGCGCGGAGCTCGAACGCGCCCTTGCCGACATCGAACGCAAGAAGGCGGCCGCGCGCGAGCACGACGCTACCGGCTGAAACGTCAGTGCGACGGCCCGCCGAGCGGGAAGCCTTCGCTGGGTTGCACGACGACGAATCCGGGGCCGTGAAAGGCCAATTGGAATGACTCGCCGGAACCCCGTCCGATGAGCGAGCCCATCTTGAAGTCGTTCTTGAGGCCGGGCTGGAGGTTGGCCGACCAGCAGACCGCCGCTTGCGGGTCGACGAAGGTCGGCTGCTGGCTGCAGTCGAGGATCATCGGCGGTCCGTCGCTGGACACCCCGACCGTCCCCTGACCGCTGAGCGTCAGATTGAAGAGACCGCCGGCGAGCATCCCGGCGTTGCCGATCGAGGTGATGTTCCACTGCAGCGACGCGTCGAAGGCGAGCAGGCTGGAGGTGTTGATGGTGAGCGATTCGTGCGGACCCTCGAGTTCGATGGTGAACACGTCCTCGGCGCGTCGGGCGAAGAACACCTCACCCTGACCGCTGACCCGCATCAGCTGGCCGCCCTCGTTGGAGATGGCCTTTTTGAGGAAGTTGCTGACGCTGCCGGAGCCTTCGTGTTTGAAGTCGATCTGCCCCTGATACGCGACCATGGCGCCCTTGGCCGCGAGTGCTTCCGGGCCGAAGCCCACGCGCAGCATCTTCGAGGACTGCATTGTCCAGCGCTGCTGGCTCTGCTTCTCCTGGTTGGACTGGTCGAAGATCGGACTGCGCACGGCTGACTCCTTTGTCCGTCGGTTACGCCAATTGTCCAGGATCCCGTTCCGGAAGTGGGCGTTCGACGATTCGTGGTCGGCCGACGGGATGACGCACGCGGCGCTTGGCGGATAGGTAGACGCCTGCGGTCCGTTCGGCCACCTCGGACCAGGAGAAGTCGGCGGTGAGACGGTCACGGGCGCGTCGGGCACGATCGGCGGCGGCGCCAGGATCGGCGAGGGTGGCGCGGACGGCAGCAGCCAGGCCCGACACGTCGGCGGGTGCGAAGGTCAGACCCGTGATCGGCTCGGTGACCGCCTCGCCCAGGCCCCCGGCCGTCGACACCACCAGCGGCGCACCGGTGGCCGCGGCCTCGAGGGCGACGATGCCGAACGGTTCGTAGCGGCTCGGCAGCACGATCGCCGAGCAACGATGCATGAGGCCGACGAGCTCGTCGTGGCCGACCGCGCCGACGAACTGCACGGCCTTGCTCACGCGATGCCGGCGTGCCTGCTCGACCAGCCACTCCTGTTGGGTTCCGGTACCGGCGACGGTGAGTGTGGTGCCCGGGTGGGTGCGTCGGATGCGGGGGAGCGCGGCAAGCAGATCCTGCACGCCCTTCTCGTACTCCAGACGTCCGGCGAACAGGAGTTCTGGCGGTCCGGGTTGCGGCGTGCGCGGTGCGAACGGCCAGGTGGTGATGTCGATGCCGTTGTGGATGACCTGGATGTCGGCCAGCGGTGAGCTCGGCGCACGGACCGCGTCGTCGGCAACCTGCGCTGCGGGGCCGAAAAGCCGGAACACCTCGTCGCGCATGGATTCCGAGCAGGTGATGATGGCGTCGGACTCGGTCGCCAGCCACCACTCGACCGAATGCACCTGCCGATTGGTGCGACCACTCACCCAGCCGCTGTGCCGGCCTGCCTCGGTGGCGTGGATGGTGGTGACCAGCGGGCAGTCGAAGAACTCGGCGAGAGTGATCGCCGGATGCGCGACCAGCCAGTCGTGGGCGTGTACCACCTCGGGTGTCCATGTCGTATCGGACAGCGAGTTGCGTTCGCCGGCAAGAATTTTCAGCCCGGCACGGATGAACGCGTGACCCATGGCGAGGGTCCACGGCATCATGTCGGCGCCGAACTCGAACTCCGGCGGATCCTCGGCGACCGCGATCACCCGTACGCCGTCAACTACCTGATCGGTGGTCGGGTGGGTCACCGCATCGGTCCCCGACGGCCGTCGCGTGAGCACGACGATCTCGTGGCCCTGCGTCGCGAGTTCGGTGGCGAGATGGTGGACGTGGCGGCCAAGCCCGCCGACGACCACAGGCGGGTACTCCCACGAGACAAGCAGAATTCTCATCGTGTGCCCCCTGCGGCGTCGGTCAGCGTGTCCCCGAGTCGCAGCCTGCGCGCGTCGAGCCCCGGAAAGAGACCGTCGGCCCTCTGCCATCCCGCAGCGAGTCGTGCTGCCGTGGTGTGGCGGCCGCGCATCGCGGCGTCGCAGATCTCGCGGGTGGCGTGCGCGTGCGTGTGCGCTCGCCCTACAGCGTAGTTCGCGGCCGTGTCCTTGGACACCATGAACGGCCAGTCGGACGCGACGGTCAGCAGCGTCTCCCGCAGGATCTGGTCGGCGACGCGGTCACGTCCACCCCCTTCGCCCAGCAGTTTGGCGACGGTGTCGAGAGCGGTCTCGGTGACCTCTGCATTGAGGTCGACGAGGTGTTGTACCTGTGGACCGTCCCACACCCGCCAGTCCTTGCCCGAACCCCACGACGACGGACCCAGATCGACTGCGTCGCCGACGAATCCATCCCTGGTGGCCTGTGCGAGCGTCCCGACCCGCACCCCGGCCTCGGGTAGACGCCGCAGCACGCGTTCGAGCCAGCGCGGGCCCTCGTACCACCAGTGCCCGAACAGTTCGGTGTCGAAGGCCGCCACCACCAGCGCCGGTCGGCCGATCCGGTCGGATTCGGTGCGCAACCGGCGGACGACATGCTCGACGAAGTCGTCGACATGGCGGTCGATGACCGCGTCCACCCGGGCCGGGTCGTAAGGTCGCTTGCCTTCGCCGGGCACCGACCGGCCAGTCACGCGGAAACTCTTGAACCCGGTCTCGTGGTCGTAGGTGTGAAAGTCCCGGTATGCGGCGTGGCCCGGGTATCCGGATTTCGGCGACCACACGCGATAGCTCACCTGCAGGTCACGGCCATAGGCGACCACATTGCTGTCACCAACCGGTCGGCCGAGGGCCGTGTCGCCGTGCAGCGTCGGCCCATCGACCATGAAGTGCCCGACGCCCGCGTTCTGGTACTCAGTCTCCATCCCGGGCGCGAACGCGCACTCGGGTGCCCAGATCCCTGCCGGATCAAAGCCCCACCGTGCCCGAGCGTCGGCGAGGCCTTCGCGCACTGAGAACTGGCGCAGCCGCGGGTCGAGTAGAGGTGCAAAAGGATGGGCAAGGGGGCCGCCGAGGACCTCGATGACGCCGGAGGTCGCCAGTGATCGGATGAGGGGCGACGCGCCGTGGCGCCACCGTGTCTCGAAATCGGCGAGTGCTGTTGCGGCCACGCGATATTCGCGTCGGCCCGACTCTGCGCGCACGGCGTCGGCGGAGCCGGCCGCGTCGTAGGCACGCAACTGCCAGTCCGCCAGCCACGTGTGCATCGAGGAACAGCAGTGCGGATCGTCGAGCTGAGCGGCGAGGACCGGGGTGATGCCGAGGGACAGCTGATTCTCGAAGCCGTCGGCCGCGAGACGGTTCAGGACGTCGAAGACAGGGAGGTACGACCCGGCCCACGACTGATAGAGCCATTCCTCGCCGACCGGCCATCGCCCGTGGTTGGCGAGCCAGGGCAGGTGCGAATGCAGGACCAGGGTGAACTGGCCCGGCGCCGAACCGTCACCGCCGCCCACGCGTCAGACCCGGACCGCGAGCGCGAAGAGATCCAGCGATGTCTCGATGTCCGCTTCCGCTGCGTCGGCGATGTCGAAGTCCGACGCCGCGATCGATGCGACGTCGGAGGTCAGTTCGTCGGGCCAGTCGATCCCGGCCAGTGCGCGCTCGATCTGGGCGTCGATGATCGAACCGCCCCACTTCTCGTCGAGGTGCCGCAGCGTCGCGCCGTGGTGAACGCCCAGCATGGTGGAAACCTCGAAGCCGCCGTGGACGAGCAGTTCGGTGAGTTCGGCGGCTGAGAGCTCGCGCGTATGGAAGGGGTTGAGGGGCGTATCGCGGCCGGGAGAGAAGGTGATCCGGTTGGGCGTCGACATCAGCAGCTGACCGCCCGGCCGCAGGACCCGGCGGCATTCGGCGACGAACGCGGGCTGGTCCCACAGATGTTCGATCACCTGGAAGTTGACGACGATGTCGACCGAGGCATCGGGCAGCGGCAGATCGATCAGGTTTGCCTGGTGCACGATCAGTCCGGGGTAGCGGCGGCGCGTGTGCTCGACAGCGCTCTGGTCATAGTCGACGCAGGTCACCGAGTTGGCGACCGTCGCGATCATTGCGGCGCCATAACCCTCGCCGGAGCCGGCCTCGAGAATGTCGCGTCCCGCGCACCGAGCGACGATGTGGTCGTAGGCGACCTCGTGCCGCCGAAACCAGTAGTTCTCTGCGGGAATGCCCGGAACGGTCCGCTCGCCGGTGAGCGCCAGCCGCACGTCGGCGGGGAGGTCCTCGAGGGTCCGGTCCTGGTCGGTCATCCACACGACACTAGGGCATGGCTGTGAGGTGTCGGACGCGGCAACCGGACAACGGGACCGAACGAGCGTCCGTTCCACAAGCATTGTGTGAGGTAGTCGATGTTTAGTGGGATCATAGGAGACGCTAAAGTGGGGGAGACCGATCGCTCCTTACTCGTCGGTAAGGTGCGCGAACCCGATGCAGGAGGTCGACGTAGACCCATGACAAACATTGTCGTTCTGATCAAGCAGGTGCCCGATACGTGGTCCGAGCGCAAGCTCACCGACGGTGACTTCACCCTCGACCGCGAGGCCGCGGACGCCGTGCTCGACGAGATCAACGAGCGCGCCGTCGAAGAGGCGCTCAAGATCAAAGAAGCCGACGGTGGTGAGGTCACGGTGCTGACCGCAGGACCCGAGCGGGCCACCGAGGCGATCCGCAAGGCGCTGTCGATGGGCGCCGACAAGGCCATCCACATCAAGGATGACCTGCTCCACGGCTCCGACTCGGTCCAGACCGCCTACGTGCTGGCCCGTGCGCTCGGCACCGTCGAGGGCGTCGAGCTCGTCATCGCCGGCAACGAGGCCACCGACGGTCGCGTCGGCGCCATCCCGGCCATGATCGCCGAGTACCTCGAACTGCCGCACCTCACGCACCTGCGCAAGCTGACCCTGGAGGGCGAGAAGCTCACCGGCGAGCGCGAGACCGACGACGGCATCTACCACATCGAGGCCGAGCTGCCCGCGATCGTCAGCGTCAACGAGAAGATCAACGAGCCGCGCTTCCCGTCCTTCAAGGGCATCATGGCCGCGAAGAAGAAGGAAGTCGCCGTTCTCACTCTCGCCGAGATCGACGTCGAGCCGAGTGACGTGGGCCTGGAGAATGCGGGCACCGCGGTTACCGCTTCCACCCCGAAGCCTCCGAAGACCGCCGGTGAGCGCGTCACCGACGAGGGCGACGGCGGCACGAAGGTCGCCGAGTACCTGGTGGGCCAGAAAATCATCTGAGCGACTCCACGCACACAACGGCAACCCACAGACATTTCAGGAGAGACAGAACAATGGCAGAAGTACTCGTGCTCGTGGAGCAGGACGCCGAAGGCGCCCTGAAGAAGGTCACCAGTGAGCTCATCACCGCCGCGCGTGCCCTCGGCACCCCGTCGGCGGTCGTCGTCGGCGGCCCGGGCAAGGCCGACGGCATCATCGACGGCCTGAAGGAGGCCGGCGCGGAGAAGATCTACGTCGCCGAGTCCGACGACGCGGCGTCGTACCTGATCAGCCCCAAGGTCGACGTGCTGTCGTCGATCGCCGAGGACGTGTCGCCCGCCGGCATCGTGGTCGCCGCGACCGCCGACGGCAAGGAGATCGCCGGACGCCTGGGCGTGCGCCTGGGTTCGGGCGTGCTCGCCGACGTCATCGAGATCAAGGAAGGCGGCGTCGGAATCCACTCGATCTTCGGTGGCGCCTTCACCGTCGACGCTCAGGCCAAGGGTGACACCCCCGTCTTCTCGGTGCGTCCGGGTGGCGTCGAGGCCGCTCCGCAGGCCGGTGCCGGCGAGCGGGTCGACGTCGAGGTTCCGGCCGCCGCCGAGAACGCCGTGAAGATCACCAAGGTCGAGCCGAACGTCGGCGGCGACCGTCCGGAGCTCACCGAGGCCTCGATCGTGGTCTCCGGTGGACGCGGTGTCGGTTCGGCCGACAAGTTCTCGGTCGTCGAGGAGCTCGCCGACTCGCTCGGTGCCGCAGTCGGCGCCTCGCGTGCCGCTGTGGACTCCGGCTACTACCCGGGTCAGTTCCAGGTCGGCCAGACCGGCAAGACCGTGTCGCCGCAGCTCTACGTCGCGCTCGGCATCTCCGGCGCGATCCAGCACCGCGCCGGTATGCAGACCTCGAAGACCATCGTCGCGGTCAACAAGGACGAAGAGGCACCGATCTTCGAGATCTCCGATTTCGGTGTGGTCGGCGACCTGTTCAACGTCGCGCCGCAGCTGACCGAAGAGGTCAAGAAGCGCAAGTGATGCGCTGAGATCTCGGCTGACGCAGCCGCCGACGACCCCCGACCTGCCCGGTCGGGGGTCGTCGCGTTTTGTATTCGCCTGCGCGTCGGCATGTGTTCAGGTCGGTTCGGGTGAGTTCACGCGATCTGTCCCGACATGACACGGTGCGGTAGCCGCGTCGACGCCCACTGTCGATTTCATTCGGGACATGAACACCATGCAGTTTCTGTCCCGGGTCGGCACCGCTCGTGCTGGGGTGCCGATCACCGTGATCACTGCCGGGCCGATCCGGATCGTGGTGTCCGACGACCCGACCGACATCGTTGCCGCTCAGCGTTTGCGCTACCGCGTTTTCGCCGACGAACCGGGCTTCTCCGACACCATCGGCGACCCGCTCACCGAACGCGACGCCGATCGGTTCGACGCTTTCTGTGAACACCTCATCGTCCATCACGAGTCCGATGGCGTCATCGGCTGTGCCCGACTCCTACCGCCGACCCGCGCCATCGCGGCGGGGGGTTGGTACGGGGCGGGTGAATTCGACCTCTCCGAACTCGCCGCCATCGCGTCGTCGACGGTCGAGATGGGTCGGGCCTGTGTGGCCGATGCCCATCGTTGCGGCACGGTGACCGCGCTCATGTGGGCGGCGCTGCTGCGCTATATGGACGTCGGCGGATACCAGCACCTCATCGGATGTGTGTCGGTGCCGCTCACGGGTCCCGGCGAGGCGCCGGTCGATCGCGGCCGGGCGTTGCGCACGATCCACGACACCCTGCTCGAGAAGCACCGAGAGGTGCGCTGGCGAGTCCGCCCGCACGAAGCGGCTCGCGTCGACGGTCGGCTGCTCACCGATCTCGAGCCCGCGGAGGAGGCGCAGATTCCGGCGCTGATGCGCGGGTACTTACGGCTCGGCGCCCGGGTGTGCGGTGAACCCGCGGTCGACGAGGACTTCGACACCGCCGATTTCCTCACGGTCCTCGACCGCCAGGGCGCCAACGCCCGGTACCTGGATCGCCTGTCAGCCAGCCTGGTTCGGCTCGGGAGCCTGTCGTGAGCGCCGCGGTGGGCCATGAATTGCACGCGGCCCCCGCGCTGACGACCGGGCACCACCACGGCTGGTATCCGATCAGCCCGTGCGCGTCCGGCTGCGTCGACGACGCGAAAGTGGTTGCCGGGCGAGTCCTGGTGGCGCTGAGGCTGATTCGGTTGTTCCTGGTCATGGCGACCATCGCGATGTGTGCGTTCGTCATCGTGCCGATGCCGAGGCTGGCGCGTCGAGGGTTCATTCGCCGATCCGCCCGCATGGTGATAGCCGCGCTCGGCATGACGGTGGAATTCGATGACCGGCGCCCCTTCGCCGGAAGTGCCCGCGGCCTGTTGGTGGCCAACCACATCTCCTTCCTCGATGTCTTCGCCGTGGCGACCGTGACACCCTCGCATTTCGTCGCGAAATCAGAGGTCGCGGCGATTCCGGTGATCTCGACGATCGCGCGTCGTGTCGGTGTGATCCCGATCGAGCGGGCGTCGCTGCGGCTCCTGCCGAACACGCTCGACGTCGCCGTCGAACGCCTGCACCAGGATTCGACGGTCGCCGTGTTCCCCGAGGGCACCACTCGATGCGGGCAGGCGATGGGTGCGTTTCGGCCGGCGTTCTTCCAGGCCGCGATCGACGCGCGCGTGCCGGTGATTCCGGTGCGACTGACCTTCACCGTCGGCGGCGCCACGGCGACGGCAGCCAGTTTCATCGGCGACGACAGTCTGGTCGACACCCTGCGACGCGTTCTCCGCATGCGCGGGCTGACGGTGACTGTCCGCATGCACGAACCGCAGCTGCCTGGCACGGACCGTCGTGAACTTGCCCGCCGGTGCGAGCGGATCATTGCCGGACATGGTGAGCCGGCGGTCGCGCTTGCCGCATGATGGTCGCAGTGAGGGGACCCCGGTTGAAGTGACATCGAGTGTTTCCTCATATATTTTGCTAGAAGCGGCTCGTTAGTGGGGTCGAGCCGCCAAACTCTCGAGGAGGCCATCGGTGACGTCCGCGACCAAACTGACCCGCGACGAGGCGATCGCAAAGTTCGCCGAACTGCGTGCTGTCGAAGGAGTGGTCGACGACGCCGACCTCGACTCCGTGTGGGCTGGACTGGCCACACTCCGGCCCGAGGAGATGCTCGGCGCCTGGAAGGGTGGCGAGTTCGTCACCGGTCACGCCATCAACGGCATGCTCGACAAGGCGGGCTGGTACGGCAAGACCTTCATCTCGCGCAGCGAGGTGCAGCCTCTCGTCTGTCGTGATGCCGACGGCAAGCTGTACTCCAACAAGAAGCTGGGCAAGGGCGAGGCGAGTCTGTGGGCGGTCGAGTTCCGCGGTGAGGTCACCGCGTCGATGGTCTACGACGGCCAGCCGGTGATCGACCACTTCAAGCGGGTCGACGACACCACCGTCATGGGCATCATGAACGGCAAGGGCGGCGTCGTCGACGGTCGTCACTTCTACTTCTATCTCGAGCGCGCCTGAGAGGCTTCCACTCCCTGATCAGCGGAAATGTGAATACGCCTCGCCTGCAAAATCTAGGGGAAGAGTTTCTTCCCCGGGGTTCACAGTCGTCCCCTAGAAATTCCTAGGGGAGGACTCCAAGAGTGGGGGACGAGATTTCTTCCCCTAGTTTCTTGGGCGGCAAAGGGCGCTTTCTGTGCTCGACGACGATGTTCGGAGTCCGAGGACCGTGCTCGACAGCGTCCTCTGTGATGGTTGACCGCGACGGAGGCTTCGCCGACCTCCGAGGCGCGTCGTCGGCGTGTCGCGATTTCAGAAACCGCGTGTCTGGTCAGAAACCCGAGGCGCACCAGCGGTTTCTGGCCACACCTGCGGTTTCTGGCGACAAGTGCGGTTTCTGCGATGAGGCCGCGCGCTTCCCGCGTCCACGATCGTCGGCAACGCCGGCGGAGGGACGCTGCGTGAGGCTGACCTACGCTCGCGTCTTGCCAGCGTGAAGCGACGTCACGCTCGCGACTCAGTCGGCAGGTGGGGCTCTTTCCGCCCTCAGGATCTCCCGGTGATGAGGTCAGCTGCCCTACTGCGATCGTTGATCTCGCTGGAATTTGTCGGTGCGCCGAGCGCGTCTATCCTGGTTGACGATGTCCATGTCCTCCCGTGTGCCCTCTCGCTCACCCGTCTACCTCGATCACGCCGCGTCCACGACCATGCTGCCCGCTGCGATCGAGGCGATGACGGCTGTCTTCGCGCAGCCGGGCAACGCGTCGTCGTTGCACGGATCCGGGCGCCGGGCGCGCAGGCAACTCGAAGAGGCGCGCGAGTCGATAGCGGCGTCGGTGGGTGCCCGGCCGTCCGAGGTGATCTTCACCGGCGGTGGAACCGAGGCCGACAATCTCGCCGTCAAGGGAATCTACTGGGCGCGTCGCGCGGCCGATGATCGTCGTCGACGGATTGTGGTGTCGGCTGTCGAGCATCACGCGGTCCTCGACCCCGCCCAGTGGCTCGCCGACGAGTCGGGCGCCGAACTGGTGATCCTGCCGGTCGATGCCGACGGGATCGTGTCCGCGGCTGACCTACGGGCCGAACTGGAGGCACACGCCGACGAGACCGCACTGGTGTCGGTCATGTGGGCCAACAACGAGGTCGGCAGCATTGCGCCGATCGCCACGCTCGCCGCGCTCGGCGCCGAGTTCGGGGTACCGGTGCACTCGGATGCGATTCAGGCGGTCGGGCACGTGCCGGTCGACTTCGCCGCCAGCGGTCTGGCCGCACTGAGCATCGCCGCGCACAAGTTCGGCGGCCCACAGGGTGCCGGCGTCCTGCTGCTCGGCCGTGACGTCGACTGCGTGCCTCTGCTGCACGGCGGTGGACACGAACGTGACGTCCGGTCCGGTACACAAGATGTCGCGAGTGCCGTGGGCATGGCCGCAGCATTGCGCTGGTGTGTCGAGCACCTGGACGAGAACGCCGCACACATGAAGCGGCTGCAGGGCCGGCTTTCCGAGGTGCTGTTGTCGCTGGATGGCACCACGCTCAACGGCGCCGAACTGAACGGTGCAGGGGGCGACCTCCGGCTGCCCGGCAACGTGCACGTGTCGTTCGCGGGCTGTGAGGGTGACTCGCTGCTGATGCTCCTCGACGCGAAGGGCGTCGAGTGCTCCACGGGTTCGGCCTGCACCGCAGGTGTCGCCCAGGCGAGCCATGTGCTTCTGGCGATGGGACTCGGCATGGCCGACGCTCGGTCGTCGCTGCGATTCTCGTTGTCGCCGTTCACCACCGACGCCGAGATCGACAGGGTTGCCGACGTGATCGGCGAGGTCGTCGATCGTGCACGTGCGGCCGGATTGGTCTCGGTACCCAGCGGTGCGATGGCGCGCGAGGGGGTGCGCTGATGCGGGTTCTTGCGGCGATGAGCGGTGGCGTCGACTCGGCGGTCGCGGCCGCCCGCGCGGTCGATGCCGGCCATGAGGTCGTCGGGGTGCACCTCGCGCTGTCGACGGCACCTGGAGCGTTGCGGACCGGGTCGCGCGGGTGCTGCTCGCGCGAGGACGCCTCGGACGCCCGTCGCGCAGCCGACGTTCTCGGCATACCGTTCTACGTCTGGGATTTCGCCGACCGGTTCAAGGACGACGTGATCGACGAGTTCGTGGCGGCGTATGCGGCCGGGCAGACTCCCAATCCGTGTCTGACCTGCAACGAGAAGGTCAAGTTCGCGGCCCTCGCCGACAAGGCCGTGGCACTCGGCTTCGACGCGCTGGCCACCGGACACTACGCCCGTCTACACGACGGAGAACTGCGCCGCGCGGTGGACGCCGACAAGGATCAGTCCTACGTGCTCGCGGTGCTGAATCACGACCAGCTCTCACGAGCGTTGTTCCCGGTCGGCGATACGCCCAAGGGTGAGATCCGGGCCGAGGCGGCCCGACGCGGACTCTCGGTCGCCAACAAGCCCGACTCCCACGACATCTGCTTCATCCCGAGCGGCGACACGCGTGCGTTCCTGGGTGCGCGGATCGGCCTGCGCCCGGGTGCGGTGGTCGATGCGGGCACCGGCGACCGGCTCGCCGATCACGACGGTGTCCACGGATTCACCATCGGGCAGCGCAAGGGCCTCGGTATCGATGCGCCCGCGGCCGACGGCCGGCCCCGCTACGTGACCGACATCGACCCCGAATCGGGCACGGTCACGGTCGGGACGGCCGCCGACCTGGAGGTCTGGACGATCACGGCGCGCCGCGCCGTGTGGACGTCCGGTACGACACCCGAGGGGCCCATCGACTGCGTCGTGCAGGTGCGCGCTCATGGCGGACTCGCGCCCGCCCGTGCCACGCCTGTCGTCGTCGACGGTGAGCCCGGTATCGAGATCGCACTGAGCGAACCGCTGACCGGCGTCGCTCGTGGTCAGGCGGCCGTGCTGTATCTGCCCGACGCCGAACGCGGCGACCTCGTCCTCGGTTGCGGGCGGATCTCCGCGACCAGCGCAGCGCCTGCGGTCGCGTCGAGCGCTCGGTGAGCACACCCGACCACTCGGCCGACGCTCTGCCCGCCGGTGTCGGTACCGGTATCGGCTCGATGCCCGGCACCGACGCCCGCTCTGCGGCCGCCATCGTCAACGGTGAGCTCGACTTCGCCCACCTCGTCGAACTGCCCGGTCGTGGGCTGGGAGCCGACATGATCGGGCGAATGGCGGCGATTCTCGTCGACCTTCCGATGGACACCGGCACGTGGGGTTACCGGTTGGCGCAGCGTCCGTCGCGGCTCACCAGGCGCGCGACAGACCTGCTGCACGAAGATCTCGACATGGTCGAAGAGATTTGGGAGACAGCGGGTTTCGTCGGTTCCGGTCGCCCGTTCAAGGTTCAGGTGGCCGGACCGTTCACCACGGCCGCATCGGTGGAACTGCGGGGTGGGCACAAGGTGCTGGCCGATCGCGGTGCTGTCCGTGACGTGGTGGCCTCCTGCGCCGAGGGGCTGCGCGAGCATGCCGGCGAGGTGGCTCGCCGGCTCGGCGCGCATGTCGTCGTGCAACTCGACGAGCCGATGATCGGCGCGGTGATCGACGGTGCCGTCAAGCCGTTGACCCGATTCGATGTCCTGGACGCGATTCCTGTGGCCGAGGTCGCGGAGTCGCTGCGTGAGCTCATAGACGTCGTCGGCCGACCGACGATCTTCCACAACTGCAGCGCGCCGCGGTGGGATCTGGTGCAGCGACTGCCCGGTGTGGCGTTGTCCGCCGACCTGAGTGCGCCCACCGCCCGCGACCTCGACGGTATCGGCGCCCTGATCGACCGTGGCGACACGCTGCTGGCGGGCGTGGTGCCCGCGGTCTCGTCGGACCGACGAGTGCACTCCGACGCGGTCGCCACGTCACTCGCCGCGCTCACCGATCGGGTCGGTCTTAATCGAAAAGTACTGGCGCAGAACGTGATCGTGACACCCACGTGCGGCCTTGCGGGTGCATCGGAGTCGTGGTCGAAACAAGCACTGGCGGTCACTGCACAGGCCGGGCATCTCCTGGCCACCGACCCCGACGCCCTCTGACCTCGTCGACCGGGCGTCCCAAACCCCGTTGGCTGGGCGTCGGAAATCGTTGACAGTGCGTCCCAAAACCGTTGACTGGGCGTTTCAAACCGTTGACTGGGCGTTTCAGTCGGCGTCGAGCTTGGCGACGCTGCGCTTGGGTGCGATCTGTCGATAGCTCGCATCGAGTAGTTCGGCCACCTCGGTCCAGTCCATCCGGGGTTTGAGGAGCAGTCCCAACCACCCGTACGGACCGAGGTACGCGGGCATGAAGAACCGCGGATCTTCTTCCAGTGCTTGACGTTCCGACTCGTCGGGGATGAACAGGATGCTCTGGTCGTGGCGCTCCTTGCTGCCCCTGACGCTGCCCCCGTAGTTCGCGAACATCTTGCCGCAGCGGAATGTCGGCCGTCCGTGTGCGACGACTTCGGTGGCGTCGGGGAGTGCAAGCGCTATCTCGCGAACCCGGATGAGGCACGGGTCATTGTCGTCGAACATGATCGGGTGCGGCATGCCACGACGATAGATCGGTTCGATCGGGCTGTCAGGCCCCTCCGATAGGCTCGGTTTTGTGGCAGACGAACCGGCATTGGATGACACGGACCTACGTGAGCAGTGGTCGACGCTCGCCGACGAGATCCGCGAGCATCAGTTCCGCTACTACGTGAAGGACGCGCCGGTCATCACCGACGGTGAGTTCGACGTCTTGCTGCGTCGCCTCCAGGATCTCGAGGACAATCACCCCGAGCTCGCAACCCCCGATTCGCCGACCAAGCTGGTCGGTGGTGGTTTCTCCACGGCATTCACTCCGTCGGACCATCTCGAGCGAATGATGTCGCTGGACAACGTCTTCGACGCCGACGAGATGCGCGCGTGGGTCGAGCGGGTCGACGCCGACGCGGGTGCGCAGGTGGAGTTCCTGTGTGAGCTCAAGATCGACGGGGTCGCGCTCGCGCTCGTCTACGAGAACGGCGTGCTGGTGCGCGGCGTCACCCGCGGCGACGGACGCACCGGTGAGGACGTCACGCTCAACGCACGCACCATCGACGACATCCCACAGCGCCTCACCGCCTCCGACGAGTACCCGATACCCGACGTGCTGGAGGTGCGTGGCGAGGTCTTCTTCCGGGTCGAGGACTTCGAGGCACTGAATGCGTCACTGGTTGCCGACGGCAAGGCCCCGTTCGCGAATCCGCGCAACTCGGCTGCCGGGTCGCTGCGTCAGAAGAATCCGCAGATCACGGCGCGTCGCAGGCTGCGGATGATCTGTCACGGCATCGGGCACACCGAGGGCTGGCGTCCCGAGTCGTTGCACGACGCGTACCTGGCGCTCGGCGCATGGGGTCTCCCGGTGTCGACACACACCACCAAGGCGTGCGGGGTAGGCGAGATCTTGGACAAGATCGCCTACTGGGGTGAGCACCGGCACGACGTCGAGCACGAGATCGACGGCATCGTGGTGAAAGCCGACGACGTCACCGTGCAACGACGCCTCGGTTCGACGTCTCGCGCGCCACGATGGGCGATCGCCTACAAATACCCGCCCGAGGAGGCGACGACGAAACTGCTCGACATCATGGTGGGTGTCGGCCGCACCGGTCGGGTCACCCCGTTCGCGGTGCTCGAACCTGTACTGGTCGCCGGGTCCACGGTGTCGCGGGCCACGTTGCACAACCAGTCCGAGGTAAAGCGCAAGGGTGTCCTGATCGGTGACACGGTCACCATCCGCAAGGCCGGTGACGTCATCCCCGAGGTGCTCGGTCCCGTCGTCGACCTCCGTGACGGGTCGGAGCGTGCGTTCGTCATGCCTGACAAATGTCCGGAATGCGGTGCGCCGCTTCGGCCGGAGAAGGACAGCGACGTCGACATCCGGTGTCCCAACCAGGAGACCTGCCCGGCGCAGTTGCGGGAGCGGTTGTTCCACCTGGCGGGGCGCGGTTCCTTCGACATCGAGGCCCTCGGCTATGAGGCGGCCGCGGCATTGCTCACCGCCGAGGTGATCACCAACGAGGGCGACCTCTTCTCCCTCACCGCCGACGATCTCTCCCGCACAGAGCTGTTCACCACCAAGGCCGGCGCGCTCTCGGCCAACGGCAAGCGCCTGCTCGCCAACCTCGACAACGCCAAAAAGGTTCCACTGTGGCGGGTGCTGGTCGGATTGTCGATTCGACACGTGGGGCCGACGGCGGCGCGGGCGCTGGCCACCGAATTCGGTTCGCTCACCGCGATCGAGGATGCCGACGTCGAGCAGCTTGCCGGTGTCGAGGGGCTGGGAACGACGCTGGCACAGAGCATCCACGATTGGTTCGAGGTGGACTGGCATCGGAAGATCGTCGAAAAGTGGCGTGCCGCAGGGGTATCCATGGAAGACGAGCGCGACGAGTCGATCGCGCGGACGCTCGAGGGCAAGACCGTCGTCGTGACCGGCTCACTACAGGACTTCTCCCGTGACGGGGCGAAAGAAGCGATCCTGCAACGTGGCGGGAAGGCGTCGGGCTCGGTGTCGAAGAAGACCGATTACGTGGTTGTCGGCGATTCACCGGGCAGCAAGGCCGCCAAGGCCGAACAACTCGGCGTTCCCGTCCTCGACGAGGACGCGTTCAAGCAACTGCTCGAGACGGGAGAGGCGCCGGCGGTCGAACAATGACCGGCCGACTGTGCACGGTCAACGCTTCGGGACGCCCGGTCAACGGATTCCGACGCACAGTCAACGGTTTTCGACGCCCAGTCAACGAGGTCAGGAGAGCGCGTCGGTGAACGCGCGATACGCCCGGCCGTCGAACAGCACGAACCGCACTTCGGTGACGTCGGTATCGGTGGCGCGCACGGTGTGGACGGCCTTGCGTGCGCCGTCGTCGATGGGCCAGCCGTACACACCGGTCGAGATCGCCGGGAACGCAACCGTCGTGGCGCCGAGTTCGTCTGCGACACGCAGGGATTCGCGATAGCAGGAGATCAGGGTGGCGGACCTGTCCTCAGTCGTGGAATGCACCGGCCCGACGGTGTGGATCACCCATCGGGCTTCGAGGTCGCCCGCAGTGGTCGCAACAGCGTGCCCGGCCGCCAGGCCGTCGGGATAAGTGTTGGCGCGCAACTGCTTACACTCAGCAAGAATCTGCGGCCCGCCGCGACGGTGGATGGCGCCGTCGACTCCACCGCCCCCGAGCAATGACGAGTTGGCGGCGTTGACGATGGCATCGGTGGACTCCGAGGTGATGTCACCTTGGACCAGAACGATCTCGGTCATGCCTCCATCTGTAGCAGAGCCATCCGGAAATCGGACTCGGTGTGCGGAATCCATAGGGCTTGAACCGGTACGAGCGGTGCCGGGGTCAGGTCCACCACCACAGCGCGTCCTCCGTGGACCGGTCCGGCTTCGTCGGTGACAAATGCGCACGCATCACCATCGCGGAGCACTGCTGTCGACGGTGGTGTCCCCTGGATGGGGTTGACGCGAACTCGCGGCTCGAAACCGCTTCTGCGGCAGTGAGATATGAGGAAATCGGTGTAGAACGACTGATGCTCGGGTGCCCACACCATGATCGGGTGTGGTGTGAGGTCGGTCATCGTGAGCTGCGCGCGACCAGCGAGCGGATGACGTGACGACACCGCGATGCGTAGGCGGTGGTACGTGATGATGGCCGATGCGAGTTCGGGTGGCGTCGACACGCCCCGACGAAGGATGAGGTCGAGACTGCCGGAGAGCAGTGCATCGCGGAAATCGTCTGGAAACACCTGCCGGGCGGTCACGGACCGGTCGCCGCCGTGGTCGAGCGCGGACTCGATGAGCGCATACACTTCGGCTCCGGACAATGCCGGTGAATGTCCGATGACAAACGGCTGCCGTGCGCCGGCCGCCACCTGCTTTACGTCGCGTGCCAGCGCTGACGTGCCAGACAGAAGGGGTCGTGCGCCCACATACAGAGCGCGGCCGGCCGGGGTCAACTCGAGATGCCGCCGTGACCGATCGAACAGTTCGACACCGAGATCACGTTCGAGTGTGCGTATCGCTGCCGACAGCGCCTGCTGCGTGACAAACACCTTGGCCGCTGCTGCTGCGAGCGTCGGCTCCTCGGCGACGGCGACGAACTGTCGCAGCCGTCGGGTGTCGAGCGCGTCATTTCCGCCCAGAGAGAGATGGTCATCAGCCACATACAAACTGTAATTGTTCAAAGACCAAATGAGTTCGTTGGTGTTTGTTTTGTTCTGCTCCTACTTTCGATGAGGACACACCCATGCGATTCGAAGGAGCGACATGACACAGGCAGGAACGCGCGCTGACGCGCATCGGACCAACGCACCCCTCACCGGAAAGGCCGCAGTGGTCGCGGCGGGTGCGAAGAACCTCGGCGGACTGATCTCTACTCGGCTCGCCGCGCTCGGTGCCAACGTCGCGATCCACTACAACAGCGACGCCACACGTGTCGACGCCGAGAAGACGCAGGCGGCGATCAGCGAGGTCGGGTCGAAAGCGATCCTCGTTCAGGGCGATCTGACCGTACCGGCCAACAACACCGCCCTCTTCGACGCGGCCTCAGAGGCCTTCGGCGGAGTGGACATCGCGATCAACACCGTCGGCAAGGTTCTGCGCAAACCGATCGTCGACACCACCGAGGCCGAGTACGACACGATGTTTGACGTCAACGCCAAGGCGGCGTACTTCTTCCTGCAGAACGCAGGCAAGCGACTGAACGACAACGGATCCATCATCACCATCGTGACCTCGTTGCTCGCTGCCTACACCGACGGCTACTCCACGTACGCCGGTGGGAAGAGCCCCGTCGAGCATTTCACCCGTGCAGCTTCAAAGGAGTTTGCGGAGCGTGGTATTCGAGTGAACAACATCGGTCCGGGTCCGATGGACACCCCATTCTTCTACCCACAGGAGACGCCCGAGCGAGTGGAGTTCCATAAGTCGCAGGCGATCGGAAATCGACTCACCACCATCGAGGACATCGCGCCGATCGTCACATTCCTGTGCACCGACGGCAGTTGGATCACCGGTCAGACACTCTTCGCCAACGGCGGCTACACCACACGCTGATCGACTGACAGCCAAGGAGATTGAGACACCATGACCGATAAACTCCCAGCCGTGGTACAGGCATCCATTGACGCCACCAACGCCGGTGACCTCAAAGCGTTTCTTGCGACCTTCGATGCGGACGGAGCAGTCGACGATTGGGGCCGGGTCTTCGTGGGAAACTCGGCGATAACCCGGTGGAGCGACAACGAGTACGTCGGCAAGAATGTGACGCTCGATGTCACGTCCGTGACCACGAACGGCGCCGAGACCATCGTGATCGCACAGGTGGGCGGTGATGGGTTCAACGGGCTGTCGACGTTCACCTATAGCGTCGTCGGCTCGATGGTCGCTCGGATGACCATTCGCGAATGAGTGCCGCGGACTTCAGTTCTCGGCGCGCAGCACCGTGCTGACGATTCCGGCGAGATAGCCGAGGCGGGCGATCTCCGACGGCCGGAAATCGGGTCCGCCGATCCGTCCGAGCAGAATGGCCTTTCCGCTCGAACCCAGCGGGGCGGCCGCCATGCGGGTGTCCATGTCCTGCCACGCTTCTGGCACCCAATCGGCGTCCGGATCCAACTGTTCTGCCCGATTCAGGGGCAGCCAGTCGGCGCGGGTCAGGGGAGTCTCGGGCGCGCCCGAACTGCCGAACAACTGAAGGACACCGCCGCCGACGCCCTGCGTGAGGATCATCGCCCACGACACGCGCAATACGCGCGGCGCCTGATCGACCAGAACCTGCAGCCGGTCGGTTTCGGTCGTGGCCACCTGATCGACGAGTTCGAGCTCGCGGTGGGTGTCGAGCACACCCGAGTACGGCCGGATCGAATCCACCCGCACACCCTTCACCTTCTCGGCGGCGGTGATCAGGCTGTCCGGCAGTGCGCCGCGTGCGACCTCGACCACGAGGTCGTCGACGGCGTAGCCCTCGCCGCGCTCGACGACCTCCAGCGACAGGATGTCGGCGCCGACGGAACCGAGTTGCACGGCGAGCAGCCCGAGGCTGCCCGGCCGGTCCTGGAGATACACCCGAAGCAGGTATGACACGTGCGACATTCTCGCACCCGGCTGTGACGGGCGCGTTGCGAGCATCCCGCGGCCCCGTCCGTCGGGGCTACCGTGGGTGGGGTGACCGATCATCCGGAACTCGATGGTGTGCACCACGTCACACCTTCCGTCAGCGACCTCGACACCACCATCGAGTGGTACACGCGAGTGCTGGGATATCGGGAGGGGCTGCGCGTCGAGCGGGACGGCGTCGGCAAGGCCGTGCTGACCCGCGATGACTGCGTCACCATCAGCTTTGTGGCACACGGTGATTCTGCGGTCGACGGACTGTTCGACGAGCACCGGGCAGGTCTCGATCATCTGGGGTTCGCGGTCGCAGACCGTGCCGAGCTCGACCGCTGGATCGAGGTCCTCGACACCCACGGCATCGGTCACAACGAGCCGGTGCGCGGTTTGTGGGGATGGGTGGTCTCGTTCCGCGACCCCGACAACATCGCCCTGGAGTTCTACACACGGGAGTGAGTGCTCGGCGTGACGTTGTGCGGGTCGTCGTGCTCCCGAGACCGATCGACGCGAGGATGGCGGTATGTCCGACCACGATCGAGCCCCACAGAATCTCGACGATGAGCCGTCGCACGTCACCACCTCGGTCGCGCGACGGATCACACCCGGCCGCGAGCACGAGTTCGTGACCTGGACCGACGCGGGCATCGCGCTCGCCCGGACATTTCCCGGGTTCCTGGGCGGCGGCTGGTTGCGCAACTCCCGCATCGACGACGAGTACTACGTGGTCTACCGGTTCGCCGACGAACTGAGCATGGATGAGTGGCAGCGATCACCGGTACGCAAGGCCTGGTTGTCGCGTGGCGAGGGGGTCGCGGCGGAATACGCGACCCACCGGCTGTCCGGCATCGAGGGGTGGTTCGAGCCCCAGCACAATCTGACGAACGCCGTTCGGGTGCAGGGTGACCCGCCGGCGAGATGGAAACAGGCGATCACCATCTGGCTGGGCTTCTTCCCGATGTCGCTGGCCATCAACTACGGTGTCGTCGCGCACCTCGGTGACCTGCCGCTCGCGGCGAAGACGCTTGTCGCGACGGTCATCAACACCCCGCTGATGGTCTACTTCGTGTTGCCCTGGCTGACCGCGCGACTCAAGAGATGGCTGACGTGACAGCCCTCGCCTCGGGTGGCGGGAGCGCGTCGAGTCGCCTCCCATAGGCTGGAGGGCATCACGACGCGCCCGCGAAAGGATGAACTGGTGGCCGGTGAACCGAAGTCCATTTCCCGCGAGGAGGTCGCGCACCTTGCGCGGCTGTCGCGTCTGGATCTGACCGCGGACGAACTCGATGTGTACGCCGAGCAGTTGGATTCGATCCTCACCCACGTCGCGCAGGTGTCCGAGGTGGCCGCCGAGGATGTGCCGGGCACCGCCCATCCCGCGGAACTCGCCAACGTGCTCCGCCCGGACGTCGTGGTACCCGGACTCACCACCGAGCAGGCGTTGTCGGGTGCGCCGGCCGTCGAACAGGACCGGTTCGCGGTCCCGCAGATCCTGGGGGAAGAACAGTGAGCACCGACACTCGCGCTGCCGGAGAACTGACCGGGCTCACCGCAGCCGAACTGGCCGGCAAGATCGCTTCGCGCGAGGTGTCGTCGGTGGAGGTCACGCAGGCGCATCTGGACCGGATCGCCGAGATCGACGATCAGCTTGGCGCGTTCCTGCACGTCAACGGTGCGCAAGCGCTGGTTGCGGCCAAGGCCGCCGACGACGCGATCGCGTCCGGCGACGCACCGTCGGCGCTGGCCGGGGTGCCCATCGCGCTGAAGGACGTCTTCACCACCCTCGACGCCCCGACCACGTGCGGTTCGAAGATCCTGGAAGGGTGGGTGCCGCCCTATGACGCCGCCGTGACCGAGCGTCTCCGCGCGGCGGGCATCCCGATCCTGGGCAAGACCAACATGGACGAGTTCGCCATGGGCAGCTCGACCGAGAACTCCGCCTACCAGGTGACCCGCAACCCGTGGGACACCTCCCGCATCCCGGGTGGCTCCGGTGGCGGCAGTGCCGCCGCGCTGGCCTCCTACCAGGCGCCGCTGGCGATCGGCACCGACACGGGCGGATCGATCCGCCAACCGGCCGCGGTCACTGCGACCGTCGGCGTCAAACCCACCTACGGCACGGTGTCGCGCTACGGCCTGGTCGCATGCGCGTCGTCGTTGGATCAGGGCGGACCATGTGGTCGGACCGTCCTCGACACCGCTCTGCTGCACTCGGTGATCGCCGGACACGATGCCCGCGATTCGACGTCGATCGATGTTCCGGTGCCCGATGTGATCGCCGCGGCGAAGGCCGGTGCCGAACAGGACCTCTCGGGCGTCCGCATCGGCGTGGTCACCGAACTGCAGGGCGAGGGCTATCAGCCCGGCGTCCTCGAGTCGTTCCGCGCTGCGGTGTCGCTGCTCACCGAGCGCGGGGCCGAGGTGGTCGAGGTCAGCTGCCCGCACTTCACCTATGCGCTCGGCGCCTACTATCTGATCCTCCCGTCGGAGGTGTCGTCGAACCTCGCGCGTTTCGATGCGATGCGTTACGGACTGCGCGTCGGCGACGACGGGTCACACAGTGCCGAAGAGGTCATGGCGATGACCCGGGACCAGGGATTTGGTCCAGAGGTCAAGCGTCGCATCATGATCGGGACCTACGCGTTGTCGTCGGGCTACTACGACGCCTATTACGGGCAGGCGCAGAAGGTGCGCACGCTGATCTCCCGCGACTTCGCGTCGGCGTTCGAGAAGGTCGACGTGCTGGTGTCGCCGACCACCCCGACCACCGCATTTCCGTTGGGGGAGAAGGTCGACGACCCGCTGGCGATGTATCTGTTCGACCTGTGCACGCTGCCGGTCAACCTGGCCGGGATCGGTGCCATGTCGGTGCCGTCGGGACTCAGCGCCGACGACGGTCTGCCCGTGGGCCTGCAGATCATGGCGCCCGCACTCGCCGACGATCGGCTTTATCGGATTGGCGCCTCCTACGAGGCCGCGCGGGGTCCGATCGGCTGACGCCCGTCGCCGGCCGGATAACCGCCGTTCACGCGGGTGTGGTGGAGGCCGCAACGTCGGGCCGGATCGAGACAGATGCCCTAGATTGGGTGTGTTCCATCCGGTCGGCAGGAGGGTCTCACCACAATGGCCAAGAGGTTTGGCATTCTCACGTCCGGGGGCGATTGCCCCGGTCTGAACGCGGTCATCCGCGGAGCAGTGCTCAAGGGCGAGACTGTCTATGGCCACGAGTTCGTGGGATTCAAGGACGGTTGGTACGGCCTGGTCTACGGCGACATCATCGAGCTGGACCGTTCGCATGTGCGCGGTCTCTCCAACCAGGGCGGCACCATCCTCGGCACCAGCCGTTTCGGCCCGTATTCGGAGCCCGACGGCGGTCCGGACAACATCAAGAAGGTGCTCAAGAACCTCGGCATCGACGGTGTGATCGCGATCGGCGGCGAGGGCACCGCGTCGGCCGCCAAGCGGCTCTATGCAGACGGCATCAACATCGTCGGCGTGCCCAAGACCATCGACAACGACATCGACGCCACCGACTACACCTTCGGTTTCAACACGGCGGTGGAGATCGCGACCGAGGCGATCGACCGGTTGCGCACCACGGGCAATTCACACAAGCGTTGCATGGTGCTCGAGGTCATGGGCCGCCACGCGGGCTGGATCGCTCTGCATTCCGGGATCGCCGGTGGTGCGCATGCGATTCTCATCCCTGAGCAAGGGGAGAGCCTCAATCAGATCTGCGCCTGGGTCACCAGCGTCAAGAACCGCGGTCGTGCGCCGATGGTCGTGGTTGCGGAGGGTTTCAAACTCCCGGACATGAAAGAGGAGTACTCGGTCAAGGGTCTCGACGGATTCAATCGGCCGCGGCTGGGCGGGATCGCCGAGGTGCTCGCGCCGCTGATCGAGGAGCGCACCGGTATCGAGACCCGTGCCACGGTGCTCGGCCACATCCAGCGCGGCGGTGTCCCAACCGCTTTCGACCGTGTCCTCGCCACCCGCATGGGGATGGGTGTGGCCGATCTCGTGGCGGAGGGCGGCTGGGGGCAGATGGTCGCACTGCGCGGCACCGACATCGTGCGCATCACCTTCGACGAGGCGCTCGGCGAACTGAAGCGGGTCCCGCAGGACCAATACCAGGAGATCCGCGTCATCTTCGGATGAGGGTCAGCTGCTGAAGGATCCGTCTGGTGTAGGCGCGTCGATCACTGTCGTCTCCGGGCTGGTTCGTACGGGTTCGCGCGGGATGACGAGCCACAGGGCCAAATACACCAGCACCTGAGGTCCCGGGAGCAGGATCGATACGACGAAGAGCGCGCGCACGAGTGTGGGGTCGAGGTCCCATCGTGCTGCGATGCCGCCGCACACCCCGCCGAACCACGCGTCCGTACGTGAACGGGTGAGGCGCCGCTCGGGCGCAGAAGTGGGCGCAGTGTTGACGGGCGCGATTGTGCTGGTCATGGTCGGGTCTCCTGGTTCGGTGGCTTGTACGTCATCTCCGACGCTACGAAGGGAGGCCTTCGGGGCGCATCGGTGATCACCCTGAACATCCACCCGGGAATTCGCCGCATAAACTGTCAGCCATGACTGCCGCCGCCGCCGAATTGCTGGACTACGACGAGGTCATCGCGGAGTTCGACCCCGTGATGGGCCTCGAGGTGCACGTCGAACTGGGTACCGCCACCAAGATGTTCTGCGGGTGCCCGACGGCCTTCGGCGCTGAGCCGAACACCCAGGTGTGCCCGGTGTGCATCGGACTGCCCGGGTCGCTGCCGGTGGCCAATGCGAAGGCCATCGAATCCGCCATCCGGATCGGGCTCGCATTGAACTGTTCGATCCGGCCGTCGAGTGTATTCGCGCGGAAGAACTACTTCTATCCCGATCAGCCGAAGAACTACCAGATCTCGCAGTACGACGAGCCGATCGCCTACGACGGGTACCTCGACGTCGTTCTGCCCGACGGCACCGAATGGCGCGTGGAGATCGAACGTGCGCACATGGAAGAGGACACCGGCAAGTCGCTGCACATCGGTGGGTCGACCGGGCGTATCCACGGAGCGAGTCATTCGCTGCTCGACTACAACCGCGCGGGTGTTCCGTTGGTGGAGATCGTGACCCGACCCATCGAGGGTGCCGGCGAACGCGCACCCGAGGTGGCACGGGCCTACGTCACCGCGCTGCGCGACCTGCTCAAGGCGCTCGACGTCTCGGATGTCCGCATGGATCAGGGCTCGTTGCGCTGCGACGCCAACGTCTCGCTGATGCGCAAGGACGCAACGGAATTCGGTACCCGCACCGAAACCAAGAACGTGAACTCCCTCAAGAGTGTGGAGATCGCGGTGCGTTACGAGATGCGTCGCCAGGCCGCGGTGCTG
This sequence comes from Gordonia gummivorans, assembly GCF_022513585.1. Taxonomy (GTDB): domain Bacteria; phylum Actinomycetota; class Actinomycetes; order Mycobacteriales; family Mycobacteriaceae; genus Gordonia. Next base: position 52,049 of record NZ_JAKWBF010000011.1, read on the forward strand.
CTCGCCGGTGGTGAGGTGATCCAGGAGACCCGGCACTTCCACGAGACCGACGGCACCACGTCACCGGGTCGGCGCAAGGAGACGGCCGAGGACTACCGCTACTTCCCGGAGCCCGATCTTCCTCCGGTGCAACCGGATTCGGCGTGGATCGCCGAGCTGGCCACCACGCTGCCGGAACTGCCGTGGCTGCGTCGGGCCCGCATCCAGCAGGAGTGGGGAGTGTCCGACGAGGTCATGCGTGACCTCGTCAACGTCGGCGCGGTGGATCTGATCATCGCCACCGTCGACGCGGGCGCGGCTCCCGAGGCCGCCCGCGGCTGGTGGGTGTCTTTCCTTGCGCAGCAGGCCAATGCGCGTGAGACGGAACTCGCCGATCTGGCCATCACCCCGGCCCAGGTCGCCGAGATCATCGGCCTGGTCGACGACGGCAAGCTCACCACCAAGCTGGCCCAGCAGGTCGCGACCGCCGTGCTCGACGGCGAGGGCGAACCGGCGCAGATCGTCGCCGACCGCGGACTCGAGGTCGTGCGCGACGACTCGGCGCTGCAGAAGGCGGTCGACGACGCGCTGGCCGCCAATCCCGACATCGCCGAGAAGATCCGCGGCGGCAAGGTTGCGGCGGCCGGCAAGATCGTCGGCGACGTCATGAAAGCGACTCGGGGACAAGCCGATCCCGCCCGCGTCAAGGAGCTTGTGCTCGCCGCCTGCAGCTAGGCAACCCCCGCCCGCCGAGCGCGAGAACAGGTGCCGAGTTGGAGAACGCGAGTGCTGCAGCACTCGCGTTCTCCAACTCAACTCGAGTTCTCGCGGCTTGACGCGGGACGTGGCCAGGAGTCACGTGCGGTTGTCGGCTCCCGCGCCGCCCTGGATGACGGCCACCCGGTCGTCGGTCGGCACGGGCCGGCCGTTCTCCTTGTTGACCGTCGCGAACTGGATCAGGCCGTTCGGAAGTGCGGCCATGCGGCCGAGTGCGCCATAACGGCGTTCGAGGACCACCACCGGCGCCGTGATGGTCGGTCGTTCCCGGGTGGGTTCGTTGACGGCCTCGATGCGCTGGGTGCGGGTGGTCGACACGTAGATGCTGCCGGCCGCGGCCGCACATCCGGCGATCTTCGGCTTGTCCGTCCACGTCCACAACACCTTGGGCCCGGAATCCTCGATGGCTTGCAGGCGATCCTCGGTGGCGGTCTGGTCGGCGGCATAGAGCGCGCCGGTAGCCGGGTTCGGACAGAGGGCGACCGACGACCCGAATCCCGAGGCCAGGATCTTCGGCGGCGGGTTGGCGCCTGAACTGAGCGAGGTGACGAGCAGGATCTTGCCCGCCAGCGACGACGGATTGCTCGCCGACGCCGGACTTCCCGCGTTACCGGTCGCGACGACCAACTCGTTGGGCGACCGGAAGTACATCGAGCCCATGTTGCCCGTCGCGCCCTTCGGGATGCCGACCAGGATCGGCTTGGCCACGTCGCCCGGGGCGAGTCGGACGATCCGGTTGTCCGAGGGCGTGGTGATGAACGCGTAGATCAGCCGGTCCTGCGAGTAGGTGGGTGAGAACGCGAAGTCGATCAGCCCGCCGTCGCCCGATGCGTCGACCGGCACCGAACCCAACTCACGATGCGGTCCGTACTTCTGCTGCGCGATGATCTTGCCGGTGGTGCGCTCGGCGATCACCGCCGACTGGCCGCTCTCGTCGCCCGGCGCGATCCCGCCGGTGGATTCCAGGCACGTCGCGATCACCGACGGATCGGGATCGATACATGGACCGGTCGGCGGTTGCTGAGGTTGTGGCGACGGCGGTGGCGTCTGCGTCGGAGGTGGGGGATTCGGGTTGTTCGAACTGAACGGACCCGCCGCCTTCTGCTGATCCTGGGCGCTGAAGTCGGCGCAGCCACTCACCGCGATCGTCACCGCCACAAGACCGGTCACCACCGCTCGCCATCGACCGACCGGCGCGCCGACGTACCCCCGCCGGTGCCGACTCGTCCGCCGCCCCTTACGCATGCCGTCCACAGTAGTGGTGCCGATGCGGTGGACCGGAGATCGGCTGGTCCGACTCACCCGGCTGCGCCTGGCGACCACGGCGACGCCAACCCCTTAGAGTCGGAATGGTGAGCGAACGTGACAAGTCGACAAACGGTCCGACCAGTCCGTACGACGAGCCGACGGGCCAGATCGACCTTCCCAGGACACCGCAACCGGGCCGTGTCGCACCACCACCGAACCGCGACGACTTCTACGAGCGGCATGCGAGACGGTCACCCGCGCAGGTGTCGCGGGTCGACGACTTGGATGACCTCGACCCTGGCGACGTGGAAACGCGCCCGACGCCCAGTGCTCCGAATACCGCGCCGCAGACCGGTTCGCCTCAGACCGGTTCGCCACAGACCGGTTCGCCGCAGACCGGTTCGCCACAGACCGGTTCGCCACAGACCGGTTCGCCACAGACCGGTTCGCCACAGACCGATCCGCTGCCGGTCGATCGCGGCGTCCCGGACGAGCAGACGGCGGTCATCGAACGGCCACCGGTCGTGGCGCGTCCCGACGCCGCGCCTGCGCGTGCCGAACCGACACGAGTCACCGCCGGCGACGAACCGGGCGGGCCCGACCGAAACGCGTCGCGAATCACCGATCCGGTAGGGGTTCGGCGTCGCACGCCCGACTCGACTCCCGAGCCCGACACCAGTCCGACGGAGGCTTTCGCGGCGCGTCGTCCCGCCGCCGACGCCGAGGCGACGGCGAACGAGACCCGGCCGCTGGTGTCGGAATCCGACGACGAGCCACCTGCGTCCGACGCGACGGCCGACGATCTCGACGAAGCCAAGGCGAAAGCCCGTCGCGGCACCCTCGACCTCGGGCTGCTGTTGCTGCGGGTTGCGGTTGGCGCGGTCGCGCTCGCGCACGGACTGCAGAAGCTCTTCGGCTGGTGGAGCGGTCCGGGACTGAGCGGGTTCGAGGACATGCTCGTCAACTCGGCCAACAGCAGCATCGGGTTCAATCCCGACTTCGCGAAACCGCTGGCCATCCTCGGTGCGCTGTCGGAGACGCTCGGTGGGGCGATGGTGATCTTGGGGCTGCTCACACCGGTGGGTGCGTCGGCGATCCTGGGCACCATGCTGATCGCCGCCGCCTACAAGACCACCTTGGCCGGAGGCTTCTCGTTCTTCGCTGCCGTCGGCGGCGTCGAGTACGAGCTCATCCTGGCCGTGGCGGCCGCGGTCATCATCCTCACAGGCCCAGGCCTGTACTCACTGGACTTTCCCTACGGATGGGCCAGACGACCGTTCATCGGATCGTTCCTGTGGCTCATTGTGGGAATCGGTGCGGCAGCGCTCATCTGGATCTTGTGCAACGGCACCAACCCGCTGTCGTCACCGGGTAACCCTGGCGGCTGAGGCCGGGAATCCCGGCTGGTGAGATTCGCGTTGTCGTCTCAGCAGCCCTTCGAGGCTCGCAAGCTCGCACCTCAGGGATCGGGGGATGGCTCTTCCTGAGCAGGGGATGGCTCTCGGCTCGCCTCAGGCGCGGTATTCGCCGGCTCAGTCGACCTGGCGAACCGCACCGCGGTCCGCGGAGGTCGCCAGCTTCGCGTAGGCGCGTAGCGCTGTGGTGACCGTGCGCTGGCGGTCCACCGGCTGCCACGGGTGCTCGGAGGCTTCCATCTTGGCCCGCCGCTCGGCGAGCACGTCGTCGGGCACCTGAACTTCCAGCGTCCGCGTCTTGACGTCGATGAGGATCGGGTCACCGTCTTCGACGAGTCCGATCGCGCCGCCGGATGCGGCCTCGGGGGACATATGCCCCACCGACAGGCCCGACGATCCGCCGGAGAAGCGGCCGTCGGTGATCAGGGCACACTTCTTGCCCATGCCGGTGCCCTTCATGAACGCGGTCGGGTGCAGCATCTCCTGCATGCCGGGACCGCCGGACGGTCCCTCGTAGCGGACCACCAGCACCTCGCCGGCCTGGATCTTCTTGGACAGGATGACCTGGACGGCTTCTTCCTGGCTCTCCACCACGCGGGCCGGGCCCTCGAAGTGCCACAGGTCCTCGTCGATGCCGGCAGTCTTGAGGACCGCGCCGTCGGGGGCGAGGTTGCCGCGCAGCACGCACAGGCCGCCTTCGACGGTGTACGCGTGCTCGAGGTCGCGGATGCAGCCGCCCGCGGCGTCGGTGTCCAGCGAACTCCATCGGTTGGCGGTGGAGAACGGCGTCGTCGTGCGCACGCCGCCGGGAGCAGCATGGAACAGCTCGACCGCCGCGTCGATGGCCTTGCCACCGCGGATGTCCCAGTCGTCGAGGAAGTCCCCGATCGTCGGCGAATGGACGGTCGACGCGGTGTCGTCGATGAGACCGGCGCGTCGCAATTCACCCAGGATCGCCGGGATGCCACCGGCCCGGTGGACGTCTTCCATGTGGTAGTCGGAGTTGGGCGACACCTTGGACAGGCACGGCACGTTGCGGCTGATCTCGTCGATGACGGCGAGATCGAAGTCCTCGACCTCGCCCTCCTGTGCTGCCGCAAGGATGTGCAGGACGGTGTTGGTCGAGCCGCCCATCGCCACGTCGAGTGCCATGGCGTTGCGGAATGCGGTGGCCGACGCGATGTTTCGTGGCAGAACCGACGCATCGTCGTCGCGGTACCAGCGTGTCGCGGCCTCGACCACGACGCGGCCCGCACGCTCGAAGAGTGCGTGGCGTGCTTCGTGGGTGGCCAGCGTGGAACCGTTGCCGGGCAACGCAAGTCCCAGTGCCTCGGTCAGGCAGTTCATCGAGTTGGCGGTGAACATGCCCGAACACGAACCGCAGGTGGGGCAGGCGGAACGTTCGACCTCGGACAGCCCTTCCTCGTCGACGGCGCTGTTGGCCGACGCGGAAATGGTGGTGATGAGGTCCGACGACGGGTGGGCGACGTCCCCGACCACCACCGCCTTGCCGGCCTCCATAGGGCCGCCGGAGACGAAGACGGTGGGGATGTTCAGCCGCATCGCGGCATTGAGCATTCCGGGAGTGATCTTGTCGCAGTTGGAGATACAGACCAGTGCGTCCGCCGTGTGGGCGTTGACCATGTACTCCACCGAGTCGGCGATGATCTCGCGACTCGGCAGCGAGTACAGCATCCCGCCGTGTCCCATGGCGATGCCGTCGTCGACGGCGATGGTGTGGAATTCACGTGGCACTCCACCGGCCGCCTTCACCGCGTCGGCGACGATCTCGCCGACGTCCTTGAGATGGACGTGGCCGGGCACGAACTGGGTGTACGAGTTCGCGATGGCGACGATCGGCTTGCCGAAGTCGTCGTCGGTCAGTCCGGCTGCTCGCCAGAGCGATCGCGCTCCGGCAGCTTCGCGGCCGACGGTGGTGGTGCGTGATCTCAGGGCAGGCATGGTTCCTCGATCTGATCGGCGTGCGGTGGTGCAGTTGGCTGGTGATTCGACCCGATGCCGATGACACCGGATGCCACCACAACGTCGAAAGCCGACGGTGTTATTTCATGCCCGACCCGGTTGTGGTGAATGCGGCGAGGTGGCGTTGTGGCCGAGTCTTGCTGCGTTGCTACAGGTCAGCGTACTCCGCTGCCGCTAGGGGCTTCAAAAAAGGCTCAGCTGTCGGCTTCGTCGGCCGCTGCGAACGGGTCCGGGATTCGGCCACGGCTCGCTGCCGACAGGCGGGGCAGATCGTGGAATCCCACCGCGGGAAGGCGCACCCGCTCGCCGTCGGAGGTCACCGCGCGCACGGCGCTCCACCGGGGGAATTGCAGGCCCGCGATATCGGTCCAGGCGACCGCTGCGCTGCCGAAGGTACCGACCGCGGTCAACCCGTCCTCGGTGACGACGGTGCGCAACCGGTGGATCCACACCGCAAGGACGACCGGGATGGCGAGCGTCCAGCCGAGCCAGACCAGGGAGGTGCCGGCCAGGATGATGCACACGATCGCCACCATGGGAACCGTGAAGTAGGCGACCCGGTTCAGGCGAAACACTGCGGGCAATTCGACGCGATCCTCGGCGCTCCCCGATGCGTCAGAATCGGCGGGCGAGGTGGTCTCCGGATCGGTCGGTGAATCTGTCGGCACGCCTTCATTGTGCCAACCCGCGCTGTGTGCCATCCCGGCAGGTGCGGCCCCACCTGTGTGTTCTCACGATATGAGACGCAACGGTCCGGAGTTTGACTCACGACTACACGCGGTCATACCGTGAATGCGTGATGAAGAACGGGACTCTCGTAGTAGTAATCGGCTGGCGCGTCGCCTGACCGGTCACAGACGAGACCCCACTCAGCATCGACGCGCCACCCTCGAACAGCGAAGCTGTCGGGGGTTTTTTCTTGTCACCAGCAAATGAAGATCGACAACCAGATGAGGATCGTGCAGTGAGCGCACCAACAGCACGCACCGACGCCGGCCGCAGTGAGCCGGATCGCAATGCAGGAGCCCGGCAACAGTCGCCCGCGGGAGGAAATCTGCGTGCGGTAGGGCAGCACACCGTCGCCCCCGAGCGGGTCAGCGGTGCGCAGTCGGTGGTGCGCTCGCTCGAAGAACTCGGCGTCGAGATCGTCTTCGGCATTCCCGGTGGAGCCGTGCTCCCCGTCTACGACCCGCTGCTGGATTCCAAGAAGGTCCGCCACGTCCTGGTGCGCCACGAGCAGGGTGCCGGTCACGCTGCGACCGGCTACGCGCAGGTTGCCGGACGCGCCGGGGTCATGATGGCCACGTCCGGTCCCGGTGCCACCAACCTGGTGACACCGCTGGCCGACGCCCAGATGGACTCGGTCCCGGTGGTCGCGATCACCGGTCAGGTCGGACGCGCGCTGATCGGCACCGACGCCTTCCAGGAGGCCGACATCTCCGGTATCACGATGCCGGTCACCAAGCACAACTTCCTGGTGAGCAATGCCGCCGACATCCCGCAGGTCATCGCCGAGGCGTTCCACATCGCCGAAAGCGGCCGCCCGGGTGCGGTTCTGGTCGACATCCCCAAGGACATCCTGCAGGCGCAGACCACCTTCTCGTGGCCGCCGCAGATCGATCTGCCGGGCTATCGGCCGGTCACCAAGCCGCACGGCAAGCAGGTTCGTGAGGCCGCTCGCCTCATCAACGCGGCCTCCTCGCCGGTGCTCTACGTCGGTGGCGGCGTGATCAAGGCCAACGCTTCGGCCGAACTGCTGGAACTCGCCGAGTTCACCGGCATCCCGGTGGTGACGACGCTGATGGCGCGCGGTGCCTTCCCCGACAGCCATCAGCAGCACCTCGGCATGCCCGGCATGCACGGCACCGTCGCCGCGGTTGCCGCCTTGCAGCGCAGCGACCTGCTCATCACCCTGGGTGCCCGATTCGACGACCGCGTGACCGGCCAGTTGGCGTCGTTCGCACCCAACGCCAAGGTCATCCATGCCGACATCGACCCCGCGGAGATCGGCAAGAACCGGCACGCCGACGTGCCGATCGTCGGCGACTGCAAGGCCGTCATCACCGAGCTGACCGAGACCCTGCGCAACGAGCGGGCGACCAGCGGCGAGGGTGCGGACATCTCCACCTGGTGGCGCTACCTCGACAACATCCGTCGTACCTATCCGCTGAGCTACGACCGTCAGACCGACGGTTCGATGTCGCCGGAGTTCGTGATCTCCCAGATCGGGAAGATCGCCGGGCCCGACGCGGTGTACTGCGCCGGCGTCGGTCAGCATCAGATGTGGGCCGCGCAGTTCATCTCCTACGAGAAGCCGCGCAGCTGGCTGAACTCGGGTGGCCTGGGCACCATGGGCTACGCCGTCCCGGCGGCGATGGGCGCCAAGATGGCCGACCCCGACGCCGAGGTCTGGGCGATCGACGGCGACGGGTGCTTCCAGATGACCAATCAGGAACTCGCGACGTGTGCGATCGAGGGCATCCCCATCAAGGTCGCCGTGATCAACAACGGAAACCTGGGCATGGTCCGGCAGTGGCAGACCCTGTTCTACGAGGAGCGCTACTCCAACACCGACCTCGCCACGCACTCCCGGATGATCCCGGACTTCGTGAAGCTGTCGGAAGCGTTGGGCTGCGCGTCATTCCGCGTCGAACGTGAGTCCGACGTCGACGAGGTCATCGCCAAGGCCCGCGAGATCAACGACCGCCCGGTGGTGATCGACTTCATCGTCGGCAAGGACGCCCAGGTGTGGCCGATGGTCGCCGCCGGCACCGGCAACGACGAGATCATGGCTGCCCGCGACATCCGGCCGCTGTTCGACGACGACGAATCCGCGTCGGACCCGGTCGACATCCACGAAACCATGGAGAAGTCCGATGCGGCGGCTCCCAACCAGAAGGACGAGCAGTGAGCACCACCCACACCCTGAGCGTGCTGGTCGAAGACCGGCCAGGCGTGCTGGCCCGCGTGTCGGCGCTGTTCTCCCGGCGAGGGTTCAACATCGAGTCCCTGGCCGTCGGGCCCACCGAACTCAAGGGCATCTCGCGGATGACCATCATGGTCAGCGTCGAGGACTTCCCGCTCGAACAGGTGACCAAGCAGCTCAACAAGCTGATCAACGTCATCAAGATCGTCGAGCAGGATCCGGCTGCGTCGGTGTCGCGTGAGCTGATGATGGTCAAGGTGCGGTCGGACGCGACCGTGCGCACCGAGGTCATCGAGGTGGTGAACCTGTTCCGCGCCAAGGTGATCGACGTGTCACCCGAGTCCCTCACCATCGAGGCGACCGGCACCGCGGAGAAACTCGAGGCACTGCTGCGGATGCTGGATCCGTACGGAATCCGCGAGATCGCACAATCGGGAGCGGTCGCGCTGGGTCGGGGACCCAAGAGTATGTCGGCACACCGCTGACCGACTGCACAGAATTTTAGACAGTCCCGTTGGGTGACAACGAGTCTCCGGGGACACCACATATGAAGGGAATCAACTGTGGCGATCGAACTGTTCTACGACGACGACGCCGATCTGTCGATCATCCAGGGTCGCAAGGTCGCGGTCATCGGCTACGGCAGCCAGGGGCATGCGCATTCGCTGTCGCTGCGTGACTCGGGTGTCGATGTCGTCATCGGCCTGCGCGAGGGCAGCAAGTCGCGCGAGAAGGCCGAGGAGCAGGGGCTCAAGGTCCTCAGCGCATCCGAGGCGGCGGCGTGGGCAGACGTCATCATGATCCTCGCGCCGGACACCAGCCAGGCCAAGATCTTCACCGAGGACATCGAGCCCAACCTGAAGGACGGCGACGCCATCTTCTTCGGGCACGGCCTCAACATCCACTTCGACCTGATCCAGCCGGCGGACAACATCACCGTCGCGATGGTCGCCCCGAAGGGGCCCGGACACCTCGTGCGCCGTCAGTTCGTCGACGGCAAGGGCGTCCCGTGCCTCATTGCGGTCGACCAAGACCCCAAGGGCGAGGGCCAGGCGCTCGCGCTGTCCTACGCCAGTGCCATCGGCGGTGGCCGTGCCGGAATCATCAAGACCACGTTCAAAGAAGAGACCGAGACCGACCTCTTCGGCGAGCAGGCCGTGCTCTGCGGTGGCACCGAGGAACTGGTCAAGAACGGCTTCGAGGTCATGGTCGAGGCCGGGTACGCCCCGGAGATGGCCTACTTCGAGGTGCTCCACGAGCTCAAGCTGATCGTCGACCTCATGTACGAGGGCGGCATCGCGCGCATGAACTACTCGGTGAGTGACACCGCGGAGTTCGGCGGCTACCTGTCGGGCCCGCGGGTCATCGACGCCGACACCAAGGAGCGCATGCGCGGCATCCTGCGCGACATCCAGGACGGCACCTTCGTCAAGCGCCTCGTCGCCAACGTCGAAGGCGGCAACAAGGAACTCGAGGGCCTGCGCAAGCAGAACGCCGAGCACCCCATCGAGGTCACCGGCAAGAAGCTGCGCGACCTGATGAGCTGGGTCGATCGCCCCATCACCGAGACCGCCTGATCGAAACAAAAAAGTTGCCCTTTGACTCGCGAGTCAAAGGGCAACTTTTTTGTTTGCGCGGGAGAGCCGCGATCAGATCGGGCGGAAGCCCTGGTAGGCGGGCAACGAGTTGACCCGCTTGAGGATCGGGCCGATGTTGGTGCCGGTCTCCGGTCCGACGCAGCCGACGAAGTAGTACGCGTTGACCATGCCGACGAGGCGATCACCGACGACCACCGGGCTGCCCGAGTCACCTTCGATCACACACATCTGCGACAGGTGAACGTCTCCGTCGGAGAACCAGGCGATACCGCAGGTGGACCCGGTGGTCCGGCCCTCCTTGCAGGCGATGGTCGGGAAACCGATCGGCCGCGTGTCGACGCTGCGGATGGTCACGCTGCGCACGGTGCGCAGCGGCACGACCTTGGCGGGGTTGAACTCGATGATCGCCATGTCCAGGTCGGGCTTGGAGTAGGTGATGGTGCCGATCTGGCCGCGGTCCTGATAGGTCTCGGAGTAGACCTTCTGGCCGGGCGTACCGCAGTGACCCGCGGTGATGCCGATCAGCTTGCCGGTCTTCGACTTTCCGATCGTGGTGAGCGTGCAGGCCGCCGCGGAGTTGCCGCCCTTGAGGACGAGAATTCCCGAGCCACCGCCGACGTACGCCTTTGCCGGTGCGGCGATTGCAGAACCCGCCCCCCAGCCGGCCAGCACTGTCGCAGCCAGAACAGCCAGCAGTGCTGTCAGCTTCCTAATCATCCACACTCCATCGTTAGTAGGCGTCGAAACGCCTGCCGTCAGAGCGCGGCAGGCGTCTGTGCACACGGTACCGGGCGTGCGCGCCGCTGCGCCCGCCGCGGAATCGTCCCGCGGTTGCATTGCAACCTATCCGTAATAGCCGTCACATTCCAGCCGCGTCCACAGCCTTCCTCCAGGCAAGGGGTGGACCGCCTGTTCTGTGGCCCCTAGCACACCTCTAAGCTGTGTGGTCGGAGACTTTGCTCTGCGCGTGACCGCGCGAGATCGTCGCGAACCTGATCCCACGTCCGACATGGAGAAACATAAAGTGAGCTCTGCTGGCCGTCCGATTGTCCTGATCGCCGACAAGTTGGCGCCCTCCACGGTGGAGGCGCTCGGCGACGGAGTCGAAGTGCGGTGGGTCGACGGTCCGGATCGTCCGAAGCTGCTCGACGCCGTCGTCGACGCCGACGCCCTGCTCGTCCGGTCGGCGACGACCGTCGACGCCGATGTGCTCGAGGCGGGCAAGAAGCTCAAGATCATCGCCCGTGCCGGCGTCGGCCTGGACAACGTCGATGTGCCGGCCGCGACATCGCGTGGCGTGATGGTGGTCAACGCGCCCACCTCCAACATCCACACCGCCGCCGAACACGCCATCGCCTTGCTGATGTCGGCGGCCCGCCAGATCCCGGCGGCCGATGCGACGCTGCGTGACCACACCTGGAAGCGCTCGTCCTTCAACGGTGTCGAGATCTTCGACAAGACGGTCGGCGTGGTCGGGCTCGGTCGTATCGGCCAGCTCGTAGCAGCGCGTCTGGCGGCCTTCGAGACCCATGTCATCGCCTATGACCCGTATGTGTCGCCGGCCCGCGCCGCACAGCTCGGCATCGAGCTGGTCACGCTCGACGAGCTGCTCGAGCGTGCCGACTTCATCACCGTGCACCTTCCCAAGACGCCGGAGACGCTGGGTCTCATCGGCGCCGAGCAGTTGGCCCGCACCAAGAAGGGCGTGGTCATCGTCAACGCCGCGCGTGGCGGGCTGATCGACGAGCAGGCGCTCGCCGACGCGATCACCGCCGGACAGGTCCGGGGCGCGGGTCTCGACGTCTACGCGACCGAGCCGTGCACCGATTCGCCTCTGTTCGAACTGCCGCAGGTGGTGGTCACACCTCACCTCGGCGCTTCCACCAGCGAGGCGCAGGATCGAGCCGGTACCGACGTCGCCAAGAGCGTCCGACTTGCCCTGGCCGGCCACTTTGTGCCGGATGCGGTCAACATCACGGGTGGGGCGGTCGACGAAGAGGTCGCGCCGTGGCTCGAGATGGCCCGCAAGCTCGGCGTCGTCATCGGCGCGATCAGCCCGGAGCCGCCGACCTCGATCGTCGTCGACGTGCGCGGTGAACTCGCGTCGAGCAACGTCGAGGTCCTCGGTCTCTCGGCGCTGCGCGGACTGTTTTCGGCGGTCCTCGAGGAGCCTGTCACCTTCGTCAACGCGCCCGCAGTGGCCACCGAGCGTGGTGTCACCTCCGAGGTGACCACAGCCACCGAAAGCCCCAACCACCGCAGCGTCGTCGATGTGAAGGCCGTCTTCGCCGACGGTTCGGTGCTCAATGTCGCCGGCTCGCTCACCGAGCCGCAGCTGGTGGAGAAGATCGTCAACATCAACGGCCGCAACTTCGACCTGCGTGCCGAGGGCCACAACCTGCTGGTCAGCTACGCCGACCAGCCTGGTTCGCTGGGCAAGATCGGCACGCTGCTCGGCAACGCCGGTATCGACATCCTCGCTGCCGGCCTGTCCCAGGACGCCGAGGGACCGGGCGCGACGATGATGCTCCGCGTTGGTGACAAGATCGCCGACGACCTCGTCTCCGCGATCTCCGATGCGGTCGGCGCAACTCTCATCGAACAGGTGGATCTGTCATGAAACTTGCCGTCATCGCCGGCGACGGCATCGGGCCGGAGGTCATCGGCGAAGCACTCGACGTGCTGCGGACGGTGGTTCCCGACGTCGACACCACCGAGTTCGATCTCGGTGCCCGCCGCTACCACCGCAACGGCGAACTGCTCACTGACGCTGACCTCGAGTCGCTGCGTGAGCACGACGCCATCCTGCTCGGCGCGATCGGCGACCCGTCGGTGCCGTCGGGTGTCCTTGAGCGCGGCCTGCTGCTGACGATGCGCTTCGCGCTCGACCATCACGTGAACCTGCGCCCGTCGCGACGGTTCCCGGGTGTGTCCACGCCGCTCGCAGGCGACCCCGACATCGACTTCGTGGTGGTCCGCGAGGGCACCGAAGGGCCGTACACGGGCAATGGCGGGGCCATTCGGACCGGAACCCCGCACGAGGTGGCCACCGAGGTCAGCGTCAACACGCGCTACGGCGTCGAACGCGTCGTCCGTAATGCCTTCGGCCGGGCTCAGCAGCGGCGCAAGCATCTGACGTTGGTGCACAAGACCAACGTGCTCACCTTTGCCGGGTCGCTGTGGGCGCGCGCGGTCGAGGAGATCGGGGCCGAGTTCCCCGATGTGACCACCGACTACTGCCACGTCGACGCCGCCACCATCTACCTGGTGACCGATCCGGGCCGATTCGACGTCATCGTCACCGACAACCTGTTCGGCGACATCATCACCGACATCGCGGCCGCGGTGAGTGGTGGAATCGGTCTCGCCGCGTCCGGCAACATCGACGCAACCCGAACCAACCCGTCGATGTTCGAGCCCGTCCACGGCAGTGCCCCCGACATCGCCGGACAGGGCAAGGCCGATCCGACGGCCGCGATCCTCTCGGTCGCCCTGCTGCTCGAGCATCTCGGTGAGGCCGATGCGGCCAAGCGCGTCGAGAAGGCGGTCGCCGACGACCTCGCCGATCGCGGCGGTGCGGTCCTGAGCACCAGCGAGGTCGGCAAGCGGATTCGCGAACGGCTCGCCTGAGTCGCTGTAGACAACATCCCTGCGTGCTGCAGGAGAACCTGTGTGCTGGAGCACGCAGGTTCTCATGTGGACACAGAGTGTGTCGAGGCGGCCTATGCCACCGGCTCTTCGACGACCGGCGGATCGTCGGGTACCAGGGGAGCGGCCAGTAATGGCGTCAGCGCGGTGATCGCGAAGGTCAGCGGAAAGCCCACGGCCGCGATCAATGCGCCGAACACCGGTGTGGTCACCGCCGTCGCCAGATACTGACCCGTGTTCTGCACGGCCAGACCCCGACCGCTCCATTCGGGTCCCGCGTACTCCGCGATGGCGGTGAACGCGAGTCCGTTGTCGGCGACCGATATCACCGTGGCCACCGCCATCAGGGCGGGCGCCCATGGGCTGTCGATCCAGTCGGCGAAGGCCAGCGCAGCCATCGCGGCGGCCGCGCCGATCGCGATGAGCCGGACCGGGCGCATCCGGGACGCCCAGGCGTCCGACCACCGGCCGGCGACGATCCGACCGAGCGCACCGATCACCTGGGTCACGGTGATCAAGACACCGGCCGTCGTCGGCGCCCAATGATGCGCGACGATCAGCCAGGTCGGCACAAAGGTCCACAGCATCGACTGCGGTACCACCAGCAGAACGCTGACGGTGTGTACGCGGGCCAGGAAACTGCTCTTCCGGTAGGGATTTCGCTTCGGAGCTGGTGCGTGCGAGTCCACGACGCGGGTCGGGTTCCGCGGCGGATCGACGACGCCGATCAGTACCGCGATAAGTCCCGCCGCGGTCACGACGGCCGGAATGGCAAGTGCTGCACCGATTCCGTGCGCCGCCGCCGTCGCCGGCATGGTGAGTGCACATACTGCGATGCCCAGCGGCTGGGCCATCTGGCGAATACCCATCGCGGTGCCACGCTGGTCGGCGGGGAACCACCCGACAACGATCCGACCGCTCGCACCGTTGGCCGCACCCGATCCGACGCCGCCGATGAGCAGGCAAGCACCGAGCACGAGATACGAGGCACCGGCGAACGCTGCCGCCGCGGCCGCACTCGCACCGGCCAGGCTGATCGACAGCGAAATCGTCAGGATGCGTCGCTCGCCGTACCGGTCGAGCAGCATGCCCCAGCCGATGATGGCGACCATCAACCCCACGGTCGGGATGGCGGCGAGTGTCGACGCCTCGGTCAGCGTGAGCCCGGCGTCGGCGTGCAGCGCCGGAATCAGATAGGCGACTCCGCTCACCACGCAGGTGGTGGTGAGGGCGGCAAGCAGCGAACATCCGAGCATCGACCACCTGCGTTGCACGGACACCGCGTCGATCACGGTCACGTCGCTCACCACCAATCTCATATTTTGGAACTCAATGCCCACATATTAGAACGAGCCACGCAACCACTCCAACCCGGTTCTCGACATCTGAGACTCGGCGGTAGTGTCATCGACATGCGCTTAGGTCGAATCGCGAGTCCCGGCGGAGTGGCATTCGTCTCCATCGAGGGGGCCGGTCCGGATGGAGTGACACCGGATGCGGTGGCCAAGGAGATCGCCGAGCACCCGTTCGGCACACCCACCTTCACCGGCCGGTCGTGGAAGCTCGCCGACGTACGGCTGCTCGCACCGATCCTGGCGAGCAAGGTGATCTGCATCGGCAAGAACTACGCCGATCACATCAAGGAGATGGGTGGGCGGGCCCCGGCGTCGCCGGTGATCTTCATCAAGCCGAACACCTCGATCATCGGTCCCGACGTCCCGATCCTGCGTCCGCCCTCGTCGGAACGAGTGGACTACGAGGGCGAACTCGCGGTGGTCATCGGGCAACCATGCAGGGACGTCAAGGCCGCACGGGCCAAGGACGTGATCCTCGGTTACACGGTTGCCAACGATGTCACCGCGCGCGACCAGCAGCAGATCGACGGGCAGTGGACCCGCGCCAAGGGCTACGACACGTTCTGCCCACTCGGACCATGGATCGACACCGACTTCGACCCGTCCGACGTGGAACTGCGCACCGAACTCGACGGTGAGGTCCGCCAGCGCAGCCGAACGTCGTTGATGCTGCACGACATCGGCGCGATCGTGGAGTGGATCTCGCGCGTCATGACGCTGCTGCCCGGTGACGTGATCTTGACCGGAACGCCCGAAGGGATCGGCCCAATGGTTGCCGGACAACGGGTTTCGGTCACGGTCGAGGGGCTGGGGACACTGTCCAATCCGGTTGGGGAGAGGTCGTGACCGTCGCGAGGGTCAACGGCATCGACATCTCCTACGACGTGAGTGGCGACGGTCCGCTCGTCGTCATGGTGATGGGTACCGGCAGTCCGGGCCGGGTCTGGAAGGCCAATCAGGAACCCGCACTGGTGAAGGCGGGCTATCGGGTGGTGACCTTCGACAACCGGGGTATCGCACCGTCATCCGAATGCGCCGAGGGATTCACCGTCGACGACATGGTCGCCGACACGGCAGCTCTCATCGAGCATGTCGGCGGCGGGCCGGCCCTCGTCGTCGGAACGTCCCTCGGCGCGCGCATCACCCAGGAGCTCGCGCTCGCACGCCCCGACGTGGTGAAAGCCGCTGTCGCCGTTGCCACCTACGGTCGGGGTACGCCGCTGCAGGAAGCGATTTCGGCCGGCGAGCGCGACCTCTACGACAACAAGATCAAGCTGCCACCGGAGTATCAGGCGGCGATCACCGCACATCTGAACCTGTCGCCGCACACGCTCGACGACGATCGTTCCGCCCGTGACTGGCTCGACGTGATCGGTTTCTCGCCGCAGACGGTGACGGCCGGCGTGCGTGCACAACTCGAGTTGCACAACCAGGAGGCCAACCGGCTGGCTGCGTATCGAGCGATCACGCGTCCGATGCTCGTGATCGGGTTTGCCGACGATCGCACCCTGCCGCCGAAACTCGCACGCGAGGTGGCCGACGCGGTTCCGGGTGCCGAGTACGCCGAGGTCGCCAAGGCCGGGCACTTCGGTTACCTCGAGCAGCCCGCCGAGGTGAATCGACTTCTCGTCGAGTTCCTCGGCCGTCACCGCTGACGATCGGGGCATCGGGCGTTCGATACGCTGGCCCACATGAACAACGAGGGTGTGCGCGTCCGTTTCTGTCCGTCGCCGACCGGGACGCCGCACGTCGGTCTGGTGCGGACCGCACTGTTCAACTTCGCTCAGGCCCGGCACGACAACGGCACCTTCGTGTTCCGCATCGAGGACACCGACGCCGCGCGTGACAGTCAGGAGTCCTACGACGCAATCCTGGAGGCGTTGCGGTGGCTCGGCCTCGACTGGGATGAGGGGCCCGAGGTCGGGGGGCCGTACGGGCCCTACCGGCAGTCGGAGCGACGCGAGATCCATGCCGAGGTCGTCGAGAAGTTGCTGGCCTCGGGCGAGGCGTATCACGCGTTCTCCACACCCGAGGAGGTTGAGGCGCGACACCGGGCGGCCGGTCGTGATCCGAAACTCGGCTACGACAACTTCGACCGCGACCTCACCCCCGAACAGCGCTCCGACTTTCTCGCCGAGGGCCGCAAACCTGTTGTGCGCCTACGCATGCCGGACGCCGACATCAGCTGGGACGATCTGGTCCGCGGTACCACGACCATCAAGGCCGGCACCGTCCCCGACTTCGCGCTGACCCGTGCCTCGGGCGATCCGCTCTACACGTTGGTCAACCCGGTCGACGACGCGTTGATGAAGATCACCCACGTCCTGCGCGGCGAAGATCTGTTGTCCTCGACTCCCCGCCAGATCGCGCTGTACCAGGCGCTCATTCGGATCGGTGTCGCCGACGCGGTGCCGGCGTTCGGGCATCTGCCGTTCGTGATGGGGGAGGGCAACAAGAAACTCTCCAAGCGCGATCCGGAGTCGAATCTGTTCCATCACCGCGATCGCGGTTTCCTCCCGGAGGGGCTGCTCAATTACCTCGCACTGCTCGGTTGGGGGTACTCGCACGAGACGGATGTGTTCACCCTCGAACAGATGATCGCCGCCTTCGACGTGCACGACGTGAACTCCAATCCCGCCCGTTTCGATCAGAAGAAGGCCGATGCGATCAACGCCGAGCACATCCGCATGCTCGAGCTCGGTGACTTCACCGCCCGACTCAAGTCGTTCCTCATCGGTCAGGGCAAGCTGACGGAGCGGATCGACGACGCGACCTTCGCCGCGCTCGCCGAGTTGGTCCAGACCCGCATACAGGTTCTCGGTGACGCCTGGGATCTGATCAGCTTCGCCTACGTCTCCGACGAGGACTTCGTCATCGACGAGAAGTCGGCGAACAAGAACCTCGGCCCGGACGCCGTACCGGTCCTCACTGCCACCATCGACGCGATAGCCGAGTTGCCGTCCTGGACCACTCCGTCGATCCACGACGCGCTCAACAGTGCTCTGGTCGACGGTCTGGAACTCAAGCCGCGGAAGGCATTCGGCCCGGTGCGGGTGGCGGTCACCGGCTCGCAGGTGAGTCCGCCGCTGTTCGAGTCGATGGAGATCCTCGGCCGCGACAAGACGCTGGCCCGCTTGGCGGCCGCGCGGGAACTGAGCGAAAAATAGGGCCTGAGCTGCACGTTTGTGGTCTTCTGGTCAGGCTTTGATACTCTAGCGCTCGGCCGTTTCCTCGCGGGAATGGTCAAAGCCTTGGGGTATGGTGTAATTGGCAACACAGCTGATTCTGGTTCAGCCATTCTAGGTTCGAGTCCTGGTACCCCAGCGAACTACACACGATGAGCACCGAGTAGGGTCTCATCGGATGTAGCAGTTCAAGAACGAAAGTTCCTTGGCCCCGTCGTCTAGCGGCCTAGGACGCCGCCCTCTCAAGGCGGTAGCGCGGGTTCGAATCCCGTCGGGGCTACAACGAAGGCGCCCCCTCCGAGATGTCGGAGGGGGCGCCTTCGCTTTTGGCGACTGTTATGTCGACGGCACGGTCGAGCCCGACACCGGCATCTCGCCCAGACCGAGCTTGCGGTGATCCCACGAGCGCGTCCGCGACGGGATGACGCGCACCGCGACACGCTTGTTCATCATCTGCTCGACGAAGGGCTTGGACTCCTCGGTGTAGGGCGCGGTGTAGCGCTCCCACACACTGATCCCTACCTTCAGGCAGGAGTCGGGGTCGTCGAGGATCTCCGCGGTGCCCTCGATCGCGACGCCGCGCAGGGTGCCGTAGGTGTCACCGTCTTCGACGAGGACCGAGCAGCGACTGTTGCGTCGGAGGTTGACGGCCTTCTGCGATTTGGCCTTGGTCTCGAACCAGATCTCGCCGTCGACGATGCCGTACCACATCGCGACGAGGTGGATGCCGCCGTCCGGTCCGGTGGTCGCCAGGGTGGCGGTCCGGCTGCGGGCGATGAACTCGGTGATCTCGTCGTCGGTCATGACGATCTGTGTGCGCTGATTGACTCCCATGCTCTGACGCTAGCCGACGCCTGAGATCGACGGCACACCTCACCCGCGAGGTGACTGGAGTCTCTTGTGGATCGCGTCGGCCGCGGCGAGGAGGTCTGCCGCCCACCGGGCGCCCGGGCGTCGGCCCATCCGGTCGATCGGACCCGACACCGAGATGGCGGCGACGACGTCCCCGCCGGCGTCGCGCACCGGCGCCGACACGCTGGCGACGCCTGCGGCACGTTCTCCTGCGCTCTGTGCCCATCCCCGACGACGGATCTCGTGCAGGGCCCGTTCGCTGAACACGCTGTCGTGCACCAGGGCTCGCTGGGTCGCCGGGTCGGCCCAGGCGAGCAGCACCTTGGCCGCCGATCCGGCACTCATCGGGAACCGGGTGCCCACCGGGACCGTGTCCCGAAGTCCCGTAGGCGGTTCCATCGCCGCGACACACACGCGTTCGGCACCTTCGCGGCGATAGACCTGGACCGATTCGCCGGTGATGTCACGCAGTCGCGGGAGCACCATGAGGGCGGCCTCGGTCACCGGATCGTGGGCCGACGCCGCGAGCTCTCCGAGCGCCGGTCCCGGTTGCCACCGTCCGGAACTGTCGCGGGCCAGGAACCGGTGCGCTTCGAGGCCGACGGCCAGCCGGTGCGCGGTCGCGCGGGGGAGTCCGGTGTGCGCACAGAGTTCGGTGAGATTGCATGGCGCCTCGGCGATCGCGTGCAGAACCGCGACCGACTTGTCGAGTACTCCGATTCCGCTGCTGACCGGAGATGCGCTATCATTTCCCATAGGACGATACTATCCGTCCAAATACTGAGATGTCCACGTTGGCGATGTTCACGTTGACGAGACATCCGGTGAGAACTCCAGATAGCCCCAGTAGTTCACGAGATAGACGAGTGCAGCCATGAGTAACAGCCCAGCCCAGCCGCGTACTCTCGCCGAGAAGGTGTGGCAAGACCACGTTGTGGTGCCCGGTGACACCGATGCATCCGGCGCGAAGAATCCCGACCTCATCTACATCGACCTGCATCTCGTGCACGAGGTGACGAGTCCGCAGGCCTTCGAGGGGCTCCGCCTTGCCGGGCGTCCGGTGCGCCGCCCCGATCTGACGATCGCCACCGAGGATCACAACGTCCCGACCCTCGACATCTTCAAGCCGATCGCCGACGAGGTGTCGCGTACACAGGTGGAGACCCTCCGCCACAACTGCGAAGAGTTCGGTATCCGGTTGCATCCCATGGGCGATGCCGAGCAGGGCATCGTGCATGTCGTCGGTCCGCAGCTCGGTCTGACCCAGCCGGGGATGACGGTCGTGTGCGGTGACAGCCATACCTCGACGCACGGTGCGTTCGGTGCGCTGGCGATGGGAATCGGCACATCCGAGGTGGAACACGTTCTGGCAACCCAGACTCTGTCGCTGCGGCCGTTCCGCACCATGGCGATCACCGTCGACGGCGAACTACCCCACGGTGTGACGAGCAAGGACCTGATCTTGGCCGTCATTGCCAAGATCGGCACCGGTGGCGGGCAGGGCTACGTCTTGGAATACCGCGGCGCAGCCATCGAGAAGCTGTCGATGGAAGCCCGAATGACCATATGCAACATGTCGATCGAGGCCGGCGCGCGTGCCGGGATGATCGCACCCGACCAGGTGACCTATGACTTCCTGAAGGACCGTCCAAATGCGCCGACCGGTGCGGAATGGGATGCCGCAGTGGAGTATTGGGACAGTCTGCGCACCGACGAAGGTGCCGAGTTCGACGCCGAGGTGCACATCGACGCGTCCGCGTTGAGCCCGTTCGTGACCTGGGGGACCAACCCCGGCCAGGGTGCTCCGCTCGGTTCGGTGGTCCCGGACCCGGCCGACATGGGTGACGAGACCGCGGCGAGCTCGGCCTCGAAGGCGTTGGAGTACATGGATCTGCGTCCCGGCATGCCGCTGCGCGACATCAAGGTCGACACCGTGTTCGTCGGTTCGTGCACCAATGGCCGGATCGAGGATCTGCGGGCGGTGGCCGGCATCCTGAAGGGCCGCAAGATCGCCGACGGGATGCGCATGCTGATCGTGCCAGGATCGATGCGCGTGCGGGCACAGGCCGAAGACGAAGGGCTCGGCGAGATCTTTGTCGGCGCGGGCGCCGAGTGGCGGCAGGCGGGATGCTCGATGTGCCTTGGCATGAACCCCGATCAGCTGTCGCCGGGGGAACGCTGCGCCTCGACGTCGAACCGCAATTTCGAAGGACGGCAGGGCAAAGGCGGCCGGACGCACCTCGTTTCGCCTGCGGTGGCAGCGGCCACCGCGGTCCGCGGAACTCTCTCGTCTCCCGCCGACCTGTCCTGACCAGATCCCACAACGTCCCTCACCACACCAAAGGCCTCTCGATGCAACCTTTCACCGAACACACAGGAATCGGCGTTCCCCTGCGCCGCAGCAACGTCGACACCGACCAGATCATCCCGGCCGTCTACCTGAAGCGGGTGACCCGCACGGGCTTTGAGGACGGACTCTTCGCCGGATGGCGTGCCGATCCCGACTTCATCCTCAACAACGAGCCGTGGAGTCGCGGTTCGGTTCTCGTCGCCGGTCCCGACTTCGGCACCGGGTCGTCGCGCGAGCACGCCGTCTGGGCACTGTCGGACTTCGGGTTTCGGGTGGTGATCTCGTCGCGGTTCGCCGACATCTTCCGCGGCAACGCCGGGAAGGCCGGATTGGTTGCCGCGCAGGTCGAGCAGTCCGACGTCGAGTTGCTGTGGAAGCGTCTCGACGAGCAGCCGGGTCTGGAAGTGACGGTGAGCCTTGTCGATAAGACCGTCACCGCTGCAGACCTCGTGGTGCCGTTGGCAATTGATGACTACACGCGGTGGCGTCTGATGGAAGGTCTCGACGACATCGGGCTGACATTGCGCCAGGTAGAAGCGATTTCCGACTACGAGGCCACTCGTCCCGCCTTCAAACCGGTCACGCTTCCGGCCTGATTTCGGACCGCTTCCCAAACCCCATATCCCCGTTCGGGGAGATGACGGCCATCACTATCGATTTCGCAACATGCCCGTCTAATTGGCGTGGAAGATGGACGTTTTCGAATTCGTTGTTTACCGTGTGGTGGTAGCTGGCCAAAAAAGCGTGGTCAGAACAGCTTGCGGAGGTAATCAATGAACAAGGCAGAGCTCATCGATGAGCTGACCAAGAAGCTCGACGCGGATCGCAAGACTGCGACCGAAGCCGTCGAGCTCGTGGTGGACACGATCGTTCGGGCGGTGAACAAGGGTGAGAGCGTGACCATCACCGGGTTCGGCGTCTTCGAGAAGCGGCGGCGCGCACCGCGTGTGGCCCGCAACCCGCGTACCGGCGAGACCGTGAAGGTGCGGGCGACGTCCGTTCCGGCGTTCCGTCCGGGCGCTCAGTTCAAGGCCGTCGTCGCCGGCAAGCAGAAGCTCGCTGCGTCCGGCCCGGCCGTCAAGCGCGGTAGCGGCGCAACCGCTCCGGCCAAGAAGGCCGCACCGGCCAAGCGCGCCACCGCAGCCAAGAAGGCCACTCCGGCCAAGAAGGCTGCTCCGGCAAAGAAGGCCACCGCAGCCAAGAAGGCTCCCGCCAAGAAGGCAGCGCCCGCCAAGAAGGCCACCGCAGCCAAGAAGGCTCCCGCCAAGAAGGCGCCGGCCAAGAAGGCTGCTCCGGCAAAGAAGGCCACCGCAGCCAAGAAGGCTCCGGCCAAGAAGGCCCCGGCCAAGCGCACTCGTCGCTGAGTAGCTTCGCACCCAACCCCGTTCAGCCCTCGACGTACTTCCCCCGTCGAGGGCTGAACTGTATGCCGAGCAAGACCGCCCCGTCAGGGCATCGCTACAACGGCATGGGCAGCGGACTCGAGATGTGGTCGGCGGCGACGAGCCGACCGTCGTGCGCCGACACGACCCACACGCTTCCCTTGCGGTTCCGCGCCGCGGGTAGCCGGATGCCGTCGCGATCGGCCCACCATGCCATCAACGGCGGAATGACCTTGCCCTGACTGCAGACCGCGTGCACATGGTCGAGGTCGGCGGCGATCTCCCGGATCCGGCGGTGCGCGGGTTTCGGTTCCGACCGGTATGACTCCTCCGACAGCGTCGGCTCGTTTTCGATCGCGGTGTCGAGGAATGACGCGAACGGTTCGACGGTTTGTCGGCAGCGGACCCGATCGGCGGCATGCACCCGAGTGGCGCCGAATGCGCTCAGCAATCCGACCAGTGCGTCGGCCTGCTTGCGCCCCTCCGAGTCGAGAGGACGCAGCCGGTCGTCGCCGCGGTAGCGCGATCGCCGTCCCGCCTTGGCATGTCGTACCAGCAGCAGAGTGTGCAGGTCGGCCGGCAGTCGGGTGAACTCGCGCAGGATCTTGCGATCGAGTGCATAGCTGAGTTGATTCTCCGCCTTGTCGACGTCGAGCCAGCGCAGTTTGTCGACCTCGCCGTTGGCGGCGAACTCGCCGTCGATGACCGGTGCCGACCAATACCGGACGTGTTTGCGTGAGTGATCGAGGTCGTAGCTGACGTCGCGGAGGTGTCGGCCGAGTCGAACGTTGAAGCCCGTCTCCTCGGCGATCTCCCGGACCGCGGTGTCCACAAGGGTTTCGCCGGTTTCGGCCTTGCCCTTCGGCAGGGTCCAGTCGTCATAGCGGGGCCGGTGCACGATTGCGACTTCTACCGAGTCGGAGGTCGCGCGCCACACGACGCCGCCGGCGGCCCACACGGATTTCACTGTCTTCGACATCGGGAGCGATCCTAGAGCGTCGAGGTTACGAAAAGGTGCTGCCCGTCATGACCCGATGTCCGGACGTCGGCGATTGCGGCGCATCATCTCTCGCTGATGGTCGCGAACGTCTTCGCCGGCGGCGGGTGATGCCACCCAGCTTCCGTCGGACTTGAGTATCCAGCAGCGCGTGCGTGGATCCAGTGCGGAGGCGAACATCTCACCCAGTTCGGCGGTGAGTCGATGATCACGCACCTGCGCCATGACCTCGACGCGACGATCGAGGTTGCGATGCATCATGTCGGCGCTGCCGATCCAGTACTCGTCCTGCGCACCGAAATACAGGATTCGCGAGTGCTCGAGGAATTGGCCCAAGATGGATCGGACGACCACGTTGTCGCTGATGCCCTCCATCCCCGGCCGCAGCGCGCAGATTCCGCGCACCACGATCTCGACGGGAACGCCATTCTGCGATGCCCGATAGAGGGCGTCGATCACTTGCTCATCGACGAGTGCATTGGCCTTCACCTGCACCCGCGCCTGCGGGTTGCCCTCGCGGTGCAGTTCGATCTCCCGATTGATGCGGGCGATGATGCCTGCCCGAATCCCGTGCGGCGCAACCAAGATGTTGCGGTACTCCTTCTTGCGGGAGTAGCCGGTGAGGGTATTGAAGAGATCGGTCAGATCCGCGCCGATGTCCGGGGATGCCGTCAGCAGACCCACATCCTCGTACAGGCGAGCGGTTTTCGGGTTGTAGTTGCCGGTGCCGATGTGGCAATACCGCTTGATGGACGAGCCCTCGCGACGCACCACGAGACAGGTCTTGCAGTGGGTCTTGAGGCCGACGAGGCCGTAGACCACGTGGACTCCGGCCTGCTCGAGCTGACGTGCCCACTTGATGTTGGCCTGCTCGTCGAACCTCGCCTTGATCTCCACGAGCGCCACGACCTGCTTACCGGCCTCGGCCGCGTCGATCAGCGCATTGACGATGGGCGAGTCGCCCGACGTGCGGTACAGGGTCTGTTTGATGGCAAGAACCTGCGGGTCGGCGGCGGCCTGTTCGATGAAGCGCTGCACGCTCGTCGAGAACGAGTCGTAGGGGTGATGCACCAGCACGTCACCCTCGCGCAAGGTCGAGAAGACACTCTTCGGGGTTTCGCGCTCCCCGAAGGCGGGATGCGTCGCCGGGACGAACGGACGGTCCTTGAGATGCGGCCGGTCGAGTGCGTTGACCTCGAACAGCGACGACAGGTCGAGGAGACCGGGTACCTGGATGACATCTGCGGGATTGACGTCGAGCTCGCGCAGCAGCAACTCGAGCATGTGCTCGCTCATGTCGTCGGCGACCTCGAGGCGCACCGGGGAGCCGAAGCGCCTGCGCGCGAGTTCCCGCTCGAGGGCCTGGAGAAGATCCTCGTCGCGATCCTCCTCGACCTCGAAGTCCGCATTGCGGGTGATCCGGAAGGCATGGTGCTCAACGATTTCCATGCCAGGGAAGAGGTGTTCGAGGTTCGCCGCGATCAGATTCTCCATGGGCAGGAACACCACGGTGCGCTTCTGTTCCTTGCCTTCCCCGGTCGGCCGCGGCAGGAGTTGATCCACGCGCACAAAGCGATTCACGTTGTCGGGCACCTTGACGCGCGCAAAGTGTTCGCCGCTCTCGGCATCTTCGCGGACCGTCACCGCGAGATTGAGTGAGAGACCGCTGATGTAAGGGAACGGGTGCGCGGGATCGACGGCGAGCGGGGTGAGGACAGGAAAGACCTCGTCGTGGAAGTGTTCCACCATTCGGCGCTGCTGCTCGTCGGTCAGGTCCGACCAGCCGACCACGTGAATGTCGTTCTCCGCCAACGCCGGCCGCACCGAGTCCATGAACACGCGGGCGTGCCGGTCGGCAATGGTCTGGGTGCGGCCCGCGATGCGCAACAACTGCTCTCGGGGCGAGAGTCCGTCGGCGGAGCGTACCGACAGCCCGGTCTCGTCGCGGCGTTTGAGACCTGCGACGCGCACCATGAAGAACTCGTCGAGATTCGACGCGAAGATCGCGAGGAACTTCGCACGCTCCAGGAGCGGCATCGAGGTGTCCTCGGCCAGCGCCAGCACCCGGGAGTTGAAATCGAGCCAACTCAGTTCCCGGTTCAGGTACCGGTCTTCGGGCAGGTCGGCCGACTCGTCGGGGATCAGGGTGGCCGCGGGCGGCGCGCCTGGTATCGAGGTCGTGACCGTCGGTTCTGTCACATGCGATTCCGGTGTCTGGGTGCCCGAGTCGGGGGAGGCGTCGAAGGCGTCGGCAGGGCTCACCGGTCAATCATGACTCATCGGCCGAATCTGTGACGCCGGTGGGCGCATCACGCGGTGGGTCGGCGTGAGGCGGGTCGGCGGCGACCCGTCAGTCGGCGGATTCACCCCATGCGCTCAACACAGCGGATGTCTTCGGACCCAAGCCCAGAGCGGCCGCGGCGTCGAGGTCGCCGGCCGTGTCGACGTCGGTCCGCAGATCGGACCAGCGCAGCCGGTCAGGATCGAGTTCGAGCGCGCCCGCACCCCGGTGCGCGGCCGCCGAACCCGCACCGAAACGGGGCGGATCGACGCACGACGGGCGTCGGAGCAACAGCACGGTGCCCGAACCGTCCCGATCGGCGAGCAGGACCTCATCGCAGAGACGATTGCGTGCGACCTGCTCGGCGGCGTCGATCACCTCGATGAGACTGGTCGCGCGTGCGGCCGGTAGGTCCGCCTGGATGAGCAGCACCCAATCCGACTCGGGCCAGATCTCCTGCGCGCGGTGTGCTCCGTCGGCGAATGCACGGTTGAGCCCAGCCACCGGCGTCTCCCGGTCACCTCGGGCCGGTTCGCGCACGCCGCGCACGCCCGCGGCCCGGGCATGCGTCAGGACATCGTTGTCGGGGCTCACCACCAGAATCTGACCCACACCGGCCGACGTCAGAGCCCCGATGGTGTCGAGCAGCATCGCGAGGACAAGGGAACGATGGTCGGTCACCGACGCGGTGGGAGAGAGCGTCGCAGCGAGACGGGTTTTGGCGTCGCGCAGGTGTTTGACGGCCAGCACCGCCGAAACCCGTCCCGATCGCCGCGTGCCATCGGCGGCGACGCCGCCGCATGCGCCGGCGGCCCGAGACTCCATCACATTCCTCAGGATACGGCTGGTCCTCCCGGGCCGGTTCCGGGCCGAAGCATCGATGGCGAGGGCTAGGGTGATCACCAACACAGGCTCGACGAGAGGACGACAGTGCGTGCGGTGGTGATGGGTGCGGGTTCCTGGGGGACCGCGACGGCAAAGGTTCTCGTCGACGCCGGGACTCCGACGTCGATTTGGGCGCGTCGGGCCGAACTGGCCGACGAGATCAATTCCACCCACACCAACTCCGACTACCTCGCGGGAATCACCCTGCCCGCCGACCTCGAGGCGTCGAACTCCTACCCGGAACTGCTGGCAGAAGCCGACGTGGTGGTGTGCGCGGTGCCGTCACAATCGTTGCGCGACAACCTCGCTGCGTGGACCCCTCATCTGCGGAAGGACGCCACGCTGGTGTCCCTGGCCAAGGGGGTGGAGACGAGTACCTTGCTGCGGATGAGCGAGGTCATCGCCGAGGTCACCGCCTTTCCCGACGAGCAGATCGCGGTCCTGACCGGACCCAATCTGGCGCGTGAGATCGCAGAGGGACAGCCCGCGGCCACCGTCATCGCGTGCGTCGACGAAGAGCGGGCGGGCCGCCTCCAGAAGGCGTTCGCGACCGGTTACTTCCGGCCGTACACCAACACCGATGTGATCGGCTGCGAGATCGGTGGTGCCGCCAAGAATGTCATCGCGCTCGCCTGCGGCATGGCCAGCGGTGTGGGATTCGGGCAGAACACCTTGGCGACGATCATCACCCGTGGGCTGGCCGAGACCATCCGGCTCGCGGTGGCGGTCGGCGCGAAGATCGAAACTCTCGCGGGTCTCGCCGGGATCGGTGATCTGGTGGCGACCTGCTCGTCGCCGCTGTCGAGGAACCGCACCTTCGGCGCCCGACTGGGCGAGGGGTTGACGATGGAACAGGCGCAGGAGGCGACCCACGGCCAGGTCGCCGAGGGCGTCAAGTCGTGTACCTCGGTGCGGGCGCTGGCCGAGAAGCATCAGGTCGACATGCCCCTGACAGCTGCGGTGCACAAGGTGTGCCACTCGGGAATGTCCGTCGGAGATGCGGTGAGCTCGCTGCTCGGGCGGGAGATCAAGCCCGAGATCTACCGTGACTGACGCCGGGAATCACCCGCGCTCACCGTGACGGTGCGGGCGCAAACTCGAGGGGCCCGGGCGGCAGCGTCTTGGCGATCACGCCGGTGATGTCGGTGATGGGGCCGTTGCCTGCGTTGGCGGGCACCCACAGCGCAACATACGGCCGGTGGTCGACGGCGACATATGACTGGCCCTGCCCCTCGATGGTGTCGACGATGAACCACTGAACTGGTTCGGACCCGGGTGCATCGACGACCTGGAGTTTGCTGCTCGGCGCCAGGTCCGCGGGGCGGGTCACACCGCACCGCAGCGTGAGGTCGTCACCGTCGCCCGAGGCCGGCCAGGTGGCGTTCTGTCCCCGAACCTCCTTGGCGCCGAACCCGTCGAAGTGTTCGGGAAGGGCGGCCAGGAACTTCTCGCACGCGGGCGCGACTGCGGTGTCGACGGTGTAGTTGTCGACAGGTGTCGGGTCGTCGTCCTGATTCAGCGCGGCATAGGTGATGAACCCCACCAGCACCATGATCGGAATCGTGACCAGGGTTGCGATCAGCGCGGGACTCAGTCGCGGGCCGGAACCGTAGCGCTCGGCCGGGCGGCCCTCGGACGAACGACCGTCGGTGGGTTCCTCGTCCGTCGTGGCCTCGACTGTCGCCCGGTCATCCGCCGCGTCGCCGCCACCTGACTTGCCGGTGGCGTCCGTATCCGCGATGTCCGGATCTACCGAACCGCTGTCGTCGGGGCCTGCTGCGTTCACTCGGTACAGGGTAGTGCCCGCCTCAGCGGGTGCTGCTCACCACCGGGCAGGTGAGGGTGCGCGTGATCCCGTCCACCTTCTGGATCTGCGGGACGACGTCGTCGGTCAGGTGAGAAGCGTTGGCGGCATCGACCCGGACGATCACGTCGTAAGGACCGCTGACCTCCTCGGACGAGGCGACCCCCGAGATCTCCGCGATGGTCGCCGCGGCCAGCGCGGCCCGTCCGACCTCGGTCTGGATCAGTATGTATGCCTGAACCACGGCCATCCTCTCCGTTTATCCACATCGCCGGATCGGGCTGTCGACGCCGGCGGCAATGTCGCGCTCGGCGGGAACCGCCCGCCGAGCCAATACACTGTGGCACACATTGTCACCGACAAACCCTTCCACGCGCGACTCAGAGAGACCGGGTGAACAGAAATGACGGCCGCCGGTGCCGGAAAGCCCGAGTCCGATGGTGTGCGTACGGCGACCGTCGGCGAGATCGGTGAGCGGGCCATGATCGCCGCGTTCACCGCACAGGCACGCGGTTCGGCGGCACACCACGACATCGTGATCGGATCGGGCGACGACGCCGCGGTGATCGACACCCGGGGCGTCACGGTGATCAGCACCGACACCGCGGTCGAGGGCAGGCACTTCCGATTCGACTGGTCACCGGCCCAGGACGTGGGTGCGCGCGCCATCGTGCAGAGTGCCGCGGACATCGCCGCGATGGGCGGACGAACCACGGGCGTGGTGGTGTCGATCGCGGCTCCGCCGTCGACTCTCGTCGGGACGCTGCTCGACCTGAACATGGGGATGGTCGACGCCGCGCATCGCCTCGGGGCGCGGGTACTCGGTGGGGATCTCGTGGCGGCGCAGCAAGTAGTGGTCAGTGTCACCGCAGTCGGGGCGATGGACGGCACCGAGCCGGTGGTGCTCGGCGGCGCGAACCCAGGAGACGTGCTCGCGGTGAGCGGCCCGGTGGGAGCCTGCGCCGCAGGCCTGGCGGTGCTGTCGTCGGGGGATGACGACCTGATCGCGCAGTGGCAGGATCTTGTTGCCGCGTATCGGATTCCATCGCCGGACCTGACCCAGGGTCCGATTGCTGCGGCTGCCGGGGCACATGCGATGACCGACATCTCGGACGGTCTCGTCGAAGAATTGATCACCATGGCGCAGGCGTCGGGCACTCGGCTGTCGGTGCGCTCAGGCAGCGTGCCCCGACATGAGAGGGTGACCGCGCTCGCGGAAGAGCTGGGCACCGATGTCGTCGACTGGGTACTCGCCGGCGGCGAAGACCACGAATTGCTGGCCGCCTTCGACGCGGACGCGGTACCGGCCGGCTGGACGGTGATCGGAGAGGTGTCGGCGCCGGGAGCGGAGCGCGCGGGCCGCGTGAGTTCGGCGCCGGGAGTGGAGCGCGTCCCCGCTGATGTCCTGGTCGACGGCAGGTCGATCCATGCCGCTGACGGTCCGCGATTGCGTGGCTGGGAGTCCTTCTCGGCCTGAGACTGGACAGTTGACGGCTGGGTTCGTCGATCCTCCGGTCGCGCGGCGACCATCGGTAAGCGGGTGATTAGATCGGGGCATGGCGATATATGCACTCGACGACCGCGCGCCGATACTGGGCGCGGACACCTATGTCCATCCCGACGCGGTCGTCATCGGGGCGGTCACCCTCGGCGACGGGGTGTCGGTGTGGCCTGGCGCGGTGCTGCGCGGCGACTACGGGACCATCAGCATCGGCGCGCGCAGCAACATCCAGGACGGCACCGTGATCCATTGCACCCCTGTCGATCCGACGGTGATCGGGGCGGGCTGCGTGGTCGGGCACAACGCGCACATTGAGGGTGCGACGATCGGGGACAACTGCCTGATCGCGTCCGGGTCGGTGGTGCTCAACGGTTCGACGGTCGGTGACGGTGCGATCGTCGGCGCCGGCGCTGTGGTGCCGTTCAAGTTCGCCGTACCCGCCCGCCGAATGGCGTTGGGTGTCCCGGCGAAGATCCGCGAGGGTTTCGAGGTGACTGACGGCCACGTCGATCTCAACTGCGAGATGTACTTCCGCAACGCCCAGTACTACCGCTCCGCACTGCGGAGGCTCGACTGATGGCGAAACCCCCGAATCCGAAACCCCTGTCGGAGTTGGTCGATCCCGGGTGGGCGGAGGCTTTGGCGCCGGTCGAGTCGGCGGTCGCCGAGATGGGGCAGTTCCTGCGCGCCGAGATCGCCGAGGGCCGCGGCTATTTCCCGGCCGGCCAGCACGTGCTGCGGGCGTTTACGCGGCCCTTCGACGATGTGCGGGTACTCATCGTCGGACAGGATCCGTATCCGACGCCGGGGCATGCGGTGGGACTGAGCTTCTCGGTGGCGCCCGACGTCTCGCCGATTCCGCGGTCATTGGCCAACATCTACACCGAGTACTGCGCCGACCTCGGCTACCCGATGCCGTCGAACGGCGACCTGACCCCGTGGGCCGACGCCGGCGTGCTGCTGCTGAATCGCGTGCTCACTGTGTCGCCGGGCGAGCCCGCATCGCATCGCAACAGGGGCTGGGAACAGGTCACCGAATGCGCGATCAAGGCGCTCGTCAATCGCGACGAACCGCTCGTCGCAATCCTGTGGGGCAAGCATGCCGCCGAGTTGCAGAAGTGGATGCCAGATGTCCCGGTCATCGTGTCGCCGCACCCGTCGCCGCTGTCGGCGTCGCGGGGGTTCTTCGGTTCACGGCCCTTTAGTCGCGCGAACTCCGAACTCGCCGATCTCGGCGCCGACCCGGTCGATTGGCGTTTGCCCTGACGGGCTCTAACGGGAGGCCGCCCAGTCGGGCTTGCGCTTGCCGATGAAGGCGTCGACGCCCTCGCGTCCCTCCGGCGCGCCCGACCGCAGCGCGATGGATTGCGCCTCCAGCGCGAGATGCTCGACCAGGCTGTGATCGGGGGCCGCGGACAGCAGTCGGCGGGCACCCTGATCGGCCTGCCATGGCCCGGCAGCGATCTTCTCCGCCGCGGCCCGCGCGACCGCGTCGACATCGTCGTCGGCAACGACCTCAGACAACAGACCCCAATCGGCGGCCTCCGACGCCGATATCACCCGATCGGTGAGGATGATGTTGCGGGCTCGGGCGGCCCCGACCGCGCGCGGCAACGTCCAGGTCATCCCGCCGTCGGGGGTCAGACCGATGCCGCGGTAGGCGGGACGCATGCGGGTGGATTCGCCGCCGATCGCGACGTCGGCGTGCAGTACCAGCGACATCCCGGCGCCGGCCGCCCAGCCCTTGACGGCGGCGACCACGGGCCGGTCGGCCTCGTACAGCGCGGCGACCATCGCGTGGAAGTTGTCGGCGAGGCCACGCAGGTAGGTGGGCCGGTCCTCGGCCGCGGCGAACGCCCGCACATTTCCGCCGGCACAGAAATTGGCGCCCGCGCCGACGAGCAGGATCGCTCCCGCCTCGCGTTGACCCCGGGCGACTTCGCGCAGGGCCTGCGCACCCCCGGCCAGGGCGTCGTCGGCCAGTGACGTGCCGGCGGCGGCGGTCGAGACGGTGATGGTCAGAACGCCGCCATTGCTGTGGACCAGCGGCTCGGCGCTCGAGGGCGTGGTGGCGGTGGATGTGGTGGAAGTCATGCTGCCGAACTCTAGTAGGCGCACAACAAAGACCCGACGCCGGGGCGAGCGATTGCTCGGTCGGTGTCGGGTCTCGTCGGTGTGGCGGGACTACCGCCGGTCCGGCATGCGCCGGGGTCGCTGACTCAGACGGCGGCGGTCTTGCCGGCCTTCAGGCACGAGGTGCACACGTTCTTGCGCTTGCGGTTGCCGGGGGCAACCTCGATGCGCACCGACTGGATATTCGGGTTCCAGCGGCGGTTGGTGCGCCGGTGCGAGTGCGAAACCGACTTCCCGAAGCCCGGGCCCTTGCCGCAAAGGTCGCAAACGGCAGCCATCGTCGAACTCCCTTGATAGATGAAATAAGGTCTGGTGGTCCGCCCGTCGTGGCGTCGGACAGTGCACGGAGCATGCGCGTGCGCCGACAGGCAACCCTGCAAGGATAGCGGGCCGCCCGGGGCGCATCCAAATCCGCGCCCCACCGGCGAGGACGCATCGCCGGCCGTGCAGTGTCTGTCGTGGTCGCCGAGTAATCTCGAACACATCCCAGCGTCTCGAGAACAGAATGAGGGGTCGTGTGATCGCCCGGACGATGAACCCGCAGCTGTTGCGTGACTGGGCGCGCGCCTGCGCCGACAACCTCGAGACGCTGCGTGGCGAGATCAATGACCTCAACGTGTTCCCCATCCCGGATTCGGATACGGGCAGCAACATGGTGTTCACGATGACTGCGGCCGCCGACGCTGCCCAGTCGCTGCCTGAGGACGTGGCGGTTGTGGATGTGGCCCGAGCGATGGCCGAAGGTGCGGTGGCCGCGGCACGGGGCAATTCCGGGATCATCTTGTCGCAGGTTCTGGTGGGTCTCGCCGACGCCGCCGAATTGCTCGGCGACGGGCCAGAGCTGAACTTCAAGAATCTCGTCGCCTCCGGTTTGCGTCTCGGATCCCTCGCCGCGACCCGCGCGGTCAGCGAGCCGCGGGAGGGCACGGTGCTGACGCTGATCCGGGTGGCTGCGCAGGCGGCAGCCGAGCACGAGTCCGAATCGGCCAGTGATCTTGCCCGCGCCATCGCCGACGAATGCGCCGAGGCCCTCGAACGCACCCCCGACCAACTCCCGGTCCTGGCCAGTGCGGGCGTTGTCGACGCGGGTGGCCGCGGGTTCCTCGCGCTGCTCGACGCCATGGTGTCGGTGCTCACCGGGGTGTCCAACCGCCGCCGCCGTTATCGCGGCATCCTCACCGGCGGCGGGCAGCCCGGACATTCGGCCGACGACACCTGCACCGACGGCAGCGACATGGACTTCGAGGTGATGTACCTGCTGCACGGTGCGCTCGGGGAGCGAATCGCAGATCTGCGCCGCTTCCTCGACGACGTCGGTGACGCGGTGGTCATCGTCGGTGACAGTTCGAGTGGGGACGGCGAGCGGTTCTCCGTTCACGTGCACACCTGCGACCCGGGTGCGGCGGTTGAGGCGGGTGCGCTGCTCGGACGCATCTCCGACGTCCGAATCAGCTGTTTCGCATTGGATGCCATTCGTGCGCAGGCTGATTCGGTCGAGCCGCCGCCTCGGCACAAACGTGCGGTGGTGGCGGTGGTCACCGGTGAGGGTGCAGCCGAGTTGTTCACCGAGGCGGGCGCGACGGTGCTCCTCGCCGACGGAGGTCTCACCGCCGAGCAGTTGGCCGACGCGATCCGCAACACCGACAGCGCGCATGTCGTGGTGATGGCCAACGGCGCCTTGGCATCTCAGGAACTGGTGACCGTCGCAACCGAGGTCCGGTCCCCGCAGCGGGCGATCGTCACACTGCCGACGTCGTCGATGGTCCAGTGTCTGGCCGCCCTGGCGGTGCACGACCCGAGCGAGCAGGCCGACGCCGATGCCTACGCGATGGCCGAAGCGGCCGCGGGCACGCGGTGGGGATCACTGCAGATCGCCGAACAGCGGATGATGACGCTGGCCGGTACCTGTGACGTCGGTGACGTGCTCGGGCTGATCGGCTCCGACGTGCTCGTGGTCGCACCCGATCAGACTGGGGCCGCAACGGCTCTGGTGGATCTGATGCTGGCCACCGGTGGCGAGCTGGTCACCGTGTTGGCCGGAACCGAGGTGGACAAGGCCGCGCTCGACGCGATCGCAGAACAGATGCGACGCAGCTATCAGGGCATCGAACTTGCCGTCTACGAGACCGGTCAGCGCCACCGCCTCATCGAGGTCGGGGTCGAGTGACCGGGGATGGGTGCCCGAAACCGATGATCTCCCAGAACCTATGATTTCCCAGAACCTATGATTTCCCAGAACCTATGATTTCACTGTCGGATTCGTTGTCGGAGATTCTGGACAACAAGGTGGTCGACGGTCTGGCCTCGGTGGGCGTGACGACCGTGGGCGAGTTGCTGCACTACACGCCACGGCGATATGTGCGCCAGGGGCAGGCGTCGAAGGCGGAGATGCCCGAGACGGGGGAGTATCTGACCATCGTCGGCCGTATCACCAAGGCCGATCTCATTCCGATGAAGAAACGCTCGGGCAGATTCCTCAAGGTGACGGTCGCCGACGAGAGCCGTAAGTACGAGGCGAGCTTCTTCAATCCGAAGTTCATCCAGCACCGGCTGAAACCGGGGGCGCGAGTGATGATGGCGGGCACGGTGAAGTTCTTCCGCGACACCATCCAGTTGTCGCATCCGGATTGGATGGTCCTGCCCGACGGTGATTCCGAGGTGGATCGCGTGGTCGGTTCGGCGATGCTGACCGAGATGTACGCGGTCGAGGCCGATCTCACGTCCGATGACGATGCCGCCGGTCTCCTCGCCCAGTTCGACCGGCCGATCATTCCGCTGTATCCGGCCACCCGCGACATTCAGACCTGGGACATCTGGGGTGCCGTCCGCCGGGTCCTCGCTCACCGACCCGACACCGCGGACGCGCTCAGTGACGCCGAACGCAAGCGGCGCGGTCTGATCACCACCGCCGACGCGTTGTCCCGGATTCACCTCCCGGACACCGAGGACGACATCACCGCGGCGTCAGCCCGACTGAAGTTCGATGAGGCACTGGCGATTCAGACGGTCCTGGCGCAGCGTCGGCTCGCCGGGCGTAATGATTCGGCGCCGCCATGCCCGCATGTCCCAGGCGGGCTCGAGGACGGGCTCCTGGCCCGCTTGCCGTTTGAACTCACCGTCGGTCAGGTTGAGGTCGGCGCCGAACTCGGCGCGGATCTCGGGCGCAGCCAACCGATGAGCCGCCTGCTGCAGGGCGAGGTGGGCTCCGGTAAGACGCTGGTGTCCCTGCTGGCGATGCTGCGGGTGGTCGACAACGGGCATCAGTGCGCGATCCTGGCTCCCACCGAAGTTCTTGCTGCACAACACTATCGGACCATTCGAACGATGCTCGGCGACCTGGCGGCCGGCGGCGAGCTGTCGGCGGCGGACGGTGCCACCCAGATCGCGCTGCTCACCGGATCGATGAAGACCAAGGGCAAGCGTCAAACCCTGCTCGACGTGGTGTCGGGCGCCGCCGGGATCGTGATCGGTACCCACGCGCTGCTCGAAGAGAATGTCGAGTTCTTCGACCTCGGGATGGTCGTCGTCGACGAACAGCACCGGTTCGGTGTCGAACAGCGTGACGTGTTGCGCGGTCGCGGTCGCGACGGGGCGATGCCGCACTTCCTGGTGATGACTGCGACGCCGATCCCGCGCACGGTCGCCATGACGGCCTTCGGCGATCTGGACACCTCGGTGCTCACCGAACTTCCGCGGGGTCGGCAGCCGATCACCACCACCGTGGTTCCGATGGGGAACGTGCGGTGGGTCGATCGGGTGTGGTCGCGCGCGGCGGAGGAGATCGCGGCGGGCCGCCAGGTGTATGTGGTGTGCTCGCGCATCGGTGGCGACGAGGTGTCGGACGGTAGAGGCACCCCGGCAAAGGGCGATTCGACGGCACCGCAGACGGTTTCGGTGCTCGACCAGTACGAGAACCTGATCGCCGGCCCACTCGGTCATCTACGGATCGGGCTCCTGCACGGTCGTCTGCCGTCCGACGAGAAGAACGCGGTGATGGACGAATTCGGCCGCGGCGAGATCGACATCCTGGTGGCCACCACGGTCATCGAGGTCGGCGTCGATGTGCCGAACGCGACGATGATGGTGATCGTCGACGCCGAGCGTTTCGGTGTGAGCCAGCTCCATCAGCTGCGCGGTCGTGTCGGTCGTGGGCAGCATGCCGGTTTATGTCTGCTGATGACGAATACGGCACCCGTGTCCCAGGGCATGCAGCGACTGAACGCGGTGGCCGGTTCCAACGACGGATTCGTGCTGGCGCGTGTCGATCTGGCGCAGCGTCGCGAGGGTGACGTGCTCGGTTCGCTGCAGTCGGGCGGCACCACGTCCCTGCGCTTCCTGTCCCTGCTCGACGACGTCGACGTCATCGCCGATGCCCGCGAACTGGCCGATGAGGTGGTGGGCGCCGACCTCACCCTGATCGAACACCGACCCCTCGCCGACCTCGTCGACGCGATCCTGGTGCCGCACAAGATCGCTTACCTCGACAAGTCCTGACTCGAAGAGTTGGGTGACCGACGCTCTGACTTGGGCAAACGCCGCAGTGCTCTGTCCCTGAAAATAGGGGAAGAACTTCTTCCCCGGGGTTCACAGTCGTCCCCTAGAAATTCCTAGGGGAGGACTCCAAGAGTAGGGCACGAGTTTTCTTCCCCTAGTTTCTTGGCGGCAAAGAGCGCTTTCTGTGCTCGACGACGATGTTCGGAGTCCGAGGTCTGCGCTCGAGGTGGACCTCGGTGAGGGTTGACCGCGACGGCTTCGCCGACCTCCCACGCGCGTCGTCGGCGAGTCGTGGTTTCAGAAACCGCGTGTCTGGTCAGAAACCCGAGGTGCACCAGCGGTTTCTGGCGACAAGTGCGGTTTCTGCGATGAGGCCGCACTCTTCCCGCCTCCACGATCGCCGCCGCAGGCGGCGGTGGGTCGCTGACTCGACTAGGGCGTGTCTCCCAATTCCCTTTGCGGGTCTTGGCGGCTCGATCGCAGCCAGGGTGCAATCGACTCCACCAATCCCTCGCAGTGGAATTGGGAGACACGCCCTAATTGACCGCAGGGAACGGGAACTGCGCGGCGCGCGTCGAACCAATATGGCCCGACCCTCCCTCGCTCTCCGGTGGCGACGCTTGGTACGCCATCACCGATCGCGACGCTCTGGGGTGCATGGATGGACCATGCGTCGCTGGTGCGTGCTGAGCGCGTTCGTGGTGACGGCGCTCTTCGTGGCGACCGGGGTGATGGTCAACACCGCGCAGACGGGTGTCGACGAGCGGGTACGTGCAAGGGCGCAGCGGCTGACCGGGGAACTCGGTGCGCTGTCCGTCTCGGCGGCCCGGCGGCACCGCGAGGACTATCAGCGCTCGGCATTCGGAACTCCCTGGAGCGACGAGGTGCGGGTACGTGGCGGTTCCAACGGGTGTGACACCCGAAACGACATCCTCGCGCGCGATCTGCACGACACGCGTCGTGGCCCGACCAAGACGTGCCCCGGCGCTGTGCTCGCAGGGGAGTTCCGCAGCCCGTACACCGGCGACTACATCGTGTTCCGGCGTGACCTGGGCGCTGCAGCCGTGCAGATCGATCACATCGTCCCGCTCGCGTACGCGTGGGATATGGGGGCGTGGGCGTGGCCCGCGGAATTGCGGCAGGACTTCGCCAACGACCCCGCCAATCTCGTTGCGGTGGACGGGGGATCGAATCAGGACAAGAGCGACGCCGAACCCGCCCGCTGGATGCCGGACGAGCGGGGGTTCTGGTGTCAGTACGCAGTGCAGTTCGTCATCGTCGTGCGCAGCTACGGACTCGCGATCGACGCGGCGTCCCGGGATGTCCTTGCCGATGCTCTCCGGTGTCGGTGACGCGCGGCCGTTCGCCGACGGCACGTTGGGCCGAGAAATCGGCGGCGCTACGCTGGTGGGCGGATATTCGCACGCATGTCACCGCGACGATCGAGGAACACCGATGAGCGCACCCACCGCAGAAGAAGCCGTCACCGCAGAGTCCGGGACACAGCCGGACACCGAGAAGGTCGTTCTCGACCTCGCGCGGGCAGCGCGATCGGCGTCGCGGTCGCTGGGCGGACTGACCACTGCGGCCAAGAACAAGGTGCTGCTCGCAGCCGCCGACGCCGTGGAAGCCGCGGTCGAGGAGATCCTGGCCGCCAACGCCGAGGACATCTCGCGTGCCGAGTCCTCCGACATGGAGGCCAGCCTCCTCGACCGGCTTCGCCTGACTCCCGAGCGCGTCACCGGTATCGCGGAGGGCCTGCGACAGGTTGCGGTCCTGCCCGACCCGATCGGTGAGATCGTCTCCGGCAAGACCCTGCCCAACGGTTTGCAACTGCGCCAGATCCGCGTTCCGCTCGGTGTGGTCGGCATCGTCTACGAGGCCCGCCCCAATGTGACGGTCGACGCGTTCGGTATTGCCTTCAAGTCGGGCAACGCGGTGCTGCTGCGGGGATCGTCGTCGGCCGCGTCGTCGAACGCCGAATTGGTGCGAGTCCTGCGAGAAACGTTGTCGGACAACGGGGTCACTGCCGACGCGGTGGCGCTGCTGCCCAGCGAGGACCGTTCCAGCGTGACTGCACTGATCCGGGCGCGCGGTCTGGTGGACGTGGTGATCCCGCGCGGTGGCGCCGGACTCATCAACGCCGTCGTCAGCAATGCGACCGTGCCGACGATCGAGACGGGCACCGGCAACTGCCATGTCTACGTGCACGCACTCGCGGACCTCGACGTCGCGACGCGGGTGGTACTGAACTCCAAGACCCGCCGGCCCAGCGTCTGCAACACCGCCGAGACCGTCCTGATCGACAAGGCCGTCGCGGCAGACGCGCTGCCCCGGATCACGTCGGTCCTGCAGGCGCAGGGGGTCATCATCCATGGCGACGAGCCGGGGATGGAACCCGCGACCGAGCAGGATTGGGCCGAGGAGTACCTGTCGATGGACATCGCGATGAAGGTCGTCGACGACCTCGACGCCGCCGTCGCGCATATCGACAAATACGGAACCGGACACACCGAGGCGATCATCACCACCGACCTGGCCGCCGCCAACGAGTTCACCTCGCGCGTCGACGCCGCCGCGGTCATGGTCAACGCGTCGACCGCCTTCACCGACGGTGAGCAGTTCGGATTCGGTGCCGAGATCGGTATCTCCACGCAGAAGCTCCATGCGCGCGGCCCGATGGGACTGCCCGAACTCACCTCCACCAAATGGTTGGTGTGGGGCGCCGGACACGTGCGGCCCGCCTGATGAGCCAAGCATCCTCGGACACCGCACCGCGCATCGAGCCGTCCTTCGCCGACGTCGGCGACGTGGTGACCCGGCTGCGTGGCACGGGCTATCTCGCCGACGAGGCGACCGCGACGTCGACCTTTCTCGCCGACCGTCTCGGCAAGCCGTTGCTCGTGGAAGGTCCTGCGGGCGTGGGCAAGACGGAGCTCGCCCGCGCGATCGCGTCGGCCACCGACGCCGAACTCATCCGCTTGCAGTGCTATGAGGGCATCGACGAGGCGCGGGCGCTCTACGAGTGGAATCACGCCAAGCAGATCCTGCACATCCAGGCCACCGGCACGCGCGCATGGGACGAGGCGAAGACCGACATCTTCTCCGACGAGTTCCTCTTGCCGCGGCCGCTGCTGAAGGCGATCTCGTCGGAGGGGCGGACCGTCCTGCTGATCGACGAGGTCGACAAGGCCGACGTCGACATGGAGGGCCTGCTGCTCGAGGTGCTCAGCGATTTCGCCATCACCATCCCGGAGATGGGAACGGTCACCGCGGCACGACGACCGGTGGTGCTGTTGACCTCCAATGCCACTCGCGAGCTCTCCGAGGCCCTGAAGCGGCGCTGTCTGTACCTGTACATCGATTTCCCGGATGCGGCGCGAGAGAAGGAGATCCTCGCCTCGCGGGTCCCGGGACTGACCGATGCTCTCTCGGCCGAACTGGTGCGGATCGTCGGCGTCCTGCGCACCCTCGACATCCGCAAGAAGCCGTCGGTGGCCGAGACCATCGACTGGGCCAACACGTTGTTGGCACTTGGCGCGGGCGACGAGGCGAGCGGCAGTGCACGCGGCGGCATCGACGACGGTTTGATCGCCCGCACGCTGGGCGTGGTGCTCAAGCACCGGCCCGACCTCAAGACGGCGTTCAAAGAACTCAAGCTGGGCTGATGACCGCGCCGCTCGTCGCCCATCTCACCGACTTCGTCGACGAGTTGCGTCGCCGCGGTATCGAGGTGGGGCCGTCGAACCTGATCGATGCCGCCTCGGCGGTGGAGGTGCTCGACCTGCTGAGCCGCCCGCAGCTCCGGGAGGGACTCGCGGCGACGCTGCTCTCCGATCTGGCGCAACGCGGGGTCTTCGACCGTGTCTTCGACCTCTGGTTTCCGATAGCCTTCGGAAAGCGAACCGTCACAACCGATCTGCCGCGCGACGAGAACGGCGAGGTCGATATCCCCGCCGTGCGCGACATGCTGTCAGAGGTCCTCGCCGACGACGGACCCGACGCCGACGCCCGGCTGGCCGACATGGTCGCGATGATCGTCGACGCGCTGGGGCGCTACGAATCGACGCGGGGAGAGGCGTTCTCGGCGTATCAGGCACTGTCCGCGGTGAATCCGCAGACGTTGATCGCCGCCATCGCCGCGGCGATGGCCGGCGGTGATGACGGCTCGGGTGATCGAGCGGGCACCGACCCGATGAATCGCGCGGCGGCACGTGCCCGCGCCGCCGACCTGCGGGCGGCCATCGAGACGGAGACGCAGCGTCGGATGGCCGATCGCAACGGCCGCGAGCGCGTCGGCGAGTACGCGGTCCCGCAACTCCCGGAGAACATCAACTTCCTGTCTGCCGGTGCGCGCGAGCAGATGGAGATCCGGCGCACCATCGAGCCGCTCGCACGACTGTTGGCGGCCAAACTGGAGACCCGCAGACGGCGGGCGCATCGGGGTGCGGTCGACGTGCGCAAGACGCTGCGCGCCTCGATGTCGACCGGTGGCGTGCCGATCGAACTGAGTCACCGCAAGCCGCGGCCGGGCCGTCCCGAGCTCATCATCGTGTGTGACGTGTCGGGGTCGGTCGCCGGTTTCAGCCAGTTCACGTTGCGTTTGGTCTACGCGCTGCGCCAGCAGTTCTCCAAGGTTCGGGTGTTCGCGTTCGTGGACACCGTCGACGAGGTGACCGAGTACTTCGACCATGGCGAGGACGACTTCGGCGCGGCCATGCACGCGATGATCTCGACCGCCCGCATCAGCACTCGTGACGGGCATTCCGATTACGGGAACATGCTGCGCGGCTTTGTCTCCGAGTACGCGGACTCCCTGACCCATCGCGGTGCGCTGCTGATTCTGGGCGATGCGCGCAACAACTTCCACGACACGTCGATCGGTGCTCTGACGGAGCTGGTGGACCGGGCCCGGCACGCCTATTGGCTCAATCCCGAGGCGCAGACGCACTGGGGCACCGGGGACTCGGCTGCGACCGATTACCAGGAGGCGATCGACATGTTCGAGTGCCGTAACGCGGTGCAACTCGGCCGCGTCATCGCCGACCTCCTGCCGATCTGAGCTGCTGTCGAGCAGCCTCGATACTCCGACGGCGCGGCGAGGACGCGTAGACTCACCCTTCATGTCCGTCGACCGTTCGCGTGTGCGCCGCATCGGCGTGATGGGTGGCACGTTCGATCCGATCCACAACGGGCACCTCGTCGCGGCCAGCGAGGTCGCGCACCGGTTCGCGCTCGACGAGGTCATCTTCGTCCCCACGGGGCGGCCGTGGCAGAAGCTCGATGAGGACGCGCGGGTGAGCCCGCCCGAGGACCGGTATCTGATGACGGTCATCGCGACCGCGTCGAACCCGCGATTCAGCGTGAGCCGGGTCGACATCGATCGTGCGGGTGACACCTATACCGTCGACACCCTGCGTGACCTGCACGAACTGCTGCCCGATGCGCAGCTGTACTTCATCACCGGTGCCGATGCGCTGGAGTCGATCCTGTC
Organism: Gordonia gummivorans; assembly: GCF_022513585.1. Lineage (GTDB taxonomy): Bacteria > Actinomycetota > Actinomycetes > Mycobacteriales > Mycobacteriaceae > Gordonia. Next base: position 94,336 of record NZ_JAKWBF010000011.1, read on the forward strand.
CTGGCAGGACTGGGAGGAACTGTTCGAGCTGGCTCGGTTCGTCGGCGTGAGTCGGCCCGGCTACGAGCTCAACGCGAAGCATCTGGCGCAGCATCTGGAGACGATGCCGCCCGACACGCTGCAGATGTTGGAGATCCCGGCGCTGGCGATCTCCTCGACCGAATGCCGCACCCGGGCCGCGAAGGGCAGACCCGTCTGGTACCTGGTGCCCGACGGAGTCGTGCAGTACATAGCCAAACGGAAGCTGTATCGTGCGCCTCGGGCGACCTCGCCCGGGGTGTCGCCGCCGGCGCGGGATGGCGGCCTCGACACCGCCGGTGAGGCAAAGACGAAGGGACGGGTGTGACTGCGTCAGCAGAAGCGCTGGAGATGGCACGGGTGGCTGCTGCGGCGGCCGCCGACAAACTCGCGCACGACGTGACGGTGCTCGACGTGTCCGAGCAGTTGGTGATCACCGACGCGTTCGTGATCGCCTCGGCCGACAACGAGCGTCAGGTCAACGCGATTGTCGACGAGGTCGAGGACAAGCTGCGGGAGGCCGGGCACAAACCGGTACGACGCGAGGGGACGCGCGAGGGCCGCTGGGCGCTGCTCGATTACGTCGACATCGTCGTACACATCCAGCACGCCGACGAACGGCAGTTCTACGCGCTGGAGCGGCTGTGGCAGGACTGCCCGGTGGTCGATCTGGGTGACCCGTCGTGAGTGGTGGACCGGATTCGCACGACACCGCCGTCGAACGCCTCACCCCGGTGGTCCGACGACTGATCCTGCTGCGGCATGGGCAAACCGAGTACAACGCGGGCAGCCGGATGCAGGGTCAGCTCGACACTGACCTGTCCGAACTTGGTGTGCGTCAAGCAAAGTGGGCGGCGGCGGCATTGGCCGAGCGGCAGCCGATGGTGATCAGATCGTCGGACCTGCGACGTGCACGCGACACCGCCGAGGCGTTGGCACAGCGCACCGGTCTCACGGTGGCCACCGATGAGCGGCTGCGCGAGACGCACCTCGGGGATTGGCAGGGACTCACCCACAGCGAGGTCGACGTGTCCGCGCCGGGTGCGCGTGCGGTGTGGCGCGACGATGCGACGTGGACACCACCGGGTGGTGAGAGCCGGGTCCAGGTGGCCGCGCGGGCGATCCCCGTGGTCGACGAGCTGATCGCCGAACTGCCCGAGTGGGGCGCCGGCGATACGCCGGAGGCCCCGGTGGTGCTGGTTGCCCACGGCGGAGTGATCGCGGCGATGACGGCTGGGCTGCTGGCGTTGCCGGTCGAGAACTGGCCGGTGTTCGGCGGTCTCGCCAACACCAGCTGGGTTCAGTTGTCCAGCCACGGGATGCCGGGTGCGCCGGGCCGCTGGCGTCTCGACGTGTGGAATGCGTCCGCCGAGGATTCGGACCCGGCGATCCAGTGAGCGCCCGACCCGGCAGTGTGTTGGTGCTCTCGGATTCGCTCGCCTACTACGGACCCACCGGCGGTCTGCCCGCAACGGATTCGCGGATCTGGCCGGTGATCGTCGGCGAGCAATGTCGGCGTCGCATCCACTTGTTCGGCCGCATCGGCTGGACGAGTCGAGACGTGTGGTGGGCACTCACCCAGGACCCGAACATCTGGGCTGCGGTCCCCGACGCCGACGTGGTGGTGCTGGCCTTCGGCGGCATGGACAGTCTGCCGTCACCGCTGCCCACCGCCTTGCGCGAGGAAATCCGCTATCTGCGGCCGAACAGGCTTCGGCAGCTGGTGCGCGACGGATACCAGTGGGTGCAACCGCGGGCGTCGCGCCTCGGCTGGCCGGTGGCGTTGCCGCCGCGGATCACCGTCGAGTACTTGGAGAAGATTCGCGCCGCGCTGGCCCAGTTGCGACCCGACCTGCCGCTCCTGCTGTGTCTGCCACCAACACACCGGAGCCCGTACTACGGCAACGTGCACCTCGGTCGGATACCGACCACGTCGGCGATGCAGCGTTGGGCGGATAGTCACCAGATCAGGTGTGTCGACTTCTATCCGACGACGCGGGACGCATTCGACGACCCGGCCGTCGAGATGAATCCGGACGGCATCCACTGGGGTTTCGAGTGTCACCGCCGGATAGCGGAACTCGTCGTTCCCGCGGTGAGCGCGGCCGAGGCGCATCCGGCCGGGTGAACCGGCTAACGTAGACGCGTGCCTGTCGTCGTCGTCACGGATTCGTCCTCGCGGTTGCCGCGGTCGGTGGCCGACCATTACGGCATCCGCCAGGTCCCGCTGCACCTGACGCTCGACGGTCAGGACTATCGGGAGGGCGTCGACGAGATTCCGCCCGATCTCATCTCGACCCCCGGCGTCACCACTTCGGGAGCCAACCCGCACGAGCTCACGGAGGCCTTCGACGCCGCCATCGCCGACAGCGACGGCGACGGTGTGGTGGCCGTGCACATGTCGCGTCGCCTGTCGGGCACCTGGGCGTCGGCTCGATTGGCCGCGGAGAAGTTCTCCGGTCAGGTCCGGGTCGTGGACTCGCGCTCGGTGGGACTCGCGGTGGGGTTCACCGCGATCGCAGCAGCGCAGGCAGCGCGAACGGGCGCCGACCGAGACCGCGTCTATGAGTCGGCGATCCGCGAGGCCGCGACCGTCGACTCGTTGCTCTGCGTGCAGAACCTGGACAACCTGCGCAACAGTGGGCGAATCAGCGCGGCCAGCAAGATGCTGGGTTCGGCCCTGGCGATCAAGCCGATCCTGCACATGGTCGACGGCACCCTTGCCCTGCGCGAACGTTACCGAACGTTCTCCAAGGCGCTCGCGAAGATGGTCGACGCCGCCGTCGAGTCGGCCGCCGGACGCGCCGTGACGCTGGGCATCCAGCACTGCGCAGCCGACGCCGCCGCCGCCGATCTGGCCGAGCAGCTGCGGTCCAAGCTCCGGGTCGTCGTCTCGGAGATCACCGTCGACCTGGGTCCGGTGCTCGGCTGTCACGTCGGGCCGGGTGCGGTCGGAGTCGTCATCGCAAGTCATCTCGAGCCCGTCGAGGGGATCGATCGGGACTGACCCGACGAGGTCTGTGCACAGTCCGTCGTGTGTGCACAGACCGGTGCACCGCACGCGCGCCAACCGCCTTGCCGGTCGGGTCGCGGCCCTAGCCTTCGGGCATGAGCACATCAGGACGGCGTAATCCGCTCGATCGCCTGTCGCCGGTCGGACCCTCGGCCACGACTGGTCGGTCACTCGTGGGCGCGCCGGAGGTGGTCCCGGACACTGACTCCGGGCCGGACACCGACTCCGCGCCGGATGCCGATCACGTCTCCGAGACGCGGTGGGGGATAGGCGCCATGCCGGCCTGGCTCGATCCCGTGGACGGCGACCACGACGGCCGCGGAGCTTCGACTGCTGTGCGGTCGCCGACCTTGCTCGACTCCGAGGACGACGAGGACGACGCCGAACGCATCGGCTCCCGACGGTTCGCCGTGGCGCCGCCGGCCGCGCTCGCGCTCCTTGCAATCGGTGTGATCGCTTGCGTGGTAGCCGGTTTCGGACTCTTTCGTGGCTCGGACCCGCCGCCTGCGGTGGCGTTCGAACCGACGGCAGGCCCGTCGGTGCCGATGACGACGTCGATGCCGACCGCCGTGCCGGCGCCGGCCCAACTGGTGGTGAGTGTGGTCGGACTGGTGCACCGGCCCGGCCTCGTGAGAGTGCCGTCGGGCGCTCGGGTCGCCGACGCCATCGAGACGGCCGGCGGACCGCGTCAGGGAGCCGACACGGTGTCGCTGAATCTTGCGCAACTCCTGCATGACGGAGATCAGGTTCTCGTGGGATACGCCGGCGCCGACGGACGCGCGCTGCGCAGTTCGGTTGTCCCGGCCACGCGTACGGACTCCGCGCCGTCGGCAACGCCTGGCGGCGGTCCTACGACGCCATCGGCGACACCGGGTCCCGATTCGGGGGCTCGCGTCAATCTGAACACCGCCACCGAGTCGGAGCTCGATGCGTTGCCCGGGGTCGGCCCGGTGACCGCTCGCGCAATCATCGACTGGCGCAACAAGAATGGCCGATTCAGCAACGTCGACCAGCTCGGGGAGGTCGACGGGATCGGGCCGGCGCGGCTGGCGAAACTCCGCGACCTGGTGACGGTCTGAGCCGGATCGCCGAGGTGTGGATCTTCGCCTGCTGCTCCCCGCGATCGTGGTATGGGCCACCACGATTGTTGGACTTGCTGCCCCGCAACAGGTCACGGCGCTCGCCGCGATCGTCTCGGTGATCTGCTGCGGATCGTCGGGCGTGGCATGTGCTCGTGGGCTGGTCAGCTGGCGCACCGTCGGCCTGCTGGTGGTCGCGACCGGTCTGGCTGCAACATGCGCGACGGCCATGTTCATTCGGCAGGAGGAGCGTGCCGACCACCCACTTGCCGACGTGTCCGGCAAAGTGACGGTCACCATGGTCATCCGCGACGATCCGACGGTCGTCGGAGATGAGCGGCACGGTCGGGTCCGGACCCGTGTGGTCGTGAATCAGATCGGCGCGCGAACGGTCGCACCGGGACCAGCGGAGTTGTCTGCGGACACGGCGCAGTGGTCGGTGTTGTTGCCGGGTCAGCGGGTTCGCGCGCTGGTGCGGGTGCGTCCGCCGCCGGCCGGTTCGCTGCTGACCGCCCGCTTGACCGCGGCAGGTCCGCCGACGCTGATCGGACATCCACCCATTCACCAGCGGTTGGCCGGCGCGGTACGTGACCGTCTGCAGATTGTCAGTTCCCGGGCATTGGGCTCCGAGTCGTCGGGCCTGCTGCCGGGGCTGGTCATCGGTGACACGAGAACCCTTGATCCGGTTGTGCAAGAGGACTTCCGGGCGTCCGGGCTCAGCCATCTCACGGCGGTGTCGGGGAGCAATTTCGCGATCATCTGCGGCGCGGTGCTGATGCTGGTTCGTGCTGCTGGTGCGTCGCCTCGGCTGGCGGCGATTCTGGGTGCGGTGACGATCCTCGGTTTCGTGGTGCTCGTCCGACCGTCACCGAGTGTGCTCCGGGCGGCGATCATGGGTGCCATCGGCCTGCTGGCGCTCTTGTCGTCGCGACGTGCGCAGGCGTTTCCGGCGTTGGGTGCCGCGGTCGTGGGGGCCTTGCTGTGGTGGCCGGAGTTGGCGCTCCAACCCGGCTTTGCATTGTCGGTGGTCGCCACCGCAGGACTGGTCCTGTGGGCACCGCGGATACGCGACGGACTGCGCGGCATGCGGATCCCGCCCGGGCCCGCGGAGATCCTCGCGATGGCGATCGCGGCTCAGGTGGTGACCGCACCGATCGTGGCGATGGTGACCGGTACCTTCTCCGTGGTCGGGGTGGTGGCGAATCTGCTTGTGGCGCCGGTGGTTGCGGTGATCAGCGTGGTCGGCACCGTCGCCGCCTGTGTCGGGGTGATCGGGTCCGCGGACGGAGCGGGCGCTGCGACCGCCGAACTGCTCGTCCGGGGCGTCGCCCCCGAATTGTGGTGGATGCGGGTGTGCGCGCGAACGCTCGGACGGTTGAGTTGGGCCCGCATCGTGGTACCCGACGGGGTACTGGGCGCCGCGATCGTCCTTGTCGTCACGGGTCTCGTCGTGCTCGTCCGGCGAGGTTGCGCACGGTGGATGTCGCGGGGCCGCCGATCATCGGGGTGAGAAGTCGCGGTCTGCGCGGTTCGCTGTCACCCCGGTCTGGCACGATTGTGGCCGTGACCGAACGTCTGCACCTGCTCCTCGGCGACGACGACTTCCTCACCGGCCGGGTCATCTCGGCGGTGTATGCTGAGCAGTCGAAAGCTGCCGGGACCCCCGTGCCGGTCACGCGTGTGCGTGCGGGGGATGTCAGTGAGCACGAACTCGCGGAGTTGCTCAGTCCGTCGTTGTTCGCCGAGGAACGCATCGTGGTCGTCGGGTCCGCAGCGGATGCGGGCAAGGAACCGGCTGCACTGATCGCGCAGGCTGCTGACTCGCTGCCCGACGGCATCACGCTCATGGTGATTCACAACGGCGGTGGTCGGGCGAAATCGCTCGTGCCCGCACTGAAGAAATCCGGTGCCGTGGAGCACGCCACGGCCGCTCCGCGCTGGCCGTCGGAGCGGATGGACTTTGTGCGCAAGGAGTTTCGTGCGCTCGGCGTCAAGGTCCACGCCGACGTCGTCGAGCAGGTGGTCGAGGGGGTCGGGTCGGAGCTGCGTGAACTTGCGGCGGCATGTGCCCAGCTGGTGGCCGACACCGGCGGCAAGGTCGATCGCGACGCGGTCCGGTTGTACTACCAAGGTCGGCCGGAGGTGACCGGCTTCGAAGTGGCCGACCGAGCGGTGACCGGTGATCGGGCGGCTGCTCTCGAATCGCTCGCATGGGCCTTGCATCACGGCGTGGCCCGCGTCCTGCTCGCCGACGCCCTGGCCGAGGCGGTCCACGCCATCGCACGCGTGCGTCCGCTGACCGGCAATCACTTCTCGGTGGCGTCGGAAGTCGGTATGTCACCCAATCGGGTCAAGAACGTGCAAGCTCAGGCGCGGGCCTGGGACTCCGAGTCGATCGCCCGGGCGATGAAGGTGGTCGCGGCGCTCAACGCCGACGTCAAGGGGCAGGCGGCCGACGCCGACTATGCGCTCACCCATGCCGTCGCCACGGTCGCCGACCTGCGGCCCACCGGTCGGCGTCGGGACTGATCCACTCCGGACACTCTGTGTCCTGTTGGAAAATCTGTGTGCTGCAGCGCACAGATTCAACGATTCGGCACAGGGTGGTGCGGTGCCGGCCGCGGGAGCGTCACTGATCGGGAGAGCTCGGTGACCGCCCCCGTGAGCTGGGGAAATACGGCAGCGCCTGCTGCGAAAGCCTAGGGGAAGAACTTCTTCCCCGGGGTTCATAGTCGTCCGCGAGAAACTTCTAGGGGAGGACACCAAGGGCAGGAGACGAGTTTCTTCCCCTACTTTTGTGCCGGATCGGGCCCTGAGGCCGGGGCTCTTTCGCGACTCAGCCGCGAGGTACCTCCTCCACGATCTCAGCCCACCGTCGGTGCAGACGCGATTCACCCCGGCGACTGCGTGGACGTCGCCGGGGTGAGCCGGAAGTGCTGATGCGCTGATTCGGTCAGGCCGAATCGCGGGTCAGATCAGAGCTTGTTGACGGCGATGGCGATCGCCGACTTCTTGTTCGCAGCCTGGTTGGCGTGGATGACGCCCTTGCTGGCAGCCTTGTCCAGCTTGCGGCTGGCCGACTGGCCGAGCTTGGTGGCCTTGTCCTTGTCCCCGGCCTCGACGGCCTCGCGGAAGCCGCGGATCGCGGTACGCAGCGACGACTTCACCGACTGGTTGCGCTTGCGCGCCGCTTCGTTGGAGCGGTTGCGCTTGATCTGGGACTTGATGTTTGCCACGCGTGTTTCCTCTGGTCAATGCTGGTGTGTTCGGTCTGTTCTGGCTGAGCTCGCAGACCCGCATCGGGTTCGGCTCGCGCCGGCAGCGCGCACCGGCGACACGGGTGCCACCTCGTCACTGCAACAGCGATCAACATTACCAGTCGCGGTGGTTCTGCCCAAAATCGCTGAACCCGACGGTGAACACACAGGCCACGGCTTTTGATCACCGTGAGCAGATGCAGTGGTGTGTCTCGGAAATATGCAACCAGTCTCCGGCGCTCGATCGACGCCTGGCTGCGTTGTCGTCGGTCAGGATAGCGCCGCTATCGCTCCCTCCTCCGCCTTGCCAGGTCGCCGATCGCTCTACCGGATACCGGTCACCTATTTCCGAGACACACCACTAGTCTTTGACCATCATGTCAGTCGTCTTCGTGCACGTCGGCCTGCCCAAGACCGGCACCACCCACCTGCAGGACCGGCTCTGGCGCAACCGTGACCTGGCACTCAGGTCATCGGGGCTGCTTTACCCCGGAAATGTGATCTCCGACCACTTTCACGCCGCCGTGCACCTGCAGCCCGACCGCTACCTCGACTGGGCCGATCCGGCGTTCGCCGGGACCTGGCCGAAACTGCTCGGACAGATGCGCGCGTGGCCGCAGACCTCGCTGCTCTCCCACGAGCTGTACAGCACCGCCACACCGGCGCAGATCGAGTCCCTCATGAGTGACCTGTCCTTTGCCGACGAGGTGCATGTCATCGCGACGGTTCGGGACCTGGCCCGCCAGTTGCCGTCGGTGTGGCAGGAGAACGTCAAGAATCAGCGTCGTGCGAGTTTCGACGAGTTCGTCTCGTCGGTGCGCGCCTTCGCCCGGCCCGATTCGCCCGATCAGAGCCCGGCCGATCCGCCGCCGGTGATCGACGAGGAGCCGTTCTGGGAATTCCAGGACTTCGTGGAAATTCTGGACCGATGGTCGCAGGTGGTGGGCCCCGAGCGGGTGCACGTCGTCACCGTCGGGCCCCGCGGTGCCCAGGCGGTCCCGGGTGACTCCCTGTGGGACCGCTTCCTCACGACCATCGGCGTCGATCCCGCCGCGCTGACCATCCCGGTACCCAGCACCAACAGCTCGCTGTCGGCCGCGCAAGCCGAGTTCCTGCGCGCCCTCAATCTCAGGTTGCAGCCCGACACCATCGAATGGCGTCGCTACGAGCGGGTGATCAAGGGGCAGCTGATCGGCGAGATCCTGTTCGACGCCCCCGGCGGCCCGGCCCAGGCGCTGTCGCCCGCGCAGCGCGAATGGGCGGCGGCGAAGTCGGCGTCGATGGTCGCGGCAGTCCGATCGGCGGGCTACCGGGTCACCGGCGACCTCGCCGACCTCGGGGTGACTACGACCGCGGGCGCCACCGGTGACGCGCCACCCCCGACCTCCGACGACGTGCTCGACGTCGCCCTGGACACGATGGCCGCCATGGTGCTCGCGGCGCCGCTGCCCAGCGTGCGACCGCGCTGGCAGACGCGCGCGGTGAACGTGGTGCGACGTATGCGCAGGCGTGCGCTGGGGGCGCGCCGCTCGGTGTGAGTGCCTGGTCGGCATCGCCCCAGCGTGTTGCGCGTGTCGGCGACCACCATGCCGAATCGGCGTTTTTGTAGCACCATGGCAAGTTATGAGCCCCGCTTCCACCAGTGCGCCCGCCAAGAAGGCAGCGGCGCGTAAGTCAGTACCGGCCAAATCGTCGTCCTCGACGACCACGAGCAAGTCGGGAGGGCGGCCCGCCGGGGCCAGGACGAGGCCCAATTCTGCGGGCGAAACATCAACTGCGGTAGGACTTTTCGACGGTTACGCGTCGGGTCCCTATGGCGAGGCCTACGACGAGATGTTCGACGGCGAAACCGACGTCCGCACACCGTATCGCGGTATCCACAAGGCGATGAGCCGCCAGGATCGGTCCGATCTCGAGACGCGGGTGGACGCGCTCGGACGTGCCTATCTCGACCAGGGTGTCACCTTCTCGCTGTCCGGCAAGGAGCGGCCCTTCCCGTTGGATGTTGTGCCACGGGTGATTTCGGCCACGGAGTGGACCAAGCTCGAGGCCGGCATCACCCAGCGCGTGCAGGCGCTCGAACTGTTCCTCGACGACATCTACGGCGAGCAGGAGATCCTGCGCGACGGTGTGCTGCCCAAGCGGCTCGTGCACTCGTGTGAGCACTTTCACCGCCAGGCGGCAAACATCAAACCACCCAACGGGGTTCGCATCCACGTCGCCGGTATCGACCTGATCCGCGACGAGAACGGCGACTTCCGTGTTCTCGAGGACAACCTCCGCTCGCCGTCGGGTGTGTCCTACGTCCTGGAGAATCGACGCGCGATGGCGCGCGTGTTCCCGGATCTGTTCGCCACGCACCGGGTGCGTGCGGTCGCCGACTACCCGAGCCACCTGCTGCGGGCCCTGCGCGCCTCCGCGGCCTTCAACGAGGCCGACCCCAACATCGTGGTGCTCACCCCGGGCGTGGCCAACTCGGCATATTTCGAGCATTCGCTGCTCGCCCGGTTGATGGGCGTCGAGCTGGTGGAGGGCCGCGACCTCTTCTGCCGCGACAACGTCGTCTACATGCGGACCACCGAGGGCGAGCAACGGGTGGACGTCATCTACCGGCGCATCGACGACGACTTCTTGGACCCGATGCAGTTCCGGCCGGACTCGATGCTCGGGGTTGCGGGACTGCTCAACGCGGCGCGTGCGGGCAACGTGGTGATCTCCAGCGCGGTTGGCAACGGCATCGGCGACGACAAGCTGATCTACACCTACGTCCCGGAGATCATCGAGTACTACCTGGGCGAGAAGCCGTCGTTGCAGAACGTCGACACCCTGCGCTGCTGGCTCGACCACGAGTGCGAGGAGGTGCTCGACCGCATCGACGAGCTGGTGGTGAAACCGGTGGAGGGCTCGGGCGGCTACGGCATCGTGTTCGGTCCCGACGCCACCAAGGCCGAGTTGGACACGCTGGCGCGCAAGGTCCGCAACGACCCGCGTGGCTGGATCGCGCAGCCGGTGGTGCAGCTGTCCACCGTGCCGACCAAGATCGGCGACGACCTGCGCCCACGACACGTCGACCTGCGGCCGTTCGCCGTCAACGACGGTGAGTCGGTGTGGGTCCTGCCGGGTGGGTTGACGCGAGTTGCGCTCCCGGAGGGCTCGCTCGTGGTGAACTCCAGTCAGGGCGGTGGTTCCAAGGACACGTGGGTGCTGGCGTCGCGAGGGTCCGAAGAGGAGCGGGAGATGTCCGGCGCCAAGGTGGTGACGGCGAGTGGTGTCGCCGCCGCACGACCGGCCGAGAGTGCTCCGGACCCCGTGCACACACAGACTCAACAGCAACAACAGGGCGTCATGTCCACGCAGAGTCAGCAGATGGGCGACATGGTGCAGTCGCAGCAGCAGGGCGGCCAGGAACAGGGTGGTGACGCACGATGATGTTGGCCCGCAACGCGGAGTCGTTGTATTGGATCGGCCGTTATGTGGAGCGGGCCGATGACATGGCCCGCATCCTCGACGTGGCCATCCAGCAGCTGCTCGAGGACGCGACGGTCGACGTCGACCGTCAGGCCCGCCTGATCGTTCAGGTCCTCGGACTCCCCGCACCCGAATCGGGTGAGGAACTCGACGTCTGGTCGCTGACCGAGCGCGTCGCCTACGATTCCGACGCCGTCGGCTCGATCGTCGACCTGGTGCGGGCGGCCCGGGAGAACGCCCGCGGTGCCCGTGAGGTGACGTCGAGCGAGTTGTGGGAATGCCTCAACACCACGTACAACGGGCTCGACGCGGCCGAGCGCCGTTCCCGCCGGCTGGGCCCGCACGAGTTCCTGGCCTACGTCAAGAATCGGGCGGCGATGTTCGCCGGTCTCGCGGACGCGACGATGAGTCACGACGACGGGTACCGCTACCTGCTGCTCGGCCGTTCGGTCGAGCGGGTGGACATGACCATCCGGATGCTGTTGGCCCGCGCGGGCGATCGGTCGAGTTCGCCGGCCTGGGTCAACGTCCTGGTGTCGGCGGGCGCGCACGACACCTATCTGCGGACCTATCGCGGAATCCTCAACGCGGAGAACATCGTCGAGTTCATGCTTCTCGACCGCCTGTTCCCGCGGTCGATCTTCCACGCGCTGAGCGTCGCCGAGCACAATCTGGCGATGCTGGAGAAGGGGCCGAGCCGCGTCGGGGCCCAGGCCGAGGCGCAGCTGCTGCTCGGCCGCGCCCGCAGCTCGCTCGAATTCCTCGAGCCCGGAAAGCTTCTCGACGATCTGCAGGAGCGGCTCGTCGACCTGCAGGACACCTGTCGGGCCGTCAACGAGGCGGTCACCAACCAGTACTTCCACGTCTCGCCGTACGTGTCGTGGGCCGACGCCCGTGTCAGTGAGGGCCACGTGATCGAGGAGAGTGAACTGTGAGCTGGCGTCTGCGCGTCGTCCATTCCACCGGATTCGCCTACAAGGAACCGGTCACGTCGTCGTACAACGAGGCTCGCCTCACCCCGCGCAGCGATGCCCGGCAGAACGTGATCGTGAACCGCGTCGAGACCGTGCCCGCCACCCGGTCGTATCGCTACACCGATTACTGGGGAACCGCGGTCACCGCATTCGACCTGCACGCACCGCATGAGGAACTCGAAGTGTCGGGGATGTCGGTGGTGGAGACCGAGGCGGGCGAACGCCCGGATGCGGACAAGAGCCGATCCTGGGAGGACATTCGTAGCGAGTACGTCGAGGACCGCTACGACGAGATGCTGTCCAACACCGACTATGTCCCCAAGAACCGCGGGCTCGGCGCGACTGCGAAGCGGCTCGCGAAGGGTTTGACGCCGGAAGAGGCGGTCGAGGCGGTGTGCAAGTTCGTCCACGCCGAGATGGAGTACGTGCCGGGCACCACCGGTGTGCACACGACGGCCGTCGACGCATGGAACGAGCGCAAGGGCGTCTGCCAGGACTATGCGCATCTCTCGCTACTGATGTTGCGCAGCTTGGGGATTCCGTCGCGCTACGTCTCGGGTTACCTGCATCCCAAGCCGAATGCGAAGATCAACAAAACCGTCGAAGGTCAGAGTCACGCGTGGATCGAGGTGTGGACCGGCGGTTGGTGGGGCTACGACCCCACCAATGACACCCCCATCACCGAGCAGCATGTGTCGGTGGGCGTCGGCCGCGACTATTCCGATGTATCACCCCTCAAGGGCATCTACACCGGTGGCGGCGCAACGGATCTCGATGTGATCGTGGAGATCACGCGGCTGGCGTGAGGGCGGCTGATCAGCGCCAGCCGTGCTGTGCGCGGAGTTCGCCGGCCACCTCGTCGAACCGGCGACGATCGAGAATGGCGCCTTCCCTGCGGATTCCGTCGTCGTCGATGACGAGCACGCGGTCGAGCCGGACGAAACTCTCCCGGTGTTCACCATCCCACGCGCCGGCGCCGACCGAGATCCAATCCGGGTCGTCGCGGTGATAGTCCTTGCTGGACAACATGAGTCCGAGAACATCGTCGGAGTTCTGATCGGCGCGGTCGCGGCCGACGACGAGCACCGGACGGTCCTTGCCCTGGTTCGGGTCGTCCTCGAACGGCACCCAGGTCCAGACGATCTCGCCGGGGTCGGCGTCGCCGTCGATGTTCGGTGAATAGCTGACCTCCCGCGCGAAATGGGCGGTGGGCTTCGGGATCGGCGCGCGGCGCGTCATCGGCAAATCTCTTTCAGCAGGAAGTCGTCGACGGCGTCGACGGTCAACAGCACGGTGGGCTTCTTGTTCGGGTCGAGATTGTGGCCGGTCTTCTCCACCTCGACGATCAGCGTCGGCGCCGGGATGAGGCCGATCGCCGCGGCCATCTCGTCGGTGGTCCCGAACGGGTCAGTGCTGCCGTGGACGACGAGCGTCGGCACCGCGATCGACGACAGGTGCTCGGTGCGCAGCCGGTCGGGCTTTCCGGGCGGGTGCAGGGGGTAGGACGTGAGCAGGAGACCGTCGGCAAGGTCGGCGCCGTCTTCGGCCACCGCCATCGACGCCTGTCGACCGCCGTAGGAATGTCCGCCGACGATGAGCGGGCCGCCGGATTCGTCGCGGAACATCGCGCACGCCGCGCGGATGCCGTCGCGGTCGGCCGCGGCGGTGGATGGGCTCGGCGGACCCTTGGGGCGGCGCTGCCGGTAGGGCAGGTCGATGCGGGCGACCGTGAAGGCCCGCGCGGACAAGGCCTCGGCGAGCGCCCGCAGGATCACGGCGTGGCGATTGCCGCCCGCGCCGTGCGCGAGGACGACCGTCGCACGCGGGATCGATGCCGGCCGGTGGATGTCGGCGACCACGCCGTCGCGCTCCACGGACTCGACGCTGGTGTTCTCTGGCACGCTGGTCACAGTAGTCGGGTCGAGCGCGGTGAAAAGCCTCGGTCGTGGGCGGTCGGGGTACTCATGAGAAAATGGACACCGACGCCCGACCGCAGCGTTTTGTCCAGCGCAGCGTCCTTATCGAGGAGAGTTGACGATTAGCTTCGCCGATACCACCTTCACCGATCCGGCCCGGATTCGGAACTTCTGCATCATTGCCCACATCGACCATGGGAAATCGACCCTGGCCGATCGGATGTTGCAGCTCACCGGCGTCGTCGAAGAGCGCCAGATGCGTGCGCAGTACCTCGATCGCATGGACATCGAACGCGAGCGCGGCATCACCATCAAGGCACAGAACGTGCGGCTGCCCTGGAAGGTTGGGGACACCGACTACGTCCTGCACCTGATCGACACCCCCGGCCACGTCGACTTCACCTACGAGGTGTCGCGGGCACTGGAGGCGTGCGAGGGCGCGGTGCTACTGGTCGACGCGGCGCAGGGGATCGAGGCTCAGACGCTGGCGAACCTGTACCTCGCCATGGAAAACGATCTCACCATCATCCCGGTGCTGAACAAGATCGACCTTCCCGCCGCCGACCCCGACCGCTACGCCGCCGAGATCGCGCACATCGTGGGCTGCGAACCGGACGACGTGCTGCGGGTGTCGGGTAAGACCGGTGCCGGCGTCACCGAACTGCTCGACGAGGTGATCAAGCTGGTGCCCGCCCCCGAGGGCGATCCGGATGCTCCGGCGCGGGCGATGATCTTCGACTCGGTCTACGACACCTACCGCGGCGTGGTCACCTACGTGCGTGTGGTGGACGGCAGGATCGTGCCGCGCGAGAAGATCGCCATGATGTCCACCGGCGCGACCCATGAACTCCTCGAGGTCGGCATCGTCTCGCCCGAGCCGAAGCCGTCCAAGGGTCTCGGTGTCGGGGAGGTCGGTTACCTCATCACCGGCGTGAAGGATGTGCGGCAGTCCAAGGTCGGTGACACCGTGACGACCGCGCGCAACGGTGCGACCCAAGCGCTCACCGGCTACCGCGAGCCGCGGCCGATGGTGTACTCAGGTCTGTATCCGGTGGACGGCTCGGATTACCCGGTGCTGCGCGAGGCACTGGACAAGCTGCAACTCAACGACGCCGCGCTCACCTACGAGCCGGAGACGTCGGTGGCGCTCGGCTTCGGATTCCGCTGCGGCTTCCTCGGGCTGCTGCACATGGAGATCACGCGTGAACGGCTCGAGCGTGAATTCGGGCTCGACCTCATCTCCACCGCCCCCAACGTCGTGTATCGCGTCGTGATGGAGGACGGCAGCGAGCACGTCGTCACCAACCCGTCGGACTGGCCGGAGGGCAAGACCCGCAACATCTTCGAACCGATCGTGAAGACGACGGTCATCGCGCCCAGTGAGTTCATCGGCGCCATCATGGAGCTGTGCCAGTCCCGGCGCGGAGAGCTCGGTGGCATGGACTATCTGTCCGAGACCCGCGTCGAACTGCGGTACACGCTGCCGCTCGCGGAGATCATCTTCGACTTCTTCGACGCACTGAAATCCCGAACCCGCGGCTACGCCAGCCTCGACTACGAGGAGGCGGGCGAGCAGGAGGCCGATCTCGTGAAGGTCGACATCTTGCTGCAGGGCGAGGCGGTCGACGCATTCAGTGCGATCGTGCACCGGGAAGCCGCCTACACCTACGGCAACAAGATGGCGACCAAGCTCAAGGAACTGATCCCGCGCCAGCAGTTCGAGGTGCCGGTGCAGGCAGCGATCGGCTCCAAGATCATTGCGCGCGAGAACATTCGGGCCATCCGCAAGGACGTCCTCGCCAAGTGTTACGGCGGTGACATCAGCCGTAAGCGCAAACTGCTCGAGAAGCAGAAGGAAGGCAAGAAGCGGATGAAAACCATCGGGAGGGTCGACGTGCCGCAGGAGGCGTTCGTCGCGGCGCTGTCCACCGACGCGGTGGGTGACAAACCAAAGGGGAAGTGATGTCAGTGGATTCGATCAATCCTGTTCTGGCCGAGAGTGATCTGCCCTACGGGCTACCGGATTTCGCGTCGATCTCCGACGATGACTTCTTGCCCGCATTTGCCACGGCGATGGCCGAACAGCTTCGGGAGGTCGAGGCGATCGCCGCAGATACCCGTCCGGCGACCTTTTCGAACACCATTGAGGCGCTGGAACTCTCGGGTCGGGATCTGGCCCGGGCGAGCGGGACCTTCTTCAATCTCGTCGGCCCTGACACCAATCCGCAGCGAAATGCGATCTCGCAGCAGCTCTCGACCGAGCTGACCGATCACGAGAACACGATCGCGATGAATCCGGTTCTGTTCAAGCGGATCTCGGATCTGCATGGTCGCGCGGAGGAGCTCGAACTGACCGAGCCGCAGCGTCGGCTGCTGGACAAGCGCTACCGCGAAGCGGTGCGCGCGGGCGCCGCACTGGGGCCCGACGAACAGGCTGAGATGCGTCAAATCGCCTCCCGCCTGGCCTATCTCACCACCACCTTCTCGCAGAAGATTCTCGACGACACCAACGCCTCGGCGGTCCTCGTCGACGACGTATCGCAGTTGGACGGCATGTCGAAGGGTGAGATCGCCGCCGCGCGACGGGCCGCGGCGGACGCCGGGCACGACTCCGGCTACCTCATCGCACTCGAACTGCCGACGAGCCAGTCCGCGGTGGAGACGTTGTCGGATGCAGGGGTTCGGCAGCGGGTCTTCGATGCGTCGGTGGCTCGCTGTTCTCGTGGAAACGACCACGACACAACCGAACTCGTGTTGGAGATCGTCCGTCTGCGGGCGCGTCGGGCCGCATTGCTCGGCTACCGCGACCACGCCGAGTACGTCATCGCCGAGCAGACCGCACCCGATCCCGCTGCCGTGGACGAGCTGTTGGGAGAGTTGGCCGTTTCGGCGATGCGCGCCGGTGGCCGGGAGTTGACGCGGCTCACCGAGTTCGCCGCAGGCGCCGACATCGGCGCCGCCGATTACAGCTACTGGCTAGCACGCGAGAAGCGGACGACCTCGACCGTTCCGCTCGACGACTTTGCCGACTACTGCGAACTGAATGCGGTACTCGAGCGTGGCGTGTTCTACGCGGCCGGAAAACTCTACGGGCTGCGCTTCACCGAGCGCACCGACCTGGCCGGTTACCACCCGGACGTGCGCATCTGGGAGGTTTTCGACGACAGCGGCACCGGCATCGGGTTGTTCCTCGGCGACTTCTACGCGCGGTCATCGAAGCGGGGCGGCGCGTGGATGAGCAACATCGTCGACCAGTCGGAGGGGTTGGCGCAGCGTCCGGTCATCGTCAACGTGCTGAATCTGACGAAACCCGATGCGGGAGAACGGTGTCTGCTGACCATGGATCAGCTCACCACACTGTTCCACGAGTTCGGACATGCCCTGCACGGTTTGTTGTCCGCGGTGGATTATCCGTCGCAGTCCGGTACGTCGGTACCCCGTGACTTCGTCGAGTTCCCGTCGCAGGTCAACGAGATGTGGGCGCTGCATCCCGACGTGCTCGCCAACTATGCGCGCCATCGCGAGACCGGGGAGCCGATCCCGGCCGAACTCGCCGACGCCGCCCGGGCTTCAGCGTCTTCCGAAAGTGCCCATGGCACCATCGAATACCTTGCGGCGTCGGCACTCGATCTCGCCTGGCATCGGCTGACGGAAGACGAGGCCCAGGCTGTCGATGACGTGGAGGCCTTCGAAAAGCAGGCGTTGATCGACGCAGGTCTTGCGACCGAACTGATTCCGCCGCGCTATCGCAGTTCCTACTTCAATCACATCTTCGGCGGCGGCTATTCGGCGGGGTATTACTCCTACATCTGGTCGGAGGTGCTCGACGCCGAAACCGAGCAGTGGTTCCTCGCCGAAGGCGGGCTCGAACGCGAGAACGGTCGACGCTTCGCCGACGCCACACTGTCGCGCGGGGACAGCGTGGATCCGCTTGTCGCGCATGAGGACTTGATCGGACGCAAAGCGCAGATTGCTCCGCTGCTCGAGCGTCGGGGTTTGACGGCCTGACGAGATCGTTAGCAATGGTGCGCGCGGCGCGCGCACCATTGCTACCGGTCAGTGATTGGCCGGCTGGAACTGCCCGTAGTGGGATGCTTCCTCGGCGCGGATGACGTGCATGACCGCGTTGATCAGCGCGAGGTGGGTGAATGCCTGTGGGAAGTTCCCGAGGTGCTGGCCGGTCTCGGCGTCGATCTCCTCCGCATACAGCTTCAACGGACTCGAGTACGACAACAGCCTCTCGCACAACGTCTTCGCGCTCTCCAGCTCGCCGATCTCGACGAGTGCGGACACGAGCCAGAAGGAGCAGATCGTGAAGCTGCCCTCCTCGCCGCTGAGTCCGTCGTCGGTCTCCTCGACCTTGTAGCGGAGCACGAGCCCGTTGACGGTGAGTTCTTCGGCGATCGCGAGAACCGTTGCGCGGACACGATGATCGTCGGAGGGAAGGAAGCGGAGCAGGGGAACCAGCAACAGTGACGCGTCGAGGGCATCGTTTCCGTAGCGTTGCGTGAACACGCCACGCTCGTTGACTCCGTGGGTGAGGATGTCGTCTTTGATCTCATCGGCGATCGCGGCCCACTCGCGCGCATACTTCTTCTCGCCGTGCATCGTCGCGAGGCGTGACCCGCGATCGAGGGCAACCCAGCACATGACCTTCGACGAGGTGAAATGCTGTGGCTCGCCACGTACTTCCCAGATGCCGCGGTCCGGCTTCTGCCAGTTCTTGATGGCCTCTTCGACCTGTGCCTTCAGAACCGGCCACAGTGTTTCGGGCACCGACTGGCTGGACTTGGTGTTGAGGTACACCGAGTCGAGCATGGTGCCCCAGATATCGTGTTGCGCTTGGTTGTACGCGCCATTGCCGATGCGCACCGGGCTCGCGCCGTCGTATCCGGACAAGTGGGTGAGTTCTTCTTCCTCGAGCGTGCGCTCACCGCCGACGCCGTACATGACCTGCAACGGATGGTGTTCGCCGTTGGTGATGCCGGAGACGTCGGCGATGAAGGAGAAGAAGTCGTCGGCCTCGCGGTCGAGACCCAGCGTGTACAGGCCCCACAGCGCGAAGGTCGAGTCACGGACCCACGCGTACCGGTAGTCCCAATTGCGTTCACCCTGAGGGGTTTCCGGAAGCGACGTAGTCGCTGCCGCGAGCAGCGCGCCGGTCGGGGAATAGGTGAGTCCCTTGAGCGTCAACGCCGAACGCTGGAGGTGCGTGCGCCAGGGATGGTCGGGGAAGGAGCCGATGTTGATCCACTGCCGCCAGCACTCCGACGTCGCCCACATCTTCTGGGCGGCCTCCTCGAAGTTCTGTGGGGCGGGCTGCTTCGACCAGCTGAGCGCGACAAACCGGTCGTCGCCCTCCACAAGGCGAGTTCGCGCACGGGCCTCGCGGCCTTCCAGACCCAGCCGGAGATCGGTGGTCAGTTTCAACGTAGGCGTCTCGGCATCCGTCTTGAAGGCGGTGGCGATCGCCTCGCCGTAGGCCGGGCCGGAGTACTCCCAATTGGTCAGCGCGCGGTTGTAGTCGAAGGCCGGCTCGCAACTCATCGACAACTCGACCGTCCCGGACACGCACCGCACGGTCCGCAACAAGATGTGTTCGGCATCCCAGTCGGTAGGCGTCCGGCGATGGGTGGTGGAGCGCTTGTCGTTGTCGTGCCACGGACCCATCACGAGCGCGTCACGCACCACGATCCAACCGGTGTCGGTCTGCCAGGTCGTCTCCACCATGAGGCTGCCCGGGAGGTAGCGGCGATCCACCGGGACGTTGACGCCATAGGGTGCCAACCGGAAATGACCGGCGCTGCGATCGAGAACCGCGCCGAAGATGCTCGGCGAATCCGGGCGCGGCACGCACATCCACTCCACCGAACCGTCGCGCGCGATGAGGCAGTTGGTCTCGGTGTCGGACAGAAAGGCGTAGTCGCCGATCGGCGGAAACGCGCTCGACGGAGCACCGTGATGGGCGTGGGTTTGCGCGCCCGCAGCATGCAGCGACGACCCGGTGACATCCTCCACGGACTTCGTGGAGCCCGGCAACTCGGTTACGGTGGAATCGTCAGTCGCTGTCATGGCTATATCATTGCGATCGACCCGGGTTGCCGCCACTCGACGTGGGGTACAGGCTCCCGGGTTTGCAATCACGTTGAACAAAAGTCGGCCAGTCGCCGCGATGGGTGAGGTGAAACCGGTGTCGTCCTTCTTTACCTGGTGGGATGGCGTGGAGGAATGGCTCACCGGACTCTCGTTCGTTCCGCAACTCCTGGTCACTCTTGCGGTTGTCGTACCGGTCGCAATCGTCACCGCAATCGTGCTGAACCTGCTGGTCGAGGGCGTGCTGTCGGTGCTCGACCGCCGCCGCTTCGCCGACGACGACGGAACCGGGTTGTAGGCCGTGATCCGTTCTCGCGTAACCCTCGCACTGATCGCGCTGGTCATCCTGGTCGTTCTGGCCTGGTTCCTCACCCGCTAACACACTCGGACGCCCTTTCCGATCACCCCAGATTCAACGTGCCGAGTAGCTCCTCGCCGGGGTTAGCGTTATCCGGTCAAACAAGCGTGAGCCCGGACGACGGGCGTGGTGAGGAGGGGGCCGATGACCGGTCACAGGCGGGGTCAGGCGCGCCATCGATGGCGCAGTATCTTGCTCGGTTCGGTGGCGTTGGCCACGATCGCGACGCTCGTGTCCGCCTGCGGCGGAGGCTCGACCGACGAGCCGGGCGGCGTCGACATCTCCAGTGGAAGTCGTCACCTGAACCTGGTCGCCTACGCGGTCCCCAAGCCAGGTTTCGATCACGTCATCCCCGCATTCCGGGCGACGCCGGAGGGCGCCGACATCGGCTTCTCCGCGTCCTACGGTGCATCGGGCGACCAGTCGCGCAAGGTGGCCCGACACGTGCCGGCCGACGTGGTGAACTTCTCCGTCGAACCCGACATCACCCGGCTCGTCAAGGCCGGCCTGGTCGACGAGGACTGGAAGAAGGCCGCACCCAACAACAGCACGCCGTTCGGCTCGGTGGTCGCGCTCGTGGTGCGCAAGGGCAACCCCAAGAACATCCACGACTGGGACGACCTGCTCAAGCCGGGTGTCGAGGTGGTGACCCCGAACCCGGGCAGCTCCGGGTCGGCGAAGTGGAATCTGCTCGCTCCGTTCGCGGCCAAGAGCAATGGTGGTCAGAACATCGACGCCGGCCTGGACTACATCTCGGCCCTTGTACGCGATCACATCAAGGTGCAGCCGAAGTCCGGTCGTGAGGCGACCACCGCTTTCGAGCAGGGGCAGGGCGATGTCCTGATCAGCTACGAGAACGAGGCGATCATGCTCAATCGGGCCAACGCGACCGCCGCGCCCGACAACCAGGTCGACTATGTGATCCCGCCGCAGACGTTCAAGATCGAGAACCCGGTCGCCGTGGTCAACACCACCGAAGACCGTGCCGGGGCCAACGCCTTCCTGCAGTTCCTGTTCACGCCGCAGGCGCAGCGCATCTGGGCCGAGCAGGGCTTCCGTCCGGTGCTGCCCGAGGTCATCGCGTCGACCAAACCGCTGTTCCCCGGTGACATCGCCAAGCTCTGGACCATCAAGGACCTCGGTGCGGTCCTCGGCGAAACCGCCCCCGTCGACGACAAGGGCAAGAAGCTGACCGGCTGGAAGGCCGTCGACAAGGTGCTCTTCGACTCGAAGTCGGGCGAGATCACCGAGATCTACAAGTCGGGAGGACAGCAATGAGTGCACCCGTGCAAGAACCGGCGCCCGCCGGTCCGGATCGGTCGGAGTCTGCTCCGCCCGGTGGATTCCTGGGCCGGTCCAAGACCTTCAGTGGTGTGTCACCGCTGCAGATCGGTGTGGCCTGGCTCTGGTTGAGCGTCATCGTGCTGCTGCCGCTCGCGGCCATCACCGTGCAGTCCTTCGACGACGGGTGGAGCGGCTTCGCCGATGCCGTCACCGACCCGGCCGCACTGGATGCGCTGCGCATCACGGTGCTGGTGTCGATCGTCGTGGCCCTGATCAACGTCGTCTTCGGCACCATCATCGCCTGGGTGCTCGTGCGCGACGACTTCTGGGGCAAGGGTTTTGTCAACTCGATCATCGACCTCCCGTTCGCGTTGCCCACCATCGTCGCGAGCCTTGTGCTGCTGTCGCTCTACGGCCCCAACAGCCCGATCGACATCCACCTCAACGCCACCCAGCCGGCGCTGGTTATTGCCCTCACCTTCGTGACGCTCCCGTTCGTCGTGCGCCAGGTGCAGCCCGTGCTGCTCGAGCTCGACAAGGACGTGGAAGAGGCGGCGGCCGTGCTCGGCGCCAGCAACTTCGTGACCTTCACCAAGATCGTGCTGCCGGCGCTGCTGCCCGCCATCCTCACCGGCGCCGGTCTGGCGTTCACCCGCGCCATCGGCGAGTTCGGTTCGGTCGTCTTGATCGGCGGCAACATTCCCGGCGAGACGCAGGTGGCCTCGCAGTACATCCAGCAGCAGATCGAGGTCGACGAACCGGTCAACGCGGCAGCCGTCTCGGTGGCCCTGCTGGCCATCGCGTTCGTCACGCTGTTCGTCCTGCGGCTGGCCGGTCGTCGGCAGTCGGTGCGAGAGGAGAATGACCAGTGAGGATTTCGCCGTTCACGCGCTACACGCTGCGCACCATTGCGCTGATCTACCTGTTCGTGCTGCTCGTCGTGCCGGTGGCGTTGATCTTCTGGCGTTCGTTCGAGCATGGCCTCGGGCAGTTCTGGGAGTGGATCACCACGCCCGCAGCGATTTCCGCGTTGCAGCTGAGCTTGCTGATCGTGGCCATCGTGGTGCCGCTCAACGTGATCTTCGGTGTCGCCACGGCGCTGGCCCTGGTGCGAGGACGCTTCCCAGGAAAGTCGTTCCTGCAGTCCGTCGTCGACCTGCCGTTCGCGGTGTCTCCGGTTGTGGTCGGCGTCGCGCTCATCATGTTGTGGGGTTACGGCGGATGGTTCGGCGGAATCGAGAGCACCGGATTCCGGATCATCTTCGGATTCCCCGGCCTCGTCCTGGCCACGTTGTTCGTGACGTTGCCGTTCGTGGTGCGCGAGGTGGAACCGGTCTTGCACGAGATCGGTACCGAGCAGGAGCAGGCGGCCGCCACCCTCGGCGCCAACGCCTGGCAGACCTTCAGCCGGATCACCCTTCCGGCGATCCGCTGGGGTCTCACCTACGGCGTGGTGCTGACCGTTGCCCGCTCGCTCGGTGAGTACGGAGCGGTGACGATGGTGTCGTCGAACTACCCGGGCATCTCGCAAACGCTGACGCTGCTGGTCCACTCGCGATACACCGACGACTACAACGAGTACGGCGCGTATGCGGCCGCAACACTCCTGATGCTGGTGGCGATCCTCGTCCTGGTCGCGATGTCGCTCATCGAGCGTCGCGTCAAGGGTCGCTACGACCGCGCCAGCCAGTCCTACACAGATCAATCCGCCGAGGGGGGCGACGACGACGTCGACCTCGACGAACTCGAACTGACCGTCCCGCACGGTCCCCAATCCGTTGATGCGCGGCAGCTCATCGAACACAAGGAAGGCGTCTGACATGTCGATCTCGGTTATCGGTGCCAACAAGCGCTACGGCGACTTCGCCGCCCTCGACGACGTATCGATCGAGATTCCCGACGGGTCGTTGACGTCGCTGCTGGGTCCGTCGGGATCCGGCAAGTCGACGCTGCTGCGGGCCATCGCCGGCCTGGACAGTCTCGATTCGGGCACCGTCATCATCAGCGGCAGCGACGTGTCGGGTCTGGCGCCGCAGAAGCGCGACATCGGATTCGTCTTCCAGCACTACGCCGCGTTCAAGCACCTCAACGTGCGCGACAATGTGGCGTTCGGGCTCAAGGTCCGCAAGCGTCCCAAGGACCAGATCGACGCCAAGGTCGACGAGCTCCTGGAGATCGTCGGACTGACCGGATTCCAGAAGCGCTATCCCGCACAGCTTTCCGGTGGACAGCGGCAGCGCATGGCGCTGGCACGCGCGCTGGCCGTCGATCCGCAGGTACTGCTGCTCGACGAGCCGTTCGGTGCTCTCGACGCGAAGGTCCGTGAGGATCTGCGCAAATGGTTGCGTCGGCTTCACGACGAGGTGCACGTCACCACGGTGCTCGTGACGCACGACCAGCAGGAGGCGCTCGACGTCAGCGACAGCATCGCCGTGCTCAACAAGGGCCGGATCGAGCAGATCGGTTCACCCGAGGATCTCTACGACCGTCCGGTCAACGAGTTCGTCGCGTCGTTCCTCGGCTCCACGGTTCGCCTCAACGGAGAACTGGTGCGGCCGCACGACATTCGCATCGGCCGCCGTCCGGAGCTGGCGCTGCCCGCAGCCGATCCGGCGCTGGACACCGGTGTCATCAAGGCGACAGTGCAGCGTGTCGTCGCACTGGGATTCGAGACCCGGGTCGAGTTGGTGGCCGCTGCGACCGGCGACGAATTCCAGGCGCAGATCACCCGTGGCGACGCCAATGCCCTGAATCTGCAACCGGGCGAGGAGATCTACGCCCGCGCGACGAAGGTGGCTGCACTCAGCGCGGTGGGAGTCTGAACCTGGCGTTAACCGTGCGTCTCGAATCGTCGACCGTGCGTCTTGGAGTTGGCGAAACGTGGATTGCGTGCACAGTCAACGGAACACGATGCACGGTCAACGATTTCCGGCGCACGGTCAACGATCCGCGACGCACGCTCGACGATCAGGTTTGGTGTACGAGCGGGGTGTCGAGGGTGGCCCCGCGGTAGAGCGACACGACCGCATCCACGACGTCGGCGTGGGTGCCGAGGGGGCCGGCGACGACCGCGTCGGACACGATCGTGTCGAGGGCGCACTCGACGCGCTCGGTCAGCAGGCCGGCCGACAGGAAGTACGGGCTGAGGGCGATACGACGCGCGCCGCCGGCACGTAGCCGCCGAACTGCGGTGTGCAATGCACGCTGGTTGGGACCCAGTTTGGTGGCAAACACGGTTTCGACCGGTCGGTGCAACCGGGTGGACAATTCGATTGCGCGACGGCGCACGTGGCGATCGGCGGTCGGATCCGATGACCCCACCGCGCACAGGATCACGCCGTCGTGTCGCGACATCCCCGCCTCACGAAGACGCTGTACCAGGCCGGAAGTCATTGTGCGCGAGCCGATCACGTCGGTTTGCCGAGCGCCGGGGCAGTGCTCACCGATGATGGCGGGGAGGTCGGTCTTGCTGTGGTAGCCCGCGGCCAGCAGGAGCGGGACCGCCACGGGTGCGGGCCCGGATGACGCCAGCACCTCCTCGACGCGAGGTTCGTTGAGGTCGAGGTAGGACAAGCGAACCCGCACACCGGGGAGCCGGTCGGCCACCGCCGCACGCACACGGCGCGCGGTATCCGCGAATCGCGGATCCCGGCTGCCGTGCGCGACGAGGACGAGAGTGGTTGTCACACCAGCTCTTTGAGATGCAGCGGCGCAAGTGCGTCGCCGACCAGGCCGGCCGCGAGGGTGTTGCCGCCCTGCGGATCGATCAGCAAGAAGCTGCCCGACTCGCGATTGATCTGGTAGTCGTCGGCCGGAATCGGTTCCGCGGTTTGGACCGAGATCCGCACGATCTGGTTGAGCTCCACCGACTCCGGGGCCTCGACCAACGCCAGGTTCTGCTCGTCGAACAGCGCGTCGAGCGCACCGACGATGGCCTGCGTGGTCTTGGTGCCGTGCTTGAGCAGCAGACGTGCGCCCGGCCGCAGCGGCTTCTCGGCGAGCCAGCACACGGTCGCGGTGAACTGCTGAACCGGTTCGGGAGCGTCGGCCGTGGCGGCGATGACGTCGCCACGCGAGATGTCGACGTCATCGGCAAGCAGCAGCGTGACGCTGCGTCCGGTATGCGCTGTGGCGAGTTGCCCGTCGGCCGTGTCGATCTGGCTCACGGTGGTCCGGCGGCCGGACGGCAGTACGACGACCTCGTCGCCGACCGACACGCGTCCGGCAGCGATCTGTCCCGCATAGCCGCGGTAGTCCGGGTAATCGGGGGTGCGCGGCCGGATGACGTACTGGACGGGGAAACGCAGGCCGACGGGTTCGCGATCGGTCACGTTGGGCACGTTCTCGAGGTGCTCGATGAGCGTCGGCCCGTCGTAATACGGCGTGTTCTCCGAGCGGGTGGCGACATTGTCGCCGTGCAGCGCGGAAACCGGGATCGCCTGCACCTGCTGAGCCGACCAGCCCAGCGAATGGGTCAACTCGGCGAACTCGGCCGAGATCTCGGCGAACACGGTCGCCGGATCGTCAACCAGGTCGATCTTGTTCACCGCCAGGACCAGCTGGGGCACGCCGAGCAACGACATCACGGCCGCGTGCCGACGCGTTTGCGCCACAACACCATTGCGCGCGTCGACGAGGAGCATGACGAGTTGCGCGGTGGACGCACCGGACACCGTGTTGCGGGTGTACTGCACATGCCCGGGCGTGTCGGCGAGCACGAATGACCGTGCGGGCGTTGCGAAGTAGCGGTAGGCGACGTCGATGGTGATGCCCTGCTCGCGCTCGGCGCGAAGGCCGTCGACGAGCAGCGAGAGATCGGGGGTCGCGAGGCCGCGGTCCACCGATGCCTTGGTGACGGCGTCGATCTGATCGGCGAGAACGGACTTGGTGTCGTAGAGCAGGCGGCCGACGAGGGTCGACTTTCCGTCGTCGACGCTTCCCGCAGTCGCGATGCGAAGGAGGTCGGGTACGTGCTTCATCTCAGAAATATCCTTCGCGCTTGCGGTCTTCCATGGCGGCCTCGGACACGCGGTCATCACCGCGCGTGGCACCGCGCTCGGTCAGTCGTGATGCGGCGACCTCGGCCAGGATGGCCTCGTCATCGGCGGCCTCCGACAGCACCGCGCCGGTCGTCGAGCCGTCGCCGACGGTGCGGTAGCGCACCGAGAGTCGTTGCAGTTCCTCACCTTCGCGGGGGCCGCCCCAGACGCCGGGAGTCATCCACATGCCGTCGCGCTGGAACACGTCGCGCTTGTGGGAGTAGTAGATCGACGCCAGCAGCACCTGCTCGCGGGCGATGTAGCGCCAGATGTCGAGTTCGGTCCAGTTGGACAGCGGGAACACGCGTACGTGCTCGCCGGCGGCGTGACGTCCGTTGTAGAGGTTCCACAGTTCGGGCCGCTGACGCTTGGGGTCCCACTGGCCGAAGGCGTTGCGCAGGGAGAAGATCCGCTCCTTGGCGCGCGAGCGCTCCTCGTCGCGACGGCCGCCGCCGAAGACCGCGTCGAAGCGGTTCTCGGTGATCGCGTCGAGCAGGGGAATGGTCTGCAGCGGGTTGCGGACGCCGTCGGGGCGTTCGGTGAGACGCCCGTCGGCGAGGTAGTCCTCCACGGACGCGACATGCAGGCGAAGATTGTGACGCTCGGCGACCTGGTCGCGGAACTCGAGCACCTCGGGCAGGTTGTGTCCGGTGTCGACGTGCAGCAGCGCGAACGGCAGGGGAGCAGGCCAGAAGGCCTTCAGTGCCACATGCAACAGCACGGTGGAGTCCTTGCCACCGGAGAACAGGATGACCGGACGTTCGAACTCGCCGGCAACCTCACGGAAGATGTGAATGGCCTCGGACTCGAGTGCGTCGAGGGTGGTGAAGTCGTCGGATTCGACG
Organism: Gordonia gummivorans; assembly: GCF_022513585.1. Classification (GTDB taxonomy): domain Bacteria; phylum Actinomycetota; class Actinomycetes; order Mycobacteriales; family Mycobacteriaceae; genus Gordonia. The sequence continues at coordinate 121,680 of NZ_JAKWBF010000011.1, forward strand.
ATCTCGCGCGGGGTCTCGGTGATGGTCATGCGTGCAGCCCACATTCTGTCTTGGCGCGACCGGCCCAACGGCCACTGCGCGGATCGGATCCGGGTTCTGGTTTGGCCGTGCAGGGGGCGCAGCCGATGGATGGATAGCCTTCGTCGACAAGGGGATTGACGAGAACGCCGTGGGTGTCGATGTAGTCCTGCATGGTCTCGTCTGACCACGGTGCGATCGGGTTGATCTTGACCAGCCCGAAGCCCTCGTCGAAGGAGATCAACGGTGCGTTGGCCCGCGTCGGCGCCTCCACGCGGCGGATGCCGGTGACCCACGCGTCGAAACGCTGCAGGCCGGCCTTGAGGGGCACCACCTTGCGCAGCCGGCAGCACTCACCCGGGTCGCGGGCAAACAGGTTGCGCCCCAACAGTTCGTCCTGCTCGGCAACCGAACGCTCGGGTGTCAGGTTGACCATTTCGACGCCATACACCTGCTCCACGGCATCTCGGGTGCCGATCGTCTCGGCGAAGTGATAGCCGGTGTCGAGGAACAGCACCTTGACCGGATCGCCGCCGATCAGCTCACTGTCGATGTGCTTGACGGCGAGGTCGACGAGTGCGGCGTCCTGCATGTTGGAGGCCACGACGAAGTTGTCGCCGAAGTTCTCCGCGGTCCAGGCGAACAGCTCGGCGGGCGTCGCGTCCGGTCCGAGGTCGGCGGCTCCACGCTCGGCGATCGCGCGCAACTCGTGCTCGTCGAAACGCCGGCCGGTGGCCGTTGGCGTGGCGGTGGACGTGCTCATCGCAGTGCCTCCTCGTCGGCACGAACGGCCCACTGCGCGAACCGTTCTCCGTCGTTGCGCTGGTCCACGAAGTTGCGGACGACGCGCTCGATGTAGTCGCCGAGTTCGGTCGAGTTCACCTTGTGCTGGCGCAGCTTGCGGCCGAAGCCGGCGTCCTGGCCGAGACTGCCGCCGAGATGAACCTGGAAGCCCTCGGTCTGCCCGCCGTTGCCGTCCTCGACGAGCTGTCCCTTGAAGCCGATGTCGGCGATCTGCGATCGCGCGCACGAGTTGGGGCAGCCGTTGATGTTGACGGTGATCGGGACGTCGAGACCTGAATTGATGTCGGCGAGGCGCTCCTCGAGCTCTGGCACGAGCACCTGCGACCGTTTCCGGGTCTCCACGAAGGACAGCTTGCAGAACTCGATACCGCTGCAGGCCATGAGATTTCGTCGCCAATTGGAGGCGCGCGCCTGCAGTCCGAGCGGAGCCAGTTCGGCGATGAGCTGCTCCACCTTGTCGTCGGCGACGTCGAGGACCACGAGTTTCTGGTACGGCGTGAAGCGGATGCGATCGGAGCCGATGCGCTCGGCCGCGTCGGCAACGGCGGTCAGCTTGGTCCCGGTGACGCGCCCGGCGATCGCGGCGAAGCCGACCGAGTTGAGCCCGTTCTTGAGCTTCTGCACACCGACGTGGTCGCGCGGCTGGGTCAGCGGCTCGGGTGCCGGACCGTCGATCAGCTTGCGACCCAGGTATTCGTCCTCGAGTACCTGGCGGAACTTCTCGATGCCCCAGTCCTTGATCAGGAACTTCAGGCGTGCCTTGGCGCGCAGGCGGCGGTAACCGTAGTCACGGAAGATCGAGACGACGCCTTCCCACACGTCGGGCACCTCGTCGAGCGGGATCCAGGCGCCGACCCGCTGGGCGAGCATCGGGTTGGTCGACAGGCCACCGCCGACCCAGAGGTCCAGACCGGGGCCGTGCTCGGGATGGTTGACGCCGATGAAGGCGATGTCGTTGGTCTCGTGTGAGACGTCCTGCAGGCCGGAGATGGCGGTCTTGAACTTGCGGGGCAGGTTCGAATACTGCGGGTCGCCGATGTAACGGCGCACGATCTCGTCGATCGCCGGGGTGGGGTCGAGGACCTCGTCGATGGCGTCGCCTGCCAGGGGCGAGCCGAGAATGATGCGCGGGCAGTCGCCGCACGCCTCGGTGGTCTTGAGTCCGACGCCCTCGATGCGTTCCCAGATGGTCGGGACGTCTTCGATGCGAATCCAGTGGTACTGCACGTTCTCGCGGTCGGACAGGTCGGCCGTGTCGCGTGCGAACTCGGTCGAGATCTGACCGAGCGTGCGGAGCTGCTCGACGTTGAGCGCACCGGCATCGCAGCGGATGCGCATCATGAAGTGGCTGTCCTCGAGGATGTCGATGTTCTCGTCACCCGTCCAGGTGCCGTCGTAGCCCTCTTTGCGCTGCGTGTACAGGCCCCACCAGCGCATGCGGCCGCGCAGATCCTGCTTGTCGATCGAGTCGAAGCCCTGCTTGGAGTAGATGTTCTCGATGCGGGCCCGGACGTTGAGCGGGTTGTCGTCCTTCTTGACCTGCTCATTGGTGTTGAGCGGTTCGCGGTAGCCCAGCTTCCACTGGCCTTCCGCGCGGCGCTTGGTCGGACGTGCTTTGCGTGCCTGCCGCGGGGCGTCATCGCCGGCCTCCGAACGCGGGGTGCGCGGGGTCCGTGCGGGCCGCTTCGACTCCGCGGGCCCCTTGGGTGCGGACTCTTCGGGCACGGCAGGGGCGTCTGTTGTGGACGTCATGAAATCTCCTGTGCCGGCGCACAGGGCCGGCGGGTATCGCACGATGAACGGGCTGGTTTACGTGCCGGCGTCCCGCTGGAAATGCGGGATCCCTCAGGGCCGAGACGTCGCTAAACGCGACAGAATGCGCTGCAGACGCGCTTGAAATCAATGTGGCGACGCGCAGCCAGCCACACCCCTGGGAAAATCACGGTGTCCATAGTGCCACGCTCGTGGTCGCCTCGTCTACTTGGGGTTATTTTCCATCACTGTGATGGAAAGGTCGGTCGTTGATCCATGCAGGTATGAGGGTCAAGGCGTGCGGTCCGTCGTCTATTCCCACCGGTGTCCCACGCTTCCGAGCCGATTACGCCGTTGCCGGGTTCGGTCGGCATGATGGACAGGTGAAGGTCTCGTCGCCACCGGTTGTGGATCCGGCCATCGCACGAGCATGTGCGAGCGCCGATCGGTCCGTGCCGTTCGGCCTGTACCTGCACGTTCCCTTCTGCGCGACCCGGTGCGGCTACTGCGACTTCAACACCTATACCGCCGGTGAACTCGGCAGCGCGTCGTCGCCGGAGACATGGCACAACGCGGTGGCCGCCGAACTCGAGGCGGCGTCGACGCTGCTGCGTCCGGCTCGGCCGGTGTCGTCGATCTTCGTCGGTGGCGGAACGCCGTCGCTGCTGGGGGCGTCTGGGCTCGGTCGTCTGCTCGACCGGGTTCGCGACAACTTCGAGATCGCCGACGACGCGGAGATCACCACCGAGTCGAATCCGGAGTCGACCTCTCCCGAGTTCTTCGACGGGCTCCGCGCGGCCGGTTTCACCCGGATCTCGCTGGGTATGCAGTCGGCAGCCGCTCACGTGCTGGCGGTGCTCGACCGCACGCACACGCCGGGGCGGGCCGTCGCAGCCGCGCGCGAGGCGCGCGCAGCCGGGTTCGCACACGTCAACCTGGACCTGATCTACGGGACGCCGGGGGAGTCGGACGCCGACCTGCACGCCAGCATCGACGCGGTCCTCGCGGCCGACGTCGACCATGTGTCGGCATACGCCTTGATCGTCGAGGATGGCACGGCGCTGGCGCGGCGAATTCGGCGCGGCGAGATGCCTGCACCCGACGACGACGTACTCGCCGACCGTTACCGCATCCTCGACCGCAGGCTCACCGACGCGGGGTTCTCCTGGTACGAGGTGTCGAACTGGGCGCGGTCGGCTGCGGGCGAATGCCGCCACAATCTCGCGTACTGGCGCAGCCACGATTGGTGGGGGATCGGCCCGGGTGCGCATTCCCACGTCAACGGAGTGCGCTGGTGGAACGTCAAGCATCCGGCGCGCTACGCCGACGCACTCGGCGGCCGGCGGCTGCCGAGCGCGGAGTCAGAGATCCTCGCCGACGCCGACCGGCATGTCGAAACCGTGATGCTGACCACGCGATGCCGCGATGGACTCCCACAGACCGCGCTCGACGACGCCGAGGATCGTCGGGCTGCCGACCTGTGTGGCGAGGGGCTCTTGATCCGGCGCGACGACGACTACGTACTCACCGATGCCGGGCGGTTGCTTGCCGACGGGGTCATTCGCCGAATCCTCTGGGACTGATCCCGACCATCCTCCCGTCGTCTTCGTCGCAGAAACCGCGCTTGTCGCCAGAAACCGCAGGTGTCGCCAGAAACCGCTGGCGCGCACGGGTTTCTGACCAGACACGCGGTTTCTGAAATCGCGACACACCGACGATGTGGCTCGACTGCCGTGTCGAACACCATCTCGGCTGGCCGCGCACAGACACCTCTCACCCGGCGGTGCTACTGACATCTGCTCGCATGTCTCCCATCTGCGCGCAATGCATTACGAGCAGATGGGAGAAACGCGAGCACCGGGTCGCCGCGACCCACCCGCCGACGTCGTCGGGGAACGTTTCAGTGGCCGTCGCCGTGGAGTTCCTCGATCAGACGGTCCCGAACACGATCGCCACCCGTAGGAAAGCTGTACCTGCCAACCCCACCAAGTGCGCTGTGCACCTGACCAGCCTCCCGCGTACAGATTCCCGCAGGTCGCAGGGGCAGCCATCGAGCGCTTCGGATCAGTAGCCGAAGTCCGGGTTGCCGTTGCACTGCAGTTCCTGGCACGTGACCTTCCAGTCGATCTTCCACAGTCCGGCGTCGCGGATGTAGTGGTAGCGCGACGTCTTGGCCGGGAAGCCTGCCATCACCACACTGCCGGTCATGGTCATCCGGTTGCCGTTGATGGTCGGTGCGCCGATCGAGCGGCCGGTGATCGAGAAGAAGTCCATCTGCCGGCTGTATGCCAGGGCCTTCTGCACCTGCGCACGCACCTTGGGTGTATTGCCGCGATAGCTCACCTCGAGCTTGTTGGCCATCGGAATGTTCGGGTTCCACAGTGCGGCGAACTGTTTCTCGAGCTCGGCGTTGCCCGGAGCAGCGGTGCGGACGTAGAGGTCTGCAGTCTTGGCGGATCGGACGGACACGTCCGCGTGTGCGGGAGCCGCGGCCAGTCCGAGTCCGAAGATGACCGTGAACACGCACGCCACAACAAGTTTGAACAGTTTCATTGGTGAGCTCCTCAGCTATTCGCTCTTCAGATCGGTCGAGGCCAATCGGACCAGCCCGAACACGAAGATCGCGATGGCGATGATCGAGAAATAGACGAGTGAGCCGTTCGGTCCGCCGAATGGGCTTTCGATGGAGGTGATCTGGCCGACGCCGAGCGTCGCGTTCTTGAACGGCGAGTAGTTCTGCAACGTGAGCCCGATGTCGCCCTGGATCATGCCGACGAAGTTCTCGATACCCCAGATCCACAGCAGGATCACCATGATCACCAGGCCGGGCCGCGGGAGCAGAACCGCCAAACCGAGGCCGAGTGCGCAGATCAACACCGACAGGTACGCGGTGCCCACCCATTGCCGGAGCCCGGCGGCCGACCACAGATCCACGCGTCCCCAGATCTCGGGGAACACGTGCGGAAACACCGACAGGATTCCGAAGATGGTCCCGGCGATGACAAGCGCCGAAATCGTGCCGAAGACAATCAGTTTCGCGACCGGCAGGAGCCATCGGCGCGGTTGGATCGAGCAGACGATCTCCACTGTGCGGTCCTTGAACTCGTTGGAGAACGACGAGACGGGTGCCGACATCATGATGATGGTCGAGAAGACGATCACCCAGTAACCGGCGTTGTTGGTGTCCATACCGCCGCTGCCGTCGATCGCCTCCATCTGGGTTGCCTTGGCGATGCCGAAGTTGATGGCGGTCGGGATCAGAACGGCCAGTGGAACAATCGCATACCAGAGTGGGCTACGCCAGGAGAGCTTGGCGAGTTCGCTGCCGACGGCGCGGCCGAGATCGCGGGGGAGTCGGGCAGAGCGGGTGAGCACGTTTGTCGACCGAACCCGGGTGGCCGGCGGAAGGGGCGCCACGTCCGGACCGGGTGTGGCCGAATGTGCGGCGTCGATGTCGGTCGGCTGCGCGTCGGGCACCGATTCGATGCCGGTCGCGACTGTCGAATCGGGAGCGCGGTGACTCATCGTGCGCCCCCTGTTCCCGCGTATTCCACACTGTTCCTTGTTATGTCGAGGTAGGCCGACTCGAGCCTGCGTGGTTCGGTACCGGCGGCGACGATCTCGTCTCGGGAGGTGTTGGACAACACGCGTCCCTGTCCCATGATGATGACCCACGACGCGTTGATCTCCACCTCGGACAGACTGTGGGAGGCGACGAGAAGACACTTGCCTTCGTTGGCGAGGCCGGTGAGCAGGTCACGCAGCCACAGGGTTCCCTCGACATCGAGGCCGTTGGCGGGCTCGTCGAGGACGATGGTCCGCGGGTCGCCGAGCAGTGCCGTCGCGATCCCCAGTCGCTGCAGCATTCCATAGGAGTACTTTCCGGTGGGCCGCTTGGCCACATCGGACAGACCCACCAGTTCGAGGACGCGGTCGGCGTCGGCGGTGTCGATGCCCGCGAGCCGCGCTTGCCAGCGAAGGTGTTGGCGCCCGGTGTGATTGGGGTTGCGGACGAAGGCGCCGAGGCAGAAGCTGATCTCTCGCTTGACATCCGGGAGGGCGCGCAACCGCGAGCCGTTGATCGAGATGGTGCCCGAGCTCGGGCGCGAGAGGCCCGCGATCATGCGCAGGACGGTGGTCTTGCCTGCCCCGTTGGGTCCCAAAAGATAGGTGAGCGCGCCGGGTTCGGCCCGGAACGTCACGTCCTTCGCGGCTTCCTTCTTGCCGAACGACTTCGACAAGCCTGTCACTTCGATCATCGAAAGTGCATCTCTCTGTACAGAGGTCTCAGCAGACCGGTTAGTGGCCACACAGAGCACACGGCGGCCCCTCGCGTCGCGAGGGGCCGCCGTGTGTTGCCGATCAGTATCCCCAGTCGGGATTGCCCTGGCAGCCCGGACGGCAGTTGGCCTTCCAGTCGTACTTCCAGATGCCGCCCTCGCGGACGTAGTAGTACGTGAAGCTCTGCGCCGGGTAGCCGGCCATGACACCATTGCCGGTGACGGTCATGCTGTTGCCGTTGATCGTCTTACCGGTCACCCGCCCCTTGATGGAGAAGAAGTCCATCGTCTTGCTCATGGACATCGCCTTCTGGATCGAGGTCTGCACCTTGGGGGTGTTGCCCCGAACGCTGACTGCGTACTTGGGAGCCAGCGCAACGTTGGGGTTCCACATCGCCGCGTACGAACGCTCGATCTCACCGTTGCTCGGATTCGCCGAGCGGATGGGGAGATCCGCGGCCTTCCCGGAACGGATGTCGACGTCGGCCTGAGCCGGCGAAGCCAGTCCCGCTCCGAGGAGCAGCGCGAAGAAGCCGATCGCGGCCAGACGGATGAACTTGCTCATGTCAGATCCTTGTCACTCAATGAAGATGCGGCTCAGTAGCCCCAGTCGAGACCCTTGAGGCCGTTGCTCTGCGAGTAGGCCTTCCAGTCGAACTTCCACAGGCCGCCGTCACGGATGTACTCCATGGTGACGCCCTGCGCCGGGAATCCGGCCATCACACCGTTGCCGCGCGCGGTCATCCGGTTGCCGTTGATGGTCTTGCTGGTCAGACGCCCCTGGATCGAGAAGAAGTCCATGGTCCGGGAATTGGCCAGCACCTTGTTGATCTGCTGCTGGACTTTCGGGGTGTTGCCGCGGTAGCTGGCGGCGTACTTCGGGGACACCGGAACGTTGGGGTTCCAGAATCCGGCGTACTGACGCTCGAGCTGTGCGGTGCTCGGGTTGGCCGCGGCAACGGAGAGGTCCGCAGCCTTTCCGGCCCGAATGTTGACGTCGGCGTTGGCAGGCGCGCCGGCCAGTCCGACGCCGAGCAGCAGCGCGAACACCGCGATGGTCGCGGTGCGGAGGAGCTTGATCATGTTGTCCTTTCATCGGTAACCGACGACGTGGACTCGATCGCTTGGTCGGCCTTCGGCCCGAGAACCCCCGATGGCCGACCGTCGCCCGAACGTCGCTGGTCGTGAGAAGTCGGTGTCCGAAATGTTATCGATGCGATGAGAGGTTAGTCAAACCTTAGAAATGTTGTTCCTGGTCACATGTCCTACTCGACGACCGGCCTGCTCCAACTGGGGTCGGGCGCGCGCGGTGGTGTGGTCCATCCCGTGCTCCGGCCACCGGTGGGCGTGGGCCGACGATGGGCGCCGGCCGGACGTTCCGCCTTCGGCAATTCGGCGGTGTCGCCGAGTTGTTGCTCGATGGAGGTGGCCTCCGAACGGAGATCCAGCGCGTCCAGATCCAGGGTGCGGGCATGGATGATGTGCCGGTTGCGCAGCGCCGACCGCACCGCGCGGTGCAATCCGTCCTCGAGGTACAACTCGCCCTGCCAGCGCACGACGTGCGCGAACAGGTCCCCGTAGAAAGTGGAGTCCTCGCTGAGGAGCTTGTCGAGCGCGAGCACCGTCGTCACCGTCGTCAGTTCGTCGAGTCGCAACTGCCGCGGCGGGATCTTGGCCCACGCGCGCGTCGACAAACCGTGGTCGGGATAGGGCTTGCCCTCGCGCACCCCCTTGAAGATCATTGCTTGTCCGGCCTTTGCAGCGCAGTTTCGTAAGATGGACGTTACCCACTGTATGGCAGAGCGAGCGTGGTCAGGAGGTGAAAAGCGTGTCCAGCACCGATGATCGTCGGTTCGAGATCCTGCGCGCGATCGTGACGGATTACGTCGACACGCAGGAGCCGATCGGCTCGAAGGCGTTGGTGGAGCGTCACCAGCTGGGCGTCTCGAGCGCGACGGTGCGCAACGACATGGCCGTCCTCGAGGCCGAGGGGTACATCACCCAGCCACACACGAGTTCTGGTCGGGTACCGACGGACAAGGGCTACCGCGTCTTCGTCGACCGCATCAGCGAGATCAAACCGCTGTCGGGTGCCGAGCGTCGCGCCATTCTCTCGGTGCTCGATTCCGGAGTGGATCTCGATGACGTACTTCGCCGGTCGGTCAAGCTGCTCGCCCAGCTGACCCGACAGGTCGCCGTCATCCAGTACCCGGTCCTGTCCACGGCAACCGTGCGCCATCTCGAGGTGGTGACCTTGTCGCCGTCGCGTCTGCTCCTGGTCGTGATCACCGACAACGGGCGCGTCGAACAGCGGGTGGTCGCGCTGTCACAGGATCTCGACGACGAGGACTTCATCCGGCTGCGCGACATGTTCTCGGTGGCATTGCACGGTAAACGTCTCGAGGAGGCGTCGGCCGCGGTGGCCGAGGTCGCCAATGCCGCCCCCGCCGACATCCGCACCGCAGTGGTGAACGTGGCGACGGTGCTCGTGGAGACGCTGGTGGAGCGCGGGGACGACCGTCTGGTGCTGGGCGGGACGTCGAATCTGGCGAGGTCGGCGGCCGATTTCGCCCCTGGCACCGGCGGCATGGACCCGGTACTCGACGCGCTCGAAGAGCAGGTCGTGGTGCTGAAGTTGCTCGCCGCGGCGCACCGTATGGGCAGCGTCACAGTGCAGATCGGGGAGGAGACCCAGACGGAGAACCTGCGCGGCACCTCGGTGGTGTCGACAGGGTACGGTGCATCGGGCACGGTGTTCGGCGGGGTGGGCGTGCTCGGTCCGACCCGCATGGACTATCCGGGAACAATCGCATCCGTCGCAGCCGTTGCGAAGTACGTCGGCGAAGTACTCGCCGAACGTTGAGCCATACCTGAACACCGAGCCATACCTGAAGGACCGACACAACCGTGGCACGTGATTATTACGGAATTCTGGGCGTGCCCCAAGGGGCAAGCGACCAGGAGATCAAGCGCGCCTATCGCAAGAAGGCACGCGAACTGCATCCCGACGTCAATCCAGGAGAAGAGGAACGCTTCAAGGAACTCAGCACCGCCTACGAGGTGTTGAGTGACCCGGAGAAGCGTCGCATCGTCGACGCCGGCGGAGATCCGCTCGCGACCGCGGGTGCCGGTGGTGGATTCGGCGGTGGCGGTGGTTTCGGTGACGTGTTCGAGGCGTTCTTCGGGTCCGGCGGTGCGTTCGGTGGTGGCGGCGGATTCGGTTCGGGGCGCGGCCCGCGGTCCCGGGTACAGCCCGGCGAGCCTGCACTTGTCGCGATCGAACTCGACCTCGACGAGTGTGCGTCGGGCGTCAACAAGGAGATCACCGTCGACACCGCGATCCTGTGCGACGTGTGCACCGGATCGGGAACCAACGGCGACAGCAAACCCACCACCTGCGACACGTGTAAGGGCAACGGGCAGATCCAGGCCGTCCAGCGTTCGCTCCTCGGCCAGGTCATGACCGTCCGCGATTGCCCGACGTGCCATGGCGTCGGCGAGGTCATCAGCGATCCCTGCCACAAGTGCGGTGGCGACGGCCGCGTTCGGTCGCGCCGCACGATGACCGTCCGGATCCCGGCAGGCATCGAGAGCGGTATGCGCGTGCGGCTGGCCGGTCAAGGTGAGGTCGGCCCCGGGGGCGGACCCGCGGGTGACCTCTACGTGGAGGTGGCCGAGCGCCCGCATGCGGTGTTCATGCGTGACAAGGACGACCTGCACTGCACCTTGCGGGTGCCGATGGCCGACGCGGCGCTCGGTTCGGAGTTCGCCGTCGACACCATCCTGGGCGATCAGGTGACCGTCACGATCGCCGCCGGAACCCAGCCCGGCCAGGTGGTGAAGCTGCGCGGACAGGGCATGCCACACGTCAACTCGGGTGTTCGCGGCACCATGCACGTCCACCTCGACGTGGTGGTGCCCGGCAAGCTCGACGCCGCGCAGTCCGAGGCGCTCAAACGCTTCCGCGACGCGTCCGACGATCAGATCGAGATCATCAACACCACGAGCGCCGCCGGTCCGGGCGGGCTGTTCTCCCGTCTGCGCAACGCGTTCGCGGGCCGGTAGCGGTCGGCGGGCGTATGAGTCCTCCGCTGTTCTGGGTCCAGACGGTCCCCGAACCCGGAGCCGATGTCGTGCTCGGCGGTCCCGAAGGCCGGCATGCGGTCACGGTCACCCGGGTGTCGGTCGGCGAGCGCGTCGTGATCGGCGACGGCGCCGGATCGACCGCGCTGGCGCAGGTGGAGTCCATCGAGGCGAAAGACCGGCTGATCGCGCGAGTCCGTGAGTTCACCTACCGAGCACGGCCGACCCCGCAGGTCACCGTGGTGCAGGCGCTGCCGAAATCGGAGCGCTCCGAGTTGGCCGTCGACCTCGCCACCGAGGCCGGCGCGGACATCATCGTGCCGTGGCAAGCGGCCCGGTGCGTCGCGCGGTGGGCAGGTAAAGCCGACAAAGGCGTGACGAAGTGGCGTGTCGCCGCGTCGGCCGCCGCCAAGCAGAGTCGGCGGGCCTGGATTCCGGACGTCACCGACCTCGCGTCGACGACCGACGTGCGCGCACTCTGCGCAGACGCGATCGCGACGGGCGGCACGGTGGCGATCCTGCACGAGGAGGCGTCCGCGTCGTTGCGCGATCTTCCACTGGCGCAAGCCAATCGGATCGTGCTGGTGATCGGGCCAGAAGGCGGCCTCGACGACGGCGAGGTCGCAGACCTCACCGCTCTCGGTGGGCACGCGGTGATCCTCGGCCCGGAGATCCTGCGGACGTCGACGGCCGCTGCGGTCGCGCTCGGGGCGATCGGTGCCCTGACCGACCGCTGGACGCGGTGAGCTCGTGAAACCGGTCAACTCGTGAAACGCTGTGCGGTGCATCGCACCAAGATCCACTACGGCGCGGCGCCGTCGAAGTTCGGTCACCTCTATCACGCATCCGATCCGGCCGATCTGCCGCCGACGATGCGGCCGGTGGTCCTGATTCACGGCGGGTACTGGACCACGGAGTTCAGCCTCACCATCGAGTCCGCAATCGCTCGGCAATACGCCGAACGTGGCGCTCTGGTGTGGAACATCGAGTATCGCCGCGTCGGCGAGCCCGGTGGTGGCTGGCCGAACAGCGCGACCGACGTCGTCGACGCGCTGTCGGCGCTCGACGAGCAGGTGCGTGCGCCGTTGCCCGACGTGGTCGCCGACCGCGTCGACTGGTCGTCGGTCGGTGTGGTCGGCCATTCGGCCGGCGGTCAACTGGCGGTGTGCGCGGTCGCCCGACTCGGCGCCCAGACGGCCCGGACGCGCATCACCACCGTTGTGGCGCAGTCGGCAGCGCTCGACCTCGTCGCGGCAGGCCAGGCGGGTCGCGAGTCGGTGCGCGCGCTGATCGGGGCGTCCTACGCGGACGCGCCGGCGCGGTATCGGGCCGCGTCACCGATCGAGCAGGACATCTTCGACGCGCACGTCGTCGCCGTGCACGGCGACAGGGACACCGCGATCCCCGTCGAGGTGAGCCGCCACTACGTCGAGGTGGTGGGGTCGCGCGGGCAGTCCGCCGAGCTGATCGTGGTGCCGGAGGAAGGGCACGACGTCTTCGTGAACCCGCGCAGCGTCGGAAACCGACAGACGATGCGCGTGCTGGGGATCTGAACGGTAGGGGATGTGAACGGCACCGGAATATTGCCTGCTGGCCGCTCGTTGTGTCGCGATACACTGGCGTGCACCGCAGTGTTGCCCAGCGCGCATGGGCGGTGCCACACAACCCGATGATCAGGAGTGATTTCATACGTGACTGACGACAATCCCGACACGAGCGGGCAGTCGCGCGCGACCTCGACGCGCCGATCTGTGGTCACGTCTACCGTCGAAGTCTCTCCCGAAGTGGTGTTCGGGCTGCTCGGCGCGAGCGACGTCAATCTGCGCACCCTGGAACAGCTTCTGCCCGCCGAGATCCATGTGCGCGGCAACGTGGTCACGCTGACCGGCGCCGCCGCCGATGTCGCGGCCTCCGAGCGGGTCATCGGCGAACTGGTCGACCTCGTCGGCCGCGGCACCCCGCTGACGCCGGACCTGGTGCGGCACAGCGTGTCGATGCTCTCCGAGACGACCGCCGAGTCGCCGGCCGAGGTGCTGTCCCTGGACATCATCTCGCGGCGCGGCAAGACGATCCGCCCCAAGACGCTCAACCAGAAGCGCTACGTCGACGCGATCGACAACAACACGGTGGTCTTCGGGCTCGGACCGGCCGGCACGGGCAAGACCTACCTTGCGATGGCGAAAGCCGTGCAGGCCCTGCAGTCCAAAGCGGTCAACCGGATCATCCTCACCCGACCGGCGGTCGAGGCCGGCGAGCGGCTCGGGTTTCTGCCCGGCACGCTGAGCGAGAAGATCGACCCCTACCTGCGTCCGCTCTACGACGCCCTGCACGACATGATCGACCCGGAGTCGATCCCCAAGCTGATGGCGGCCGGGGTGATCGAGGTGGCGCCGCTGGCTTTTATGCGCGGTAGAACCCTCAATGACTCCTTCATCATCCTCGACGAGGCGCAGAACACCACCACCGAACAGATGAAGATGTTTCTCACCCGGTTGGGTTTCGGCTCCAAAGTTGTGGTGACCGGCGACGTCTCGCAGGTCGACCTTCCTGGCGGTGCGCGAAGCGGTCTCCTTGCCGCAACGGGGATCCTCGAGGGTATCGACGACATCCACTTCTCGCACCTGACCAGCCAGGACGTGGTGCGCCACCGTCTGGTGGCCGACATCGTCGACGCCTACGGACGCGCCGAGGAGGCCCAGCGCGGCGGCCGTCTGCGCGACGCCGACAAGCTGCCCGGTAATCGCGCCACCCGACGCGCATCGAGCCACGGACGACGCTCATGAGCATCGAGTTCGCCAACGAATCCGGGGTCGACGTCCCGGCCGAATTGATCATCGAGGCTGCGCGTTTCGCGATCAACGCGATGGACGTGAATCCGGCGGCATTGTTGTCGGTGCTGTGCGTCGACGAGGACACCATGGCCGACATGCACGTTCAGTGGATGGATTTGCCCGGTCCCACCGACGTGATGAGCTTCCCGATGGACGAACTGGTGCCGGGCGGCCGGCCCGACGCCGCCGACCTGGGTCCCGCGATTCTCGGCGACATCGTGTTGTGTCCGGAATTCGCTGCGCAGCAAGCCAAGTCGGCACGTCGCTCCTTCGACCACGAGCTCTCGATGCTCACCATCCACGGCGTTCTGCATCTGCTGGGATTCGACCATGCGGACCCCGACGAAGAACGCGAGATGTTCGGCCTGCAGAACGAGATCCTCGAGGCGTTCTACGCGCAACGTCACCGTCAGGCGCGCAAGCAGCGGCAGTCCGACAAGGACGCGCGTCTGCTGTCCAACATCGGGTTCACCGCAGCGGATGACGAGGCTAAGGCCTTGGATGCCGCACCGCCCGAGGAGAAATGACCGTGCCCGACGACATATGGTTCGTCGTCGCGGCGATCATCCTGATCAGTGTCGGTGGGTTGTTCGCCGCGATCGACACCGCGGTCTCGACGGTGTCCATCGCTCGCGTCGAGGACATGGTCAAGGAAGGCCGGGCGGGAGCTCGGCGGCTGATGACGATCCTGTCCGCCCGCGCCACCTACGTGGGGCTCGCGGTGCTGCTGCGGGTGAGCTGCGAGACGGCGGCCGTCGCCTTGATCGCGTTGAGCGCCACCGACGTCCTGGGTCTTGGTTGGGGTCTGTTCGCGGCGATCGCCGGTATGGCGGTGGTGTCGTATGTGGCCGTCGGAGTCGGGCCGCGGACGTTGGGCCGCCAGCACGCGTACACGATCGCCCTGTCGTCGGCGATCCTGCTGTCGGCCCTCGGTGTCCTGCTCAAGCCGGTCACCCGGTTGCTGATTCTCATCGGTAACGCGCTGACGCCCGGACGCGGCTTCCGTAACGGGCCGTTCGCCACCGAGGTCGAACTACGCGAGGTGGTCGACCTCGCCGAGGCCAGCGGTGTGGTGGCCGCCGACGAGCGCCGGATGATCCAGTCCGTCTTCGACCTCGGCGACACCTTCGCCCGCGAGGTGATGGTCCCGCGGCCCGAGATGGTCTGGATCGAAGCCGACAAGTCGGCCGCGCAGGCCACCAATCTGGCGGTGCGGTCCGGTCATTCGCGTATCCCGGTGATCGGCGAGAACACCGATGACGTCCTCGGGGTGGTGTATCTCAAAGATCTGGTCGCCAGATCGGCCGACGACGCGTCGGCGCTCACCGTCGGCGACGTCATGCGGGTGGCCGAGTTCATCCCGGACTCCAAGCCGCTCGACCGGGTGCTCGCCGACATGCAGCGCACCCGAAATCACATGGCGATGCTGGTCGACGAGTACGGCGGCATCGCCGGCCTGGTGACCATCGAGGATGTGCTCGAGGAGATCGTCGGGGAGATCACCGACGAATACGACCTCGACGAGGTCGCCCCGATCGAGGAACTCCCGGATGAGGCCTATCGGGTGTCGGCGCGGCTGCCGGTGGAGGATCTCGGCGAACTGTTCGACATCGAGATCGACGACGACGAGGTGGAAACCGTTGGCGGACTGGTCGGTCTGGAACTGGGCCGCGTTCCGCTACCCGGGGCGCGGGTACAGTCACACGGGCTGGAACTGATCGCCGAGGGCGGGCCGAACCGGCAGGGACGCCAGCGCATCACGACCGTGCTGGTGACCCGGATCGAAGCCCCGGACGACGAGGATCGATCAGATGAACACGACCGCGCGGACAACGGCGACGCGCGGGTTGCCGCACCGGAATCGCTGTCTGCGGCGGCCGGCGAGCGTGGCACACCGGAGGACCACAAGCGCCGCGACGGGTCTGCCCGGAGTAACGGAACCCATGACACCGTCGGATCTGCTTCGCGCACATCGCGATCAGGAGCCGGCAGTAAGGAACGATCGTGACCGATGACCTCTCGGACGAGGACCGCAAGCTCGTCGTGCTCGCACGCGGAGCGCTGGCTCGAGCCGAAGCTGCGTCGGGTGCGGCGGTCCGCGACGACGACGGGCGTACCTACGCGGGTGCCGACGTCGTGACCGCCACGCTGACGTTGTCGGCGCTACAGGTCGCGATCGCCACCGCGTTGTCCAGCGGTGCGCGCGGTTTCGAGGCGGCGGTGGTGGTCAACGGCCGCGCCGACGACCCGGGTCTGCCCACGTTCGCCGAGGTGAGTCCCGATGCATATGTGTACCTCACCGACACCGCAGGCACGCCGACATCCCGCGTGGGACAAGCCTGATGGGGGAGTTCCGCTCGGGCTTCATCTGTTTCGTCGGACGTCCCAACACCGGTAAGTCGACGCTGACGAATGCGCTGGTGGGCGAGAAGATCGCGATCACCTCGAATCGGCCGCAGACCACCCGCCACACGATCCGCGGCATCGTCAACCGGCCCGACGCCCAGCTCGTCCTGGTCGACACGCCTGGGTTGCACCGGCCGCGGACCCTGCTCGGTCAGCGCTTGAACGATCTCGTCCGCGACACCTACTCGGAGGTCGACGCCATCGGGGTGTGCATCCCGGCCGACGAGAAGATCGGTCCGGGTGACCGGTGGATCGTGGAACAGGTGCGTCAGATGGCGCCCAAGACCACCGTCGTCGGCATTGTCACCAAGATCGACCGCGTCGGTCCGGAGCAGGTCGCGGCTCAACTGTTGGCGCTGTCCGAACTGCTCGGACCCACCTCCGAGGTGGTCCCGGTGTCGGCGAACTCCGGTGCTCAACTCGACGTCCTCACCGACGTCCTGGTGTCGTTGATGGATCCGGGGCCGGCCTTCTACCCGGAAGGCGAACTGACCGACGAACCCGAAGAGGTCATGATGGCCGAGTTCATCCGGGAGGCCGCGGTGGAGGGGGTCCGCGACGAACTCCCGCATTCGCTCGCCGTGGTCATCGAGGAGATCATCGAGCGCGAACGCGAACCCGACCAGGTCCCGATGCTCGACGTGCATGCGATTCTCTACGTCGAGCGTCCCAGCCAGAAGGGCATCATCATCGGCCACAAGGGTGCGCGGCTCAAACAGGTGGGTATCGCCGCCCGCGCCCAGATCGAGCGGATGCTCGGCGTCAAGATCTACCTCGACCTGCACGTCAAGGTCGCCAAGGATTGGCAGCGCGACCCCAAGCAACTCGGACGCATGGGCTTCTGATCCGATCCCGGTGTGGCAGGGTTGCCCGTGGTAAGGGTGTGACATCTTCCGCTCCCTGAGGTGCGAGCGAAGCGAGCCTCGAAGGGCGTGGCGAGACAACAGTGAGACGGTCGGGATCGGGAGGAGACCGATGGGCAGGCACGACGAGGAGCCGGACGCGACGGTGATCGCGCCCGACCGCGGTGAACACGAGGCGGCCGAGCCGGAGGCAGAGGCAGGCCGGACCATCGCCGACGTGCTCGGGTCACCGCGATTCTGGTTGCTGCCGGTGGTGCTCGTGGTGGTGCTGTTCTGCCTGATGGCGGCCCTGTACATGGCCGCGGTGGTCAACCCGGAGAAGCATCTGCACGACTTCCCGATCGCGCTGGTCAACGAGGACACCGGCGGCAAGGTCGACAACGGGGATGGCACGTCGACCGAGCAGAATTTCGGCGATCAGGTGGCCGACGGTGTGATCTCCTCGGCCGCAGAGAACGGCATCGTCATCAGCCGGACGGATCGCGCCGCGGCGTTCAACGACCTGGGTACCGGCAAGGTGTACGGCGTGGTGGTGATCGACACCGGATTCACCAACAAGGCGATTGCGCTGGGGCAGGCGACCGTGCTCACCAACAAACCGGCGACGCCGTCGATCGGGGTCTACATCAACCGCGGGTCCGGCGCGTTCGCATCGTCGGTCACGACGACGTTTGCCGACCGCATGCGCACCGAGGTCAATGCCCAGTTCGGGTCGCAACTCACCGACACGGTGCACGCCCAGTTGAGCAAACTCGACAAGCCGTTCACCGGGGCCGCCCAGGTGGCGCTCGCCGCACCGGTCGACGTCACGGTGATCGAGCCCACACCGCTACCTGCCGGAGCGGGTAATGGGTTGACGGCGTTCTATTTTGCGCTGCTGCTCATCCTGGCCGGATTCACCGGGGCGATGATGGTGAGCATCCTCGTCGACGGCATGCTGGGGCAGACGCCCATCGAGTTCGGCCCGTTCTACCAACTTCGCACCCGCCTGTCGATCTCTCGATGGGGGACCGTGGCGGCGAAGTGGACGATCATGCTGCTCGTCTCGTTTGTGCAGGCGGCCCTGTTCATCGCGGTGTGTGCGGCCGTGGGTACGTCGCTGCCGAATGCGTTTGCGCTCTGGGCATATTCCGTGTTGGCGATCTTCGCGGTCGGGGTGACGGCGACGTCGATGATGGCGGTGTTCGGCAATCCGGGTCTGATCTTCAACCTGATCTTCTTCGTGGTCTTCGGCTTGCCGTCGTCGGGCGGCACGCTGCCGCTGGAGGCGAGCCCACGGATCTTCGAGTGGATAGCGGCCGTGGAGCCGATGCATGTGATCTACCTCGGGGTGCGATCGATTCTCTACTTCGACTCCGACCTGAGTGCGGGTCTGGCGCGGTCGGTGATCCAGTGCCTGGGCGGACTGATCCTCGGTGCGCTGCTCGGCTGGGCGGGCACCAAGTACTACGACCGGAAGAACTGGCATCGCTACCCGGGTGCGATGACCTTGCCGCCGCGTCTGGACCGCGTGATGAACGCCAACTAAGGCCCGTTGCGGTATGTCGCGCTCCGCTCCGTCGTTGCCCGGTGGAAGAATGTGCGGGTGAGGTTCTACCGGGACGAGGCTGTGGTGCTGCGCCAGCACAAGCTGGGTGAGGCGGATCGCATCATCACGCTGCTCACCGCCGAACACGGCCTGGTGCGTGCGGTGGCCAAGGGCGTGCGGCGCACCCGGTCGAAGTTCGGGGCGCGGCTGGAACCGTTCGCGCACGTCGATGTGCATCTCTACCCCGGCCGGAATCTGGATGTGGTGACGCAGGTGCACAGCCTGCACGTCTTCGGCGACGCCCTGGTCGCCGACTACGGGCGCTACACGACGGCATGCGCGGTCCTCGAGACCGCGGAGCGGTTGGCCGGCGAAGAGCGTGCGCCAGCGCCGCAACTGCACCGCTTGACCGTGGGGGCGTTGTCGGCACTCGCCGAGGAGCGACGCCCGCGGGAACTGATCCTCGACGCGTTTCTGCTGCGGGCAATGCATTGCGCAGGCTGGATGCCCGCCCTCGACGTCTGTGCCCGCTGTGCGACGCCCGGTCCGCATCGGGCCTTCCACGTCGCGGTCGGCGGTGCCGTCTGCCTGCATTGTCGGCCGCCCGGCGCGGCGACACCGTCGCCCGGTGTGCTCGACCTGATGGACGCGCTGTTCCGGGGTCAGTGGGAACACACCGCCGATGCGACCCCGTCGTTGCGCCGCCAGGCCAGCGGATTGACCGCGGCGCATCTGCAATGGCATCTGGAACGTCAGCTCCGAACCCTGCCGCTCATCGAACGCTCCGCGCCTCATAGGCTGGTGGAAACGGCGTGAGAGGAGTGCGGTGATGGCGTTACGGCCAGGCGCGTCGCGGCGCAAGGCGTCGGGCGCCGCGGAGAAGCCCGGCGAACCGCGGGTGGTCCGACCGCCCGATCCGCATCCCAGCGGTGCGCGTCCACCAGCTATTCCGGCCGAGTTCGTACCCCGGCATGTGGCACTGGTGATGGACGGCAACGGCAGGTGGGCGACCGATCGTGGCCTGCCGCGCACGGAAGGCCACAAGCGTGGCGAAGCGGTCCTGATGGACACCGTCTGCGGATGTATCGAGTTGGGCGTCACATGGCTGTCGGCGTATGCCTTCTCGACCGAGAACTGGTCGCGCAGTCCCGACGAGGTTCGTTTTCTGATGGGGTTCAACCGCGACGTGATCCGTCGTCGTCGTGACGAGATGAACGAGATGGGTGTGCGAGTCCGCTGGGCCGGCCGCCGACCACGACTGTGGCGCAGCGTGATCCGCGAGCTCGAGGTCGCCGAGGAACTCACCAGGGACAACACGGTGATGACCCTGACGATGTGCGTGAACTATGGTGGCCGTGCCGAGATCGCTGACGCCGCACGGGAAATCGCCCGGCGCGCCGCCCGCGGGGAGATCGATCCCGAGCGGATCTCCGAGGCCACCTTCGCGCGGTACCTCGACGAGCCGGACATGCCCGACGTCGATCTGTTCTTGCGGCCTTCGGGCGAGCAGCGCATCTCCAACTTCCTGCTGTGGCAGTCGGCCTACGCGGAGATGGTGTACCAGGAGAAGCTGTTCCCCGACTTCGATCGTCGAGACCTGTGGGCGGCATGCCTGGAGTATGCCGAACGCGACCGCCGCTTCGGCGGGGTGAACCCACGATGACCGACTCCTTGCTCAGGCGGGTGTCGGGACTGCTCTCCGAAATCGGCAGCGTCGCGTCGTCCGATCCGGAATCGCTTGTGGTGCAAGTCGGTTCGACGAGCGCTTCGATCCGGGTGCTCGCCCTCGCCGACGGGCTCGACGTGCTGGCCATCACCCAGCTCATCGCACTCGACCTCCCGAACACCGAGCAACTCCGCGACGACGTCGAGACCTGCGGTGCGCAGCTGAGCTTCGGCAGCCTTCGGCGCTCCGACCCCCAGGGCGTGACCACAGATGTGCTGCAGTACTACACGTTTCCGGCCGGCAACCTCGACGACATCCCGTTGCTCACCGTCTTGCACATCGTCCTGACCTCCGGCGCCGACGCCGCGACGCGGCTGGTGGGGAAT
>NZ_JAKWBF010000110.1 GCF_022513585.1 Gordonia gummivorans
CGGTGCCGGTGCGGGCGAGGGTGTTTCGGTGGCGGGCCTGGAGATCGCCCCGGTCGACCCAGGTGTTGTTGCTGCCCAGTTGGACCTGTACCTGTCGGTGCTGTCCGGCGGAGAGGGCCAAGACTGGCAGCTCGAATTGACTTATGCCGCTGATCTTTTCGACGAGCCACGAGTACGTCGCCTGCTGGATGGACTGGTCGGCGTCCTGGAGTTGGTGACCGCTGATCCGTCGATGTTGATTGGTGATTTGCCGATTC
>NZ_JAKWBF010000111.1 GCF_022513585.1 Gordonia gummivorans
CGTCGGCGATCGTGGAGGCGGGAAGGCGGGTCGGGCCGGTGGCCAAGATCGGGCCCCTGAGGGTGGTCCTCCGGGAATGTCCCGGAAGCGGACGCTGACGGGCCCGATCTCAGTCACCGCTTGTCGGTCGTCGCGTTCCGCCGAACTCGATGCCAGGCACACGCGCCCACAAAAAGTGGCTCTTCTGTCATGGATGTGGGTGGGTGTGGGTGTGGTATGGGAGTTCGAGGGTGACC
>NZ_JAKWBF010000012.1 GCF_022513585.1 Gordonia gummivorans
CCAACGTCGCCTACATCGAACACGGACCCGACTACTACCAACGCCGCAACCCCGAACGCACCATGCGTAACGCGGTGCGCGCCCTGGAAAGCCTCGGCCTCGACGTCACCATCACCCCCCGCGAGGTCGCCTAACAGCCAACACCACACAGAAAGCGACTATTACATTTCCGCAGCTCAGCGGGATTGGTCACCTAACTCTTCGAGTCAGCGACCCACCCGCCGCCTGCGGCGGCGATCGTGGAGGCGGGAAGTGCCCGTCAGACGAGCCGACGCGCGATCGGTCCCGGGAGGTATTTCAGCGCGAACGCGATCGGCGCCCACGGCCACGCCGGTGCCGGCGCCCAGCCCTTCTCCGCCTCGATGGCGTTGACCATTGCGTCGACCCCGTCGGCGGTGTCGGCCATCAATGCGGTCTTCACGCCTCGGTTGATGTCGGTTTCGATGTAGCCGGGCAGCAGTACCGATACCTCGATCGGCGAGTTGGCGAACTCGGCCTGCAGTCCCTGGCCGAGCGCCGACAGACCCGCCTTCGACGCCGAGTACGCGGCCTGCGCCTTCGGAAGCCCGCGGATGGCGCTCATCGAGCTGATCAGGACCAAGTGACCGGAGTTCTGCTCG
Source organism: Gordonia gummivorans (assembly GCF_022513585.1). Taxonomy (GTDB): domain Bacteria; phylum Actinomycetota; class Actinomycetes; order Mycobacteriales; family Mycobacteriaceae; genus Gordonia. Next base: position 621 of record NZ_JAKWBF010000012.1, read on the forward strand.
CGGAAGATCTCGAGGGCGGCTTCGATCTGGACGAGCGCACCGACCAGGTTGGTCTGGAGCGTCTCGATGTTGGCCTGCGCCTTTCCGGTACCCAGCGGTGCGCCTTTGCCGAGTCCGGCGTTGACGATCACACGGTCGAGTCCGCCGAGTTCGTCACGCAGTTTCCCGAACACCACCGGAACCGCATCGGTGTCGGTGACGTCGAGCTGTGCCACCGCCACCTGTGCGGCCGACGGCCGGAGTTCGTCGGCAAGCGTCTCGAGTCGGTCCAGACGCCGAGCCGCGAGCGCCAGCGACCGGCCCTCCCCGGCGAAGCGGCGCGCCATGCCCTCCCCAAGCCCGGAACTTGCGCCGGTGATCAAGATTCTCTGTCTCGTCCCCATGACCGCCAAGCCTACTGGCCGGTCAGGACCGCAGTGTCAGGCGGTTTGTGCGGTGAGACGTAGCGCGCCGATCAGGTAGTCGGTGGCGGCACGATCACCGACCGTCAGTCGATAGCCGAATCGACCACACGGTTTGCCCAGCACGCCGACCGCACTCAGGAGTCGGCCCAACTGGAGACCGTCATCTCCGGGGAGGAAGACAAAGTTTCCCTGACCCGGCAGCGGGGGCGCGCCGATCGATGCCAGCTTGTCGGACAGGCGCCGACGTTCGACTCGCATGGCACGGACCCGTTGTTCGAGATCGGCCTGGGCGGCCAAAGCAACGGGAACTGCCACTGCAGCAGCCGGATTCACCGCAAACGGGACCTCGCGGGCGCGCAGTGCGGCGGCGAACTCAGCGGCAGCGAACGCGTATCCCACTCGCAGGGCCGCCAGCCCGTGCGCCTTCGAGAAGGTCCGCACGCACACCAGCGATTCGAACCGCCGGGTCAACGCCACCATGTCCGGCGGGTCGTCGCAGAACTCCAGGTAGGCCTCGTCGAACAGGACCGTCACGTTCGGCGGCATGCTGCGCAGAAACTCGACGAGGTCGGCCTCGGGGACCACTGCACCGGTCGGATTGTGCGGCGAGCACAGCACGACGACGGCAGTGTCGTGATCGATGGCCGACGAGAGCGCGGCCAGATCCATCCCGCCATGGTCATCGAGTTCCACCGGAACCACACCCATCCCGACCATCCGAGCCAGGATCGGATAGCCGTCAAAGGTCGGGATCGGGGTCACCACAGCGGGTTCGGCCACTCCACGTCGCCGCGCGCGCCACCACGATTCCTGCAGGATGGTGTATGCCAATCCGGTCGCACCCGCTCCGACGGTCACCCGTCCGTGTTCGATCCCGAAGTGCCCGGCGATCACCTCACGCAGACGGTCCGGCAGGAATTCCGGATAGCGGTTCACCTCCGCGATCGTGCCGGCCAGCACCCGTGCCACCGCAGGCAGCGGTCCGTAGGGGGATTCGTTGAGGTGCAACCGATATGGACCGCCGCCGACCTCGGCAGGTATCGGGGGTACGACGGCCAGCGTCATCGTCCACCCCACCGGAAGGCCGCGGCTCCCGCGAAGTCGCCGGCGTGCGCGAACGCGGCCGTCATCACGACATCGCCGACACCGATCCGCCCGTCGGACACCGCGGCGTCGAGGGTCACCGGAATTCCGACGCCGAACAGGTTTCCGCACTCGTCGAAGGTGTCGGGATGCTTGGACTCCGGAAGTTCCAGTGCCTCACGCCAATTCCGCAAGAAGATGCGGTTCGGCTGATTGGTGATGAGCCAGTCCAGATCTGCGGGGGCGACACCGATCTCGTCGGCCACCTCGATCGCGACCTCGGGAACCATTCGATTTCCGCGAGCCAGCACCTTGGTGATCTTGGCGTCGGTGAAGCCGATGTGAATCTGGCCGGGGCCGGCTTCCCAGTACTTGCGATCGGGTTCGGCCACCGCGGTCATGTCACCCGAGTACTGACCGAAGGAATGGCAGCGCACACCCAGGACCGGACTTCCCCCAGCCACATTCGACGCGACCACCGCCATCGCCGCGCCGTCGCCGGGGATCGGTGCCTGCGCCTTGCCGCGCACCTGCTCCTGGGTGAACACCTGCGACGCGCTGTTCTGCGCAAGCGCGACAATGGCTTTGCCACCACCGCCCGCACGCAGCAGCGCGTCGGCGATCTCGATCATGTGCACGAAGGCCGCACATCCGCCGTTGTGCACGTCGAGCACCGTGCGCGGCCGCAGCCCCAACCGGTGCGCCAGTTCGCCGCCGCAGCCACGCACCGGCACCTCGGGCAGCTGACTGTGGGTGAGCACCACATCGACATCGTCGAACCAATCGGCGCCGTGCCGGTCGGTGAGCGTGTGGGCCGCCGCCATCATCATGTCTGCCGAGGTCTCCCCTTCGGCCGCGTGGTGCCGGTAGGCCGGAACCCGGAACATCGCGTTCCCTGCCAGCTGGTCGTCCTCGGCGAACTGCTCGAAATAGGCAGCCGGAATTCGTTTTTCGGGCAGGTAGCCGGCGACGTCGAGGAGAGTGACGGTGGGGTCGGTGATCATCGGCTCATCCAATCCGGAGTCAGCGGCAGGTTGTTGTGGTGGCGGAATTCGGCGATCGCCTTCAGATTGTCGAGTTCGAGTTGATGGCCGGCGGAGAACATGTCCCAGAAGTCGCCCACCCAGACCGGTCGTTTCGGCGGAGCGGTCTCCGGGTAGGGATTCTCGTCGTAGAACGGATGACGGCAGTTGGTCCACAGCACCACCGATCCGGGCTTGTCGAGCACCACCTGCGCGTCGACCACCCGCATCAGATAGACCATCCACAGATGCCTGCCCTGATCCCACGCACAGTGGTAGTCGACGGTCATCGCGTGCGGGTCCGCCACGGTGCGCGTGTAGATCTCGGTGTGTTCACCGAGCCGGTCGTAGGCGAGCCACAGCCCGGGTTCCTCGGTTTCGGTGAAACCTCGCAGGCTGTAGGTCCACTCCTCCAGGGAACGGGTGTCAGCCAGCCACTCGTACAGTTCGCGCGGCGGTGCATCGACATAGCCCTGGACGGTGCAGAAGTCGCCGAAGATCTTGTCGTGCGGATATACCGAGCGCAGCATGTCCACGATGATCGGCGTGGCCACCGGGCGGGGGTGTGTCTCGATACGGGTGAGTCCCGGCAACGATGCCGCGGAGTCACCGATATCCGAAAGTGCTGGCAGCGCAATGGTCATGGTCAACCTCTCGTCAGGAAGGGGGCGAACGGGGGAACTTCGTCGGCATCGATGTCGACGACGATGCAGTTGGGACCCGGGGCAGCCATCAGTTCGCGGCACGCCTCGGCGAGCGATGGGATGTCGGCCGGCGCCCGAACGTCGAGACCCGGGAACAGCGCGGCCAGGCCCGCTCCGAAGTCCGTGTGGCGGAACCGGTTCACACTCGGAGTGGTCGGAAAGAACTGCTGCTCCCGGGTGACACACATGCCGTGCGCGTCGTTGTTGAGCAACACCAGGGTCAGCGGTGCGTCGTATTCGACGGCGGTGTGAATCTCCATGCCGTGCATCAGGAATGCACCGTCGCCGGCGATCACGACCGTACGGCCGGGCTGCCGCGTGTGCGTGCTCGCGATCGCCTGGCCCACGCCGGCCGCGATCGCATACCCCATACCGCCCATACCGAGCGCGACGACGAAGCGTCCGCCCCCGAATGGCAGATGATGCACCGCGGCGGCTCCGGTGTTGCCGGCGTCGGCGAATACAGAGGAATCCGATCCCAGTGCCGCCCCGATGGTTTCGATGACCGCTCGAGTCGGCAGCCCCTTCGGCGACTCCGGCGTGGGGCAGGCCAGATTCTCGATGGTCACGGCGATCGAAGCGGGCGTGGTGTGGCCACGCAAATCCTTTGCCAGCCAACCGATCGTCTCCCGAAGATCCACGCACTCGATGATCTCGGCGGACGGGTTGGCCGAGACGACCGGGCACCGCGGACGATGCCGACCGAGGTGGATCAGCGACCGCGACGCCAGCACGGGGTCGAGGCCCGCCCGGTCGGTCACCGACATCCGGGTCCCGATCGCCAGGATGAGGTCGGCCTCGGCGAGCGCCCGGTGAGCCGACGGATGACCCATCACACCGGTGACGCCCGCACACCGATCCGGGTCGACGATCGCATCGCGGCCACCCGGCGACACCACGATCGGGGAGCCCAGAGATGCCGCAATCGAATCGATCTCGTCGGCGATCTGCAGGTAGGACGCCTCCTCCCCCGCCCACACGCACACCGTCTGGCCGTCACGCACAACCGCCGCGAGGCGGGCTGCGATTCCGCCGACCCGATCACGGAGCGCCGGGTCGGCCGCCACCGGCACCGGGCCGTCGAGCACCACCGCGGCCGGCGCGGCCTGCACGTCACGCGGGACGAGCAGCGCCGCCGGATAACCGTCGGCGAGCGCGGCACAAGCCCTTCTCAACGCGTCGTCGAGCCTCGACGGGTCGGACACCACGGCGCACGCCCCGACCACGCCCGACATCACGGCCACGAGATCGATGGTGTCCGGCGGTGTGCACATGTCCTGAAAGCCGCCTGCTCCGACAAGCGGGGTTGGCGGTGTCCCGATGATCGCGAGGATCGGCACGCGGCTGTCGTAGGCCTCCGCGAGCGCGGGGACGACGTTCATCGCGCCGCCTCCGGAGGTGGTGACCACCACGCCGTATCCACCGGAACACCGCGCGGACCCGTCGGCCATGGCGCCGGCCGCGAACTCGTGTTTGGCGACCACCGGAGTGACACCGACCGACCGCGTGGCGGCGTCGAAGACATGCTCGATGTTGGCGCCGTGCACGCCGAACACCGTCGAAACTCTCAGTGTACGAACGTAATCGATGAGGCAATCGGCTACGGTGCGCGTCGCCCCCGACGCCGACGCGACCTCCCCGATCTCCGGGTCACTCGCGGTCATGAGCCAACCATGCGACAACGAACCTGAAGGCCCGCTGAAACCGACGGCCTCGGCGACGGTTCCCTTGGACGGGCGGCGGACCTACCCTGGAACGCGGGTGACGACGAGGAGTCGACGATGGAACCATGTCGCGGTAGACGCGCCATCGGGCGAGTCCTGTTCAAGCGCAACCAGGGCGTGCGTCTGCGCTCCACCATCGTCGGAACCCTGCTTGTCGCAATCGCTCTCGCGATCGGTGCAGCCGTGATGCTGTTCATGCTCGGCCGCGCCGACAACCGGGCCATGTACGACACGACGAGCTATCACACCTATGAGATCGCCAACCTCATCGCCGACCACGGCGTGGCCGGTGTACCACCCGACGAGCTGGTCGAGGGCACCGGCGCCGATGTCATTCAAATCGTCGACGCGCAGGGGCGAGTGGTCGCGTCGTCGCCGTCGGCTCCCGACGCACCGCTCACCTCCACCCACCCGGCTCCCGGAGAATCCACCCAGGTCGAGGGCCGCTTGCTCCCGGACAGCGACGACGTGTTCTGCGGGACGGTCGCGACCGTGCGGCACGGCACCGAGGAGTACCGCGTGATCGCCGCGGTGTCTGCCGAACCGTACCGGCAGAGCCTGACCAACACCGCGATCCTGCTCGCTGTGGAGATGCCGTTCCTGGTTCTGATCGCCGGATTCGCGATCTATTACTTCGTCGGGCGGGCACTGCGTCCGGTCGGCCGGATCACCTCCGAGGTCAACTCGATCACCACGTCGGACCTGTCCCGCCGGGTTCCGGTCCCGGCGACCGACGACGAGGTGACCCGACTGGCCACCACCATGAACGCGATGCTCGAACGCCTCGAACGCAGCCACGACGCCCACCTGCGGTTTGTCGGGGACGCCTCGCATGAGTTGCGCAGCCCGTTGACCACCATCGTCGGGCTGCTCGATCTGGCCGATTGCACCGCCACGCCGGTCGACACCGACACGGTTCGCACGATCCTGCTGCCGGAGGCACGCCGGGTCCAGCACATGGTCGACGACCTGCTCCTGCTCGCCCGCGCCGACGAGAACGGCCTGCCACTGCGGACCACCGATGTGGATCTCGACGATATCGTCGTCGCCGAAGCACGACGTCTGCGCTCCCTCGGCATGGTCGCGGTGGAGACCAGCGTGGTCGCGATCCGGGTGTCCGGCGATCCGGACAAACTGGCGCGCGCCTTGCGCAACCTCACCGACAACGCCGCGCGGTACGCGTCGTCGACCGTCCGCTTGGACATGTCGCTGGACAGCGCGGCCGGACGCGCCCGGATCGCGGTGTCCGACGACGGGCCCGGCATCTCATCGGAATCCCGAAATCTGGTGTTCGACAGGTTCACCCGCGTCGGCGCCGACCGGCGCAACACCGCGGGCTCGGGACTCGGGTTGTCCATCACGCGGGAGATCGTGCGGGCCCACGGCGGCCAGGTCAGTGTCGAAGATCCGCATCCGGACCTGGAACACGGTGCCACCATGGTGATTTCGTTGCCGGTGGCGAGTACCGCCGCGCACGCCGACCACGAGGTACCCGAGGATCAGACGGCACGCAGCCGATAGCCTGCCCCGCGAACGGTTTCGATGGACCGCACACCGAACGGCGCGTCGATCCGTTTGCGCAAGTAGCCGATGTACACCTCGACGATGTTGGCGTCACCATCGAAGTTCTCGTCCCAGACCGCCTGCAGGATCTCGCTTTTGGAGACGACCGTGTCGACGTTGCGGATGAGGAACTCGAGGACCGCGAATTCGCGTGGGGTCACATCGATCTGACGGTCCCCGCGTCGGACGCTGTGCTCGGCAGGGTCGACGACGAGTTCGCCTGCGACGAGCTGCGCCGGCCGTTCCCGCACGCCGCGGCGCAGCAGCGCTCGCAGGTGGGCCTTGAGCACGACCACCGAGAACGGTTTCACCAGATAATCGTCGGCACCGACGTCGAGCGCCTCGGCCTGGTCGTACTCGCCGTCTTTGGCGGTCAGCATGAGCACCGGCGTCCAGATCCCGCGTGCCCTCAGTTCGCGGAGCACCACGTACCCGTTGTGGCCGGGCAGCATGATGTCGAGCACGATCACGTCGAAGCGCCCCTCGGTGGCGCGCCACAGACCGTCGACCCCGTCGTGCGCGGTGGTCACCGCCCATCCGTCGCTGGCCAGGGCTCGTCGCACGGTCTCGGCCACCCCGAGATCGTCGTCGACCACAAGTGCGTGCATGGCTACTTCAACAGTCGCGACATCCGTCGGTCGGCGAGGACCTTGCCGCCGGTCTGACAGGTGGGGCAGTACTGGAACGAGCGGTCGGCGAAGGACACCTCGCGGATGGTGTCACCGCACACCGGGCAGGGCAGTCCGGTGCGGGCATGCACGCGCAGACCGGTCCGCTTCTCCGACTTCAGGCGCGCCACCTCCTGCCCTTCGAGGCGGCTCGTGGCGTCGGTGAGCACCTGTCGGATCGCGTCGTGCAGGGTCGCGACCTGCGCCGGCGACAACGACTTCGCCGACGCGAACGGCGACAACTTGGCGGTGTGCAGGATCTCGTCGGAGTACGCGTTGCCGACACCGGCGATCGTGCGCTGGTCGGTGAGCACGTTCTTGATCCGCCCCGATGTCCCGGCGAGGATCGCGGCGAGGTCGTCGACGGTGAGCGAGAGGACGTCGGGTCCGAGGGTGGCCACCCGGTCGATGTCGGCGAGGTCGCGAACGATCCAGACCGCCAGGCGCTTCTGAGTCCCGGCCTCGGTCACGTCGAAACCCTCGCCACCTGCACTCGGCCCGCTCGCTCCGCTCCCGGCGCCGGAAGGCATCCCCGCGTGGACCCGCAGCGCGATCGGCGACTTGCCGCCGGGCCTCAGCGGTTTGGGTGACAGATCCTCACTCCACCGCAACCAGCCGGCCCGCGAGAGGTGGATGACCAGCAGGATCGTCGGCTCGGGGTCGTTCTCTTGCCCGGGGATGGTGCGGATCACCAGGTACTTCCCCACCCTGCTCACCGATTCGACGATGCGGCCCACGAGTGCGGTGTAGGGCGGGTCGGCGGTCTTGAGTACCGAGAGCGACGCGACATCGACGCGACGTATCGGCAGGCCGGCTGCGCGGCCGTCGACGTAGTCGGCGATCGCGGCCACCTCGGGAAGCTCTGGCATAAGCCCAGTGTGCTCTAGTTGGGGGATGAACTCCCGTCTTTCCGACGCCGACCTGGCCGCGCGGATCGCGGAGGGCGCCGGGCAGATCCTCCTCGGTGTCCGACACGGCGATCTGATGGGTGGTCGGCTGCTCGGCGACGTGGGAGACCGGATGGCGCAGGCGTGGATCGCGACCATCCTGGCCCGACACCGGCCGCACGACGCGGTGCTGTCCGAGGAGGCCGACGACGTCGGCGACCGAGCCACGGCCGACCGGGTATGGATCATCGATCCACTCGACGGCACAAGGGAATTCGCGAGCGGAACGGCCGACTGGGCCGTGCACGTCGCACTCACCGAGGGTGGCGTGGTGACCGCGGCCGCGGTGTCGCTGCCCGCCACCGGCGAGGTGTTTCGCACCGACACCGTCGAGACCACGTCGGGGCCGCTCACCCGTCGGCTCGCCACGTCCCGTTGGGGTGGCTCGTACGAGACCAGTTGGGTCTCGAGCCGTCTGCACCTGCAGATGGTGCCGATCGGATCCGCCGGCGCCAAGGCGATGGCCGTGGTGCGCGGCGACGCCGACGCCTACGTCCACGCCGGCGGTCAGTACGAGTGGGACAACGCCGCACCGGTCGGGGTCGCGCTGGCCGCGGGGCTGCACTGCAGTCGGCTCGACGGGTCGCAGATCGTCTACAACAACCCGCACCCGTACATGCCCGACTTCGTCATCTGCCGGACCGAGATCGCCGACGACATGCTGGTCGCGTTGGGCCAGATCTGGTAGAGGTGCGGTCCCGATTCGTCGGGTGAGTCCCGATGGCTGAGGTGCGAGCCTCGACGCCCCTCCCGATGGCTGAGGTGCGAGGAGCCCTGGCGACGAGCCTCGAAGCCCGCGGTGAGACAAGCACTTTCCGCACCCCGTGGTCGTCGATGATCTGGCCGATGACTGAGATCGGGCCTGTGAGGGTAGTCCTCCGGGATGTCCCGGAGCTCGGTGCTGAGGGGCCCGATCTCGGTCATGGCGTCAAGGGCCCTGGCTCGATCAACGATCTAAGGCCTCACCCGCCGACGTCGTCGGCGATCGTGGAAGCGCGGGGCGTTCCGGTGAGACCACAGGAACACGCCGCCAACCCCGTCGGATGTCTGTACGCCCCAGCCCTACCACGTGCACTGTGCATTTGACTGGGTTCCCAGGTACAGGTTTCCGCAGTTCAGGAGGCCGAACGCAGCGCTCTTCGGATCAGGGCTTTCGCAGCAAGTAGATGTCCATGATCCAGCCGATACGTTCGCGGGCCTGCGCGCGGACCGCGACGATCTCGTCGGACACCTCCCCGACCTTGCCGCTGATGAGGATCTCGTCGTCGGTGCCGAGGTAGGCGCCCCACCAGATGTGGTCGTCGGGGTCGGCGGTCTGGCGGAACGACAAGTCGCCGTCGAGCATGACGATCTGATTGGTGTCGGCACCCGGTGGGGTGTCGGCGAGACGGCGACCGGTGGTGATGTGGATGGGTTCGCCGACGCGGTTGGCGAGGATGCCGTGTGCGGCAGTGAGTGCGCTGGCGCTCGTCACGCCGGGGATCACCTCGACGTCGAGGTCGAGTCCCGGGCGCCGGGACAGGTCGTCGACGATGCGCAGCGTGCTGTCGTAGAGGGCGGGGTCGCCCCAGACCAGGAAGGCTGCCACGCCGCCGTCGGTGAGTTCGGCTCGCAACGCCGTTTCGATGAGCGCCGCTCGGGCCTCGTGCCAGCGCCGTACCTCGGCGTCGTAATCGGCGGGATGCCGGTCTCGCGGTGGATCGGCGAGTTCGAGCACCGTCCGGCCGGGGGCGTGTTGATCGAGGATGTCGCGTCGGACTTGAAGCAGGCCACCTTTGGCAGAGCCCTTGTCGAGCATGACGAATACGTCGACGTCGGCCATCGCGTCGATCGCCTGCAGGGTGATCTGCCGCGGACCGCCGGGCCCTATCCCGATGACCCGCAACGTGATTCGCACGTTCAGACCTTGACTTTGGGCAGTCCGTGCTTGCGCGCGGTCATGTCGAGGATGAACTGTCGCGGCAGCAGGCGGCGGAGCAAGAACACGACGCCGGCCTGATTTCCTCTCGCGTAGAACGGTTTCGGATGGTCGGCGAGCGCGGCGTCGACGATCTGTGCGGCCATCGACGCGGCGTCGATGCCCTCGTCTTCGTTGTGCCGGGTGGCGGCAGCGAGGGTTTCGTACTCGGCCTTGAATGGTGAATCGTCGCCGATGTAGATGCTCCGGCGGTCGCCGATGCCGGTGGCGATGGTGCCCGGTTCGACGCTGATCATCCGAATCCCGTACGGCGCCAACTCACGTCGCGATGCAAATGCGAACGCTTTGAGTGCCGACTTGGTGGCCGCGTAGTTGGAGCGGAAGGCAACCGGGAAACTCGACAGCATCGACCCGACCATCACCACGGTGCCACGACGACGCTCCCGCATCCCCGGCAGAACCGCCTTGGTCAGCGCGACCGGCCCGAAGACGTTGACCCGGAACAGATCTTCGACGGCCGACATCGGGGTGTCCTCGAGCGCACCCGCCTGCGACTCGCCGGCGTTGTTGATCAGGATGTCGATGTCCCCGACCTCGTCGACGCAGGTCTGAGCGGTGCTGTAGTCGGCGTTGTCGAGCCGCACATAGGTGACACCCGGGATGGGCTCGGCGACCGTGTCCGGATTGCGGGTGGTGCCGAAGACCGTGAGGCCTTTCTCGACGAACTGTCGCGCCACCTCGGCTCCGATACCGCTGGTCGCGCCGGTCACGAGCACTGTCTGCTGAGTCACGGGACTTACGGTAACAAGTGGTCGCCAGCTGCCGGCAGGACCCGGTTTGCAGCAGCGATGTCACATCCGATCCCGCGCCGGTGTCCTATGTCTGACAGTGGCAATCGACCATGACAGATTGAGGTGCAATGACGACCATCATCGTGACGTCCTCGCGATCCCCGCACGGCAATACCCGCCGCATTGCCGACACGCTGAGTGCCGGACTCGACGCGCGCGTCGTGTCACCTGCGCAGGCCACCGCGGACCTCCTGGCCGATGCCGATCTCATCGGATTCGGTTCAGGCATCTACTCTTTGGGGTTCGACGAGCGGCTGGTGGACTGCATAGCCACGCTTCCCGACATGGCCGGCCGCGCGGCATTCATCTTCGCGTCCAGCGGGCTGCCGGAACCGCCGTTCGCGCGGTATACGAAGAGGCTGGCACGACAACTCGAGCGCCGCGGCTTCCGCGTCGTGGGGACCTTCGTGTGCCGAGGCGTCGACACCTGGGGACCGTTCAAGCTGGTAGGAGGCGTCAGCAGAGAACATCCCTCGGCGGCCGACTTCGAGCGTGCACGCAGTTTCGCTGCGGGACTGTAACCGTAGGCCTCGCTGACCGATGTCCGGGACTCCACCCGACGGGCGGCCACGTCGAGTGCTCCCGGCAGGATTCGAACCTGCGACACCGGCTTTAGGAGAGCCGTGCTCTATCCCCTGAGCTACGAGAGCGGGACTGGGTGACCTCGTGGAGGAAATCGCAGGTCTGCGAGTTTCCGGCCCGCGTTCACGGCAGTCGCGGCCCGATCGGCCACATCAGCAGCGAATCGGACGGTCCAGAGTCTACGTCACGCGCCGGTCGGTGGGATCGGCGGTCAGCGCCGCTTACGCGCCGACCGCTCGAGCTCATCTTGTCGGAGGTGACCGCTACCGTCGCGTCATGTCACACCGGATATGGAAAACGGGGAAACATGAGTGAGTATCAGTACTACGAATTCATGGCCATCGACCGGCCGCTCACATCTGCCGAGCAGGCTCAGATGCGCTCGCTGTCGACCCGGGCACGCATCAGCGCAACGGGTTTCGTCAACGAGTACGAGTGGGGTGACTTCCGGGGCTCGCCTGATCAATTGATGGAGCCCTTCTACGACGCGCATCTGTACCTCAGCAATTGGGGCTCCCGCCGCCTGATGCTCCGTCTCCCCCGCGAAGTCCTCGACATCGATGTCGCGACGACCTACTGCACCGGGGAACCGGCCACCGCGTGGTCTACCGACGACTCGACGGTGCTCGACTTCTTTCACGAAGGCGACGGCGAGGACGATTACGGCGATCTCTACAACGCAGATGTGTTGCTGTCGACCATGATCGGTGTCCGTGCCGAACTGGCCGCCGGCGATTTGCGACCCCTCTACCTGGCGTGGCTCGGAACACTGGGCACGCCTGATCTCCAGCACATCGACGACGTCGACCACGAGGACCCGGCGCCGCCCATTCCGCCGGGTCTGGCCGACCTCACCCCGGCGCAGGATGCACTCGCCGAATTCCTCGGTGTCGATGACGACCTGCTGGCCATCGCCGCCGAATCCTCGCCGGAGCTCGAAACCCGCTCCGACACCGAGGCTCTCGCCGCGTGGATCTCCTCGCTCCCGAGCGGCGAGAAGGACGACCTGCTCCTTCGCGTCGCATCCGGCGACCCGATGCGGGTGCAGGTGGAACTATCGCGGCGCTTCGTCGACGCCACAACAACCGGACAACCCGCTACAGCATCCCCAACAGCAGCAGCCCTCATCACCGACGCGGCTCAACTCCGCACCGACCTGGACACGCAGACGGCCCTACGTCGCGCGGAGAACGACGCACGGCGCGAGCAGGAACGTGCCGCCGCCTACGAGCAAAAGATCGAGGAGCTGGCGTCGTCCCAGGATGTCGCGTGGTCACAGGTCGATTCGCTGATTTCCGTGCGCAAGCCGGACCACTACGACGCGGCCGTCGCGTTGCTCACCGACCTGCGCACCGTCGCCGAGCGCTGTGATAGCCAGGCGAGGTTCACCGAGCAGTGCAGTGCCCTGCGAAAGGCGCACTCCCGCAAGGTCACCCTCATCGAGCGACTGGATCTGGCGGGCATCTGACCAGAAACTGCCATCAAGCAGGTCTCGGCGCGCCGCCGCCTGGTCGACGCCGTCGTCGAGGCCACACCACTTTTTGGTCGTCGCCACCGGCCGTTTGTCGGCGAGGGATTCGACTGCCCTGCGCTCGACACGTTGTTCCTTGCCGCACCCATCGCGTTCAAGGGCCGCCTGGTGCAATATGCGGGCCGCGTGCTGCGCGTATCCCGGCAAGCAGACGGCCGAGGTGCACGACTACCACGATGTGGAGACCGGGGTTCTCGCCGCGTCGTTGGCCAAACGGTCACCCGGATACACCACTCTGGGGTTTCGAAGTCTGGGTTTTCGGAAACCGCCACGATGACCGGCGACCTGCACAACATTCACGGCAGCGATTCGCCGATCCAATCGCGTCCGGGACTATCGCCTCCGGCCTTGTGATGCATGTCACCGATTGCGCTCTCGTTGAGGTTATTGCCAGGAACGCTCCGTAAACTTCTGCGTTGCAGTTAGGTGACAATTTTCAGGAGGATGCTCTGTTGCGAAAGGCCAGTGACTCGCAGCGGCAGGGAATCCGAGAAAGCCGATCGATCGAAACGTCGCCCACCGCCGCGCCCGGAGCGCCGCGTCAGCCCAGAGCTCTGACCGCCGACTTCGTGCGTGCGGTGCTGTTCACCCTCGTGGTCGTGACGCACAGTGTCAACGCGATCGCCACCACCGACGTCATCCGCAATGCGGGTCTGGTCGGCACCCTGCTGCATCTCACCCGATACGGGTTCGTCGCCGTGACGCTCTACGTGCTGGTGCTCAGCATGCGCGGCAAGACGATGTCGCCACTGACCTTCTGGCGCAAACGCTTCGGGCTGGTCGTCGCGCCCTACCTGATCTGGACGGTCCTCTACAGCGTCACCGACCACATCATCATCCGCGACAACCCGTTCCCGCCCGCGGGCGAGTTCTTCACGTCGCTGGCGCAGCACAGTCTGATCGGCGAGGGCAAGTACCAGCTGTACTTCCTGCTCATCTCGATGCAGATCTACCTCTTCTTCCCCGCACTCGCATGGATGCACCGCAAGGTGGGATCGCATCCGTGGTGGATTCTCGGAGTCGCGGCAGCCATCCAGGCAACGTACTTCGTCGTCTACCAGTACCTGCCGCGTCCGGGCGGGCCGGCATGGACCTTCGTCTACGACCACGGCTGGAAACTGCTGCCGATGTACGCGCTGTTCATCGCGATCGGCATGCTGGCCGCTCATCATCGCACCGAGGTCGACGCTTGGATGCGCGAGCACGCGGTCGGCGTGATGGTCGCGGCCGGATTGTGCTTGTCGTTCAGCGTCGCGATGTACTTGATGTCGACGACGCCTGGCGTCTTCCCGGCCCAGGCCAGCACCCCGTGGAATCTTGCGTCGCTCCCCTGGTATCTCGGCGGGTTCGCGCTGTTGTGGCTGATCGCGCTGATGTGGAACGACCGCATCTCGGCCGGCCGAGGTCTTCTCTCCGCGGCCTTCGTGACGTGGGCGACCCTGCGTGCCTTCGGCGTCTTCGTCATCCACCCACTGATCCTGGACATCTTGGCCCGGATCGGATTCTTCGACTTCCTGTTCGCCGACGGCTTCCCGAATTCGCTGGCCAGCCGCGCGATCATCCTGGTGAGCACGGTGCTGGTGCTGTCGTTGGCGTCCGTCGAGCTCATCCTGCGTCTGCCGTTCAGCAAGTGGCTGGTCGCGCGGCCGCGTGTCCCGCTGTCGTTGGACTGGCTCCGCCGCATCACGGCGCGCATCCGAGCGACCCGTCGCGACGGCCGGGATGAGGAACCGACCGTCGCCGACGAGAGCGTCCCGGCTTAGCGGTAGTGCGGGTTGTTCAGAACCGGGATCTCGATGTTGATCGGCATCCGCAGTTCGGACATGTAGAACAGCACGAACTGACGCAGGAACTCGTCGATCATCCAGTACGCCTCCTTGGGCATGCCGACGTTCAAGATGCCCTCGCGGACCAGCACGTAAGGACCCCACGCGGTTTCGAGCAGCGGCGTCCAGACCGGTTCCCGCGGGATGTGCAGCGAGTCGGCGAACTTGTCTCCCAGCATGAATCGGGTGAGCGCACCGAGCACACCACGCGACAGCAGGGTCAGGTCGAGGTTCATGCCAAGGTCCAGCAGGATGTCGGCGAGCTTCTGCCCCTCGGGCGTCCAGTGCAGGATCGGGTCCAGCACCTGGCTCGCCTGCGCATCGGCCTGATCCCATGACGCCGGGATGTACTGATCCTGAACGCCCAGCATGTGGGCAGTGATCTGCCAGGAGTGCAGGAATCCCCTCGACTCGTCCTTCGCAATCGGGACGCGCCACTTCTCCAGATTGCGCATCACGGTCGTCGGCAGACTGTGCCAGGTGACCATGATGTCGGCCTGACTGATCGGCACCTTCTCCGTCGCGACATTCCTCCACCACGCCGACTGCGGGAGCATGTGACGGACCGCGGCATGGGCCAGACGGGTCTTGACGCAGGTCACAACCATCTCACCGTCGGGCCGATAGGCGTTGAGGGACCCGATGTCGTAGCCGAGTTTCGCGGTCTTGGTGATGCGGTCCTTCATGTCGGCGCCGCCACGCGAGTAGTACACGGCCTTGGCTTCGCGCGGGATCATCGTGCTCATCATGCCGCTGGCGAAACCATAGAGAACGCCCAGGTAGGTGCCGCGTTTCTGGTTGAACCGGACTGCTGTCTCGAGCTGACTCCGGTCGGCCCACGACGGCAGTTGCCGGGCGTGCTCCATGAAGTCACGCAGTTCACGCGGAAGTCCGGCCGGAAGCGGCTGGCCGTTCTTGGTCCAACTGCGGAGCAGCTGATTGACCTTGGGAACCTGGCCGCGGTCGAGCAGGTTCGCGACCACGGGATCGGCCTCGTCGTCCCACACCGTTCGCGGGTCGGCGCCGTTGCCGCGGCCGGGCACCGAGCCGGCCGGCGACCACGTCCAGGGTGTCCCCTGCGCGGCGACTGCCACGGCCCCCAGCGCTCCGACGGCACCTCCGGTCCGTAAGACCTGCCTTCTGCTGAGATTGTCCATTTTCCCCGTCCTTCATGTGGCAATGTGACAGTGATTGTCACCTTGTAACATTTCTATCACCGAGTGAGCCAGGACACAGCAGATTGTCAGAACTCGAAACAGTAGAATCAGGTCGAACGATCGTTCATCCAGGAGGCCCCGTGCGCGCAGCGCCGATCGAACCCGAGTCGACGCCCTCCCGATCGCGCCCGGAACAATCCCTGCTCGAGCGCGCATATCTCCGCGCACTCGACACCGCCGCCGACGAAGCGCCCGACCCCACCTCCGAACGTCTCCTCGATGCCGCATTTGACCTGTTCTGCCGCACCGGGATTCAGCGCACACCGATGGAGAAGGTCGCTCAACGAGCCGGAGTCACCCGCGTCACGCTCTACCGGAAGTTCGAGACCAAGGACGCCCTCGTCGAACATGTGGTGCTTCGCGAGTTCCGTCGATACTTCGACCAGTTCCGCACCAACATCCACAACGCGTCGACGGTCGAGGACCGCGTCGTACTCGGTTTCGTCGCGTCGTTGCGAGCGATCTCGCACAACCCCCTGATCGGCGGCCTGTCCGACGCCGAACCCGCGTTGCTCATCGAATCGATGATCGGCGACAACGGGCAACTCCTCGCCACGGTCGGGCAGTTCGTCGCCGGTCAGCTGAGACGTGAACAGAGCGCAGGCAACGTGGCCGCCGACCTCGACGTCGATCTGGTCGCCGAGATGATGGTCCGGATCTCGGCGTCGTTCCTCACCGTGCCAAGCCGCATCGTCGCGATCGACGACGACGCGCAATTGGTCTCGCTCGCACGACAATTCCTCGTACCGATGCTGCGCCAACCGTCGTCGGGATAACATCGCGATCGAGCGGCGGATAACCGTTGTTCTGGTTCGGGGGCCCAACGTCGGGATGCGTCATGGCCGAGTCGAGAATGCTTGACCCGCTTCACCGTTCACAGACAGGTCCCCCGTCGCACCACAGACTGGCCAGAGTCGCGATAGCCGTGTGCGCGATCGCCGCGATGGTGACCGCCGGCAGCATGACCTTCACCGACCGCGTCGAGTACACGACGGTGACCACGGCGCGCTACTCGATTCCCGTCGTCCTCGTCGCATCCATCAATCAGTCGCCGACGACGCTCGGGGTCGCCGATTCCAACCTGTATCTCCTGAGTGATGCCGAGATCGCACGCACCCTCGACGAGCTGCAAGCGATGGGTGTCAAGGACATTCGGATCGGCGCACCGTGGATCTACATCCAACCCGACGGGCCCGACTCCTACGACTGGGAGAAGCTCGACACGATTGTCGACGCCGCGCAGGAGCGCGACATGAACATCGTCATGGTGGTGTCGGGAACACCGTCGTGGGCGGGGTTCCCGATCAACGGCCACGTCGACCCGGATGTCTACGCGACCTTCGCCGGCACCCTCGCCACCCGGTACCAGGGCCGGGTCTCCGCGTATGAGATCTGGAACGAGCCCAACGGTTTCGCCTTCTACAACCCGGTCGACCCCGAGGCCTACACGGCGATGCTCAAGGCGGCTTACCCCGCCATCAAGGCGGCCGACCCGGACGCGGTGGTGATCGCCGGCGTACTCGGGGCGGTGCCCACCGGTCTCGGCACCCTGAGTCCCGTCACGTTTGTGCAGCGCATGTATGCCGCGGGCGCGAAGGACAGCTTCGACGCCCTCTCCTATCACCCGTATCACTACTGGACCGCCTTCTCGGAGGGCGGCGACGTCACCGACTCGCCCATCAACCAGATGACGGCCATCTACGCGCTGATGGTCGCCAACGGCGACGGCGACCTCAAAATCTGGGCCACCGAATACGGCCTGCCGACGGGTCAGCTGTCGGAGGCCCAGCAGGCTGCCTACATCGCCGACCTGATCACCAGGTGGCAGACGATGGACGGCGCAGGTCCGATATTCATCTACAGCGCCCGGGATTCGAACACCGGAAGCTGGGACGCGGAGGACAACTTCGGCCTGTTCCGCACCGACTGGACGGCCAAGCCCGCGGTTGCCGTCGTCACCGCGATGATCGCCGACCTCGCCGACGGAAAGCTCGACAATCCCTTCACGGGCCCGATCCCGCAACCGTCGGTGCTCACCGTGCTGTCGGTGATCGCGGTGCAGTTCGTGGCGGGCGTCCTCCGCGTCCCACTCGGCATCCTCAAGACGGGTTTCGACGCTTTCACCGGTCTGGTCACCGACATCGTCAACTCGGTTCTCGAACTGCTCGGTGTGTCGCCCGCATCGACGGCGGCCAAGGCCACCGCGGCCGTCGCCGATACCGCCGCTGTGCGCTCATTCTCGATCGCGTCGGAGCAGGAAGCCCCGGTAGCGAACGACCCCATCGTGAACAAACCCGTCGTCAACACCCCGGAGACGACCACAGCCCCAGCGCCGGCGCCCACCGTCAGCAAGTCGACCGCGCGCAACGAGCCGACCGGCAGCAAAACGAACAACAGCACAACCATCAACAAGCAGAACCAATCACCCGAATCGACCCCGAACGAGCCAGACGGAAGCGACGACGATCCGCCCGCGGATGAAACGTCCGACGCCACCGCTGACCACGGTGACACCACAACCGACACCACAACCGAGAACGACACAACCGACAGCACCACCGATCACGACTCTGACGGCGAGGGCAGTTCGACGGCGACCGAGTGACCCGCGGTTCGGGTCATCCCACCCGCATGACGGTGGTGTGACCCACTTGCGCATATGCTTTCCAGCCATGCGCAAATGGTTCGTGATCGTCATCCTCGCGGTCTCTCAGTTCGTCATGGTGCTCGACAGCACCGTGATGAACGTGTCCATCTCCACCGTCGCCAAGGACCTGGACACGACGATCACCGGCATGCAGGCCGCGATCACGTTCTACACGCTGACGATGGCGGCCTTCATGCTGACCGGCGGCAAGTTCGGTGACCTGCTGGGCCGGGCCCGGGCGTTCAAGATCGGTTCGGTGATCTACGGCATCGGCTCGTTGCTCACGGCGCTCAGCCCCAACCTGCCCGTGCTTCTGTTCGGCTGGTCGCTGGTGGAAGGTCTCGGTGCCGTGCTGGTCATCCCGGCCATCGCCGCCCTGGCCGCTGTCAACTACACCGGCAAGGCCCGGGTCACCGCGTTCTCGATCCTCGGCGCCGTGACCGGACTCGCCGCCGCCGTCGGGCCGTTGATCGGTGGCCTGGTCACCACCTACCTCTCGTGGCGCTACGTGTTCGCCGCCGAGACCGTCGTGATGATCGGCGTGCTGCTCGTGTCCGGTCGGATCAAGGACGACGAACGCAACCGGGAGACCCGCATCGATCCGCTGTCGGTTCTGCTGTCGGCGGGCGGTATGGCCCTGGTCGTCTTCGGTGTGCTGCAGTCCAAGACGTGGGGCTGGCTCAAGCCGCTCAACCCACCCGAGATCGGCGACCGAACCATTGCGCCCCTGGGGGTTTCGCCGGTCGCCTACCTGATCCTGTTCGGCGTCGTGGTGCTCTGGCTGTTCGTCATCCGGCAACGGGCCCTCGCGGATTCGGGCCGTCAGCCGCTGCTGAATGTCGACCTGCTGCGCGTCGGCGCGCTGCGCGGTGGGCTGTCGGGATTCCTGGTGCAGTACTTCGCGATCGCGGCACTGTTCTTCGTCGTACCGGTCTACCTGCAGACGATGCTCGGCAAGGACGCCATGCAGACCGGACTCAAGATTCTGCCGCTGTCGGCGGGTCTGGTGGTGTTCTCCGCGATCGGATCGTGGTTGACCGCCCATCGCTCCACCCGCTTCATCGCGCGACTTGGCCAGGTGGTGATGGCGGCGGGCATCCTGTTCACCATCGGCGCGATCGAACCCGCCTTGCGCGGATGGCTTTTCGCGATCGGCATGTTCGTGGTCGGCGCCGGATTCGGTCTGCTCGCCTCGCAGTTGGGGAATGCCAACATGTCTGCGGTGAAGGAGTCCGACACCTCGGAGGTCGGCGGCCTGCAGGGCACCTTCCAGAATCTCGGATCGTCGTTCGGAACGGCAGTGGTCGGGTCGGTGTTCATCCTGCTGCTCGGCTCGGGTTTCACCACGTCGATCGAGGACGCCCAATCCCTCAGCCCGTCACAGAAACAGCAGATCATCGCCACGGTCAACGACGCCGGGGTGCCGATCATCTCCGAGTCGGAGGCGATCGCACTGGTCGATCAGTCTGGCGGGTCCCAGGAAGCCTCGGCCGAGGTCGGCAGGGTGTACGCCGACAGTCAGATCGATGCACTCAAGCAGGCGTTGTTCATCGTCTTCGTACTCACCGTGCTGTCCCTGTTCCTGTCGAGACGACTCCCCGATCGGGTCGCCGCCCCGACCGGGACAGGCAACGAGGCTCGATCCAACTGATCCGAAGAGTACTGCTTTCGTCCTCCTGAACTGGGGGTGTGCGGAGGCTTCGCGGCGGCCATCCCATCGCGATCGCGGGGTGTCCGCCGTGACACCGGCCCTCGACGACGAGCCTCTTCCCGCCTCCGCGATCGCCGACTCGCTCCGGACATTCTGTGTCCTGTTGGAGAATCTGTGTGCTGCAGCACACGGTTGACCCGATTCGGCACAGGGTGTGGCCTGAGGCCACCCATGGCACATCACCGCCCAGGTCGGGCGCGGCTTCGGTATGGCCACCTCTCGCGTCGTCCTGCGAGAACTCGAGTTGAGTTGGAGAACGCGAGTGCTGCAGCACTCGCGTTCTCCAATTCGGCTCCTGTTGTCGCGGGTGCCGGCCGCGCGGAGCCTCCGGGCCGCGTGGGCGGCCACGTTCTTCCCACGTCCAAGATCCTCGGCAACGCCGACGGAGGGACGCTGACTCGAAGAGTACTGCCTTCGGCCTCCTGAGCTGCAGAAACACGATACCGTCGTGCCCGAAAAATCTAGGGGAAGAAGTTCTTCCCCGGGGTTCGTAGTCGTCCGCGAGAATTTTCTGGAGGAAGACACCAAGGGCCGGGGAAGAAGTTTCCTCCCCTACTTTTGTGGGCGCAGGTGCCTGGCATCGCGTTCGGCAGAACGCGATGGCCGACAATCGGTGACTGAGATCGGGCCCGAGAGCGTCCGCTTCCGGGACATACCCGGACGACCACCGTCAGGGGCCCGATCCTGGCCACCGGCCCCGACCTCCGGATCAATCTGCTTGAGCGAGATAGGCTTTGATCTTGGAGTCGGTGTATCGCACACCCTGCGACGCGAACGGTCCGATGATGGCGCCGAGCGCACGGCCGGCCAGTCCACCCGGAAGCGTGTAACCGAATTCGACCAAGACCTGTGTGCCGCCGTCCTTGTCGGCGAACTTCCACGTCGTGTCGGCCTTGAAACCCTCGATCGCCTTGAGGACGATGAGCTCGTTCTCCACCCACTCCATGCATTCGACGGTCGACTTCAGCTTCTTGGGGCCGACGTCGATGGTCACGTCGAAGACCGAGCCGAGGCCCGACTTAATGTCCGATGTCGGCTCGAACCGCTGCACGCCGAACATGTACTCGGGGACGTTCTCGTACCCGTTGACGTAGGTGAAGATCTGGTCGCGCGGACCGTCGATCAATGCTTCATGCCGTACCACTCCCACAGCGGGGCTCCCTCCGGACGAACGACAATGCGGACCGGCCCTCCACCGGCCTCGACGTCCGACCCTATGTGATCGGCACTACACGATCGCAAAGCGCCCCGTCTCCGAAGTGTCCGTCTAATCTGGCCCCTATGAGACGCCCCCGCGGCCGTCTTCGACTCCGACTGGTCGCCGTCGCCGGCGCCATCGTCCTCGCGGCCATGGCGCTGAGCGCCTGTGGCGACGACTCGGACACGGCGGCGCCGGTGACCTGCACGGAGATCCCCAACGGCGAGCACATTGCGGCGTCGCAGACCTCGAACGCGTCCACCGACATCTCGACCAATCCCGAGGTGGCCACCGGCTACCGGACCGGGATGCGACCGGTGACCACCCGCACCTTTGCCGCGGCGACCGCCAATCCGCTCGCCACCAAGGCCGCCTGCGAAGTGCTCCGCGACGGCGGGACGGCCGCCGACGCGCTCGTCGTCGCACAGCTCGTCCTGGGTCTCGTGGAACCTCAGTCGTCGGGTATCGGGGGCGGCGCGTTCGCGCTGTACTACGACGCGAAGAGCGGAACGGTGCACGCGTACGACGGCCGCGAAACGGCGCCGGCCGCGGCCACTGAGGACTATTTGCGCTACGTCAGCGCAACCGATCGGACCGAACCGAAACCGAGTGCGCGGGCGTCGGGCCGATCCATCGGCATTCCCGGCGCGATGCGGATGCTCGAGATGCTGCACGGCGCGTACGGGCAACAGGACTGGCGTTCGCTCTTCGACCCGGCGATCATGCTCGCCGACAACGGTTTCGACATCAGTCCCCGCCTCGCCGCCGCCATCGCCGCCGCGGCAGGCGATCTGTCCGCCGACCCCGATGCCCGCGCCTATTTCTTGAATCCCGATGGCTCGCCGAAGGTGACGGGCACCCGGCTGACGAACCCCGCGTACGCCAAGACCCTCGGCGCGCTCGCCACCGACGGCGCCGGCGCGCTGTATGCCGGACCGATCGCGGCCGCGATCGTGGCAAAGGCGACGAGCACGGCGAACGGCATGACGCCGAGCCTCATGACCGCGCAGGATCTCACGAATTACCGTGCGATCCAACGCACCCCGATCACCATGGACTACCGCGGACATCAGGTCGTCGGGATGCCCGGTCCGTCGTCGGGCGGCATCGCGGTCGCCTCGGCTCTGGGCATCCTGTCGAACTTCGACCTGCCGTCGATGAAGCCGACCGACCTCGACCGCGATGGCGGACGACCCGATCCGGCAGCCGTGCACCTCATCAACGAAGCAGAGCGTCTGGCCTACGCCGATCGCAACAAATACGTCGCCGATCCGGATTTCGTTCCTCTGCCCGGCCGGGGCGTGGCGACCATCCTCGACCCCGCATATCTCAAGAAGCGAGCCACGCTGATCTCCCCCGACCGCTCGCTGGGCGAGGCGCCCGCCGGGAATCTCGGACCGGTGCCGGTGGGCACGTATCCCGGGCCGGAGCACGGCACCAGTCACATCACCGTCGCCGACCGGTACGGCAACGTCGCGAGTATGACCACGACCGTCGAGTCGGCCTTCGGCAGCTTCCACATGGTCGACGGCTTCGTGCTGAACAATCAGCTGACGGATTTCTCCGCCGACCCCCGCGACGACGACGGCAACCTGGTGGCCAACCGCGTCTCACCCGGCAAACGCCCACGCTCGTCGATGGCGCCGACCCTGGTCCTGACACCCGGCACCAACGGCGCACCGGCGACCCTGCTGGCCGCTCTCGGCTCGCCCGGCGGGTCGGTGATCATCCAGTTCGTGACCAAGACCCTGGTCGCGATGCTCGACTGGGGACTCGACCCGCAGCAGGCGGTGTCGATGATCGACTTCGGATCGGCCAATACGCCCGTGTCGAATGTGGGTGGTGAGCATCCGCTGGTGGACACCGCCGACGACGGCGCGAACGATCCACTCGCGCAAGGACTCCGGGAGCGAGGCGAACAGGTCTCGGTCGCCGACCAATCCAGCGGACTGAGCGCGCTCCGCCGCCACGAGAGCGGCTGGATCGGTGGTGCCGATCCTCGTCGCGAAGGTGCCGTGATGGGCGACGACGGGACGCTGCAGTAGTTCACTCCCCCAACGAACTCAACACCCGACGCAGCAGGCCGGCGAGTGTTTCCCGCTCGGCCGGCGTCAGTGCCGCGAGAACCTGCTCGTCGTCGTCGAGCCGTCGCGGCAACTCGACGTCGACGAGTGCACGGCCGGCGTCGGTGAGTTCCAGCAGTACCACCCGACCGTCGCGTTCCGACCGTCTCCGCACGAGCAACTCTCGCTTCGCGAGACTGTCGGTCAGCTTGGTGATCGACGCACCGCTGAGCATGGTCGTGGACACCACCTCGCTTGCCCGGATCGGACCATCGGCGCGGGCGAGCGCCCCCAAGACGTCGTACTCGGAGCGCGTGATGCCGTGGCGGTCGAGGTTGCGGTCGAACCGATGCGTGGTGACTGCGGCGAGGCGTTGCACGCGGCCGAGGACGCCCACGGGTGCGACGTCGAGGTCGGGATAGGCGCGCGCCCATTCCTGCTGGATGCGGTCGACGAGGTCGGAGGGGGCCATGCCATTTATTTTACTAGTAAAATAGTGATAAAGTAACCGCATGCCGACGACCATCCGTACCCGTGTCGACGCACTTGCTCACCCCATCCGGCCACGAACGTGGCGTGACGCGTTCTCGCTGGACCTGAGCAAGGCGTCGTGGGCGGTCCCGGCCCGCGTCGGCGTCGCGGTCGGCGCGGTCCTCGTGGTCGGCGGCGTCCTCGGACTCCACGACATCGCCGGATTCGCCGCCCTTGGCGCGCTGGTCTCGGCATTCTGCCGACCGGATCCGTATCGGGTGCGATCGGTGCGACTCCTTGCGCTCGGCGTGGGCATGACCGCCGCGACGGTGATCGGCGGGGTGGTCGGGCTCAGCGGCGGTGCGCTGGTGACCGAGATCGTGGTCATCGCCTCGCTGGCCGGAGCCGCTGCGGCGTTCATCGCGTCGGTCCGGATCGCCGGGCCCGGTGCGGTCGTGTTCGTCTTCGCGGCAACCGCGGCAGCCGGAGCAGTCGACGACGCATCCGGGCTGATCCGAGCGGTCGGAGCGACGGCCGCCGGCGCCGTGATCGGGATCGTCGCGTCCCTGGCGCCGTGGCTGTGGCAGCGTGTTCGGCACCCACGACGCAACCTCGACACCGAGGAGCCAGACCCGCATTACGAGTCCATCTGGCGGTCGTTGGCCCGCGTGACCGACACACCGATCGTCGTCAATGCCACCCGGACGATGCTGGCAGCGGCCGCGAGTGCGACCGCCGCAGCTGCCGCCGGGCTGTCGCACCCGATGTGGGCCGCGATGGGTGCCGTCGCCGCGCTGCAGGGACTCTCGTACCACGTCACGGTGACCCGCGGACTGTCTCGCCTGCTCGGCAACGTCGCCGGCGCCGCCATCGCCGCCGCGCTGCTCGCAGTGCCTCTCGGATACTGGGGCGCGGTCATCGCGATCGTGATCTTCCAGGTCATCGCCGAGATCACCGCACCGGTGAACTACACGATCGCGTCGAGTGTCGTCACGCCGATGGCCCTGTTGCTCACCGCGTTGAGCGCAGGCCTCTCCCCTGTGGCCGCCGTCGATCGCGTCCTGGACACGCTGATCGGCATCGTCGTGGGCATCGTGATCGCCGCACTCACCATCACTGCACACGACTGATGTCGAAGTTCGGGTTCACGACTGTGTTTTCTTGCGCGTCACACAGGGGAAACGACCCGCATACACCGCGCTCATAGCGTCGAGTCGCTCGCAAACTGCGACACCCCCAGCGACATCGTCGTGCACGCACCCACCCGTGGGCGGCAAACGACGACCGGTTCTCAGGAGTAACCATGAGTGGCAGCATGTCCCGACGTCAGGCCATCAAGGCCGTCACAACGTACGAAGTGGAGACCGACGGTTTCCCAGAGCCGTTGGCGGACACCTTCGGCCGCAATGTCTTCAGCCTGTCCGTGATGAAAAAGCGTCTGCCCAAGCACGTCTTCAAGGCCGTCGCGGCAACCATCGACACCGGTGCACCCATGGATCCGACCCTCGCCGACTACGTCGCGGTCGCGATGAAGGACTGGGCCATCGAGAAGGGCGCCACCCACTACGCGCACGTTTTCTACCCGTTGACCGGTTTCACCGCGGAGAAGCACGACTCGTTCCTGGAGCCCGACTCCTCGGGTGCGTCGCTGGCCGAATTCGCCGGAAAGACGCTGCTGCAGGGTGAGCCGGATGCGTCGAGCTTCCCCAACGGCGGCCTGCGCGGCACCTTCGAGGCCCGCGGCTACACCGGCTGGGACGTCACCAGCCCGGCCTACATCCTGGAGAACCCCAACGGCAACACGCTGTGCATCCCGACCATCTTCATCTCGTGGACCGGTGAGGCACTGGACAAGAAGACCCCGCTGCTGCGCAGCCAGCAGGCGATGAGCAAGCAGGCAATGCGCCTGCTCAAGCTGTTCGGTCACGCCGACGTCGACACCGTGGTCTCTTACGCGGGCGCCGAGCAGGAGTACTTCCTTATCGACGAGCACTTCTACTACGCCCGTCCCGACATCATGACCACCAATCGCACCCTGTTCGGCGCCAAGCCGTCCAAGGGCCAGGAGTTCGACGACCACTACTTCGGCGCCATCCCGGAGCGCGTGCTGGCCTTCATGATCGAACTCGATCGTGAACTGTTCAAGCAGGGCATCCCGTCCAAGACCCGCCACAACGAGGTCGCACCGGGCCAGTTCGAGCTCGCCCCGGTGTTCGAGCGGTCGGTCCTCGCCCACGATCATCAGCAGCTGATGATGACCATCATGAAGGCCGTCGCCGAGAAGTACGGCATGAAGTGCCTGCTGCACGAGAAGCCGTTCGCGGGCGTCAACGGATCGGGCAAGCACGTCAACTTCTCGCTGGGCAACAGCAACCAGGGCAACCTGCTCAACCCCGGCGACACCCCGCACGAGAACATGCAGTTCCTCACCTTCTGCGGTGCCATCATCCGGTCCGTGCACAAGTACGGCGGGTTGCTGCGCGCGGCTGTCGCGTCGGCCTCCAACGACCACCGCCTCGGAGCCAACGAGGCTCCGCCGGCCATCATCTCGATCTTCCTCGGCGAGCAGCTGATGGACGTCTTCGAGCAGATCGCCAAGGGCGGGGCCACCGGCTCCAAGTCGGCCGGCGTCATCGAGCTCGGCGTCGACACCCTCCCACCGCTCAAGGCCGATCCGGGCGACCGCAACCGCACCAGCCCGTTCGCCTTCACCGGCAACCGATTCGAGTACCGCGCCCCCGGATCGAACCAGTCGATCTCCGACCCGATGGTCGCGATCAACACGATCCTCGCCGACTCCATCGACTACATCTCCGGTGAACTCGAGGGCCTGATCGAGGGCGGCATGGAACTGGCCGACGCGGTGCAGAAGGTGCTGCAGGAGATCATCAACGAGCACGGCGCGGTGATCTTCAACGGCAACGGCTACTCCGACGAATGGCAGGAAGAGGCCGCCGCACGTGGCCTGAAGAACCTGCGCACCACCGTCGACGCGGTCACCGAGTACACCTCACCCGAGGCGATCGAGATCTTCGAGAAGTACGGCGTGCTGTCCGCGCGTGAGCTCAAGGCCCGCGAGGACGTCATCTTCGAGTACTACGCCCTGACCATCCTGGTGGAGGCCAAGGAGACCGCGGAGATCGCCAAGACGATGATCATCCCGGCCGCCATCCGCTACCAGGGTGAGCTGGCCGCAGTCGCGGCGTCGCTGAAGGCAGCCGAGATCGCTGTCGAGACCCCGCTGCTGACGGAGATCACCGCACTCATCGGCGATCTGCAGAAGGCCATGGTGGTGCTCGACGAGGGCATCGCCGGCATGCACGGCGAGGACGAGTACGAGGAGTCCAAGTACGCGCTGGACAACCTGATCCCGGCGATGACCGCTGTACGCGAGGTTGCCGACAAGTTGGAAGCCATTGTGGCCGACGACCTCTGGCCGCTGCCGACCTACAACGAGATGCTCACGATCCTCTGATCGTCGCGCAACTGACGACAGTGCCCGTCGGACCTGGTGTCCGGCGGGCACTTTCGTGTCAGCGACCCATGTGCCGACCCCGTCGGCGAACATGGACGCGGGAAGAGCGTGGCTTCGCTGCAGTAACAGCCCTCTCGCCAGAAACCGCAGGTCTGGCCAGAAACCGCTGGTGCGCCTCGGGTTTCTGACCAGACACGAGGTCCCTGTCGCAGCGCAGTCCTCGGACTCGGGAACATCGTCGTCGAGCACAGAAAGCACCGTCTTCCGCCCAAGAAACTAGGGGAAGAAAACTCGTCCCCTACCCTTGGAGTCCTCCCCCAGAATTTCCTAGGGGACGACTTCGAACCCCGGGGAAGAGACTCTTCCCCTAGGTTTTTCGGCCACGACGCTTGCGCATTTCCGCAGGTCAGGAGGCCGGCGGCAGTACTCTTCGTGTGTCAGCTCACTCGCAACGACAACGCCACGACGAGCCGGGTGGCCGGGTCGTCGAGGTCCATGCCGGTCAGTTCCTGGATACGGCGAATGCGGTAACGCAACGTGTTCGGGTGCACATGCAGATCGCTTGCGGCGGTGCGGACATCGCCGAAGTGGTCGAGGTAGGCGCGCAGCGATGGCGTGAACTCGCTGCCCGACTCGTCGTCCAGGGCAGCAAGTGACGTCACCCGAGGGTCGACGAGATCCGGGTTCTCCGAGAGCATTCCGACGATCTCTCCCAGCAGCACGCCGGTACGCGAACGTTCGACGGTGGTGACGTCGTCGATGAGTTCCCCTTCGCGCTCGGCGGCGTCGAGCACCTGGTCGGCGTGTGTCCGCAACGCGGGCACCTCCGCCAAACCGTCTGCGGGTCCGGCGATCACCGCCCGGACCCGAACACCGAACTGACGATGCGTCGCGTCCACCGCGGCTCGGGCCCACGACATCGCGGCATCGGCGCTCACACCTGGGAGAACCACGTACGCCCGTGGGCCGACCAGCGTGGTGACCGACAGCGGACTGAATGCGCTGGCGTGCAACATCAATGCCGACACGTGGCCGGTGACGGAGTCCAGGGCAGCCGGTTCGCCCTCGGCAACACCGAAGGCGACCACCGACACCGGGCTCGCGGGATCGATACCCAACTGGGCGCCCAGATGTCCGGCGTCGATGACCTCGCCGCGGCTGCCGACGAGTCGCCGCACGAGGTCGTCGTGGTCGCTGCCGGCGGCGCGGCGCCGCGCGATCACCCGGGCCGCCACCGCTGCCGCTCCCACCAACACCTGTGACGCATCGTCGGCGAGCGGTGTCGCACCCTCCTGAAGCCACACCACACCCAGGAACGCGCCCAGTTGCTCGCCACCGCTCGGTGTGCGGATCGCGACCGCCAACCTGCGGCGCAACGCGAGATCTGCACGCTCGTCGACGACCACGACGTCCGACGACGTGCGCAAGGCGTCCATGACGCCCCACTGCCGGAGCCACGCCAGCATCTCCGGCGGCCCCTCCCGGCCGAGGATCGACAGTCGGCGCAGTTCGTCGGCCTCGTCGCCCGCGGTGCTGTAGGCGAGTACGTGCGATCGTTCGTCCTCGATGCTGACGAGTCCGCCCGTCCGGCGTGCCACCTCGCCCGCGAGTTCGAACAGATCCCCGGTGTTGCCCGCCCGCATCGACTCACCGCCGTCGTCGTCGAGGACGCGAACACCGTCGAGCACCCGGACGACGAGGTTGTAGAGCCGCTCCCAGCGGGCGTGCGGATCGACGGAGATCACCGCGATCCCGAGTCGGTCGGCGAGCGCCACCACCTCCTCCGACGGCGATTTCGACATCACCGCGACCGGACGATGCCCGCCCAGACCGGCCAGCAGCCTGCGGGTCGTCTCGTCGTCGAGCCCGACCAGCAGATACAGATCGGCACCACGCGCCGCGCGGCCCAACCCGTAGTGGATGTCGTCGATGTCGATCATGGCCAGCGACGACACCGACTCGTCCAGCCCTCGCGGAGCGGTGACCAGAGTGACGACCGTGCGGTCGAGGGCCAGCAGCAATCGCCCCAGTGGCAGACCGCGCCTGTTGTCCATATGGACAAACACTACGCCTCTATCTTTTGCAATCAGACATACTCGGGAGTGCCTTGCTCAGGTGAACTTGGCGTATGGATGCCATCACCACGCCACCACGACCGGCCAACGAGCCGGTTCACACCTACGCACCGGGCACCCCGGAACGACGCCGCATCACCGAGGAACTCGCGGCACAGTCGTCGGCCGAACCGCGCGAACTGCCGCACGTCATCGCCGGCGCCGCACATGTCGGCGACGGCGAACCCATCGACGTCGTAGCGCCGCACGCTCACCGCGAGGTGCTGGGCACCATCACCAACGCCACCCACGACGACGCCCGGGCAGCTGTCGACGCCGCCCGCGCTGCCGCCGCCAATTGGGCGCACACCTCCTTCGACGACCGCGCCGCCGTGCTGCTGCGTGCGGCCGATCTGCTGTCCGGGCCGTGGCGCGAGCGAATCGCCGCGGCGACCATGCTCGGCCAGTCAAAGACGGTGCAGCAGGCCGAGATCGACGCGCCGTGCGAGCTGATCGACTTCTGGCGCTTCAACGTCGCCTTCGCCCGAGAGATCCTGGCCGAGCAACCCATCTCCTCTCCTGGTGTCTGGAACCGGCTCGACCACCGTCCGCTCGACGGTTTCGTCTACGCGATCACGCCGTTCAACTTCACTGCCATCGCCGGCAACCTGCCCACGGCGCCGATGCTGATGGGCAACACCGTGGTGTGGAAACCATCACCGACGCAGGCATATTCAGCCCACCTCACCATGAAGCTGCTCGAGGCGGCCGGGCTACCCGCCGGCGTGATCAATCTTGTCAACGGCGACGGCCGCGCGGTCTCCGACGTCGCACTCGCCGACGAGAACCTGGCCGGCATCCACTTCACCGGTTCGACCGCAACCTTCCAGCATCTGTGGCGCGAGGTCGGCACCAACATCGACCGCTATCGCAACTATCCGCGAATCGTCGGCGAGACCGGCGGCAAGGACTTCATCGTGGCACATGCGTCGGCCGACCCCGACGTGTTGCGCACCGCTCTCATCCGCGGAGCGTTCGAGTACCAGGGCCAGAAGTGTTCGGCCGCCTCGCGCGCCTACATCGCACGCTCGGTGTGGGACCGCATGGGCGACGACTTCCTCTCCGAGGCAGCCGAACTCACTTACGGCGATGTTCGCGATCTCACCAACTTCGGTGGCGCGTTGATCGACCGGCGCGCATTCGACAAGCAGGTCGCCGCGATCGACCGGGCCAAGTCGACGCCATCGCTGACGGTGGCGGTCGGCGGTGAATGCGACGATTCGGAAGGCTTCTTCGTGCGACCCACGGTGCTGCTCTCCGACGACCCGACCGATGAGGCGTTCTCCACCGAGTACTTCGGGCCGATCCTCTCGGTGCACGTCTACGACGATCCACAGTTCGAATCGACCCTGTCACAAGTGGATTCGACCGCCCGCTACGCCCTCACCGGCTCGATCATCGCCGGCGATGTCGGCGCGGTGGCCACGGCCGCCGACCGTCTTCGCAACGCCGCGGGCAACTTCTACATCAACGACAAGCCCACCGGCGCTGTCGTCGGCCAACAGCCGTTCGGCGGTGCGCGCGCGTCGGGCACCAACGACAAGGCGGGGTCGAAGGCGAACCTGATGCGTTGGACATCGACCCGGACCATCAAGGAAACCTTTGTGCCACCGACGGTTTCCGGCTATCCGCACATGAACGCAGAGTGAAGGGGGAACGGTTGTGAGCAAGGTTTTCGATTCGGTACTCCGGCCGGCCATCACCGCCGCCGCCAAGAGCGACCGCATCAAGGAGACGTCACAGCGCCTCGCGGTCACCGAGCGCGTCGTGCGCCGATTTGTCCCCGGCGAGAGCGAGGTCGACGTCCTCGCCGCCATTCGAGCCGAGTTCGACGACGGACTCTCGGTGACGATCGACTTCCTCGGTGAGGACACCGTGGTCGAGGCCCAGGCCGACGCGACGGTCACCGCGTATTTGTCGCTGCTGGAGGCGATGTCGGGGTTGGGTGCGACTGCTTCGGGTCAGCTTGAGGTGTCGCTCAAGCTGACGGCACTCGGGCAGTCACTCCCCGAGCATGGTGCCAAGATCGCGGAGGCCAATGCTCGTCGCATCGCATCCGCGGCCCGTGCGGCGGGAGTGCTCGTCACGGTTGATGCCGAGGACCACACGACCGTGGACGAACGACTGTCGATCGTGCGGTCGCTCCGCGGCGACTTCCCCGAGGTCGGGACGGTGCTACAGGCGTATCTGCGTCGTACCGAGGACGACTGCGCCGAGTTCGCTGCGTCCGGCGCCCGCATCCGGCTGTGCAAGGGCGCCTATGCCGAGCCCGCGTCGGTCGCGTTCCCGGATCGTCGTCAGATCGACGAAGCCTATCTGCGCTGTCTGCGAATCCTGATGAAGGGCAACGGTTATCCGATGGTGGCCAGCCACGATCCGGTGATCATCGAGGCGGCCGGCGTTTTGGCTCGCGAACTCGGCCGCGAGCCCGACTCGTGGGAACACCAGATGCTGTACGGCATCCGGACCGACGAACAGCGCCGTCTGGTGCAGTCGGGTGCACGGGTCCGCGTGTACATCCCGTACGGCGAGGAATGGTACGGCTACTTCGTCCGTCGGCTAGCCGAGAAGCCTGCCAACCTGGGCTTCTTCCTTCGCGCCCTCGCCGGCTGACTGTCCGTCACATCGGCTGCGCACGTCGCACTTGATCGGCGGCACGCGTGGCATCGAGTTCGACGTCGCAGCGCAACAGTGCGGGCCCGACGTGCAGGGTGCCCGACGACAGCGGTTGTGCGCGTAGGCCACCGCGTCCGATCAGCGCCTTGCGCACACCTTCACCGGCCATCGTGTCCATCCACGCACACGGATGCGCCGGCCGGCCGCCGCGGAATCGGATGGGTCCGTCGCCGGTGTCGATCGCGAACTCGCGACCGCGCAGTGGGTCGAGTTCGACGCCTCGGACGACGACGTTGCGGCGCGCGAGGATCGGGTCCGCCTGTCCGGCAGCGGCTTCCCACGCCTCGATGGCGAGGAAGGTCACGGCAGCCTCGGTGTGCGCCCGCACCCCGAAGAACCGGTCGCCGCGGATCCCTTTGTCGGCGATCACCTCCACGGCGTCGGGTGTCGTGGTGGGCGCATCGTCGGCCGGACCGTCTTTGGGTCGGCCGAAATAGGCATGACGAGGCGACACCACGAGCATCACGATGTCGCAGTGGTACTCGAAGTCCATGCCTTTCAGGCTGCCACAAGAGCCCGCCCTGAAAGTAGGGGAAGAACTTCCTCCCCTACTCTTGGTGTCCTCCCCGCATATTTTCTAGGGGAAGACACCAAACCCCGGGGAAGAAACTTCCTCCCCTACTTTCAGTATCCGACGAAGGTGTCGGTGTGAATGCGCCACGGGCGCAGGCGGGTCGACGGGTCCAGTCGCCGGATCGACGACGAGGTGTCCGAAACAAACGTCGGCGCTCCGGACACAAAGTAGTGCGCACCTGCAGACAACAGCCCCTTCGGCACGCCGCCGTCCGCTGACACCACAACCTCGACGCGAGCACCTGCGGCCGCTGCCGCGTCGAGAACGTCGGTGTACACCCGACGCGCATCCGACCGGACAATATGCACCACAGTCAGATTCGAGAGATCAACACCCGAATCAAGGCGGGCCCGAAGCATGGAGACAAACGGCGTGATCCCGATTCCGCCGGCGACCAGAACAACGGGCGACCGTGCGAGCAGCCGATCGCGTAGCACGAATCCGCCACCGCGATTGTCGATGAAGGCTCGCGAGGCAGTTCCGTCGATGAGGTCCTGCTTGAAAGGCGACGGCGGTCCGGCCACGGTGAAGCCGAACTCGACGGGCGCGGTTCGGGATGCCGACACGAACGAGAACACCCGACGCGAACTCTGCCACAGCGGCCGGTTCCATCGCGGTACGCTGACACTGGCCCACTGGCCGCGCGCGTAGCTGGGCGGTGCGCCACTCGACACCGAGCCCTGCACGCCAAATATGTTTTCCGCCAACGGGTCCACCCGGATATCGGTCAGCGGAACACGGCGCGCCGACCGCGTGGCCAGCCGCACGACGAAGGCGAACACACAACCGATCCCCAGTGCGATCTCCGGCGTGAATTCGAGAGTGTACGAATCGGTGATCTCGACGAGTTGCTGACAGTGCAGAACTGCGCCGACCAACACGCCGTACACAACGCGGGCGACCCTCGTGGCGGGCGACGTCAACGGTTCGGGCAACATGATCGCCGCCAGGAAGATCATCGGACTCGACGTCAGCCACAGCTCGAGATCCTGACCGCCCTGGTCGAGCTGCACATAGCCGATGGCCCCAAGCGCGCCAACGAAATAGCCGACAATCAGCGGCCACTCCCGCAGCACCGTCACCAACACCGCCCCGATCACGATCATCGGGATCAGCAACGGCTTCGCGGCGACCCACCAGAACGGATAGCTCACGTCGTCGGCGCCCGCATAGGCGACGGCTTAGCAGGTGATCGCCCCCGCCACAGCAGGATTGATGATGAGCCGACGCCGCCAAACCAGCACGTACTTCGACACCGCCGCAGCCGCCGAACCCAAAGCGACCGTCGCGACGGCGGTCTCCGCCGAGCCACCGGGCAGCACGAAGAACAGGATCAGTCCGGTGATCAGCCACGAGTCGGAATTGGGCGGAACGCGAATGACGAACGCGCACAGGTACGTCACCACACCGCTCACAACCACGGCGACGACGATCCAGGTCAGCAGGTCCGACGGTTCGTAGCCGAAGTCAGCGTCGAGCGCCGACACGACGAAGGCCGCCGCGGCCAGGAGAAGCAGGGCCAGCAGCACCGCACGGTGCGGAGTGAGCCGTCGCGACGCCCATCGACCGGGTCCAAGAATACGATTCACAGGAACAACTCCAATCCCGGCACCGCCGTGTGCTCGACGCCACCTCCGCGTCGAACCGTCACGTGATGGAAACCCTCGGGGCAATAGTCGAACCGAGTGCGCAGCGCGGCCGCCGGGGTGAAGAACAAGGCGGTCGCCAAACCGTCGGCGATCATCGCGGTCGGCGTAATCACCCACGTCGCCAACACTTCTCGCGCAGGCGATGCGGTACGCGGATCGACGATGTGATGCCACTGCGCCCACGTCCGACGATTGCTCGCCGACGCACAGATCGCCGCCCCGCTCACCTCGACCACGCCGATCGCCTTCGTCGGGGCGGAGGGATGTTCGAGCGCGACCCGGCGCGGGGTGTCGAACGCCGAGATGAACATGTCACCACCGCCGTCGACGATGTAGTCGTTCGTGGACTCGGACACGATGGCGGCAACCCGGTCCACGGCGAAACCCTTGCCCGCAGCGCCCACATCGATGACGGTGGGGACCAGGACGTCGAGCACACCGTCGTGACCACCGAGCACGGTTTCCCACGGCGGCGCAGCACGGACGCGCTCTGATGGCCGTAGCGTGTAGTCGGCGTCATAGCCGGCATCGACGAGGGTCTGGCCGACGAAGGGCGACACCGCACCCGCGGTGAGTTCGTACAGTTGCCGATACCAGTCCATCAGTGGCCGATCACTCTCTGCGATCGGGTAATCACCTGCCCGCGCGGCGATCTCGGTGACCAACGAGTCGGCGCGGAAGCGCGACCAAACGCGGTCGATGCGGTCGAGTTCGCCCGCCACCTCGGCACGCGCCGATGCGGACATCGGTGCCGGCGTGGTGATCGTCCAGCGGGTGCCGAGGGCGTCGAACACCCAGTCACTACCGGCCGGCGCGCTCATCGATCCTGCGTGTCGAAGGTGCGCCGGGTCAGGCCTGAGCCTGGGTCTTGATGTTCTCGATCGCCTGGTTGAATCCGCCCGACGTCAGCGACGAGCCGGATACCTTGTGCACGTCGATGTCATCGATGTTCTTGCCGACGACCACGGCGCTGATGCCGCTCGAGAATTTGCCCTGATACTCCGCCGACGGGCCCTTCGCGAAGCTGGTGTCGATGGTGACGCCGGTGATGATGGAGTTCGCGAGGGTGATCGTCACCCCGACCTCCTGCTGACCACCGGGTCGCGTGTATTCGCCGGTCGCGGTGTAGGTCCCGTCCTTGTACTCACCCGAACCCGACGCCGAAGTCGAACCCGCAGCAGAGGTTGCGGTGGTCGATTCGGCCGCGGTACTGCTCGACGAGTCGGCGTCGTCGGAACCGCACGCGGCGACCATCCCGACCGCGGCCATTGCGGCGAGGGCTCCCCCGGTCCGTCTCAGCGTCTGCCCGCGGGCGCCGGCAGTCGGGACAGTGCTGGGCGATCGAGGCGCGGTGGCGGTCATGACGACAATTGTGCCCACCGAACACGAGGAAGGCAGCCCCCGCAGACGTTTCAGTAGGTAATCCTCAGGTAAAGGACAGGCCGCGCCGACTCATCGTCCGGCCGCCTGCACGCGCGCCGCGATGGCGTTGGTGAACACCTGCTTGATGTCGCCCGCGTTCTCGGCGACGTAGGTGGTGCCGCCGGTGGCCTGCGCGATCTTCTTGAGCGAGGTGGTGTCGGCGTCCTCGGAGATCCCGATCGTCAGGATCAGAACCGGGCGGGCCGGATCTTCGAGCCGCTTCAGCGTCGCGAGAAGTTCACTCAGGCTGATGCTGTCCGGATCCTCGTTCTTGCCGTCGGTCATGATGATGACGCTGTTGGAGTAGTTCGGGTCGTAGGTGGACTGAACCCTCTTGAACGCCGCCAAGGTGGTGTCGTAGAGACCCGTGCCGCCGCCGAGCGCCGACGGCGCCAAACCACGTCGAACGGCCGCGGCCAGTTCGTCGCGATGGTCGCCGCCCTCCGCCGGAGCATCCAGCCGCCGGATCGACGCCAACTCGACCCAGTCCTGACCCTGCCCACCCTTGTTGATGCCGAAGGCCCAGCCGCCGACCATCGCGTTGCGCGGGAAGATGTCGAGGCCGGTCATCGACGCATCGATGAGCAAGCCGGCCCGCGTGGTGTTGCCGACGGGGGTCTCCATCGATCCGGACGTGTCCTGCACGACGAGTGTGCGGATCGGCACGCCGAGAACCTGCCACTGGCGGAGGGCACGGTCGACTGCCGTGGGATCGCGCAGGGCGAGAACCTTCACGTCTTCGCCCACGCCGCCTTGCGCTGCACCGCTGCCGTCCGGGGCGCGGTAGCCGGCGGCAGCCAGCGCTTTGCGTCCATCATCGGTCTTCACCGCCGCGACAAGCGCTGCGCCGGCATCGGCGGCGTCGCCATGCCGTGCCGACGACGCGGTGTTCACCAGCGGGTAATCCAGCATCACGGTGCCGTCGGCCGGAACCACGGCCTTGAGTTCGGAACCCGGGTGAGTGCGGGTGAACAACAGGAACTGCTGCTCGGTGGTGACCACGGGCACGTTCGACGTGTTCGCCAGATTGAGTCGGGTGCCCTCGTTGTCGTTGGTGAGACGGGCGTTGTTCTGCTGGATCGCCAGGATCGACATCGCGCCGGTCAGTTCCTGCTGCGTCAACGCGCCCGAGTCGACCTCGGCAAGTGCGCCGATGATGGGGGCGTCGCCGGTGGAGGTGTCCAACGGCGAGCCGGTCCGCAGATCCTGGAGCTTCATCACGTCGACCCAGCTCTTCAGCGCAGGCACCTGTCGTCCGGCGACGACGGTCGGCGTGACGGCGATCGACGGCGTCACCAGGTCGAGGTCTTGACGCACCTGGGTGGTGACTCGTCGGGCTTGCACCTGCGAATCGGCCAGCCACAGGTCGGGTGCCTTGTCGCCCTGGGTGAGCAGGCCCGGAACGTCGGCGCCTGCGGCGCTCTGCACGTCGAAGTCGAAACAGGAATCCGAGGAGGCCTTGGCCGCGATGTCGCGCAGCGCCCCGGTCATCGCGGCGTCGGACGCAACCGCCACCGTCTTCCGGTCACCACCGCAACCGGATGATCCGGCTCGCCACAGGATGAACCCGGTGACCAACGCCGCGATCACGACGAGAGCGGCCAATGCCCACCACCAGCCTCGACGTCCGCCGGACGAGGACACCTCGCGGTGTTCGAACCCGAAGTCGTCATCGGCCGGAACCGGCGTCGTCGCCAACGGAACACGGCCCGACGGTGTTGTCGAGCCCGCCGTCGTCGAGCCCCCAGTCGTCGAGCCGACAGCCGACTGGCCGACGGTGCGACGCTCAACCCGTGCCGTGTTCGCACTCGATTGATCGGCACCGCCTGACCCGTTGACGGGCCGGTCGGAGCCGGAGCTGTGACGCCCCATGTCTTGCCTCGTTCCCCTACTGCTGATGAATCAGCCGAAAACCTCACGGAAATTGTCCAGCGACTTGCGCAAGTCCCCCGACACAGCCATCGCCGCTGCCTTCCCTGCAGGCCCGATGAGTGGCAGTCCACCCAGATCAACTGTGAAGGTTACTGCCGATCCCGCAGAAATGGGAACGATGCCCAGCTCGAGCTTGGCCTTCACCCCACCTTTGCCGTTGCCCTTGAGGCGGACCTTGGTGATCGGCTCGTACGCTTCGATCACCCAGTCGACGCGCACCCGGGTGCCCTTCACCTTGACCACGGACGTCACCTCGACGCCCTTGGCGAGCTCACCCGCTGCCGGGAGCGGGCTGCGCCAACCGTCGTGCAGCACGAGCCAGTCGTCGTAGCGCGACAGATCCGACGCCGCCGACCAGGTATCTTCCGGTGACAGGTCGACCTCGATGGAGCTGCTCGTCTTGGCCATGGACAGAGAGAATAGCGTCAACGCCTTCGCACGCTCATTGCTGGGCGGTCACCTGACCGGCCACGGCGTCACCGTCCGGATCACCGAGGTGGAGGCATACGCCGGACCGGACGACCCGGCGTCGCACGCCTACATGCGTACCTCACGGTCGGAAATCATGTACGGCCCCGCCGGTCGGCTCTACGTCTACCGCATCCACGGCCACCACTGCGCCAACGTGGTGCACGGCCCCGAGGGCAGCGCGTCGGCCGTCCTCCTGCGAGCCGGGGAGGTCGTCGCGGGTGAAGAGCTGGCGTTCGCCCGACGACCGGCTGCTCGCACATCGGCACACCTGGCGCGCGGACCCGGCAACCTGACGCGGGCGCTCGGAATCACCATGGCCGACCTCGACACCGACCTGGCCGGCGCGGGACCGGTTCGGTTCGACGCGATCGAAAGCAGTCCGCTCACCATCGAATCCGGACCGCGCGTGGGGGTTCGCCGGGCCGCCGACCGCCCGTGGCGACACTGGATCGCCGGCGACCCGACGGTATCGGCGTATCGGCGGCACCCGAAGGCGGTCGGCGGTGCTTCGAGAACGAACTGACTACCGAAATGGAGCGACTACGGCGCACCCTGTTGCGGATCGTTGGCCTGCGGGTCGCGAGGCTTATCCGAGCCGACGGCCTTGCGAGCGGCGTCCTGTGCCTTGTCGACGTGCTTTGCGTACTTGCCGCCGGTCGCCTTGTCGACGGCGTCGCCGCCCTTGTCGATGAGGCTGGGGTTGCCCTTCAGTGCTGCCTTGGCCTTGTCCACGAGCCCTTTGAGGTCCATCACATCTCCTGATCGACGCGCCGGCGTCTCCGGCGGCTTGACGTCAGTCTATCGACTTCGCCTGATCTGACGAGTCGGCCTGATCTGACGAGTTGACTGGGGCGCGACGCATGTCTCGGGCGGCAACCACGCGGGGCACGATTCGCGACACCGCTTCTACGGCGACAATGCCAATTGCCGCCGAGGTCAACGCCACCGAATTCATCTCCCAGTTCGACGAATCGAGTTTGAACAGGTGCTGGGTGAACGGCCAGGCGAAGATGATCACGTACGCACCGGCCGATGCCGCGATCAGCACCACCTTCCACCAGGTGTACGGGCGCGCGACGACGGCGAGGACATACACGGCGACGGCGATCAACGTCATCAGCGTCGCGGTGGCAGCCTGCGTTTGCGCCGGTGACAGGTCGACTGCATCTCCGCCGACCTCGACTCCCGCACCGCCCGGATTCACCAGGACGTAGGTGGTGAACGCCGCGAGGCCGACGATGATGCCGTTCGGGACGGCCATCAGCAGGACGCGTCGCACGAACCCGCGTCGGGCGCGTTCGTTGTTGGGCGCCAACGACAACACGAACGCGGGGATGCCGATGGTGAACCAGGCCGAGATGGTCACGTGGATGGGTTGGAACGGGTAGCTCAGCGGGTCGGTGCCGAGCATCTTTCCGACCACCCCACCGATGCCCACGAACAGCGCGAGCAGCACCGCGTACACGGTCTTGGTGAGGAACAGATTGGAGACGCGTTCGATGTTGCCGATGACCCGGCGGCCCTCCCCGACCACATACGGCAGCGTCGCGAACTTGTTGTCCAACAGCACGATCTGTGCAACCGACCGCGCCGCCGAACTCCCCGACCCCATTGCGACGCCGATGTCGGCATCCTTGAGGGCAAGGACGT
This sequence comes from Gordonia gummivorans, assembly GCF_022513585.1. Taxonomy (GTDB): domain Bacteria; phylum Actinomycetota; class Actinomycetes; order Mycobacteriales; family Mycobacteriaceae; genus Gordonia. Next base: position 40,714 of record NZ_JAKWBF010000012.1, read on the forward strand.
CGTTCACTCCGTCGCCGGTCATCGCGACGGTGTTGTCGTGGGACTGCAACGCCTTGACCATGGCCCGCTTCTGGTCCGGGCGCACTCGGCCGAAGGTCACGCCGGACTCGACGACCTCGGCGAGTTGCTCGGTGTCCGTGGGCAATTCACGCGCGTCCACCGACGTCTCCGGTGAGCCGAGTCCCAGCGATTGCGCCACCGCGCCGACCGAGCGCGCGTTGTCGCCGGAGATCACCTTCACCGCGACTCGCTGCTCCGCGAAGTATTCCAGGGTGTCGCGGGCATCCGGACGAACCTTCTGCTCGAGCACCACGAGCGCCACCGGAACAAAGGCACCCGGCACGCTCGAGCCGGCCGCCGGCTCCGAGTCCACCGGCACGTCGGTGCGGCCCAGCAGCAGTATTCGCAGCCCGGTGGACCCGAGTTCGCTTGCCACCGAAGCGGTCTCACTCTCCGGATCGAGCAGCACGTCCGGGGCGCCGATCACCCAGTTGCCCACGTCTGCGCCACCGGCGTCGTCGCGGAACGATATCCCGCTCCACTTCTTGGCCGACGTGAACGGCTGCACGGCGGTCGGCGTCCAGGCCGGAGCCTGCGGCTGGGCCTCGGCGATCGCCTGCATGCTGGCGTTGGGCCGCGGGTCGTGGGCGGCCAGCGCCGACAGCACGGTCTCCGGCGGGGCCGGCGGCGACTGCTCGACCGCTCGGACCTCCGCCAATCGCATGCCGTTCTCGGTGAGCGTCCCCGTCTTGTCGGCACAGACCACGTTCACGCGGGCCAGGCCCTCGATGGCGGGCAATTCGTTGACCAGGCATTGCCGTTGACCCAGCCGAACCACGCCGACGGCGAATGCGATCGAGGTCATCAGCACCAGGCCCTCCGGCACCATCGGCACCAGCGCGGCCACCATGCCCAGAAGCGACGCCTTGATCCCGTTCTGGCTGATGAAGAGCTGATTGACGATCGTGAGGATGCCCGCGGGGATCAGCAACCACGTGATGACCCGCAGGATCTGATCGATCCCAGACCGGAGTTCGGAGGACACCAGCGTGAACTTCGACGCCTCCGCGGCGAGTTGCGCCGCATACGCCTCGCCACCCACCTTGGTGGCCCGGTATGCGCCGCCGCCGGCGACCACAAAGCTCCCCGAGAGCACGTGCGCACCTGGATCCTTGTCGACCGGGTCGGCCTCGCCGGTGAGCAACGACTCGTCGACGTCGAGCGCGACAGCCTCCACGACGTCGCCGTCCACCACGATCTGATCCCCGGCCCCGATCTCGATGATGTCGTCGAGGACGACCTCGTCGGGTGGGAGTTCCTTGACGACGCCGTCGCGGCGAACACGCGGACGGGTCTGCCCAACGATGGCGAGCTTGTCCAGGGTCCGCTTGGCCCGAACCTCCTGGATGATGCCGATTCCACTGTTGGCCACGATCAACAATCCGAACAATCCGTTGATGAACGAACCGGTGAAGGCCACGATCGCGAACAGGACGCCGAGAATCGCGTTGATGCGGGTGAACACGTTGGCCCGCACGATGTCGGAGACGGTCCGTCCGGACCGGTCCGGCAGTGCGTTCACCTGACCGGCCGCAACGCGCGCCGCGACCTCGTCTGCGGTGAGGCCGGGCACGGCGGCCGTCGTCGGTGACGTCACGCGGACTTCTCCCACCAGTCACGGCTCGTCAGGCCAGTGCCTGCGCGGGAAACGAGGTCGATGGTGCCGCCGGGCTGCGGCACGAGGACCGTAGTGGCGTTGCGGGCGGCATGCGGCAGCAACCGAGCGATCGGCTCACCCCACGGGTGACGGGCCAGATTGAAAGTGCCCCAATGGATCGGGATCATCACCGCATCGGTACCCGCCGAGCCCGACAGCATCCGGTGGATGGCGACCGCCTCCTCCGGGTTGACGTGGATGTCGGGCCAGACCGGGTCGTAGGCGCCGACCGCGATGAGGGTCACGTCGAACGGCCCGTGCAGTGCGCCGAGGTCGGCGAAGCGTTCGGTGTACCCGGTGTCGCCGGAGAAGAATGCGCGATGCACCGGCCCCCGGATCGCCCAGCTGGCCCACTGGGTGAGGTTGCGGGCCAGCGCACGACCCGAGAAGTGTCGCGCCGGACCACACGTGAACGTCACTGCGCCCGACGGTGTCTGCACCGTCACGTCCCCCCACCAATCCGCCTGCCGGATACGGACTCCCGGGATACCCCAGCGCACCAGGTGTGCGCCCACACCGACGGGAGCGACGAAGATCGCGTCGGGCATCGCTCGCGCGATGGCCGCCACCGTCTCCATGTCGAGATGGTCGTAGTGGTCGTGGCTGATCAGGACCACATCGACGGGCGGCAGGTCGGCCACCGTCACCGGCGACGGGTGCAGTCGCGCAGGTCCGATCTGCTGGCTCGGTGAGCACCGCAGGCTGAACACCGGATCAGTGAGCACCCGCACCCCGTCGATGTCGATCAACGCCGAAGCGTGTCCGAGCCAGGTCACGGCCAGTGAGCCGGGCTCGTCGAACTCGGGCCGCGTCACCATGATGGGACGACGCGGGCGGCCGGGACGCCGGAGCATGTCGGCGAACACCGACAGATCCGGGGTCGCCTCGCCGGCCGGTTCCGGATTGTCGAAGGCACCTCCGACGCGGTGCGGCGAGGCCTCGACGTGCGGCAATATCTCGTCGCGGGTCGCCCCGAGCGCCATCGCGGGCGCCAGGCCGGCATCGGCGAGCCGGCCGACTGCGGCGTCGGCCACCTTAGAACCCGCCAACGCAACCCGGCCGATCGCCCGTGTCGCCACTTCGGTACCACCCTTGCCCGTCATCGATGTCACGATCACCAACCTAGTGGTACGAGTCCGGCACGGTCGATCAAGATCGCTCGACAGGTCGTTGCCACTGATAAGCTCCCTGAGCACTTGTTCATACGCACGCGCTGGGTCGCGTGCGGGCGTAGAGGTAGACGTTCTGTGGCACGGATGTCGGTCGACGAGCGACGCAGGGCGCTCATCGAGTCAGCGTTTCGCGTAATTGCCGACCACGGCGTGGAGGGGGCCACGACGCGGCGGATCTGCGCTCACGCGGGGATGCCCCTCGCGAGCTTTCACTATGCGTTCGAGAGCCGAACGGCCTTGCTCAGCGCCGTGATGGAGACTGCGGTACCCACCGACATCACGGAAATGCTCGACACGGTGATTCACGACACCGACGTCGATAATGCAGATAGCAACAGCAAACGCCTCGGGATGCAGGAGAACATGGAACGTCAGCTGACGACGTTCTTCGATCTGGTGAAGGCCGACCCCGGGCGCACACAGGCGACCATCTCGCTGGGCATCTACGCACACAACCATCCGGAGCTGCAGAGCTACGGCAAGCGGATGTACGAGAAGCAGTTCGAGGTGGCTGCCGTCGCGTTGCGGATTGCCGCGGAACGGTCGGGGGTGCGGTGGAGTCAACCACCCGAGACGCTGGGTCCCACCGTGATCGCCACCACCAACTCGATCACCCTGATCTATCTGAGTACCGCCGACGAGGAGGTGATCCGCTCGGTCATGACGTCGGCCGTGCGGGCGATGATGACCTATGTCGTCGAGGACTGATCCGCACTCTCTGGTCTGGTCCGACGATCCCGACGCCTACTGGGCGGGAATCGACCGGGCGGTCCGCGACGCCGGACTCGACGCGCCCGTCCTCGCTCTCGATCGCAGAGCACTGGACCACAACGTCGCCGACCTGACCGCCCGGGCCGGATCGGTTCCGATCCGGATCGCGTCGAAGTCGCTGCGGGTGCGGTCGGTCATCGATGACGTGCTGCGCCGGCCCGGTTTCGCCGGCGTCCTGGCCTACGATCTCGCCGAAGCCGTCTGGTTGGCAACGGTTTCCGGCGTCGCGGACGTTCTCGTCGGCTATCCGTCGACGAGGCGCTCGGCGATTGCCGCCCTGGCGGCCGACGAGGTGGCAGCGGCGCAGGTAACGCTCCTTGTCGACTCGACCGACCAACTCGACCTCATCGACGCGGTCGTGCCAACTGACCGGCGGCCGACGATCCGTGTGGCCATCGACGTCGACGCCTCCTATCGGTTGCTGCATGGACGCGTGCACATCGGAGTGCGCCGGTCTCCGGTGCACAGCCGGACCGATGCGGTGCGCCTGGCCAGGCAGATCGCTGCGCGGCCCGGATTTCGGCTCGTCGGCGCGATGTCGTACGAGGCCCAGGTCGCCGGGGTCGGCGACGCGGTCGAATCATCGGCACTGCGCAACCGGGCGGTCGCGCTGATGCAGCGCAGATCGATGGCCGAACTGCGCCGTCGCCGCGGCAGCATCATCGCGGCGCTGCGCGAGGTTGCCGATCTCGAGATCGTCAACGCGGGCGGCACCGGTTCGATCGAGGAGACCGCGCGCGACCGTTCGATCACCGACATCGCCGCCGGCAGCGGGCTTTTCGGCGGTCACCTGTTCGACGGATACCGGCGATTCCGGCCGGCGCCAGCCCTGGGCTTCGGTCTGGACGTGGTCCGCCGCCCGGCCACCGACATCGCGACCTGTGCGGGCGGCGGATGGATCGCGTCCGGACCGCCCGGCTCGGACCGTCAACCGAAGCCGGTGTGGCCCAGCGGACTTGGATTCCTCGGCACAGAAGGGGCCGGCGAGGTTCAAACGCCCTTGCGTGGCCGGTCCGCCACAAAGCTGAGCATCGGCGACCGAGTGTGGTTCCGGCACACGAAATCCGGCGAGGCATGTGAGCGGGCCACCGAGGTGGCCTTGATCGAACGGGACGACGACGGCACCACCCGGGTACGCGACGTCGTCCCGACCTATCGGGGTGAGGGACAGTGCTTTCTATAACGCAGGGGTCGGCAACGCCGGTGTGGCGCAACTGGGGTGGAACCCAGTCGGCGGCACCCTCTCTGGTGGTGACGCCGCACGACACCGCAGAGCTCGTCGAGGTGATCACCCGGGCCCGCTCCGATGGGCGCACCGTCAAACCGGCGGGCGCCGGGCACAGCTTCTCCGGCATCGGGGTGCCCGGCGACATCCTCGTGGACCTCTCTGCCATGCGCGGTCTCATCGAGGCCGACGCCGACCGGTCGCGGGTCACCCTTCGCGGCGGCACGCACCTGTTCGAGATCCCGGAACTCCTTGCTCCACACCGGCTTGCGATGGCCAATCTCGGTGACGTGGACCGGCAGACGATCACCGGCGCGACGTCGACCGGCACGCACGGCACCGGCCTTCGGTTCGGCGGCATCAGCACGCAGGTGGTCGGCGCCACCATCGTCACCGGCACCGGCGCGGTGCGGACCATCGGCGAGGACGACCCGGACCTGCCCGCAGTTGCACTGGGGCTCGGCGCTCTCGGCGTTGTCGTCGACCTGACCCTGGCGTGCGTGCCGGCCTTCTACATGCGCGCGGAGGAACTGCCCGTGTCGGCGGACGATGCGATCGACGGCTTCCTCGAGCGGGTCCACGCACACGACCATCACGAGTTCTACTGGTTTCCGCACACCAATTGTGCTCTCGCCAAGACGAACACCCGACTCGGACCCATCGCCGAGGTGTCCGGCCCCGGACGGGTGCGGCGGTGGATCGACGACGAACTGCTCAGCAACAAGCTCTATCACGGCATGTGCGAGATCGGAAGGCGGATACCGTCCGCCGTGCCCACCATCGCCCAGGTCGCCGGTCGAGCGCTGTCGGCCCGCACGTACACCGATACCTCGACCCGGGTGTTCATCTCGTCGCGCACCGTCCGATTCCGCGAGATGGAGTACGCGGTCGAGCTCGACGCGATTCCCGATGTGCTGCACGAGATTCGGACGATGATCGATCGGCGGCGGTATCGGGTGAGCTTCCCCATCGAGGTACGGGCCGCGGCCGCCGACGATCTGATGCTGTCGACCGCTTCCGGTGGCGCGCGCGGTTACGTCGCGGTGCACCGGTATCACCGCGACAACCCGGCCGATGCCGCCGCCTACTTCGCCGATGTCGAGGCCATCATGGTCGAGCACCGCGGTCGACCGCACTGGGGCAAAATGCACACACGCGACGCCGAATACTTGCGTGGCGTCTACCCCCGGTTCGACGAATTCCTCTCGGTGCGTGACCGATTCGATCCCGACCGGATGTTCACCAACCCCTACCTCGACCGCGTGCTCGGCCCCACCGCTGTCTGAGGCGCGACGGAGACCACTCGGCCCACCTCAGCTCAGGAGCGGAAGTGGGCCGAGGACGATCAGTCGGTCGGCTCCTTCTCCGCCGACTCCGCCGGGGCATCCACCGCGATGTCCGACGTCGCCGACGCGGACACGGGCGGCTGAGCGGGCAGCACGTGCTCGCCGGTCTTGTCACATGACAACGCCAACGAGCTGATGTACTGCTTCTCCCCGTTCGGCCCCGGTACCGCCGAGGCGATCATGTCGGGCCGTTCGAACTCGATGCCGGTGACACAGCACAACAGTCGCACGTCGGTCGGATTGCCGTGTTCGTCGTACATCGGGATGTCGATACCGTCGTCGGTGCGGCGCAGGTAGTACTTGCCCTTGGTCGCGAGCGCGATGATGGGCGGCAGCACGAGCGCGAGCACCAAGGCCACCAGCGGCGAGTACGGCTGGATGGTGTCCCCGAAGACATGGAAGTAAACCATGATCGACAGGGTGCCGGAGACGATCACCGACACGAAGCCGACCGGGTTGAAGTTGTAGAGCATGCCGCGCCGGAACTCGGGTTCCTTCGGTGAGATCTTCAGTAGGTACTTGTTGATCGCGATGTCGGAGGCGACGGTCACGATCCAGGCGATTGCCAGGTTGGCGTAGAAGTTCAGCAGTTCGTTGAGGAAGCTGAACATGTTTGCCTCCATCAGCACGATGGCGATGGTGACGTTGAAGACCAGGAACACCAGACGTCCTGGGTAGGTCTTGGTGACACGCGTGAAACTGTTGGTCCAGGCGAGCGAGCCCGAATACGCGTTGGTCACGTTGATCTTCACTTGACTGATGACCACGAGGATCACCGCCAGCGTCATGGCCAGCCAGTGCGGCATGAACTCTTCGTACACGGCCAGGAACTGGTGCACGGGCTCATTGGCCACTCCAGCCGACTCGGCGAAGTTCATGATGAGGTACACCGCGAGGAAGAGACCGACGACCTGCTTGATGGCACCGAAGATGACCCAGCCGGGACCGGCGGTCAGCACGGCGGTCCACCACTTGCGGCTGTTCTCAGGGGTTTTCGGCGGCATGAAGCGCAGGTAGTCGATCTGTTCGGCGATCTGCGCGATCAGCGACAGACAGACACCGGCGGCGAGCATGGTGCCGGCAAATGAGACCCCGTGCCCGGCTTGGCCGTCGGTGCCACCACTGAAGGAGAGGAAATCACCGATGGCATCGGGGTGTTTGAAGACCAGGTACAGGAAGGGCGCGACCATCATCAGCAACCACAGCGGAGTCGTCCAGACCTGCAATTTCGCAAGGGTGTTCATGCCGTAGATCACCAGTGGGATGATCAGCACCGACGACGCCAGATAACCGAGCCACAGCGGGATGTTGAGGCCGAGCTTGAGGCCCTGGGCCATGATCGACCCCTCGAGCGCGAAGAAGATGAATGTGAACGACGCAAAGATCACGTTGGTCAGGACTGACCCGTAGTAGCCGAATCCACTTCCGCGCGTTATGAGGTCGAGGTCGATGTTGTACCGGGCCGCGTAGTACGACAGCGGGTAGCCGGTGAGCATGATGACGATCGCGAAGAACAGGATGCCCCAGAGGGCGTTACCCGTTCCGTTGGCGATGCCGATGTTGGCGCCGATCGCGAAGTCGGCGAGGTAGGCGATACCGCCGAGCGCGGAGATCGCGACGACGCCGGGACCCCATTTGCGGTAGCTGCGCGGCGCAAACCGCAGTGTGTAGTCCTCGAGCGATTCTCGCGCCGCGGCGGCTGCTGCACCGGTGGCGATGATGCTGTGTTCTGCGTTCTCGATATCACCGATGTCTTCGGTGAAATGATGAGCTTCCTTCGACATACTTCTCCCCTGCTATGTGACGGGATTGCCTGAAGGGAAGCTAAGGATCGCGTGTTTCGGTCAGTTGATCGAAATGTTTCCGCGAGGATAATTCGGGCCAGATGTCCGATATGTCGGGATAATCGATGCCTGTCAGGCGCCGATGAACTTGGGGGCCCGCTTCTCGGTCCGCGCCGCGCGACCCTCCTGCAGATCCGCACTCTCCCAAGCGCGCATCATTGCCGCGAGGCGCTCCTCGGGGGCGGCATCGCGCGCGCCGTCACCGTTGAGGACGAGCTTGTAGTGCTGAAGGGTGAGCGGCGCGAACGCTGCGATCGTCGACGCCCAGTGCTGCGCGTCAGCGAGATCGCCGATGCGGTTGGCGAATCCAAGTTGGTGGGCCCGGTCTGACGTGAGCGGATCGCAGCCGATCAGCATGCCGCGCGCATGCCCGGCACCAACCAGCGACACCAGCCGTCGAATCGTCCACTCATCAACCGCCACGCCGATCTTCGCGGCCGGAATACCGGCCAGAGCGTCGGGCGCCATCACCCGTAGGTCGGCGGCCATCGCCAGTTGCAGGCCCGCGCCGAGCGCGCTCCCGTTCAGTGCGGCGATCACGGGCACCGGCGTCGACTCGATCTGCCGCAACGTGGCGATCAGCTTGTCGAGGAACGACTTGTCGTACACGGGTCCCGAAAGGTCGGCACCCGCGGAGAACACATGACCGCGACCGGTCAGCACGATCGCGCGGGCCCCCTGCTCGACCGCCCGGGAAAAGCCCTCCGCCAGTTCGGAGACCATGGCTTCATCGAGCGCGTTGCGCTTGTCTACGCGATCCAACTCGATCGTGACGACGGCATCTTGCGTACTGAAGTGAATCCGCTGAGCTGAACTGACCATGCGCGGAAGCCTACCGATCGCTGTGCCCGCCGGTGTCGCGCAGGTCAATTTTCTCTTGCCATGCCAGGCTTGCAGAGTGGACAACACCGCCAAATCCGACGTGCTGGTGATCGGTGGGGGCCAAGCGGGCTTGTCGGCAGCCTACTTCTTGCAGCGTTTCGGCCTCGACGACCGGTATCTCGTCGTCGACCACGCCCCTCACCCTGGTGGCGCTTGGCAGTTCCGCTGGCCGACGCTCACGCTGGCCGCAGCCAACCACGTCCACGATCTTCCCGGATACGGATTGATCGAGGCGCTCGGTGTCGAGTGCGACGAGTTCCCGGCACGAACGGCAGTACCCGAATATTTCGGCAAGTACGAGAAGAAGTTTGGCCTACGCGTCGAGCGTCCCGTGCACGTGCGCTCGGTCCACCACGATGCCGACGGGTTCTTGTCGACGCGCGACGATGGCCGCGAGGTGCGGTCGCAACTCATCGTCAACGCCACCGGCACCTGGGATCGTCCGTTCATCCCACATGTGCCCGGTGCCGCGGATTTCGGTGGGCGACAACTGCACACCCACGATTACACCGGCCCCGACGAGTTCGCCGGCAAACGGGTCCTGGTGGTAGGTGCGGGCATCTCCGCGATCCAACTTCTCATCGAGATCGCACGTGAATCCGAAGGCGCACAGACCTTCTGGTGCTCACGCACCGAACCGGTGTTCAATCCCCGCCCGTTCTCGCCCGAGCAGGGGCGGGAAGCGGTGGCCCGCGTCGAACGTCGCGTCCGCGCGGGCCTGCCCCCGACATCGGTGGTCTCGGTGACCGGGCTGGCGCTCACGCCGGCGGTCGCAGCGGCCCGCGACGACGGAATCCTCACGTGGCGACCGATGTTCACCCGAATCACCGAGACCGGTGTGTGCTGGGACTGCGACGAGGGCCGCGACCACCTCGACGTCGACGTGATCTTCTGGAACACCGGATTCCGCAGCGCCCTCGACCATCTCGCGCCGCTGCATCTGCGTGGACCGGGCGGCGGCATCACCATGACCGGACGTCTCGCCACCGTCGTCGAATCCGATCCCCGCGTCCAACTTCTCGGATACGGACCGTCGGCGTCGACCATCGGCGCGAACCGCGCCGGGCGCGAGGCCGCCCGCGTGGCTCGCGATCTGCTCGCGAGACCCTCCTCCGCCGGCTGACGTGCGAGCCAATCCGTTGGATGTCTGTACGCCCCAGCCCGTCCAAGTGCACTGTGCACTTGATCTGGCCCCCAGGTACAGATTCCCGCAGTTCAGAAGGCCAAAGCAGTACGCTCCGATCAGCCGACGCGGAGCTCTTTGCCGCAGTCGCCGTTGGTGCTGCCCGGGCCGATGCTCGAGGTATTCGCCGCAGCGAGAACCAGCGCGATCCGCCCCTTGCCGGTCTTCAGATTCGGCACGGTGAGGGTATTGGCAGATCCGACGACCCGCTTACGTACGTCACCGCCACCGTTCTTGCCGGTGTCGAGATTCGCCCAGGTCACGCGGAAGGTCTGCTGGTATCCCAGCAACGACATCGAGTTGGTCTTCAGGGTGAACGTCACTGTGTCCGAGCCGATCTGGGTCGCCGACGCGGCGCTGCTCGCCTGGATGACGAACAGGTTCGGATTCGCATAGGTGAACGAGCACAACTGGGTGGTCGCGCCCTGCGCAGGCGCTGACACGGCAGCGGGCAGGACAGCGGCACCGAGCCCTAGTGCGGAGACAGCGATGGCGGTGCGAGCGGTATTCCTCACGAACTTCCTTTCGTCTGCGGGTGATGTGCGGGCACTGTCGGCCACGTCACATCGGTCATATCGGGCGACCCACCCAGATCATTAACACAACCGAACAATTCGGCTCCTCAGTGATGGTCGCTGTTGACATTTCGTTGTGTTTTCACAACACTCTGATATGTGAGTCCAGTACGACGCGGAGACAAGCTCCCGATCTACAACCGCATCGCGGTGCTGCGTGCCGAGCGCAGGATGTCGCGGGCCGATCTCGCCGCGCTGGTCGGCATCAATGTTCAGTCGGTCGGCGCACTCGAACGCGGCGACAACTACCCCAGCCTCGACCTCGCGTTCCGGATCTGCGCGGTCTTCGACCTCCCCGTCGAAGCCGTGTTCAGCCGCACCGAGTTCGGCGCGATGTCGGCCGAGCTCTACCGCCGCACCGCCGAACGCGGCGACACGCAGATCACCGGCACGAAGACCGACGTCACGATGACACCAGCACCCGACTGACACAAGCACCCGACTAGGGAGGTATGCAATGAACGACCCCAACGTCGCGATCCCCGCAGAGGCAACACCGGCCCTCTGGCGACGCTACGACGAATGGCGCGGCAATCGATACCTTCAGTTCAATCAGCGTCACGCACATCAGCTCTCGACGTGGCGCAATCGCCGTGGGTATCGGCGGCTCGTGTTGCTGCTCGCTGTCATGCTCGCCATGATGATCGTGGCGACCGTCATGGCGTTCAGCAGCCGAACCTGGTTCGTCATCCCATTCCTGGTGGGCCTCGCCGGGGTCATGGCCTCGCTGTATCTGCTGCGCATCGTCACCGGGTCGGTGGCCGACGCCCCGGTGTCCGCACTCGACGAAATACAACTGGCACAGCGGAACTCGGCGCGTTCGATCGGCCTGTTCGTCATGTTCGTGCTCATGTTCGTCCCGTACCTCGTCCTCATCGCCCTGAGTATCGGCGACGACCCGGTGTCCGCCGACCTCGTGTACGGCACTGCGGTCCTGCTCATCTCGCTGCTGCTGACCGCGATGTGCGTCCCGACGATGCTCACCGCCTGGTGGATGAGCGAACCCGACCCCGAGGACCTCGCCATTCCCAAAGATCTCGACGATACCGAAAGGACCACACAGTGACCGCACCGCTCATCGTCGACGGCCTGCACAAACGCTATGGCGACCTGGTAGCCCTACAGGACATGACCTTTCACGTCGATCCCGGTGAGATCTTCGGATTCGTCGGCAGTAACGGGGCAGGCAAATCCACCACCATGCGGATCGTCCTCGGTGTGCTGTCCGCCGATGCCGGCGAGGTTCGGCTCGGGGATCGCCGCATCGACCTGCAACTCCGCCGACGCATCGGCTACATGCCCGAGGAGCGCGGACTGTATCCGAAGATGAAGGTGGGCGAACAACTTCGGTTCCTCGCCCGACTGCACGGCATGACGCCGTCGGAGGCAGCCGACGCCGTGACACGGTGGACGCAGCGTCTCGGGGTCGGCGAAAGGGTCGACGACAACGTCGGCGACCTCAGCCTCGGCAACCAGCAACGCGTCCAACTGGCCGCGGCACTCGTCCATGACCCCGACGTGCTGGTGCTCGACGAACCATTCTCCGGACTCGATCCGGTTGCCGTCGACGTGATGAGCGACGTCCTCAAAGAGAAGGCCGCCGAGGGAATCCCGGTGATCTTCTCGTCGCACCAACTCGACCTCGTGCAGCGATTGTGCGACCGGGTGGGAATCGTCGCCAAGGGACAGATGCGCGCCCTCGGCGCTGTCGACGCGCTTCGCGGGCGGGACGGTATGACGTTGGAGGTGATCGGCCCAAGGACCGACATCCGTTGGGCCGATGGAATTTCCGGCGTCCTCGATGCCGATTACTCCGACCAGCGCGACGGCCGTACCGTACTGCGGATCGATCCCGACGGCGTCGACGATCAGCAGATCCTGGCTGCCGCACTGCACCACGGTCCGGTGCACCGGTTCGCCACCTCCACCCCATCCCTCACCGAACTCTTCCGAGAGGTGGTGTCCGTATGACGACCACGCACAGCATTTCCCCCGAAACCCGCGCGACGACGTCGATCGCTCTCATCGCCCAGCGGGAGATCACGACTCGCGTACGCACCAGGTCGTTTGTCGCCACGACCGCGATCCTCATGATCGTCATCATCGCGGGCCTCATCGTGTGGTCGGTCTTCAGCGGCGGCGGAGACTCCAAGGAACGAATCGGGTTGGTGGGCAACGACTCTACCCTGACCGCCGCGATCACCGCGGTCGGGGATCAGAGTGGCACACCGGTCACTGTGGTGACACTGGCGTCCACCGATCAGGCCCGTGACCGGGTCGCCGACGGCGATCTGGAAGCCGTGGTCGTCACCGGGCCCAACTCGTCGTACACCCTGATCAGCAAGGACGGCATCGAGGAGTCGCTGTCCGGCGTCCTGCGCGGTGCGATCGCCCAGACCGAACTCGCTCGCGGTCTTGCCGCGCGCAACGTCGACGCCACAACACTGCCGCAGCCATCCATCTCGATGAGCGAGACCGAACCCGCGGACCCCGCCGTGGGGCAGCGGATCGTCGTCGCCATCGTCGGATCGATGCTGCTGATCACCGCCATCATGATGGGCGGCAACATGATCGCCGTCGGCGTGGTCGAGGAGAAGACGTCGCGCATCGTCGAACTCCTGCTCGCCACGATCAAACCGCTGCACCTCATGTGGGGCAAGATCATCGGCATCGGGGTGGTCGCGCTCGGTCAGATGGTGTTGCTCGGAATCACCGCGCTCATCGCGGGCACGGCCACCGGCATGCTCACCATCGCGGGTACAGCACTCGGCATGTTCGCCGCGGTACTGATCTGGTTCCTGCTCGGATTCGTGTTCTTCGCAACGCTGTACGCTGCCGCCGGGGCGATGGTGTCCCGACAGGAGGAAATCGGGTCGACGATCACGCCGCTGACGATCCTGTCCCTGGCCGTCATGTACTCGGGTATCTTCGGCATCCAGGCACTCGACTCGACGTTCATTCAGACGCTGTCCTGGATACCGCCGTTCAGCTCAGTGCTCATCCCGATCCGAATCGCCACCGGCGACACAGATCCGGTTCAGATCGTCGTCTCGCTGCTGCTGATGGTCGCGGCCTGCGTCATCGCCACCTGGCTGGCCGCCAAGGTGTACCAACGATCCATCCTCCGCACCGGATCGCGCGTCAAATGGGGTGAGGCACTGCGGCTGTCGCGGTGATGCATCCACTGCCGAGCGGTGCGAGTCCCCACTCGCCGGCTGAGGTGCGAGCCTGCGAGCCTCGAAGCCCCTGGTGAGATATGCGATGTCGTCTCACCTGGCCTTCGAGGCTCCTCGCTGGCGCTCGTCGCACCTCAGGCAGCGGAGGTTGGCTCCGTTCCCACGAATCCAGGCTCAGGCAGCGGAGCGCTCTCGCTTGCGCTCGCTTTAGGTCAGCAGCGGAATGGGCGGCGTGCGTTGTTTGGCGCAGCTTGCCGCTCCAACCAGCAGGGGTGGTCACAGAGAACGGTAGCGCCGCAGCGCCTCTTCGCGTTCGGCCTTGTGGTCGACGATGGGTTCGGGGTAGTCGGCGGTACCGACCTCGGGTACCCAGCGTGCGACGTACTCACCGTCGGGATCGAACTTCTTGGCCTGTGTCTCCGGGTTGAACACCCGAAAGTACGGTGCCGCATCGGTTCCGGTGCCGGCCGCCCACTGCCAGCCGTGCTGGTTCGATGCCATGTCGCCGTCGACGAGCTGGTCGAGGAACCAGCGGGCACCCCACCACCACGGCAGATGCAGGTCCTTCACCAGGAACGACGCCGTGATCATTCGAACGCGGTTGTGCATGAAGCCGGTCTGCGCCAGTTGACGCATCCCGGCGTCGACGATCGGGAAGCCGGTGCGACCCTCCCGCCAGGCGTCGAATCGGCGTTCGGCGTCCTTGTCGGTGTCGAGATCGATGTCGTCGAATCCGCTGTTCCAGTTGTGCCACAGACTGCCCGGCCAGTGATACAGCACGTCGGCGTAGAAGTCCCGAAACGCCAGCTCGCGGAGATAGGCTGCGGCAGAAGGATTCCGCCCGTCGAGATCGGCGGCCATCGTGCGCGGATGGATGTTTCCGTACTTCAGGTAGACCGACATCCGGCTGCTCGCGTCGAGATCGGGACGGTCACGGTCGGAGTCGTATCCGTCGAGATCCTCCGCCACGAACTCGTTCCACCGTGCACGCGCGGCGTCCTCCCCCGCAACCACGTCGATCTTCGTCGGGGACGCCGGCACGCGGATGCGACCCGACTTCCGAATATCGCTGGGATCGACAACGTCCGACGCCTCAAACGGACCCGCAGGCTTGCGCCAACCGTGCTCGCGCCACTGCCGGAAGAAGGGCGTGAACACCTTGTACGGTTCACCGTCGGACTTGGTGATGCGTCCCGGCGACACCAGATACGGCGACCCTAGCGACTCGAACGCCACGTCACCGAGTTCGCGCACGACGGCGTCGTCGCGCCTGCGCCCGAACGGCGAAAAGTCTTCGCTCACATGAACAGAACCGGCGTCTACCGACGCAACCAGCCGCGGGACCTCGACCTCCGGCCGGCCACGGACCACGAGCAAATTGCCGTCGAGCTTGGTGTTCAGCTCACGCAACGAGTCGAACAAGAACGCGAGGCGACGCTCGCCCGACGACTTCTCCAGCAGCGGGTCGAGGACGAAACAGACCAGGACACGACCACGTTCGGCCGCGGCCACAGCCGCAGGAAGGTCGTCGAGCCGCAGGTCGCGGCGCAACCACAGGAGAGAAGTGTCAGACACCCAGCAGGTCGATGACGAAGACGAGAGTGCGCCCGGAGAGTCGGTGTCCGGCACCGGCAGGTCCGTAGGCAAGCTCCGGCGGCACCG
This sequence comes from Gordonia gummivorans, assembly GCF_022513585.1. Classification (GTDB taxonomy): domain Bacteria; phylum Actinomycetota; class Actinomycetes; order Mycobacteriales; family Mycobacteriaceae; genus Gordonia. The sequence continues at coordinate 56,267 of NZ_JAKWBF010000012.1, forward strand.
TCAGCTGACGGCGCCCTCCGACCTTCATGCCGGGAATCCCTTCCTGCCATCCCGGAATCAGCCGGTCGAGCGGGAAGTTGGCCGACTGACCGCGATCCCAGGACGAATCGAACTCTTCACCGGACTCGAAGTCGACTCCCACGTAATGGACGTCGACGATCCCACCACGCTGGGCCTCTTCACCGTCGCCGATCACCAGATCCTTGATGGTCAGCTCGGCGGGCGCGGGGCCGTCCTGGAATTCGACTTCGGGCTTTTCGGTACTGGTCACTGGACTCTCCTTTGAGTCGTTCGGATCAGAGGTGCGCAGGACGCGTCAGCGGTCACCCATGGAGACGTAGTCGCGTTCGGTGTAACCGGTGTAGAGCTGGCGCGGACGGCCGATCTTGCCGGCGGGATCCTGATTCATCTCGCGCCAGTGCGCGATCCACCCGGGCAGACGTCCGAGTGCGAACAGCACGGTGAACATGCGCGTCGGGAATCCCATGGCGCGGTAGATGACCCCGGTGTAGAAGTCCACGTTCGGGTACAGCTTGCGTTCGATGAAGTAGTCGTCGGACAGCGCGACCTCTTCGAGGCCCTTGGCGATGTCGAGCAGATCGTCCTGCACGCCAAGGGATTCCAGGATCGTGTCGGCGGTCTTCTTCACGATCGCGGCACGCGGATCATAGTTCTTGTACACGCGGTGACCGAAGCCCATCAGCTTGACGCCGGCTTCTTTGTTCTTGACCTTGGTCATGAACTCCTTGGTGTCACCACCGGAAGCCTTGATGTCGTCCAGCATTTCGAGCACGGCCTGGTTGGCGCCGCCGTGCAGCGGACCCCAGAGTGCGTTGATGCCGCCGGAGATCGAGGTGAACAGGTTGGCCTGCGACGAGCCGACCAGACGCACCGTCGACGTCGAGCAGTTCTGCTCGTGATCGGCGTGCAGGATGAACAGCATGTCGAGGGCCTTGGCGACCTCGGGATTGACCTCGTAGGGCTCGGCCGGGAAGCCGAAGGTCATCCGCAGGAAGTTCTCGACCAGGCTCAGCGAGTTGTCCGGGTAGAGGAACGGCTGGCCCGACGACTTCTTGAAGGCGTAAGCAGCAATGGTCGGGAGCTTGGCCAGAAGACGGATCGTCGACAACTCGACCTGCTCCGGATCCTTCGGGTCGAGCGAGTCCTGGTAGTAGGCGCTCAGTGCGTTCACCGCACTCGAGAGCACCGGCATCGGATGCGCGTTGCGCGGGAATCCGTCGAAGAACCGCTTGAGGTCCTCGTGCAGCAACGTGTGGCGCTGGATTTTGGTGGTGAACTCTTCGAGCTGCGACGGCGTCGGGAGCTCACCGTAGATGAGCAGGTAGCTGACCTCGATGAAGGTCGAACTCTCGGCCAGCTGCTCGATCGGGATTCCGCGATAGCGCAGGATGCCCACGTCGCCGTCGATGTAGGTGATCGCAGACTTGGTCGACGCAGTGTTGACGAAACCACCGTCGAACGTGGTCAGGCCGGTCTCGGCGAGGAACTTTCCGAGTGCGACGGAGTCGCTGCCCTCGGTGGCCTTCAGGATCGGCAGCTCCAGCTGTCCACCGGGGTAGGTGACGGTTGCTGATGCGGTGTCGGATGCCTGGTCGGCTGGGACTGTTTCAGCAGACACACGAACCCCTTTGCTCAGGTCAGAGTTGACGATGTCCGGGTGGGACATACAGGTATAAACCTAGTCGCTTCTGAGCTCGCTCGCCCACGGAGGGTCCGCGCCCGGGCGGGTGACGGTCACCGCAGCGACGTGAACTGCGAATTCGGCGACGCTGCGCCACTGTTCGGACCCCAGCGAACCGACGGCTGCGGGAGTGAGCGCGCCGAGCCGGTCGAGCCCGTGCAGGACGCCGCCCATGATGCTGTCGCCGGCCCCGATGGTGTCGACGACGTCGACCTCGGGCGCAGACACTGTCACGGTGTCGCCGGCGGTCCGGATGCTCAGGCCGTCGGCTCCGGCGGTGGTCACGACCGCGGTGACCCCGTTGTCGATCCAGTCCTGCGCACCACTTCCATCGGTCCCGGACGCCAGGAACGCGGCGTCCTCGTCGGATAGTTTCACGACGTCGACGAAGGGCATCCAGGCCCGGAACCTGCGGCGATAGGCGTCGGCGTCGTCGATCACGGCCGCGCGGATGTTCGGGTCGAGGGCCACCAGCCGACCGTCGTCGTGGCAACGGCGCAGCAGGTTCTCGTACACCGTCGCGCCCGGCTCCAACACCAGCGAGAGCGTGCCGAAACAAACGGCGGCAACGGTCGCCGGCAACGAACCCGGGTCGCCGACCGCACGATCCGCGGTGCCCCCGACGTAGAACGAGTAGTGCGCAGCACCATCGTCACCGATCGTCGCCAGCGCGAGTGAGGTGGGCTCGTCGCGGCGCTGGACGAACGCGGTTCCCACGCCACTGGCCTGGAGGGCGTCGAGGATTGCGGTGCCATATGTGTCCGACGACACCGCTGAGAGAAACGACACCGCACTGCCCAGCCGACCGAGCGTCACCGCAACGTTGAACGGGCCGCCCCCGAGTGCGGGCTGCAGCGGCGACAGGGGGCGCCCCGACCCACGTGCCACGCGATCGGTCGCCACGACGTCGACCAGCGCCTCACCGCAGACGACGATCTCCCTCATCGAGCCATCCGATCGACGCATGTCACGGGCCCAGTGTGCCACTGCGTGATACCCGCTCGGGGCGTTCCACGCCGGTAGGCTCGGTTCATGCGGGAGTTGCCGGCCGGTCACGACGCGGTGGTGCTCGATTTCGCGCTCGACGAGTCGCCCACCGACGCTGTTCTGGCTGCGGTGTCGGCACTGCGGGCGGCCATCGAGGCGGGCGGGCTCGTCCACGTCACCGACGTGATCCCCAGCGCCCATACGGTCGTGGTGCAGGCAACCCCGGGACGCGGCATCGATGTGCTGGGAGTTCATCGGGCGCTGCGATCGGGTCGCGCGCGGGATGATCCCGCGCGAGCGCCGGCCGAGGTCGAGATCCCGGTGATCTACGACGGCGACGACATCGACGACGTGGCACGGTTGCTCGACACCTCCGCCGAGGAGGTGGGCCGATTGCACCGCGACACCTCCTGGCGAGTCCAATTCATGGGCTTCGCACCGGGTTTCGGATATCTGGTAGCGGCGGGTCCGGCGTCGGACCCGTTTGCCACCGTCGGTCGGCGCTCCGAGCCGCGCACGCGGGTACCCGAGGGGGCGGTCGCGATCGCCGCAGGCTACAGCGCCGTCTACCCCCGGCAGAGCCCGGGTGGCTGGCAATTGTTGGGCCGCACAGAAATTGCGCTCTGGGATCAGACCGCGACGCCGCCCGCGCTGCTGGCGCCGGGCACGATCGTCCGGTTCGTCGAGGCCCGCACATGACGGTCGTGACCGTCGTCGCCACCGGACCGCTGGCGACGATCCAGGACCTCGGCCGTCCCGGGTACGCACATCTCGGGGTGCCCGGTTCCGGCGGCGCCGACCGCGCCGCGCTCACCCTGGCCAATCGCCTTGTGGGCAACCGCATCTCGGCGGCGGCCGTCGAGTCGACCTTCGGCGGGTTGCGGTTGCGCGCCGACACCGACGTCCTGGTGGCGGTGACCGGCGCAGAGGCCACCGTGCGCCTCGCGGGCACGCCGGTCGGGCTCGCCGCCGGCATCGTGTTGCGCGCCGGGGCCGAACTGACCGTCGACCCACCGACGTGGGGATGCCGCAACTACCTCGCGGTCCGCGGCGGCTTCGACGTGCCGGCGGTCCTCGGCTCGCGGTCCACCGATGTGCTGTCGGGTTTGGGTCCCGACGCGCTGGCCGCCGGCGACCGGCTGCCGGTCGGCACGGACGCCGGCGAGTGGCCGGAGGTGTCGTCGGCGCCGCGGGACTCCACACACGCAGCGGTGCCAGTACTCATCTGCTCCCCCGGTCCGCGCACCAGCCACGTCGCAGAACCCGCCGCGCTGTTCACGGGGCGCTGGGAAGTGGGAGCGGAGAGTAACCGCGTGGGCGTCCGGCTCGGCCGAATTCAGAACTCCGACGAGCCGTTGATCACACATCGTCCGGACGCCGAGGAACTGCGATCCGAGGGCATCGTGCACGGATCGGTCCAGGTCCCGCCCAACGGGCGGCCGGTCATCTTCCTCGCCGATCACCCGGTGACCGGCGGCTATCCGGTGATCGCGGTCCTCGACGCCGCGTCGATCGATCTCGCGGCGCAGCTGGTCCCTGGTTCGACGATCCGGTTCCGACGACGCTGACCCGGCTCGTTGACACCTGATTGAGACGAACATAAACTTTCGTCTCATGACCGAGCTTCTCAACGACTCCGCGGCCACCTGCCCGATGCACCACATGGACGACGAGGGCTCGATTGGTGCCGACACGATCGCCACCACCGGCGCCAAGAACACCAGCGAGTACCCGCCCTTGGGTCCCGACTCCCTCACCTGGCAGATCTGGGGCACCTGGACCGGCATGTTCCAGGGACTGTGGGCCGGTTCGATGCAGAACATGCACCCCAAGCTCGGCGCCGCCGTCTGGGACCACTCGGACTTTTTCGGCGAACGCTGGCAGCGCCTGATGCGGTCGCTGTATCCCATCAGCGGCGTCGTCTTCGACAGCGTGGCCGGCGCGGAGACCGGGCACGAGGTGCGTGACTACCATCGCGAGATCAAGGGCACGATGCCCGACGGCTCGCGCTACCACGCTCTCGATCCCGACGTCTTCTACTGGGCACATGCAACCTTCTGGTACGGCAACGTCCGCCTCTGCGAGCGGTTCGGTCCGTGGCTCACCGAGGACCAGAAGCGGCAACTGTTCGAGGAGTCCAAGGCCTGGTACGCCCAGTACGGCGTGTCCATGCGCCCGGTCCCGGAAACCTACGAGGACTTCCTCGAGTACTGGGACCACATGTGCCGCAACGTTCTTCGCGACCACGAGTCGGTTCGGGTGGTCCTCGACATCTCCGTGCTCCCGCCGCCGCCGTTCCTGTCGTTCATCCCCGACGGCATCTGGCACAAGTTCATGGTGCCCACCAATCAGCGGTTCTTCACCTGGCTGACCACCGGCTTCTACGACGAGTCGATCCGCGAGATGATGAACCTGCCGTGGACCGAGCGCGACGAGCGACGTTTCCGGCTGCTGGGCAAGGTCGTCAACCTCGTGATGCACCGCCTGACCCCGAAACGCTATCTGCGCCATCCTCGTCCGCGTGACGCCTGGGATCGGGTCAGCGGCCGCGTCGCCAAGGACGCTCCGCTGGTGCAGACACCGGCGCGCAACCTGCCGCCGGAGAACGAACGCGACAATCCGATGCATTACTGCCCGGTCGGCGCCGCCCGGCGGGCCACCTACCCGGGCCATGTCAGCGAAACCCGTTGATGTCGGCCCGGCGGAGGCGCTCCTGACACTCTGTGTCCAGTTGGTGAATCTGTGTGCTGCAGCGCACAGATTCACCGATTCGGCACAGGGTGTGGGCTGAGGCCACTACTGCTGGCCGAGACCGCGCTGCATCGCGCGCTGGACTCGGGCAGCCTCCCGCTTGGCATACGGATTCGATTGTCCCGCACGCGAACCCGCCAATTTGGCGCCGATGTGCTCGCCGACGGTGATCGGCGAGTAGCGGCTGCCCGCGCCGACGCAGGACGGCAAGGTGGAGATCGTCGCGTCGATGTTGCCGTCGTGGAAGTAGGCCGCCGAACGTCGACGCTGGATGGTGCCGTCGACGATGGGTGGTTTGACCCGATGCAGCGTCGACATCCAGCGTTCGTTGGTCCAGCGCGCCATCAGGTCGCCGAGATTGATCAGCAGCGCTCCCTCGGTGGGTGTGACGTCCTGCCACTGTCCGTTAGGGTCGAGCACCTGCAGGCCGCGGACCTGATCGGCCCACAGCACGGTGACGATGCCGTAGTCCGTGTGCTCGCCCATCCCGGTCAGTTCACCATCCAGCGTTACCTCACCCGGCTCGAGCGCGTAGTTGTTCATGCGCAGGACATCGAGCGAATGGTCGGTGTAGCCGTCGAAGAAGTCCGGCGGGAGGTCGAGGGCGTCGGCGAAGATCCGCGTCAGGGTGTGCGCCACGCGTCGGGCCTCGGAGAAATAGGTCGACACCGCGGCCTGGAAGTGGTCGACCTGCGGCCAGGTGTTGTCGGCGTACTGATCGGCGGGGAGTTCCAGCTCGGGATACTCGCCCGCCTCGACGCCGACATTGAACGCCTCGAAGAAATCGTTCATCCCGGCCGCCGACTCGAGGCCGAGACTCAGCGACAGCGACTCCGATTTCGGCGGCGCATACCCGCGGTTGATCTCCGGCGGTGTGCGATAGGCCTTCTTGTCCTCCAACGGCAAGGCGAAGAAGTCGTCCATCACCGCGGTGAACTCCTCGATCACCGCGGACGGGATCTCGTGACCGACGATCTGGATGAAGCCAACGGAACTGGCTGCGTCGTCGATCTGGGCGGCTACCACCGCGCGGTCGGCCGCAGTTCCGTTGGCGGTGTAGGCACTGATGTCGACAATGGGCACACGAAAACCGGTGGTGGCGGCGGTCATGGCATCCATGGTGACATCGAATCGGCAAACGCGCTGATCAGGCCGTGGGCGGTGCGGCGTCGCGTCCCTTCGGCTGCCCGACGCGATAGCGCACGAAGGCCGGAATCAGCAGCGCCGCAACGATGGTCAGCACCACCACGCCGATGCCGCCGAAGGCTGTCGTCACCGCGACACCGAAGGACGCGGCGGCCGCACCATGCAACACGTCGGCGATCCGCGGTCCGCCCGCGACGACCACGATGAAGACGCCCTGCAGACGACCCCGCACCTCGTCGGTGGCGGCGGCCAGCAGGATCGACTGCCGGAACGCAGCCGACGCCATGTCGGCCGCACCGCCGATCATCAGCAGGACAAGCGTGATCGGCAACATCGGAATGGCCGTCCCGCCGGCCAGTCCGACGGCGATGCCCGTCCCGGTGATCGCCAGACCCCAGATGATGATGCAGACGATCACCGCGAGCCCTTGCCGCTTGACCCGGGTCACCCAACCGGAGAAGATGCCGCCGACCACCGCGCCCGCCGAGATGGCGGTGAACAGCAGCGCAAATGCCCACCCGCCCTCTGTTGGACCACCGAAATTCTCGTGCGCCATCTGCGGGAACAGCGCCCGCGGCATGCCGAAGATCATCGCGATCAGATCCACGAGGAACGATGCGAGCAGGATCTTGTGCCCGCCCAGGTAGCGGAGGCCATCGATCACCGACCGCAGGCCGGGCACCTTGGGCGCGTCGTCGCTCTCCGGTCGCAGCGACGGCAGCCGGATGACGGCCCACAGCGTCGGGATCAGGAAGATCGTGTCGAGGAAGTAGAGCAGCGAATAGCCGAGCACCGGGATCATGGCTCCGCCGACCAGCGGCCCGGCGATCGCGCCCGCCTGCATCACCGTCATGTTGAGCGACAACGCCGCCGGAAGCTCACGATCGTCGAGCAGCCGCGGGAGCACGGCCGTCCGCGTCGGCTGGTTGATGGCGAAGAATGCCTGCTGAATTGCGAAGAGCACCAGGATGATCCAGACATTTCGGACACCCATGGCCGACTGTGCCCAGAAGAGAGCACTACAGACGATCAGGCCGCACGTGGTGATGACGAGCAACGTCCGACGGTCGAAGACGTCGGCGAGCGCGCCTCCCCACAGCCCGAAGACGACCAGCGGCACCAGACCGAACACGCCCGTCAGGCCGACGTAGGCCGAGCTCCCCGTCATGACGTAGATCTGTGCTGGCACCGCGACGATGGTCAGCTGCGCCCCGATGACGGTGATGATGTTGGCCGTCCACAGCCGCCGGAAGTACGGATTCTGCAGCGGGGTGGTGTCGGCGAGAAGACGTCGCACCAGAGAAGCTTAGGTGAGGTAACGGACCATGTGGATCGCCGCCGCCCGCGGGGTCAAGCTCCCGGGTCGGTCAGGGCTGTAGCCGACCGGCATGCCAGCCGTCGTCGGAGTGCGTGAGTCGTACCCGGTTGTGCAGGCGATTCGCGCGGCCCTGCCAGAACTCGACGACGGTCGGAATCAGCCGGAACCCACCCCAGGTGGGTGGCACCGGAACGTCTGCGTCGCCGTCGAACCCACCGAACTGCTCGGCCACGGCAGCGGCCTTCGCCTCGAGGTCGGGGCGGGTGCCGATGGGCCGGGACTGGTCGGAGGCCAGCGCCGACAGTTGCGAGCCGCGCGGCCGGTTGAACCAGTAGGCCTCGGTTTCCTCCATGCTCACGTGCTCGACGGGTCCACGGAAATGCACCTGACGCTCGAGGGCGATCCACGGAAAGGTCACCGACGCGAACGGATGGGCGGCGAGGTCGCGGCCCTTGTCGGAGTCGTAGCCGGTGAAGAAGACGATGCCACTCGCGTCGACCCCCTTGCACAGGACGGTGCGGGTGGCGGGATGACCCTCGGCGTCGGTGGTGCCCAGCACCATGGCATTCGGTTCGGCGATGCGCGCGTCGACCGCTTCGCGCAGCCACACCGTGAACAGCTCGAGCCAGGGCGGATCACCACGCAGCCAGCTCGGGTCCAGATTCTCTCGGATGCCGTCGGCACCGGCGGCGCGATCCCCTTCGCCGATGTTCGGCGGAATACCGCCGCCATATCCGACGCGCATGTTCGGAAGGTCTATCGGTTGGTCCGCCACCCTTGGAAAGGCTACTCCCCGGTATGCCGACGGGGGCGGACTGTCCTACAGTTCAGTTAGTTCGTATCAACTCAGCACACGATGGCGTGTCGACGAGGGGTAGATCAGCATGTCCAACACGGTTCCCGACGATTTCGTCCCCGGTCTCGAAGGCGTGGTGGCATTCACCACCGACATCGCCGAACCCGACAAGGATGGCGGCAATCTCCGCTACCGCGGCGTCGACATCGAAGACCTCGTCGAGAACAAGGTCACCTTCGCCGACGTGTGGGCGCTGCTGGTCGACGGGAAGTTCGGGGACGGATTGCCGCCCGCCGAACCGTTCCCGCTGCCCATCCACACCGGCGACGTTCGCGTCGACGTGCAAGCCGCATTGGCGATGCTCGCCCCGATCTGGGGTTACGAACCACTTCTCGACATCGACGACGCCACCGCGCGCGAGAATCTCGCCCGGGCGTCGGTGATGGCGCTGTCGTACGTCGCACAGTCGGCGCGCGGCATCCATCAGCCAGCGGTACCGCAACACGTCATCGACGAATGCGACACCGTTACCGCGCGATTCATGACCCGCTGGAAGGGCGACCCGGACCCGCGTCACATCGCGGCGATCGACGCCTACTGGGTGAGCGCCGCCGAACACGGACTCAACGCGTCGACGTTCACCGCGCGGGTGATCGCGTCGACCGGGGCCGACGTCGCGGCGTCGTTGTCGGGCGCGATCGGCGCTATGTCGGGACCGCTGCACGGTGGGGCTCCGGCGCGAGTACTGCCGATGATCGAGGAGGTCGAGGAGACCGGCGACGCACGCGCATTGGTCAAGGGCATCCTCGACCGCAAGGAGAAGCTGATGGGCTTCGGTCACCGGGTGTACCGGGCCGAGGACCCCCGTGCACGCGTATTGCGTCGCACCGCAAAGGATCTCGGCGTTCCACGCTACGAGGTGGCGGCCGCGTTGGAGCAGGCCGCCCTCACCGAGTTGCGTGAGCGTCGTCCCGACCGCGCGATCGAGACCAACGTCGAGTTCTGGGCCGCGGTGATCCTGGACTTCGCCGAGGTCCCGACGCACATGATGCCCGCCATGTTCACGTGTGGCCGCACCGCCGGCTGGTGCGCGCACATCCTCGAGCAGAAGCGTCTCGGCAAGCTGGTACGACCCGCCGCGATCTACACCGGCCCCGCACCGCGACGCCCGGAGGACGTCGAAGGCTGGGGCGACGTCGTGAAGCCCGGCCTCTGACCGTCACCTCGTCGACCGTGCACCCCAAACCGTTGACCGTGCGTCGTAATCCGTCGACCGTGCGTCGTAATCCGTTGACCGTGCATCAGTAAGCCCCACGCGCTCGCAACGCGGTGTTGATCTCGACGACGACCCCGAATGGATCCTCGCGAAGTCGCTTCTTGTCGACACGGATGATGATCCAGCCCAGCTCTTCCAACTTGGCTTGACGTTCCTCATCGTGCGCTTGCTGTTCCGGTGTCGAGTGAAAATCCTCACCGTCGTACTCGATCCCAATTCTCAGGGCCTCGTATCCGAGATCGATCTTCGCGAAGACCCAGCCCGACTCGTCGGCCACCTTGATCTGTACGTCGGGCGTCGGCAATTCCGCCTTGAACATCAGGTGGGCCACCCAGCATTCCGGCGGCGACTCCGCTCGCTTGTCCACGAGCAGGGCGAGTTCTCGAGCTTGCACGACGTGACGAACATGTCGTTGGCGTTGCGCGTATCGCAGCAGTTCCTTGGGATCGATTTCGACGGCGCGGGCGAGCATGGAGACGTATCCGAGTGCCCGCCAAGCAGGCTTGATCCGCAGGAGATCGAATGCCGTCCGCAATGGGGAGGTCACCTTGATGCCGTCGATCATCACGATGTCTGCCGCGTCGAGGTCCACTCTGCGCGTCACCGATCCCTCTGCGGGGCGGCCGGAGCAGGTCGGCTGTCGAATCAGCTCAATCGTGAAATCATCGTCGTACCACTCAGTTCCAAGCATGATGCTCGCTGCGGTCCCACACACGACGGGATCGCCCTGGGCCGACCGAGCCGTGTTGATGATCCACTCACGCGCGCTCAGGATTGCCGATCGATCGATCGAGTTTCCGTTACGCAGGTGCCGAAAGGCCTTGCTGAACTCTGGTGGTGTCATCCCGCTCTGTTCGAGAGTCCGGCGTCGCCGAACGAGACCCGGGGATTCTGACCGAATTGTTGTCATGTGAAGTTGGACGCAACCCAGCCGTATCCGGTTCCCTCCGTCGGCGTCGTTCCCGATTCAGAACGCACGGTCAACGGTTTGGGACGCACGGTCAACGGTTTGGGACGCACAGTCAACGGTTTGGGACGCACGGTCAACGGTTTGGGACGCACGGTCAGCCGACGTCGCGACGGCGGAAGGCAGCCCATCCCGCGACCGTCACCACTGCGGCGACACACAGCATCACGACGATCGGGGTCCACTGCATCCGCGCGACCGGGACCTGCGGTGTGTGCGTGAACGGCGAGAGGTCTTCGGCCCACTGCGGGAGACCGAACATCCCCGACAACGGACCCAAGAACAGTGCGGCGATCACCAGAATCCACCCGGCCGGCACGAGTGACGATCGAAAACCGTACAGCGCCAGAGCAACAGAGGCCATGACGAGCGATGCCGGAATCTGGGCCGCGCCGGCGCGCAGGGCATCGGAGCCGGCCGACGACCAATTGCCGCCCGCGATCGCATTCCCGACCGTCATCGCCGCGACCGCCAACAGCAGGATCACCACCACACCGCCCGCCGCGATCGTGACATAGGCGAGGTGCTGGCGGGTGCGCGACGTCGGACTGGACAGGATCAGCTCGGTTCTCGACGACTCCTCTTCCGCACGCATACGGGTGGCAACATTCACCGCCCACGCACTCGCGGCGACCGCGAAGAACCCCATCATCGTCATCCCGAACAGTGTGCTCAGGTCTGCGCCGAGCTCGGAGGATCGCACGACATCCTCGAAAGGTGAATTGCCCGACGCCAATTGCTCGACGGAGGGCTGCATGAACCCGACGATGAGCCCGTATGCCGCCACCCCACCAGCCCATGACGCGAGCAACGGCACCGTCAGCCACCCGTGGATCGACAGCACCGACCGCAGTCGGTCCGACCACGCCGGCCCTGGCCGCGGGGCGATGAGTCCAGCGCCGAGATCGCGCCGCATCACCACGCTGCACGCCAACGCCAGGCCGATGACGAACACCGCCATCGACGCGAGCGCGAACCACAGGTTGTTGGCGCCGAACGGGTCGATCAACTGCGCCCAGCCCAGCGGAGTGACCCACCGCAGCCAATCCCAGCCGTCGATCGCGTCCGCGACCCCGCGCAAGAGATAGCCCACCAACACCACCGACGCGGCCGCCAAGTTCGCGATGTGCGAGGTCTTCGCCACCTGCGCCGTGACGAGCGCAGCCCCGGCCGCAGCCAGACCCGTCGTCGCATACTGGGCAAACACCGCGACCACATCCATCGGGCCCGCACCGAGCGGAAACAGCATGAGCGACATACCCAATGCCACGACCACCGAGAACAGCAGAGCGGTGACGGCCGCCGCGACCACGGGCGCCAGCGGCCCGGTGACCGACGCCCGCAACAGTTCGGTTCGCCCGAGTTCCTCCTCCTTGCGGGTCTGGCGAACCACCAGAAGCACCACACAGACACCGAGCGCGGCGATCATGAACAGGCCGGCCCGCCACACGGTCATCGACGCGGTGGAATCGATGTGGTCCAGCGGTCCGAGCAGGAACCGGAACGCGGCATTGCCGCCGAGACCCGCTTGCGCTCCGAGCCTTTCCTGGGTCGTCGAATACCCACTGGCGATCGATGCTGCCGTCGACACGTTCAGCGCCACGAACACCACGAACGTGATCAGCATCGTCCAGCGCTCGCGACGCAGCATGAGCCGCAGCAGTTTCCCCGTGTTGGCGAACGCGTCCCGGGAGATCGACAATTCGGCAGGTGCAGTCATCACGCCTCCGAATATGCTTGCAGGAAAAGCTCTTCCAGACTGGGCGGTTCGACCGCGAGCGCTGTCACACCTTGATTGGCCAGCGCACGCGTGACCTCGGCAAGACCGGATTCGTCGACGGTGAACGTCGCCTGGTGGCCGTCGATGACCAGATCGTGGACGGCGGCAAGACGTTCGAGGCCCGCCGGATCGTCGCGGAGGGTGACCGTGACGCGCGACCGCCGAAGATGCCGCAACTCGGTCAGCGTGCCCGACCGCACCGTCTTGCCGGCCCGGATGATGGTCACCGTTTCGCACAGTTCCTCGACCTCGGCGAGGATGTGGCTCGACATCAGAACCGCGGATCCCGTTGCGGCTCTCTCCCGTACACACTGCGTGAACTCACGTGTCATCAGCGGGTCGAGTCCGGAGGTCGGTTCGTCGAGGATCAGTAGTTCACTGTCCGAACACAGCGCGGCGACGAGCGCGACCTTCTGCCGGTTACCCTTCGACAACGTCGACGCCTTCTTGGTGGGGTCGAGTTCGAATCGTTCGATGAGTTCGGCTTTGCGAGTGGCAGATTGGGAGCGAACCTCGCGCAAGGAGAGCAGAAGATCGATACATTCGCCGCCGGTGAGTTGCGGCCACAGATTGACATCGCCCGGCACATAGGCGAGGCGCCGATGGATCGCCACCGCATCGGTCAGCGGATGCCGTCCGAATACCTTTGCGGTACCGCCGTCGTGGCGGTACATGCCCAGCAGAATCCGGATCGTCGTCGACTTCCCCGAACCGTTGGGGCCGAGGAATCCCGCGACCTCCCCGGGTTCGACGGTGAGATCCAGGCCGTCAAGAGCGTGAAATCTCCCGAACCGCTTGCGAAGTCCCGCAACCTCGATCACCGGAGTGTTCATTGACCTTCGTCCTCTCGGTTGGCGCCGGTCCGGTGCGCGAGCACCGCATCGAGCAAACTCTCGTCGGCCATCACGCCGTGGACCGCCAGTTCGGTGGCGGGGACCACCACCCGATCGACGTAGGACCGCAGGATGGCTCCGGCATCCGACCAGTCGTCGGGCGGATACATCACGACGTCGACGAGGAGCGCCCCCATCGACTGCGCGAGCAGGTAGCGGGCGCGGGCGGCCTCGTCGATCGCGGGTTTGACGGTGCCCGCGGCCACGCCCGCCCGTAAGGTCGCCTCGCCGTCGGTGGCGAGGTGGTCGAGAAGCTCGCGCGCCATCGCACCACCGGACTGGAGGCTCCGCACGATGTAGATGATGCGCGGGCCACTGTCTTCGACGGTGTCCATCTGGGCCAACAACGCCCCGAACGGCGATGCACCTGCGTCCTTCTCGAGGCTCCGCCGGTTGTCGTCGCGGGTGCGGGTCAGGACATACGAGTCGCACTCGGCGCGGAGATTGTCCTTGCTGCCGAAGTGGTGGATCACCAGCCCCGGACTGACCGACGCGGCGTCGGCGATCGTGCGCACCGTCGCGTCGAAGCCGTCACGGGCAAACACCTCGATCGCCGCGTCACGTATCCGTGCACGCGTCGTTCGGTCGTCGGCCGTGGTTGAACGCATGTTAAATACATTAAACGCGCGTTCAGTCCCGGTCAAGGGTGAGATGTCGGCCAACGTCATCCCGGCGCATGACGATCCGGGCGACCGTGCCCGAGACCGCCTAAACTCGCAGGCAGCAGACAGGGAGCGCCATGCGGTCGATCACGACGATCTTCACCGACGAGGGACCGGAACTGTCTGCGGACGAACAATCGGCGGCAGTGGGCGAAGCCCGGCGGCTCGCACTCGCGTCGCTGGGACGTTCCGGACCGTTCACATCCAGTACCGCAGCTATCGCCGCATCGCAGGCCACCGATTCATGGCCTTCCCCGAGTGGCGTACCCACTACCGCCAGGCCCAACGCGGCTTCATGGCGAACGCCCCCAAGGACCCGACCCACGGGATACCACCGGGCGGCTTCGGATACTGACGAGTCGCGTCGGCTGTCGACATCGGCGATACGTCATCGAACAGGCCCGCCTGGGGTGTACCCGCTGCCGATCGCGGTGTGACGGTGACCGGCCCGTCGGCCTGCGCGTCCTGGGAAGGTCGAGGTTGTTGCGCTACGAGATCCGGTGCTGGCGCGACGGCCCGATCCCCGACCTCGCGTACGCGATCGCAAGCCACTCCGTCCCCGACGACGAGACCGTTGCACGGAGCGTCGTCGACCTCACCGCGTCGGTTCCTGCGCACGTCTGGGGCCGACGTGCACCCGGGACGTCGGAGATGTGGAACTCGAACGCTGTCCTGGCCTGGCTGTTGACGGCGAGCGGGGTCGACACCGAGGACGCGGGATTGCCCGACGGTTGCCGCGCGCCCGGTTGGCGGGCCGGGATCGACGCGGCCACCAGGGCCGCACCATAGTGGTCGCGGCCACAACCCTAGAATTGCGAGCATGAGCGATACCGCCACCGCACCCATCACCCTGCCCGCCGATCTGTTGCCTGCCGACGGTCGCTTCGGTTGCGGGCCGTCGAAGGTGCGTCCCGAACAGCTGCAGTCGCTGGTCGACACCGGTGCATCGGTGTTCGGCACCAGCCATCGTCAGGCGCCGGTGAAGAACGTCGTCGGCTCCATTCGCGCCGGTCTCGCCGACCTGTTCTCGCTGCCCGACGGCTACGAGGTGGTGCTGTCCAACGGCGGCACCACCGCGTTCTGGGATGCCGCGGCGTTCGGCCTGATCAAGCGTCGGTCGCTGCACCTCACCTACGGCGAGTTCTCATCGAAGTTCGCGACGGTCGCCAAGAAGGCACCGTTCCTCGATTCGCCTGCGGTCATCTCCACCGAGCCCGGCACCGCCCCCGATCCGGCCGCGCTGACCGCCGATGACTTCGGCGGCGTCGACCTGATCGGCTGGGCACACAACGAGACGTCGACCGGCGTGGCCGTGCCGGTGGTCCGCCCCGCCGAGTCCGACGACGCGCTCATCGCGATCGACGCGACCTCGGGTGCGGGCGGTCTTCCGGTGAACATCGCCGACGCCGACGTCTACTACTTCGCGCCGCAGAAGTGCTTCGCCTCCGACGGCGGACTCTGGGTTGCACTGATGAGCCCGGCCGCCCTCGAGCGGGTCGCACGCATCGCGGAGACCGACCGCTGGTGCCCGGAGTTCCTGTCGCTGCCGACCGCGGTCGACAACAGCAGCAAGAACCAGACCTACAACACGCCTGCCGTCGGATCGCTGCTGCTGTTCGCGAATCAGATCGAGTGGATGAACGGCAACGGCGGACTCGACTGGTGTGTGTCGCGCACCGCTGACTCCTCTTCGCGGCTTTACGACTGGGCGCAGGCGAGCGAGTTCGCGACACCGTTCGTCGCGGAGCCGTCGAATCGCAGCCAGGTGGTCGGCACCATCGACTTCGACGACGAGGTGGACGCCGCGGCCGTCGCGAAGACGTTGCGCGCCAACGGGGTTGTCGACACCGAGCCGTACCGCAAGCTCGGCCGCAACCAGCTGCGCATCGGCATGTTCCCGGCCATCGATCCCGAGGACGTCACCAAACTGACCCAGTGCATCGACTACATCGTCGAGCGTCTCTGACCGACGCCGCCCCGTGTGAGCGGGGTTGACTTCGCGCGTACCGTGGACACCAATGACCACATCGATCACGCGTGTATCTATGGCCACAGTAGTTCTGAACTGCGGTTTTGCCGCGTGTCAACCGTGGATTCATCAGAGCAACGGTTAGTGTGGCGATGGAATTGCAGCACTCAGCGGAGGAGGAGCAGATGCGTGAGCTCCGGGTCGTCGGGGTAGAAACCGATGGCGCGCATGTGATCTGCCAGGATCCTGAGTCCGGTGAGAAGTTCCGCGTCGCCTCCGACGAACGTCTGCGAGCCGCGGCCCGCGGCGACATCTCACGATTGGGACAGATCGAGATCGAGATGGAAAGTGCACTGAGACCCCGCGAAATCCAAGCACGCATCCGGGCGGGAGCCACGGTCGCCGAAGTCGCGGCCATCGCCGGGGCGCCGGTCGACAAGATCGAACGCTTCGCCCATCCGGTGCTCCTGGAGCGCACCCGCGCCGCCGAACTGGCCGGCCACGCTCACCCGATCAGACACGACGGCCCGTCACTGTCGACCCTCGACGAGTCCGTCACCGAAGCGCTCATGGCCTACGGCCAGAATCCGCAGGACGCAGCCTGGGACGCGTGGAAGGGCGAGGACGGATACTGGGTCGTCCAGGTGACCTGGCAGGTCGGACGCTCGGACAACGCTGCGCACTGGCGCTTCCAACCGGGCTCCCACGGCGGCACCGTCGACCCTCTCGACGACCTCGCCGACGAGCTCAGCCACCCGGAATGGATTGCCCCGCGACGTCGCCTGACTCCGGTTGCGACCCCCGAGCTGACCCCGCCGGTCGACGTCGCCGCCGATGGACATGAGGCGGTCACGGTCGACGCCAACTCCGTGATCGGCGCCCAACGCGCCCGACTCGAACGTCGGCTCCCCGACTCCGACGCACACGGCACGGTCCCCTTCGATTTCGACGCGATCGATGACGAGCCGCATCAGGTTCCGCCGTCGAACCGATCCGACGATCATTCGTCGACCGTGCATTCGACCACAGACTTCACGGTCGCGGACCCCGATCCCCGCGTCGGGCCCGGGGACGTTTCCGAGCCCGACGCGGCCCCCAGCGACCCGACGCCCGCGCAGGATTCCTCCACCGAGGAGTCTGCTGTCGACCCCATCCCGGCAGGTGCCGACAGCGGCCCGGCCGATCACAAGCAGCGTCGACGCAAATCGCGTAAACCCGCGGTGCCTGCGTGGGAGGACGTACTGCTCGGCGTGCGCAGCAACGGGAGCAGCTGACCGGTGGCCGCGCGCGCCGTCACGCTCTGGTTCATCGACACCGACCAACCCGTCGATGCGCTCAGGGCCCACGTCGAGCAGGGCCTTCCCAACGACGTCGGACACGCGCAGGAGCTTGCGACCCAGATCTTCGGCGACAGCGTCCTCGTGCCTGCCATCGACACCGACCTGGTCACTGCTGCCGGCGCGCAGGACTCCCACGTCTACGCCGGCTGCTACGGACCGTTGGCCGTGGTGTCGTGTTCCCTGTTCGCGACGCGACGACCGTCCACCCTCACCCGCACGATCGCCACGATCCGCCCGAGCGCGGTGTCGACCTTGCTGTGGACCAACCCCGACGACTCCCTCGGCGTGTTCGCCCGATGGGAATCGGGGAGCCTGCGCCGCTCGTTCGCCGCCGACCCGGTCAACATCGACGAGGACGAGGGACTGCCGTTCACCTTCGAGGGCCCGTTCTGGGGTGGTGAGGTTCCGCTGCGCTACGCCGAAGGTGTGCCCGCCGAACCGATGGCGCTGCCCTTCCATCCCTCGCAGTTCGCCGAGGAATCCAATCGGGCGTGGCTCGGATTCCGGTTCACCCCGCCCGTCGTCGAACCAGATCTCGATCCGCGTCGAATCCCGGTGACCGGCTTCGTGATCCACCCATCCGACTATGAGCCGACGGAAACCGATCTGTCGGCCTATCGCGATCAGAACGGTCCGAGCACACCCGTGACCGAGGAAGCCGAACCGGCACCGAAACGCGGACGGATCGCACGGTACTTCGGCTTCGGCGGCTGATCCGAAGAGTTCGGTGACCGACGCTCTGACCTGGGCAAACGCCACAGTGCTCTGTCCCTGAAAATAGGGGAAGAACTTCTTCCCCGGGGTTCACAGTCGTCCCCTAGAAATTCCTAGGGGAGGACTCCAAGAGTAGGGGACGAGTTTTCTTCCCCTAGTTTCTTGGCAGCAAAGAGCGCTTTCTGTGCTCGACGACGATGTTCGGAGTCCGAGGTCTGCGCTCGCCAGGGACCTCTGTGATGGTTGACCGCGACGGCGGCTTCGCCGACCTCCCACGCGCGTCGTCGGCGAGTCGTGGTTTCAGAAACCGCGTGTCTGGTCAGAAACCCGAGGTGCACCAGCGGTTTCTGGCGACCAATGCGGTTTCTGCGATGAGGCCGCACTCTTCCCGCCTCCACGATCGCCGACGACGTCGGCGAGTCGGTCGCTAGTTCGAAGAGTCTGGCCTCCGGTCTGATCGGTTCCGCGCAGGCCCCATCAGCCTGATCTCCGCTCCCGCGCAACTTCGCAGAGTGCACCTGGAAGGAGTGCAAGAAGCGCTACAGCCAGAGCCTGAAACGTAGATGGCATGCGGAGACCGTACTTGGCGCAGAACGCTTTTCAGCGCATCGACCACCGATGGGGGATAACCGAGCACGATGCGTGGCGGATGGCCGGCCGGTCGGCGGACTTCCGTGAGGCGCCAACTCAACGACCCACGGCGAACAAAGCCACCGACGACGCGGCGCCGGCGAGCATCCCCAGTAGCAGGCCCCAGACGATCCAGCGCAGCACCGCTCGGAAACGCAACTCCCACAGGGTCCAGCCGAGCCCGCCGGCGACCACCGCGACCGCCACCAGACCCAGCCACCGCTGCGCGTTGCCGACGAGGTCGTACAGCCCGATCAGGACCAGCGTCGCGAAGACCGCGCACGCCACAGCGACGATCAGTCCGAACAACCACGGAGTCGGTTCCGCGGGGTGTTCTGCGCCGCCGGTCATCCCTCCATCGTGCCGGACCGGACGCGTTCATAGAACGCGATCGCCGCGGCCGTTGCGACGTTGAGCGAATCGGTACCGCGACTCATCGGAATTCGTGCGCGCACATCGGTGGCGGCCATGGCCGACGCGGTGAGTCCCGGGCCTTCCGCACCCACGAGGAACCCGACCTTCTCCGTCCGCACCGCATCCGCAAGCGTCACCGCAGCGGGATCCGGAGTGAGAGAGACCAGGCGGAAACCCTGGTCGCGCACGGCGTCGAGACCAGAGGGCCACTCGTCGAACTGTGCGAACGGCACGAGCAGTGCGTGCCCCATCGACACGCGGACGCACCGCCGGTAGAGCGGGTCGGCGCAGCCGGCGCCGAAGAGGACCGCGTCGACACCGAGTCCCGCGGCGTTGCGGAAGATGCTGCCGATGTTCTCGTGATCGTTGACGCCCTCGAGGATCACCACGCTGCGCGCGGATTCGAGAGCGGCATCGACGGAGAGGACCGGTGCGCGTCGGGCGACGGCGAGCACACCGCGATTGAGGTGAAACCCGACCACCTCGGCCATCACGTCGGCAGTCGCTCGGTAGAACGGAACGCCGGCCAACGCACCGCTCCGCAGATCGGTGTCGAGTTCGTCGAGACGTTTGCCTACCCCGAGAAACGCGTGCGGCGCGAACCGCGACGCAATCATCCGCTGTGCGACCAGCACGCCCTCTGCGACGACCAACGCCTTTCCCGGCCGGCCACCCGGCAGCGTCGGGAGGTCGGGACGACGATCGACCGAGCTGAGGTCGCGGAAATCGTCCACCCGCGGATCGGCGGGGTCGTCGATGTCGATCACGTCGACGGCGAGTTCCGGCACCGCAACAGTGTGCCATCGCCGCGCATCATCGCCGGCACTCGCGCCGCAACGCGAAGGGTTGCGACGATCGCCGGCCCGGGATGGATACGGTGGAGGTGTGACCATCACTTCTACGAGCGGGCTGTCCCTGCGACGCGCCACCGACGCCGACTGGGACGACATCATCGCCACCGACGCGCGTGCCTTCGCGATGCGCAACCCGCTGCCCGATGACGAACGTACGGACCTGCGGGGCAAGGTCGCCGACTCCGACATCGTCCTGGTCCGCGACGCCGCCCTCGATCCGGCGCCGCTGGTCGGGGTGTCGATGTTCTACCGGATGACGATGACCGTGCCGGGCGGCTCGGTGCGCAACGCGGCCGGGTTGTCGTGGGTGTCGGTCGCCGCCACGCACCGCAGGCGCGGCATCCTGCGCACCATGCTCACGGAGCTGTTCGAGCAGTGGGAGGCCGACGGTCAGATCTTCGCGATCCTCACCGCCAGCGAGGGCACCATCTACGAGCGGTTCGGCTTCGGGCCCGCCACCTTCGCCCACGACGTGAAGATCACGCCGGGACGAGCACGGATGCGTGCGTCCCAACCGGAGGGTTCGCCGGTCCACTATGCCGACGGCGACGAGGTGGACGCGGCGGTTCCCGACTTGCATGCCCGCTGGACTCGCACCACCCCCGGCGCACTCGGTCGCACACCGGCGTGGTGGCGGCCGCTGCTGGCCGACCGCCCCTCCGAACGACCTTTCGCCGGGAGCGGACTGCACTATCTCCTGCACGACGACGGCTATGCGTCCTACCGGATCATCAAGCAGGATTCGGGCAAGGTGCACGCCGAGGTCAAGGAGGTGGTCACGGCCACCGACGATGCACACACGGAACTGTGGCGCGTGCTCACGAGCCTCGACCTGATCCCGTCGGTGACCGCCGCGATCCCCGCCGACGACCCGTTGCCCGCGAAACTCACGGACCTGCGCGCCGTCGAATTGACCGGACGCGCCGACACCATGTGGCTGCGCATTCTCGACGTTCCTGCGGCACTCGGCGCCCGGCAGTATGCCGCGGACCTCGACGCGGTGATCGAGGTCGTCGACGAATTCCGTGGGCACGGAGGTGTTTTCGATGTCGCCGTCCGCCATGGGGGTGCGATCGTCGCACCGTCATCCGCGACGCCGACCGTACGGCTCGACACCGCCGTCTTGTCATCGATCTATCTCGGCGGCATCCGGCCGTCGACGTTCGCGGCGGCAGGTCGGCTGTGGACCGCATCGCCGGAGATCCTGCAGTCGCTCGACCAGGCCTTCGCCACCGAACGCGCACCCTTTGCGGGCACGTTCTTCTGACGGCGAATCAGTCCTCGGTGTCGGCGAGGACCTTGTTGAGGATCAGCACCGTGTCGCGGAGGGTGTCGCGCTCGTCGGGCGTGAGTTCCCGAAGCCGGTCGCTGAGCCACGCCTTGCGGGCCGCCAATTCCTCGGTGACCACTTCCATCCCCGCCGGGGCGAGCGTCACGATCGCCTGCCGGCCGTCCGTCGGGTGCGGTTCGCGTTTGATCATGCCCAGATCGGACAGCGAGGCGATCACCCGGGTCATCGACGGCGGGCGGACGCGTTCGGCGGCTGCAAGTGCACCGGGCGTCATCGGCCCCTCGTGGTGCAGTGTGGACAACGCCGACAACTGAGTGAGTGAAACAAGCTTGTTCTCGCGGCGCCCCCGAAGGCGCCGCGCGAATCGGACCACGGCCAGCGACAAATCGCCCGCCAGGCTCCCGTCCCCGTACGGTGAGTGCACGCGCTTAGCGTAGTTCACTAACTAGTCGTTCACCCTGTTTACGCAGCGCAGACCAGGCCAATTGGGCCAATCAGACGACAACCGTTTCCCAATTCATACCAACTGGGTGAGAATGTTCAGTTGAGCAAATCCGAAATCGGCGCCCTCGCGAAGTAGGCGATGAAGATCGCCGCGATCCCCCACATCAGCGGATGGACCGAACGTGCCCTGCCCGCAGCGGTGGCCATGACGACCCAACTGATGAATCCCACGCCGATGCCGTTGGCGATCGAATACGTGTAGGGCATCACGACCACTGTCAGGAATGCCGGCAGTGCGTAGTCGAAGCGGGTGAAGTCGATGGACCGCAGCTGACCGATCATGAGTGCACCCACCACCACGAGCGCGGGCGTCACCGCTTCCAGCGGGATCACCTCGTAGAGCGGGGTCAGGAACATGGCGGCCAGGAACAGCAGACCGGTGACCACGTTCGCCAGGCCGGTCCGCGCGCCCTCGGCGATACCCGAGGCCGATTCGACGAAGACCGTGTTCGACGACGACGACGCGGCACCACCGACGATGGCGCCGGTGCCCTCGACCACCAGCGCCCGACCGATCCCGGGCAGATTTCCCTTGTCATCGGCCAGACCGGCCTCTTTGCCCAGGCCGGTCATCGTGCCCATCGCGTCGAAGAAGTTCGACAGCACCAGGGCGAACACGAACACCGACGCCGCGAGCACCCCGATCCGTGTGAACGCACCGAAGACGTCGACGTTGCCGACGAGCGCGAGATCGGGCAGCCCGCCGAGACCATCGGGTAGTTGCGGGATGGACAGACTCCAACCGTCGGGATTGTCCTGGGATGAACCGAGATCGAAGACCGCCTCGGCGATGATCGCCACCACCGACATGATGACGATCCCGATCAACAGGCCGCCGGGGACCTTCCGCACCACCAGGACACCCATCACCAAGACACCGATCGTGAAGATCAACGTCGGAACGGTGGTGATCGAGTTCTCGCTGCCGAGCTGGACCGGCGTGGTGCCTGCCTCGGGTTTGGTGACGAACCCGGCATCCACGAAGCCGATGAACGCGATGAACGCGCCGATGCCGGCGGCGATCGCGGCCTTCAGCTCGGCCGGAATCGCGTTGAACACCGCCGTGCGGAACCCGGTGACCGCGAGCAGCACGATGATGATGCCGTCGATCACCACCAGTCCCATGGCCTCGGGCCACGTCACCTCGGGGGCGATCGTGACGGCGAGCAGGCTGTTGATACCCAGCCCGGTCGCAATCGCGAACGGGTAGTTGGCAACCAGACCGAACAGGATCGACATCACGCCTGCGACCAGGGCGGTCACCGCGGCGACCTGCGCCAGCGGCAGCACGTTGCCCAGGACGTCGGCGTTCTTCGCGGGCTGGCCGTCGGTGGCCGGGATACCGCCGATGATGATCGGGTTGAGCAGCACGATGTAGGACATCGTGAAGAAGGTGACGAGGCCGCCGCGGACCTCGCGATTCAGCGCGGAGCCACGTTCGGAGATCTTGAAGAACCGGTCAAGCGCCCCGGGCGCGTTCGACGGTGTGGTGGGCTCGCTCGACGAATCGGTGGGCACCCTCGAAAGCTACCCTGGTGGCATGGTCGACGCAGCGCAGATCCCGCAACTCCCACGCGTGTTGCGTGCGCCGGAACCGGTGATCGTCGTCGGGATGCTGGCCTGGGCCGTGGCCACTGTGGTCGTCTGGGCCACCGGCACCGGCGGCGACCGCGCACTGGCGGTCTGCCTGGTGGGCCTGGGGGTTGGCCTGCTGGGAACGACGATCGTCGGCGTTCAGCGCGCCGGTGTGCGCCGAGGCGCGCGCGGCGCTCAGGAGGGGCTGGACTGACCCGCGCGGCCGGCCGTCGTCCCTGGACGCCGGAATGGCTTGAGCCGCAAGATATGCCGCAGGACAAACGCGAGTACCGGCCGGATCAGCGGAGCAGCCCAGCGCCACGGCAGGAAGCCCACCCACTTCGGTGAACCGGCGATCTCCCACGTCACGGTGACCGTGTTGAGGCGTTCGCCATCGGTGAGGGTGAAGCGTTCCGCGAAGTTCTTGATGGCGAAGGGCACCGACACACCGGTACCGATCAGCACGATCCGCTCCCGCTCTTCGACATCGGCGAGACGCTGTGAAACCGAGAGGACGGTGCCGGACATGGTGCGCGTCGCCCCGACCGCGACGCGCTCAGATCCGGACACCGACCACTCGGGACCCCGCAGCAACGGCAGGGAACTCAGGTAGGGCGCCTCGGTCAGGCGCTCCCAGACCTCGCGGCGCGGCAGCGGCGTGGTCTCCACGATGGTGATCGCGAACGCCGCCCGACGCTCGATGTAGTCGTCGACGTCATCGAGCGTCATATCCCGCACCGCGAAGCGGTTGGGCTTCGACGCCAGTCCGTACAAGACGAACAGCGCCAGCAGCCCGAGGACTCCGAGTACGACGAGGACGGCCACCACCCCGACCACGATGGCCGTCGCCGTCACACCGGTCTCACTTCACGTTTCATATATGAAGCATAGCGAGCAGTTGGCGGCGTGTGAACAAGAACCGCTGATTTCGTACTGCCGACGCCGTCGGCAGTCGTGGAGCCGGGAAGGGCCGGGGGCGTCCGGTGAGACCACAGGAACACGCCGCCAATCCCGTCGGATGTCTGTACGCCCCAGCCCGACCACATCCACTGTGCACTTGACTGGGCTCCCAGGTACAGATTCCCGCAGGTCAGCAGGCCGAAAGCAGTATTCTTCGGATCAGCGACCCACCCGCCGACGGCGTCGGCGATCGTGGAGGCGGAATTGCGTGAGCCTGCTCAAGAATCCGCGCATGCGGCCAGAAACCTCAGGCCTGGCCAGAAACCGCTGGCGCGCATCGGGTTTCTGACCAGACACGCGGTTTCTAAGTCGCGACATGCCAACGCTCACTCGGACGGGTGGTCGTCCGGCCTTGAGCCGCACCGAAAGTAGGGGAAGAAACTCGTCCCCTACTCCTGGAGTCCTCCCCGCGGATTTTCTCGCGGACGACTCACAAGCAGGGGCAGAAAGTAGGGGAAGAACCTCCGCTACTTTCAGTGGTCCGGCGGCTCGCCGAGTCACTCCCCCGCGATCGTCGCCCGCATGCGCGAGCCCAGCAGTCCGATTGCGTCACCCATCCGTGCGAACGCGGGATTGTGGGTTTGACCGTGGTAGTAGCGGTAGTAGATCTGCTGGGCGATCACGACCGCCCGGAACAGCCCGAACGCCTCGTACCAGCGCCAGCGATCCGGGGTCATGTCGAAACCCATTCGCTCGCAGTACCGTTCGACGAACTCGCGACGCGACACCATGCCGGGCAGGTTGGTCGGGACCCGCCGGATGGCCTGCATCGCGGCGTCGTCGTCGGCCTGGACCCAGTACGCGAGCGAACCGGCCACATCCATCAACGGATCGCCCAGGGTCGCCATCTCCCAATCCAGGATGCCGATCACCTGGCTGACGTCGGCGTTGTCGAGGACGACGTTGTCGAGTTTGTAGTCGTTGTGGATGACGCAGTTCGCCACGTCGTCGGGCTGGTGCTCGGCGATCCAGGCCATCTCGGCCTCGAACTCGGGCACGTCGTCGGTGTGCGCGTTGCGGAACCGGGTGGTCCAGCCGTCGACCTGTCGGCGAACGTAGCCGAAACCCTTGCCGAGGTCGGCGAGTCCGGCGTTCTCCGGATCCACAGAATGCAGTTCGACGAGCGTGTCGATGAAGTTGTGGCACAACCGTCGGGCCTTCTCGGCGTCGAGCGGCACGTCGGCAGGCCAGTCCCGACGCGGGATCACCCCGTCGATGCGGCCCATCACGTAGAAGTCCGCACCGAGCACCTCGTCGTCGTCGCAGAAGGCCACCAGCGGTGCGATGTAGGGCAGCACTGTGCCCAGCCGCGACTGGATTCGGTACTCCCGTCCCATGTCGTGGGCGCCGCGGGCCTTGGTGCCGCGCGGTGCACGGCGCAGGATCAGGTCCCGGTCCGAATAGTGCAGCAGGTAGGTCAGATTCGACGCACCGCCCGAGAACTGCCGAACCTCGGGTACTTCGCCGATGCCCGCATTCTCGCCGAGCCAGGACGCGACCCGCTCGACGTCGAACTCGTCCTCGGCCCGGACTGCGGTGGCCCCGCTCTCCCCCTCAGCCATGTCCTGTCCTCTCACTATCGGTACTTGGCCAGTTCCAGGCGTGCGACGACGCTGCGGTGGACCTCGTCGGGCCCGTCGGCGAGACGCAGCGACCGTGCACCCACCCACGCCGCCGCCAGCGGGAAGTCGTCGGTCAGTCCGCCGCCGCCGTGCAGCTGGATTGCGAGGTCGATGACGTCGAGCGCCATGTTGGGCACCTCGACCTTGATCTCGCTCACTGCGGAGAGCGCCTCGCGACCCATGCCCTGGTCGAGCAGCCATGCGGCGTGCAGGACCAACAGCCTCGACCGGTTGATCGCGATACGGGCATCGGCGATACGTTCGGAGTTGCCGCCCAGCTTGGCCAGTGGCCGCCCGAATGCCTCGCGCGAAAGCGCGCGTCGCACACCGAGTTCCAGAGCTCGTTCGGCAAGCCCGATGGCGCGCATACAGTGATGGACGCGGCCCGGGCCGAGTCGGCCCTGGGCGATCTCGAAGGCCCGACCGGGCCCGAGCAGGACGTTGGATGCCGGCACCCGCACATCGGTGAACGACACCTCGCCGTGCCCGAACGGCTCGTCGAAGTAGCCCATCGTGGTGAGCATCCGCTCGACCCGAACACCCGGCGCGTCGATCGGGATGAGCACCATGGTGTGCCGAGCATGCCGATCGGCCTCCGCGTCGGTGACGCCCATGAAGATCAGTACTTTGCAATCGGGATGTCCGACGCCTGTCGAGAACCACTTGATGCCATTGATGACGACGTCCTCGCCGTCGGGCACCACCGTGGCGGCCATGTTGGTGGCATCCGAACTGGCGACGCCCGGCTCGGTCATGCAGAAGGCGCTGCGAATGTCGGCGCGCAACAACGGTTCCAACCACTGCGACCGCTGCTCGGCGGTGCCGTAACGCAGCAGCACCTCCATGTTCCCGGTGTCGGGTGCGCTGCAGTTGAAGACCAACGGACCGAGCGTCGATGCACCCATCGCCTCGGCGAGCGGAGCGTAATCGACATTCGACAGCCCGGCGCCACCGTCGGTCCCGAAGTCAGCTGCGTACTGCCCTGCGTGCGCCTCGGGCAGGAAGAGGTTCCACAGTCCTTCCTTGCGTGCCTTGGCCTGCAGTTCGGCGATCAGGGGCGACGGCACCCACGGGTCACCACCGCCCTCGCGACGGCTCGCGATGTCGCGGTGGATGTCCGGCTCGACAGGGTCGACCTCGGCGGCGATGAATGCTCGAACCCGCTCGGTCAGATCTGCCGATCGCGGTGACGGAGAAAAATCCATGTCGATGACCGTACGTGGCGCGGGTCGCCACCGCAGCCACTTGGGGTAGGTGTCGCAGACGACGTCGAGTGGCCGGGCGTTACGACCAATATCTGGTCGAACCGTCGGGTCCCGCGGTGCTGCTCACCAGCTTGGCGAAACAATGCTCCTTGTCGAATCCTTGTGCCCGACACCAGTTGTTGGCCTGGTCGGGCCCCGGGAAGGTGGCCGCCGCCACGGTCACCCACCAGCCCTTGTAACTGAACACCGGCCACTCGTCGCTGTAGAGCAGGCGCACGTCGCTGAACCGCAGGCGCAGGGCCAAGAACTCGTCGAGAATGGCCTGGTTGTCCCAGATCCGGCCTTCCGCGTTCAACCCCGGACGTTTGGAGCTGAGCTGCGCGACCCACCGATTGTTCAGGTTGGCCAGGATGAACGCGCGGTCCGAATTGGCCTGCACCCGTAACGCATCGACGCTCGTGGCGGTGATGTTGGTGCCCGCGGGCAGGGCCGGGCCGGTCGCGGTCACCGGCGGTGCGCTCGCGCCGCCGTCCGGCACCGTCAGCGCAGGTGGCTGTCCGTTCGTCGGGCCCTTGTCGCAATCGACCAGGAAACGGTCCGAACCCGACTGCGTGGCCAGCGTGTCCGGAAGGCGGAAGAACGAGCCCGGCGGATAGGTCAGCTCCATCGTGAGGCCCTCCCCGGCGTCGTCAAGCGACGGAACCGCAATGGGCGCTTGGGAGAAGTCGAAATTCCCCGACGCGACGAGGTCGCCGCCGTCCTTGATCGTGATCCGCGTCCGCGGACCGAACAGGATATCGCCGCCGGGGCACTGGGCCGACACCTTCATCCGCACCCCGAGGCCGCCACTCGTCGTCCGGAACGACTCCGGGGTGAACACCGGCGGACTCCCGCACGCGGTCACGTACTCGTCGTCGCCGGAACCGTTGTCGCTGGTCGTGTCTCGCGTGGTACCGGGCACGATGGCGCGTGGGCCGGTGGGGGCCAGAGCGGTGATGGCATCGGCGGTCACCGTGACGATGCGATCTCCGATCGCAAAGATTCGCGGGGCCGAATTGCCGGTCGCATCCGAACGACTCCCGACCGCGGGCGCCGAGAGCGACCACACCGACGCGCCGGATGCCATGTCCACCGCCGCGAGACCCCCATTCTTCGCGATGATCACTCGCTCGCCGTCGACGACGCCGGGGCCGTCCGACAGATAACTCACGCCGTTCACAGGCTGCGTCCAGCGCTGCGCTCCCGTCGTCGTGTCGAGGGAGACGAGCTGCGCACCCGAACCCTGATCACGTGTGACGACAACGGTCTCGCGATCGTCGGCGACCAATATCTGGACATCCTGGCTCAGTGCCGAGGACGTCCACCTGGTGGTTTTGTCGTCGAGGCTCGTGAATCCGCCGCCGATCGCGACATAGCCGCGTTGCGCCGGCGTCGACACCTCGGGAATCGCAAAGTATGAACCTTCGAACGAGGTGGTCGAACCATCCGACCGAACGTGAAGGACCGGCCCCTTGCTCGGGGAGCCGGAGTTCACCGAGCCCGTGACGGCCAGCAGCGATCCATCGGGCAGTGCCGTGATCTGGGCGGTTCCGGGCTTCGACACAATCTCTCGACCGTCATCTGCCGAAACCACGACGACGTTGGCACCACCCGAGGCGACCAGCGACGTGGATGCCGTGAACCGTGACGAGTCACCGGTCGGCAAACCGTCGGGGAGGGTGAGGCTCTTCTCCCACTCGGTCCCTGACCGTGTGACCTTGGTGATGTGTAAGCCATCGCTGTCGAAATGGCGCACGAACGCGGCTCGGCCGTTGAAGGCGATTCCGTACGGCTGACTCGTCGGCAAGACGGCCGTCGCCGTGGCAGTACCGGTGCGAGTGTCGACGAAGTAGACGTTCGACGATCCATAGCACGCGATCGTGTGGTCGACGATGGCGTCTGAGCACGCACGCACCAGTTCGCTGAGTTTCCAGTTCTGACCGGTCGTCACGTTGACGCCGACCAGGTTCCGCGTGGCGTCGGTTCCGCCGTACTGAGACTGCGAGATGAGGGTCACGAGTGTGTCGCCGTCGTGCACAGCGCCGACAGCTCCGTACATGTTGGCCTCGGGCAACACCGACTGGAAGTAGCTACCGCCGACATCCTGCGGAGTCACCGTCCACGCCGCGCTGCTCGGCGCGCTCGGATAGGACCCGGTGAGTTGTCCGGCGACGAGTTCGGGCAAGTCGTCGTCGGACTCCTTCTGTTGCCAGAAGATCACACCGCCGACGACGAGGGCGATCACGCACACCAGCACGATGCCCGACACGATCCACGGTGCGCGCGAACGCTTCTGGGGCGGCGGGCCCTGCGGACCCCAATAGCCAGGTGGTGGCATGCCAGGTGGCGGGCCCTGTTGCGGCGCGATCGCCGGGAACGGCGTGGACGGCGCCATCTGGGTGGCCTGGTAGGGGCTGGCGTTGGGCGGCATGGCGTTGGGCATGGTCGCACCGATGGACGTCGGGCCGGCGGCGGCCGAACCTGGCGCACTGGGTGGTGCCGGCTGCGTGTCCTTCTGCAAGTCGATGCGATGCTGCACCGTCTTGCGCAACTCGGTCCGGTCGATCGGCTCCATGACCGTCGGAGATTCTTCGGGCGCCGGTTGATCCGGGTCGCTCGGTATCACCGTCGGATCGGCGACCGGCTCGATCGCGGTCGGCGACTCGGACATCTCCTGCCCCGGAGATTCTGGCGATTCGTCCGATGAACCCGGCCCAGGATGCGGCATCGTTCAAGTAAAGCGGCACGTCGACAACCCCGCCATCCTTCGGGCGGACCAATTCAGGTGGCCGTCCTGCCGACCCGCACGTCGAGGTCCCTGCGCGACGACTCGAACCAGACGAGAGCCAGTGCGCACAGACCCACCCAGGCAGCACCCAACAGCCAGCCAGCGAGCACGTCCGTCGTCCAGTGGACGCCGAGATAGATTCGGGTGCAGCCGATGGCGATCGACCACAGCGGAGCGATGAGCAACACCCAACGGTGTCGTCGGACCCAGTCGACGTGCCGGTAGGCGACGATGGCCAACAGGCCGAAGATCACCATGCTCATCATCGAGTGGCCCGACGGGAACGAGAACGTGTCGATGTCGACGAGCCGGTTCACCTCGGGTGGGCGCGGTCGGCGGAAAAGATGCTTGAGCCCCACCATGAGCAGGTAGCCGATCAGCGCGCCGGCACCGAGGAACACCGCGTCGACCGTGTACCGACGCACGGCGAGGACGATCACCACGGCAAGGGTGACCAGCGCCATCGGGAGCGTATTGCCGGTGACCGTGACGACATGCGCGACGGTGATCCACGGTTCGGAGCGGTTGTCGACCACCCACCGCGCGACCGTCTCGTCGAGGTTGGTGGGAGTGACGAACACCGCCATCTCCTCTCCCGTACGTCTGCGAACCTCGCCTTGACGGGCACTCAAGTTGAGCACAAGTGCGCCGCAAGTCCTGCCGACCACCCTATCGGGGAAACCACACCCCGAAAGGAATCTCATGAAGACTCCCCTGCTCTACCGGATCGGGCACGCCTGCGCGTCACACCCGTTCCGCGCATTGGGCGGCTTCCTCGCCGCGCTCGTCCTCGTCACGGTCCTGGCCACCGCGTTCGGCGGCGCCACCCAGGAGAACTGGGACGTGCCGGGCACCGAATCCCAGCGCGGAATCGATCTGCTCCGCGATCATGTTCCCGGCGCCGGCAACGCCGACGCACGCATCGTGCTGCACGACGACGGACCACTGGACATGCGCACCGTCGACGACCTGCGCGCTCGGCTTGCCGGCCTCGACCACGTCGCCACTGTCGACGCACCGCAGTTCAGCAGCGACCGCGACACCGCGATCATCGTCGTCGGATACGACGTGCCGGTCACCGAGCGGTCGTTGATGGGCAACGTCGAGCCGCTCGAGAAGGCCGTGCAACCCACCCGCGATGCCGGTGTGCAGGTCGAGATGAACGGCGGATTGCCCGAGACTGCCGCCGCGCCGCTGAAGGGACATGCCGAGATCATCGGAATCACGCTGGCGCTTCTCATTCTGGTGCTGGCGCTCGGCTCCGTCGTTGCCGCGGGTCTCCCGATCCTCACCGCCATCGGCGGACTCGCTGTCGGATCCGCCGCAATCACGCTGCTCGCCGCCACCATGGAGGTCAGTCCGTCGGCACCCTTGGTGGCCACCATGGTGGGCCTTGGCGTCGGCATCGACTACGCCCTGCTCGTGGTGTCCCGGCACTCGGAATTCCTACGGGCGGGCCACGATCCGGTGGAGTCGGCGGCACGCGCGGTTGCGACGGCCGGACGGTCGGCGATGTTCGCCGCGCTCACCGTGTTGATCTCGCTGATGGGGCTGCGTCTGGCCGGGCTGGCGACCTACTCGTCCTTCGGCTTCGCCACCGCGATCGCGGTGATCGCCATGCTGGCCGCCACCCTGGTCGTCGTTCCGGCGATGTGCCGACTGTGCGGTCGGCGGATGTTGCCCCGCAAGGTCCGTAAGGCAAGTGCCGCAACCGCTCCCGTGGCATCGACCGGACGGGAACCGCTGAGCGCGCGGTGGGCGGCCGCTGTCGGACGACGGCCGGTGGCCTTCGGGCTGCTCGCGGTGATCGTGATGGTCACCCTCGCCGTCCCCGCACTCGGCATGCGCACCTGGCCGCAGGACTCCGGCGCCCAGTCGACCGAGCTCACCACGCGACGCGCGCACGACATCCTGGTCGACGAGTACGGTCCCGGCGCCAACTCGCAGATCCTGATCGTCGCACCGACCGACACGGTCAGTGGCGCCGAGCTGGCCTCGGCGACAGCACGTATCACATCCATTCCGGGCGTGGCCGCGGTGTCGGCGCCGGCGATCTCCCCAGACGGTGAACTGGCCGTCATCTCCGTCACCTCGGCCTACGATCCGGCTGCGGACGGTACGCCGGAGATGCTCGCCGCAGTGCGTTCGGCCCTTCCCCAGGGCGCGATACTGACCGGTGCGACAACGTATTTCAGTGACATCTCGGACAAACTCCAGGAACGTCTGTGGGTGGTCATCGGGTTCGTCGTCGCGGCGTCGGTGCTGGCGCTGATGGTTCTCTTCCGGTCGATCGCGGTGCCGATCAAGGCAGCGTTGATGAACCTTCTCTCGGTGGTCGCCGCATACGGAGTCATCACCGCGGTGTTCCAATGGGGTTGGGGTATGCAACTTTTCGGCCTCGACCACACCGTCGCCGTGTCGAGCTGGGTGCCGATCCTCATCTTCGCGATTCTCTTCGGACTCTCGATGGACTACGAGGTCTTCCTGCTCTCCCGAATCCGGGAGGACTGGCTGGCAACCGGCGACGCCAAGGGCAGCGTGGTGCGCGGACTCGCCCGGACCGGACGCGTCATCACCAGCGCGGCGGCAATCATGGTCGCGGTGTTCCTGAGCTTCGCCACCGAAGCCGATGTGGTCCTCAAGATGCTCGGACTCGGCATGGCCACCGCCGTGCTGCTCGACGCGACGCTCATCCGCATGGTCCTGGTGCCCGCGACTATGACGCTCCTGGGCCGGTTCAACTGGTGGCTGCCGGGCTGGCTGGACCGAATCCTCCCGAACGTCGACGTCGAAGGTCATGGCCATCCGACGCCGTCCGTCGAACAGCAGACCGTGCGGCCGACCGCGACTGAAGATCCCGACGGCGAACTGCAACCGGTCTGAGTGACCACTGCGCCGTCAGCACCCCTGACCGGGTGCTGTCGGCGCAGGTCACGGGCCGCTGCGCTGCGGCTCAAGTCGCCCTCAAGTGGGCCACAAGCGACCACGCGCATGGTTGACCCAGCAACCCGAACACCCACCGATCACGCACAGAGAAAGCCACCACGATGACCACCTCCGCCCGCCCCCTCGCCTACGCGTCGCAGATCGAGACCACGGACGAGACCTACCCCGTCCAGTTGCGTCTGCCCGGGCAGGCCGCAGCGCCGGAAGGCCCGATCGACCCGTTCATGATGTACGTCGTGCACCACGCCTTCCGTCGGGATCTGGCCGATTTCGCGGCGTGCGCACCACGCACCCCGGTAGACGACCTCGACACCTGGGGAGCGCTCGCCGAGCGCTGGGCGATGTTCAGCGAGATGCTGCACCACCATCACACCGGTGAGGACGAAACGCTGTGGCCGCTGCTCTTGGGCCGGAGTTCCGACGCCGAGCAGGTGGTGCTGTACGCCATGGAAGCCGAACACGAGGTCATCGACCCTCTGCTGGCACTGTGCACCGCCGGGTTCCTGCGGATGGCCACCGACGACCCCGAATTCGGAGGCGACGAGGGCGTCCGAGCCGAACTGTCGGATGCACTCGCCCGGACTCGTGACGTGCTGTCTGCGCACCTCGCACACGAGGAGGGCGAGGCCATCGCCATCGTGCAGCGACACATGACACCCGCCGAGTGGAGTGCCTTCGAGGACAAGATGGGCGAGGGTTCGTCGCTACGGGACACGTTCCGGATGGCACCGTTCATGGTGAAGGGACTCAGCGCCGCCGATCGCGCATCCGTGTTCGCCCGAGTGCCGGCGATCTTGAAACTGATTGTGCGACTGGGTGAACCCAGCTTCCGACGTCGCGAACGCCGCGCGTTCTTCTACGATCCTCGGTGAACGAGGCGAACATGAAGTGCTCAAGACGACAGCCGAGCGCCTCCCCCTCCCCCCGCTCCCTGAGGTGCGAGCGGAGCGAGCCTCGAAGGGCTGGTGAGACGACGGTGTCATCTCGCCCGGCCTTCGAGGCTCCTCGCTAGCGCTCGTCACACCTCAGGCAGCGGATGGCAACTCCTCGCACGCGGGCAGCGGATGGCACCCTCCCGACAAGGCGCGCACCAGTCCTCAGCCGGCGAGCGCACGTCCGATCACGAGTCGCTGAATCTGGTTGGTGCCCTCGAAGATCTGGGTGATCTTGGCCTCGCGCATGTACCGCTCCACGGGGAAGTCGCGAGTGTATCCGTAGCCGCCGAAGACCTGCACCGCGTCGGTCGTCACCTTCATTGCCGCGTCGGTGGCGACGAGTTTGGCTGTTGCGGCGGCGCGCGAGTACTGCATTCCAGCGTCTCTGCGGCGGGCTGCGTCGAGGTAGGTCGCCCGCGCAGAATCCACCGCCGCCGCCATGTCGGCCAGCACGAAGGACAGCCCCTGGTGGTCGATGATCTTGCGACCGAACGTTGTTCGCTCTTGGGCATACTCGACCGCCGCGTCGAGCGCCGCCTGCGCAAGACCGGTCGCGACGGCAGCAATGCCCAGACGCCCGGAGTCCAACGCGGAGAACGCGATCGGTAGCCCCTGACCCTCGGAGCCGATCAGTCGGTCGGAGTCGATCAGCGCGTCGTCGTAGTTGGCCGCGGTCGTCGGCACAGCGTGCAGACCCATCTTGTCCTCGGGCTTGCCGAAGCTGAGCCCTGCCGTGTCGCGTGCAACCAAGAAGCACGAAATCCCTTTGGACCCTTCGCCTGTGCGGGCAAAGAGGTTGTACACGTCGGCGATCCCGCCATGAGTGATCCACGCCTTGGACCCGTTGATTCGGTATCCGTCCTCGACGGCGGTGGCTCGGCAATTGAGTGCTGCCGCATCCGATCCGGCCTGTGGCTCCGACAAACTGTAAGCACCCACCAGCCGGCCGTTCAGCAGATCGGGCAGCCAGCGTTGCTTCTGCTCGTCGGTACCGAAGTTCATCAGTGGGTGACACGCCAAACCGTGCACACTCACCGCGACGGCGACGGCTGCCCATCGGGCACCCAGTTCCTCGAGTACCTGCAGGTACACCTCATAGGGTTGACCGCCGCCATCCCACTCCACCGGGTATGGCAACCCGAGCAGGCCGGCGGCACCCAGTTCGGCGAACAAGCCGTCAGGGTAGGTCTGTGCCTTCTCGTGATCGTCGACGATCGGCGCCATCCGCTTGTCGGCGACGTCGCGAACCAGCGCGATCAGGTCACGTGCCTCGTCGCTGGGAAGCAGTCGTTCGACCGGCATTGATACCTCCAACAAGAAACTGAAATAGTACTCAAGTACTGTCTACAGTACTATGAGGTCGCCGGGCAACCGAAAGGACAGGGGGTATCCAATGACGTCCTCCGCATTCGCGACTCGTCGTCGTGCGGCGCTGTTCGACGCGATGGTCACACTCTTCCTGCGCGACGGCTTCGCTCATCTGGCCATATCCGACATCGCGGCGCAGTTGCGCTGCTCCAAATCGACGCTCTATACCCTCGCCGACAGCAAGGAACAGCTCGCGACCATGGCGGTGACCCACTTCTTTCGCGAAGCGACGACTGAGGTCGAGCAGCGCGTGGCTGCCGTCGACAATCCCCGCGAGCGCGTCATCACGTACCTACTTGCGGTCAAGGATGCGCTCGCACCTGCGTCGGCCGCGTTCATGCGGGATCTGGACGCGTTCGCGCCGACGCGGGCGCTGTACGAGATGAACACCGAGGCGGCAGCTCGACGCGTGGGTGAACTGATCGCCGACGGTGCGGCCGCAGGCGTTTTCCGCGATGTCGACCCCGTCTTTGCCGCCGATCTCGCAGCGTCGATGATGACGCGCATCCAGCGCGGCGAGGTCGCGACGGCGACCGGGCTCGACCACGCCGCCGCGTACCGCCAACTCGCGTCGATCCTCACTGCGGGGATCGACGCGGACTGACCCACCCCGCCGGCTGGGTGCGAGAGCCCCCTCCCGACGGGTGAGGCGCCGCCCTGAGGAGCGAACTTGCGAGCGTCTCGAAGGGTGCGGGCTTCGCCCTGGTGAGATGACATCGCAAGCGCACCTGGGCCTTCGAGGCTCTCGGCTAGCGCCTCGAGCACCTCAGGCAGCGGAAAACGGGCTAGCGCCTCGAGCACCTCAGGCAGCGGTACCTGGGTCAATGGCCGGCGCGCTCGAGGTGGGTGACGCCCTGATGGTCGATCCACCATCCCACGCGCGACTCGATCACAGAATCGTTGCGGCGCAACGTCACCCACAACTCGTCGTGCACTCGCACCTCACCGTGTCGCACCTCGACACCCCGCTGAGCGGCAAACCGCACCGCCTCGGGATGCGACCACGTCACGGCATCACCCGGATCCCGGATCTCGGCGGCGAAAGCCTCCGATGCGAGCGGCAAGTCCAGCACGACGCCGAGTGTCTCGGCGTCTGCAGCCTCGGCCGCTGTTCCGGCCAAGACCACAGATTCTCCCGAAACCATCTGCAGCAGATACGGTTTGTCGAGAACAACCGCGTCGGCGACCGCCGTTGCAGCCAGTGTGCGCACCCGGTCGGGCAGGTCGATGTCGGCTGGGTCGATCACCCCGGACCGACACGCGCCGACGATCGACGCGTGGACCGACACCGCGACACCGGCACTCACCTCGCGGTCGGGGTCGCCGAGGCGGTCGAGGAGTCGCGACGCCTCCGCCGCGGACGCGGGCGGAAGTTCGGCGAGCGCGCCGGCGACGGCGTCGGCCTGTGGGTGATCGAGCGGATCCAGAACCCCGACGAGAGTCTCGTCGGAGGGCGCACGGTAATCGCCGAGCGGGTGGCCGTCGATGATCGCGAACCGCCGCAACCACCACGCCGTGTACCCGTCTCGATCACCCAGCAGCTCGACGATCTCCTCGTCGTCGGCGAGCAGCGTCAACGCCGCCGCCCAGCGCTGCTCATCGACGAGGTCCAGATCACCTACCGCAGAGAGGCTTTCCGGCAGCTCGGTCAGCGAATCCCACCACATCTCCTCGTCGGGAAGGTCGTGGTCGGGGGCGGTGGGGAGTTCGTCGGAGACCACAAGGAATCCCCAGCCCACCCCGACCCTGCGCAACGTCGACGCACCGTGGCGCTGCGTCAGCTCGCGATCCACCACCCCGAAGGGATGGTCGTCGACGAGGACGGCTCCGAGAGGACTGTCGGGCAATAGCAGTTCGTCGGCAGGGCGCCACTCACCATCGGCGTCGGGCAGCGGCAGTTGCGCAAGCCAAGCCGGAAGGGCGGCGTCGGGATCGGCCGCGACCAGCGCGAGTACTTCATCCGCGAGCCCGCCGTCGGAGTCGAGGTCCGCGTCCTCGATCAGCTGCCGCAGAGCGGGATCCGACAACGCCTGTTCGACGGTCAGTTCTTGGGCACCCATACGTTCGACGAGTGGGTGACGCGCTTGCCGATCGACCATCGGCAGCCATCGCGCCGCGCCGGTGATCCGATCGGAGACAAACAAACCGCGCGCACCGACCGCCATTCGCCCGTCTGACCGCGGAACCGGCAGCGCGGCAATCTCTTCCACCTCACGGCCGGTACCCACCAGCGGGGCGAGCGCCGCATACAGGCGCTGCCACCACTGCGACGGACGCTCGACGCCCGTCAGCCGATCGGCCAGTCCGGCCAACCCCAGTTCGACGACGCCGAGCCGACCCAGCACCGATGTGCTTCCCGCGTCGGAGATGTCGGGGTGGACGAGGTCGCCGAACAGGTCGCCGAGCACGTCGGCGAGTTCGGCGGTGAGTCCGACCAGTACGACTGATCTCGATGGAACCAGATCGGCACCATCGGCGGCAGGCAACCACGACGTTCGACGCAGGTCCGCGAGCACCGCGTCGATGAGGCGCGCATCGTCGCGGTTACGCGCGAGGTGCGGCTCGGGTACCAGCCGCAGTCGGCGGCGCGGCCCGAAGAGTCTGATCAGATCGGCGTAACCCACAGCCGCAGAGGCGATATCGGCACTCGGGTGCAGGTTACGGCGGTCCGGAGTGAGTGGTAGGTCCGCAATCAGCCGGCACGGCAAACTCAGTTCGATACCCGTCGGGGTGGGCGCCCGCAGAACGTCATGCCCCGCAACGGTTGGGCCGTCGACCGGGGCGAGCCAACGGGTCGTACCGGTCGCAACCTGCAGCCAGGCCGCCGACTGCACGCCGTCCCGGGTCGGGGCGATGCGGGTCACGACCGCCCCGTCCGACGACAACTCGGGCAGACGGTGCCGATCTACCCCGAACTCCACTTCCCCCACCGAGATTCGCTGCAGAGAAGGCAGTTCCAGAAGCAAGTCGGACGCCTCGCTGATCATCGGCGCGACGAGGTTGTCCGAACCGTCGCGGAGGTAGAGGACAACTTCGGTATCGAATCCCTTGCGCGGCCGAACATCCGACGGCCACGGCAATCGAAGGAGAGGAACCTCCACCGAATCGGCCAGCCGCGCTCCGGCTTCACGAATGACCTCCTCGGTCAGCGCACGGTCGAAGACCACCGACCCGGTCGTCGACCGCATCTCGACCCGGTCGGCCACCACCGCGGTCGCCGTGAAACCCACCCCGAATCGGCCGACCTGTCTCGAATTCCTTTCCGCCACTGCGGTTGTCGGCTTCGCGGACACCCGCAACGCCGACAACGACCGCACTCCTTCGACGGTCAGCGGCGCCCCGGTGTTGGCGACGTGCAGTTCGCGCCCGGACAGCCACACCGCCAACTCTCCCGGCTCACCGGCGACCGCGGCCGCGTCCGCGGCGTTGGCCGCGAGTTCGGTCAGGAGTCGGTCGCGGTATCCGACCGTCACCAGATCGGTCTCGGCCGCGATGTCCTCGGCGAGTCGCGTCGGAGACGACCGCCAGGATTCCAGGGTTGCCGCGCGCACGGCGGCGGTGTCGAACGGGTCCGGCGCGGCGGCGGGGTTCAACCGGTCGGCAGGCTCTGCGCCGCGGCGACGATCTCGAGCGCGCCGTCGTCGTAGGCGTCGTAGGCAGGCGATCCCTCGCCGCCCTTGGGTGGCGGCACGTCCGAATGCGCCCCACATCCGTATTCCGCGGAGACCACCCGGCCGTCGGCGGCGTACTCGTTTGCACAGGCACCGAAGGCGGCGTGCAGCGCGCCACTCAGCGGAATGTAGAAGCCGCAACTGCAGCACGAGAACTGCGCAGCTCGCGCCATCTCCGACGCCGGGCCGAAATCACCGTCGTACCAACGCTGTGCGGCGTCGTCGCGGCCATCGCGGCTCAGCAGGCGCCGACGGCCCAGTCCGATCTCGCCGTCGACCTGCCCGACCTCGTCCGGGTCGGGCTCGTCGGAGGAGAACCGGAATTCGTCGCCGGTGTCGATCTGATTGGGCACCAAACGCGGGTCGTCGGGTTCGGCGGCCAACAGGTCGCCGGCCGCGAGGTCTCCCGTGCTGATGCGGTCGGCCCACGGCACCCAGGCCGGGGCGAGCAGCGCCCCGTCACCCGGTAGCAACACGAGCTCGCTCACCGTGATCTCGTCGGTGCCCGGCGCGCCCGCTAGCACCACACACCACTGCCATCCGCGGTAGCCGGCGAGGTCGGCGTCGAAGTAGTGAGCGGCCGCCCAGTCACCTTCGGCCACGCTTCGACGATGCGGTCCCGGGTGCTGACCGTCGTCGATCAGCGCATCACGGGCGACATCAACGGCGTCCAACAGCCGGGGCGAGGTGTCGCCGATTCGATCGATGTCACTGGGTTCGCTCACCTCTCCAGTGTGCAACACCATGCGGGTGTCGTACACGGGCGGCCCGCTTCAAGCGGGCAGGGCCCCGGATGAGGAAGAATCGAGGAGTGCACCGACCGAGTTCCCGACAACATGACGAGGGGCGCGGGGCCCCCGGCGGTCCGGCGAACCCCCAGTACCGACCGGCCGATGATCCTCGCCGTGCCCAGCCGCAGTATTACGGCCCCGACAACGGCAGAAGCGATCGCCCCCGAGCCGATCCCCGCGCCGATCACCCTGGTACGGCCAACTATCCGGCGCAGGAAACCACTCGTCGAGCGCGGCGCCCGGCGCCCGGTTTTGGTCCGCCGACGCCCGGCGGCCCCGGACGCCCCGCTCCCGGCCCACGCGGGCAGAACGCCTACCTGCCGCCACCGACCCACAATCCCCACCTGCCACCGCTGGACGAGCAGGATGCCACCGACCAATTGAATGACGGCAGGTCCGGCACCCGTGCGATGCCGACCTCCCCGGACAACGTCCGGATGCCCAAGAAGCTCACCGTGGTGCGCGTGGCGGCGTTGCGCGGACGCGAACTGACCGGTCGCGGCATCGACAAGATCCAGCGGGCCGCGACCGCCGACGGCGCCGACCAGTCGGGGCTCACCGCGCTGACGCTCCCGGTGATCGCGAACTTCGCGGTCGACGCGGCGATGGCCGTGGCCCTGGCGAACACGCTCTTCTTCGCTGCCGCGTCCGGTGAGTCCAAGGTCAGCGTCGGGCTCTATCTGGCGCTGACGATCGCGCCCTTCGCGTTGATCGCGCCGTTGATCGGGCCGCTGCTCGACCGGTTGCAGCGAGGACGACGCATCGCGATGGCGACGACCTTCGGGCTGCGCGTCGTGCTTGCCCTGCTGATCATGGCCAACGTCAGCTGGGACGAGGCCGCCGGGCAACTCAACTACGACCCCTGGGTCCTCTACCCGTGCGCACTGGGTCTGCTGGTGCTGTCGAAATCGTTCGGGGTGCTCAAATCCGCGGTCACGCCACGCGTGGTCCCGCCGACCATCGACCTGCCGCGAGTGAATTCACGCCTGACGATGTTCGGTCTGGTCGGCGGCACCATCATCGGCGGTGCGATCGCGGCCCTGATCGAGGTGGTCCTCGCCAAGGCATTGCCGTTCCATCTCCCCGGCGCGATGCTGTGGCTGGCGATCGTCGCGGCCGCCGGCGCCTACCTGTGCATGCGCATCCCGTCCTGGGTCGAGGTCACCGAGGGCGAGATCCCGACGACCTTCACCTATCACGGCGAACCCGCACGCTCGACGGTCCCCGAGCACGAGAGTGTGCTGGGCAGCGCCAAGGACGGTGCCAAGGGACTCGCCGCGAAGATGCGGCAACCGCTGGGCCGCAAGGTCGTCGCCGGCTTGTGGGGTAACGGCACCATCCGCATCCTGACCGGATTCCTCACCCTGTTCATCGCGTTCTACGCCAAGGCGCAGCAGACGGCAAACCCCGACGAGGGCGGGCTCACCCAGCTGCTCCTGATCGGCGCGGTCGGTGCGGCGGCGGGTGTGGGAAACGCGATCGGCAACGGTGTCGGCACTCGGCTGGAGTTGAAGAACCCACCGATGATCGTGGTGTGGTCGACCGCGGCGTGCTTCGTCGTCGCAGTGCTCGCCGCGATCTTCGGCAACGTGCCGGCCGCGTGCCTGGCCGCGCTGGTCGCGTCCGGCACCAGCGCGATCGGCAAGGTATGCCTCGACTCGTCCATCCAGGACGACCTGCCCGACGAGTCGCGCGCGTCGGCGTTCGGCCGGTCCGAAACCGTCCTCCAGTTGTCGTGGGTGTTCGGCGCCTCGCTGGGAGTACTGCTGCCGCCGTATCTGTGGCTCGGGTTCACCGTCGTGTCGGTGCTGCTCGGGATCGGGCTGTTGCAGACGATCATGACGATGCGCGGGTCGTCGCTGGTGCCGGGGCTCGGCGGCCGCCGACCGGATCACGCGATGCCGACGATGGCCTTCGCCGCGGCCAACACCGAACGAGTGCGCGCACATCCGCGCACCGAGCGCGCCTCCGGACCCGGTGCCGCACCGACCCGGCCGCACCCCAGTGCGCCGGGGACCCACCCCCGCGCGAACCACGGCGAATACCGCTGAGACCATTTGAGCGTTATGAATCTGAGCAGTGGTGAGAAGAAGGCCGTCTCGATCATCGCCGCGGTAGCGGTCGCGTTCGTCGCGGTCGTCGGGGTGTCGGTGTTCCTCCTGGTGCGTGACGCACCCGAGGAGCACGTGCCGTATCTGCACCTGAGCGTCGATGGCGATCTCCACCAAATCGAACCGGTGCGTTGGTGCGACATCTTCGTCCGGCACTGCGACCCGCCGCTCTCCGCGCCCCAGTCGCCGACCCCACAGGTCGCGGTGCCGATCGGTTCGACGGCCGCGTTGTCGGTGTCTGGCGACATCGCGGAGGGCCCCTGGGCGCTAACCCGCCTGTATTCGACGCCGAAGGGTCTCATCGAGGACGAGGGCACCTTTCAATCCGGCACGACCTTCACGGTGATGCTGCGATCACAGGCGGACCGGGTGCTGATCGGTCTGACGGTCAATCTGCCGTCGGCACTCGTCGGGCCCGACGGCACGATCGACACCGCGCGTGGCACCTTCGCCATCGACACCAAGCCGCAGGACTACGTCATCCCGCAGGTCTGAAAAGCGGCGGTCCGATCGCAGTCACCGTGCCCACAAAAAGTAGGGGAAGAAACTTCTTCCCCGGGCCTTGGAGTCCTCCCCCAGAAATTTCCCGCGGACGACTACGAACCCCGGGGAAGAAGTTTCTTCCCCTAGATTTTGCGGCAGGACGCCGACGTATCTCCCCAGTTCACAGCGTCGCTCACCGAACGCTTCGAGTCAGTGCTCGAGTTCGCGGGCGACCGCGCGTACCACTTCGGAGATCCGCTGCGCCGTCTTGCGGTCGGGGTAGCGGCCCTTGCGCAGGTCCGGTTGCACCTTGGCTTCGAGCAGGGTGATCAGATCGGCGACCATGCCGTGCAGTTCGTCGGGACTGTGCCGCTTGGTCTCCTTGCGCACTGCCTCTCGCGTGTTCTTGGCGACGCTCGGCGCCGGCTCGAGAACCTTCACGCTGAGCGCCTGCGGCCCACGCCGTCCCGCAGCCATGCCGAATTCGACACGCTGGCCCGGTTTGAGGCCCTCGACACCCTCGGGCAACGCCGAGGAGCGGACGTAGACGTCCTCGCCCTCGTCCTGCGCGAGGAATCCGAAGCCCTTGTCCGCGTCGTACCACTTCACCTTGCCGGTCGGCACCGTGCTCACCTTCATCTGATCGGATCTGTCACAACAAAAGACGCCGTCACCCATCCTCACAAGAACAAGCTCGGACCGATGAGCAAGGCGTCTGGTTTGTCCATGGTAGCCAACCGGAGATCGGGCCGTCACGGGCATTACCGGTGCGCGTACCGCTCGACGTCGGATCGCGGTTGCAGTGCATTACCGTGGAGGTATGCAACGTGCTGGATCACCACGCCTGGTCGCGATCGCCGGGGTGGTTTTCGTCATCGGCGTGCTGGCCGTCGTGGCCCTGTTCGTGACACCTCTGGTGGCCGACGGATCCACGGCACCCACCGCCGTCTACCTGCTGACGATGTGCGCACCGCTCGGTTTTGTCCTCGGCCTGGTGGCCGCGCTGCGTTCCGGGCGAAGGGTGAGGTGAGACCGTGACCGTCACACAGCACATCGGCCCGGATCTGGCGCCCGCGTCGGACGCCGCCGCCCTACGCGCCGCCTACAGTTGTTTCCCCTCCGGTGTGGTCGCGGTGTGCGCGCAGGACCCGGCCGACGCAGATTCGCGCGAACTGATCGGAATGGCCGCGAGCTCGTTCACCACGGTGTCGCTCGATCCACCGCTCGTCTCGGTCTGTGTGCAGAACACGTCGAGCACGTGGCCGCGGTTGCGCGGGGCACACGCGGTGGGGGTCAGCGTCTTTGCCGGCGACCAGTCGCTGCTGTGCCGTCAGCTCGCCGGCGCCGCCGAACATCGCTTCGACGGGATCACCCCGCTGCTCGCCGACAACGGCGCCGTCTTCGTACCGGACGCGGCCGCCCACTTGTCCTGCACCATCCACAACGAGATCCAGGCGGGCGACCACACCGTCGTCCTGCTCGAGATCGAGACCCTGCGAGCCGACCCGACCGTCGAGCCACTTGTGTTCCACGCCAGCACTTTCCGCGCGCTGGAAGCCCGTAGAGGCGACTGATGACCGCGGTCGCGCTGGGGTTACCTACGCGTCGGGTGGCGCAGCCCGCGACGTGGAACCCGCGCGAGCCCGCCCCGGTCGACGGCCCGCTCGTGGACACATTCGGCCGCGTGGCTCGTGATCTGCGGGTGTCGGTTACCGACCGGTGCAACCTGCGGTGCACCTACTGCATGCCCGCCGAGGGCCTGGACTGGATGGATACCGCCGACGTCCTGACCACCGAGGAGATGGTGCGCA
Organism: Gordonia gummivorans; assembly: GCF_022513585.1. Lineage (GTDB taxonomy): Bacteria > Actinomycetota > Actinomycetes > Mycobacteriales > Mycobacteriaceae > Gordonia. The sequence continues at coordinate 100,566 of NZ_JAKWBF010000012.1, forward strand.
TCCTCACCGTCGCCGTGCGCGACCTCGGGATCGAGCGGATCCGATTCACCGGCGGTGAGCCGCTGCTGCGCCGCGACCTCGAAGAGATCATCGCGCGGGTCGCCGGGTTGCCGCAGCGACCCGAGATCGCGATGACCACCAACGGGCTCGGGCTGACCCGGCGCGCCCAAGGACTCGTCGACGCCGGACTGAGCCGTATCAACGTCTCCCTCGACACCGTCGATGCGCAGCGCTTCGCCGAGATCACCCGGCGCGACCGGCTCGACGACGTCCTCGCCGGCCTGGCCGCCGCGCACGCCGCCGGACTCGACCCTGTGAAGGTGAACGCGGTGCTCGCCGACCACACCGATCTCGCCCGGTTGCCCGACCTGCTCGAGTACTGCCTGCGCCACGGCTACGAGCTACGCATCATCGAGCAGATGCCGCTCGACGCCGACCACGCCTGGGTCCGTGGACAAATGGTGACGGCCGACGAGATCCTCGCCACGCTGAGGGGCACGTTCGACCTGCACGACGACCCGGCGCCCCGCGGCAGCGCACCGGCGGCCACGTGGATCGTCGGGGGCCGGCGGACCGCCTCGGGAAAACCGGCCCGGGTCGGCGTGATCGCGTCGGTGACGCGGCCGTTCTGTGGGGATTGTGACCGGACTCGCCTCACCGCGGACGGGTCTCTGCGCAACTGCCTGTTCGCCGAGACCGAGACCGATCTGCGCTCCGCACTGCGGACACTCCCCGACCACGAGATCGATGCAGCGATCGCCGACAGCTGGCGTGCCAACGCCTGGGCCAAGGCCGCCGGGCACTCGGTCAACACCGCCGGCTTCCGCCAGCCGTCGCGGCCGATGTCGGCGATCGGCGGTTGATCGCCCGATGCGCCTGACCGTCCGCTACTTCGCTGCCGCGCGCGCGGCGTCGGGGACCGAGCACGACGTCGTCGAGATCGACGCCGACGCCACGCTCGGCGATCTGGAGCGGTTGCTCGCGGCCGAGAAGCCTTCTCTCGCTCCGGTACTGCAGCGCTGCTCCTATCTGCGTGACGAGGTCGCACTGTGCGACCGTGCTCGACGATTGGGCACGTGCGAAGTCATCGACGTCCTGCCCCCGTTTGCCGGTGGCTGAGGCCACATTTGCGATGTGACCTTGCTCACATAACGGTAGGGTAACGAGTAGGACACGAGACGACCACTAGCGCCGTGAACTGCAATGACACCAATTTCGGGCCGAAAGTCCCGAATTCGACACCGAATTCAGCTTTACCGAGACGTGTGATTCGACCGAATGAACGACGTACTGTACGAGACGACCGCCCACGGGGGGTCACGACAAAGCAAACAGAACGATAACGTCCCGTCGGCCGCGCCGAGCCTCGCTCCGCTGACGAGACGGACCAAGAAACAGATTTCTAGGAGCGAGGACGGGGGACCCACCCTCATCCCCTGAGACCGGGCATCCACGCGGATGTCCTTGGGGTTAAGTCCACGGGGCAGCAGTCAGGCCCCGGGACCGAGCAGCCTCTCGCTCGAACCCGACAGCTGACTTCGTAGGCGCGTGGAGAGAGGAATTCGATTCATGTCCGGACGTCATCGCAAGCAGACGACCAACACGACCACCAAGACTCTCGCCAAGGTCGCTCTCACCGGAGCGGTTCTGGGCGGTGGCGCCGCACTCATGGGCACCGGTTCGGCCAGCGCGGCCACCGACGCCGAGTGGAACCAGGTCGCCCAGTGCGAGTCGGGCGGCAACTGGGCCATCAACACCGGCAACGGCTACCACGGCGGCCTGCAGTTCAGCCCGAGCACCTGGGCCGGCCACGGCGGAACCCAGTTCGCACCGACCGCCGACCAGGCCACCCGCGAGCAGCAGATCGTCGTCGCCGAGCGCGTGCTCGCCGGCCAGGGCAAGGGCGCATGGCCGAGCTGCGGTGGCCCGCTGTCGGGTCCGACCCCGCGCACCGCGCCGACCGACACCCCGAACCTCAACGCGCCGAAGCCGAAGCCCAAGACCCCGGAGTTCAACCTCTCCAGCGCGCCCGACGCGAAGACCACCGGCGATGTCGCCAACCAGGTCGACAGCTCGCTCGACGCCGCCAACGTGCGTCCCGAGGTCAAGCAGATGTGGGCCGCTGCCAAGGGCACCGGCGTCCAGCTGAGCCCCGAGCAGATCAAGCTGTTCAACCAGAACAAGCACCTGATTCCGGTGCCCTGATCGTCTGACGATCCGCCCACCCGGGCCCCTTGTCGAAGGGCCCCGCACGATGACTGATCCGTGCGGGGCCCTTTTCCATTTCTCATCGACGGTCGCGGGGTGGCGACGAAGCTCCTCGCGAGCCCGAAAAAGTAGGGGAAGGAACTTCTTCCCCTGGTCTTGGAGTCCTCCCCCAGAAAATTCTCGCGGACGACTACGAACCTCGGGGAAGAAGTTCTTCCCCTAGATTTTGCGAGCACGACCAGACGCATTTCCCCAGTTCAGCGGGTGTCGGGCGACTCGCCTTCGAGTCAGCGTCCCTCCGTCGGCGTTGCCGACGATCGTGGAGGCGGGAAGGGTTGGCGGTTGGGCCGGTGGCCAGGATCGGGCCCCTGACGGTGGTCCTCCGGGTATATCCCAGAAGCGGACGCTGACGGGCCCGATCTCAGTCACCGATTGCCGGTCGCCGCGTTCCGCCGACGGCGACGCCAGGAACATGCGCCCACAAAAAGTCGGGGAAGAAACTTCGTCCCCGACCCTTGGTGTCTTCCCCCCGAAATTTGTAGGGGACGACTGTGAACCTCGGGGAAGAAACTTCTTCCCCGAGATTTTGCGGGCACGACAGTATCGTGTTTACCCAGGTCAGAAGGCTGGTCACCGAACTCTTCGGGTCAGCGATCCGCGAATCAGGCCGACCCGACCCATTCGTCGCTGCCGTCGACAAAGAACTGATGTTTCCAGACCGGCAGTCGGGCCTTCACCTCGTCGACCAGGCGCGCGCAGATCTCGAAGGCGGCGCGACGATGATCGGCCGCGACCGCCACGATGAACGCGGCGTCGCCGACCACGAGGTCGCCAACGCGGTGCGACACCGCAACCGCACGCACCTGAGCATCTTTGACGATCTCGCCGACCACTTCATCGAGCACGTTCGGCGCGGTGGGATGCGACGAATACGAGAGCGCCGTCACTCCCCTACCGCCGTCGTGGTCGCGCACCGCACCCACGAATCCGACGATGGCTCCGGCCCGTCCGCCCGCGGCGTCGGCGACCCACGCCTCATGTTCGACCAAATCAATGGATGATTCGGCGACGGCCGTGCGGATCTGCGGCGAACTCACCGGTGGTCACCGCCGTGAATCTGGTCGATGGCGTGGTGCACGACGCCGGCCAGCACCTCCAGGCCGTCCCGGACACCACCGGTGGAGCCGGGCAGGTTCACCACGAGGGACGAGCCGGCCACGCCCGCTGTTCCTCGCGACAGCACAGCCGTCGGAACGGCCGGCAGGCCCGCGGCGCGGATGGCATCGGCGAGACCCGGAATCTCGAAGTCGAGCAGTTGCCGGGTCTCCTCGGGAGTCCGGTCGGTCGGGGTGAGACCCGTTCCGCCGGTGGTGATCACGAGGTGTGCGTCGGCGTATAGGGCCGCTCGGATCGCCTCGCCGACCGGTGGCCCGTCCGCGACGACGATGTGCTCGTCAACCACAAATCCCTGCGCAGTCAGCCATTCGGCGATGATCGGCCCGGACCGATCCAGGTATTGGCCGCGACCGGCCCGCGTCGACGCGACCACGATCCAGGCGCGCAGTTCACGGCCGGGTGCGGCGTCGTCAGACATCGTCGTCCCGCCGCCAGGTGCCCGACTTGCCACCGGTCTTCTCCAGCAGGCGGATGTTGTCCATGTGCGCGCGGCGGTCGACGGCCTTCACCATGTCGTGCAGGGTGAGGCCGGTGACAGCGACGGCGGTCAACGCTTCCATCTCGACTCCCGTCTGGCCCGACGTCGAGGCCGTAGCGGTGACCTCGATCCGATCGTCGCCGATGACGAAGTCGATCTCCACCGCGGATAACGCCAGCTGGTGGCACAGCGGGATCAGCTCGGACGTGCGTTTGGCCGCCATGATGCCCGCGATGCGGGCAGTGGCAAGGACGTCGCCCTTGGGCAGTTTGGCCTGACTGAGCAGGTCGATGACCTCGGCCGTGGTGCAGAACGTCCCACCGGCCACAGCACGCCTGTTGGTGCTCTTCTTGCCGCCCACGTCGACCATCCGGGCCGTCCCCGACTCGTCGATGTGGGTGAGGCCCGGGTCGCGGTCGGCGGAACTGGCCGACGACATCAGATCAGCGGTTGATGACCGTCTTGGCCTGCACGAACGGCAGCTCGTCCTGCGGCAGCGGGAACTCGACGTCACCGAACGGCGACAGCGCACCCGAGATGTTGGTCGCGAACTCGGAGACTGCGTGCTCGCCGTCCGCGAACGGCCAGCCGTTGTCGACGTAGCGCTTCTTGCCGGACTTGTCGGCGCCGGCTTCTTCGGTCACGGTTTCTTCGGTCACAGCCAGCATTCTGCCATGGCGCCTGCGACCGCACCGACCTCCTCGGCACCCAAAGATCGTCCAGTCCGTCCCACCCTGACCAACTGAATGAGTCAGCACCACGATCATCAGGCCATTCGGTATCGTCCCTCTCGTCCCCACCCACTTGACCAGGGAGATCGAGGTGGCGCTGAGTCCCGGAAGTCAGATCGCCGGCTATCGCGTTCTCTCGCAGCTGGGTCAGGGTGGCATGGGCGCGGTGTATCTCGTCGACAACCCGTCGCTGGAACGACGTGAGGCACTGAAGGTCATCTCGATCGCAGGCGCGGGCGACCCGAGCTTCCAGCAGCGTTTCACCAACGAGGCCAGAACCGCCGCCAAGCTGAACCATCCGAGCATCATCACGGTCCACCAGTACGGCATCGACAACGGGGCGCCGTGGTTTTCGATGAGCTACATCGAAGGGCGGGATCTTTCGGCCGAGCGTCTCCGGCCCGCCGAGGTCGCCCAGGTCGTCGGCCAGGTGGCCGACGCGCTCGACTACGCGCACCGGCACCGGGTGATCCATCGAGACATCAAGCCCGCCAACATCATCGTGACCCGGGAACCCGGCGGGGTCGAACATGGCGGGATCGAACATGGCGGGGGTGCCATCGAACGCACCGTGGTGCTCGACTTCGGAATCGCGAAACTTGCCAACACGGCGGGACTGACCGGCACCCAGGGCTTCATCGGCACACTCGCGTACTCCGCGCCCGAGGTGATCGACGGCGGCGAGGCAACACCCGCCGCGGATCAGTACTCACTAGCCGCAACGGCGTACGCGCTGCTGACCGGGCAGCCGCCACTGGTGGGCAGCACACCGTCGGCCGTGGTCATGGCGCACGTCCGCGGTGCGATCACGCCGGTCTCGCAACTGCGGCCCGACCTGGCCGCCACCGACCATGTGTTCGCGCGGGCATTTGCGCGCAACCCCGCCGACCGATTTCCGAACTGTCGCGCGTTCGCGGCCGCTCTCGGCAGCGCATTGACCGCTCAGACGCAACCGTTCACGCCCCCACCACCGCAGACTCCGCCACCGCCGACCCCGCACCACGATCGCATTTCCACTCCGCGGCCGATACCCGGCGCGCCGACGCCTCCGCCACCCGCGCGCCGTCGAACCGGCCTCATCGTCGCGTCGGTGGCCGCGGTCATCGTGCTTCTCGTGGCAGCCGGTGTCGGGGTGTTCTTCTGGAACAAGTCCCGATCGGGGTCCGACGAGACATCCACCACCGTGGCCGCGCAGAAGCTCATCGCGACTGACGGCGGAGCATCATGCGCGGCGCAGGGCGGCACGCTTCGATGCTGGGGCAACAACAATTTCGGACAACTCGGCGACGGAACGACGACCGAACGCCCCGCGCCCGTCTCACTCAGCGGTATGACCGAGATCACCGATATCAGCATCGGCGCGTTCCGCAAGTCGGACAACACCTGGCCGGCGACGACCTGCGCGGTGTCTGCCAGTAAGGCATTCTGCTGGGGCGACAACGCCTTTGGTCAAGTCGGTGACGGTCAGACCGGCACCACCGTGTCGACACCCACCCAGGTCGGCTCATTGAGCGACGTCACCGCGATCTCTACCGGCTGGGGCACCACATGTGCGATTTCAGCCGGCGAGGCATATTGCTGGGGCGACAACGACCGCGGACAGCTCGGGGCGTCGACACCCCGGACGTCGACAAGCCCTGTCAAGGTTCCCGGTCTCACCGGAGTGCGGGCCATCGCAACCGGATTCGGCACCACCTGCGCGATCGCCGACACCGGCCTGCATTGCTGGGGCGACAACCGAACAGGGCAGGTCGGAAACGGCTCGACCTCCACGGAACCAGTGGCACCGACGAAGGTCGCGCTGGACAAGGTCACCTCGGTGTCCGTCGGCGGCTACAACTACGACCCGAACACGGAAGACAGTGCGGACGGCGAGTACCGCCGCACAACATGCGCCACCGCCGACGGCAAAGCCTATTGCTGGGGTGACAACACGTACGGTCAGATCGGCGACGGCACGACCACCCAGCGCACGTCACCGACGCCCGTCAACGCACTCGACGGCGTGACGTCGATTGCCACCGGGTGGACTTCCACGTGCGCCGCCGCACAAGGCAAAGCCTATTGCTGGGGCGACAACGCCGATGGCCAGCTCGGGTTCTCGAGCGACGGGCAGGTGGCAATACCGCACGAGGTGACCGGACCGGAAGGTCTGACGACGGTGGCCGCAGGTTTCGGGACTGCCTGCGCACAATCGGACTCCGAAGTGTTGTGTTGGGGCAACAACAGCAACGGCCAAGTGGGGAACGGCAACACGACCGACCAACCCACGCCGCACAAGGTGTCCTTCTAGGGCGTGTCTCCCAATGCCACTGCGAGGGATTGGCGGAGTCGATTGTGCCCTGGGAAGGCGGAGCAGAGAGCAATAGCGGCGCTATTGTGATTCGACGACAACGAGCCAGGGTGCAATCGAGCCGCCAAGACCCGCAAAGGGCATTGGGAGACACGCCCTGGTCAGCTGTTTTCCCCTCGCGCCACGACGTCCCACCGCTCGGTCACATCACCTCGATCGTCGACGATCATCAGCTCGTCGACCAGGTTGACGGCGGTACAGACATGATTGGGAATCAACCGGATTCGTGATCCGATCGCCGGAATGCCTTCCGAAGCCGCACCATCGGGGAACTCGACGACGGCATGATGTTCCGACAGCGACGTCACGCGGGCGTCGAGGTGATCCGGCAGACGACCGAACCCTGTTGTCCACGAAGGACGGTCCGCGCCGAGGATCTTGCTGCCAGCATCGACGACGACGCGGTGGCCGGTGCGGTGGACCACCGTCGTCACCGCCCACAGGCTCGCGTCGTGGATGCCGCACGAGCACATCTCCAACTGCTGCGCGTCGTTGAACGGGTAGACACCGGGCCGGATCTCGGTGAGTACCCCACCGTCGGCGAAGTCCAGGGTCGGTGTCGAGCCACCACTGCGCACCCGAGGCTCGATCCCCTCGTCGGACAGTCGTTGCGCGGCAACGGAAAGCACCCTCGCCTCGTCGTGAGCCGCGTCGCGCCGGGTATCACCGATCCCATATCCGTGCCCAGGAAAGGTGAACACACCCACCACGTCGAGACCCAGATCTCTTGCCGCCGAGGCTACTTCACCTGACCGCTCGGGCGCCACCCCGGTGCGGTGCTGCCCCGAGTCGACCTCGATCACCACCTCGACCGACCGAGTGCCCAGCTCACCGGCCAACTGGCGCGCGCCCTCGACGGAATCGACCCCGACCCGAACGCGCACCTGGTCGGCCAGCGCGGCCAGCCTGCGACCCTTGGTGCCGGTCACCCACAACGGATAGGCGATGAACAGATCACGACATCCGGTCGCGGCGGCGTGCGCGGCGAACACCTCGGCCTCGCCGATCGTCGCCACGGTCAAACCCGTCGCGCCGGCAGCGATCTGACGCCGCGCCACCTCGAGGCATTTGTGCGTCTTCGCGTGCGGTCTCAGTTCCAGTCCCGCGGCGCGGGCCACCCCGGCCACCCGATCCAGATTGTGCTGCATTCGTGCCGCGTCCACGGCCAGAAACGGAGTGTCGGGCCCGGCCGGCACAGAATCAACTGGCATGGGCCCAGCCTGTCACCCGCGACCCCGCAATCGGAACCCGGCGTCGGTAGACTCGATCGAATGAGTTCGGATGACCAGCGGCGCAGCCTCGCGCAAGACCTGGCCGGCCGATCCGACGACGCACTCGCCGAGCTGCTGGCGCAGCGTCCCGACCTCGCCTCGCCACCCCCGCAGGGCAGCGCCGTCCTCGCACAGCGCGCGCTCGCGCCCGCGTCGCTCGCACACACCGGCGAGGATCTCGACCTGTTGAGCGTTGCCGTCCTCGAGCAGGCGCTGGCGCTCGGCGCTCGTCGAAACGCAGGCAGTTCGCACGCGACGGCCGGCGCCATCGTCACCGCGATCGGCAATCGAGCTGATCCGCAAGACATCGCAGACCGCATCGACCTGCTGACACTCCGCGCCGTTCTCTGGACCGAGGGCGCCACGCTGCAGGCCGGGGCCCATGCCGACGCCGCGCTGCCGTGGAAGGCCCATCACCTCACCGGCCTGCTGTGCACGCGTACACCCGAGACCATCAGCGCCCTCCTCGAGAAGCTCGACGACCGCCAGCGCGAACTGTTGCAGACGCTCTCTCGCGGCCCGGCACTCGGCCGCAGCCGCGACGCAGGGCCGGCAGCCGACCCCAACGCACCCATCCCACGTCTCATCGAGGCCGGCCTGCTGGCCCGCGTCGACGATCACACCGTCGAACTCCCACCGACCGTCGGCACGATCCTGCGTGGCGAACCACCACTGCGCACCGACGATCTGCGCCCACCAGTGCTGCACGAGCCGGGTGCGAAACCGCGATTCAGCGCCCGCGCGGTCGACGACGCGGCGGGTGGCGAGGCGCTCGAACTGATCCGCCACATGACGAGCCTGCTGGGTGTGCTCGGCACGACGCCGGCCTCGGTGCTCCGCAGCGGCGCGCTCGGAGTTCGCGAGCTGCGCCGCCTGGCCAAGGTCACCGGCCTGGATCAGGGCCGCGTTGCCCTTCTTGCCGAACTCGCCGGTTACCTGCGCCTCATCGACGCCGGATTCCCGGAACCACCGCCGGCGGGCGACACCGGGGAACAAGCCTTTGCGCCCACCGCGTCCGCCGACAGCTGGCTGCACCAACCACGCGAAAGGCAGTGGGCCGCACTGCTCGACGCGTGGTTGCACATGCCCCGCAACGCATGGCGGGTCGGCGAGCCAGGTATCGACGGGACCACCCTGGCGGCGCTCGGCGGCGAACTCCACGACGCCTACGCCCCCATTCACCGACGACTCGTCCTGTCCACCCTCGCCGATGCCCGCCCGGCGGTCACTGTCTCACCGGAGGCGACCACCGCGGCGCTACAGTGGCGCCGACCGCGTCAGATGCGCCGCTTTCTGCTGTCGACGGTCCGCGAAACCCTGGATGAGGCAAGACAACTCGGTGTCGTCGCACACGGGGCGCTCACCGCGGTCGGCCGGGCGGCCATCGCCGACGGCGATCCCACTGACATCGAGGCCGCCACCCACAAGGCCATGCACGCGGCCCTCCCCGAACCCGTGGACCACTTCCTGACCCAAGCCGACCTCACGTTGACCGTACCCGGACCGATGACACCCGAACTCGCCGAACAGGTGGAACTCGTCGCCGATCTCGAATCCGGCGGCGCCGCTTCGGTTTACCGCGTCTCCGAGGAGAGCGTACGACGCGCCCTGGATGCCGGGCGCAGCAGCAGCGAACTGGTCGCCATGTTCACCACCCATTCCCGCACACCGGTCCCCCAGTCGCTGACCTACCTGATCGAAGACGTCGGCCGCAAGCATGGCCAACTGCGGGTCGGGATCGCATCCTCGTTCATCCGATGCGAGGACGCCACCACGATGGCGGCCGTACTTCGTTCTCCGGCAGCCGAACCCCTCGCCCTGCGCGCCCTGGCGCCGACCGTCGCCGTATCACCGTCGGAGCTCCGTGCCGTGCTCGACCAACTGCGTGCAGCCGGATTCGCGCCGGCCGGCGAGGATTCGTCGGGCACCATCGTCGACCTGCGGCAGCACGGCAGCCGGGTGAACGTTGCGCGCCAGAACCGGCACCTGCCACCCAGACGCACCCCACCGTCGGCCGAGCAGATCCGAAATGTGGTCAACCGCATGCGATCTCACGACCGCGCTGATGCCGCCACGCCGGCCGGCACCTCGCGCGCCCCGGTTCGGGCGGTCGGCGGCGGCGAGAGCTCGACGGCCCTGATCCAATTGGCGCTACGGGCCAACCGGCGCCTGCGTGTCGGGTACGTCGACGCCCAGGGATCGGCCAGCCGCCACGTGGTGAGCCCACGCACCCTGGGCGCGGGACAGCTCGTCGCACTCGAAGATGGCACCGACGACGAACAACGCTTCTCGCTGCACCGGATCACCAGCATCGAACTGCTGGACAACTGAGCTCGAGAAACTCGCTCGACCGCCGTCCACCGCGCGCGTACGGTGGTCGAGCCACACCCGTGGCGAATACCTCACGACCACAGGAAGAATCATGAACACCCAGTTCCCGGTACCCCTTTCCGGCGCGTCCGCCTCCACCCTGCTGTGGGCCGACGAGACGTCGATCGAGTACCAGGCGCTCAACCAGCTCCGCCGGGTGTCTGCTCTGCCGTGGGTACACGGGGTCCGGGTGATGCCCGACGTCCATGTCGGCAAGGGCGCCACCGTCGGCTCGGTCATCGCCATGCGCGATGCCGTGTGCCCGGCTGCGGTCGGCGTCGACATCGGATGCGGAATGGCAGCCGTCCGAACCGATCTCACCGCGTCGGACCTGCCCGACGACCTCTCCGGACTGCGCGGCGCCATCGAGGCGAAGGTGCCGGTGGGCTTCACGTCGCACAAGGAGCCGGTCAACATCCGGCGACTGCAGGTCGGCGGCGGCTGGGACGGATTCTGGTCCCGGTTCGCTGATCTGCATCGCGGTGTGCGGCAACTCGATACCCGCGCCGGCAAGCAGATGGGCACCCTCGGTGGCGGCAACCACTTCATCGAGATCTGCCTCGACGAGCCCGCCGACGGTGCCGAATCCCATGTGTGGATCATGCTGCACTCGGGGTCGCGCAACATCGGCAAGGAACTCGCCGAGCGGCACATGTCCATCGCGGCGAAGCTGCCCCACAACGCGGACCTGTCCGATCGTGATCTTGCCGTATTCGTCTCCGGGACAGCGGAGATGGATGCCTACCGACACGACCTCGACTGGGCGCAGGAATACGCTGCGCGCAACCGCCGGGTCATGCTGGCGCTTGTGTGCAGTGCGGTCCGGGAGAGCTTCGCGCAGCGGCGCGTCGTGTTCGACGAGCCGATCAGCTGCCACCACAACTACGTGGCCACCGAGCACATCGACGGCCTTGAGTTGCTCGTCACCCGCAAGGGCGCCATCCGCGCCGTGGCAGGCGAGCTGGGGTTGATCCCCGGGTCGATGGGTACCGATTCGTACGTGGTGCGCGGCCTCGGGTCGGTCGACTCGTTCTACTCCGCGTCGCACGGCGCGGGGCGGACGATGAGCCGGAGCAAGGCACGCAAGATGTTCACCGCCGAGGACTTGGTGGCCCAGACCCAAGGTGTCGAGTCGCGGAAGGACGCGGGTGTGGTCGACGAGATCCCGGCCGCGTACAAGGACATCGATTCGGTGATCGCCGCGCAGACCGATCTCGTGGAGGTCGTCGCCCGCCTGCGCCAGGTGGTGTGTGTCAAGGGTTGAGATGGTTGCCCGGGGTCGGAGGCACCTCCGATCCCGGGTGGCCTTCGGCGTGGACGTAAACTGGTCGGGTGCAACGTTTCCGAGGAATCCGATGACCGACGCGGACTCGCCGTGGGAATTGCCCGGCAACCTCGACCCCACTGCGCGCAAGATCGTGACCGCCGCGCGAATCCGATTCTCCGAGAGCGGATTCGCCGACACCACAATGGAAGACATCGCGCACGCAGCCGGGGTGGGGGTCGCCACGGTCTACCGGCGATTCGGCCACCGCAAGCGCATCGTCCGCTACGCGATCATCGACGAGGCGATCCGGCTCGGAAATCTCCTGTCGGCTGCGGGCGCATCGGCGTCGGGCCCCGAGGAACTTGTCGTCGAGACTTTCACCGCCTTCGTCCACGAAGCCTCACAACCCAAACTCCTCACCCGAAATCTGCGCGAGTCCGGCGAGGCCGCCGAATTGTCGGCGTTCCTGAACGACGCGACGATCATCAGCCTCGGCCGCTCGACAATCGCCACCAGCCTCCGGCCGTGGCAAGAGGCGGGCCGACTGCCCGCCGACCTCGACCTCGTCATCGTCGGCGAGATGATCTCCCGCCTGATGAACTCCCTCATCGAAGCGCCCGACGACAGCGCCATCCCCATCGCCGACCCCGCCGCAGCACGGCGCTTCGCGCAGACCTACCTGGTCCCGCTGCTCCAAGCGACCGGTCGCTGACTCGAAGAGTTCGGTGACCACAGCGCTGAACTGGGCAAATACGTTAGTGCCGTGCCCGCAGAATCTAGGGGAAGAAGTTCTTCCCCGGGGTTTGTAGTCGTCCGCGAGAAATTTCTGGGGGAAGACACCAGGGGTAGGGGACGAGTTTTCTTCCCCTAGTTTCTTGTGCGGCGGATAGCGCCTTCTGTGCTCGACGTGCGAGCAGATCTCAGCAGACCGTCGGGCGAGAAGGGTTTGCGCGGGCGCCCAAGATCGTGGTCGCGACGGCAGCTTCTCCCACCCCCGGGGCGCGTCGTCGGCGTGTCGCGCTTTCAGAAACCGCGTGTCTGGTCAGAAACCCGAGGCGCACCAGCGGTTTCTGGCCGCACCGGCGGTTTCTGGCAACAAGTGCGGTTTCTGTAGCGAGGCCGCACTCTTCCCACCTCCACGATCGCCACCACGAGGTTGAGTGTGCTCCACGTCTCATTTTGATAGACTAGCGCCGCTTTATCTATCAGACAGGATTCGGGGGGCGCGACGATGCGAGTGGACACCAGACATTCCGGATCGAGCGACGACGTCGGATCGGCGGAACCATCGGCCCAGCCGTTGGGGCCGGATTCGGCCAGCTGGCAGTACGGCAACGACTGGCGTGGCCTGTTCGGCGCCCTGGACGCCGGGAGCGCAGCGAGCGGGTCCGAATGAAACGGTCGACCATCTGGTTGGAGGTGGCCCACCCCGTGGTCGGGGCGGGTGTGGGCCAACACTCCAGATTCGACACCGACCGGTGGGGCACCCTGACCCGGCGGTTCAAGACGATGTTCGCCATCTACGGCGGGCACGGCGACGAGGGTGCCCGCGTCGCTTCCGAACATCTACGCGCGATCCACAGCCAGGTGAAAGGTGTTGACAATCAAGGACGTTCGTATCACGCCCTGAACGCCGACGCATTCCTCTGGGTGGCCGCGACCGGCTACTCGACGCAGGCCGACATCCGTCGGGCCTTCGGCGGGCGGGTCGACGACGAACTCGAGGACGCCCTCTACGAGGACTGGAAACGCACCGCACGAGTCCTCGGCGAGTCCGAACGCGTCATTCCGCCCACCCGCGTCGAATTCTGGGCGTATTACTGGCATGTGGTCGACGACGTCCTGGAACGCAATCTGTGCACCGATCGGTATCCGTTCCGGCGTATCACCCCGACCCCGAAGCTGCCGGACTTCTTCACCACACGAGAGGCGGCCAAGCCATGACCGCGGCGCCCGAGTTCATCGATCCGCCCGACGTCGTCGACACCTACCAGCACGACCTCGTGGCCGCGATCCCGCGCGCCCGGCGTCGTCGCCCGATTCGGCAACCCGCCGACCTCGTCACCGGCCTCGGACCGACCATCGCCGGCGCGAACGTGATCATGCAGCTGGCCAACCCGAAGGTCGGATACGGCGTCAACGAGAGCCGCGTCGACTCCGGCAACGCCATCAAACGACCCATCAAACGCGGCCGCACCACCGGCACCTTCCTGGCGGTGGCGCTCCTCGGCAACGCCGACGATCAGGCGTATGTCCACCGAGAGGTCGGCCGAATCCACCAGCAGGTGTACTCGACCGCGCAGAGCCCGGTCCGCTACAGCGCGAGCGACGCGCGACTGCAGCTCTGGGTCGCCGTCTGCCTGCTGAAGTACTTCATCGACCAGTACGAACTCCTCTACGGTCCGCTGTCGGCGCGGGAGAAGGAGCTGGTGGTGCGCATGGGTCACCCATTGGGGACCGCGCTCAACGTGCCGGTGTCGAAGTGGCCGCACAGCTACGACGCGCTGATCCGCTACTGGAACGACGAGGTGACACGCCTACGCATCGATCCACCGGTCCGCGAGGAGTTGCAGAGCTTGTCGGACCTGTCGTTCCTCGAGTATCGCGTCGGGCGACTCGGGACGCTGGCGCACGTGACGCTGGGTTCCTTCCTGACCTATGTGATCAGCGGCGGACTGCCCGAGGAGGTCCGCGACCTCATGGGGTGGGAATGGACCGAGCGTGACGCACGTCGTTACCGGGCCACGCTCGCCGGATTCCGCCTCGTCGACCCGATCCTCGGACCCGTCGTCAAGGGCATGCTGCATCTGAACCTGCTCGACCTGCGCGTCCGACGTCGGCTGGGTCTGCGCGTTTTCTGATTCACTCGTTTCCGCGGGCGGTGAACGGGGTGGCCCGGATTTGCACTGACCTGGACAATGGATCGGGTGACCGATGGACCCCTGATCGTGCAATCCGACAAGACGCTGCTGCTCGAGGTCGACCACCCCGACGCCCCCGCGGCCCGTGCGGCGATCGCACCCTTCGCCGAGTTGGAACGCGCGCCCGAACACGTACACACCTATCGGGTGACCCCGCTGGCCCTGTGGAATGCGCGGGCAGCCGGCCACGACGCCGAGCAGGTGGTCGACGCCCTCGTCACGTACTCGCGCTATGCCGTGCCGCAGCCGCTGCTGATGGACGTCGTCGACACCATGGGCCGGTTCGGCCGGCTGCAGCTGGTCAAGCACCCCAGCCAGGGCCTGACGCTGGTCAGCCTCGACCGCGCCGTCCTCGAGGAGGTGCTGCGCAACAAGAAGGTCGCCCCGATGCTCGGCGCGCGCATCGACGACGACACCGTCGTCGTGCATCCGTCAGAGCGTGGCCGCCTCAAGCAGATCCTGCTCAAGGTCGGATGGCCGGCCGAGGACCTGGCCGGCTACGTCGACGGTGAGGCCCACCCCATCGCACTCGATGAGGGCAACTGGCACCTGCGCGACTATCAGGAGATGGCCGCGGACTCCTTTTGGGCCGGCGGCTCCGGCGTGGTGGTCCTGCCCTGCGGCGCGGGCAAGACGATGGTGGGCGCCGCCGCGATGGCCAAGGCGGGTGCCACCACGCTGATCCTGGTCACCAACACGGTCGCCGGACGTCAGTGGAAGCGTGAGCTCATCGCCCGCACCACGCTCACCGAGGAGGAGATCGGCGAGTACTCCGGCGAACGCAAGGAGATCCGGCCGGTCACCATCGCGACCTATCAGGTGATGACCCGAAAGTCGAAGGGGGAGTACCGAAATCTCGATCTGTTCGACTCCCGCGACTGGGGTCTCATCATCTACGACGAGGTACACCTCCTGCCTGCCCCGGTGTTCCGGATGACCGCCGACCTGCAATCCCGACGACGCCTCGGACTCACCGCCACCCTCGTGCGCGAAGACGGCCGCGAGGGCGACGTGTTCAGCCTCATCGGCCCCAAGCGCTACGACGCCCCGTGGAAGGACATCGAAGCGCAGGGCTGGATCGCGCCCGCCGAGTGCATCGAGGTCCGGGTGACCCTCACCGACAACGAACGTCTCCAGTACGCCGTCGCCGAGCCGGAGGAGAAGTACAAACTCTGCTCCACCGCCCACACCAAGGTCAACGTCGTGAAGTCGATCCTGGCCC
Source organism: Gordonia gummivorans (assembly GCF_022513585.1). GTDB lineage: Bacteria > Actinomycetota > Actinomycetes > Mycobacteriales > Mycobacteriaceae > Gordonia. The sequence goes on from NZ_JAKWBF010000012.1 coordinate 116,563, forward strand.
GGCACAACGGTTCCCAGACGCTGGTCATCGGCGCCTACATCGACCAGCTCGAGGAACTCGGCCGCGAACTCGACGCCCCGGTGATCCAGGGCTCCACCAAGAACAAGGATCGCGAGGTGCTGTTCGACCAATTCCGGTCCGGCGAACTGCAGACCCTCGTCGTGTCCAAGGTGGCGAACTTCTCCATCGACCTCCCCGAGGCGTCGGTGGCGGTGCAGGTGTCGGGCACCTTCGGTTCACGGCAGGAGGAGGCACAGCGGCTCGGACGCCTGCTGCGTCCCAAATCCGATGGCGGACAAGCACACTTCTACTCGGTGGTGTCCCGCGACACCCTCGATGCCGACTACGCCGCCCACCGTCAGCGCTTCCTCGCCGAGCAGGGGTACGCCTACCGGATCACCGACGCCGACGACCTCTTGGGACCCGCCATCGGTGACGAGGCGTCGAACTAGACACCACCGCTCCTTCCGCTGCCTGAGGCGCCTTTCCGCTGCCTGAGGTGCTCGAGGCGCTAGCCGAGAGCCTCGAAGGCCCGGTGAGACAACACATGTCGTCTCACCACGGGCTTCGAGGCTCGCAGGCTCGCACCTCAGCCAGCGGGTGAGCAACCTCAGCCAGCGGCGGGCTCGAGGCGGCGGGGATCACACCTCGGCGAGACAGTAACCGATCGATTGTGGCCGGGAGAAGGTCCACCGCGACTCTGCCGGTTCGCACGAGATCGATGCATTGGAACGCCGGGTCACCCTGGCCAATGTCGTGTTCGCGCCCGCCGGGCCGGAGCAGGAGACCTCCTGATAGTCCGCGAGCGAGCCGCCGTTCGTCGGCACCTGGTAGCACAGTGACTGAATGAAATTCGGTGTGAGGCAGAGCTTCTGATTCGACGACGGGAAAGTGATGATCGCGCTCTTGTCACTCGAACACGACGCACTCGACGCGATGACCTCGCCGGCGTAGAAGTTCAGGCCGGCCGAATCGCAATCGACCTTCGACGCGAGCACGGTGCCCGCCGACCCCGGCTGGGTGGCGATGGCGAGGCATTCGCCGGGCGTGATCTCGGACGGACCGGTGATCGGCTGTGGTGAGGAATCAGTCGTTCGGGTCGCCGGGTTTCCGTCGGGCACAACGGTGGTGCCGTCGCGCACCGTCGTGGCAGCAGTGCGGTCGGATGTCGTGTCGGCCTTGTCTGCGGCGTCGGAGATCGATTTGCCGACGTAGATGACGCCGGCGACGATCGCGATCAACAACACCACCGCGGCCACACTCAGGCCGATGAGGACGCCCGAGCCGCGTTCGGGTTGGGCCGGTATCGGCGCACTGAACGGCCCGCTCGGCGGCTGGGCCGCCATCGGCCCACTCGGCGGCGGCCCGCCCATCGGGTACGGATAGCCGGGGGTCGGCGGGGGTTGACCGGGCGGGGGACCACCTGGCCGTTGACCACCCATCGGCGCCTGCTGAGGTGGCGGCGGCGGGGGTTTGCGCAACGCCGGCGCCGGACGGTGCGGCGGGGGCGGAGGCAGCGTGCTGCTCGCCGCGGGCGAGGCCAGCGCCTTCTCGAGGGCCGACGCGAAAGCCCGACACGACTCGAACCGATCGGACGGCGACTTCGCGAGCGCGCGGTCGAGGACGTCGTCGACGGCGGGCGAGATCTCCGGGCGGGCGCTGCTCGCGTGCGGCGCCGAGCTGTTCAGGTGATGGGCGATGATCGACGCCGAGTTCGCACCCTGGAAGGGCGGACGCCCGGTGAGGAATTCGAACACGGTGGCCGCCAGCGAATACTGGTCGGACCGGCCGTCCACCGGGTCGCCGAGAAGCTGTTCGGGGGCGGCGTAGGCGACGGTGCCCAGGAACATGTTGGTCGAGGTGAGATTGCTGACGTCCTGCTGCGACTTCGCGATGCCGAAGTCGGCAAGCAGCACTCGAGGCTCGGGCCCGTCCGCGTCCTGCAGCAGGATGTTGGCAGGCTTGACGTCGCGGTGCAGCAGACCGGTGGCGTGGGCGCGGTCGAGGGCCGCCGCAACCGAACTCACCACCGCGATCACCGTCGACACCGGCAGCCCGCGCTGATGGCGGCGAAGCAACTTGAGGCCGTCGATCCCGTCGATGAACTCCATGGCGATCCACAGGTGACCGTCGTACTCGCCGGAGTTGAAGATCGTGACGATCGCCGGATGCACGACGCTCGACGCGAGTTCGGCCTCCCGCACAAACCGCTGCCGATACATAGGATCGCGGCTCAGCTCGCCGGGCAGCACCTTGAGCGCTTCGTTGCGGGGCAGGTGGGGATGGCGCGCCAGATAGATCTCGCCCATACCGCCGCGACCGATGAGCTTGATGATGGTGTAGCCGGCAAATTGTTCGCCCGGACTGCGCGGCATCCACTCTCCTCATCCGATCGACACGCGAGATGTCCCAGTCTGTCATCCGAGGCCCGGAGGCCGCGATAGCGCGGGGATCCTCGAATGACAAGTATGACAGCCTGGGTCCATGGCAACCGTTGAACGCCTGCGACCCTTCGCCACCACCATCTTCGCCGAGATGTCGGCGCTGGCGGTCACCCACGACGCGGTCAATCTGGGTCAGGGCTTCCCCGACACCGACGGTCCGGCGTCGATGCTGGACGCCGCGAAAGCAGCCATCACCGGCGGCCGCAATCAGTACCCGCCGGGGATCGGAGTGCCCGAACTGCGCGCCGCGGTGTCGGCGCATCAGCGCTCCCACTACGGCCTCGACTACGACCCCGACGCCGAGGTTCTGGTGACGGTCGGGGCCACCGAGGCGATCGCGGGAGCCGTCGTCGGGCTCGTGGAACCCGGCCGTGAGGTCGTGATGATCGAGCCGTATTACGACGCCTACGCCGCGACCGTCGCCATGGCCGGCGGTGTTCGACGCACGGTGCCGCTGGTGGCCGACGGAGCCGGTTTTGTCCTCGACCGCGACCGTCTCGCCCACGCGTTCGGCCCGCAGACCGCGATGATCATCGTCAACTCACCGCACAACCCGACCGGGACCGTGCTGCACGACGACGACCTCGCCGAGATCGCCCGCCTCTGCATCGAGCACGACGTCATCGCGGTCACCGACGAGGTGTACGAGCATCTGCTCTTCGACGGTCGCACGCACACACCCCTCGCGACGCTGCCCGGGATGCGCGAGCGCACCCTGCGGATCTCCAGCGCGGCTAAGACATTCAACTGCACCGGATGGAAGGTCGGCTGGATCAGTGGCCCGCGCGAACTCGTGGCCGCCGCCCGGACCGCCAAGCAGTACATGTCCTACGTCGGTTCGGGACCGTTTCAGCCGGCGGTGGCCCATGCACTGGATCATGAGATGGACTGGGTGGCATCGTCGGCCGCTTCGTTGGCGAAGCAGCGCGATCTGCTGTCGGCGGCGTTGAGCGATGCCGGGTTCGGCGTCCACCGCAGCGAGGCAACGTACTTCGTCTGCGCCGACCCTCGACCACTCGGCTACTCCGACGGCGTCGAGCTGTGCCGCTCGCTCCCCGGACTGGTCGGAGTGGCCGCCGTGCCGGTCAGCGTCTTCGCCGACGACCGCGCACCCTGGCAGCACATGGTGCGCTTCGCGTTTGCCAAACGGGCCGACGTCATCGCGGAAGCGGCGGAGCGGTTGCGGAGGTTGTGAGCGCTCACCGCAGCGCCGGCATCACCTGCTGCTCGAACAACTCGACGTCGCCGCGGTCATAAGCGACGTTCGGGAAGTAGCAGATCGCATACGACATACCCTGTGCGGCAAGCGCGGTGAGGTTCTCGACCACCTGCTCCGGCGTCCCGACCCCCGGCATGCCACGGAAGGCGCCCATGGTGGCGGCGGCCATGTCGTCGCCGACGGTCTTGGCGTAGGTCGCCTGCAGGTCGTCGAGCTTGCGGTCGACCTCCGCCGCCGACTCGGCGAGGATCACGTTGTAGTTGGCCGAGCGGGTGATCGCGTCGAAGTCGCGGCCGATATCGGCACAATGCTGTTGCAGCACTTGCGATTTGTGCGCGAACCCATCGGGGGTGCCGTCGAAGTTGGTGTAGTCGGCGTGCTGAGCGGCGATCCGTAGCGTCTTGCGTTCGCCGCCTCCGGCGATCCAGAGCGGGATGGAGCCGTTGGTCGGACGGGGCGCGCAGATCGCGTCGTCGACGGTGTAGTGCTTGCCCGCGAAGGTGGCCCGACCGTCCGCCCACGCCCGCCGCATGATCTGCACACCCTCGTCGAGCCGCCCGAGACGCTCACCCGCCGAAGGGAATCCGTATCCGTAGGCGCGCCACTCGTGCTCGTACCAGCCGCCGCCGATACCCATCTGGACACGGCCGCCGGAAATCAGATCGGCGGTCGCGGCGACCTTGGCGAGGTACATCGGATTGCGGTAGCTCATCGCGGTGCACATCTGCCCGATGTCGACACGGCTCGTCGTCGCCGCGAGTGCCGAGACCAGCGTCCACGCCTCGTGGGTCGCCTCGTCGGTCGGCAGCGGAACCGTGTGGAAGTGGTCGTAGACCCATACCGAGTCCCAGTCGTTCTTCTCGGCCGCGCCGGCGACCGACGACATCGTCTGCCATTGCGCGGACGGCTCGATGCCGACCAGATCCAGACGCCAACCCTGCGGAATGAACATGCCGAAACGCATGGGTTCCAACCTACGCCACCCGGAACGGACCGAACTTACAATCAGTCTGGACTGTTTGTAGATTTCTCGCTAGCATCACCACCGTGAGCGAGGAACCTGAACCACGACCACGGCGCAGCCAGGCGGAACGCAGCGCCGCGACGCGCGCGCTGGTGCTCGACGCGACGATCGAGTCCCTGGTCGAAGTTGGCTACGCGCGCACCACGACCCAGGAGGTCAACCGGCGTGCCGGGATCTCGCGCGGCGCGCTCCTGCACCATTTCCCCACCCGCGAATCGCTCGTCGTCGCGGCGGTCGCACACCTCGTCGAGGCCCGAATGACCGAACTGCTGTCCCGACCACGGACCGGTGACGAGGACATCGAGATCCTCCTCGAGGCGTTCAGCGGACCGCTCTTCGACGCGGCGCTCGAACTGTGGGTGGCCGCCCGCACCGAGCCGGTCCTGCGGGCCGCGATGGTCCCGCTGGAACAGAAGGTGTCCGACGCCATCGCCACCGGCGCGCTCGAACTCTTCGGCGATCTCTACACGCCCGAGCAGATCGCACTCAGCGCGGAGTTGGCCCGCGGCATCGCGGTGTCGTCGATCCTGCGCGGCCCGGCCGCCAACCGCGACTTCATCGCCCGACTGCTGCCCGTCTGGAAGGACCTCCTCAACCCATGAACGCTTTCAGTCGTCTCCCCGTGTACGTCGACGTGCTGGTCGTCGGCGTCGGCTTCGGCGGTCTCGCCGCCCTGCACAGTCTGCGACGCGACCATCCCGACCTGAGCGTCCTCGCCATCGAACGCGCCGCGACCGCCGGCGGCGTGTGGCGGGAGAACAACTATCCCGGCGCCGCGTGCGATGTTCCGACGTCGCTGTACTCGCTGTCCTTTGCCCCCAACCCCGACTGGTCGCACACCTACGGCGCTCAGCACGAGATATATCGCTACCTGCGCGACGTCGCGGAAGGATTCGCCGACGAGATCCGGTACAACTGCGCGCTTCTCGACGCCTCATGGAACGACACCGATCAGGAGTGGACCGCACAGACCGAGCACGGACCGATCCGCTGCCGCTTCCTCGTTGCCGCGCCGGGCGCGCTGTCGGAGCCGGGCATACCGAGCATCCCCGGTTCAGATGACTTCGGCGGCACGACCTTTCACAGCGCGCACTGGGACCATCGCCATCGTCTCGACGGCCGGCGGGTGGCGATCGTCGGCAGCGGCGCGTCGGCCATCCAGATCGTCCCGGAGATCGTCGACAAGGTGGAGCACCTGACCGTTCTCCAACGCACACCCGCCTGGGTGGTGCCGCGGCTCGACCGGTCCATAGGACTGCTCGAACGCGGACTCTACCGGCGTATTCCCGCCGCCCACCGCCTGATGCGGAAACTCGTCTGGGCCTACCGCGAATTCTACGTCCTGTTGATGGCGCGCCGCCCAAAGCTGTTGCCGATCGCCACGGCGATCGCGAAAGCCCAACTGCGCGTGCAGGTGCACGACCGCGAGTTGCGACGTCGACTCACGCCGTCCTACACCATCGGCTGCAAGCGGATGCTGCTCACCAACAAGTGGTTTCCCGCGCTGCAGCGGCCGAACGTCACCGTCACCGGCGCGCTCACCGGCCTCACGCCGGGCGGCGCCATCGACGACGCGGGCACCGAACACAAGGTCGACACGGTGATCTTCGCGACAGGCTTCACCCCGACCACTCCCCCGATCGCGTCGGCGATCCGAGGCCGCACCGGCGACACGCTCGCCGACACCTGGGCCGGATCTCCCCGGGCATATCGCGGTGTGTCCGTTCACGGATTTCCCAATCTGTTGTTCCTGTACGGCCCCAACACCAACCTCGGCCACAGCTCGATCGTGCTCATGCTCGAACCCCAGGCCGACTACGTCAGCACCACGATCGGCACCCTGCGACGCATGAACAAGACGACCGTCGAGGTCACGCAGGCCGCACAAGACCACTACAACGCCCACCTCGACCTGGAACTCGATGGCACCGTGTGGAATTCGGGCGGATGCTCGAGCTGGTACCTCGACGACACCGGTCACAACTCGGTGATGTGGCCGAACTACACCAGCACCTACCGGCGGCTCATGGCCACTTTCGAACCCGCCGATCACATCCTGCGCAGCGAGTCGCGTCCGATGGCCGATCCCGTCGACGACGTGGAAGTCGTTCGGTGACAACCACTCCACGGCACTTCGACGTGGTCGTCGTCGGCTCCGGTTTCGGCGGTTCGGTAGCGGCACTTCGCCTCACCGAGAAGGGCTATCGCGTCGGCGTGATCGAGTCCGGGCGGCGTTTTGCCGACGACGAACTACCGAAGACGAGTTGGCGGCTGCGCGACTATGTCTGGGCGCCGGCGCTCGGCTTGTTCGGTGTGCAGCGCATGCACCTGCTGCGGGACGTGCTGGTGATGGCCGGCGCGGGCGTCGGCGGCGGTTCGCTGAACTATGCCAACACGCTCTACCGTCCGTTGCCGGCGTTCTTCGACGACCCGCACTGGGGTGCCATCACCGACTGGGCCACCGAACTCGACCCCTACTACGACCAGGCGTCGCGCATGCTCGGCGTCACCACCAACCCGCACGTCACCCCGGCCGACGAGGTGATGCGCCGCGTCGCCGACGAGATGGGCGCGGGCGACACCTTTGTGCCGACGCCGGTGGGCGTGTTCTTCGGGACACCCGGCCAATCGGTCGCCGACCCGTTCTTCGGTGGCGCGGGCCCCGACCGCACCGGCTGCACCGAATGCGGCGCCTGCATGACCGGCTGCCGGGTCGGCGCCAAGAACACGCTGGTGAAGAACTATCTGCACCTCGCGGAGGCCGCGGGCGCCGAGATCATCGACATGACAACGGTTCACGCCATCACCCCCGAGGGCAGCGGCGGATACGTACTCGACGCCCATCGCAGCGGCCGACGCCGAACCCGCCGCACTTTCACCGCCGACCACGTGGTTCTCGCGGCCGGTACGTACGGGACCAACAAGTTGCTGCTCGACATGCAGCGCGGGGGACGGCTACCCAGGCTGTCGTCGCGGCTCGGCCGAGTGGTCCGGACGAATTCCGAGGCCGTCCTCGCCGCCAGTGCGCGCAGCGTCGGCGACGTCGACTACAGCCACGGCGTCGCGATCACGTCGTCGTTCCACCCGAACGACCACACGCATATCGAGCCAGTGCGATATGGCAAGGGCAGCAACCTCATCGGGCTCTTGCAAGCGGTTCTGGTGGACGGCGGTGGACGCATCCCGCGCCTCCTCAAGGCGATCATCGTCATGCTCACGCATCCGTTGACCACCGCCCGCAGCCTGTCGGTGCGCCGGTGGTCCGAACGCACGATCATCGCGCTGGTGATGCAGACGGTCGACAACTCGATCGAATTGACCTCGCGCCGAGGCAGATTCGGGCCGATCCTGCGCAGCCGGCCGGGCGCCGGAGATCCGCCACCGCGCTGGATACCGGAGGGACACACGGCCGTCCGGGCGGTGGCCCGCGAGATCGACGGCGATCCCGGCGGCTCCGTCGTCGACCTGCTGAACATCCCGATGACCGCCCACTTCCTCGGCGGATGCTCGATCGGCACCAGCGCCGACGATGGTGTGGTCGACGCCTACCATCGCGTGTTCGGGCATCCGGGACTGCACGTCGTCGACGGTTCGACGGTGTCGGCGAACCTGGGCGTCAACCCGTCGCTCACCATCACCGCCCAGGCCGAACGCGCCCTCGCGATGTGGCCCAATGCCGGCGAACTGGATCGGCGTCCACCCCTCGGCAGCGTCTACTCGCCGATCGAGCCGACGCAGCCGCTGCACCCGACGGTTCCGACCCACGCGCCCGGGGCGCTGCGGCTGCCAATCACGCCCGTACGTCAGCGAGCGTGACCCGATTTCCACCGACGCGCGCTGTCCACCACTGGTTGATCTCGACAGGTCCCCTCCTCTCCCTGACGTGCGTTATCGCACAATTGTTCGAGCGTGCGGTAAGCTCGCGCCATGACCGCCGGCATGCAGACGTCGCTGTTCGACGCCGATGAGTCGGCGCCGACCCTGAGAGAACTGCACGGCGCCACACGCCGACGACACCTGTCCGACGGCGCCTGGGTGGACTTACGGCCGGGCTGGGTGGGGTCGTCGGTGCCGCTGTTCGACGCCCTGCACGAGTACGTGCCGTGGCGGGCCGAACGTCGCCGCATGTACGACCGCGTCGTCGACGTGCCGAGGCTCGTCGCGACCTTCCAGGCCGATCAACCCCTGCCCGAGCCGCTGCTCAGCGAGGCCCGGCAGGCGCTCAGCGCCCACTACCGCGACGAGTTACCCGAGGGATTCGCCACCGCCGGGCTGTGTCTCTACCGGGACGGGTCCGACTCGGTGGCCTGGCACGGCGATCGGTTCGGCCGTGGCGCGACGCACGACACCATGGTCGCGATCCTGTCACTCGGTGCGCCGCGAGTCCTCGCGCTGCGGCCACGGACGGGCGGTGCGTCGCTGCGATTCACGTTGTCGTCGGGCGATCTGCTGGTGATGGGCGGCAGCTGCCAGCGGACCTGGGAACATGCAGTTCCCAAGGCTCGCGGAGCCGGCCCGCGGATCAGTGTTCAGTTCCGTCCGCCCGGTGTGTGGTGAACCGAACTGCGGCCGACGTCGACGCGCATGCTTTAATCGAATCGTTATAAACCGACCTGAGAGAGTTCGATGAAGCGCACGTACCTGACTTCGATCACCGCCGCCATGCTTGCCGCATCCGCCATCACCGTCGCCGCCGGATCATCGTCGGCCGACCCGTTCGGCAGCGCGTCAGGAAGCCTGGATTCCGGCAGTGCTGCTCTCGGCTCCTCGAGCAAAAAGCCGCAGCACTACGGCAAGCTGGGTCGTCCCGACGCCCCGAACGGCGTCAAGTCGATCAACGTGTGGGTCTACACGCCCAACAAGACTCCCGAGATCAGCCCGAGCGTGTACCCGCGCAACACCCGCATCGGCGTGAAGTGGAACTCGACCATCGACGCCGGCAATGTCATCGACGGCAACGAGTGCAAGATGTCCGTCGTGCTGTCGGGCCCGAAGATCCCCAAGAAGGCCGCCGTCACCAAAACCGCCGACTGTACGGCGGTGAAGTCGTACCAACTGAAGACCGCGGGCGACTACAAGATCACCGTCACCGACGGCGTCTCGGGTGCGTCGAACTCGATCAAGTTCACGCTGCAGTAAGGGGACCGGAGCGAAACTCGCACTCACAACAGTGCGCGGTGGAGCGCTCTTCGGATCTGCGACCCACCCGCCGACGTTGTCAGCGATCGTAGAGGCGGGAAGAGCGCGATCTCGTCGCAGTAACCGCATTCTTGGCCAGATACCGCCAGCGTGATCGGAAACCGCTGGTGCGCACCGGGTTTCTCACCAGACACGCGGTTTCTGGATCGCGACACGCCGACCACGCGTCTCGGCGGCGGCCTCGGAAACCGTCTCGCCGCACGCGGACGCTTCCCGCTCAAGGGGTGCTCGCGACTATCGATCGGCGCGTTCCGCGGAACGCGCCGCACGCTCGCGGCACCCGCGGAAAGTAGGGGAAGAAAACTCGTCCCCTACCCTTGGAGTTTTCCCCTAGGAATTTCTAGGGGACGACTGTGAACCCCGGGGAAGAAGTTCTTCCCCTATTTTCAGGGACAGAGCACTGCGGCGTTTGCCCAGGTCAGAGCGTCGGTCACCGAACTCTTCGGATCAGCCAGGCCTCAGATCTCGAACGTCACCCCGGTGAGCTTCTCCGACAGCGACCACAGGCCGTAGCGGAAGGCGACGTCGTCGGCCTTCTTGTTGTAGCGCGACCGCCCGGGAGGGCCCTGGAGTCCGAAATACTTTTTCGGGCCGAAGAACTCGCCGGACTTCACGTCGGGAACGGTTGCGGCATAGAGGGTCGGCAACGCGCCGTCGGCCGCCGATTGCGCGATCGGCAATTTGTTACCCAAGCGCGCCAAACGATCGCTGAAGGTCTCCGTGCGACCCTGCAATTCGGTTGCGGCGTAACCCGGATGGGCGATGAGTGACTTCACCGGCGAGCCGCTCGCCGACAGCCGCGCGGCCAGTTCCTTGCCGAACATAAGGTTGGCCATCTTGGAGTCGCCGTAGGCCTGCCAACGCTTGTAGCGCCGCTTCTCCCAGTTGAGATCACCGAGGTCGATGCGGCCGATCTGGTGGGCACCTGACGACAAGGTGACGACGCGATCGGCGATCTTGGGCAACACCAGGCCGGTGAGCGCGAAATGCCCGAGATGGTTTGTGCCGATCTGCATTTCGAAGCCATCGGCGGTCCGACTCAGCGGCACAGCCATGAGGCCGGCGTTGTTGACGAGGACGTCCGCGCCGTCGAAGGCGTCGGCGAACGCGCGCACGGATTTCAGATCGGCGAGGTCGAGTTGGGCGACGGTGGCCTTGGACCCCAACTCGGCTGCGACCACGTCGGCCTTGGCGGTGTTGCGGCAGGCCAGGATCACCTCGGCACCCGCGCGGACCAAGGCCTTCGCGGTCTGCGCACCCAGCCCGCTGTTGGCGCCGGTGACCACAAACTTGCGTCCCGTCTGATCCTCGATGTCCGCACTCGCCCAGTCACTCACGTGCAATCCTCCCGGTTGTGGTGTTTCCCACGCTGTTGACGAGACCGCGCCGCGTCAACGACGCAACCTGCGTCACCAGCCGATCATGTTGAGCGGCAATCGCAATGGGTTGGTGCCGACCAGTCGTCGGGCCGGTTTCAACAGCCCGGAGAACAGGCCGGGTGACGGCGTGCGCGCCACCACCTCGACCGGCGCGAAGCATTCGGTGGGTTCGGTCCGGCCGCGCACCACACGTGTGCCGAGCAACTGCCACTGCTGCGCTTCGGCGCCCGCCGTGTGCACCGCCGCACCGCTGGCCAGTACCGAGATACGACCGGTCTTGGCCATGTCGGCGAGCCGGGCGCACTCGTTGACCGGGTCGCCGATCACGGTGTACTCGTAGCGCTGCTCGGCGCCGATGTTCCCGGCGAACGCCTCGCCGTAGGACACCCCGATCCCCCAGCCGATGTCGAGGTTCTCGGCGAGACGGTCGGTGAGGTCGCGCGCCGCCGCGAGTGCCGCGGCCGCCGGATTGCTGATGTCGACGGGAGCACCGAACACAGCAAGTGCGGCATCACCCTCGAACTTGTTGACGAAACCCGAATGTTGGTCGACGACGTCGGCGACGATTCCGAAGAACGAGTTGAGCAGGCGGGCGGTGTCGTCGGGTCCCCGTTCGGCCGCGATCGCCGTGGAGCCGACGATGTCCACGAAGAGCACTCCCACGTACGCCTTGGTGCCGTGCAATCCGAGTCCGCGTTCCATCGCGAGTTCGGCGACCGTGCCGCCGACGTGCCGTGCGAAGATCTCGCGCATCCGGTCCCGCTCCTCGAGACCGTCCACCATCTCGTTGAAACCATGTTGCAGCACACCGAGTTCCGACGAGTCGTACACCGGGACCCGCGCGTTGAGGTCGCCGCGATCGACACGTTCCACGGCCCGGCGCATCTCGGTCAGCGGATCGGTGATGGCCTTGCCGACCAAGAAGATCACGCGCGCACCGGCCAGCAGTCCGACGATGGCCAGCACCACCGTCGTCCAGTCGACCGCCCCTTGCACGTCGGGCAGCATTCCGGTCCAGCGTCCGACATTCACGACCAGCAGCCCGACCATCGGGACCGCCGAACTGACCGCCCACACCGCCAGCATCCGGCCGCGAACACCGTGCAAGACGTGGATGGCGGGGAAATCGTGGAGCGCGGCAACCGACATCGGACGCGCGGCACGCTCGGCGAACAGATACGTGAGGCAACCGCTGGAACAGCCGGCCATCGTGAATGCCACCGCCACCCCGGACAACGTCTTGACGGTGAGGTCGTCGGCCGCAAGCGCGTAACAGATCACCGCCGCGCTCCACGCGACCATCGTGCCGAAGACCTGATGACGTGGAATGCGCTGCACCGCCCGACGCCGATCATGGTCGGCCGGTGCGCAGCTGATGAACCACTGCAACTGCGGGCGCAACACTGCCACGCCGAGCACCACGTTGATGACCATGCCGACCACCACGGCGAAGATCACCGCGGGGAAATTGGGTGCCCCGAGCGTGGTTTCGAAGGTCAGTTGCCCGCCGTTGTAGGCGAGTTGCACAAGCAGGAAGGTCTCGAGGCCGATCAGAGCGTTGCTGCCCACGATCGCCAACACCGCCACCACCACGGCATAGCGTGCGATTCGCGTGCGCATGACCGGCCCGATGCGCGCCCAGCCTCGTGGCGTCGACACCTTGTCGAGACCCCAGGCGAGGGAGGCACGACGACGACGCAGACGCGTCCAGAACCCACGAGCGCGTCTCCCGCGCGTTCGTGTCATCGCTGCTCCTACCTTTCACTGGTAGTCGCAGCGTACCGAGCGCGATGCAGATCAGACAGCGCCATACGGCCCAAGACGACGAGGCCGGCTCCGCGGGGATGTTCGCGGTGCCGGCCTCGTACTTATCGGCGATGTCGACAGGTCATGCCGACAAAGCCGAGCCAGGTGGGATCAGGCGGCGGGCTGGCCTGCCTCGATCTCCAGGGTGATGGTGACCTTGTCACCGACGACAACGCCGCCACCCTCGAGCGGCATCTCGATGTCGATGCCGAAGTCCTTGCGGTTGATGACGGTCTTGGCCTCGAAGCCCGCGACCGGGCCCTGTCCCATGCCGGGGTTCACGCCGTTGAACTCGAGTTCGAGCTCGACCGGCTTGGTGACGCCCTTGAGGGTGAAGTCGCCGGTCAGGACGTAATCATCGCCCTTGGGAGCAACGCCGGTGGACACGAAAGTTGCCGTCGGGAACTTCTCCGCGTCGAAGAAGTCGGCCGAACGGATGTGGCCGTCGCGCTGGTCGTTGCCGGTGCTGATGGAGGTGACGTCGATCTCGGCCTGCACCGACGGGGTGCCGTCCTCGGCGACGGTGATGGTGCCGCTGAAGGTGCCGAACTTGCCGCGGACCTTGCTCACCATGAGGTGCTTCACAGAGAAGCCGACGGTGGAGTGGACAGGGTCGATCTTCCAGGTGCCGGCTGCGATCGGAGCGGTGACGGTTGCTGCAGTCATTGTGGTTCTCCTTGAGGTCTGTCAGGTCTGTGGACCGTCTCGGCCCATCACCACTCTAAACGGACCGCGGTCCGATTCGATTCCAGGTCCGTGAAAAGAGTTGATGTGATCCGCACCACAGTCGGCGTTGCGCGCCTATGACCAGGCGAAAACGGGTTGTTCGAAACCATCGACGCGAGTGTGGCGCTCCCGCAGGACCACCTCGGCGAACTGATAGATGACCGCGGCGGTCGGCGCATGAACCAGTGCCCCGACTATCGGCAGCTGAATCACCGGCCGCGGCGACTGCGGAATCGTCAAGAAACGCGGTTCGACGCCGAGTTCGTCGAACGTCACGAAGAAGATCTGGGCCACCTCGTCCGGGTTGGGCACCGGTTCGAACGCGTCGTCGGCCCAGCAGACGATCGGCGTCATCACGAAACCCGACCGCGTCCGGTAGTCGTCGAGCAAGCCGATCACCGACGACGCGTCGAGCTCGATGCCCAGTTCCTCGTGCAACTCCCGCAACCCGGCGGTGATCGCGTCCTCACCGGGATCGAGCCGGCCGCCGGGCAGGGCGTACTGCGCGGCATGGCGTCGCATGGTGGCGGGTCGCTTCATCAGCCAGATGCCCTGCGCACCATCCCGTTCGGCGATGACCACCGCAACCGCGGCCGGCCGGGTGTCGGCGGCAGGAGCGGGTCGGCGTTCGAAGCCAGCCATGCGAGCGGTCACTTGGGCACGGTCGAGGTGGTCCATTCCTTCAGTTGATCACGTGCTGGTCGGTGCGTCACATGTGCACGTTGTCGTGGTCGCCGGCCGCGGTGACAACCTGCGCCTGCGACAGGTGATAGGCGATCACACTCAGCGCGAACAGACCCAGCGCCAGGTTCGCCAGCGCGCCGAAACCCTCGAGCGCGAAGTCGACGAGCGCATTGGACAACGTGAACACCAGTGCACCGAGCCGCAGGGAGCGCAGCGGCCACAGCGTTGCGCCACGTCGGCGTGCGATCATCGCGGGCAGCGTCAGTGCGAGAGTGATCACGCCACTGATCAGCAGAATCCACGTCGCGATGTGACTACGGCTCAATTCGAGGTAGATGTCCACGTCGCCCCGTCGACCCTCGTGGAAGTAGAAGCTCAACGTGCCGGCGACGACCGTGACCGCCGACAGGAACGCCAGCCCCCAGCCGACGATCGAGACCCAGCGCGGACTCCGCAGGAACCCGGGCACCAGCCGGATCGCTCGATCGCGCCACTGCATCAACCGGTCCGGGGTGTCGGCGCTCGACGCGAGCACGCCCCGGATGTTCGCGACCAGCGCGGGATCGCCCCCACGATCTTCGGCAAAGCTCAGCAGTTCGGTCGCCTGTTCGCGTCGTCGGGCCGGAAGTCCGTGCGCCACACCGTCGGCCGCGATCGACGCCGCGTTGGCGAGCGCCTCGGCCGTGGTGGGTTTGCGGACATCGCGCACGATCCGGCTGATCAGCAGGATGAGCACGACGAGGATGTACATGATCTCGGCCGACGGGCCGTAGAAGTAGTCGTTGTCCCGGGTGACGAACTTGCCCACCTCGTCGAGGAACAGTCCGAATCCGATGCCGCCCATGATCACCGCGACCACACGTGGCACTGCACCGAGGAACAACCACCCGGTGATCAGCGCGAGCATCATGAGCGCGCCGCCCCACAGCGCGTGGGCTATGTGCAGATTGCCGCCGCCGACCTGGGGATATCCCGTCAACGCGAGGTAGGCGCGGGTCACCAGGATGGTCGTGATGGCGACGATGAGGAACCACTCGACCGCCACCGCACCGTAGGCGCTGCGCACCAGGACAGCGGTCGGACGAACCGGCGCGACCCGACCGGTTGCGGGCGTGGGTGGCGTCATGGCGATCAGTAGGGCGTCGGGATTCGACGGAGCTCGAGATCGGGACTCTGATACTTCCCGGTTTTGCGTTTCGGCAGTTCGATGTCGGGCTTCGCGAGCGGCGTGTAGGGAATCTGCCCGAGCAGGTGCGTGATCACGTTGAGACGACCCCGCTTCTTGTCGTCGGTGTTGACCACATACCAAGGCGCCCAACCGGTGTCGGTGAAACGGAACATGTCGTCGCGCGCCCGCGAGTAGTCGTCCCAGTGGGTGTAGGACTTGAGGTCCATGGGCGACAGCTTCCAATACTTGCGAGGGTCGTCGATGCGGCTCTGCAACCGGAGGGTCTGCTGGTCCTCACTCACCTCGAGCCAGTACTTGAGGAGGATGACACCGGAGGCGACCACAGCTCGCTCGAATGCTGGTGCGTCGGTGAGGAATTGCTGCGTCTGCTCCGGCGTGCAGAACCCCATCACCTTCTCCACCCCCGCCCGGTTGTACCAACTGCGGTCGAAGATGACGACCTCACCGCCGGCGGGCAGGTGCTTGACGTAGCGCTGGATGTACATCTGCGACTTCTCGCGGTCGGTCGGCGCGGGTAACGCGACCACCCGGAAGACCCGTGGGCTCACCCGCTGGGTGAGGGCCTTGATGACGCCGCCCTTGCCTGCCGTGTCGCGGCCCTCGAAGACGATGCACACCTTGGCGCCCGTCGATCGCACCCACTCCTGCAGCGCAACGAGTTCCGCGTGCAGCTTCTTGAGCTCCGGCAGATACTCCTTGTTCTTCATGGGACCCGGAACTCCGGGTTCGTCGTCGTGGCTCTTGTCGCTCTTCTTCTTGCCCACTGCGAATCCTCACCATTGCGAATCGTCTCTGCCGGATTCCGTGAACTTTACGACGTCGCCGTCGACCGGCGCGGGACTGTGGCCGTGTCGTCACCTGACCGATCCGTGAGCTTGGTTTCTCGATCACCACACAACGCGTGTTGTTCGGATTCGCCTCATGTATCCCGCGGTGCAGCGGCCGGGCCTGGATACCGCACTCCGTCAACCGCCCCGGCGGAGACCCAGAAACGACAAAACCACCTGTTACCAGGTGGTTTTGTGGTGGCCAGGGCCGGGATCGAACCGGCGACCTTCCGCTTTTCAGAGGGTTGTTAATACCTGGCAACCCTGGTTTCACAGGTCAGATCGGACAGATTGGGTGGGTCGTGCGCAATCCGCACCGTCTGTCCAAAGCGTTGGCCCCGTAGAGGCCCCATAGCTTCTCCCGCAACTCCCGACAAGAAACCCCCGCGCCAGTTGCAGCTGGCCGGGGGCTCGGGAGACGCAAGTGTCCACACACGTCCACGCGCAATCATCCGCTGCTCAGCGTAGCGGCACCCGGCAGCGCCCCGCTACCGCCACGATTGGCTCCGGGGTACCCACGTCGGGTCAGTCGACGTTATTCGAGGTCGGGGCGGGCCAGACCGGCGCGAAGCCCCGCAGCGAGCACGGCGAGGTACGAGCCGCGCGCAGCGAAGGGGGCGGCGCAGCCGCCGCCGGTCCCGCCCCGACCGGAGGGTCCCGGAACGTTCGTACCCATACGCGGACAATGTTTCCGGGCCGCGGGGACGTGCGCGGCCGTCGGCCGCGCACGCGAGGTAATCAGCAGCGGCAACAGGCGGGCACGCGGAAGCGTGCTGTTTCACGTGCTGATGCCCGAACTGAGCGTGGCCGCGCCCGGGAGGTTGCGCGGACTGTCACGACACTGGAGCGGGTGCGGCAGTGTGGTCGGCCATTCCCGCACGGCGTGGCGTTCAAGCAGACGGCGTCCGGGTCGTGCTCCGTCGCGGGAGTGAGTACTTGCGGCTCGGTGTGGGCGTGCCCAGTCTGTGCACATAAAATCGCCGTCAAGCGCGCCATGGACCTCGGGCGGGGCATCGCGCGTTGGGTGGCCGCCGGGAACTCGGTGGTCATGGTCACCTTTACGGTGCAACACAAGAGGTCTGACGCGCTTGCCGACGTGTGGCAAGCGCTTTTGACGGCGCAGCGGTATGTCGTGTCCGGCCGGCAGTGGCAGAGCGACCAAGCCGAGTACGCCATTCGCGGGTATCACCGGACGACTGAATGCACTTTCACCTGGGAAAACGGCTGGCACCCGCACTACCACACACTGCTCTTCCTTCAGGGTCCGGCGCCGTCCGCGGCACGACTGTCCGAACTGAAGTCGAGGCTGTTCAAGCGGTGGAGTTTAGGCTTGCAGCGGTGGAGCGCGCGCCTGGAGCGTGAAGCGTTTCGTACGGGCTGGCAGCACGGGATCGACATCCGACCGATGAAACTCGAAAACGTGGAGGCGTTCGAAGGGGATGTCGAGCGCGCACTGCTCGAAAGCCCTTCGCTCGCCGACTATCTTCTGAAATCGGGCGCCAGGAGCGCCGCCCAACTGGGTGACGGTAGGCGCATGGCTCTGGAAGCCCTCGCGCACACCGGGAAAGAGTCGCAGGGCGGATTCACACCATTCGGCTTGCTCGGTGCACTTGCCGAACTCGAGGATGCGGCTGCTGCCGACAGACGGCTTGGCATCAGCTCAAGCGATGAGCTGGTCCGCATGCAAAGCTGGCTGGCTGCTCGTTGGCAGGAGTGGGAGCGCTTTAGCGAGCGCAAGCGGCAAGTGACGATGTCCCGTTCCTGCCGCCGGACCGGAAAGGTGGGCCTTGTAGAGCTGTTGGAGTTGACGACGCCGGATGTCGACGATGATGTTCTCGCGGCGGAGGACGACATCGATGATGTCGAGGTTGTGGCGGTGATGTCGGCTGGGGATGCACGTCAAGCTTCGGCGCGGGGGTCGAGTGTCGAAGCGATTGCGGCGATCGTGGAGCGTGATGGCATTGCGGCAGCTTCGGAGCACTGCCGCGCTCTCGGGGTGGAGCTGCGCGTCGATGTCGCGTCGTTGGGATTGTGGGAACACGAGGAAGAGAAGCTGCGGCGTGCGAATCGCGTGCGTGCGCAGGCGCGTTCAGGCTAGTTGCAGACGCGGGACGCCCGGTCAGGGAAGGTTGAATGAGAAGGGAGCAGGCTGTGCAATGCTCGTCGATCGATCACGAGACTTGACACGAACACCCTGAAAGGTGGTGGCCACGAGCCTTTTTCGTACTTGTCTAGTAAACAGGCGATGTCGGTCATGTGTGCTTCAATGTGTTCTGTCGGCCAGTACAGTCGACCCGAAGGCCCTTAAGGAGCGGCGATGTCGACCACTACACCTGATCTCAATGCGGAGGCGCAGTACCTGTTCGAGCGGGAGAGGTGTCTACTGCCTATCAGGCTCTCGATCGCCCTGGACGGCGAAATCTGTGTCGAGTCAACGGCTTTTCCTTTGTCGGTTGATCAGCGCAGCACGATTGTCGCGGATGCACACTGGGAGCTAGCACCCGCATCAGCCTCCGCAGTCGACAAGTTCCTCGACGAGAATGGACGCCATTTCGAGGCCATCATCACCGCAGTCAGCAACAATCGAGTCGGGAAGTTGGAACCGGAGGATGAGGTGGCGGCTGATGCCGCCTACGATGCGATTGAGGTATCGGTGGCAGCGTTCGAGGGCGATGCAAGCACCGCGACAGCAACCGACCAATACGATTCATCGGCCATCTCGGCTGATACGACCGACGCAGAAATCGAGGACGAAGCGCGCGCGCAGCAGACGGACCTGTGGGACACCTGTGGCTGGCTCGTCGTCGGCATCGCCGATGCTCTGCGTGACGATCGCGACTTGAAACGTGAAGAGCGCGCGCATGACGCCTGAAGTATCCCGCTCGTATGTGCTTCCGTCGCACGCGAACACCCGAAAGACGGATGCAATTCGGGAACTTCTACCGCACTGGCGGCGCGGGCTGATCCACGCTCAGGTAATCCAATCCCGTCGTATGCGGGAAGGTAGACGACTAGGATATATCAAGACCAGCGCGATGCCAGGGTATTTGTCGCAGCGACAGTGGAAATCGGTGGTCAATCAGGTGAATGCGGCCCTGCGATCGTGGCAGGCGCGCATGACCAGCGCGATGAAGGCGCCGATTGCTGCGATCCCTGACCTCACCGACGCGCAACGGCGAGCCCTATACAAAGCTAATCTGCGGCATGAGTGGTGGGCCAACGCAGCTCTTGAGCCGCTTGTTATTGATCTGATGCGGTCGTCTCTCCCGCTCCCGAATTTTGCCAGTTGTCGAACCATGGCGATGGATGCGTCTTGCGTCACGCTTGAAGCGGCTGAATCAGGATCGCCCCACGCGGTGTGGGCGCGGATCAGTCGACGGCCCGGCGAAGGGACGCTCCTCATCCCACTCGGCCGCAATCGTCACGAATCCACTGCGCCCGGAGAGCGCAGGAACTTCCTGCAGGTCACGGTCAGTGATCGCGATGTGATCTATCGGGTGGTGCGCAATCGCGCCAAGGCCAAGATCCGGCGTCCCAAGGACCCGAAAGTGCTGGGAGTCGACTGGGGCATGTGCAGTATGGCGTCCACCAGCGATGGGCGTCGACTTGGCACTGCCGTGTATACCTGGCTGGTAGCTCGCGACCAACAGCTGATGGCTCTCGAAGCTGCACTACGTCGGCAGGGCGTCCGACCGACAGATAGCCGCCGCTATCGCCGGTTCCAGGGCCGCATCCGTGAGTACGTGCGCAATGAGGTTGGGCGGATCATCAACCGGCTCGTGCGCGACCCGCAGCTTGCTGAGATCGTCGTCGAAGACCTCGATTTTCGTTCGCCCAAGCTGTCGAAACGGATGAACCGTCTGATAACACGGGCTGGCCGAGGTGCGTGGTCGGCGAAACTTGCTTCACTAGAGGCAGATACAGGCGTGAGCGTCACAGCTGTCCATGCCGCTTACACCTCGCGTGCATGCAGCGGTTGCGGCTACGTCGACAAACGGAATCGACCTAGCCAAGCGAAGTTTCGGTGCGCGTTCTGCGGACGAGTCTTGAATGCCGACATCAATGGGGCCAGGGCCATCAGGCAGCGACGTTCGCTGTCGGGTATTGGTCCCGCGATGCCCAGGCATCAGGTTCTCGCTCAGATTGACGAGGAGTTCCTACGCCGTTGGCGTACCGACCCTCGCCAGCTGCGCGAGCGACCCCTACGCCCTTCGAGGCGGGCTAACGGGGCCAGGCTGGCCCCGGTTAATGGCGATTCCGGCGTCATTGCCGAAGAGCCGAGCCTCGGTGTGGAAACTTTCTCTCGCGATACTGGGTGAGGTGGGGTATTGTTCATCTACATAGTCGCCCGCTGTCCCCAGGTCCTGGGGATTGGCGGGTCTTTTCCTGACCCAGATGTGAGGCAAAGTTGGCCCGCCGGTCACTGCGCTAGCTCTTCGCGAGCAACCACCGTGTCGTACAATCCGAAGTGGCGCAAACCTTCGTGACTTTCAATTCCGGTATACGACAACGACGCATCTTCGTAGCGGCGGAAGGAAAAAACTGCCTGATTCATGTGAGTGCTATTGAACACGTTGAGAGAGACCAGTAGACCGAAGTCATCCACAGTTAAGCCGGTGACCGCCTTGAAGAGTTCCGGTTCGAGCTTGGTAATGACGTCTTTGAGCGTGTTCTCGCGAAAGTCTGTGAGATACATGAATGCTGGGATGCGAGTCGCGAACTTGACTAACTTCTCCTGAATCATCTTTCGCTTTGATCTATACTCCCTTTCCTCCGCGGACAGCTCCTTCTTCTCTTTCGGGGTGATGTCTTCCCCCTTCTCTTTTTTGGCCTCCTTCACCTGCTCACTCTTGTTGATGACCGTCTCGAAGACGTCACTTCCAAGCGCCCGAAAACCCTCAATCTTCATGATCGCTTCTAGCGCCTGCTCATTCGCGATGATCTTGCGCAATGTCTCGTTGTCAACGTTTACCAGCAGAGCGGATTCCCATTTGCGCGCGAGCAATGTGGCGGACGTGCCAGCCATCGCCCAATCAAGGATCTCACCCGCGTCGATCTGCGCCATGTGAGAACCGTCGTAGGCCAGCACTGGAAGGAACCCAACCAGCTCCTCGACAGCATCTTCTGGATTGGATTCCTCGGGAGCAAGTCCAATCCCATACTCGGCGATCTGGCGAAGCGCGCGTGTGGGTGCGAAGTCGAACACGAAGCACGCCGGCTTGAGCACTTGTTCTTCGTTCGGAGTGTCGCCGTTGGGATTCCTGATCGACCATGGTGACTGGACTCGGAATGCCGCCTGGAAGTAGGTTTCCGGCGAGTTCAGGTTTCGCAGCATTAACA
>NZ_JAKWBF010000013.1 GCF_022513585.1 Gordonia gummivorans
TTTCTCGCGGATGACTATGAACCCCGGGGAAGAAGTTCTTCCCCTAGATTTCGCGGGCACGGCGCTGACGCGTTTTCCCAGGTCAGCGGGGGCGGTCACCGGGCTCTTCGGATCAGAAGTACTGGGCTCCCCCGTCGACGCTGAGGTGCTCCGCGGTGACGAATGACGACGCGGCGGACGCGAGGAACAGCACCGCGTCGGAGATCTGCTCGGGTTCGGCGGCGTAGGTGTCCAGGAACGGGGTGCCCATGTTGTTCAGCCGCGGGTTGGTTTCACCGGCGGCCGCGAGCCGCACCTGCATGTCGCCCGAACCCATCGGTGTATTCACGCCGCCCGGGTGAATGCTGTTGACGCGGATGCCCAGTGGGCCGAGTTCGGCAGCAAACGCCCTGGTCATACCGGTGACCGCATGCTTGGAGGTGGCGTAGGGAACCATGAACGGCTGCACCTTCTTACCGGCATACGAGCTGATCAGGATGATCGAGCCACCGCCGCCTGCGGCCATGTGGGACGCCGTGGCCATCACCGTGTTCCAGACGCCGACGACGTTGATGTCCAACGTGTCCCGCAGGATGTCCGGCGTGATCTCGTTCCACGGCGCCGGAATACAGATACCCGCGTTGGCCACGACCACATCGATCCGCCCCAGTTCGTCGACGCCGCGCTGGGCCAGCCCCTTCAGATGATCCAGGTCGCGCACGTCGCCCTGCTCGACGACGATCCTGCGACCCTCGGCCTCGACCAACTTCACCGTCTCGTCGAGGTCGGCCGAGGTCGGTGAGTCGTAGGGCACTCCGGGCAACGGCCTGGCAAGGTCTTGCGCGACGATGTCGGCGCCCGCCCGCGCCAGCGCCACGCAATGTGCGCGGCCCTGCCCACGGGCCGCGCCCGTGACAAAGGCAACCTTGCCGTCGAATCCTGAAGTCATTCGTCTCACCTGATTTCTGTCACGACTTGATCCATAGCGCCTCAGCCGTGATCGGCATCACAACGTCGGCTCTGCCATTCGATCACACCACCCTCCGGGTTTTGTCACCGGGTGCCAATAGTGTCGCGAGTGGCCGCTGCCTGCCCTTCTCAGGAACCGGAGGCACGGAACTGACTCGGACTGCGCCCGCAACGCCGGCTGAATGTGCGGCTGAAGTGTGAGGCGTCGCGGAACCCGAGTTGGAGGCCGATCTCCGCGGCTCCGAGATCGGTTTGCAGCAGTAGACTCTTCGCTCGGTCAATCCTCTTGCCGTACAACCATGCTCGCGGTGTCGAGCCCGAGGCGCTGAACAGTTTGTGTATGTAGCGCACCGACATCCCAAGTTCGGCAGCGGCATCGGCGATCGTCCGATCCGGGTCGGACATGTCCCGGATCATCACCGCCTGGACCCGCCGGAGGTCATCGATGTGAACACGTTCGGTGAGCGACAAACCGGCGGCCTGATGATTGACGGCGGCCGATACGACGTCGAGCACTGCCGAGGACACCGCGTCGAGGGAGGCGGCAGCGATCACGTCATCGTGAGTCGCGATGTCCACCAAAAGGTTCGACGCCAACCGCCCGACACCGTCATTCGCCGAAATAGCCCGTGCCGTCAGACCGTCGGCAATGTTCGCACCGACTCGTGAGGCAAGTAGGGATCGGGAAGCGCGCATCACCACCTGCTCGAACTCGGTTTTCCCGCTGACGACGAACGGCCGAGATGAATCGACCAGCCCAAAGGACCCATGGGCCAGCGTGGCCGTTCGGGCGTCCTGCGTGATTGTGGCGGTCCCCTTGGAGATCAGGCACAGAAGGTAGTCGTCGCCTGGGTCGGAGTCGATCATCGCGGGTGTCCGAACGACGGTGTGCGGGTCCGCCCGGACAACACTGACCGACAGGTCACCCACCGGCCGCGCGCGGATGTCGGCAGCGAAAGACGTCTGCGCGGACGGCCAGTCGACCGCCATTTCGCAGTAGGTGGAATCCAAGGTCTCGGCCCAGATCGCGCGCCCTTCGGTCGAGGCGAGCCGGCGCGTGCTGAGGGCAACTGTGCCGGCCGACCCTGTGCACTCCGGATCAAGGATCCGTGCAGTCTCGGTCATTCTTTCGCGCCTCCTGGACTCATAGTGTTCCAAGTCACAGGGAATGGCCAGCCCGCGGCGTCATAGCCGAACAATCGCTCACCACCACTCCCTTCCATCCCGCTATCCCGACGGAGGAACCCATGACCACGACGCAGGCGCTCACCCCCAGCTGGATCACGGAAGTGACGATGGCCGACCTCGAGGCCGACCCTCACTCGGTGTACGAACGTCTCCGGAGGGAGGCGCCGGTCGCCTACTTTCCGCAGCTGGGCCTGCACATCGTCTCAACCCGAGAACTGTGCATGGAGATCGCCAAGGATTCGGCCAACTGGCCTGCAGTGATCTCGCCGGCCGGCGGCCGCACCTTCGGGCACGGGGCCATCCTCAACTCCAACGGCCCAGAGCACCGCGACCTGCGCGACATGGTGGAACCCCACTTGCAACCCTCCGAGGTGGACAAGTACATCGATCCACTCGTTCGACCGTTCGCCCGCGAGCGACTCGCCACCATCGAGGACAACGGCGCCGCGGACATCGTCGCCGAGTACTTCGAACCCGTCAGTGTGCGAGCACTCGGCGATCTGTTGGGCCTCGACGACGTGTCGACCGACAAGTTGCGCGAATGGTTCCACAAACTGAGCGTCTCGTTCACCAACGCCGACATGACGGCCGACGGTGAGTTCGCCAATCCCGACGGGTTCATCCCCGGCGACGAGGCAAAGGCCGAGATCATCGCGCACGTCGACCCGAAGATCGACCATTGGATCGAGCATCCCGACCGCACGGCCATCTCACACTGGCTGCACGACGGGATGCCCGAGGGCCAGACCCGCAGCCGCGACGTCGTCTATCCGAATCTGTACGTGTTCCTCCTCGGCGCCATGCAGGAACCGGGCCACGCCATGGGCACCACGCTGGCCGGACTGTTCAGTCGTCCGGAACAGCTGGAGCGGGTCATCGACGACCCGACACTGATCCCGCGTGCAGTCAACGAGGGGATGCGCTGGGTCGCTCCGATCTGGTCGGCGGCCGTGAAGGTCTCGACCAGTGAGGTAACTGTCGGCGGCGTCACACTGCCGGAGGGCTCGCTGGTCATGCTGTCCTACGGCTCGGCCAACAACGACGAGAATGCCTACGACGCACCGACATCCTATGACCTCGATCGCGCGGTCATCCCGAACATGACCTTCGGCGGCGGTGTTCACGCCTGCGCCGGAACGTATTTCGCCAGTGCGGTGGTGCGGATTGCCCTCGAGGAGCTCTTCGAGACGATTCCCAACATCGAACTCGACCCCAACCATGACGTCGACTTCTGGGGCTGGGGATTCCGGGGACCCAAGGAACTGCACGTCGCCTGGGAGGTGTGAGGTGACCGCGACGATCCCGGAATCGGACATCACGGAGAGGCCCATGGATCAGACACACCGGGTCAGGATTGCTGGCACCGACACCGATCTCTCGGTGGCACAGGATCAACCGATCCTCGATGCCGCGTTACGCGCCAACGCCTGGATTCCTCACTCGTGCACTCAGGGCACCTGCGGTACATGCAAACTGAAGGTTCTGTGCGGTGCGGTCGACCATCACGGTTCACCCGACTACACCTTGACCGCCGAGGAACGATCGAGCGGACTGGCGTTGGCCTGCATGGCAACTCCGCGGACCGACGTCACGGTCGAACCCATCGGTGCCGTTGACGACGGGGTGCCCCATCACCCGCTGCGGGACTACACCGGCACGGTCATTCAACTCGACGACATCGCGGCCAACACCCGCCGCCTGGTCGTCGAACTCGACACGGAGATGACGTTCAACGCCGGGCAATACAGCGAGCTGATCGTGCCGGGCACCGGCGTCGGCCGACAGTATTCGATGGCCAATCCGCCAAGCGAATCACGACGTCTCGAGTTTCATGTCAAGCTGACCCCAGGCGGCCTGGCGACTGATGGCTGGATCTTCTCGTCACTGTCCGTCGGCGACCCGATCTCGCTGCGTGGACCACTGGGGCAATTCAATCTCGTCGCCGAGCAACCCCAGCCGGCGATCCTGATTGGCGGCGGAACAGGGTTGGCACCCTTGAAATCGATTGTGCAGCACAGCCTTGCACACCAACTCGTGCCGGAGATCTATCTCTACCACGGTGGGCGTCGCCGCGAAGACCTCTACGACTTCGAGTACTTCACCGCATTGTCAGAAGACAACGCCAACCTGCACTATCGGCCGGCACTGAGTGAGGAGACCTGGTCGGGCGCCAACGGATTGGTGACCGACGTCGTCCTCGAGGACTTCTCGTCCTGCAAGGGAATGAGCGCCTACCTATGCGGGCCGCCCGCCATGATCGAGGCGTCGGTGAAGGCGCTCAAACGGCGCCGGATGGCTCCTCGTCTCATCTTCCGCGAGGAGTTCACCCCCGCAGCCACACCGAAGTCGAATAGTTGATCATTACAACAACACTCACGAATGGAGAACTCCCATGTATGACGTCATCATCATCTACAGCCAGCCGAATGACAGCGCCGCGTTCGACGACTACTACGCGACCAAGCACGTTCCGTTGGTCGATGCGATCACCGGCGTTCGAGCGTTCACGATGAACAAATGCGAATCGCTGGACGAGAACCCACCGGCAGCCTACGCGCTGGCGCAGTTGCGTTTCGACTCCAAGGACGATGCGCTCCGGGCTCTCGGCTCACCGGCCGGCCAGGCCGCGGCCGCCGACGTCGCCAACTTCGCCACAGGTGGCGCCACCATGCTGTTCTCCGGCGATTGCTGATCTCGTGAAACTCATTGGCCCATAGCCGATTCCGAGTTCCGATAGCGCCCCGGCGAGATACCCGCCTGCTTACGGAACACCCGGCTGAAATGGGAGACGTCACGGAACCCCACACTGACACTGATGTCGGTCAGCGGAGCTTGAGTGTTGAGCAACAACATCTTTGCGCGTTCCACCCGGGCGTCGTACAGCAGGGCTCCGGGCGTCGTCCCCGTCGTGCGCACGAGCTTCTGCACATTGCGCAACGACATCCCCGCGACGTGTGCAACGTCGGTCAGCGTGAACTCCGGATCGTGAAGGTTGTCGTCGATCACCTGCCGGATGTGTGCCAGATCCTGCAGGCGGAGCAGCTCGCCCGGCGTCGCGGTAGGGGTGTCTTCGATGATTGCGGCAGAGAGCATCTCCAGCGCCGACGACGAGAACGACTCCGCGATCGTCGTCGACATCTCGGTGGTCGCCAGGTCGACGATCAGCCGGCCGATGACCCCCACCGACCCGGCATGGGGATCAAAGGATCGCCCGGTCGAGAGCCGTGCGGCGTTCTCGGGCAGTCGCGACGCCATGGCTTCGTGCGGAACACGGACAACAACCTGCCGAAAGGTGGCCGGGGAATGAAAGACAAAGGGAGAACCCAGATCCAGGATCGCGAACGCGCCACTCTCGAGGACTGCCGTTCGATTCGATTGAGTCACCTCGACATGGCCGTCGGTCACCAGACACACCAGGTAGTCGGTGCACGAATCCGATTGGATCATTGTCGGGCTGCGGACGACAGTCTGCTCGTCGCATCGGATGCTGCTGAAATGCAATCGCCCCAGCGGCCGACCACCCCACTCGGCGTCCAACCCGCCAGGACGGTCCGGCCAGTCGACATCCATCTCTGCGTACAGGTGACCGAGCGTGTGCTGCCATTCGTCGCGGCCCTCGGAGCCGTCGAGTTCGGAGGTCCACAGGGCGACCACGTCATCGGACTCCGGTCGCGCAGAGTCATCCGATTGTTCGCTCTCGGACATGTCTTGCCACACCTGACCCTTCTAGTGTTCTACGTCACAGGGACGTGGCCTCGTCACGATATACCGGAGTCCCCCTCCCTGGCGACCACCAATCGAATCATCAAGTTTGGCAGTAGATCCGGAGGATGAACGCCATGACCATCACCGCCATTGCGCCCAGTACAAGCACCGCCAACGACGTGCGGCCGATGACCGGGGCCGAGTATCTCGACTCCCTGCGCGACGGCCGCGAGATCTACTTCCGCGGCGAACGAGTCGACGACGTCACGACTCATCCGGCATTCCGGAATTCCGCGCGCTCGGTGGCCCGGATGTACGACGCCCTGCACCAGCCGGACGCCAAAGGCGTACTCTCCGTGCCCACCGACACCGGAAACGGAGGCTTCACCCACCCGTTCTTCAAGACCGCACACAGTGCCGACGACCTCCTCACCGCCCGCAACGCCATCGTCGAATGGCAACGGGAGGTGTACGGCTGGCTCGGCCGTTCACCCGACTACAAGGCGTCGTTCCTGGGCACCCTGGGGGCCAACGCCGACTTCTACGGCGAGTACAAGCAGAACGCCCTCAACTGGTACAAGAAGTCCCAGGAACGGGTGCTGTACCTGAATCACGCGATCGTCAACCCGCCCATCGACCGCGACAAGCCCGCCGATGAGACAGCAGACGTCTGCGTGCACGTCGTCGACGAGACCGACGCCGGACTCGTCGTCTCCGGCGCCAAGGTGGTGGCCACCGGGTCGGCGATCACCAACGCCAACTTCATCGCGCACTACGGACTCCCATTGCGCAAGAAGGAGTTCGGCCTGATCTTCACGGTCCCGATGGATTCACCCGGGCTGAAGCTGTTGTGCCGCACCTCCTATGAGATGAACGCCGCCGTTATGGGCACCCCCTTCGACTACCCGCTGTCGAGCCGCTTTGACGAGAACGACGCGATCATGGTGTTCGACAAGGTCCTCGTTCCCTGGGAGAACGTCTTCGCCTACGATGCCGAGACCACCAACAACTTCGTCATGCGATCAGGCTTTCTGAACCGCTTCATGTTCCATGGTTGTGCACGTCTCGCCGTCAAGCTCGACTTCATCGCCGGCTGTGTGATGAAGGGTGTGGAGATGACCGGTTCGGCAGGCTTCCGCGGTGTGCAGATGCAGATCGGCGAGATCCTCAACTGGCGAGACATGTTTTGGGGCCTGTCCGACGCGATGGCGAAGTCGCCCGACGAGTGGGTCAACGGGGCCGTCCAGCCGAATCTCAACTACGGACTCGCCTACCGCACATTCATGGGCGTCGGTTACCCGCGCATCAAGGAGATCATCCAGCAGGTCCTCGGCAGCGGCCTGATCTACCTGAACTCGCACGCCGACGACTGGAAGAACCCGGATATCGAGCCCTACCTCAATCAGTACGTGCGCGGGTCCAACGGCATCGCCGCCATCGATCGCGTGCAGCTCCTGAAGTTGCTGTGGGATGCCGTCGGCTCCGAATTCGGTGGCCGCCACGAACTCTACGAACGCAACTACGGCGGCGACCACGAGGCCGTGCGCTTCCAGACCTTGTTCGCCTATCAGGGCACGGGGCAGGATGTCGCGCTCAAGGGCTTCGCCGAACAGTGCATGTCCGAGTACGACATCAACGGTTGGACCCGGCCGGATCTGATCAACAACGACGACCTGCAGATCCTACGGACCGCGCGGTGAGTACCGTGGCTCAGCCGCAGGAGGGCACCGACCTGGAGCCCACTCCCCTCCGCATGCGTAAGGCGTTGGGCCGCTTCGCCAGTGGCGTCACCATCGTGACCACAGCCGAGAGCGAGGACGAGGGATCGGTGCACGGGATGACGGCCAACGCGTTCACGTCGGTCTCCCTGGACCCGCCTTTGGTGCTGGTGTCGATCGCGAACCGAGCCAAGATGAACGCCAAGATCAGCGAAACCGGGCGCTACGGCGTGTCCATCCTCGCGAACGATCAAGAGCCGTTGTCGCTCCATTTCGCCGGAGCCGCGAACGAGCCCGATCTCGTTCGGTTCACCTGGCGCAAGGGCGTCCCACTGCTCGACGGTGCCCTCGTTCACCTCTCGTGTTCGGTCACCGACTCGCACGTCGCCGGCGACCACACTTTGCACGTCGGTCGAGTCGAGGAACTCTGGTACGACGACGGGCGGCCACTGCTCTTCTACACAGGCAGTTTCCGAGCGCTCGAACTCCAGGGCGACACGGGTACGTGGGGCTTCTGACCAGCCTCGATAGACCGCGGGGCGTGCAGTCACGAACTGGCTGCACGTCCTGCACTTCATGTGCCGCTCAGCGGCACAAGCTGGTGGACAGCGCCCCCGAACTAGCACATAGTGGCAGCCGATTCACGCTCCACGGAATCAAGGAAGGTTGATCATGGCAGCACTGCAGACGGTTCAGAAGATCGGTCCGGTTCTGGATCTGTTCACCGTGGCTCGCCCCGAGTGGGGTGTGTCGGAGGTGGCCTCCGCGATAGGTGTTCCGCGATCGAGCGCGCATGCGCTCCTCGCCTCACTGGTCGACATCGGACTGCTGCAGTGCCGCGCGCGCGGACGCTACCGCATCGGGTGGCGGGTGGTGGAACTCAATCAAACACTCCAGGGCACCGTCGATGTGCGGACGTGCGCAGCGCCGATCCTGCAATCGTTGTCCGAGAAGTATGGCGAGACCACCCACCTCGCGATCATGGAACGCTATCGGGTGATGTACGTCGACAAGGTCCTCGGCAATCACGTGATCACGGTGAACGGCGCGCGGATCGGCGCGCACCTCGACGCACACTGCAGCGCTGTCGGCAAAGCGTTACTGGCACAGTGTGACCCAGGTGAGATCGAACGCAACGTGACCCATCAGCCGTTGCGGCGGCTCACACCGTCAACGATCACCGATCCCTCCGAACTGAGCCGCGAGTTGAGATCGGTACTGCGCCAAGGCTGCGCATTCGACAACGGGGAGGCCGTCGCCGAGGTCCACTGTGTGGCGGCACCGATTCGCGACGACATGGGTGTTGTGGTCGCTGCGATGTCCATCACCGCACCCGCGAGCCGATTCATACCGGCACAACAGGAGTTCCGACGCGCGGTGATCGCCGCGTCCGCCGAGGTGTCGCGCGCGCTGAGCACGCCGATGCCGACCCCTCTGCCCACGGAACTCGACAACCTGACTCTGCACGCCGTCGCAGGGTGATGCTCATGGCCCGACGATCAGGGACCCGACAACTGACGCGAGAGACCAAGAGCTGCAGTACGTACCGCAGCGGCCGAGTGATCCAGGTTGATGCGGTTGTGCCACCCCGACACCGAGATGCCGGCCACCACCTGGCCATCGCTGCCGACCACGGGGCTGGCCACGCAGGCCACTCCGGCGCGAGACTCCTCGAGGTCGTAGCTGACACCGCGTTCCCGGATGCGCGCGAGTTCGGCGGCGAACAGACCAGGATTGGTGATGGTGCGTTCGCTGAGTCGCCGGAGGCCGGCTGCCACAACCCGGTCGACGACGTCGGCCGACGAGAATGCCAGGATCGCCTTCCCGATTCCGGTTCCGTGCGCCGGCCAGCGGCCGCCCGCACGAGTGGGCAGCGGTGGAGCCGACGGACTGCGCAGCACATCCAGGTAGACCACCGACGTACCGTCGAGCACCGCCAGATGCACCGAGTGACCGGTGGCCTCACGCAGATCGTGCATGAACGGCGCCGCGGCATCGCGCATATCTCGACGCCGCGGAACCCGCTGTCCGAGTTCAAAGAGGTGCAGCCCCAACCGGTACCGCGTTCCATCGCGTTCGAGCAGCCCGTTCTCCACCAGTTCGACCGCGATCCGCTGGGCACTCGATTTGGAGATCCCGGTCTCGCGGGCGATCTCCGAAACACCCATGCCGAGTTCGGCAGCGCCGACGGCATCGAGCACCCTGACCGCGCGCGCAATCGAACCGAGTTCCACACTCCGTTCACCATGCACGGTTTCCCATCGTGCCGCACCCCCATCACCGAAAGCAATGCATTGCAGTCATGTTCCGCGATGCCCGAGCAGAAAGCACGTGCCACCCATGGCCGATGACATCCAGGTCGCCGCCGAATCCCTTCTCGGCGCATACCGATCGATGGAACCCATCGATCCCCTCACTCCGCACTTCGCCGACGCCCCGCTGTCCGCGGCGTACGAGATTGCGCTCGCTCAAGTGCAGGACTGGGAGAAGAACGGGGACACCGTCAAAGGCCACAAGGTGGGCCTCGCATCGCGGGCGATCCAGCGCCAGATGGGCGTCGACCAGCCCGACTTCGGTCATCTCACCGCGAGCATGTTCCACCTCGAACACGCACCGATCCCGGCGGGCACGTTCATTCAACCGCGGATCGAGCCCGAGGTCGCGTTCGTACTGGGCAAGCCGCTGACCGGGCCGGGTGTCACCGTCGCCGAGGCCGTCGCTGCAGTCGACTTCGTGCTCCCCGCACTGGAGATCGTCGACTCTCGTATCCGGGACTGGAAGATCGGCATCTTCGACACCATCGCCGACAACGCGTCATCCGGCGGCGTCATCCTCGGCAGCCGACCGTCGAAGCTCTCCGACGTCGACCTCCGGTTGGCCGGGTGCAACCTCGATGTGAACGGCGAGCTCATCGCCACCGGCGGAGGCGGCGCGGTCCTGGGTTCCCCGATCAACGCGCTCGTGTGGCTGGCCAACACCGTCGGGCCACTGGGCGTCACGCTGGAACCCGGGCATGTGGTGCTCCCCGGTTCCATGACCAAGGCGGTGCCCATCGGGGCCGGGGACACCATTGTCGCGAGCATCGCCGGCCTCGGCACCGTCACCGCCGTCATGGAAGGAGAAAACCGATGAGCAACAGCAACACCGACGCGCAGTGGAATGCCGCCCGGGTCGCCGACACGCTCCTCACCGCCGAACGCTCACGCACCGCCCGAACCTCGATCGCACACGAGTGGCCGGGCCTCACCCTCGACGTCGCCTACGCGGCGCAGGACATCGCGCTGGCGGACCGTCGATCTCGCGGTGAGGTGGTGACCGGTATCAAGTTGGGGCTCACCTCGCGGGCCAAACAGAAGCAGATGGGCGTCGACGAACCATCGGTCGCATGGCTGACCGACGCCATGGCACTTCCTGCGGGACTGCCGGTTCCGCGCGAGCGGCTCATCCACCCGCGCGCCGAACCGGAGATCGCGTTCGTCCTCGGCCGGCCGTTGTCCGGGCCGGGAGTGACTGCCGCACAGGCCCTTGCGGCGGTCGACCACGTGATGGGTGCGATCGAGATCATCGACAGCCGGTATTCAGGGTTCAAGTTCACCCTGGCCGACGCCGTCGCCGACAACAACTCCTCGGGCGTCTACCTCACCGGACCCATCACGCGGAACGTCTCCGAGATCGATCTCTCGCTGGAAGCGTGCCTGCTCGAGGTGGACGGCGACATCGTCGACAGCGCAACCGGATCTGCGGTGCTCGGTCATCCGGCAGAGGCATTGGCATTCGCCGCCAACACCTTTGGTGCGCGCGGCGTGACCCTGGAACCGGGCTGGGTGGTGCTCACCGGCGGCATGACCGACGCCATCGCGGTCGAACCCGGGAGTCGCGTTGCCGCACACTTCACCTCACTTGGCTCCGTCACCGTCGCAGGAGGTTGATCATGCCGTTCATCGACGTCACCATCGCGCACGGTCGCACGCCGGCGGAGATCCGAGCGCTGATGCATGAATTGACAGAGGCCACCCACCGCGCCATCGGTGCGCCCGTCGCGAACATCCGGGTCTGTGTGCGCGAGGTGCCGAAGACCCACTGGTCGGCCGGGGACGTGACGGTGGCCGAACGGGAGGCGGGCACCACGCCGTCGCCCTGACAAAACCGAACAACTTGCGCCGCGAAGCGACGCGCAGTCGAGATAACCGACTCGGTGTTGAGCCGAATTCGAATCGGGACTAGACCCGAGGTATCCATCCGCACAGAAGCTTTGGGAGCGCCAGATGACGTCGACGATCAGCACCCCACCCGCCAACCCCGCCGCACCGCCGGCACGGTTGGCGGACACCATGTATCACGATCTCCTGTCCCCAGCAGAGGTCAGCGACGTCCGTTCTCGCGTGCGGACTGTGGCGCACGAGTTCATCTCCCCTCTGGCACAGCGAATCTCGCACGGTGATGAACGAATCGACGGGTTCCCGCGTGACGCATTCGACGCACTTGCCGTCAACGGCGTGTTCCGGATCCCGTTCCCCGGAGATGTTGGTGGTGACGATCTGCGGCATCCGGCAACCGCAACAGCAACTGCGGTCGAGGAACTCGCCTACCATTCCAACAGCGTGGCCGCGATCTTCGACGTGCACTGCATTCTGGCCGGTAACGCAGTCAACCAGGGCACCGACGAGCAGCGGCAGCGGTGGCTCGCGCCGGTGGTGAAGGGTGACATCGTCGGTTCGTTCGCGACCAGTGAGCCGGCCGCGTCCAGCGACCTCTCGCCGTCCGCCGTGTCCACGGTTGCCGAGCGTCGCGCCGACGGCTGGATTCTGAACGGCCGCAAACGGTGGATCACCAACTCCGCGGTAGCGGCGTTCGTGGTGGTGCTGGCCCGGACCGGAGATCGACTGAGCACCTTCATCGTTCCGACCGATACACCAGGTGTCCGCATCGGCGTTCCGGACCGCAAGCTCGGCAACAACGGGCAGATCACCGCCGACGTTATTCTCGACGACGTCGAGCTCGGGGCGGCCACACTTCTCGGCGAGGAAGGCGGTGGCCTCAAGGTGGCACTACAGACACTCACCTATGGTCGGATCGGAATCGCCGCTGCCGGAGTCGGCATGGCCCAAGCGGCCTTCGATCACACCGCAGCGCATTTGAAGAGTCGCCACGCATTCGGCGAACCCCTCGCTGCCAAACAGCACTGGCAGTTCTTGATGGCCGATCGCGCCACCGAGATCGCCATCGCACGCGATCTGTATCTCAAGGCGGCTCTGCGTCTGGATTCGGGAACCGCATTCCCGGAGCCCGAGGCGGCAATGGCAAAGCTCCGCGGCACCGAGATCTCGGTCCAGATGGCCCGCGACGCCATTCAAGCGTTCGGCGGCTTCGGATTCACTCGTGAGCTCGGTGACGACGATTCCTCGAGCCCGGTGGAAGCCATCTATCGGGACGCGAAGATCGGCGAGATCTACGAAGGCGCCAACGAGATCCAGCGCTGGGTGCTCGCGCGGCAGATCTTCGGACGAGATATCACGGGGTGATACCACCTGTTCGGTGCAGGTGGGACACTGATCTTGGAGGTGTTCTCAATGGCAGCGACCATTTCCCGACGGCCCGAGCGGCACATCAATGAGACCACCGAGTCCGCAGGCGGTCGCGACTGGTGGACGAACACACTTGCGACCGTGTATTGCGAGATGGACCCCCAGTGGTCTGATCGTGGCTCGCGCTTCACCGCCGAGTTGTCCACCTACGACTTCGGCGATCTGCAGATGACAAATGTCCACGCAGATGGCCATTCCGTAATACGCACACCAGCGATGATCAGCGGAGCGGTCGAGCACGACTTGTTTCTCTGCGCGGTCACCGCGGGCCCGGGCACCGTCGAACAGAAAGGTGAGGCGGTGGTGCTCGACCATGGCGATTTCACCGTGATCGACTCCGCACTGCCCTACCGGTTCGACTTTCCGCAGTCCTTCACCCAGACCGTGGTCCGGATACCCCGACAGCGGTTGATCGCCAGTGCCGACGCAGACGACCTCGATTCGCTGATAATGCGCCGCTTGGGTGCCGACACCGGCGCCGGCGCGGTGGTCAGTCGGCTCGTGCAACAACTTGCCTCGGACCGCATGCCGGTCGACTCGGGCATCGCGACCGCATTGTCCGCCGCCGCAATCGACATGATGCTCGTAGCCCTCACCGCCGGACGGCCGACCGAATCCGCGACTGATGCGGCACACCGCGACGACCTGCTCCGCGCCCAGACCTTGTTCCGCGCACGGCTCGGCGACGAGACCCTCACCATCTCTTCGGCTGCGGCCGACCTCGGTATGTCGGTGAGATACCTGCAGAAGATCTTCGCCACAGCAGGGACCGCGCCTCGGGAGTGGTTGACATGGATACGTCTCGAGCGCGCCAGGACCCTTCTCCTGTCCGGCAGCCACACGGTCGCGGAACTGAGTCAGTCGGTGGGATTCCGGGAGAGTTCCCACTTCAGCAGGGCCTTCTCGGCCCGTTTCGGCATGAGCCCGGGCCGATTCCGTCGTGCGGTTCGCGCCGGCGAGAACATCAACGTGGCCGTCGGCGGCTCGGACATCATGCCTCGACGGTCAAGCCTGCGGCGACTCGCCGTCGATATCCGATGAAGGACTTGTTGTCGTTCACTGTGACGCCCGCGATCAGATCACCGCTGCTGTCGAGACCATCCCAGCTGTACTTTCCGGGCGCCGTCTCGACGGGTTGGAATTCGACCACCCGACCGAGGAAGCCTGCCGCTTTGATGTGCAAGTCATACTGATCCGACCAGAATGTCGGGATCGGCGCGTATGGCTTGGCGCTGCTCGGGTTGACTAGATTCTCCGCCGCATGCAGGCCCATGTCCGCTGCATTCGACCAGTGTTCCACCCTGATCACGCCGCCGACACCGACGTGCGTCCACTGCGCGACATCTCCCACTGCGACAACGTCTGGACGGTTTGCGGCAAAACAGAACTCATCGCACACGACATTCCCTCCGTCGAGGTCGACACCGGATCCGGTGAGCCATTCCGTGCTGGGCTGCGACCCGATCGCGACCAGCACCACGTCGGCCGCGAGCCGTTCCCCAGTGGAGAGTTCGATCTCTTCGACACAGGTGGCCCCATGAATCGCGACGACACCGGTGCGGCAGCGAACGTCTACGCCGTGCCGGCCATGGACACGCTGCGCGAATGCACCGATCGTCGGTCCCAGCACCGGCATTACGGTTTCGGACATCTCCACGATCGTCACCGACCCGACCCCGGCAGCACGGAGCACCGCGGCAACCTCGCACCCGATGAATCCGCCACCCATGATCACGACGTTGGACGTCGACGAGACCGCTTTGCCGAATCGCCGCGCGTCATCGATGCCGCGAAGCACGTGGATACCCTGCAGGTCAGGAATGTTGGACGGCAACCGCGCACGACGTCCGGTGGCAATGACGAGTCGGTCGAAAGCGATCGAATCGTGTCGGAGCGCAACCTCGTTGTGCTCGAGATCCAGACCGACCGCGGGATTGCCCAGTTCCCAGCGAAAGCCGTCGTCGGCGTCGGGGAAGATGCATTCCTCGGCCGACATCGTGCCGGCCAGAAGCTCCTTTGAGACAGGCGGTCGGTTGTACGGCCGGTAAGCCTCATCGCCCACGATCACCACCTCATCGCCCGACAGCTCACGGATCCGCTGCCCAGCACGAAGCCCGCCCAACCCGGCACCGACGACCACGGTCGTCATCGGGGGTCCTCGATCCGCAACACCGCCACCGGGCAAAGTTTCACGGCGGCGGCCACCTTCGGCCGCAGTTCTTCACCGGGATCGTCGTTCAGCAGAAGCACGGTGTCACCGTCGTCATTGAGATCGAACACCTCCGGAGCCGCGATGACGCACTCGCCGTGTCCGTCGCACATGTCGTAATCGACAGAGATCTTCATCAGTCGGCCCACCTGATCGACAGCTCAAGTTCGCCGAGACTGCGGATGATGTTGTTGGGCTCGTACCGGTATGCGCCTGCCTCGAAGCGCTCGACATGATCGGCCAAGGCGTTGAACAGCGTGATCATCTCCAGCCGCGCCAACGGTTTGCCGAGACAGGAGTGCTTACCGCGCCCCCACCCCAGATGCTGCGCCGGGTTCCTGGTGATGTCGAAGCCGTCGGGATCGGGGAACTGGCGTTCGTCGCGATTCGCGGAGCCATACATCACGATCAGCCGCGAGCCCTCGGGGATCCGGGTGCCGGCGATATCAGCATCGCGGGTGGCGACACGCGTGAAGAATTGGAGCGGCGAGGCCAACCGGACGATCTCCGGTATCGCACTCTGCAGCAACCTTCGGTCACCGCGCAGCAGATCCCATTGATCCGGATGCTGGGCGAACAGCAACAAGCCGATCCCGATGGCACTGATCGTGCTGTCGATGCTCGGATACACGTAATCGTTCATGACGCCGCGACAGAGGGCCTCGTCCCATCCGGCCTCGGCACCGTTCTTGAACAATTGATCGGCCCAGCCACCGTCGCGAATGTTGGCGGGAAAGTTTTCTTCGGCGTACTGCATGTAGCCCGCCATCGTCTGCAGTGCGGGCATCGTTCGCGGCGCATCGAGCGGACCGATGCTGTCGAAACCCGCTTTGCCCCATTCGAAGAACTGTGCGCGACCAGCCTCCGCGATACCGACGAGATCGGTGACCACGTCGATCGGCATCCGCATTGCGATGTCGGCCACGCCGTCCAGCGTTGCTCCCTCGCCCTTGCTCCTCAGCTCGGCGATCAGGTCGTCAGTGAAAGCGGCCAGCCGCGGCTTGAGTTCCTCGAGTGGCCCCTTCTTGATCGGACAGCCCTCCACCTGACGGATCTGGTCGTGGAAGTCTCCTTCGTTCATGAGACTTGTTTCCCGTATCGAGTTGAACATGTCGTTGAAACCGACTCCCTCACCGCTGGTAAAGGTTTCCCAATCAGCCAGGGTCTCGGCGACTTCCGTATACCTCGGCAGTGCGTAGTATCCGTAGTGGCGCAGCCAGACGACCGGACCGGCCTCTCGCAATTCGGCATAGGTCGGGTACGGGTTGGTCAGGATCTCGTCTACGTGCAGGTTGACGTCGAACGCAGGTACACCAACCGGATCGGGAGTGGTTGGGGTCAGGGTTGATTCGTGTGTCATGGAAGCTCTCCTTTTATCGAAACGGGCTGTGGGTTCGGCCGCGTGTCACGAATTGAGTTGGGCCGAAAGGAATCCTGCGGTGATCGCCAGGTTGCCGGGCGAGTCGAACTCCGCTCCCTCGTGGCCGGCGCCTCCGAGAACCACCAATGTGGATTCCGCGCCGACCCCGACGAGCGAGTCGTGCAGCAGTCGACTCTGGGCCGGCGGAGTGATCCTGTCGCGGTCACCGTGGGAGATGAGGAATGGCGGCGCCGAGGGCGCGACCCGGGAGAGCGGGCTCGCCTGCCAGGACACCTCGGTGGGTGTATCGACTTCGGCATCTCCGATCAGGGTCGCCTCGAACGGCGGAGGCAGCAAAAAGGATTCCACAGCACTGCGATGCGTGTTTGCAGCAAGATCCGACGGACCGAACCAGTGCACCACCGCATCGACGCGGCTGGACTCCTGCAGGTTCCCGCCCACGTCGCCCTCGAGCGCAGAGTCTCCCGCCGTCAGGCCGACCATGGTCGCGAGGTAAGCACCTGCGGACGCGCCCCACACACCGACCCGTTCGGTAGCAACCTGCAAGCTGTCTCCGTTGGCACGCAACCAGCGCAGCGCACCCTTCACATCATGGATCGGGTTCGGGAAGGCTCCATGCTGTCCGAGCCGATAGTTCACCGACAGCACTGCGACGCCGTACGACGCAAGCCGCGAGAGGCGATCGTCGGCACCGTCCGCCTTGTCGCCGAGCTGCCACCCACCCCCGTGCAGGTAAACGACGACGGGCGGCAGCTCCGCCGACGGTCGATGGAGGTCGGCGGTGATCTCCACGCCGTTCACGGTTGCGATCGAGATATCTGACCGGACATGCACATCGCTCATGTCAGTTCCTTCCGGGTGTGTGAAATAGGCTGTGCTGAACAATGATTCAGAACATTCTGGTGGTGTGATCCACAACACTATGGCAAGCCCGGATGCATGCCCATGTCGTCATGCGCACCAATTCGTGGCGCAATGCGCACCGCAGCGGTGAGTCACACGAAAAGGCCCGGCGATCCGTGATCGCCGGGCCAATTCCTACACTTATCCTCGCCTACCGCCAGTCTCCGCTCTCTACTCTCGCGCGGTCCGCGACCTCTTTCGAACGCACGGCACTGGCGGCCTTGCCGCCGATCCCCCAGTTTTCCGGAGCCACTTCAATGATCTGGCCACGCACGAGTCCGCGCTCGACGCCGAGGACATCGACGATCAGAGTCGTGAAGGCGGCCATTAGTTCCTGTCGCTGTGCAGCTGGGCGCCCAGCGAGCACGATCGCGGTGAAATACGGTGCAGCAGAACCACCCTCGGCCACGATCTCACCCGCGACGGCAAGTTGCGTCGGCTCGTAGTGCACGACGAAGGTCCGGACCCGCTCGATCGGTGAGTCAAGGATCTGCGAGTAGAGCGTGCTGGACTCGATCAGCAACGACCGCTCCTGCTCCGCCGTCGCAAGTCCTGTGGGTAGGTGAAAATGGGCTACGGGCATGGAAACTCCTACATGTCATTGGATTCCGCGTCGCACGCCACCGTCGGCGGTCAGGACACAACCGTGCAGGACGGACGCTTGCGGGGCGAGCAGTGTCTCGACAAGCCAGGCGATCTCGTCGAGAGTCGGCAATCGACCGAGCGTGGTCTTGTTCCGGTACCGATCCCAGATCTGCTCGATCGGCTGACCGGTCTCGGCGGACTCCGTCTCGATGAAGCGTCGGAGGCGAGGTGTGTCGATCGGACCCGGAGCGATGGTGTGCGTCGTGACGCCCTTCGGTCCGTAGAGCGCACTGATCTGTCGCATGAGGTTGAGCAAAGCGGCGTTCGCCGTGCCCGGGCCGGCGTCCAGCGGCCCCGGCTCCAAGCCCAGTGACCCGGCGATCGCCACAAAGCGAGACCCCTCGACGAGGCGATCGCGGACCCCCTGCAGGAGGCGTACCGGCCCCGCAACCTTGATGTTGGCCGCGGTTGCCAGCGCCGACGGCTCGATCGAGTCGGCCGATCCCTTGACCGGAAGGCCGGCCGCGAACACGGCCATGCGGACCGGTCCGTCCAAGGATCCCTTGATCTGATCCACAGACTCGTCACTCGCGATGTCCGCCGCGCAGCAGACGACCAGATCACTGATTGCGGCAAGCTTCTCCAGCTCGTCCGCCGAACGCGCCACCGCGACTACCTGGTAGCCCTTCGCCGCCAGACGTTCGGTGAAGATCGCCCCCATGGCGCCGGTCGCACCGACCACCACACAGGTTTCGTCGACAACCATTGTCGCTCAGCCGCGTAGTCGGATCGTGACAGCGCGCGGTTCGGTGAAGAACTCGCGTGAGTACTGGCCTCCTTCGCGGCCGAGGCCGCTGATGCCCTCCCCGCCGAACGGCAGGCGCAGATCGCGTTCGAAGAAGGTGTTGATCCACACGGTGCCGGCCTTCCATCGCGCAGCGAGACGGTGGGCACGATCGAGGTTCTGGGTGAACAGGATTCCGGCGAGCCCGTAGGGTGAATCGTTGGTGATCCGCAGAGCTTCCTCTTCGGTGTCGAAACCGATCACCGTCTCGACAGGACCGAAGATCTCCTCACGCGCGGTGCGGGATTCGTTGGTCAAACCCGTGATGACGGTCGGCGGGAAATAGAATCCCCCGGCGTGGGCCTCATCGGTGAGACGTTCACCGCCGGTGACGATCTTGCCGCCTTCCTCCTGCGCAAGTTCGACGTAGCCCGCCACCTTCTCGAGGTGGCGCTGCTCGATCAACGGCCCCATGAACGTCGACGCTTCCTTCGGATCACCGACGGTGAGTTTGCGGGCCTCCTCGGCGAACCGCTCCAGGAATTCTTCCCGGATCGAGTTCTGTACCAGGAGGCGGGAACCCGACAGGCAGACCTGACCGTTGCCGCCGAAGATGGCGCGAATCGACATCGGCACTGCCACATCGAGATCCGCGTCGGCGAAGACGATGTTCGCCGACTTCCCACCCATCTCCGCCGACACCGGCGTGTGATTGAGCGCGGCCGCCTGCAGGATCTTGACGCCGGTGGCGCTCGAGCCGGTGAAGGTTATCCGGTCGACTCGCGGATCGGACGTCAGTGGTCCGGCGACCGCCTCACCACCGAAGCCGTGCACCACGTTGAGAACACCGGCCGGAAGTCCGGCCTCCAAGGCGATCTCGGCGAATCGGTTGGCGGTCAACGGAGTCTGCGGCGCCGGCTTGAGGACAACGGTGTTGCCAAAAGCCAATGCGGGAGCGATTTTCCAGGTCGCCAGCATCAGCGGCGCATTCCACGGGCTGATCGCGGACACCACACCGGCCGGCGGATACAGCACGTACGACAGCAGATCTCCGTCGGGATAGGCCTCATTCGCCGCCATCGCCACGTAGTCGGCGAAGAACCGCAGGTTGTGTGCCACTCGCGGGATCTCCGCGTGCAGCGACTGCGTGATGGTCTTGCCGCCGTCACGGGTTTCCAACTGCGCAAGTTCTTCTCGGTGATCGTCTACGGCGTCGGCGACAGCGTGGAGAACCTTGGCGCGTTCTTTCGGTGACATCTGCGGCCACGGGCCGTCGTCGAACGCCTTGCGAGCCACCGAGATGGCCGCACTGCCGTCGTCGGCGGTGCCACGGGCGACGGTGGCCAGCAGACTCCCGTCGTGCGGATCACGAGACTCGAAGGTGGATCCGTCCGACGCCGTCTTCCACTCGTCGCCGATGAGATGGCGTATCTCGATCGGGGCGTTGATCGCGGTCATACCGTGGCCACCTCCGGGGTCTCATAGGTGCGTCCCGCCAGCTCCGACGCGACGTCGATGATCATGTCCTCTTGTCCTCCGATCACACCACGACGACCGAGTTCCAGAAGGATTTCCCGAGTCGAGATGCCGAACTTCTTTGCCGCACGCTTGGTGGGGTGGAAGAACGTCGAGTAGACGCCCGCATAGCCGAGCACCAGGGCGGTCTCGTCCACGATCTGCGGTTCCTTCATCAACGGCGCGACAACATGTTCGGCGGTGTCGATGAGCGGGAAGAGGTCGACGCCGGTGTCCCAGCCTGCGCGCTCGAAGGCGGCTGCAAGCACCTCGGTCTGTGCGTTGCCTGCGCTGGCGCCGAGCCCTCGCAGCGATCCGTCGATGTAGGTGGCACCGTTCTCGGCGGCCGTGAGCGCGTTGGCAATTCCCACTCCGAGGTTGTTGTGGGCGTGGAAGCCGATGTCGGCCGAGATCGCCGTGCGCAGCGCGGCCACCCGCTCGCCGGCCTGCTGCGGCACCATCGCGCCGGCGGAGTCCACCACGTAGACGACGTCGGCGCCGTACGAGTCGAGCTTGGCGGCCTGTTCGGCCAGTGGCTCTGCCTCGAGCTTGTGGCTCATCATCAGGAAGCACATGACGTTGAGGCCCTTGTCTTTTGCCCACTCGACAGGCTGCTGACCGCAATCGGCCTCGGTGCAGTGCACGGCGACGCGCACGGTCTTGATCCCGGCGTCGATGGCTCCCTGCAACTCGTTCAACGTGGCGATGCCCGGGACGTAGAGCACGGCGATGTCGGCGTTGTCGACCGCGCCGACGGCGGCCCGCACATAGTCGGGGTCGGTGGCCGCGGCGAATCCGTACTGGATCGACGACGCCCCCAGCCCAATGCCGTGCGCGACCTCGATCGTGGAGATTCCGGCCCGGTCGAGTCCGGCGGCGATGGCGGCGACGTTGTCGGTGGTGAACTGATGCGACACACTCGACATCCCATCGCGGAGGGTGGTGTCGACGAGGGTGACCTTGCGGTCGGCTGCGGTTCCGTCGGTGCTCATTGAGCTGCTCCTGTCACGAGGTTCTCGGAGGCCATGACGTCGGCGACGCGCACGGCGGCTGCGGTGATGATGTCGAGGTTGCCGGCGTAGGTGGGCAGGAAATCGCCTGCGCCAACCACTTCGAGCATGACGGTGACGAGATCACCGTCGACGTCGACGAGCTTGAGGGTGTATCCGGGCACGTACTTCTGGACTTCGGCGACCATGTCGATGACGGCCCGCTCGATGGCGACGGCGTCGGGGTTGCGCACCTTGGCGTAGACGGTGTCGCGCATGTTCATCGGCGGCTCGGCCGGATTGATCACCGAGATGGCCTTGGCGCGGTCGGCGCCGGCCACCGTCGCGAGCGCGCGGCCCGTCTTCTCACTGAACTCACTGAGGTTCTGCCGGGTGCCCGGGCCGGCGCTCTTCGACGCGATCGCGGCGACGATCTCGCCGTAGGAGGCGTCGGCCACCTCGTTGATCGCATACAGGATCGGGATGGTCGCCTGCCCGGCGCAACTCACCATGTTGACGTTGGGTGCCCTGAGATGTTCGTGCAGGTTGACCGCAGGCACGACGTAGGGACCGACCGACGACGGGGTCAGATCGATGGCCGTGATGCCCGCCTCGGCGTAGCGGGGTGCCGCCGCAGCGTGGATCTTGGCCGAGGTGGCCTCGAAGATGAGGTCGGGCCGCTCGGGCTGTGCGAGGAGCCAATCGACACCCTCGGCGGAGGTTTCCAGTCCTTCCGCGCGGGCGCGGGCAATGCCTTCACTCTTCGGGTCGATGCCGATCATGTACTTGGGTTCCACGTTCTCCGAACGCAGCAGCTTGTACATCAGGTCCGTCCCGATGTTGCCCGATCCGACTATCGCGGCGGTCAACCGACTCATGGTGTTCTCCTCTACTCGCGGTGCGATACCGACGACGGTAGGTACTTGGTCCCGGCGAGCGGGCCGGTCGACGACGTACCCGGATCAACGGCGACGACAATCGGCGGTTGTTCGGCAATGCCGAACGTGGGTGACTGGGGTCACAAACACGGCCATGCTGTGAGCATCCAGTAGATGGAAGGTCCCCGCAGACGCGGTGCCCGCACGATTGACCACAGGAGAACCGATGAGCGAGAACCCCGCCCGTTTCGATGTCGCGCACCTGGCGCG
The DNA here is from genome assembly GCF_022513585.1 of Gordonia gummivorans. GTDB lineage: Bacteria > Actinomycetota > Actinomycetes > Mycobacteriales > Mycobacteriaceae > Gordonia. The sequence continues at coordinate 22,659 of NZ_JAKWBF010000013.1, forward strand.
CTGCGAACTCTTCAGCCCCAAGCCGCAGGAAACCGAGGACTTCTTCACCCGTTTTCTCGGGATGTACGTGACCAAGCGCGAAGGTCAGTCGGTGTTTCTCCGTGGTTACGAGGACCCCTATCAGTGGAGCCTCAAGATCACCGAGTCCGACCAGCCCGGCATGGGTCACGCAGCAATGCGCACCAGCTCACCGGAGGCTCTCGAGCGCCGGGCGTCGTCGCTCAAGGACGGCAACATCGACAGCAAGTGGCACGAAGACGAGTTCGGCTACGGCAAGACCCTGTCCTACAAGACCGCCGACGGCCACAACTTTGCCCTCTTATGGGAGGCCGAGAAGTACGTCGCCCCACCGGAATTGCAGAGCAAGATTCTCTCGCGTCCGTCGAAGAAGCCGTTGCAGGGCATTCCCGTGAAGCGCATCGACCACCTGAACCTGATGGCGTCGGACGTGACTGCGGTGAAGAACGAGTTCGAGCGGCACCTCGGATTCCGTACCACCGAACGCGTCGTCGACGGTGAGGTCGAAATCGGCGCATGGATGAGTTCGAATCTGTTGGGCCACGAGATCGCCTGCATGCGCGACATGACCGGCGGCGCAGGTAAACTCCACCACCTCGCGTTCTACTACGGTAACGGCCAGCACAACATCGACGCGGCAGAGATGTTCCGCGACTACGACATTCAGATCGAGGCCGGACCGGACGTGCACGGCATCACGCAAGGACAGTTCCTCTATGTGTTCGAGCCCGGCGGCAACCGCATCGAACTGTTCGGCGAAGCGGGCTATCTGCACATGGATCCGGATGCACAGACCAAGACCTGGAACATGGCCGACATCGACACCGGCCTGGCCATTGGTGGGGCGAAACTCCCCTGGGAGACCTACTTCACCTACGGAACCCCCAGTCCACTCACGCTCGATCAGCACATCGAGCAGTTCGCGCACTTCGGCCCCGGGCAGGAACCGCCGGCCGTCGAAGCAGCCGAGGAGAACATCCCACTGGAGATCGACCACTCCCGCGCGGTGGCGGGCTCACCCGTCTGACCTGTACCTGCGTCGCTCCCGCCGCTTCCTGTGCTCTGGAAGCGGCGGGTCGCACGTTAGGGGTAACGGCAATGCCTCCCATGCGCGGGCGAAGTGGAGTTGAGTGGAAAGCATGTACGGAGCCGTATTGCATGCGCCACGGGACGTCCGCTTCGAGGAACGATCCGACCCCACCATCGTCGAACCGTCGGATGCGGTTGTCCGCACGGTCGCGGCCTGCGTCTGCGGGTCCGACCTGTGGCGATACCGCGGAATCACACCCGTGCCCAAGCCCATGCCGATCGGTCACGAGTTCTGCGGGGTGGTCACCGCGATCGGCGATGGCGTCACCACCGTGAAACCGGGCGACTTCGTGGTCGGCGGATTCAATCCCTCCGACAACACCTGCCCGCTGTGCCACAAGAGCGCCACCGCCAACTGTCAGCACGGATCGCACTACGACGGCGCGCAGGCCGAGCAGATCCGCATCCCGATGGCCGACGGCACGCTGATCGCGACCCCCGAGTCGCCACCCGACGACCTGATCCCGAGCCTGCTCGCGCTGTCGGACGTCATGTGCACCGGGTGGCACGCAGCGGTGTCGGCAGGTGTCGGGCCCGGCACGAGTGTCGCTGTCGTCGGCGACGGCGCGGTCGGCCTGTGCGCGGTGCTCGCCGCGCGGCAGCTGGGTGCCCAGACGGTGATCGCCATGAGCCGTCATGAGGCACGCCAGAAGATCGCGAACGAATTCGGCGCCACCCACATCGTCCCCGAACGCGACGACGAGGGCATCGCCAAGATCAAGGATCTGACCGGCGGCATCGGCGCCGATTGCGTCCTCGAGTGCGTTGGCACCGAAGGAGCCCGGCTGCAGGCGGCGGGCTCTGTTCGCGATGGCGGCAACATCGGGCTCGTCGGGGTGCCGCACGGCGATCTCCCCATCGACCAGTTGTTCTGGCGCAACGTCGGCATCAAGGGCGGACCGGCGAATTGCCGAGCCTACCTACCTCACCTCATAGATCTGACGTGGTCGCGAAAGATCCACCCCGGCTTGGTCTTCGACCTCGACCTCCCGCTCAGCGACATCGCCGAGGCCTTCGCCGCCATGGACGAACGTCGCGCCATCAAGTCGCTCGTCACGCCCTGACACCGACCGGGCCGTCACCACGGTGCCGATGCTGGCGGCGATGACCAAGTCGATGGCCGCGAGTCGTAGTGGCCCGGTCGGCTGATTCAGCAACACCCAGCCGGCAAGTGCCGCGACGATGGGCTCCAGGCTCAGCAGGATGCTGAAGACATGTCGCGGAAGTCGGCGCAGCGCAGCGAATTCCAGCGTGTATGGGATGACCGACGACAGCACGGCAACCGCAAGAACACCCACCAGCAGAGTTGGGTCATCGAGCGCACGCATTGCGCCTGATGCTCCCAACGGCAACACGAACACCGTCGAAAATGCCAGTGCGACAGCAAGTCCGCCGGCGCCCGGCACTGCGTCGCCGACTCGCGCACTCGCGATGATGTAGAGCGCCCAGAATGATCCGGCCACCAAGGCGAACAGAACGCCGACGAAATCGAGCGAATCAGCCTGCGTCGCGCTCTCGACGCCGAGCAGGCCGATACCGGTGAACGCCAGCGCAACCCAGGCCAGGTCGACGGCGCGACGCGACAGCACGGCCGACAGCAGCAGTGGTCCCAGGAACTCGATGGCCACCGCCGCGCCCAGCGGCAACCGCTCGATGGCGCAGTAGAACGACCCGTTCATCCCGCCCAGTGCGAGTCCGAACAACCCGACGGACCGCCACTGGGACCAGGTCCACCGTCGCACTCGCGGGCGAACCACGACCAGGAGGATCGCGGCAGCCAGTCCCAAGCGCATCGTGGTGACGCCCCACGAGCCCATGGCCGGAAACAGGTGCACCGCGATCGCCGCCCCGAACTGCAGCGATACGCATGATCCGAGGATCATCCCCACTGCGGGAGCAGATGCGGGAGCGCGTGCCGTCGTGCTCACGCATCAAGCATCGACTCGCATAATTGATCAGTCCAGTGAATGTTTCTGGCGCTGTATCATCACTTCAGCTAACCAATGGAGGCAGGATGCTGAACGTCGCACGGCTGCGAATCCTGCGCGAACTCCACCTGCGGGGAACGCTCGCACAGGTCGCTCAGGCGTTGTCGTACACGCCGTCGGCGATCTCACAGCAGCTCTCAATGCTCGAACGGGAAACCGGTGTCCAACTGTTGGAGCACGTAGGCCGACGCGTCCGTCTCACCGACGACGCACTCACGCTCGTCGCACATACCGAGGCGGTGCTCGCGCAGTTGGAGCAGGCCGAATCCGATCTCGCCGCCGCGCAACCGGCCGTACACGGAACGCTGCGCCTGGCGTCGTTCCAGACGGTGGTCCTCGAGATCGCACCGCGCGTGCTGACACTGCTCGAGCAGAGCCACCCGGCTCTCGAGGTGGAGATCACCATGCGCGAGGTCGACGCGGCATTCAGCGGCCTGCTGTCCGGCCTGTTCGACGTGATTCTCGGCGAGGAGTACCCCGGCCTCCCCGACCCGGTACGCGAGGGAACCGACCGAACCGACCTCGCGCCCGATCCGCTCTACCTCGCCGTGCCCTCGCACGGTCCGTGGGCCGCACGGCCCGGCACCATCGCCGAACTCGCCTCGACCCCATGGGCATTGGACCCGCCGGGCAGCGCGAGCGGGGATTGGGCCCGTGCCATGTGCCGCAGCGCGGGCTTCGAACCTCGGGTGCGGTTCGAGGGGCCGGATCCGCTACTGCACGCCCACCTCGTGCGCACCGGCCACGCGGTCGCGTTCGTACCCGCCCTGATCGCGACGGATCACCTCGAGGGCACCCAACTCATCGAGTTACCCGGCAGGCCCGAACGCATCCTGTACACCGCGGTGCGCGCCGGTCGAGCCGGACATCCAGCCGTGCGAGCACTCCGAGAAGCGCTCGCGCACAATGTCGCCGAACGTCAGCCGCGACGACCCACGCTATCGGTGAACTGATTCGCACCTGCGCGCCGGATGCGTCAACGTGCCGACAGCACCTGCGCACCATCCGCGGCGCGAACGTCGAAGTGATCGAGATCGGGATGCGCCAGCATTCTGGTGAGAGTCGGCTTGTCCCACGGCCACAGGTCGACGGCACCGTTGGGGGTGAGATACCAGGAGTTACAACCGGTGTTCCAGACCGTCGGTGTCATCGCTTGCGTCACATCGGCATTGAACTTCTTGGTCGCTTCCTCGGTCACCTCGATCGTTGCGCTGGACGTCTGCTCGAGGTGATCGAGGAGGTCGGCGATGTAGCCTGCGGTGAGTTCGGAGGTGAGTTGCAGCGAGATCGAACCGGTGGGCGAGTTCGGCCCCAGCACCGTGAACATGTTGGGGAACCCAGGAACTGCGAGGGTCCGGTAGGCGCGCGGCCCGTCGGCCCACGCCTCGTCGAGCGTCATACCGTCTCGCCCGGACACGGTCATCGGCCGCATGTAGTTGTGCGCATGGAATCCGGTCGCCAGCACGACCACATCGACGGGATGCGTTGTGCCGTCGGCGGTCCGAATGCCCTGAGCGGTGATCTCCGTAATCGGATCGTTGACGAGAATTGCATTGTGTGCCTGGATCGCACGGTAGTACGTGCCCGACACGACCTGTCGTTTGCAGAGCGGTTCGTAGTCGGGGGTCAGCACCGTACGGAGCGCACGGTCGCGTACCTGAACCCTCAACGACAGACGTGCGTACGCTTGGACGAGCCGGCGGCGCCAACTCGGACGGGTGGTGATGTCGGCAAGAATTCCTGAGCCCCAGAGCAGTGACTTTGTCAGCGTCTGATGCACCGGAGGGAGTCGTCGCAGAACCGACGACACAACTCGTGACTGCCGAATTCCCATGGTTGCCCACAGAATCCACTGCGGCGACCGGACGAAGTGGACGATCGAGGAGGCCGCGGGCTGCAGTGCCGAAACCACCTGAACCCCGGTCGATCCCGTGCCGATCACAGCGATGCGTTTGCCGTCGGTCACCACATCGCCGTCCCAGCGCGCGGTGTGAACCACCGGGCCGTCGAACTCTGCCAGACCAGGAATGTCAGGAATGGCGGGATGATGGAGAACACCGGTGGCACAGATGAGGACGTCGACGACCAGATCCTCGCCCGCTGCCGTCGAGACCGCCCACGTGCGGGCGTCGTCGTCCCAGGCGGCAGAGGTCACCTCGGTGTTGCACCGGATGTGCGGTGCGAGCCCGAACTGTTCGACGACATCACGGTGGTAGCGTTGAATCTCGCTGCCGTCGGCCCAGATTCGAGTCCAGTCGGGTTTCGGGGCGAACCCGAACTGATAGATCTGCGACGGTACGTCGCACGTCAGACCCGGATACCGATTCCAGTGCCACACACCGCCGACGTCGTCGCCCTTCTCGAGAACAGCCACGTCGGTGTATCCGCGTTCACGCAGTACGTGCAGCGCAGTGATGCCGGCGACCCCTGCTCCGATGATCAGGATTCGCGGCGCGGTCATCCACCGGCCTTGCTTTCCCTCAGAGCACGCCGAACGGTGTGCCACGCAGTGCGCATGGCGGATTCGAACGCTTCGGCGCGACGCCCTCGGTTCATGAAGTTGGCCCCGAGTCCAGCGAGATCGGCTGCAGTGGGCAGAATTTCGACCACCTGAGTGCCGCGGCCGCGAACCTCGGCGACCTCCCGGCGCAACAAGCTCGACATAGGTCCGCGCAACGCGGCCTGCTCGATCAGTCCACCCACGCCGGGTACACGCACTCCAGGATGTGACGCCATCGGAGCGATCACGTAGATGACGTCGGCATCCTCGGGTTCGATGAGATCGACGGAGGCGGTCGATGCCGCGCCACCGTCGACGTAGGACCTGCCGTCGATCACGACCGGCGGCATCCAGCCGGGGATCGCCCAGGATGATCGCAATGCCTCACCAACGGTGATAGATCCGGGTTCGGTTCCGCCCCATACGGTTCGCCGACCGGCGCGGTAGTCGAACGCGACCATGCGGGCATCGGGGTGAGCGAGCCAACCCGACGAGTCGGCATACCCGTCCGCCAGTCGTTGCAGCCACGCGGCATCGGCACGTCCGGTCGGTGCGATGCCGGTGAGCGCCGCCAGTCCGTGCTGTGATCGCAGCAGTCTCGGATTAAGCAGCGGCGGACGCGGGATCCGCGGCAGGCCGAAGGGCGTGTCGACGACGTGGCGACGCAATCGGAGGTCGGCGCTGGTGCCGCGCTGCATCGCAACGAGTTCGTCGATGTCGGCGCCGCCGCCGATGATGGTGACGAGTTCCGCGCCGGCCGACGTTCCTTGCAGGACATCGGCGTCGCGGGGTTCGGACCCGAGTTGTTCGGCCAGCGCGTGTAGGGCGGCTACGACCCACGCCCCACCGATCGTGCCGCCGCAGCCGATGACGATCGCGGTCTTGCTCATCGGTTCCCTCCTCGCGAGGCCACATCGGCACTGCCGGCGTGACGGGCAATCCGGTCGGTGTACGCGCGACGCGCATCGGCATCGAGCGAGGTCAACGCGCGATTGTCACCGATGAGCCGCCGCGCACGGGACTCCAGCCATTCGGGTACGAGGCCGTCGACCAGCGACCAGCCCGGCCCCAACCAGCGCGGTACCGAGACCTCACGCGCACCGCTGAGAGAGGCGCCGACGACGGCCTTGGCCACCTCGACGGGGTCGACGGTCGGCATGCCGTGCCCCAGCGGAGCGCCTGACGACAGTTCGGTCCGAACCGCCGACGGCAGGACGGTCGACACCACCACACCCTGCTCGATCAGTTCCCTTCGCGCAGCGAGTGATACACCGCGCGCGGCGAATTTGCTGGCGTTGTAGGCCACCATTCCGGGAATCGGGAGCCGTCCCGCCATCGACGCCACATTGACGATGCGCCCGCCCCCGCCGCGGATCATCTCCGGGGCGACCGCCCGCATTCCGTTGATGACGCCTCGTACGTTGACGTCCAAGGTCAGGTCGATGACGTCGTCGGCCTCGTCGAGGAACGGACCGAGTGGCATCACGCCGGCGTTGTTGACGAGCACGTCGATACGACCCGACTCACGAATCACCTCGTCGACAAACGTCTGCCACGACTCGCGATCCCGCACGTCGAGGCCCGCGGAGCGCACACCGGGCAAGCCTGCGGCGGTCTCCTGGGCCACGTCGGCGTCCAGGTCACCGATCCATACCGAAGATCCTTGAGCCGCAAACACTTCGGCGGTGGACGCTCCGATTCCGCGAGCACCGCCGGTGATCACCACCACCGAGTCGGACAGTGGTCGCGCTGTGAGTCGTCGCATGCATATCCTCGCCGTCGCCATTTCGGATACCGACGGTATTTGGATACTTCGAGAATGTCAATGGCCGTTGTCACGCTACAGTGTGACGGTGGCGCGAATGAGCAGGGCCGACCGTCAGGCCATCACTCGACGCGAGATCCTTGACGCCGCACGTGTGCGCTTTCTGCGCGACGGTTATCGCGCCACAAGCCTCGAACAGATCGCCGACGACGCCGGCTACTCCAAGGGAGCCGTCTACTCCAACTTCCAGAACAAGGCGAACCTCTGCCGCGTCGTCCTGCAGGGTGTGCAGCAGGAGAAACTCGCCGAGGTCGCCGACATCGTGGCCCGCAGCGACGGAGTCTCTGACCTTCAGCATGGGCTGGAGAAGTGGATGAGCGACACCATCGGCGACGTCGGCTGGACAATGCTGGAGATGGAACTCTCGCTTGATTCGCGCGGTGACCGTCGGGTGGCCGAGATGATCATGACCATGCACACCGGCATGCGGGACACGATGGTGTCGGTCATCCAGCAGGCCGCCGATCACCTCGGCCTGGGGGCCATCTCCGACGAGCAAGCCCAGGAACTGGCCGGGATGTTGACCGCGACCACCTTCGGACTCGGCGTCCAGCGTGCGGTCAATCCATCGGTGTCGATCGAGCCCGGCATGGCGGTAATCCGGACGATTCTGGCCACCTTTGTCGGCGCCGACTGACGTAACGAGCCCTTCGCCGATCGCCCCCCCCCCCCCCGCTCCCTGAGGTGCTCGAGGCGCTAGCCGAGAGCCTCGAAGGGCCAGTGAGACAAGGCAATTAGACGACCACGTAGCTACGGTCACCAGGGGCTTCGAGGCTCGTCGACTTCGAGACGCTCCATGCTCGTACCTCGCATGGGGCTCCTCAGCCCGGCGGCTAGCGCTCCTCGCACCTCAGCCAGCGGGAGGGGCTCCGCCAGCGGAGACGCTACGACGACGTGCGCGCTCGCGGACACACCCAGGCACGCAAGAACTCTCGCAGTTCGTCGTCGGTACGCGGCGGGTGCGTGGGGTATTGCAGAAAGCTGAGCCAGACGCGCATCACCATCTCGGCAAGCCCCTGCATCGCCGTCTCGTCGTAGCCTTCGGCTTCCCAGTCCACCGACAGCCGGCGAAGCATCGACGCACCGAGCGCAATGGCACCGGCCGTGGTGGCCTCCTTTGTGAAGAACTCGGTCTCCCCGGCGCGCACGAGCAGGCCGATCGCCGGTTCGTCGGGCAGCACCCGCAGGCAGTAGATGATCGTCTCGGTGATCGCGTCCTGCGCTGTGGTGACGTGCGCGAGGTCGACAGCCATGCGATCGAGGAAGTCCTGCGCGCCGGCGGCGGCGACCGCGGCAAGCATGTCGTTGACCGTGGGGAAATACCGGTAGACCGTCTGGCGGGTGACGCCGATCTCGTTGGCCACGTCGGCCAGGGTGGTTTTCTGCGCGCCGTATCGGTCGACGCAGCGGATGGCCGCGTCCAGGATGCGCGACCGCGCCTCTTCCGAGTTTCGCGGCAGGTCACCCTGCCACCCACGTGTTCTCACCCGGACGATTTTCTCATGAGCCGCTGGCCGACGGTGTCGCCGGAGCCGCTTGCTGCTCAATCTCGACCGCAGCGCGTCCACGGAGCAACGCCGCGGTGAGCGATGTCCCGGCGACCACGAAACAGCACACGACGTAGAAGAGGTTGCCAGTCGGTGTGTCATTGACCGTGACCACGTCGGATGCGCCGATGACGTCGGGCAGAGCGGTGATCCACAGAATGGCCAGCACGGCGAGGTAGAGGACCGGGAAGACCCGCAGGAACGGCCGCGCGGTCCGCGCAGCGGTTCCCGACGGATCTCGGCGGTGACGCCACCAATGCGTCACCAGGATGTAGCCGCCGACCAGCCACAGCAGGGCGATCTCGATGCCGAGCACGATCGTCTGGCCGGTCAGGTTGGCGTTCTCGCGGCCGAATACCGCGGTCGGAATGCTGAACAGCGGCATGCAGACGACTGCCAGAGCCCCGGCCACCACGGTGCGCCACGTCAACGACCACCCGCGTGGCGGATTCCCGGCTCGCGTGGGGTCGGCGACCAGCTTCGCGCAGAAGTAGACGAGGACACCGAACGACACAGAAGCGAAGAGCCACACGCTGTTCAAGGGCACCGAGTCCATCAACGGAACCGCCGACGGGTTGCCGAGTTTGGCGGAGTCAGGTCCGTAGAACGGCTCGTCGACGTTCCAGGCCCACCACTTCAGTTGCGGTCCCAGCTGATCGAAGATCTCGTAGAACGCCTGGTAGACAAGTGCTACACCGACGGCACCCCGCAGCGTGGATCCCTTGCTGCCGTCGAAGATTCCCAGGGCACGCACGATCTCGTAGGCCACCTGACTGAGCGCCGGATAGAACGCAACGATGTACAAGGGTAGCCGGTCGTACATGAACTGCACGGTGAAGACGTTGTGGGAGAACATGAATCCCATCGCGTCTTGCATGCCGAACCACTCCGGGAAGTACAGCGGTGGCTCGATGATGAAAAGGTAGACGAGTCCACCGAACCACAGCGCGAGGTTGGTGGCGTCACCATCGTTGCGCAGGCGCCGGATCGCGTGGACGAGTGCGAGGATCGCGCCCACAACGATCGTCAGCTCCAGCACAGGCAGCGTCCAGTTGTCGAGGCCAAATGGATTCCGGAGTGTGACAAATGGATTGGAGTCCTGACAGTCGAAGCCCAGGTAGCGGGTGATGATGTAGGCGGGTGATCCGGTGTCGCACGATACCGCCATGATCAGACCACCTGCACGCGCGGGAGCACCGTGGCCGGGCCACCCGGCTGGGGCCGGCCATCGCGATAGATGTCCGACGGCGGGTCGGCTTGCGGATCGAATCCGATCGGCAGCCGGTTGCGACCCACTGCACGTTTGATGGCAAACCTGGCCAGCCCGAACAGCACTCGCGGACTGGTCACCATCGCGGTGACCGGTTGTTCGAGGTTGAACACCGCGGTGAAGGCACTCTCCACCGCTTTGTCCTCACGACTCGTCGCCGAGATCAGGTTGAAGATCGGCCATCCCGCGCGGGCGGCGATGCGCTGGCGCCAGCGGGGCGCGATCTCGGTTCCTTCGGCGTTCTCGTAGCCATGGTCTCGGGCCAGCGCGAGAACCCAGATGTCGTCCAGCAATTCGCGTTGCGCCGCGAAGTATCGCTGCGGGAAGGCGGCGTCGAGCAGGGCCTGACCGCGACGCAGCTCGACGTCGAGCATGTCGCTCAGCAGGACGGCGCTCTTGGCAGCCGACGTCATCCCCTGTGCGTAAAAGGGATTGAAGCCACAGATCGCATCACCGAGGACGATGAGGCCGGCGGGCGGGTTCTCGAGCTCGTCGAAACGACGCCGCTTGTTGCCGGTCGACTTGGTGACGAACACCTTCGACAGTGGCTCACACAACGCCATGATCTTGGCGAAGACGGGGGTCCGGAGCCGAGTGGCGGCGTCGTAGAAGTCGTTCTCCTTGCGCGGCATCGGGTGCCCCCAGGAGCCCATGGTCACGAGCACTCGGTCGCCTTCGATCGGGAAGATCTGGCACAGGAAGTCGTGTTCAGGCGGGTGCGGACCGGTGTCGCTGGTCGGCATCACCGACAGTTGGTGCCACCACCAGGACTCCGGCAGATCGGCCGGTTTCTGGAACCACTGGGTGGTGTAGGTGACCCCGGCGTCGAGCGATTGCACCGGCGCCTCCGGCCAGCCCGCCTTGACCAGCCAGTCCGACACGAGCGATCCGCGACCGAGCGTGTCGACAACGAGGTCACCCTCGATCAGCCGACGGTCGGGGCCGTCGTCACCGCCGGTCGCCCACACGCCGGTGACCCGGCCGCCCGACTCGGCGTCACCGACGATCTCGATGCCCTCGACGTTGACGCCCTCGACGACGTGAACATTCCTGAGCTCACGCAGCTTGCCGCGCAAGGTGCGCTCGATCAGCAGCCGCGACGCATACACCATGGTCATGGTGCTTTCCTGCCGCGGAATCCAGCCGCTGCCTTCGCAATGCGCGGCCGCCATCGACGGCATGAGATGCATTCCTCCGGCGTCGATCAAAGCGTCTTCGTAGCCGGGGAAGAGGGTGTCCATCGCGCGGCGACCCGCGTTGAGCAGGAAGTGCGGGTGCTTGCTCTGTGGCACTCCGCGCCGATGCTCGGCGTCGTCGGGTATGAGGTCGCGTTCGAGCACGACGACCTCGTCGAAATACGGCGCCAGCGCACCGGCCGCGCACATCCCCGCAACACTGCCGCCCATCACGACAGCACGCCCACCCAGTAGCCCCATCCCAGCCTCCGCGTTACGCCATACATCAATTGGATGGTGTATGACCATAGGCAGCGGTGCCGACGGGAGTCAATGAGGAAATATTCAACAACTGGTGACATTCTCCCGCTTGAGTCTTAAGCTCAAGTGCATGCGTGCGATGATTCTCAAAGAGTTCCGCGAGTTGCGGCGCGATCCGCGCACGCTCGCGATGTTGATTGCGCTCCCGTTGCTGCTGCTGGTCATATTCGGTTACGCCGCAAACTTTTTCGTCTCCTCGACGGAAACGGCGGTCGTCGGTCCACAAGCCCAGCAGGTGGCCGACCAACTGCCGTCGTACTTCGACGTCAAGACCATCGAGCCCGGCGACACCGAGCAGGACGCGGTGAACCTGTTGAAGGAGAACAAGGTTGACGTCGCGATCGTCACCGGACAGACACCGGCTCTGGCGTTGGTCGACGGCTCCAATCTGTTCTCGGCCCAGTCCACGGTTGCCGCCCTCAACAAGGCCGGCAACATGGTGAAGACGCAGGTGCTGTTCAATCCCGACCTGAAGACCTCCTGGGTGATGGTGCCCGCGATCATCGGGCTGATCCTCACCTTCATCGGAACCATCGTCACCAGCATCGGCCTGGTGCGCGAAAGAGAAGCGGGCACACTGGAACAGCTGGCCGTCATGCCCATCAAACCCAGCCAGGTGATCCTGGGCAAGATCGCCCCCTACTTCCTGCTCGCGGCGATCGACATGATCATCGTGACCCTGTTGGGTATGTGGCTGTTCGGTGTTCCCTTCAACGGAAATGTGTTGACGTTCGCGCTCGGCGGCGGGATCTTCTTGTTCGTCGTACTAGGCCTCGGCGTGCTGATATCGACGATCTCGCAAACCACCGGCCAGGCAATTCAAACGGCTTTCTTCTTCCTGTTACCCCAGATCCTCCTGTCGGGCATGATCTTTCCGCTCGACGCCATGGCCGCCGGCGTGCGCTGGATCGGCTACCTATTGCCGCTGACCTACTTCACGATGATCTCCCAGGGTGTCATGCTCCGAGGCGCGCCGATATCTTCGCTCTGGCTGCCGCTGCTGATTCTGACCGTGATGGCCGTCGTGGTGTTCACCGGAGCGACGTTGCGGTTCCGGCGAGACCTGGCGCCCAATGCACCCAAGGCGCGCAGCGTCACTGCACCGGCCGATGCCTCGTGATCGCCTCGGCCACATCGATATCCGTCCAGTTCGGCGACACAGTAGCACTGGACGGCGTGTCGGTGGAACTGCCCGCCGGCACCGTGGTCGCGGTGGTCGGCGGTGACGGTGCGGGCAAGACCACGCTGCTGCGGGCGTTTGCGCGCAAGGTGATTCCCAACTCGGGACAGGTGACGTCGCCCGACAAGAACGGCCTGGGCTTTCTGCCTGCGGGACCGGGCAATTGGGGTGCGCTGACCGTCCGGCAGAACCTCGATTTCGTCGGCGGTATCTACGGGCTCTCCGGAGCCGAACTGGCCGAACGCCGTGAGGAGATGATCACTCGCGCCGGTCTCGGCGTCGCCGCCGACCGGCTGGCGTCGGCACTGTCCGGTGGCATGCGTCGCAAACTGGCCGCGTCGATGGCCATGATCCACCGCCCGAAGCTGATCATCCTCGACGAACCCAGTACCGGCGTCGATCCGGTCAGCCGAATCGATCTGTGGCGCATGATCTCCGAGTGCGCCGCCGATGGCGCCGCGGTGATCATGTCGACGACCTACCTCGACGAGGCCGAGCGTGCGGGCTCACTCCTGGTACTCGACGGTGGACGCACCCTCGCGCAAGGTTCCTACGACGACGTCCGGGCCGGATTTCGTGGAACCATCACGCGCGCAACCCGACCGGTGCGACCTGAATGGTCGTGGCGTCGTGGCCACGAGCGTCACGAATTCTGGCCCGACGGCTCGACGCCCGCAGACATCGATCCGGGCTCTGTCGTCGAACCCGACCTCGAGGACATCGTCATCTCACTGTCGCTGCAACGACAGCTGGCCGCGGGAGCGCCGGCATGAGCAGCAACGCAGTCATTCGCGCCACATCGGTCACCAAGAGGTTTGGTGACTTCACCGCCGTCGACGACGTCACGATGGACGTCAAGCCCGGCGAGGTCGTCGGGCTGCTCGGAGCCAACGGCGCCGGCAAGACCACCCTGATCCGCATACTCCTGGGACTACTCCGACCCACCGAGGGCACAACCTCCCTGTTCGACGGTCCGCCCGATCGCGACCGGCGCGCACGCCTCGGCTATGTCCCCCAGAACCTCGGTTTGTATCGGGACCTGACCGTCGCCGAGAATCTCGATTTCTCCACCGGAACCTATGGTGTTACAACACCGGCCTTGCCCGACGATCTCCGGTCGCATGCCGACACCCTGGTCGGCGAGCTCCCGCTCGGCGCGCAACGACGGATCGCGTTCCTCGTCGCCCTCGCGCACTCCCCTGCCGCACTTGTGCTCGACGAACCGACCTCGGGGGTCGACGCCCTGTCCCGTGCACGGCTGTGGGACACCATCCGAGGTGAATCCGACAAGGGCACCGGCGTTCTCGTCACCACCCACTACATGGAAGAAGCCCAGGAATGCGACCGGCTGTTGCTGATGTCGTCGGGCAAGCTCGTCGCACACGGCAGCGAAGCCGACATCATCGGCGACACTCGCGCAGTATCGGTGAGCACCGACGACTGGCAGCAGGCCTTCGCGGTCCTGAATGCGGCGAGTGTGCCGGTCATCCTGTCCGGGCGCGCAATTCGCGTCGCCGACACCGACACGGCCAAGCTCGATGCGATCCTCGATCAGGCAGGCATTCCCGCCACCATCACGCCCGTGCCGGCCACCATCGAGGAGAAGATGCTGGTTCTCGCCCGGCACGATTGACCCATGAGCGAACGAAAACGGGGGCGACCGCGCCTCGATGCCGGACGACCGGACTCGCGGGAGGCGATCCTGACCGCAGCCCGAGAGCTGTTCGCCGAACGCGGATTCGACCGAACCACCATGCGCGCCATCGCTTCACGTGCCGGCGTCGACCCCGCCCTGATCCACCACTACTTCGGCAACAAGAACGCACTGACCGTCGAGGCCCTGCGCCCGCAGGTCGACCCGACCGCCGTTCTCGGCGGACTCGACGCCTACGCCCCACATCTCGGAACCGAGTTCGTCACCCGCGTGCTGACGATCTGGGAGAACGACGCCGCGCAGCGCGAACGTGCGATCGCGCTGTTGCGCATCGCCGTCACACACGACGAGGTCGCCGAACGGATGCGTGCTTTCTTCATCGGGATGGCGACCATGGTGCTCGGTGACTTCGCACTCGCCGAGGATCGCGAGCTCCGCATCGCCTTGATCGCCAGCCACGTCCTGGGAATCCTCATGATGCGGTTCGTCTTGCGCCAACCCGACATTGCCGGCGCCGACATCGGCGACCTCGCCGCCCGCATGGGTCCCGCGATCGATCACTATCTGACCGGCGGCACCGCCGTGTGAGCTAGATCGGCCATATCTTCACCTGATTGCGTAACTGAGGATATGGGCAACGGATACCTTCACTCGACACCGGCCGGCCGCTACTCACGTCACTTCCCGCTGAAGACCGGGAATGCGCCCGCTTCGCCGTAGTCCCGAATGTGCATGCCGCGCAGCGTGTTCATGTCCTCGGCGGAGATCGTGAAGTCGACTTGCGCGTTGCTCCGCATGTGCTCGGGATTGGCGGTCTTCGGCAGAGACACCGCCCCCAGCTGCAGTGTGTAGCGGATGCACAGCTGGGGCACCGTGACGTCGTAGCGCTCGGCAATCGCGACGATGTCCGGATTGTGGAGGATCTCACCGTGGCCAATCGGTGAATACGCCTCGACGAGAATGCCTTTCCCGTCGCAGTAGGCAATGAGCTCGGCCGGGGTGTTGCCCGCGTGCACAAGGATCTGGTTGACGTGCGGCGCTACCGTGCTGGCCGCCAGGATGCTGTCGAGATCGTGCTCCTCGAAGTTGGAGACCCCGATCGACCGGAGCTGTCCCGCCTTGTGGGCGTCCTCGAGCGCACGCCACGCTTCGCGGTTGCCCTCGGCGTAGTCGCCGCCGCGCCAATCGCCCCACGGCTGCGGGCTGTGGATCAGCATCAGGTCGAGGTAATCGAGCCCCATCGTCGACAGTGATCCTTCGATCGCATTGACGGCGTCGTCGTAGTTCTTGATCTCGGCAGCCAGTTTGCTGGACACGAACAGTTCATCGCGGGCGACACCGCTGGTGCGGACACCTTCACCGACGCCGCGCTCATTGCCGTATGCCTGCGCGGTATCGATGTTGCGGTAGCCGACGTCGACGGCGTCGCGTACCGCCTGGGCGGCCTTGTCGTCGTCGATGAACCACGTCCCCATGCCCAGCTTGGGAATCGTCACGTCGTTGGACAGTGTGTAGGTTTCGTCGAGAATCACGCTGTGTACTCCTCATCGGTGACGTGGTCGAGCCAGGTGACGACCTCGCCGTTCTCGTCGGCCTCCTGCATGGCGACGTGCGCCATGAAGCGGTCGGCTGTCGCGCCGTGCCAATGCTCTTCGCCAGGCTCGATGTAGACCACGTCGCCGGGCCGGATCTCCTGTACGACACCGTCTCGGGTGGCAACGAGGCCGATACCGTCTGTGACGTACAGGGTTTGGCCCTTCGGATGGTGGTGCCAGGCGGTGCGCGCGCCGGGCGAGAACCGGACGTGCGCGCAACCGATGGCTGTCTGTTCATCTGGGTTGCGAATGCCGTCGATCTGGACGGTGCCGGTGAACCAGTCGGCCGGTCCGGCCCCAGTCTGGCCGCCACTCTTGGTGTACTTCATCTCGCGTTCCTCCGTTACCGGATATCGTTGTCCGCTTACCACGATACTCACCAAGCGGATATAGTCAATCCGCTTATGCTAGGGTTCACGTCATGGCACAGGCGGACGCAGCCCGACCGCTCCGCAAGGACGCACAGATCAACCGCGAGCGACTACTGGAAGCCGCCCGAGAGTTGTTCGCCGCGAAGGGTCTTGACGTCACACTGAACGACATCGCCCACCACGCGGGGGTCGGCGTGGGCACGGCTTACCGACGTTTCGCGAACAAGGGCGAGATCATCGACGCGCTCTTCGAGGAGCGACTTCAGGCCGTCGAGGCCGTCGCCCGGGAAGCACTCGATGAACCGGATCCCTGGCTGGCCCTCACCAGTTACCTGCGCCGCACCCTGCAGATGCAGATCGGCGACCGCGGACTCCACCAGATTCTCAGCGACCCAACGCTGGGCGACGAACGCATCAACGACGTCCGCGTCCGCATCGCACCGCTGATCGTCGAACTTGTCGACCGCGCCAAGCAGGCCGGCGTCGTCCGCGACGACTTTGCCCCCACCGACGTCACGTTCATCCAGTCGGCGATGGCGCCGATCATGGACAGCACACGCGACGTCGCACCCGATCTGTACGAGCGCTACCTGACCTTCATTTTCGACGGAATTCGCAGTGACAGACAGTTCTCCCCGCTACCGGCACCCGCGCTGAGTTCCGCGATCACCCACAGCGCGATGACCCGCAAACGTCGCTCGGGGTCCGCTACCTAGCTGGCGGTCCCCCGGTCATCGACGATCGTCATCGTCGGCCACGGCGGTTGCTTGTACACCGCTGCCGAGCCCAGGGTCGCGGCGACAAGTCCGGTGACCACGCCGCTGAGCGCGACCCTCCCCTGATCGACTATCGGCGTCCATGTGGCAGTTCCGTCGCTGATCGTGAATGCGCCCATGGCAACTGGGCGACCGAACAGCCCGCGCCGACTCACCGGGATGAACGTCGTATGCTCGTCGACGGTGATCGGATCACCGAAATGTTCTGAGATGGACGGGATTTCGCCTGAGCTCATGAGTCCTCCTGGTGGACAATCCATCGGGTTCTACGCACGTCGCCCTCAATTTTCGCACAGACGTACGAGGCCGGAAGCTCTCGCCGAAAGTCTCCGCCCCTGGCGGCTGCCCGCACTGCAACCGCCATCTGGCGGTCGACACCACCACCAACTCCGTCGGGTCGGCGGTTTCGGCTGGGTCACATCGTTCCTAGACTGTGTTCCATGACACAGCCCGCCGGCTCGACGGAGAGCGGCCCACCGTTCGACGCCGAGTTGCGGGCCAGCCTCGCCGTTGTGGGCGGCACTTTTCCACCCACGGTGACGCCGGACCTCATCGGGTTCATGCGGCAGTCCTATGCCTCACGCCCGTTGGCCGACACTATGCGGGGACGAGCCGTCGCACATCGAGAAGCGACCATCGAGGGATTTCGGGGCGACCCGGTCACCCTATCCATCTTCACTCCGCTCGGGATGACGTCGCGGCGGCCGGCCATCGTCTACGCCCACTCCGGCGGATTGATGTTCGGGGATCGCTTCAACGCGCTCGACGCCAGCTTGGATTGGGTGGAAAAGCTTGGTGCAGTGCTGATCTCGACCGAGTACCGATTGGCTCCAGAGTTCGCCGATCCATATGCGCGCGAAGACATGTACGCGACCCTCGACTGGGCCGCCCGCAATGCCGAGCGCGTCGGCATCGATCGGCGTCGACTCCTGGTCGCGGGAGCCAGTTCCGGTGGTGGTCTCGCGGCGGGGTTGGCGTTGGCCGCACGTGACCGCGACGGACCGGCCATCCGCGGCCAGTTGCTGTCCTACCCGATGCTCGATGACCGCGGGATCGCGCCATCCACACAGCAGTTCGACGGCGTCGGGGTGTGGGATCGGGTGTCCAACGAAACCGGTTGGCAGGCCTACCTTCAGGATGCATATCGAACCGACGCAGTGTCGCCATATGCGGTTCCCGCGCGGGCGGAGGATCTCCGCGGGCTGCCGCCGGCCTTCCTCGACGTCGGCGATTGCGAGATCTTTCGCGACGAGGTCGTTGCCTACGCCAACAGTTTGTGGGCGGCCGGGGTCAACGCCGAACTCCACGTCTGGCCCGGCGCGTTCCATGCCTGCGACATCTTCGCCCCGCACACCGCGATGGCGAAAGCGATGCTGCACACCCGCTTTTCGTGGGTACAGCGAATGCTCGCCGACTGAACCCCCCACTGATCCACGAGCGTCCCCAATGGAAGGAATAACAATGAGTGCACCCACCATCGACCCGAAGAAGGTCGAAGATGCCGCGAGCGCGGTCATCGCCGCCGCGTCGGCCGGGACGGATCGCGTACCCGGTGTGGTCGCGGGCGTGACCACCGACCGCGAGACCATCGTGCTGGAGTCCTCCGGGCGGCGAGCTCTCGACGAAGACACTCCGATGACCACCGACACGGTCTTCGCGATCTTCTCCACCACCAAGGCGATCACCGGCACCGCGGCGCTGCAACTCGTCGAGCGCGGCCAACTGGATCTCGATGCACCCGCGCGCGAGTACGAGCCGCGACTGGGTGAGGTGTCGGTCATCGACGGATTCGACGACGCCGGACAACCAAGGCTGCGAGCACCGAAGTCGGAAATCACCACCCGTCAACTCCTCACCCACACAGCGGGTTTTGGCTACGACTTCTTCAACGAGACCTACAACCGCCTCGCCACCGAGCACGGCCAACCGAGTATTGTCACCTCGTCGATGGCCTCACTGAGAAGCCCGCTGCTGTTCGACCCGGGCACCGAGTGGGAGTACGGCAGCAACATCGACTGGGCCGGATTGGTCATCGAGGCGATCGCCGGACAGCGACTCGGCGAGGTGGTCACGGAGAACATCCTCGACCCGCTCGGCATGACCGACACCTCGTTCACTCGCAACGACGACATGCGGAGCCGGACCGCCACGATGCACCATCGCAACGCCGACGGCTCGCTGACTCCCGATCATGGCTTCGCACTTCCCGACGACCCCGAGGTGCACATGGGCGGACACGGCCTCTACTCGACCGTGGGCGACTACCTCACATTCATTCGCATGTGGCTCAACGACGGACGCGCGGACTCGGGCGCACAGATTCTCCGACCGGACACTGTGGCCGATGCCGGGCGCAATCACCTCGGCGAGCTGAAGGTGAAGATGCTGCCCGGCGTGATCCCGGCGTTGTCCAACGATGCCGAGTTCTTTCCCGGGATGCCGAAGTCGTGGGCGCTCACATTCATGATCAACGACGAGGACGCGCCGACCGGCCGGCCCGCCGGCGCTCTGGCCTGGGCAGGTCTGGCGAACCTCTACTACTGGATCGACCGGCAGAACAAGATCGGCGGCTACTGGGCGACGCAGATCTTCCCGTTCGCCGACGCGGCATCGGTGGGCGGCTACCTCGATTTCGAGACCGCTGTGTACCGCGCACTCGCGCACTGACCCGGCGCTGCGCGTCGTCGGGCCCGACCGACCTCGGGTACCGGCGACGCGGCGTAGGGTCGACGACATCATCTCGGCCGGACCTCAGGAGGCGTCGTGCAGGAACTCCTCGGTCGGATCGCCGCTCTGGATCCGACCGCAAGTCTCGGTCTGCGGGTCATTGCCTGTTTCGACGAACTCATCGTCGGCCAGGTGAATATTCATGGGCTGCTTGCCACCGCCGCAGCCCTGGCCGGGTGTCCCGCCGGGTGTTCGTTCGGCCCGCGCGTCTCGCCTCTCGGGGAGACACTCGCCGGCGATCCGCCCACTGGCCGACTCAGCCACGGCGTCGACTCCGACGCCGCGGTATGGCTCGAGCGCGCCGGACCCGAGGAAGCCAATGACGCCATCATCCTGGAACGGCTCGCGCTCGCCGTCGGTATCCGGCGGTCCGGCGCCAACCCGGATGCAGCTCGACGCGATATCGCGGTTCTGCTCGGCCGCGACCACCCCGTCGATGAGCGGTCGGAGGCCGCCGCCCGACTCGGACTCTCACCGTCGCAGCGGTACCGCGTGTTGACGCAGCCGCTCTTCGCAGAATGGGCGTCGCATCCGAACTGGCCGAGCGATGTCATCTCCACCTCGCTCGGCACGATCCACACGCTGATCGCTCCCGCCTCGGTCACCGCCGGCGACGCGCCGGCCGCGCCCTGCGGGCTCGGGGTGACCGGCGCGATCCCCGATCTGGCGTTGTCGTTCCGCACCGCGCTCATCGCGCTTCGGCTGTGCGAGCGCCCCGCCAGCAGCGCTGTCGATGCCGAACGCTACGGCGGCCTCATCCACATGCTGGCCGAGTCGCCGTCGACGGCGACCAATCCCGACGTCGACCGCCTCGAAACGCTCCTCACCGAGCACACCTGGGCGTCGGCGACGATCGTCGCGGTCATCGAGTCCTCGAGCGCCCGGCAGGCCGCCCGCTCGCTCGACATCCATCATTCGACGATGCAGGTGCGCGTCGAGACCCTCTCGGGTGAGCTCGGATTCGACCCCTTCGACGGTCTGGGCAAGGCCCGCTTGGGAGTCGCCTACCTGGCCTGGCGGATGCGTCATTCCCGCGCGCTGGAGCTTCCGCCACCGCAGTGAGAGTCACGCGGACAGATCAGAGGATGCGGTGACGCTTGGCCTCGGCCACCCACGAGGGAAACTCGGAGAGCAATCGGTCGTAGAGTTCTTCGTCGGGCAGCTTGTCGATGTTGTCGACCGCGAAGAACCCGACGTTGTCGACGAGCCGGCCGGGTAGCGTGTCGAATTTCTCGAGAATCCCGAAGTTGGCGCGGCCGAGACCGACGAACTGCCAGAAGATGGGTTCCGTTACCGCGCTGCGCAATTGGTCTTCGATCTCCTTGTTGCGGTAGACGCCGCCATCGGAGAAGAACAGCACCAGCGTCGGGACTGGCTGAGGGTCCTTGGCGACCAAGGCGCGGACGTCGGCGATCACCTTCTGCTCTTCGTTACCGATGCCGAGGTTCCTCATATCGAGCTGGCCGTTGGCGAGGTTCTTCGAACGCTTGCTGCCCCTGCCGATCTTCATCTGGCCCACCCGCACGTGCAGGCCGATCCATTCCGGCAGGTTACCGATCTCGAAGTCCGGCAAGCGAGCACTGTTGGACGCGAAGATGAAGGCCTGCATGGTCCCGTCGTCGTCGAGCTGTGCGGCAACGGCCGCCATCCGTTCGACGACGCCCGCGACAACACCTTTGGAGTACAGGCCAGACATCGATCCCGACGCGTCGAGGACCAAGATCACCCGGGCCTTGAGTTGCCCGGCGCCACGCTTCTCCAGCGACACCGCGACCTTCTGCTTGCGCAGGTCGAGGCGCTTACGCATGTCGATCGGCAGGCGGTCCATGCCGGGCGTCGACTGTGCAACCGGCGTGGCCGAGGTCGGGATACGTGCGGGTTCGTCGTCGACGCTGACCCCGTGGTCGGTGACCAGCGCAGCGAATCCCCCGGCGTACCCCTGCCCGACCGCCCGAACCTTCCAATGCCCTTGGCGCCGATAGAGATCGAGGGCGATGACGATCGATTCGGTGTCAAGACCGTCGATTCGATACTCGAACAGTACATTTCCGGCCCCGTCCCAGAGCCACGCGACGGGTGCCGCATGGTTGCCGAAGCGGCCCGCCGCGTCGTCGAGGGTGATGACGGTCCGCACCTGACTGATCTCGGCCGGGATGCCGGAAAGCGCGATGGCCAGGGTGGCCGGTTGTCCGGCCTGCGCCAGGTGCAGGCGAACTCCGGGGCCGGCGAGCTGGTTGTAGAAGACGAAATCGTGGTCGCCGCGAACGGTTCCCGCGTCCGTGACGAGAAGCGCGGACAGGTCGGCTGCGGCGTCGAGGGTGAGCGTCACCGCCACGTCTGACACTGTCAGCGGTGCGTTCTGACCTTTGCTCAGTACCTGGTGCGTGCCGGTCACGACTGCAGGATAGTCGAGACGACACCTCAACGATCGCCTGCGCGGGCGTACCATCGACGCCATGCGCGCCGTCGTGTACGACCGCTACGGGATGCCCGACGTCCTGAGAGTCGACGAGATCCCGATTCCCACACCCGCGGCAGGGCAGGTGCGGGTCAAAGTGGCCGCCACCTCGATCAACCTCAGCGACTGGGAGTGTCTGACCGGCTATCCCGCGTACGCACGGATGGGTGGGCTGCGGCGGCCGGGCAAGCACATCCTCGGTTCGGACATCGCCGGCTGGGTCGACGATGTGGGTGCGGGCGTCACCCGGTTCCGGCCTGGTGACGAGGTGTACGGCGATAACATGCGCCTCAAGGGCGGCTTCGCCGAGTACGCGACCGTCGACGAGAAAGCATTGGCCCACAAGCCATCCGAGCTGACCTTCGTCGAGGCGTCGACGATCCCGCAGGCTGGACCGATCGCCCTTCAGGGCACTGCGGGCGCCACCGACGGATGCCGAGTTCTGATCAACGGCGGCGGGGGCGGTTCGGGCGCCTTCGCGATCCAACTCGCCAAGCAGGCCGGTGCTCATGTCACCGCTGTGGACAACGCCGGCAAACTCGACTTCATGCGATCAGTCGGTGCCGACGCGGTGATCGACTACCGTACAACGGATTTCACCGAGGACAGCCACGACCTGATCCTCGACCTCGTCGCCCACCGCTCGGTGTTCGCGTATCGCCGGGCGCTGTCACGCGGCGGGCGATACCGGTGCGTTGGCGGATCAGTACCCACCTTGGTGCGGCTGCTCACTGCGGGCTTCGTCGTCGGCCCTGTCAGCGGGCGTCGAATCGGTGTCCTCGCAGTACGTCCCGGGCCGCAGTACTTCGAACCGCTGGCAACGCTGTGCAGCGCTGGCGAGATCGCGATCCACGTGGAACGCACCTACGGCCTCGACGAGGTTCCCGAGGCGCTGTCACATGTGGGCAACGGCCACGCGCTCGGCAAGGTCGTGGTCACGCCGTAGCGGCGTCAACCCCGCTGACCTCACGACGTCAGTCACCGTCCAGGTCGGCCAACGCGGCCCTCGCATTCTCGAGTTCTTGGCTGAGTTCGGCGACCCGCTTCTGCGCCGCCTCCCGTGCCGACGCGATGACACCGTCGACAGCGGCAATCGCCGCATCGTCGCCGAGTTCACGCACGGCCCGAGCCACCCGATCCGCGGTGACCTCCACCGGTTTTCCCTGCTTCTTCGCGCCGCGCGACACCGACACCGTCCACGTGCTCGCGCCTGCAGAGGTGACCGTCACACTCACCGCCGCCGTTGATTCCTTGCTGCGACGCGAAGACGCTTTCGCCGGAACGGGTTTCGGACTCGGCGAACTCACTACCTCGGGCGCGGGCGCAGGTGAGGATGCGGGCGTGGCGACCGGCGTCGATTCCCCTCGAGACTGCCGGGGGGTTGACGGCTTTGCCGGCGCCCGGGTAGGCGCCTGGGAGCGAGTCCTATTCAGCTCGTTCGCCTCGAACGGCAACTCGTCGTCGACGCCCTTGGGCCGCACCGTGACGGTCGACCCGTCGACGCCGACGACACGCGCAGACGCGCCTGCCTCGAGCCCCAGGGACACCATCGGCTCTCGCAGGTACACGGTGACACGTTTGCCCGCTTCCACCCCCGCCGCCAACGCGACCAGGTCGTCGGCGGTCAATCCATTCACCTTCTGCACACTCACCGATCCATCTTCGCACACATGTGCGATGGGCGGGGCCGACGCCTCTCACACCTTCGGTTGGCCATGGACATTCGGAAAAAACTGAGTACGCTCATTAATGAGCACAGTCATTATCGTCCACGACCGGATCACCGTCCCGGGTAGCGATCCACGGAGGAGTTTGCAGTGCCGGACACGTCACCATCGGCAGGACTTCGCGAACGCAACATGCGCGACAAGCAGGAACGGATATTCCGTTCTGCTGCAGGACTCTTTTCTGATCACGGGTTCGAGTCGGTGTCGACGAACGAAATCGCGAAGAAGGCCGGCGTCGCATCCGGAACGGTCTTCCGATACGCGGCCACCAAGGGCGAGTTGCTACTGATGGTTCTCAACAAGGAGCTGGGCCAGGCGATCGCGGCCGGAGCCCAGCGGGCCACATCTCTGCCCGATACTTCGGCGGCCATCACAGCGATGATTGTCCCCATCCTGGAGTATGCGGTCGCGCACCCCGAAAACGGGCGGGCCTACCAGCGCGAATTGTTGTTCGGCGACCCGTCCGACCGATACCGCGCCGAGGGGCTTGCACTCGTTCTCAAGCTGCAGAACACCATCGCCGAAAGATTGATGGCCGACGCGGAAAAGGCGGGGCTGCAACCAGATCCGAATGCAGCTCTACTGGTAGGCAACATGATCTTCGGAGTCGTGCATCTGACGCTGGCGCGCCCGAGTACCGGCGCGCATCCCGACCGGGACCCGGTGACCGACATCCGGAACCAGATCGATGCTGCCACGGCCGGCTACCTCCACCGCCTACCGCCCATCAGCCCCACGAAAGGAAGCTGAATCATGCAGTACACCAACGGAAACTACGAGGCATTCGCCCGTCCCCGCAAGCCGGCCGGAGTCGACGACAAGTCGGCCTGGTTCGTCGGTGCCGGACTGTCGTCACTGTCGGGCGCGGCATTCCTCATCCGTGACGGACGGATGGCCGGGGATCGGATCACCATTCTCGAACGTCTCACGCTGCCCGGCGGCGCGCTCGACGGCATCAAGGAACCCGAGAAGGGCTTCGTGATCAGGGGCGGTCGCGAGATGGAAAACCACTTCGAATGTCTCTGGGACCTGTTCCGCTCGATCCCGTCGCTGGAGATCGACGGCGCCAGCGTGCTCGACGAATTCTATTGGCTCAACAAGGACGACCCCAACTATTCACTGCAACGCGCCACCGTGGAGCAAGGCAAGGACGCGCACACCGACGGGCTGTTCACCCTCTCGGAAAAGGCACAGAAGGACATCATCAAGATCTTCCTCGCGACCCGCGAGGAGATGGAGAACAAACGCATCGATGAGGTCTTCTCCCAGGAGTTCCTGGACTCCAACTTCTGGCTCTACTGGCGCACCATGTTCGCGTTCGAGGAATGGCACTCCGCGCTGGAGATGAAGCTCTACCTGCATCGGTTCATCCACCACATCGGTGGTCTGCCCGACTTCTCGGCGCTGAAATTCACCAAGTACAACCAGTACGAATCGCTGGTCCTGCCGCTCTACACCTGGCTGCTCGATCAGGGCGTCACGTTCCGATTCGACACCGAGGTCACCGACGTCGACTTCGACATCCACGGTGAGCGCAAGCAAGCCACCTACCTTCACTGGGTCGACGCCGACGGAGATGAGGGCGGCACATCGTTGACCGAGAACGATCTTCTCTTCATGACCATCGGGTCGCTCACCGAGAACTCCGACAACGGCGATCATCACACCCCCGCCGCGCTCGACGAGGGACCCGCGCCCGCGTGGGACCTGTGGCGTCGCATCGCCGCCAAGGACCCGTCGTTCGGCCGCCCCGATGTCTTCGGCGGCCACATCCCGGAGACCAAATGGGAGTCGGCCACCGTCACTACCCTCGACCGCCGGATTCCGGCCTACATCGAGAAGATCTGCAAGCGAGACCCGTTCAGCGGCAGGGTCGTAACGGGTGGCATCGTCACGGCGAAGGACTCCCGTTGGCTGATGAGCTGGACGGTCAACCGGCAGCCCCACTTCAAGCAGCAGCCCGCCGACCAGATCGTGGTGTGGGTCTATGCGCTGTTCGTGGACGAGCCCGGCGACTATGTCACCAAGACGATGCAAGAGTGCACCGGCGAGGAGATCACCCAGGAGTGGCTGTACCACCTGGGCGTTCCGGTCGAGGACATTCCCGAGTTGGCGGCGAACGGCGCCAAGACGGTGCCGGTGATGATGCCGTACGTGACTTCGTTCTTCATGCCTCGTCAGGCCGGCGACCGCCCCGACGTGGTGCCGGCAGGTGCGGTGAACTTCGCCTTCATCGGGCAGTTCGCCGAATCGGCACAGCGCGATTGCATCTTCACCACCGAGTACTCGGTCCGCACGCCGATGGAAGCCGTGTACACCTTGCTCGACATCGAGCGTGGTGTCCCGGAGGTGTTCAACTCCACCTACGACGTGCGGGCGCTGCTGGCCGCGACCAGCCGGTTGCGCGACGGCGAGGAGGTCGGTCTGCCAGGGCCGCAGTTCCTGCGCAACAAGCTGATCGGCAAGCTCAACGAGACCCAGATCGGGCAGCTCCTCTCCGAGAACCACATCCTCTGAGCATGCCCGCCTGACCCACCACCACCTCCTGCGTCCCGGCGAATGCCATCGCCGGGACGCCTCGTCCCACACCGTTCGGAGGTCCATCGTGACGTTGTTGTCTGCCGAGCCGTTGTCCTTCGGCACCCACTACCGCCGCCTCCTGATCGGCGTCGTGGTCCTCGGCGCCCTCACCCAGTTCCTTCTCGGCACCTTCTATCTCGGGGTCGGTCACTCGCCGGAGCCGCGGAACCTTCCGATCGGTATCGTCGGGCCGCCCGCACAAGTCGAACCCGTTGCCGCCCAGCTCGAATCCGCCGGGAAGTTCGACGTGACAACATATTCTTCACCGGAGGCCCTCACCGCCGCGATCAAGGCACGGGACGCGGCCGGGGGTCTGGAGATCACATCGGGCGGCGTCGTGGCCGTCGTCGCCGGAGCCGGTGGGACGCTTCCGGCTGCGACGTTGAAGACGGTCGCGGCAGAAGCCAACCAACGCAACAACTCTCCGCAGACCATCCCCCGCGACGTCGTGCCGCTGGCGCAGAGCGACATCAACGGAGCATCGCTCGGATATATCCTGCAGGTGATCTCGCTGGGCGGCAGTATCGCCTCGCTGGGCCTCGGACGGTTGATGCCGCGCGTGCGTCAGTCACTTCGCCGGGGGCTGGGACATGTCGCCGCCCTGATCGCCTACGCGTTGGTGTCCGCGGCGATAGTCCTGGCGTTCTCGTCGATCTACGGGGTCGGGTCCGGCGCCGACACCGGAGAACTGTTCTGGACATATGCACTCATCTCACTGGCCATCACCGGATCGATCTCCGGCCTAGTCACGCTATTCGGGCCGGTGGGGTCCCTGACCGGTGGCTTCTACTTCCTGATCGGTGCGACCATCTCCGGCGCATCGATACCGTGGACCTTCCTCCCCCATTTCTGGGCGCTACTGGGTCAATGGCTGCCCACCGGCGGTGGTGCGCAACTCATCCGCAACTCGCTGTACTTCCCCGCCGCGAGCAACACCACGGCCCTGCTGTGCCTCGGCCTGTACGCAGGAATCGGCACTCTGCTGGTGCTGGTCTGGAACATCATGGGCAACAGGGATTCCCGAACCTCCGCCATCGACGTCGACGCCCTGTATCCGGTCACCGGCGAACACCACCATCATCACGACACCTCGACAGAAGCAGAGAGCCAGCCGTGAGATCCTGAGTCTCCTGGACTCGTTGGATTCGTTTGCACTTCAAGGCAACTGCGTTGCGGCATTGATGATTGATCATCACACGGTGCGCGGCCATCGATGGAGCTCCGGGACCACATTCCCGGGAGGAACCAAGCGGCTCAACAAGACTCGCAGCGGCGGCCAGGTGTCTCGGCCCCGTCGCGTGACCGCATAGGCGGTCATCCGCAGGTCATGTGTGCCGAGAGGCAGCACCGTCAAGCCCTCGCGAGACGCGCGATGCAGCGGCAGCAATGCCACTCCGTAGCCGGCGAGGATGAGGTCCTCGACGAGTTCGAGACTGTCGATCTGATGCGCGATCGTCGGTGTGAATCCCGACAGCGAGGCCAAGGTACGAACGGCCGTCTCGTCAGCACTGTTGCGGGAGTTGACAATCCAATACCGGTCCGCGTAATCGGACGGCGCGCGCGTGCCCGCGTCGTCGTCGGGTACTGCCAGCCCCCACGGCGTGGACCACAACGCGACGCTCTGCAGCGCGGGATCGATCGTGGCCGGCGCGAGGTTGTAGTCGTAGGACAGCGCGAGGTCGATGTCGTCGTTCATGAGTAGTTCGAAGGCTTCGACGGGCTCGTACTCACTGATGACCGCCCGCAAACCCGGATGGGAGTCCCTCAACTCGGCGAGGACCGGAAGCAACGACACTCGGATGCCGGTGGCGAATCCGCCGACCCGCAGCGTGCCGACGGGTTCGGCATCGGGATCGAGGTCGCGCAGTGCCGCATCGACCTCGGCGAGGATGGTCACCGCGTGATCGGCCAGCCGACGACCCGCCGGGGTCAGCCGAACGCGGCGGCCGTCGGGCTCGATCAGCGATGTCTTGGTCTCGCGGGCGAGCGCAGCGATCTGCTGCGACACCGTCGAGGTGGTCAAGTGGTAGGCGTCGGCAACCGCTCGCATCGAACCCATCCGCGAGAGCGCGAGCAACAATTCCAGCCGCCGGAAGTCCACTGGTCTATTGTTCATAATTTCCGAACGATATGTCCATAAATGTCACGTGGACACGAACGATCTGAGTGGCCTTCAATGAGAGCGTGCAACACTTCACCAGCGCCATGGGACAGAACACAGCACGCGCCGGGACGGCGATGGCCATCGTGTCGATGCTGTGTGTCCAACTCGGACTGGCGTTTTCGGTGACCCTCATCGACCGCGTCGGCGCCGAGGGCGCGGGCTGGCTGAGGCTGGCGTGGGCCGGAATCTTGCTGCTCGTGATCGTGCGGCCCTCACCGTCGGCGTTCACCCGACGCACGTTTGCCGCGGCGGTACTCCTCGGAATCGTCACCGCCGGTATCGTTCTGCTGTTCATGGCCGCGGTGGCGCGAATTCCGCTCGGTACGGCCAGTGCGATCGAGTTCCTGGGCCCCTTGGGCGTCGCCGTGGCGACAGCCCGCGGAGGCAAGCGCATCCTGTGGCCGGCACTGGCAGCGACCGGCGTGATCCTGTTGACTCAACCGTGGTCGGGCACGGTGAACACCGTCGGAGTGCTGTTCGCACTCGCCGCCGCGGCGTGCTGGGGCAGCTACATCCTGTTGACCCAGCACATCGGCGACGAGGTGGCCGGAGTGCAGGGGTTGGCGGTGTCGATGCCGGTTGCCGGTATCGTCGCGACCGTCGTCGCGGGTCCCTCGGCATTCGGTCGGCTGACTCCCGAGTTGCTGCTGATCGGCCTGGGCCTCGCGATTTTGCTGCCGGTGGTTCCGTTCGTGCTGGAAATGCAGGCATTGCGGCGCCTCACCACGTCGTCCTTCGGCACGCTGATGGCCCTCGAACCCGGCTTCGCCATGCTGATCGGACTCCTCGTACTCCACCAAATCCCCGGACCCGCATCGATTCTCGGACTCGGGCTGGTGGTGGCGGCCGGAATCGGCGCGGCACGAGGAGGATCGCGCCGAAACGAGCCCGCCAGCACCGGCAATCCACCTGATTCGCGACTCACCCGCCAAGTACTTCGATCCGACACGTCGGGCCATGTGCGCGAGCGAGTTTCGCGTCGAGCGTGACCAAGGTGGCGTCAAGCGCCTCGGCCAACGTGACATAGAACGCGTCCGGGCCGCGAATCGACTCCCGCAGTTCCCAGACTCGGTCGAGCATCCACCGGTGGGAGTACCGCTCACCGGGCCACTCGCGCCGATCCTCCACCGCCTGACCTGCGGCCGTTCCGTCCAATCCGCCGCGCAGGTACTGCGCACGGACCACGCCCAACACTTCGACATCGATGACCTCAGGGGCCACATGGTCGGGGTCGGCGGCGAGGCGTGCGCCGACCTCGACTGACCGCGGGGTGTCGGCGACGATTTCGAACAGGCACGACGCGTCAACGACGAGCATCGGGCCACTCGCCTCGCCATTTGTCGAGGTCCGCCAAGACGTCTTCGGTGCGAATCTGCGACGGCCGACGACCCGTGCGACGCAGCCATTCGGCAATGGACGGCCGTTCTGCGATTTTCGTGGCTTCGCGCTGCAACAGTTCCGGAACCGTGATGCCGTCTTCGTCTGTCTGCACTGCTGCTTGCTTGCTTGACGAGAACGCCGGCCCTGTTTATTGTTTGCCGTACAAACAACGGGATCGAGCGCATGTCCACCACGTCCACCGCACCCTCTCGTCGCGCGAGTCGGGAGTCCGGGAAGTCCACCCGGCAGTCATTGCTGCGTGCGGCCACCGAGGTGTTCGCCGAGCATGGCGAAACTGCATCAGTCGCGCAGATCTGCCAGCGTGCCAATGCTTTTCCCAATCAGGTCACTTACTACTTCGGCTCCAAGGAGCAACTGTTCGTCGAGGTCGCGTGCGCGGCCGTGCTGCGCGCCGGGCGTCATGCTGAAGAGGCCGCAGCCAACGCGACGACCGTCCGCGAGTACACACATGCGCTCATCGGTTCGCTACTGGGCAGCGAGGCCCGCAGCGTCGAGATGTTCACGACCGCGATGCTGCTGGTCGCACGCAGGCCAGACCTACGCGAACTCATCTCCGAGACTCTGCACACACTGCACGAACGTGGCGGAGACGCCCTTATGGCGACGCTGGTGCGTACCGGATGGCAATTGCGTGCGCCGATCGACGTCGAGGCCAAGGCATTCTGGTCGGCCACGTTTGGACTTGTCGTCCAAAAGGCCGCCACCGGAGCGGAATTCGGCTACACGCTGGAGGAGTCGGTGGCCGTGATCTTCACGAATCTTCAGATACCGGAAAACGTACTGGACCAACCGCTGAGTGGTCTCGAGACGCCTCGGGCGAGCAAGCTCGCACGTGGCTCCTCGACCAGCGGGGGTTCAGCCCTGAAAGGAACATCATGACCCGATCGACCACCACCCACCCGCAGCCGCACCTCACGCACGAGGTGCTCAACCAGTCGACACCGCGCGTCGACATCAACGAGTACGAACTCGACACCGTACTCAGGGAATCCGTCGCCCGACACGACGCCGGGTGGGCGGACGCGGAGCTCCGCGAGATCGGTGCGCTGGTCGGCAGCGAACAGTTCCAGCACGACGCCAAATTGGCGAACACCATCACGCCGCAGTTGCACACCTTCGACCGGTGGGGGCGGCGGATCGACGAGGTCGAGTACCACCCGTCGTATCACCGGATCATCTCGGCGTCGATTTCCCATGGCGCACATACCCGTTGCTGGGCCGACCCGCAGCCGGGATCGCACGTCGCCCGGGCGGCCGCGTTCATGCTGTTCGGTCAGATCGAGCCGGGTCATGCGTGTCCGGTGTCGATGACGCATGCGGTGATCCCGTCGCTCGAACTGCAGCCCGATGTCGCCGCGCTCTGGGTGCCCAAGGCGCTATCGCGCGAGTACTCCCCCGAACTGAGCGCCGACAAGTCGTCGGCCATCTTCGGCATGTCGATGACCGAGAAGCAGGGCGGCTCCGACGTCCGCGCCAACACCACCGTGGCCAAACCGGCCGGTGCGGGCGGCCCGGGCGCGGAATACCTTCTGACCGGACACAAGTGGTTCTGCTCGGCACCCATGTCGGATGCGTTCCTGGTGCTCGCTCAGGCGTACGGGCCTGGCGGTGAAGGACTTTCGTGCTTCCTCCTGCCCCGTGTGCTGCCGGACGGGACACGCAACGTGTTCCGCATCCAGCGACTGAAGGACAAGCTGGGCAACAAGTCCAATGCGTCGAGCGAGATCGAACTCGACGGAACAGTCGCCTACATGGTGGGCGAACCCGGTCGCGGGGTGCGCACCATCATCGAGATGGTGGCGCAGACGCGCCTCGACTGTGTCCTCGGCAGCGCGGCCGGCATGCGACAGTCCGTCGCCGAAGCGGTGTGGCATGCCCGCCACCGCAACGCCTTTGGTGCGCGTCTCGTCGACCAGCCGGCCATGACCGCGGTTCTCGCCGACCTTGCTCTCGAATCGGAGGCCGCCACCACCACCGCCATGCGGCTCGCCCGCGCCCACGACGAGGACGCCGACGACCAGGAACGCGCTTTCCGTCGGCTGGCGACGGCCGTCGCCAAGTACTGGATCTGCAAGCGCGGACCCCACCACGCGTACGAGTCGCTGGAATGCCTGGGCGGCAACGGCTATACCGAGGACTTCCCGCTCGCCATGCGCTACCGCGAGCAACCGGTGATGGCCGTGTGGGAGGGATCGGGCAACGTGATCGCACTCGACGTGCTGCGCGCAATGACCCGCGAACCAGAGTCTGTTGCGGCGTTCGACGCTGAGTTGTCCAAGGCGCGCGGTGCCAACACGACGCTCGACGCGCATCTCGACCACGTCCGCGTCGAACTCGGCGAACTCGCACGGTTCGAACCTGCTGCCGCGCAGGCGAGGGCACGAGTGACGATCGAGGCGATGGCGCTCGCGTTGGAGGCCTCGCTGCTGGTGCGGTACGCACCGACGGCGGTGTCGGAGGCGTTCATCGCCGCACGGCTGGGTGCCGATCGCTCGTTCGAGTACGGAGCGCTGCCGGTCGGAGTCGACGTGGGAGCGATCGTCGAGCGGCACTGATGCGCGGTGAGCCATCGGTGTTGCGGACATTGTTGTCTCACTGGGCCTTCGAGGCTCGTCGCTAGCGCTCCTCACACCTCAGGCAGCGGAAGGGGTCAGCGGGTGGGATCAGCCGTCGGTGCGCAGTGAGTCCAAGATCTGTTGCCGGAGTGGCGATGTCGTGTTCGGTAGCCAGGTGGCGCGGGCGGGGGCCACGGGCGGGTCGGTGAATTCGACGATCCTGATGCGACCGTTGTCGAGCCATCCGGGCGCATTGGTCACGAAGGCGCAGGCCTGCGGGTGTGCGATGACAGAGGTGTGTGGCGGGGTTCCGATGAGGGTGGAGACGATCACCCTAGGTTCGAATCCCGCTCTGCGACAGATGTCTACGAGAATGTCGGTGTATTCGGCGTCGCCCTCGGCGCCCCACACCACGATCTCGTGGTTGGCGAGAGCCTCGAGGTCGACGCGCTCGTGCTGGGCGAGAGGATGATCGGCGTGCATGGCCAGGCGGAGCACGTGATAGGTCGCGATCGCCGACGCCAGCCTGGACGGATCGCCGACACCCCGACCGAAGGCCAGATCGATCGCGCCACCGACCAGGGCGTCGTGGATGTCGGACGCAAACACCGGGCGCACGGTGATCGGCACTGTGGGATCGTCGCGCACCACGGGCTCGATGATTCGGAAGATCTCCGACGGCGCGAGGTCCGGCGTATGACCAATCACGAACGGCACCCGACGATCGGCGTCGGCGCTGCGCACTGACGAAGCGAGGTGCCGACCGCCGGCTAGCAACGGCACCGCCCCGTCGTAGAGCGCCGAACCCGCCTCGGTCAGCACCAGGCGTCGATTCGCGCGCGAGAACAACGTGACGCCCATCTGCCGTTCGAGTTCGCGAATCGCCGACGACAGCGCCTGCTGGGTGATGTAGAGCTCGTCGGCCGCGACCCGCAGGTTCGGCGAATCGACCACCGTGACGAACATACGGAGCCGACGCAGATCGAGGTCGCGATCACCGGCCGACGGTGAGTTCATCAAGTGATTCCTGTCAACTATCCGATTTGGTCTGATTGTAGATTGTCAATTCGATCCTTAGGCTTGAACTTGCGATGCGAGCGGTACCCCCGACACCGCTCGCATCGCTTCGCTTCACGTGGGTCCACGCACTGAGGGGATGCGTGGACCCATTTGCGCTTCCCTGGCCGGTTCCACCTATGCACCGCGGCCCATCACCTATGCGATCCTTGACTACACTTTTGGCATCAACAACCTTTGATGCGCGCGCGACTTCCGGGGGTCAGGCTCGTGTGCCACGCAGGCTTGGGAGGGGCGCAGCGTGGGCAACATGGTCGGCACACCCCGGTATGCCCGGATACGCAAGCGCATTCCGCGTGCGTCCGCTGAGGTCAGCGCGGACTACAGTGACGCGCTCGAGATTGTCAACCAGATCGGCATCCGTGAGCGGTTCATTCGCTACAGCATCGCCGCACTGACCATCACCTTTGGTGTTGTGGGACTCGTGAGCGCCTTCGCGCCGGGAGGTTCGGCGGGGTCACCGGTCCGCCTCGCCGTCGCTCTCGCCGCGTCGGCCAGCACCATCCCAGCGGCCATCGTGGTCAGCAGGGTCAACCTCGGCACTGTGTGGTGGTCCAAGGAGGCATCGATCAAGGGCGCCAACACGGCCTTCGTGATCTACGCCGATCTGGGCGTCGCGATAGTCCTCGCCACATTTCAGAATCCGCTGATGGCGCTGCATGGAGCCACGCTGTTCGCGGTGATCGCCGGCTATGTCGCGCACTTCGTGCGGTTGCCGGTGGTCATAGCGCATGTGACGTTCACGAGCTTGGTGATCGTTGCGTGTGGGATTGCCACGGTCCTGCTGGACTATCCGGTGGCGACCAGCGTGTACTACACCGTCGTCGCACTGGCTGCGTCGAACGGCATCGTGGTTCTGCTGCGGACCTACACCATCGATTTCCAGCGCGCCATTGCGCGCCAGCTCGAACTTGCCAGTACCGACCCGCTGACCGAGGTCCGCAACAGACGAGGCTTTCTCAACACCGTCGCATCCGAACTGCGTCGGGGTTGCTTGTCGGGCCCGTTCGCCATTGCGATGGTCGACATCGACAACTTCAAACAGATCAACGACCAGCACGGGCATGTCGTCGGGGATGCCGTCCTCATCCGCATCGCACGATCACTGCAAGATGTCGCCGGACCATCTGCCGTGGTCGGGCGCATGGGCGGCGACGAGTTCGCCATCGCGGCACCGCTCGAGCGTGAGGAAGCGATCCGCATGGCTCGCCGCATCACCGAGGTCCCGCACTCGATTCAGGGTGACGTGACGATCACCATGAGCCTGGGGATCTCGGTCCGCCGGGCGAAACGTACGCCGGTGTCGGCGTCGATGGTGATCGCGATCGTCAACGCGACACTCGCCAGTGCCGATCTCGCGCTGCTGCGTGCCAAGGCATCGGGCCGGGCCGGTCTGTCGACCACCGAAGCACCGTCCTGAGTTGCCCGTTCAGCGTCGGCCTTCGTCAGGCAGTTTGCCCGCGAGACCGCAGTCCGTGGGGAGACACCTTCCCCAGGAACAGAGGTCGCCGCACTCGAGTTGATCTGTGCGGCCCTCGGCGAGCTGAACTACGAGAAGTATCGGCTGTCCGACAACGGGGTCTTCATCCGGCAGGCCGCCGATGAGTTGATCCGACGTCACCACTGTGACCCGGATTTCACGCCTGACACCATTGCGCGGCTACTACACGTCAGTCGGCGACAACTCTATCGGCACTTCGAGCAGGAGCCTCAGTCCATGGCCGAGCTGATCGGGGCTCAGCGTGCCCGGACCGCTCGATCATTGCTCGTCACGAATCCAACCCGCCCGGCCGAGGATATCGCCACTGAATCCGGATTCACGTCGACAGCAACGATGCGCAGCCATTCTGCGTGCCCAATATGGCATGGGGCCCAGAGTGATTCGTTCGAGCGCCACCAAGGCTCCACCCACCACCTGAAGCTCCGGTATCGACGGTCAGAGAATGACACCCGGGTTGAGCAGCCCCTGCGGGTCGAGTGCCTGCTTGATCAGGGTCGTCAGTTCCATCACGTCGGGTCCGACCTGATCGGGCAGCCACGCCTTCTTCAACCGGCCGACGCCGTGCTCACCGGTGATGGTGCCGCCCAACGAGATAGCCAGATCCATGATCTGACCGAACGCGCGGTGGGCCCGATCGTGCTCGTCGGCGTCGTCGGGGTCGAACACGATCAGCGGATGCGTGTTGCCGTCGCCCGCATGCGCGATCACCGAGATCATCACCGAGTTGTCCGACGCGATGTCGGCAACTCCGTCGATCAGCGACGGAAGCGACGGCAACGGCACGCCGACATCCTCGAGCAACAGCGTCCCGAGTTTCTCGACTGCGGGGATCGCCGCTCGTCGCGCCGCGGTGAATGCCTCCCCCTCGGCCGGGTCGTCGGTCGCGAAAACCTCGGCGGCCCCGTGGGTTTCGAAGGCATTCTGAATCAGTTCCACCTCGGCGACACCCGCCGGACCCGGCGCGTCGGACTGGGCGACGAGCAACGCGCCTGCCTCGCGATCGAGACCCATCCGCAGCATGTCCTCGACGGCGTTGATGGAGACCGAATCCATGAATTCCAGCATGGCAGGCCGTATTTCGGAGGTCACGGCGAGCACTGCAGCGCTCGCGTCGTGCACCGAGGAGAAGGTGCCGACCACCGTGCACGCCGGCGCCTGCGGCGGGAGCAGGCGCAGGGTGACCTCGGTGATGATGCCGAGCAGGCCCTCGCTGCCGACAAACAGTTTGGTCAACGGCAGTCCTGCGGAGTCCTTGAGTTGTTTGCCGCCGAGCCGTACCGCTCGGCCGTCGGCGAGGACCACTTCGAGGCCGAGGACGTAATCAGTCGTGACCCCGTACTTGACGCAACACAGGCCGCCGGCGTTGGTGGCGACGTTGCCGCCGATCGAGCAGATCTCGAACGACGACGGGTCCGGCGGGTACCAGAGCCCGTTGGCCGATGCGGCCGCCTTCACCTCGGAGTTGAACAGGCCCGGCTGACTCACCGCGGTGCGGGTGGCGGTGTCGATGGTGAGTTCGCGCATCTTCTCCGTCGAGATCATCACCGCGCCGTCGACCGCGGTGGAACCTCCGGACAGGCTGGTGCCGGCACCGCGCGTGATGATCGGCGTGGCGTGCGACACGCACCAGCGCACGGCGGTCTGCACCTCGGCGGTGCTCGTCGGGCGGATCAAGGCGAGTGGGGTTCCGGCGTCCGGGTCTGCCGCCCGGTCCTGGCGGTAGGC
Organism: Gordonia gummivorans; assembly: GCF_022513585.1. Lineage (GTDB taxonomy): Bacteria > Actinomycetota > Actinomycetes > Mycobacteriales > Mycobacteriaceae > Gordonia. Next base: position 59,883 of record NZ_JAKWBF010000013.1, read on the forward strand.
GGCGAGGATGTCGGGATCGGTGACGACCATGCCGTCGGGTAGCTGGGACATCAACTCGCTCAGATCGGCACCGCTCATGTTTGCCAGCCTATGGGGCGTCGGTGTGCACAATGGCGGCATGAGCGATTTCAACGGCACCATCATCGACGAGTTCCGTACCAACAGCGGATTTGTGCAGACCGCAGGGTTCGGGCGCAATCTGATCCTGCTGCACACCGTCGGCGCCAAGTCGGGTGAGCCGCGCATCAACCCGCTGCTCGCGCTGCCCGACGAGGGCGGATGGCTGGTCATCGGCTCGGCCGGCGGGTCACCGAAGACACCGGCCTGGGTGCACAATCTGCGCGCCGACTCGTCGGTGACGGTCGAATCCCCCGACATCGGCGGCGTCAAGACCCAGCAGGCCACCGTCACCGAACTCCCGCCCGACGAGCGCGACGCCGCGTGGGACCGTTTCACCGCCAAATCTGACGGCTTCCTCAAGTACACCGAGACTGCGGAGGGCCGCCAGTTCCCGATCTTCCGCGTCAGCCCCACCGAATAGCGGCCCGACGTCGGCTGCCCCTACCCTGTCGGTGTGTTCGAAGTTGGCGATGTGGTGGCCGGCTACACCGTCGACGAATTCCTGGGAGGCGGTGCGACGGCCGACGTCTTCCGTGTGCACCGCGGCGACGACCGACCTGTGGCACTCAAGGTGCTGCACCCGAAAGGGTCCGATCCCAGCCGCATGCGCGAGCGATTCGACCGCGAATTCACCATCGCCCGCAAACTCGACCATCCACACATCGTCAAGATCTATGCCCGCGGCGAGGTCGACGATCCGGACACCGCACCCGCGCTCCGCCGACCGCACTACCCGGCGCTCTGGATGGCGATGCAGTACGTGCCCGGCTCCCCCGCGACGACGCTGATACCCCACGACGCCGAACCCGACGTACCGGCGATCCTGCGCATCGCCGCACAGATCGCGAGCGCGCTCGACTACGCGCACGGACAGGAGATCCTGCACCGCGACGTCAAACCCGCGAACATCCTCACGACGCCGACGTCGTCGGGGCTCGACGGGTTTCTGTCCGACTTCGGCATCGCGCAGTTCCTCGATGACACCCGGCCCCTGGCCCGAAACGGACGCGTGCAAGGTTCGATCGCCTACGCAGCACCGGAACTTCTTCAGGCTCAACAGCTTTCCCCAGCCACCGATCTGTACGCCTTCGCTTGCTCGTTGGTGGAACTGCTGACCGGCTTCCCTCCGTACCCACGCACCACCGCCTTCGCCATCACCTACGCACACATCAACGACGACCCGCCGAAACTCACCCGACGGCGCAGATGGCTACCGTCGGCGGTGGATTCGATCTTCGCAAAGGCTCTCGCCAAATCGCCCACCGACCGCTATTCGTCGTGCGGCGAACTGGTCGAGATCATCACCCGGCTCATGCGCGACGTCCCGATCCCGGACACACCCCCGCACCGACTGTTCGGGCGATCGCGGACCCGACGCTGACTTCTCTGCTGCCTGGGGGCTCGAGGCGCCGGCCGGGAGCCGCGCAGGTGTCGATGGGCCGACGGGGTGCCACTGAAAGTAGGGGAGGAAGTCTCTTCCCCGGGGTTTGGTGTCGTCCCCCAGAAAATTCGCGGGGAGGACACCGAGGTTAGGGGAAGAGTTTCTTCCCCTATTTTCTTGGGGACGGCCGGAGGGTGGCGGCGATCACATCCGAGGAGATGTTAAATCGGACATCCGATCCGTTAAACTGCCTGGCGCCAAGATGATTCGCGTTGCACGGTGCCACGTCGAGCCGAATGATGTCCGATTTCTTTAACATTCCACCGCTCGCGCCGACCATTTAGCACGTCTAATCTCTGTTCTGGTTCTGTTCATCTGCGCGTGCGCTCTCGCGATCCGAGGGTGCCCAATGCTGCGCGAAAAAACCCACCACCACAAGGGAAACATGACGTCCGAAACCACCACGTACGACAATTCGTCCCTCGCACACGAAGACGAGGGCTATCACAAGAGCCTCAAACCGCGGCAGATTCAGATGATCGCCATCGGCGGCGCGATCGGCACCGGCCTGTTCATGGGCGCGGGCAGCCGCTTGCACGACGCCGGACCCGGCCTGTTCATCGTGTACGCCGTCTGCGGCATCTTCGTCTTCTTCATCCTGCGGGCCCTCGGTGAGCTGGTACTGCACCGCCCGTCGTCGGGCTCGTTCGTGTCGTATGCACGCGAATTCTTCGGTGAGAAAACAGCATTTGTCACCGGATGGCTCTACTTCTTCAACTGGGCGGCGACCGCGGTGGTCGACGTCACCGCGGTTGCGCTCTACGTGCACTACTGGAGCATGTTCGAGGCGATACCGCAGTGGCTCATCGCGCTCATCGCACTCTGCATCGTCCTCACCATGAACGTCATCTCGGTGAAACTGTTCGGCGAGATGGAGTTCTGGGCATCGATCATCAAGGTCACCGCGCTCATCGCCTTCCTCGTGGTCGGCATGGTGTTCCTGGCCGGACGCTTCGACATCGACGGACAGCAGGCCGGGATCAGCGTCATCACCGACAACGGCGGTCTCTTCCCCGAGGGCATCTTCCCGCTGTGCATCGTCACGTCCGGGGTCATCTTCGCCTACGCGGCAGTCGAATTGGTCGGTATCGCGGCCGGCGAGACCGAGGATCCGCCCAAGGTGATGCCACGGGCCATCAACTCCGTCATCGTGCGCATCGCCGTGTTCTACGTCGGCTCGGTTCTGCTGCTCGCGTTGCTGCTGCCCTATACCGCCTATCGCGCCGGCTAGAGTCCATTCGTCACGTTCTTCTCCAAGATCGGCATGCCTGCCGCGGGCGGGATCATGAATCTTGTTGTGCTGACGGCCGCTCTGTCGAGCCTCAATGCCGGCCTGTACTCCACCGGCCGCATCCTGCGTTCGATGGCGATGAACGGTTCGGGACCGGCGTTCACCGGCAAGATGAATCGCAATGGAGTGCCGTTCGGCGGCATCGCACTCACCGGAGCCCTGACGCTCCTCGGCATCGTGCTCAACCTGTTCGTTCCCGAGGACGCATTCAACATCGCGCTCGATCTGTCTGCGCTGGGGATCATCTCGACCTGGGCGATGATCGTCGCCTGCCAGATTCAGCTGTATCGCTGGGAGCGCAAGGGAATTCTCGAACGCCCCGCATTCCGGCTGCCGGGTGCTCCCTACACGAGCTACGTGACGCTGCTTTTCCTTGCCGCGGTGACCGTGCTGATGTGCTACGAGAACATCTGGAACCTGATCGCCATCCTCGTCATCATCCCGATGCTGATCGTCGGCTGGTATGCGGTGCGCGGCAAGGTGATGACGATGGCAGCGGCACGCGAAGGCTACACCGGCGACTACCCCGTCGTGCCGCAACCGCCGGTCCCCGAGGCGCCGCACGGGCGTCATCAGGAGTCGGAGGAGGACTGAGCCGGAGTCCTCAGGGAGCGGACACCTCTTCGATGCTGTAGGTGCGTAGCGCGTTGTCGCGGAACACTTTACGAAGCGCGTCCGGACCCCATCGGGACAGGCAGTCGATGAGCGCACCCACCTGCATGTCCATCCGGGAGTTCGGTTTGTCGATCGGGTAGTTGCTGCCGTACATGACACGTTCGGTGCCGAAGTGGGTGATGATGTGTTCGACGAACGGTCCGATCATCTCGGCGAGGGTGGCCTGGTCACCGATGTTGCCCCACCGTTCGTGGCCGAACCCGAGGACCGGCATCGCCAGGCCGGACAGCTTGACCGACACATTGCGATGGCCGGCGAGCGTCGTCATCCGTTCCCGCCACAGGCGCATGATGTCGGCGCGGGCTGCGGCGGTGGCTCCGGTTCGCAGGCCGATGGGACCGAAAACCCCTGCGGGAATGCCGAAGTGGTCGAGGACGATCGGCGTGTCAGGATACTCACGGGCCAGGGTGACGACGTCGTAGAGCTGGTGGGAATACACCGAGGCGTCGAAAATCAGCTTCCTGGCGGCGATCTCGCCGAACCCTTCCAGGAAGGCGGCCGACGCCAGCATGCCTTCGGTGTCGCCGCCGTCCCGAACGCGAGGATCGGGGTGCCGTGAGGAGATGATACGAACACCTCGGAACAGATCGGTGACCGCCGCGTGCTCGTCGAGGATGCGGCCGAACTCGGGAGCACGCGGATCGGCATGTGCGATCAGGGCGCCGAGTCGCGGGGCGCCCCGCTCACCGAAGGGCAATCCCACCACGTAGCGGGTCTCCTCCACCGACGTCGTATCTTCTGCCAGCTGGTCTTCGATGGACTCGGCGCGCCAGTGCGATTCCATGTGCACGACGGTGTCGATCGGCACCCCGGCGACGGCCGGCACGCCCGCGATGTCGGCGGCGTACTGCCGCGGCTCGTAGGTGCGCGCGACGGTTCGGGGAGTCAGCACGTATTCGCGATCGGCGCGCGAGACGATGACGGGGAAGATCCGGTCCCCGATGCCGGGCACGAAGCGATAGAGGCGGGACGCACGGTTGGCAGCCCACGGTGTGCGCCGCGGATTCCACTGCTGCAGGTGTGCATCGACGATCCCGGGAATCACACCGTCGAGAGACGTCACAACACGTACCCTGCCACAGGCTTCGGCGAGGCGGCATACGATGGAGGATCGTGAATCGGTCTCGATCCAGCCGCGACCGGTCCCGACCACATCGACACGAGCGACCGGGGAGGTGAAAGGACGCGATGGCGACGCACTCTCGGCATGCGCTGCACCATCTGCGGACCGCGGTGAACCGAGATCCCGACCGCTTCGCCAAGAACGTGTACACGCGCATGTTCGCCATCGACCCGGACCTCCGGGACCTCTTCCCCGCGATGATGGCCGGCCAGCGCGACGCCTTCTACCGCGTCGTCGACCACGTCCTGGAGGTCATCCCCGCCGAATCCGGCCAGCCCGAGCTGGTCGAGTTCTTGGCCCAGCTGGGCCGCGACCATCGGAAGTTCGGCGTCGAACCCGAGCATTACCGCGTCATGTACCTCGCGCTCATGGGTGAGTTCGCCGAGTTGATGGACGGGTATTGGGACACCGACACCGCCGACGTCGTCGCGCAGGCGACGATGCTGCTGACCGGCGTCATGCGTGGCGCCGCCGAAACCGCGACACAGCCGGCGACCTGGACTGCCACCGTCGCCGAGAAGTACCGGATATCCCGCGACCTCGCCGTCGTCCGCCTGGTGGCCGACGCCCCGCTGCATTTTCACGCCGGCCAGTACGTCGAGGTGCAGATCCCGCAGTGGCCCAAGGCGTGGCGGAATCTGTCGTCGGCGATCCCGCCGAACCCCGACGGCGAACTCGAGTTCCATGTCCGGGCCATCAAGGGCGGCACGGTGAGCCCGACCATCGTCGCCGACACCCGCGTCGGGGATGTCTGGCATCTGGCGCAAGGGCACGGCACGCTGCACGTCGACCCCGACCGCGACGTGCTCATGGTCGCCGGTGGCACCGGGCTGGCACCACTTCGCGCGCTGATCATCGAGATGTCCAAACGCGCGGATTCGCCCCGCACACACATTTTCTACGGCATGCGCTACCCCGGTGAGCTATACGACCTCGCCGTGCTGCGACGCATCGCCACCACCAATCCGTGGCTGCAGGTGACCGCGGTGACCGAGGAGACGACCGACCCTTGGTGGCTGAGCTCGCTCCCGTCACCCGAAGATCTGGGGATGCCGCACCTGATCGGGCGACTCGGTGACGTCGTCGTCGGACAAGGATCGTGGGACGACCATCAGGTTCTGGTCGCGGGGTCGCCGCAGATGGTGGAGGCGACGCGGCGCAAGCTGATCATCGCCGGGGTGCCCGCGAGCCGCATCCAATACGACCCGGTGATCTGACGAACCGCTCAGTTCTCGGCGTTGGGATCGAAGTACGGGTTCGCCGGCTCGGTGACCGTGGTGGTCTCGGTCGTCGTCTCCGCGGGTGGTGTCTCGGTGATCGTCCTCGTCCGGGTGACGGGCCGCGGTGTGGTGGTCTGGGTGACGGTCCGGGTTTCCGTCTCGACGACGGTGTCGGCGGCCTCGGTCTTGGTCACCGTCCTGCCCGGTCCGGGGGTGGTGACGGTGGAGGTGATGGTGCTCGGACTGGTCTCGCGGAGTTCTCCGTCGGCGGCGAGCACCGCGGTGATGGCAAGGGCACCCAGGACGATCGCAGCGCCGATTGCTGCGCCGATGAACCACCAGCGTCGGCCCGATGATGCGGGCGCCGATCTGGTCAGCATCGTCGGTGCCTCGGCGACGCGGGCCAACTCGGCGGAGCTGATGGCCGACGCGAGGGAAGGCTGGTCGGCGATCGTCACGGGACGCTGGACGGCGTACTCGAAGGCGGGCGCGACGCCCGGGGTCTCGGCACCAGGTCCGGTGCAGATCACCGAGGTGAGCTTGTCGCCGCCGGGCATCTCGGTGATGGCGTCGGCCAACGCGGAGGCACCCTCATGCTCGGTGACCGGTCCGCACTCACCTCGATCGAATTGCCCGACCCCGACGAGACGTCCGGTCGCGACGTCGACGGTGACCGTGGTGGCCCCGACCGAGGGGGCGGCGTTGGTTCCGAGGTCGACCACCGCGACCACGCCGGGACGCGTCGCCTGCGCTCGGGCGACCTCCGCCAGGGCGGTCGGGAAATCGGTCACCCCGATCTTCGAGTGCCAGTCGGGAGTGCCAGCGGTCGGAGCGAATGCGCTGTTGAGATGCTCGCGCAGGGAGTCGTCGGCGACCGCGAGACCGATGTGCTGGAAGTCCATCGGGACCGAGGTCACGAGTTCTTCGATCGCGGACTCCACCTGCGACGACGTCGCCGAATCCGGCAGGTCGACGAGGTTGCTGGCGACGACACGGCCGTCCCCGTCGCGGACGACAGAGGCGATCTGGTCGTCGACGACGGAGATACCGAGCACGGTATCGGTCATCTCGGCCACCGGGCACTACCTCTCACGTCGATCCTTGACCAGACAGGATAACGGCAGGTCCCGGGTCCTCGGCTGCCGGGGCCGATCGGGGTTAACTCTTGGGACGCCTGTTACGCGGCTGCCACACCACCAGCGCGCTGGTGCGCGGCACCGGGACGAGTTCGCCGCCGCGTCGGCCGCGGGCCTGCTGCAGTTCGTCGCCGAGTTCACGCACCCGATGGCTCAGCGTATCGACCTGATTCTCCAGATCGATGATCCGTTTGATGCCGGCGAGGTTGACACCCTCCTCCTGGGAGAGTCGCTGGATCTCGCGCAGCAGTTCGACGTCGCGGGTGGAGTAGCGCCGGCCGCCGCCGCTCGTGCGTTGGGGGGTGACCAGGCCGAGCCGGTCGTATGTGCGCAGGGTCTGCGCATGCATACCGGCCAGCTCGGCGGCCACGGAGATGAGGAACGTCGCCGACTCGTCGAAGTCACCCGACGCCATCATCATCGCCCCCACCCGGCGCGAGGATCGAATCCGCTCGCGCGTTCGGCCTCGGCGTAGCGGCGCATGGCCTCAGTGGCGTCGTCGTCGAGCTTGGGTGGCACGGCGACCTTGACGGTCACCAGCAGATCGCCTGCCCCGCCCGAACGCTTCGGCACTCCTCGCCCGCGCACTCGCAGCGTGCGGCCGTCGGTGGTGTTGGCCGGGATCTTGACCCCGACCGACCCCTCTAGGGTCGGCACCGACACCGTCGCGCCCAGCACGAGTTCGGAGATACTCACCGGCAATTGCACCTTGAGGTCGTTACCACTGCGCGTGAAGACCTTGTCGGCGGTCACGTGGACGACCACATACAGGTCGCCCGACGGCGCGCCGCGTCGTCCGGCCTCACCCTGTCCGGCAAGCCGGATGCGTTGCCCGTCTTCGACTCCCGCGGGGATGCGCACGTTGATCGTGCGGGCGCGGACCTTGACGCCGCTGCCGTCGCAGTCGGTGCACGGATCGTCGATGCGGCTTCCGGTGCCCTGACAATCCTGGCAGGGTTCGCTGAATCCAAACGCGCCCTGGTTGCGGCTGATGAACCCGGAACCGTTGCAGCTCGGACACACTCGCGGGCTGGTGCCCGGCTTCGCGCCACTGCCGTGACACGTGGTGCACGGCGACGGGCTGGTCACCCGAAGTTGGACGGTGGTACCGAGTGCTGCGTCCTTGAACGACAGCGACGTCTCGGTTTCGAGGTCGTTGCCGCGTCGCGGCCGGCTTGCGGTCGAGGTTCGCTGACCGCCGCCGCCACGGTTGAACAGGCCCTCGAAAAGGTCACTGAATCCGCCGGAGCCACCACCGGCCTCGGCACCGCTGCCGAACAGGTCGCCGATGTTGAAGTCGGCCCCGCCGCCCGACGTGCTGTAGCTCGTGCCGCCGCCGAAGCCGCCGGGAAAACCGTTGCCGCCGCCGCGGAATCGACCGCCCGCGAACATGGCGCGGGTCTCGTCGTACTCCTTACGCTTCGCGGGATCGGAGAGCACACTGTGGGCTTCGGATACGCGCTTGAAGCGTTCCTCGGCCGCGCTGTCCCCCGGGTTGGCGTCCGGATGCAGCTCGCGGGCGAGCTTCCGATAAGCCTTCTTGATCTCGTCGGCCGAAGCGTCAGAAGCAACGCCGAGGTCCTGGTAGAAGTCGTGTTCCAACCATTCGCGTTGTGGAGCCACCAGACGTCACCTCCTTTGATGTTCTGTTGTCTGGTCTATCAATGAAATTGTGCAGCAATCCGCTTTCTGAGCCGTAAGCCCCCGCTCCCTGAGGTGCGAGCCTGCGAGCCTCGAAGGGGCTGGCGACATTGTCTCACCAAGCCCTTCGAGGCTCGTCGCTAGCGCTCCTCGCACCTCAGGGAACGTTGACCCTCAGGGTGCGGCGGTTTCTGCCGGATCGGTGACCGTGACCATTGCGGTACGGATCACCTTGTCGCCCAGTCGGTAACCGCAGCGGTACACGGCCCCGAGTACGGGGTGTGCGCCGTCGCCGTCGTGCTGGACGGCCTCGTGCAGTTCCGGGTTGAACTCGTCGCCGGGTTCACCGAAGCGGGCGAGACCCTCCGCGCTGAGTGCGCCGACGAGTTTGTCGGCGACCGCACGCAACGGACCGCTCTCGAGGTCGCCGTGCTCGCGCGCACGGTCGAGGTCGTCGAGGACGGGGAGCAGCTTGTCGATCAGGATCTGCTTGCCGTAGGCAACCGATCCCTGCTTCTCCTCCGCCGCACGCCGCTTGAAGTTGGCGAACTGCGCGCGTTCCCGTTGCAGGTCCGCGGTCAGTTCTGCCACCCGCGCGTCGGCCGCGTCGGGTTCGGCCGCCGGGTGGGTACCCGGGCGCACCTCCCCCGTGTCCGGGTCGATGACCCGCTTGTCGGTGACGGTGATGGGCATGTCGCCCTCGCGCTCGGGTTCGACCCCGCCGAGTTCGGCTTCGGTCGGGTCGAACCCGGTGTCGGGCGAGGACTCGCTCTGGGTCACTTCTTCTCCTCGTCGACGACCTCGGCGTCCACGACGTCGGCGTCGGCATCTGCGGCGTCACCGGCCGGTGCGTCACCGTTGGGCGACTCGGCGGTGTTGGCGTAGATGGCCTGGCCGAGAGCCTGGGACTCCTCGGACAGCTTCTCGATCGCGTTCTTGATGGCGGTCGAATCGGTGCCCTTCAGTGCCTCCTGCGCGTTGGAGATGGCCGATTCGACCTTCTCCTTGACGTCGGCGGGAACCTTGTCCTCGTTGTCCTTGAGGAACTTCTCGGTGTGGTTGACCAACGACTCCGCCTGGTTGCGGGTCTCGGCCTCTTCACGCCGCTTGCGATCCTCGTCGGCATGCGCCTCGGCATCCTTGATCATCCGGTCGATCTCGTCCTTGCTCAGGCCCGAGCCGTCCTGGATGCGGATGGAGTTCTCCTTGCCGGTGCCCTTGTCCTTCGCGGTGACGTGCACGATGCCGTTGGCGTCGATGTCGAAGGTCACCTCGATCTGCGGGACACCCTGCGGCGCGGGGGCGATGCCACCGAGCTCGAAGGAGCCGAGAAGCTTGTTGTGCGAAGCGATCTCACGCTCACCCTGATACACCTGGATCTGCACCGACGGCTGATTGTCCTCGGCCGTGGTGTAGGTCTCCGACCGCTTGGTCGGGATGGTGGTGTTGCGCTCGATCAGCTTGTGCATCACGCCGCCCTTGGTCTCGATACCGAGGGAGAGCGGGGTGACGTCGAGCAGCAGCACGTCCTTGACCTCACCGCGCAGCACACCGGCCTGCAGGGCGGCGCCCACGGCGACGACCTCGTCCGGGTTGACGCCCTTGTTGGGCTCCCGGCCGCCGGTCAGTTCTTTGACCAGCTCGGTGACGGCCGGCATACGGGTCGAGCCGCCGACCATGACCACGTGGTCGATGTCGCCGACGGAGATGCCGGCGTCCTTGATGACCGCCTGGAACGGTGCGCGAGTGCGCTCGAGCAGGTCGCTGGTGATCTTCTGGAACTCGCTGCGGCTCAGCTGCTCGTCGAGGAACAGCGGATTCTTGTCGGCGTCGACGGTGATGTAGGGCAGGTTGATCGACGTCGACTGCGAGGACGACAGTTCGATCTTGGCCTTCTCGGCAGCCTCGCGTAGACGCTGCATGGCCATCTTGTCCTTGGTCAGATCGATGCCGCTGGAGCTCTTGAACTTCTCGACGAGCCAGTCGACGACGCGCTGATCCCAGTCGTCACCACCGAGGTGGTTGTCACCGGAGGTCGCGCGGACCTCGACCACGCCGTCGCCGATCTCGAGCAGCGAGACGTCGAACGTTCCGCCACCGAGGTCGAAGACCAGGATGGTCTGTTCCTTCTCACCCTTGTCGAGTCCATAGGCCAGGGCTGCGGCGGTGGGCTCGTTGACGATGCGCAGGACGTTGAGGCCGGCGATCTGGCCGGCTTCCTTGGTGGCCTGGCGCTGGGCGTCGTTGAAGTATGCGGGCACCGTGATGACGGCGTCGGAGACGTCTTCACCCAGGTACGACTCGGCGTCGCGCTTGAGCTTCATGAGCGTGCGCGCGCTGATCTCCTGCGGGGTGTACTTCTTGTCGTCGATGTCGACGGTCCAGTCACCTTCGCCCATGTGGCGCTTGACCGAACGGATGGTGCGGTCGACATTGGTGACCGCCTGATTCTTTGCGGGCTGACCGACCAGCACCTCGCCGTTACGCGCGAAGGCGACCACCGACGGGGTGGTCCGGGAGCCTTCGGCATTGGCGATGACGGCCGGCTCTCCACCTTCGAGCACCGCGACCACGGAGTTGGTGGTGCCGAGGTCGATTCCAACAGCACGGGACATCTTGTTGCTTCCTCCTAGTTCGTGGGTGTGCACCCAAGTACGTTGTTCGAAACCCGAACTTCAGTGCATCCGACTCATGTCCTACTGGAGGACACAGCCGGAGTCAACCTGGGTTGAGCCTACACGACTCAGGTTTCTCGATTTGTTCAACCGGGACATGGCCGGGATCATTCCCGGATTCCCGAAAAAGTTGAGCGCGATACGCTCAATGTGAGTAATCGCTGGTCAGGGTCGGTTCTGCTCGGCGTTGCAATCACCGACGATGTCGGCGGATGGGTCGCCGACTCGAAGAGTTAGGGTGACCGCCTCCGCTGAGCTGCGGAAATCTGTACCTGGGAGGCTTGCCAAGCACATAGTGCCCTTGGCCGGGCTGAGGGGTACAGACATCCGACGGGTCGCGGTGCGTTCGGGTCGTTGGGCCGGCTCGACTCCGGGAGTTGGCGTCTGAAGCGGTCGCCGTGAGGTGTCGCCGAGGGCAATACGCCTCGGCGGGCACTGAGGAGGCCCGTTTCGGACGCCTCCCGGTGGGTGTCATTGCCCTCGCGCTCGGCGACCACGCTCTTCCCGCCGCCACGATCGCCGACGACGTCGGCGGGGGGTCGCTGATCCGACAGAGTCCGGTGACCGACGCTGCGAACTGGGCAAATGTGAGGCTCGCGTCTGCGGCGCGACGGCTTGGGCGACCGAGCCCGCCAGGTGCCGGGGCCGAAAAGCGGTGCGGACCACCGGTTCAGCCCACTGTGTGTGCTGTCACTACCACTCGCAGAACACGATTCGCGGGCTTAAGGTCAGCCTTGTCGTCGTGATCAGATTCGATGACACGTAAGAATCGCACTATATGTCGGGGGACATCATGGGATCAGTTGAAACAATCGTCGGCCTGTACCAGGTCTATCAAATCCTGCACTCACTCGGCCTCGTCTGAGGTCCACGCGATCAGTATGATTTTGGGGCCGGATTCCGGACCCAAAATTATACTGATCGGGAGGTGATCCGTGAGCGACGCCGACATCCGCTTCTACTTCGATCCGGTCTGCCCGTTTGCCTGGATGACCAGCAAGTGGGTGCGCAAGGTGCAGGAGCAACGCGACTATGCGGTGGACTGGCGATTCATCTCGCTGCGACTTCTCAACGCGCACATCGACTACGACGCGCACTTCCCGCCCGAGTACGAGGCCGGGCACTGGGCCGGTTTGAAGCTCCTGCGGGCGGCGGCAAGTGTCCGACGCGAACACGGGCGCGACGCCATCGGCCCGCTCTACACCGCTTTCGGGACCCGAATCTTCGACTCGCACACCGGAACCTACATGGTGGGCGAGCGCGATCACCGCGGCACGGCCGAATTCCTGGAACCGATCCTCGCCGAACTCGGACTGTCACCCGAACACATTGATGCCCTTGAGGACTCGTCGTGGGACGCCGAGATCCAAGCCGAGACCGACGAAGCGCTGTCGCTCACCGGACGGGACGTGGGCACGCCGATCATCCATTTCCAGCCGCCAAACGGAGTCGCCTTCTTCGGCCCGGTCATCAGCCGGCTGCCCAGCGACGACGACGCAGTCGCCCTGTGGGACCACGTCATCGGCCTCGCGAGCTTTCCCGGCTTCGCGGAACTCAAACGCAGCCTGCGCGAGAAGCCTCAACTCCGTGCCTTCGGCGTCGAAGACGCTGAAGTGGGGGTCCAAGAAGATTGGCACGCAGGGAGTCGTCGGCTCAAGAAGTGAGTCGCTCCGGCAGCTGGCATGCGTGATTCATTGCCGGCTGGACGTGCGGTGTCACCGGCGCCCCGGATCGGATGGTCGCGGCCGCCACGATCCCACCGAGCGCACAGCAGACCGCCGCGATGACCATCGCGGTATGAAATCCCGCACCCAGCGGTTGGCCGGGACCGCTGTCGATACCGGCGACGACCGGCAGGATCGCGACCGCGAGCAACCCGGCGAGACGCGCAACTGCGTTGTTGACGCCCGACGCAGTGCCTGCATGTGCGTCGTCGACCGCGCCCAGCGCCGCGGAGGTCAAGGGCGCAACCGTGATGGTCATACCGAGCCCGAACACCACAACAGCCGGGAACACTGCAGTGAAGTAGCCGGCGCCGGGTTCGATCCGCGTCATCAGCGCCAATCCGGTGGCCGCGACGAGCGGTCCGACGGTCATCGGCAGTCGCGGTCCCGTCATCTGCGACACCTTGCCGGACAGTGGTGACCCGAACAGCATGATGATGGTGCTCGGTGTGGTCGCGGCCCCGGCCTCGAGCGCCGAGTAGCCCATACTCTGCTGCAGTTGCAGCGCAAGCAGGAACAGCGCTCCGCCGAGTGCCGCGTACACGGCCAGCGTTGTCAGGTTGGCTCCGGTGAACTGCGCAGACCGGAACAGCCCGAGCGGCAGTAGTGGGTCGTCGACCCGGGATTCGATGACAACGAAACCGATCAGTCCGATGACACCTATTGCCGCCCAGGCGATCACACCGGCGTCCGAGCCTCGATCCGGGAACTCGATCAGCGCATAGATCACCCCACTCAACCCGACGATCATCGCGAGAGCGCCTGCGACGTCGAGCCTTCCCGTGCCGGCGCCGTCTGACTTCGGCACGTGCCTCAACGCGATCGCGATGGCACCGACGGCAAGTGGAACGCTGAGATAGAACACCCACCGCCACGACACGGCGTCGACCAACCACCCACCGACGAACGGGCCCAAAGCGGTTGTGGCACCGGACATGCCGGCCCACAGGCCGATCGCCTGGCTGCGGTCCTCCTCGCGAATCTCCGCGTCGATCAATGCGAGGCTGCCCGGTACCACGGCGGCCGCGCCGACGCCCTGGACGATGCGAGCCGCGATCAACGCCTCGATCGTCGGCGCCAGGCCGCAGGCCATGGATGCCAGCCCGAAGATCACCAGTCCGCCGACGAAGATCCGACGCCGACCGTAACGATCGCCGGCCACGCCACCGACCAGCAGCAGAGCGCTGAGGGTCAGCAGGTAGCCGTCGAGCACCCACTGCTGCCCGGACAGTCCAGTGTCGAGGTCGCGGGAAATGGCGGGAAGTGCGACGTTGACCACCGTGCTGTCGAGGAACGCCACCCCCGAGCCGAGCACGGCCGCGGCGATGAGCCAGCGACCGGAACTCGACGATGCGGAGAGACCTTCCGACATGAGCCGGCGTCACCTGCCCTTCGAGGCTCGTCGCTAGCGCTCCTCGCACCTCAGGGAGCGGTAAGGCCAGGGTATGCCCTAGACGTGCGCCAGCGCTGCCATCAGGTCATCGCGGTTGCCGTTGAGTTCGGCGAACCGCAGCGGCTTTACGCGTTCGACGAGGATCTCGCGGGTGGCCTCCGGGAGAAGGTGCATCACCTCGTCGAGGAAGTCGTCGAGCGGCATCGCCCATTCGGCCTCTGCCTGCCCGGGCATGAGATCGGTCTGGACGGCCGGCGGGACGAGCTCGAGAACACCGATACCGCTGTCGGCCAACTGGATTCGCAGGCTGTCGGTGAAGGAGTGGATGGCCGCCTTGGTTGCGCTGTAGGTGGGTGTGCCCACCATCGGGGTGAACGCGAGCCCCGAGGACACCGTGATGATCGTGGCGTCGGGCTGTGCGGCGAGGAATTCGGTGAACGCCGCCACCAGGCGCAGGGGTCCGAGGATGTTGGTCTCCACCTCCGCGACCGCTGTGCTGAGAAAGTCGTTGTCGCGCAGATCTTCTGAGCGCATGATGCCGGCCATCGCGATCAGCACGTTGGTGTCCGGGAATCGTCGCTGGACCTCGGCGGACACCCGCACGACGTCGTCGGCGTCGGCGGTGTCGATGCGGACGGTCTCGATGCCGGGGTGCGCGTCGGCGATCTGCGACAGCAGTTCTGTGCGTCGACCGCCGACGATGACCCGATTGCCCGCCTCGTGCAGGCGCAGTGCGAGACCGAGCCCGATTCCCGAGGTCGCGCCCGGGATGAAGATGGTGTTGCCGCTGATACGCATGATCTGTCTCCTTGTTGACGACTGAACTTTTCGACCTCCACACCACCGCAGTGCGGCGAGGGCAACAAGGCACCACTCATCCACGGACCGTCGATCCCTGGATGAGTACGGGCCGATCGGCAAGAGTGGAATGCAGAGTCGATCGTGAGGAGGGCCCATGGACTTCGACCGGGCCGGTTTGGCGGAGTTCCTGCGACGCCGCCGGGAGGCGCTGACGCCTGCGGACGTAGGGTTGCCCGCCGGGAGTCGGCGTCGTACCAGCGGATTGCGTCGCGAAGAGGTCGCGCTGCTCGCGCAGATGTCCACGGACTACTACAGCCGCCTCGAACAGCAACGCGGCCCGCATCCGTCAGAGCAGATGCTGACCGCGTTGGCCCGGGCGCTGCACCTGTCGCTCGATGAGCGTGACCACCTTTTCCGGCTCGCCGGCCAGCACGCTCCGGGACGCCGATCGGCGTCCGACCACGTCGGGCCGGGGATGCTGCGGATCGTCGACCGTCTCGCCGACACACCGGCGATGGTCGTCAACAGCGCCGGTGAGACGCTGCTGCAGACCATGCCGGCGAAGGCTCTCGTAGGCGACGAGACGCACTTCGAGGGCGTCGCACGCAGCATCGCCTACCGCTGGTTCACCGACCCAGCGACCCGACAACGCTTCCCTGCCGACGACCACGACCATCACGCACGAGCCCACACCGCCCGACTGCGCGCCGCGGTCACCACGGAGGGACCCGACTCCCGCGCCGCGGTGATCGCCGACGCCCTGCTCGCGGAAAGCCCCGAGTTCGCGTCGTTGTGGAAGGAGCACGACGTGAACGTTCGGCTCACCGACCAGCGCAAACGGCTGCTCCATCCCGAGCTGGGGCTGATCGAGGTGTTCTGCCAGACCCTGTTCGACCCCGACGCCAACCAGGGCCTGCTCGTCTACACCGCGACCCCGGGCACCGTGAGTCACGAGAAACTGGCCATGCTGAGCGCGGTGAGCGTGTGAGGCCATTCGCGAACGAGCGACTACATTCGGCGAGGTATGGTCACGCGGACGGGACGGGGGTGCGCCGCACATGGTTACCGGCAACGCGACACCCGATCGTCGTGCCCAATTCAGCAGCGCCGCCTTCGACGTCGTCGCGTCCGGCGGATTGAGAGCACTCACGCACCGCGCCGTCGACGACGCTGCCGGCGTGCCCCCCGGTTCGGTCAACTACTACGCACCCAACCGTTCCAAGCTGCAGCAACTCGCGCTCCAGGAAGCGTTTGAACGGATGCGGGAGATCGCGGTGCGCGAGTTCGAACCGATCTTCGACACCATGGCCGGCGGTCACCGGCCGTCGGAGACGATGATCCTCGACTGCGTGGTGAGGTTCATCGAGGCGATGACGACGGAGGGTCGCGGACTCGTGGTGGTGCGGCATGCGCTGCTGATCGAGGCGCAGTTCGATCCGGCGCTGCGCGAGCTGATCGTGGCCAATCGCAGTCGGTTCGTGGGGTTTGCCGATCAGATCACGCTTGAGTTCTGGCCGAAGCGCCCCACCCGTGCCGCCGAACTGATCGTCGCGGTGATCGAAGGCCTCATCCAGCAGCAGACCCTGGTCACCGCACAGCCGTTCGATACGGCGATGAATCGTGAGACTGTCGCGCGCGTCCTGGGATTCTCGGCGAAGAGCTGAGCTGGTTCAGTCCGGCGTGGGGATGAGCGCGTCACCCGGGAAGCCGCGGACCGGGTGAACGTCGAACTCGAAGACGCCGGCCTGTACGGCCGGGTCGTCGTTCATGATCTTCGCGGTGGTTTCGGGGTCTTGGTCGAAGATCCCGTAGCCACGGATGTCGGAGTCGTCGCTGGCACCGAGGATGATCGAGAGTTTGCCGCTGGCCCGCAACGAGAAGTTGCGGCGGCTGTGCTCCCAAATGAGGGGTTTCGCCTCGTCGGTGTGGAACTTGGGGCCGGCTTTCAGGACGACCACCGAATACGGCTGCGAGTACGCGATGATCGTCTTCATCTCCGCGTCGGTGATCGGTGGGAGGTCGGACATGCAAAGCTCCTTTGCTGACACGTGCCGAGGGTTCCCTCCCACCGTAGCCCGACGATCAGGCCGCTGTGTTCACTGTCTCTGCGGTCACCTCAGCAGCGGGCTCGAGAGCGGCTGCGACGACGTCGGCGACATCGGCGAACGGAGTCACCGTTACCGCGTCGAGGACCTCGGCCGGGACATCGTCGAGGTCGGCCTCATTGCGTGGCGAGATGAACACCTGCGTCAGCCCGTTGCGTTGGGCGGCAAGCAGTTTCTGCTTGAGCCCACCGATGGGCAGGACCCGGCCGTTCAGCGTGACCTCACCGGTCATGCCGACCTCGGCCCGCACCTTGCGGCCGGTGGCCATCGACACCAGCGCGGTCACCATCGTGATACCCGCGCTCGGACCGTCCTTGGGCACCGCGCCCGCCGGGACGTGGACGTGGATGGTGCCGTCGAGGTTCTTCGGATCGATGCCGAGTTGGTCGGCGTGGGCCCGGACGTAGGAGAGCGCGATCTGCGCGGACTCCTTCATCACGTCACCTAGTTGTCCGGTCAGTTGCAGACCGTTCTTCCCCTCGGTGCGGTTGGCCTCGATGAACAGGACGTCGCCGCCCATGCCGGTGACCGCCAAACCCGTTGCCACACCGGGCACCGCGGTCCGTTCGGCCGACTCCGGGGTGAACCGGGCCCGGCCCAGATAGTCCCGCAAGTCGGGTTCGTCGATCGTCACCGGTGCTTGGGATTTGCCCGACGCGAGGTTGGTTGCCGCCTTGCGCAGCGCCTTGGCGAGGAGCCGTTCGAACTGTCGCACACCGGGTTCCCGGGTGTAGTTCGCGGCGATCTCGCGCAGCGCGGCGTCGGTGACGGTCACCTCGTCGTCGTCGTCGAGCGCGGCCTTCTCGGCTTGCCTCGGCAACAGGTAGTCGCGGGCGATCGCGACCTTGTCGTCCTCGGTGTAGCCGTCGAGCGTCACCAGTTCCATCCGGTCGAGCAACGCCGACGGGATGTTCTCGATGACGTTGGCGGTCGCGAGGAACAGGACGTCGGAGAGGTCGAGATCGAGATCGAGGTAGTGGTCGCGGAACGTGTGGTTCTGTGCGGGGTCGAGGACCTCGAGTAGCGCAGCCGCCGGGTCACCCCGGTAGTCCGAGCCCACCTTGTCGATTTCGTCCAGCAGCACAACGGGATTCATCGATCCCGCTTCGCCGATGGCGCGCACGATCCGGCCGGGCAGCGCGCCGACGTAGGTGCGTCGGTGGCCGCGGATCTCCGCCTCGTCGCGGACGCCGCCGAGGGCGACGCGCACGAACTTGCGGCCCAGCGCACGTGCGACGGACTCACCGAGCGACGTCTTGCCGACGCCGGGCGGGCCGGCGAGCACCATCACGGCACCCGATCCGCGTCCGCCGACGACCTGCAGGCCGCGCTCGGCACGACGCGCACGCACCGCCAGGTATTCGACGATGCGGTCTTTCACGTCGTCGAGTCCGTGGTGGTCGGTGTCGAGGATGTCGCGGGCACCCTTGATGTCGGTCGAGTCCTCGGTGGTGACACTCCACGGCAGGTCGAGCACGGTGTCCAACCATGTTCTGATCCAACCGGTTTCGGGTGACTGGTCGCTGGCGCGTTCGAGCTTGCCGACCTCGCGCAGTGCGGCCTCGCGCACATTGTCGGGCAGGTCGGCGGCTTCGACGCGGCCGCGGTAGTCGTCGGCGCCGTCAGGCTCGTCCTCGCCGAGTTCCTTGCGAATGGCGTTGAGCTGCTGCCGAAGCAGGAACTCCTTCTGCTGCTTCTCCATGCCGTTACGCACGTCGTCGGCGATCTTGTCGCTCACCTCGGTCTCGGCGATGTGCTCGCCGGTCCAGTCGATGAGCAGTTGCAGGCGTTCGCCGACGTCCGGCGTCTCCAGCAGTTGCCGCTTCTGCACGTCGGTGAGCCACGACGAGTAGCCGGACGTATCGGCCAGCTCCGACGGGTCACTCATCTTGTTGACGGCGTCGATGACCTGCCAGGCCTCGCGTCGTTGCAGCATCGCGAGCACGAGCTTCTTGTACTCGGCCGCCTTTGCCCTGGTCTCGTCGGTGATTGTGGGGTCGTCGGTCTCGGTGACCTCAACCCACAGCGCATTGCCGTTGCCGGTGGTCCCGGTCCCGATGTGGGCGCGCTGCTCACCTTTCAGCACCGCCGCAGTCCCGCCGCCGGGAATGCGCCCGACCTGCACGATCGACGCGATCACGCCGTAGGTCGGGTAGCGGTCGTCCAGTCGCGGCGCGACCAGCAGTTTGCCGGACTCGCTGGCACGTGCAGCATCAATCGTCGCCTGAGCGGCGTCGTCGAGCGGGATCGGCACGACCATCCCGGGCAGAACCACGACGTCGGGCACGAACAGCACGGGCAGTGAATAGGTCCTGTCAGACATTCATCCTCCAAAGTTCAGTCTGACCGACTCAACCCTGATGGCAGGATGTTTGTTCCCGGTGGATTTATGCCGTGGGTGAAACGAACTGAAGCCATTCTCGTCGGGGCGGGTTGGGAACCAGAAGCCCGTCGCGTGCGTCCTAATAGAACACCTCCGGAAGCAATTTGCACTTATAGGCGCAATCTCCTTACACTTACATCTGCAACAACATGGAGGAATCATGTCACCCACTGACGTTCCGGTCGCGGACCGAAATCTGCTCATCGAAGCCCGACAGCGGCAGCAAGCCCAGGAACTCCTAGCCATGACTGGCGCCGAGTTCACAGAGTTGACGGTGACCGGCCCTGACCATGAGTTCGTCGCCGTCCCCTCGGCTATCGCCGGAGTAATCCGCGACGTCGTCGCCGCAATCGCATCAGGGACCCGCATATCTGTCGCAGCCCTCCCCGAAGAACTGACGACCACTGTCGCCGCCGAGCAACTTGGCGTCTCTCGCCCCACGCTCATGAAGATGATCAACCGGGGTGACATCGCGGCGCACAGAGTTGGCTCTCATCATCGAGTGCTGACCGAGGACGTCGTCGAGTACAAGAGGAAGCGCATCGAGCGCCAGCGCCGAGCGATAGACGAGCTTCGCGTTATCGACGCCGAACTCGACAAGTTCTGACAGCGATTCAACGAGCGCCTGGATATCGTGCTCACCGTGAGCGCAACCCGGGTGTTCGTTGATGAAAACGTGCTTTGGCCAAAGACGCTGAGAGACTGGCTCTTCCTGCTCCGCAACGCCACGGGTGGCGAGATGTTCACAGTGTGCTCGACAGAGGATGTCGTTGCGGAAGCGATCTACACCCTGCGGCGCAAGAAGCCGCTTGCTCATTGAAGCGTCGTCGCCTTCCGCCGTGAGAGCTGTCACCCGCGACCAATTCCAGCACTGGTGCGGACGGAAACAATCAGTGAACCTCGTTGCGATGCTTGAGGCGTCAGGTTGCCCCGCTTTCGCCGAACGTGTTCGCGTACACCTGCAATCAATCTGACCGACAGCCGGTCGACTCCGTCCTCGGTCACCATTGCCAGCGGAGCCCGCTTCTGGTTTCGCGACAGGTTGCGATGCCGTCTGTCTGGTACACGTACGCCCGTGCGCCCAGTTGGGGGCAGGGAGTTCCCAGTTTCACCTTCGGCGCTCGGGTCAGCGCTCTGCTCTGCCACGTCCCGGTCAGACCTGAGCAGAACAGCTTTCCATCGGCCGAGTCCTTGCCGAGTTCGTGCGAGTAGCAAGGCCCGCCCTCACGCTGAACCGACGACGGGGCCGCTTGAGCGCCACCTGTACCAAGGACGGCGAGCACCGCCGCGGCCACAATCGCGTAGCCAACCGACTTCATCAGCGCCTCCGATACAGGGCGACGCCCGCAAGTCGCCACTGGGTGTATTGCTCCAGTGTGCTGGGTCGCACCGACAATTCACGCATCCCGTCCCCCGATCGGTGGACATCGACATCACCCGGTACATCCACCACCCGGCGGAATGTCACCGACCCCGCTGAGCGGCAGAGTCATTGGTGTCAGAAACAACCCGCCCAGCCCAACCAGGACCGGACGACAAACTCTTCAGGAGACACCATGACCATCTCGAAGAACGTCAAGACCCGCACCGCCGCCGCCATCGCTGGGCTCGGCATCGCCGGAGCACTCGCCGTCGGCGGCGCCGGACTCGCCAACGCCGGCACCCTGCCCGTCACCCACCCCGGCGAACCCACCGTCGCCATGACCCTGACCAATCACACCAACAAGACCGAATGGCTCGCCTCGGCCACCCCCGGCAGCGGCCACTGGGTCCAAGCACCCACACGCTCACTGGCACCCGGAGCATCCGAGACCATCGTCAGCGTCGCGCCGAACACCAGCTACGAGACCGTGTTCGTCAACTACCGGATCGGCGCCTTCGGCCCCACCGCCACCTACAACCTCGAAAACGTCCGCGGCAACGTCAACACCAACATGACCGGCACCTCCGGCGGCCACTACTTCATCAACGCACCCCACATCGCCACCGGCTACCCCAACGTCAACGTCAGCTACGACCTCTGGTGACCCTCGCCGTGAGATCCTGATCCGAATGGAGGCTCGATGAACACCTTGCCCGGTCAACGACGCACCCCCGGCGTCGTTGACCGGGCTGCTCGTCGTGAGCGGCTGTTGATCGCGGCATTGACCTCGACCATGGTGCTGCTGGTGCTCGACTCGAGCATCGTCGGCGTGATGCTCCCCAGCATGACCCGCGATCTCGATCTGTCGGGATCGCAAGGGGCGTGGCTGGTTTCGGTGTATCTGCTGACCCTGGCCGTGTTCCTGCCGCTCGGCGGGCGCCTGTCCGACGCGTATGGGCCGGTCAACCTCTTTCGCGCCGGCATGACGGGATTCATCCTGTCCTCGTTGGGAATTGCGCTGATTCCGCACTTCGCCGGTGTCGTGGGATGTCGGGCGATCGCCGGTATCTCCGCCGCGATGCTCATGCCGTCGACACTCAGCCTGCTCACCCAGGCCATTCGCGAAGATCGGCGGGCCGGTGCGATGGCCATCTATACCGGTGTCGGACAAGGGTTTGCGCTCATCGGACCCGCAGTGGGTGGCATCTGCGCGCAATTCCTCGGCTGGCAATGGGGTTTCCTGATCAACGTGCCGGTCGGCCTCGCCGGCATTGTCCTCATCGCGCTCGTGCGGCCAGAGAACACTCGACATCCGGTGCGCTCGTGGGATCTGCTGGGTGTGGTCCTCGTCGTCGGCGGGCTGTCCGCCATCATGACCGCGCTGCTGCAAGCGCCCGAGTGGGGATGGTCGTCGCCTATGTTCCTCACGGTGGTCGCAGTCGGTATTGCCCTGACAGTCGGATTCGTCGTCCACGCCCGACGCGCCGACGATCCGATCCTCGATATCGGATTGTTTGCCAATCGCCAGTTCGCCACCAACACGGCAGCACTCGCCGCGCTCGGGTTCGCCATGACGGTGGCGACCATCTACGGCGCCACGGCATTGCAGGACGCACTGCACTTGAGCCCCGCCGAGGCCGGTATCAGTCTGTTGCCGTTGGTCATTCCTCTGTTGATCACCACCCGAACCGTCGGTGCGCGATACGAGACGCTTGGTTTACGCCGTGTCGTCGTCGGCGGCAGCCTCACACTGGCAGCCGGGTTGTCCATCGGCGCAATCGGTTTCGGTCTGTCGTCGTTGATCGTGGTGTGCGCCGGCATGCTGCTTGCCGGCTCGGGGATCGGCGCGATCCTCAGCCCGTTGACCGCCGCGACGATCGCGACCGCTCCCGCCGACAAGCGCGGCCAGGCGTCCGGATTGATGACGACGTGCCGTCAGATGGGCGGCGTGATCGGGATCGCGGTGTTCTCGGCGGTGATCGTCGACGTCCACGGGACCACCGCCACCGCCATCGGTTTCGCGATCACCGCCGTGGTGATGGCGGCTGCGGCTGTAGCGGCATACCGTGGGCTCGCCGAAGACGGGGCGAGCGAAGCGCCGGGGTAGACAACTCGGGACGTTCGACGGTAGGCGGCAGCGACGCTCGCACCTAACGTAGGAGGTGCGAGCGTCGGAGGTGTGACATGCGCAGCGACACCCGAACGTGGTGGCAGCATCTGCGGTCGGGGCTACCCGCTCGGACCCTTCAATTCTTCGGACTCGCATACCTATTGACCTGGGTGTTCTGGATTGCCATGCTCTTCGCGCCCGACAGCCTGCAATTCCTGCACTACGTGGGCACCCTCGGGCCGTTGGCCGCGGCGTTCGTGATGCGCTACCGCGACGGCGGACGCACGGCAGTTCGGGAGTTGGGTGCACAGATGGTGCGCTGGCGGGTACCCGCCCGGTGGGTGGTGTTCGCGATAGGGTTCCCGCTCGTCCTGTTCGGCGTCGGCGCACTGGTGTCGGCGGCGCTCGGGTCCCCGGTCGAGTGGTCGGAGTTCCTCGGATCGAAGGAGTTCGCGAACGTCGGGCTGATGCTGATTCCGATCGAGATCATCTTCTTCGGATTCGGTGAGGAGACCGGCTGGCGTGGGTACGCCATCCCCTCGCTCGAGGCCGACGGCTGGTCGTCGTATGGCGCGACAACGATTTTCGCGTTCTTCTGGGCAGGCTGGCACCTGCCGCTCTTCTTCTACTCCTACGGTTTGCAGACGTTGGGGCTGTTGATGATTCCCGGCTGGATCATCAGCATCCTGTTGGGCGCGTACTTGACGACGTTCCTCTTCAACAGCGCACGCGCAAGCATCCTCGTAATCGCGGTCTTCCACGGGATGGTCGACATCGTCTCAATCTCGCGGGCCGCCACCGACACGACGTTGTTGGTGGTGAACGCCGGCCTCATCGCAGCGGCGGTGTTCGTCGTGATCCGCTACGCGCCGTCACTACGCGCGGCGACGCACGACTGACGGATCATCATCGACGCGCGATGGTGCTCGGTCCCGATCCGATCTGCACCGGCGGCAGTGCACGGATCACTGCCATGAGCGGCCCGCAGTAGATGGCGGTCGACATGCAGACGAACCGGCCGGTCTTGTCGTAGTTCCACGCGTCGCCGTGGAATGACCAGGTCAGACCGTCCCTCGACGGCGACATCGGACACTGCGACTTCGCCTTGCCCTTGCACGGCCCTTCGATGTGCCAGGGGCCGACAGGGTAGGCGTCGGCCGATCCCGCCGCAACGAAGCCACCTGAGACGACGGCACCCGCGAGCATCGCTGCGGCGACTCCGCGACGCAACCAGTTGGTCCTTGCGACGTTCGTGGTCGTCATCTGTCCGCCTCTCGGTCGTGAGGGCACCACAGTGTGACCCTTCCACTCACTATCGCGGACTTCGACGTCCGTCGTTACGAGTTCAGAAGGGTGGTGGGCCTGCGGCGCGGTCGCGTTCGTCGCGGTCGCGTCGGTTGCGGTTCCTTTCTGCCCGGCGTCGGGCGTGTTTGTCTGCCACCCGACCACGACGAGGGCGGGTGGTGGCAATATCGTTGCGCGCGTTACCAGTCGGTGGGCCTTGAGCGGGCGCGACAAACCGGATACGACGCAACCCCGGGAACAGGTCCTCATTGGTTTCGGCCTCACCCGGCAGTATCAGCCCCTCCGGAGTCGTGTACTCCGTGCTCAGGCGCCCATCACAGTCGCGCCACTGATCATCCACCCACTCCCCGAACGTCTTCAACAAGTGTCCGGGACGGCACTTGATGTTCATACCGTCAGCCGTGGTCTGCCCACCACGTTCCGGGTGATCGTGATCGAACTCGGCGACATGATCACCATCGCCCTGCCACGCCGACGTCACACAACCCGGATCCACGCAATACCCATCCCGAATCCGCAGAAACGTGTCCAACGCGGCCGAGGGCCGATGCGCATCCGCAGGTTGGTGCGCCGGCAACGTGAACGACCCATCCGAATTCACGACCGCCTGCGGCCCGATCACCGGTTTCACAATGGAGTCCTTACGCGCGGC
The DNA here is from genome assembly GCF_022513585.1 of Gordonia gummivorans. Classification (GTDB taxonomy): domain Bacteria; phylum Actinomycetota; class Actinomycetes; order Mycobacteriales; family Mycobacteriaceae; genus Gordonia. Next base: position 85,041 of record NZ_JAKWBF010000013.1, read on the forward strand.
GATATCGCGCACATGCTCACCACTGATGAGCCCGTGACCTTCCACGAACGCCGGGTTGTCCGCGGTGCCGGCCAGCGTCGCCTCATCACACACCACATGCACCATGATCGCCGTCGACGGTGTCAGTGCCGTTGACGCCGAGATGGTCGCCGGGTCCGGGATCTGGGCGTCACACTCCTCACGCCCGCAGTCACACTCGAACACGGTGCCCGACAACAGGGCGAACATCGCGTCCGAGCGCCGCTGCTGAACAGTGCGCGGGTCACTACTGCACACCGCTTTCGCCAACCCGGCCACCCGCGCCGCAGCGACCCGCACATCCTCGGCAGCCCCCACCGCAGTGATCTCCCCGGTCCCGTCCTCCAACTCGGCCGTCCACACCCCACGTGCATCCAACGCGTCTTTACGGCGCTGACGCACCGCATCCGGGTCATGGCGGTAGACGACGCGGTCGATCATGTCGCGCATCCGGGCGCGTGACCACGTACCTTTCCGGGTGCGCAACAACGCAGCGATCTCGGCATCCACCAGAGGTGCCGCCGCCGACTCGTCCAACAGTTCGGTGCGTGTCACCGCGAGTTGTGCTTGCCAGGGTGCGATGATCCCGTCGCGTAAACAGTCGAACACCTCGGGCAGGCGGTCCCGCAACGACACCGCCTCACTGAGTAGTTTCTCCGCGGCACGCTGCCCGATCCCACGGGCGCGGGCGATCCGCGCCGCGCAATCGGCATACCCATCGGTCACGAACCCCGACCCGGATGGTTCGACGAGTTTGGCCGCCACATACCGGTCATAGAGCACCGCCGCTGACTGGTACTCGGCATACGCCAACGACGCACGCCCACGATCGATCTCGGCCATGCCGAGGAGTAGGTCGTTGGTCGGGGTTTCATCCGGATAGGCCGGGTCGACCCCACCGAGCAACCCGGCAGCAAACTGCTCAGGCCACGGCGACGGCGTCGACAACACAGACACGACAATCCCTTCCGATACGACGAACCAACGGATCGGGACCATCCGCTCAACATGCTCATCATCAAAAGGAATCAGACCGGCAACCCGGTCTCAGTCATCAACTACCCAGTCATCACATCCCGTGTACAAACCACGCTAAACCATGCCACCGACAAAACTCGTCAGCCCTGGTCAGCGCCCTTCATGCCGGCGTTCCGGAGCAACGTCGGGCAGTGCGCATTCACGAGGAGCAGGTCGGGTTCGTGCGCTGCCCACAGTTCCGCAAGTCGATCGTGGTTGTCGCGCACCCGCTTCCAATCCTGAGCGATCACACGCTCCATCAGCGTGAGTGCTCCGGTACATGCCCGCTCCCTGAGCCTGGATCCGTGGAAGGCAGAGCTGGGCCCGAAATTCCGCTGCCTGAGGTGCGACGAGCGCTAGCGAGGAGCCTCGAAGGCCTGGTGACCGTCGCTACTTGGTCGCCGAATTGCCCTGTCTCACCAGCCCTTCGAGGCTCTCGGCTAGCGCCTCGCGCACCTCAGGGAGCGAGAGGTGGTGGACCTCCAACTACCTTCCGCCCCCCGCCAGCGGCGCGATCCGCACCCTCAGGCTCTTCATCAACGGCTGATCACTTTGGGCGCTGAAGTCGGCAGGCTCGATCAGCACGTTCATCTCTGGCATGTACCCAGCCGCGCTGCCCGACGGGATCTTGTACTCGACGGCCCGGAAGCCGTCGAGCTTCCTACGACTGCCATCCTTGGAGATCGCCTCGATGGCGACCCGATCCCATTCGGCGAGGCCGCGCGCGGACATGTCGTCGGGGTTCATGAAGACAAGTGTGCGAAGGTTCTTCACCCCTCGGTAACGGTCGTCGTCGGAGTAGATGGTGGTGTTCCACTGATCCTGCGAACGGAAGGTCTGCAGCACCAGCACATCCGACTCGGCCGGCACCTCATCGTGCAACGCGGACAGGCAGAACTCCGCTTTGCCACTGTCGGTCAGGAAGGTTCGGTCGCGCGCAGGCTGCAGTACACGGAAACCCATGGGCTGACGAACTTTTCGGTTGTAGTCGATTAGCCCCGGAATCACCACACCCATCGCGTCGCGAATGTGGTCGTAGTCGGCGACCAGCCAGTCCCATCGCATCGTGGATTCCGGCAGTGCGGCTTTCGCCATGCCTGCGATGATGGCGTGCTCCGACCGTAGGTTCGACGATGCCGGTTTGCGTGTGCCCTTGGAGAGCTGGACCATGCTCATCGCATCCTCGCAGCTGACCGATTGCGACCCGCTCTGTTGGACGTCGTCCTCGGTCCGGCCAAGGCAGGGAAGGATCAGCGCGTCTTTGCCGTGCGCGAGGTGGCTGCGATTCAGCTTGGTGCTGACCTGGACGGTCAGATCACATTGCGCGAGTCCATGTTCGGTGTATTCGGGATCGGGTGTGGCGCGGGCGAAGTTTCCGCCCATCCCGACAAAGACCTTCACATTGCCCTCGTCGAGTGCCTTCAAGGTGGCGACGGTGTCGAGTCCCCACTCGCGCGGGGGTTCGAAGTCGAAGCACTCGCCGAGCCGGTCGAGAAAGTCGGCCTTGGGCCGGTGATCGATTCCGCACGTGCGGTTGCCCTGCACGTTGCTGTGGCCGCGTACCGGCGACGGCCCGGCGCCGTCGCGTCCGACGTTGCCGCGAACATCAACAGGTTGACCACCTCGCGGGCCGTATCGACGCCGTGTTCCTGCTGACTCACGCCCAGACACCAGCTGATGATGGCGCTTTCAGCTGTCATGTAGATGTCGGCGGCACGTCGGATGTCGTTCTCCGACAAACCCGATTGCCGTTCCAACTCAGCCCAACCAGTCGCAAGAACCACCTCCCGGTACGACTCGTATCCGCGAGTGTGGTGCTCGATGAAATCGATGTCGAGCAGTTCGGGACGATCGAGTGCCGCCTCGAACAACGCCTTGGCCATGCCACTCAGCAGTGCCTGGTCGCCGGCCGGTCGCACCTGTAGGTTGAGAGTGCTTGTGGGAGTGGACTTGAAGCGCGCCATCTCCAGAATCTCGTGCGGCACGATCGTGCGCGTGCCGCCGACCTCGGAGAAGGTGTTGACGTGCACGATCTGCGCACCACGACGATGGGCGTCGGCCAATGTCGTCAGCATGCGCGGCGCATTGGATGCGACGTTGACGCCGAGCACGAAGATGGCGTCGGCCTGCTCCCAGTCCGCGAGGTCAGCGGTACCGACACCTGTGCCCAACGAGGCCTGCAGTGCCCGACCGGACGCCTCGTGGCACATGTTGGAACAGTCGGGGAGATTGTTGGTGCCGAACTCGCGTGCCATCAGTTGATACAGGAACGTCGCCTCATTGCTCAGACGGCCCGACGTGTAGAAACTCGCAGCGTCGGGCGTATCGAGTGCGCGCAGATGCCGGCCGACGAGCTCGAACGCGTCGTCCCAGCCGATCGGCACGTAGTGATCGGTCGCGGCGTCGTAGACCATGGGATCGGTGAGGCGCCCCTGGTCTTCCAGGGCGAAATCCGACCATCCGCGTAACTCCGAAACAGTGTGGGCAGCAAAGAACTCCGGCATCGTACGTTTGCCGGTCATCTCCCAGGTGACGTGCTTGATCCCGTTCTCACAGATGTCGAGAGTGACGCCGGGATCGTCGGGCCATGCGCAGCCCGGGCAGTCGAAACCCGTTGTCGGATGATTCATCTTGAACATCGCCCGGGTACCGCGACCGGCTTCCCGCTCGCGTGTCAGGACCTTCATCACCGACATGGCGGCACCCCAACCGGCAGCGGGATGGTGATAGTCGCTCTGGGAATAGGGCTTCTCGTCGTTGGGGCCGTAGCCGGCCTGGCCGCTCGGATGGTCGCTGACGTCACGGTCGCTCATCGCTGCGCTCCTACTCCCCGACGGAGTTGCACTTGCTCCTTCCACGGTAGACCTCGTGGTGGAGAGTCACCCGGCCTTCGAGGCTCCTCGCTGCGCTCGTCGCACCTAGTAATGGGTTGAGGGATTGGAAGCCAGCGACATCCTCCTGTTTTGGTTGATGTCGGGCTTGGTGTCCCAGAACCAAAACTAGGAGGATGTCAGTGTCTAATCGTAGTCGGTTGAGTCGTGGTGACAACCGCCGTAATGCCCGGATCAAGCGGTTACGTGAGATCGTGCCTCACGACAACGCGGTGATCGGGTTGGATTTGGCCAGCGCCAAGCAGGTGGTCGTGGTCACCGACCATGATTCGCGGGTGCTGGCCCGGCGCACGTACCGGTGCTCACCGGGCGAGTTGGGGCAGGCGTTGCAGTGGGCGCGCGCCGCAGCGACCACGGCCGGGTTCACGGGGGTGACGTTGGCGTGCGAGCCGACTGGTCACCGCTGGCGGGTGGTGGGCGAGCTGGCAGCCGAGGCCGGGATCGCGATGGTGTGTGTGCAGCCGATGCTGGTGGCCCGGGCCCGTGAGGCCGAGGACTTCACCCGCGACAAGTCTGATGACAAAGACGCCATGTTGATCGCCCGGCTGGCCTGTCACCTGCACGTGTATGTGCCCGAGGTGCTGTCCCCGGTGTGGGCGCGGTTGCGGCATTTGGGGGCGCGCCGGGTCGAGCAGATCACCCGCCGCAGCGCGGCCCGCCAGCAGGTGCGGGACCTGTTGGAATGTGTGTGGCCACAGGTATTGGATTGCGCGAGCAAACCTTTCGATGCCGCGACCTGGCTGGCCGCGATGCGGGTGGCCGGCTGTGACCCCGAACAGGTCCGCGGGCACGCCACGCTGGAAGCGTTCACCGCCGCGGTCGCCGCCGAACTCCCCGCCTGGGGTGCGCGGCGGGTGTACCGGCCGATCCTGGCCAAAATCTGGGCGGCCGCCACCGCGCCGGCCGGCCTGCCCGGTCAGCGGGCCGCGGCGATCGAACGCGCTGGCTCTGTGCTCGGCGATCTGGTCTACCACGCCGCCGCCTGCACGCAGGTCGAGACCAAGATGACCGCGGTGATCGAGGAGTTGGGCTACACCGCGCTGATCGAGTCGTTTCCCGGGATCTCGGTGGTGGGGGCCGCAGCGATCCTGGCCGAGACCGGGGACCTGACCCGGTTCGATTCCGCGCGGGCGCTGGTCAAGCATGCCGGGTTGTGCCCGCGGGAGAACGCCTCAGGCACCTATGCCGGCAAGACCACCATCAGCCGCCGGGGCCGACCCAAGCTGCGGCTGGCGGTGTATCGGGCCGCGTTCGCCGCGACCGCCAACAACGAGGTCTACGCCGCCCGCTACACCCACCTGACAACCCGAAAAGTCAACCCCCTCACCAACAATCAAGCCCGCGTCGCGATCGGCGCAGCGCTGCTGCGTCAACTGTTCACAGTGTTGACCACCGGCACCCCGTGGAACCCGACCATCGCTGCCGGCGGCACCACCAAACAGGGCACTGCCCAGCAGGAGGCCGCCTAACCTCGCCTAACCTAAACCTTGTTGCCGGGACAAGCTCGAAGCACCTGGGGAACAACCCGCGGCTGAGCATGAGCAGTCCCACCCTCGCGCGACCAAAGCTCGAATGAAGACTGTCGGGAACAACCCGATTGACCGCTAGGTAGAGCACGCGCAGGGCACCCCGGACCCCGGCAACCCAACAACCCCCAGCACCCAACTGCGGCAAACAGATTCCTTGTCAGCAGTCGAACAAACACGCCCACACACCGAAAACCAGCCCTTGACAACCAACCCCATAGACTGCTCAGGCAGCGGAGTGGAACCTGTCCGGTGGGACAGGAACCGAGCTGACCACTGCGTCTGAACATCTGAGCAGATGAGCAGGTGTCCTTGTTGCGGCTGTGACCTGTGCAACACGGTGGACGGGTACCACCCATTCGCCACAAGGGAGTAAGACCGCATGGCCATCGAGCTGAACCAGATCTGGGACTTCCCGATCAAGGATTTCCATCCGTTCCCCAACGCCAAACTCGGTGTCGGCGCACACGACATGCTGGGCGTGGAGGCCAAGAACCTCGGCATGACGCGCGTGCTGCTGATGACCACCGGCCTGCGCGGCTCGGGCATCATCGAGGAACTGATCGGCAAGATCGAGTACCAGGGCGTCGACGTCGTCCTCTACGACAAGGTCGAGTCCAACCCCAAGGACTACAACTGCATGGATTCGGCTGCGCTGTATCAGTCCGAGAAGTGCGACGGGATCATCTCGGTCGGCGGCGGATCGAGCCACGACGCGGCCAAGGGCGCGCGTATGGTGATCGCGCACGACGGCCGCAACATCAACGAGTTCGAGGGCTTCTCCAAGGCCACCAACAAGGAGAACCCCAAGCACATCGCCGTATCCACCACTGCCGGAACGGGTTCGGAGACGTCGTGGGCCTACGTCATCACCGACACCTCGGACATGAACAAGCCGCACAAGTGGGTGGCCTTCGACGACACCTGTCTCGTCGACCTCGCGATGGACGACCCGCTGCTCTACTACAGCTGCCCCGAGCACTTCACCGCGTTCTGCGGATTCGACGTCCTCGCCCACGCGAGTGAGCCCTATGTGTCCCGCTTGGACTTCGCGCCATCGCTGGGCAACGCGAAATACTCGATCGAACTCATCCGCGACCACCTGCGGACTGCTGTGTACGAGCCCCGCAACCTCGAGGCGCGCACGGGCATGATGCACGCGCAATACATTGCGGCACAGGCATTCAACTCGGGCGGACTTGGCCTCATTCACTCGCTCTCGCATGCGGTGAGCGCGTTCTACGACAGCCACCACGGCCTCAACAACGCGATCGCCCTGCCGCGCGTCTGGGAGTACAACCTCCCCAGCCGCTACGAGCGCTACGCCGACATCGCCGCCCTGCTCGGCATCGACACCAGCAAGATGACCACCGTCCAGGCGGCCGACGCGGCGGTCGAAGAGGCGATCCGCCTGTCGAAGGATCTCGGCATCCCCGACAACTTCGGTCAGCTCTCCGTCGACAGCTACGACAAGAACCGGATGAACACCGGCAAGTACGAGGGCCGTGGCGACACCATGGACACCTCGGACAAGCAGGTCCGGGCCATCGCCGAGCACATGATGGACGACTGGTGCACCCCGGGCAACCCCCGCGAATGCACCGTCGAATCGTTGATCCCCATGGTCACGCACGCCATGACCGGGAGCTACTGAGCACTGATCGACAGTGGGGCGCTGTCGCGTCGCAGGCCGGGCCGGGCATCTCGATGCCCGGCCCGGGCTCACCCCGTTCGACCAATTCCCTTGCCTGGACGATGAATCCCTGGACGATGAATCGAGGAGACATGTCGCTCATGTCGACAGTGACCGACCAACCCACCACCTTCGAGAGCGTCGACGAGCTCGCTGCCGCTCTCGGCGAGCAGGGCTATCTGATCGATGACGAACTCGCCGTGGTGGTTCACCTCGCCACGCTGCTCGATCGGCCGCTGCTGCTCGAAGGTCCGGCCGGCGTGGGCAAGACGGAACTCGCGAAGGCACTCGCGGCGGCGTCGGGCCGGGAACTGATTCGCCTGCAGTGCTACGAGGGTCTCGACGAGTCACGCGCGCTCTACGAATGGGACTACGCACGACAACTCCTGCACGTGCAGATGCTGCGCGATCGCATCAGTTCCGAATTGGCCACCGAGACAACACTTTCCTCTGCATCGGCCGCGCTCGCACGCACCGACGTCGGCGTGTACACCGAGGACTTCCTCGTACCCCGACCACTTCTGGCCGCCATCATGTCCACGCTCCCGACCGTCCTGCTGGTCGACGAGATCGACCGCACCGACGAGGCGATGGAAGCGGTGATGCTCGAGGTGCTCGCCGAGCGGCAGGTCACCGTTCCCGAGCTGGGTACCTTCGCCGCGCGATCGGCACCGTGGGTCATTCTGACCTCCAACGACACTCGCGAACTCTCGCCCGCCTTGAAGCGGCGGTGCCTGCACTTCCAGGTCGACTACCCGTCGGTGGATCGAGAACGGCGAATCGTCGCCGTGCGTGCACCCGAGGTCGAGGAGGCGGTCATCGCTCGCGTCGTCGAGATGGCCCGCGACCTCCGTGAGCTGCCGTTACGCAAGAGCCCGTCGATCGCCGAGGTCATCGACGCAGCCCGCGCCGCAGCGCTGCTGGGTGATCGCACCGGCGACCCGTCGACCAACCGGGCGCTGCTGTCACTGCTGGTGAAGTTCGGCACCGATCTCGACATCGCCCGACGCGCACTCGAGCGCCCGACGAAGAGCGAAACCATCTCCACCACAGGAGAAACCGGACCTCGAGGAACCGTCACCGCCACAGCGTTCGGGGCCGGTCGCGCCCGCAGCGCGCAACGCCGGTAGTTGCTGGTGCTCACCACCGAACGCCCGATATCACCGGGACGAGACGGCGTACTCGACCTTCTCGCCGTGCTCTTCGGACAGGTTCTCCGGTGTCACGGCGTCGCCGCGTCGCCCGCCGAGGTCATCGAGATTCGACGTGTGCTGTCGATCGTCGGGGCCGCGGACCTGACGCTCCTGCGTGCAGCGCTGCGCAGCGTGTGTGTCAAGTACACGCACGAGGCCGACGGCTTCGACCACGCCTTCGACCTGTTCTTCCTTGACACCACCGACGACAGCACTCCCGACGCCCTGCCCCGAACCCGTGGCGCCGCAGCCGAATTGCCCGATGACGTCGAATGGGACGAAGACTTCGAAGGTGCCGCCCGACGCATCGGCGCGGACGAACACACCGACGAGATCGGCGATCTCATGATCGACGATCCGGACGCCACCGAACGTCACGCCGAGAGCGCCCATCGCGAGGAGAACGACTTCACCGTTTCGGCCGGCACCGAACAACTCGGTGTCGACGCGGAGAGCGACACCGTGTCCGGAGGCATCACGTACACCGTCGAGATCGACGAGGCCGACTCAGCCAGCGTCGGCGAACTCGTGGGATCAGCGACACGGGTCCGGGGAACACCGTTGGGGCTCAAGGACGCTGCCGCGATCCTGCGCGCGCTCGACGCCTACGATGCGCGCAGCGCCTATGGCACCGATGGCGCAGAAGGGCTCGACGACCGGCGTCGTGCCGAACTCGAACGCGCCTTGACCGCATTCATCGACGCCCTGGCTGCTCGCCTCGACACCGAGTTGTCGGTGCTCGCGCAGGACACCGACTCGGCGTCACGAACGACGACCGATCAGGCCGACATCGACCGCGCATGTCATCGCCTCGTGCAACGGATGAACGGCGCACCCCGTCGGGTCCCGCGTCGGACCGACCGCGGCCGGCTCGACATACGACGCACGATGCGAGCGTCGGTGCCGACCGATGGCGTGCCGATCACGCTGTGGCGACGCGCTCGAACGCCCGGCCCGGTGCGCATGCTGATCGTCGCCGACGTCTCGCTGTCGGTGCGACCGGTCGCAGGCTTCATCCTGCGACTCGCTCAGACCCTCCACCGCATGGGGCGGCACTGCGAGGTCGTCGCGTTCGTCGACCAACCCGTGCTCGTGACGTCGGCCCTGCGCGCCGCCCATACCGACGACGCCCTGGCCGCGGTGCTGGCAGCCGACGGCCTCGATCTCGCCGCGACGAGCGACTACGGATCGATGTGGTCGACGATGCTGGAACGCTTCGGAGATCTCCTCACCGCCCGAACCTCGGTGCTCGTGGTCGGCGACGCGCGCAGCAACGGCTTCGACCCCCGTATCGACCTCGTTGCCGAAGTATCCCGACGAGTCCATCGCATGGCCTGGGTCACGCCCGAACCGTCGAGGTACTGGACCCAGGCGGGTTGCGCAATGGCCGACTACGCCGACCACTGCAGCACCGTGGTGAGTGCCCGCGACGGTGCGGAGATGCTGAGCCGCGCCGACGAGCTGGGTGCCGCGTTGAGCTGATGCTGAAGTCCCGCGCAAAAAAGAACCGAGATCCGACCCATCCGCCGACCATCCTCATCCGAACACCCGATATGAATCACAGTATGAATGTCCGGACCACCCGGCCCATCAGGCGTTGGTTGACGGCCCTCGTATGTGCGCTCGGCGCACTCGGGGGGTCGATCGTCGCAACCACCACCACGGCCCCAGCCGCGTCGGCCGCGCCCTGCTCCGACGTGGCGGTGGTGTTCGCGCGCGGTACCGCCGAACCCGCCCCGATGCTGGGTCTGACCGGTATCTCCTTCGTCGAGTCGATGCGGTCGCAGCTTCGCGGGAAGTCGGTCGCGGCCGAGGGCGTCAACTATGCGGCCAGCGACAAGTTCAACAATCGGGTCGTCTTCGTCCGCAGTGTCGCCGACGGTGTTCGGCAAACCCAGCGGGACGTGACGGCGATTGCCCGCAGCTGCCCGAAGACCCGGATCGTGCTGGGCGGATACTCGCAGGGCGCCGTGGTCGCGGGGTACGCGACGAGCGGCAAGATCGCGATCCCCGACCGCTACCGCCAGTACGAGCGTGAGGTACCTCCGCCGCTGCCCGCCGACGTCGCAAGCCACATCGCCGCGATCGTCATGTTCGGTGCGCCGTCGGACCGCTTCATCACCGACATCGGCGCGCCGCCGGTCCGCGTCGGCTCCGCCTATCGCGGCCGCACGGTCCGCTACTGCATCCCCGGCGACACCATCTGCAACGGCGCGCCCGTCGGCGGCCCGAACGCAACCCACGTCCTCTATACGGTCAACGGAATGACGATGGACGCGGCTCGATTCGCAGTGCGTCGCCTCTGAGTCCACTTCATGGGCGATGATGGTCGCGACGTCCGCGACCATCATCGGGAGAGAGCATGGCGACCGGGTTCGACCGCTTGATCCCGTCGTCGATGCTCGCCGTCGATTCCGACCCGGTAGGCCCGCTGTGGCGTGCCGCGCAGATCTTTCGCCTGGCGTCGTTCATTTACGCGCTCGGTTTCCAGATCGTCATCAACGACAACCTGGACAAGCCCGGTCTGACGTGGGCCCTGTTCGGCCTGATGACTGTCGCGAACGTCTGGTGGGCGACGGGCTACCTGGTCGGCTTCGGCCGCCGATGGTGGTTCGTCGCTTCCGAGGTGGCCGTGTCGGTGGTGATGATGCTGTCGACCTCCTACGTCGCCGACGAGGGATGGGTCGCGGGGAACCAGACCTGGCCGACCACGCTGTGGGTGGCCAATTGTGTGCTGTCGAGCGCTCTGCTCGGCGGTCCGGTGTGGGGTGTGATCACGGCGGTCGTCGTCGGCTGCGCCAACTTCTTCGTCAAGGACGACATCTCACTCAACTTCGGCCGCAACGCCACCCTGCTCCTGCTGATGATGACCGGACTGGCGGTGGGGTTGGCCGCGTCGCGGGCCCGGGTGACCCACGCCCGTCTGACCGCGGCCATTCGCACGGCCGCGCAGGCCACCGAACGCGAACGCCTCGCCCGCGAGGTGCACGACGGTGTGCTGCAGGTGCTCGCCCTGGTCGCGCGACGCGGCGCGGAAATCGGGGGTGACGCGGCCGAACTCGCTCGGCTCGCAGCCGAACAGGAGCAACGCCTGCGCCGACTCATCGCCGATCAACCCGAGACCTCGACGGGCGGCCCGACACCGTCGTCCGACGTCGACCTGGGTGCCGCGCTGCGTGAACTCGGTGCCGACACGGTCAAGGTCAGCGCTCCCCGTGAGCCGGTGCCGGTGTCGGCGCACATCGCCGACGAGGTGCTCGCCGCGGTCGACAATCTTCTGCACAACACCGCAGAGCATGCCGGGAGCGGAGCCCAGAGTTTCATCCTGCTAGAAGACATCGACGACGAGGTGGTGATCAGCGTCCGCGACGACGGACGCGGCATCGCACCGGGCCGGCTCGAGGCGGCACGGCAGGAAGGCAGGATGGGTATCGCCCGGTCCGTCGTCGGGCGTATCGAAGATCTCGGGGGTCGCGCGCAGCTGCAGACATCCCCCGATTCCGGGACCGAATGGGAGCTGACGATTCCCGTTCAGGAGGGCCGCGTCCGATGACCGACAAATCCGTGCGGGTGATGGTGGTCGACGACCATCCGATGTGGCGCGACGGCGTCGCCCGCGATCTCGCCGACGAGGGATTCGAGGTGGTGGCGACCGCCGATGGCGTGCGTGCAGCCACCGAACGGGCCGCCGCCGCCCAGCCCGACGTCGTACTCATGGACATGAACATGCCCGACGGCAACGGTGCGACCGCGACCGCCGCGATCCTCGAGAAGTGCCCCGACGCGCATGTCCTGGTGCTGTCGGCGTCCGACGAACGCGACGACGTCCTCGACGCCGTCAAGGCGGGCGCCACCGGGTACCTGGTCAAGAGCGCTCAGCGGGCCGAACTCGTCGCAGCGGTCCTCGCCACCTCGAATGGCCAGGCAGTGTTCACACCCGGACTCGCCGGACTGGTGCTCGGCGAGTATCGCCGCATCGCCCGTGATCCCGGTCCGTCGACGCCGGTACTCACCGAGCGGGAGACGCAGGTGCTGCGGGAGGTCGCCAAGGGGTTGTCGTCGCGGCAGATCGCCAACCGCCTGTCGATCAGCCCGCGGACCGTCGAGAACCATGTCGGCGCATCGCTGCGCAAGCTGCAACTGGCCAACCGCGTCGAACTCACGCGCTACGCCATCGAACACGGGCTCGACACGGACTGACAACTACCCACCGAAAGTGGGTACATCTACGCATGATCGTCGGGAGCCGGCGGTCGAAGGTGGACGGTATGAATGCCACCACTTCATCACCCGGCCCGGAGTCACCGGCCGACACCGTGAATCGCATCCGGGGAGAGTTCGCCGACATCACGCGGCGCCTCTCGCACGCATCCGATGAACTCACCGCACTGCACGGGGTTCTGTTGACGCAGACCGCTGCCCCCGCGCAACCGGTCCACACTCCCCCGATCCCGCCGCAGCCGACGCCGACACAGGCGCCGCAATTGCATCCGTTGCAGCCACCAACAGCCACCTTCCCCCCTCCCCTGTTCACACCGAACTATCGTGTGCCGCAGTACGCGCCGGCTCCGCCCCGGGTGCAGCCGCTACCACCGCCGCCCCGGCCACTTCCAGTCCCCCCGCGGGCCTCGACCGCCGAGAAGATGACCGCGGCGTCGGAGGGCGGACTGATCGGCAAGATCCTCGCCGGCATCGGTGTCGCGATCACGCTCATCGGCGTCGTGCTGCTCCTCGTGCTCGCCGCCCAGGCCGGACTACTGCGACCCGAACTCCGCGTCGCCGGCGGTGCACTCCTCGCCGCCACCCTGTTCGGTATCGGCGTTCGACTCGGGCACAACGTGCAGAAGCGTTCTGGTGCAGTCGCACTCGTCGCGACCGGTGTCGCGGCCGCGCTATTCGACGTGCTCGCCGCCACCGCGATCTACCACTGGCTGCCCGACTACGCCGCACTCCTCGTCGCCGCGGTGCTGGCCGGCGGCGGCCTGGTGGTCGCGCATGTGTGGGACAGTCAGGCCCTCGGCCTCATGGTCGGCATCCCGCTGGTTGTCCTCGCACCGTTCCTCGCCGGCGGCGACGACGAGATCCTGGTCGCCTTCCTGCTCACCTACGTCGCAGTGACGTTGTGGATTCAATTGGGCCGCAACTGGACTGCCATGTTCATCACCAACACGGCGGTCGGCACCCTACCTGTTCTGTACGGACTCGTGGCCTGGTCATCGGACGATCAGTGGTTCTTCGTGATCGCCGCATCGCTCAACGTCGTGCTGGCGATCGTGTCGGTGCTGGTGCTGATGCGGTCCTCGACTCGCCCGGTGATTCTCGCTCTGACGTCGTCGGCGACGGTGTTCCCGATGTTCGGCGCCGTGCACATCACCGGCGGTCCGCTGGCGTCGACGCTGCTAGGCGTCACCGCCGCAATCCTTCTCGCGCTGGCCGTCGCCGGTCGCCCGCTGGGCGTCCCGGTTCCCGTCCGGGTGGTGTGGCTCGCGACCAGTTCGGTCACCGCCCTCGTGGCCTGCGCGTCGATTCTCGAGGGTGCGGGTCTCGCCGTCGCCGTGGCCGGCATCGCCGTTGTCACCGCCTGCGCCGCCGCGGTCGGAAAGGTTTCGGGCACCGGAGGGGACCTGAACCTCACCGTCGCGGTCATCGCGACGATCGCCACCGGGATCTCGCTCGCCGGCACCCTGCTCTCCGGTGCTGTTGCCCAGCTGCTGTTCGCCGATGCGCTGCCGACCGGCGATCAGGCGCTGATGCTGATCACCGAGGTCCTCACCCTCGCCGCCATCGTCGTGCTGGCGTGGTCGTGGGCGCAGGGCGCCGGCGGCGAGCAGTTGCAGGCGATCTGGACGGTCGGGACCGTGGCCGCGTTGTGGCAGGTCACGCTGCTGTGCGTGGGACTCGGCGCACTGATCGGCGGCGGCAGCGACGCGGGAATCCGGGGTGGCCACGCGGCGGCCACGATCGTCTGGGTGCTCACCGGTGCGGCCGGTCTGCTGTGGGCCCGCCGCCAACGCGGCAGTGCACGCACCGTGACGCTCAGCGTGAGCCTGTCGATCATCGGTGCGGCCGTCGCGAAACTGTTCCTCTTCGACCTCGCCACGCTCGACGGCGTGTTCCGGGTGATCGCCTTCATCGTCGTCGGACTGCTACTGCTGTCGCTGGGCGTCGCCTACGCGCAGTCGCTCAACTCCGACGACGACCGTTCCGTCACCCCGCGTTGAGATCACGGCCCAGTGAGCCGACGACCGACCCGACTTCCCCGTCGAACTGATGACCGCCGACGGCGTGTTCATACAGACGAGCCTGGGGAAGTCGGGTCGCGTTGAGCTTCAAGTGCCCAACCGGCACAGCCTCATCGTCCCGACAATGGTGCAATGCGAGCGGGACTGTCGGCTGCCGATCGCGGAGGTCGTATTCGGCGATGTCCCAACCGTCCGAACTCCAGTCGGGCATGGCCAGCAGCACCGCCGCGTGCACCGCGATTCCCGGATCGTCGGACAGCACCTGCATCAGCATCGATGCACCGAAGGAGTGGGCGATGACCACGTCGGATGCACTCAGTGATGCCACGGCAGGACGAATGACCGCGGCCCGCGACATGTCGTCGGGCGGGATCACCGGATAGTCGAGCGTCATCCCCAGCGTCTCGGCGAATTCCTCGGCGAGTGGTCGGTCGTCGAGGTCGCCGCCCGCACCGTGAATGAACAGCAATCGTCTCGCCACAATCATCCTTTCGAGCTGCCCCGGAGGTGTCGACTCGGCAACGGGCGACAACTCATCGAAGAATTCGTCACCATCGATGTAGAGGATGGGTCGACGGCTCCGTCTCAGGTATGAACGCGGCCGCAGGGGTCGCGTCGGACCAGAGGAGAAAACAATGGCGAAGTACCTGCTTCTCAAGCACTACCGCGGCGGCAAGCCCGCCACCAACGACGTCCCCGCAGATCAGTGGACCGCCGACGAATGGGAGGCGCACATCCAGTTCATGCGCGATTTCTCCGACCGGCTCGTCGAGACCGGGGAGTTCGTCGACGCCAACGCCCTCGCCGAGGACGGGGTGTGGGTGCGCTATGACGGGGAAGGACGTCCACCGGTCACCGACGGACCGTTCGCCGAGACCAAGGATCTGATCGCCGGCTGGATGATGATCGACGTCGATTCCTACGATCGGGCACTCGAACTGGCCGGGCAGTTGTCGGCGGCCCCCGCGGCCGGTGGCCGACCACTCGGAGAATGGCTC
Source organism: Gordonia gummivorans (assembly GCF_022513585.1). GTDB lineage: Bacteria > Actinomycetota > Actinomycetes > Mycobacteriales > Mycobacteriaceae > Gordonia. Next base: position 100,619 of record NZ_JAKWBF010000013.1, read on the forward strand.
GAACTCCGGCCGGTGATGAGCGAACCGCCCACCATCACCGAATGACCGAGCCCGACCGTGCAGGTGCCACCGCATTGAGCGGACAGGTTCCTGCGGTGATCGGCATCCTCGTCCGGCGCGGAGCAGACTTCGCGTCGGCCGAGGATGCTGTGCAGTCCGCACTGGTGCGGGCGCTGGAGACCGGGGAGCGGCCCCGGGACCCGAAGGCCTGGCTCATCACCGTCGCGTGGCGCAAGTTCTTGGATCAAGTGCGCAGTGATGGCTCACGGTCGGCACGCGAGGAAAGCGTCGCACGAGAGCCCGAACCCGGTGACATCACGGGAGCCGATGACTCGCTGTGGCTGTACTTCCTGTGTGCTCATCCGTCACTGACCTCGTCGTCGGCCATCGCGCTCACTTTGCGCGCCGTCGGCGGGCTGACGACCCGGCAGATCGCCGACGCCTACCTGGTGCCGGAGGCGACGATGGCGCAACGCATCAGCCGGGCCAAGCAGCGACTCCGTTCGGTGCGCCTCGATCAACCAGGTGATGCGAGCACCGTCCTGCACGTGCTGTACCTGCTCTTCAACGAGGGATACAGCGGCGAACTCGACTTGGCCGCCGAGGCCATTCGCCTGACGCGCCAGTTGTCGGAGTTGCTCGACGAACCCGAAGTGGACGGTCTCCTGGCGCTCATGCTGCTCCATCAGGCTCGACGCGAGGCGCGGATGAGCGCGTCGGGCGCCCTGATTCCCCTCGCCGAACAGGACCGATCCCGCTGGGACACCGCGATGATCGCCGAAGGTGTCGAGATAGTGCAGTCCGCGCTGGCCCGCGACCGGTTGGGCCCCTATCAAGCGCAGGCCGCGATCGCCGCCCTACACGCCGACGCCCCGAACGCCGACGAGACCGACTGGGTGCAGATCGTCGAGTGGTACGACGAACTGGTCGCGCTCACCGACTCGCCGGTCGTCCGACTCAATCGTGCCGTCGCCGTCGGGGAAGCCGATGGGGCCCCGGCCGGGCTCGCCGCCTTGGCCGACGTGGATCCCGGCGTCCCGCGCCACGCCGCCGTCTCGGCCTACCTACATGAGAGAATCGGCGACTTCGACACCGCCACAACCGAATACGCTCTCGCGGCGAGGGTAGCGACCAATGAGGCAGAGCGAGACCACCTCGCTCGCAAGTCTGCGCAATGTGCGCGAAAGCGGATCCAGGATCGCTGACCCTGCATAGCATGAGGCAGATGATCAAGCGTCTGCTATTGGTGATTTCCGGTCTCACGATGGCCATCGGCGGGTCGATCGTCGTGGCCGATGCGCCGGCGATGGCCGCACCGTGCGCCGACGTCGAGGTGGTGTTCGCGCGCGGCACCGTCGAATCCGCACCGCCGGTCGGGCTCACCGGACTCTCGTTCGGCGCGGCTCTGCGCCAGCGTCTGCCCGGCAAGTCGGTGAACGTCTACGGGGTCAACTACCCCGCGAGCGACAAGTTCAACAACCGACTCCTGTTCGCACAGACGGTCGCGAACGGTGTGCGCGACGCGCAGAACCGGGTGAAGTACATCGCGGCGACCTGCCCGCGCACCCGGATCGTGCTCGGCGGCTACTCGCAGGGCGCGGTGGTCGCGGGTTACGCCGTGCAGGCCAACATCGAGGTTCCCGCCCGCTACCGCCAGTACGCCGACCGCGCACCCAAGCCGCTGCCGGCCAGCCTGTCGAAGAACATCGCGGCAGTGGTGCTGTTCGGTCCGCCGTCGGACCGGTTCATCCGCGATGTCGGCGCGCCGCCGATCCGGATTGCCCCGGCATACCGCTACAAGACCGTCCGGTACTGCATCCCCGCGGACACCATCTGCAACGGCTCACCGGTCGGCGGGCCCAACGTTTTCCACGTCCTGTACGCGGTCAACGGCATGACGGTCGACGCAGCGAACTACGTCGCACGGCGCCTGTGAGCTGAGTGCAGGGCCCGCTGGTCGATGCCAACTCAGCGCGGGAAGGCACGCGCTCCGAGGATGGTGTCACATGCGGCAGCACCCCGGTGGAGCCCGGCGTCGAACGCGGCGACCCGTTGCTCGCCGGCGCCATGGCCGGGATCGCCTATCTCCCGGAACAGATTGCGACTCTCCCGGACTACAGCGGACGGCAGCATCCGCTGGGAAACGAACCACGCGATTCCGACGCCGGACCAGCAGTCGGCGGATTGTTCCAGCGGGAAGAGTCGCCGGTTGTCACCGGACAGCGTGACGGCGACCGGGTCGAATCCGGCCCGTTCCTGAAGGCCGTGCCCGGACTCGTGCACGAGCGCGGTGATCGCCCGGACATCGCTGGTCAGGATTTTCGCGTCCCGCCTGGGCTCGATGAACGTCAGCCGATCACAGTGATGCAGGCCGAGACCGATGGGACCCACCCGAGCGAAACCACAGATCCCGTCCGTGGTGCTGCTCGGCCAGACGCCGACGCTCGGCTGCTGCACAAGGACGGTCTCACGCACGACGCCGCCCACACCGCGGTTACGCAGGAAGCGTTCGGTGAACGCGGCGCCGCAGCGCGCATACCGCACGAGGTCGGTGCCGCCACACGCCGCCATCGACGGCTGGATCCGAACAGTTCCCCACGGCGACGCCTGCGCCGGTTGTGCCGGAACGGCTCCGAGCAACAGGGCCGCGGTCAGCATCGCGCCCGCGAGGACCTTACGCATCCAGTGGAGCCCCGTCGAACCGTTCCCAGGTGACGAACTCCTCCACCGGCCGGCGTCGCAACTTGGTGAGTTGTTTCACCGGCTTGCCGAGGGGTACGACGGCCGCGATTGCGTGAGTATCGGGTAATCCCAACAACTCTCGCATGGCGGGCTCCTCGGCAACCGCCATCGTGGTGAACGTGCCACCGTACCCGAGCGACCGCGCCGCCAGCAGCGTGTTCCAGATCAGCGGGTACACCGACGCCCCACTCACCACGCCGATCCGATCGAGGTTCTGGTCGACGGCCGCCACCACCGCGAGATCGACCGAGAAGACCAGCAGGACAGGGGCTTTCCCAACCGGTGCGACAAAGTCGTCGACGCCGGGCACCTCGGCGATCTCCTGCTGGGTGATGCCCGGCGGATGCACCGGGTTCCACGGACTCTCACCGGCGCCGCGTTGCGCGAGATAGCGTCGAGCCGCTGTCTTGCTCAACTCGGCGACGCGGGCGCGGGTGTCGGGATCACGGATCACCACGACGTGTCCGCCCTGTCGGTTGCCGCCGCTGGGAGCGAACCGCGCGAGGTCGAAGATCTGCCACAGCACCTCGTCGGACACTGGATCGTCGGTGAACTCTCGCGCCGCGAAGGTCGTTCTCATCACCTCGTCGAGTTCCATGAACCCAACTATGCCTTGCCGCTGGTGCGTCCGTCCCCGCCTGCGGCGATCGCCCACAACACCAGGACCGGCTGGAAGAACAGGCGAACCAGTCGCTTGGTGTCAGTGTCGAGGCCGAACGCGTCGATACCGGCCACGTACTGGTGGATGTTGCCCGGGAATACCGCGACGAAGAAGGCCGCCACCACCCACGACACGATGCGACGGTGTCGGGGCAGCGCGATGAGCGCGGCACCCAGTCCGACCTCCACGACACCCGAGGCCAGCACGGTGAAGTCCTTGCCCAGCGGCACCCAATCGGGCACCTGTGCCTGGAACTCGTCGCGCTGGAAGGTCATGTGCCCGATCCCGGCGAGCGCGAGCACCACGCCGAGCGCGATGCGTGCGAACATCCGGCCGCGGGACTGGGGTGTGGTCGTGGGTGCGATCAGTGTCTTCAGGTCGGGCATCGAAACTCCTGTCGTCGTGTGCGTCGGCGGGGTATTCGGAACCATCCTCACACCGGATTGGCCGGGATTAGGCGAGTCTCGTCCGCTGATCGAGCCGCCCCCGCTGATCGAGCCACCCAACCGCTGATCGAGCCGACTCCGAGCCGCCCCACGCTGATCGAGCCGACTCCGAGCCCCCCACGCTGATCGAGCCGACTCCGAGCCGCCAGGCGAGGCGTCGTGTCGAGATCACTTCCGCGCCCACAGCCCTGTGGACAAGCGAACCACTATCCGGCACCAAAGCGCCAAAGTGTGTGCATGATCGGCTACTTGTACATCCTTGAATGCGCTGACGGCACCCTGTATGTCGGCAGTACGCGGAATATCGAGCTGCGATTCGAGCAGCACCAAAGTGGACGCGGCTCGCGGTACACGAGCAGCCGCCTACCGGTCAGGCTCGTGTACTTGCTCGAATGCCCCTCTGTCGCAGAGGCGTACGCGCTGGAGAAGCGTCCAGAACTGGTCGCGGGCCAAGCGTCTCGCATTGATCGAAGGACGGTTCGACCTGTTACCGGAACTGTCTCGACGGCGGGGTAAGTCGTACGGTTCGGAATAGTGATCTCGACACGGGTCCTCGCCTAGCGGCTCGGTCCCGGCTCGATCAGCGTGTGGGCGGCTCGGTCCCGGCTCGATCAGCGTGTGGGCGGCTCGGTGTCGGCTCGATCAGCGTATGGGGCGGCTCGATCAGGCGAAGGAATAGTGCACGTCGGTGAGGTCCTCGGCCACGTCCCACAACTGCGTGGCCACCGCACGATCCTGCGCGCGCGCCGACGGCGTCACGAGTGCCGGCGGGCCGGCGAGGCCCAATCGTCCTGTCGGACCGTAGTATTCGCCGCCGATAGCCCGAGGATCAGTTGCCGCGCGAAGGATCGAGAGCACACCTTCGGGCGGGTCCATGATGAAGCGGTCGGTCAACCACCGAAGCGACGGGGCGAAGTAGGCCCACTGCAGGAAACGGTTCTGCTCGCGCATAACGCCGGTTCGCGTCCCGCCGGGATGGGCTGCCAGAGAGGCTATCTCCGACTTGGCATCCCACAGCCGCCGGTCGAATTCGAACGCGAAAAGCATCTGCGCCAACTTGGCACGGGAATAGGCCGACGCCGAACTGAATCCGCGGTCGAGCCGTAGGTCATCGAAGTCGATGGCGCCGGTGCGGTGTGCGTGACTGCCGACCGTGACCACCCGACCGTCACCCGAAACCTTCGGCAGCAGAAGACCCGTCAGCGTGAAATGACCGAGAAAGTTTGTCCCGAAGTCCATTTCGAAACCGTCGACGGTGAGCTCACGTTGCGCACGCATCAGGCCGGCGTTGTTGATCAGCAGGTCTATGCTGTCGTTTCGGTCGATGATCTCTGCTGCCGCGCGTCGCACCGAGGACTGGTCGGACAGGTCGATCGTGACGACGTCCAGCTCGGCTCCCGGCACCATGTCGACGATGTCCGCGGCGGCGGCGGTCGCCGTCTGCTCGTTGCGGCACGCGAGGACGACGCGAGCACCCAGGGTGGCCATACCCATGGCAGCAGCGCGGCCGATGCCGGAGTTGGCCCCGGTGATGACCGCGGTGCGACCGGTCTGGGGTGGAGCATCGGCGAGCGTCCAACCCGATCTCGCCACGTCAGCCCCTTCGCCACCATCCGGACCCGATCATCGATCGGTCGACTGACTTCGTATCACATTGTCAACGAAACGAGCACCTCAGCGACCCACCCGCGCCGACGTCGTCGGCGATCGTGGAGTCGGGAAGAGCGCGCCCTCGTCGCAGAAACCGCACGTGTCGCCAGAAACCTCACTTGCGGTCAGGGACCGTCGGCAGTTCCGAAGGTCCCTGACCAGAAACGAGGTCCCTGTCGCCCCGGAGCATCCGCGCCGCCGGCACTCGCGACAACCGGAGCCGAATTGGGGAACGCGAGTGCTGCAGCACTCGCGTTCTCCAACTCAACTCGAGTTCTCGCAGGACGACGCGGGACATGGCCAGACCGAAGCCGAGGCCGCCCTGGGCGGTGATGTGCCATGGGTGGCCTCAGACCACACCCTGCGTCGAGTCGGCTCAACCGTGTGCTGCAGCACACAGATTCTCCAACAGGACACGGAGTGTCCGAGGCGCCTCCTCGGAAGGCTGCATTTCCCCAGTTCAGCGGGCTGTCACTACCCTTCGGATCGGCGACCCACCCGCCGACCTCGTCGGCGATCGTAGAGGCGGGAAGCGTCCGCCGGAGCGCGGCGCGGCGACGATGATCCACGAAAAATAGGGGAAGAAACTCGTCCCCTATCCCTGGAGTCCTCCCCGCGAATTTTCTCGCGGGCGACTCAACAAGCAGGGGCAGAAAGTAGGGGAAGAACCTTCCCCTACTTTCAGTGGTCCGGCGCCTCGCTGACGTGGCCCGTTCGCCTGCCCTTCGAGGCATCCCTCGGCCGGCGCCTCGGGCACCTCCGAGAGCGGTGGGGTGGTGGACGCTTATGTGCAGGCCAGAGCGCTAGTCACCGACCTCTTCGAGTCAGGGAGCGGTAGGAGGCACTCGCACCTCAGCTCAGGAGCGGTAACCCGTCAGGCGGAGACGGGCGCGGGTGCCGAGGTGAATCTGCCCGCCGGCTCGAAGCGGCCCAGCACGTCGTCGGCCGGTTCGCCTGCGACGGCGGAGATGAAGCCGAGGACGTCGTCGCGGCTCTCCAGTGTGAGCAACGGGTTGGGCTCCGAGAGCAGACCGAAGAGCGCCGACGCGATCTTCTCGTCGACCGCCGCCGCGGGGAAGGACAACTCCAGGTGCGTGGCGTAGTCGGGGTCGCCGAGGTACAGGCGCGTCACCTCGACCGCCGCCTTTCCGCGTCGCTCCCAATGCTTTTCGAACTCCTGCGAGAGCCATTCGGCGCCGAACTCACCGTCATGCGCAGCCGCAGCCTTGACCAACTCGGCAACCTGGATCAGCGTGTTCTGCGCGCCCTGCCCGGCGACCGGGTCGACGGCGATGGCGGTGTCACCGATGGCGGCCACCGGATGGCCGCTGCGCGTCGTCGCGACTGCCTGGCGGACGGTCGGGGTCACCGCGCCCTTGAGCCACGACACCGGGTCAGACTCGATGACCTGCAGCTTCTCGATAACCGGTGCGTCGTGCGGGAAGTACTCGTCGAAGATCTCGACGATGGCGGCGCGGGCCGACGCCGCGTCGTGCACGTCGTCGATCTTGGGCGCCCAGGCACCGTCTGGCTTGGCGAAGACGATGAACGACCAGGTGGCGCCGGCGTCCTTGTGCAGGAACGGTCCGACGAAGACCTCGCCGTTCTCGCTGTCGAGGTTGAACAGCGAATGACCGCCGCCCTCGCTGCTGCGGTAGGCGAAGGTCTGTGGGCCGTGATCGAGCCCGGTCAGGGTGACCTGCAGGAGGCGGCGCTGCGGCTCCCGGTAGTGGGTGCGCGACTCGTCGACGGGGAACAGGGTCGACAGCCCACCCTTGCCGGTGGCGACCAGCGTGATGTCGGCGTCGGCGGCGATCGCGTCGAGACGGTCGAGGTCGACGGACTCCACCGAGAACCGACCCCCGCGGTCCAGGAAGCGACCGAGCCGGTCGTCGGCACGCAGGCGAAGATCGACGGCCTGGGCGACATAGCCGTAGTCGGGGTTGAACTCGAGCACGTCGGCCCGCTCGTCGCCACTGCCGGAGTGCAGGCGAACGCTGATACCGGTGGTGTTACCGACCTCGTACAGATCGTCGATGATCTCGGCATCCCATTCGCGCGACTTGCCGAACAGCACGCCGACACCGGTCGGGGGCACCTCGTTGCGCAGAGATGCGCGGTCGCGGTCGCTGTAGAGCGTCACGTCGAATCCGGCGTCGGCGAATCCGAGCGCGGCACTGGTTCCGGCCAGTCCCGCGCCGACGATCGCGACCTTGCGACGGCTGTCTGCTGTCATGATGTTTCTCCCTCACGTTGTGGTCCGCGCACAGCGTGCCGGTGCCGTGGCCCGGCGGGGAGGGTTAGACGCAGTACGATTCCGGCTGTGCGCACGCCCATGACCGATGAGAAGTCGGTCGCGACGCCCAACGAGGACGCCGCGACCGGCAACACGTCGGGCTACCGGCTCGACCTCGACGGGCTGCGCGGAATCGCGATCGCGCTGGTCGCCATCTTCCACGTCTGGTTTGGCCGGGTGTCCGGCGGAGTCGACGTCTTCCTGACGCTGTCCGGCTACTTCTTTGTCGCGTCGTTGCTCAAACACGTCATCGCGACGCAGCCGGCGTCGGTGTCGTGGAATCGGGCCATCAATCCCGGCCCCCGCCTGTGGCGCCTGTTCCGACGACTCATCCCCGCGCTCTTCCTCGTTCTGGCCGTCGTCACGTTGCTGATCGCGCTGGTGATGCCGAAGACCCGGTGGGGTCCGCTCGGCGCCGAGGTGCAGGCCAGCGCGCTCTACTACCAGAATTGGCACCTGGCGTTTCAGTCGCAGGACTACGCCGCGGCCGATTCCGCGATCAGCCCGATGCAGCACCTGTGGTCGATGTCGATGCAGGGCCAGTTCTTCGTCATCACCATGGTGTGCGCACTCCTCCTGGGCGGGCTGCTGAAGGCACTGGCGCGACGCTTCGAGGTACTTCGACGGCCGACGGTGATCCGCGGGATCGTCGGCGGCACACTGGCCGTCGTCGCACTCTTCTCGCTGGCGTGGGCTCAATACCGGCATGGCATCAACCAGCCGTTCAACTACTACGACACCGTCGCACGACTCTGGGAGCCGTTGGCCGGTGGCCTTCTCGCGGTGTGGATGCCTCGGCTCGCACTACCGCAGCGCCTGCGCACCTGGCTCGGCGTCGGCGCACTGTTGCTCATCGTGACGTGCGGCTGGTGGATCGTCGGTGTGGCGCAATATCCGGCGGCCTGGGCGCTGGTACCGGTCGGTGCGACGCTGCTGCTGATCTGGGTCGGCTCGCCGCAGACCGCGGCCACCGCCACCGGGCCGACCCCGACCAGCCGCGCACTGGCCCACCCCCGTCTGGTGTGGCTGGGATCGATCGCGTACGCGCTGTATCTCTGGCACTGGCCGCTGCTGATCTTCTACCTGAATTGGCGCTACCAGGACGACGTGTCGTGGCTCGAGGGCACCGGGATTCTCGCGGTCTCGGTGGTACTCGCGTGGGCGACCACACGATTCGTCGAAGCACCGCTGCGGTCCGGACGCGGCGGCGGCTCGAAGCAGTACCGACGCATCCTGGTGCTGGCGCTCGTCGCCGCGACCGTCGTGAGCGCGGCGACCGTCACCATCTGGCAGCGCGACGCCGCCAACGCCACGGTCGACACGTTGAATCTCGACCCGCGCCTCTACCCCGGAGCACGCGCCTACCTGTACGACGCGGGCGTGCCGAACGTCCCCATGCAGCCGAGTCCCGAACTGGCGCCGAAGGATTGGCCGATCACCTGGGAGGATTCGGTCACCGGACAGTTCACCGACGCTCCCGACCGCATCCGCTCGGGCGTCTACGGCGACCCGACCGCCACCCGCACCATCGCGCTCGTCGGCGGCTCCCACGCGGACCAGTGGATCGACGCACTCAACATCATCGGCCAGCGGTACCACTTCAGGATCAAGACCTACCTGCGCGTCGGGTGCGCGCTGACCACATCGCACGTCTACACCTGGTTCGGCCGCAAGTACCCCGAATGCAACGAATGGTCGCGGCGCGTGATGGCGCAACTCGCCGTCGACAAGCCCGACGTGGTGTTCACCAACAGCACCCGCCCGGCCGAAGAAGGCCCGGGCGACTACGTACCGTCCGACTATGAGGAGATCTTCGCGCAGTTCCGCGACCGCGGCCAACGAGTTATCGCCCTGCGCGACAACCCTTGGGTGAGTGCAAAACTCAAGCCGCCGGAGTGTTTGGCGACCGGCCGCAAGCCGCAGGTGTGCGGCGTCGACCGGGATCGTGCGATGTCGCCGGTCGACCCGACGATCGCCATCGCGGGCAAGTATCCGAACATGACCTTCCTCGACTACACCGACGGCATCTGCAACGACACCTATTGCCCCGCGGTGGTCGGCAACATCGTCGTGTACCGCGACTTCCACCACCTGACGGCCACCTACATCCGGAGCTTCATCCCGCAGCTGGAAACGGACCTGCAGCGGTCGTTGCGTTGGTGGTGAACCGGGTCAACCGACGATCGACCACAACGCCCGCGGCTGCGCGAAGAACAGTTCGCGGACGTGGTTGCGGACGATAGTCAATGTCGGACAAGGACATTCGGCGTTCACCCCGACCGCGTCGACTCCGCGGTCGCGACACAGTGCAATCGCCCGCGCAAGGTGGAAGTCCTGGGTGACGACGACCATTTCCCGTTCACCGAACACGTCGTGTGCGCGCCGACAACTCGCCTCGGTGTCGAATCCCGCTGGATCGTCGACGATGTCGGCGGCCGGCACCCCACGCTCCTGGAGATACGCGCGCATCACGGCCGGTTCGTTGCCGGCCTCGGCAGAGCCGTTGCCGGAATTGATGATTCGGTCCGTCTTGCCCGACCGGTAGAGAGCAAGAGTGGTGTCGAGCCGGCCGCGGACGTAGTCGCCGGGTTCGCCGTCGTCGACGAGTGATCCGAGCACCAGCGCCGTGCGCGGACCCGCGAATTCGTCGGCGTCGAAGATCCGCCCGACCGACGCGACGTACATCCAGGTGGCCGCCACCGTGACGATCAGTTCGACCACGACCAGTCCGACGAGCACCGCCGCACGCCCGAAACCCCCGAGAACCCCGAAACCTCGGACTGTGAAACACCTATCAGTTGCCCGATAGCGACCACCTCTGTGCACTGCCGGGACGATACTGAAGCAATCAGCAGCCCATGTGTGCCGGGGGTCACACAGCATCGCGAAAGTGAGGTCGAGCGATGCCGTATATGCCCGTCACGGAATCGATGTTCCTGATTGCCGAGACTCGCGAGCAACCCATGCATGTGGGCGGCCTCCAACTGTTCGTGCCTCCCGAAGGTCAGTCGGCGACCGAACTCGCCGAGGAGATCTTCGCGACGTTCCACCAATGCAAGGACGTCCATCCGATGTTCCGGAAGCGTCCCGCGTCGCCGGTGACGCTGCTCGGCAATGTGGCGTGGTCCTACGACGACGACATCGACTTCGACTACCACGTCCGACGCACGGTGCTGCCCCGACCGGGCCGGATCCTCGAGTTGCTGCGTTACGTGTCGCTCAACCACGGCGCCCTGCTCGACCGCTTCCGGCCGATGTGGGAGTTCCACGTGATCGAAGGCCTCGAGGACGGTCGGGTCGCCCTGTACTCCAAGCTCCATCACTCACTCGTCGACGGCGTGTCGGCGCTACGACTGCTCGAACGCACGCTGTCCAACGATCCCGACGACCGCAACGGCAGCGCACCCTGGGACCCGGAACTGGTCAACCGCCGCAAGCGTCGGCCTGCCCGACCGAGCCCCAGCATCGCGTCGCGGATCGGCGGAGTCTTCGATGTCGCAGGCCAGATAGCGGGCATGGCACCCGCCGCGGCGAAGGTCGCGCTCACCGGCATGACCGACCCCGATTTCGTCGCACCCGGACTCACCGCGCCGCGCACGATCCTGGACGTGGCCATCGGCAGCGCCCGGCGATTCGCCGCACAGCAATGGGAGATCAGCCGCATCCGCACCGTCGCGTCGGAGATGCAGATCACCGTCAACGACGTCGTCGTGGCCATGTGCGCCGGAGCCCTGCGCGCCTACCTCATCGATCACGACGCGCTGCCGGACAAGCCGCTCGTCGCGTCGGTGCCGGTGTCGATGCACACCGACGACGACAAGGACGGCAACGCGGTCAGCGCGATCCTCGTCAGCCTGGCCACCGACCAGCCCGATCCCGAGCGGCGACTCCGATCCATCGTCGCGTCGACCCGCAAGAGCAAAGAGGTGATCCGGGGCCTGCGTCCGCTGCAGGCGCTCGCGCTCGGCGCGGCGAACTTCGCACCGCTCGCCTTCGCGACCATCCCGGGTGTCGTGCAATACACGCCGCCGCAGTTCAACATCATCATCAGCAACGTGCCAGGCCCCAAGGAGCATCTGTACTGGAACGGCGCACGGCTCGACGGCGTGTACCCGGTGTCGATCCCCATGGAGGGTCTGGCCCTGAACATCACCGTGACCAGCACCGCCGAGCACATCAACTTCGGGCTGATCGGCGCACGCGCCCAGTTGCCGAGCCTGCAGCGCCTGCTGACCCATCTCGACACATCTCTGGAAGAACTGGAAAAAGTGGCGTCGACCAAGCCCTGAGGTGGCGATCGACACACCCAGCGGGCCTCAACCTGACTAGACAGTAAGTTACTCGTGAGTATTATCTGGGTAACATGTCTCGCCCGACAGAACGTTAGTTAGGTCATCCTTGGCAGCGCGCCGGGGGCGCGAGGATTTACGGTTACCTGTAGTACACCGTCGACCAGTGGTGCATCAGCCCTGCGCACAGCGCGAACCACGGCGGCGGACGACCTAGGAGAAAGGCCGGTACGCGCCCGTGACAGCCACCACGATTGCCATCGGCACGACGGCCGCCGTCATCAGCCTGTTCTGTTGGGCTCTGTTCCTCAGCGGCGTCTGGCGAATGTTCCGCACCATCTCGCAGGGCCAACGCGTGGACAGCGCACGCTTCTGGCCGCTGCTGCCACGCCTGGGCACGATGATCAAGGAGTTCATCGCCCACACGCGGATGACGAAGTTCCGGACCGTCGGCTGGGCGCACTGGCTGGTGATGATCGGCTTCCTCGGCGGCTTCTTGCTGTGGTTCGAGGCGTACGGCCAGTCCATCAACCCGGAGTTCCACTGGCCGGTGTTCGGCGACTGGTTCATCTGGCACCTGTGGGACGAGTTGCTCGGCATCGGGACCGTCGTGGGCATCATGACGCTGATCGTGATCCGCCAGCTCAACCATCCGCGCGTGCCCGAGCGGATCTCGCGCTTCTCCGGTTCCCGGTTCGGCGCCGCCTACTTCGTCGAGATCGTGGTGCTGCTCGAGGGTCTCGGCATGATCATGGTGAAGGCGTCGAAGATCGCGACGTATCACCACAGCGACCCGTACTCCGACTTCTTCACCATGCAGGTCGCCAAGATCCTGCCCGCCTCCCCGACGCTGGTGTCGATCTTCGCGGTGATCAAGTTGATGAGCGGCATGGTGTGGCTCGCGGTGGTCGGCCGGAACATCAACTGGGGTGTCGCATGGCACCGCTTCTCGGCATTCCCGAACATCTACTTCAAGCGCGAGGCCGACGGTGGCGTCGCACTGGGTGCGGCCAAGCCGATGATGAGCAATGGCGTGATTCTCGACATGGAGACCGCCGACCCCGACGTCGACGCGTTCGGTGCGGGCAAGATCGAGGACTTCTCCTGGAAGGGCTGGCTCGACTTCACCACGTGTACCGAGTGCGGTCGATGCCAGTCGCAGTGTCCGGCGTGGAACACCGGTAAGCCGCTGTCGCCCAAGCTGCTGATCATGTCGCTGCGCGACCACGGCTACGCCAAGGCGCCCTACCTGCTGGCCGGTGGTCGCAAGGACATGGGCGGCGACGAGGTGGGTCTCGTCGACGCCGACGGAAATGTGCTCGAGGACAAGCTGAACGCCATCCCCGAGGCCGCTCGCGCCGAGGCCGCCCGCAAGCTCGTCGGTGAATCCAAGGGTGCGCTCGGCGGTGGCGAGGGCATTGTCGCCGAGGAGGGTGCGTTCGATCCCGAGGCGCTCGGAGCGGTCATCGACACCGAGACCCTGTGGAGCTGCACCACCTGTGGCGCCTGCGTCGAACAGTGCCCCGTCGACATCGAACACGTCGACCACATCCTCGACATGCGCCGCTACCAGGTGCTCATCGAGTCGGACTTCCCGACCGAACTCGCGGGCATGTTCAAGAACCTGGAGAACAAAGGCAACCCGTGGGGCCAGAACAGCTCGGCCCGCACCAACTGGATCGACGAGATCGACATCGACATCCCGGTCTTCGGCAAGGACGTCGAGTCGTTCGAGGGCTTCGAGTACCTGTTCTGGGTCGGCTGTGCCGGCGCATACGAGGACCGCGCGAAGAAGACCACCAAGGCCGTCGCCGAACTGCTCGACGTCGCAGCCGTGAACTTCCTCGTCCTCGGCGAAGGCGAGACGTGTACGGGTGACTCGGCCCGACGCGCGGGCAACGAATTCCTGTTCCAGATGCTCGCGCAACAGAACATCGCCATGTTCGACGAGGTGTTCTCTACCGCGCCGCAGCAGCGCAAGAAGATCGTCGTGACCTGTGCGCACTGCTTCAACGCACTCGGCAACGAGTATCCCCAAGTGGGCGGGAAATACGAAGTGGTGCACCACACCCAGCTGCTGAACCGCCTGGTGCGGGAGAAGCGTCTGGTACCGGTCGCGCCGCTCGGCGAGGGCGTCACCTACCACGACCCCTGCTATCTCGGCCGCCACAACAAGGTCTACGACGCGCCGCGTGAGCTGATGGCCGCCGCGGGCGGACAGCTCACCGAGATGCCGCGTCACGGCGAACGGTCGATGTGCTGCGGCGCCGGTGGTGCGCGCATGTGGATGGAAGAGCAGATCGGCAAGCGGATCAACATCGACCGCGTCGACGAAGCGCTCGACACCCTCGGCGACCAGGTCGGCAAGGCACCCACCAAGGTCGCGACCGGCTGCCCGTTCTGCCGCGTCATGCTGACCGACGGCGTCACGGCCCGGACGTCCGGCACCGAGAACGAGGGCAAGGTCGAGGTCGTCGACGTCGCCCAGATGCTTCTCGAGTCGGTCAAGCGCGGTGCGCCCGAGGTCAAGCTGGGCGGACGCTTCCTCGGACCGCGACCGGCCGCTCCCGAACCAGAGCCGGAACCAGAGCCCGAACCCGAGAAGGTGGCTGCGGCCGCCGCACCGGCCGCGGAGGCCGGGTCGAAGCCGAAGGCCAAGGTCGGCCTCGGCATGAAGGGTGGCAAGAAGCCGGGTTCCGCAGCCGCAAAGGCCGCACCAGCAGAGGCACCGGCAGAAGCCGCTCCCGCCGCCGAGAAGAAGCCCGCCGCCAAGGGATTCGGCATGGGCGCCAAGGCGAAGAAGCCCGGTGCCGCCAAGACAGACGCCGGATCGGCTGCTCCGGCGCCCGCCGAGGCAGAGTCGTCGGAAGCGGTCGAATCGGCGGCGGAACCGAAACCGGCGAAAGCCAAGGGCTTCGGCATGGGCGCTGCAAAGCGTCCAGGTGCCAAGAAGCCGGGTGCTGCGGCTCCTGCTGCGGGTGTCACCGCCCCGGCCGAAAGCCAGGTGTCGGAGTCCGCTGCGGACGCCGAGCCGACCGCCGACACCGCAACGGCTGCCGTCAGCGAGGAAAAGCCTGGCAAAGCCAAGGGATTCGGGATGTCCGCGGGTAAGAAGCGCCCCGGCGGGATTGGCAAGGCGGCACCGGCTGCCAAGCCTGCGGCAGAATCCGCAGCGGCCGAAACTGCGCCTGCCGCAGCCGAGACCGCAGAGGCCGAGCCTGTTGCCGAAGTGAGCAGCGCGGCGGCGGTCAGCGAGGAGAAGCCCGGCAAGGCCAAGGGATTCGGCATGTCCGCGGGCAAGAAGCGACCAGGGGGCATCGGCAAGGCGGCACCCAAGCCGGCCGCGGCGGCAGCACCGGAAAGTGCGCCCGCCGAGCCGGAGTCGACCCCAGAGCCGGAGGTCGCGGAGGCCACGCCCGAGTCCGAGGTGGCCGAAACTGCCGGTGCGGCAACCGCTTTGACCGAGGACAAGCCGGGTAAGGCCAAGGGCTTCGGCATGGCCGCGGGCAAGAAGCGTCCGGGCGGTGCAGGATCGGCGGCACCCAAGCCGGCAGCCGCACCCGAACCGACGCCAGAGCCGGAACCGACGCCAGAGCCCGAGCCGGAACCGGAGCCCGAAGTCGCAGAGGCACCCGAGGCCGAAGCAGCCGAGACGCCCGAGGTAAGCGAGACCCCGTCGTCCAACGGCACGTCGTCGAACGGCGCGGGACCCGATGACGGTCGCACCATCGCCGAGGTCGGGGCGTCGAAGGCCAAGGGATTCGGTATCGCCGCGGGCAAGAAGCGTCCGGGGCACAAGTAGAGATCGCACTACGCCGTAGATTTGTGTCACCTGGTGGCACAAATCTACGGCGTAACGTTCGTCGATGAATTTCGTCCTTTGATGCAGTCTTATCTGCATGGGCAAACTCATCTACGGCTTCACCGTTTCGCTTGACGGGTACATCGCCGATGTGAACGGCAGCATCGACTGGTCCGATCCGAGCGAGGAACTGCACCAATACTGGAATGATTTCGAGCGCGAGACCGCACTGTCGTTCTACGGGCGGCGGCTCTACGAGCTGATGTCGGGACACTGGCCGACCGTCCACGAGGACCCGGACGCAACCCCGATAATGCGGGACTTCGCCCAGGTCTGGTGCGACATGCCCAAGGTCGTGTTCTCGAGCACGCTGGAGTCCGTCGACTGGAACTCACGCCTGGAACGGGAGAACCCCGTCGACGTGGTGAAGAAGCTCAAGGCCGAGACCGACGGCCAGATGGAAGTCGCCGGTCCGACGCTGGCCGCACCGATCGTGCAGGCCGGACTCGTCGACGAATTCCGACTCGTGGTCGCGCCCACCGCGGTCGGCGGCGGTCTCCCGTTCTTCCCGACGCTGCCGTCGTGGATCTCCATGCGACTGCTGGAGACCCGTACCTTCCCGGGCGGCATCGTGCTGCTGCGTTATGAGGCAAAGCACGACTGACCGGAGGGACCGAAAAATCGGTTTGCCTGCGGCTGCGACAATGTACTGGTGAGTAGGCCACATGTATCGCACCTGAATCAGAACCTGAAGCCACTGGAGCAGTCACTGAAGCTGCAGAACGTGTGCTACGAGATCAGGGGACCCGTGCACGCGCACGCGGCGCGACTGGAGGCCGAGGGGCATCGCATCCTCAAGCTCAACATCGGCAATCCGGCACTGTTCGGTTTCGAGGCGCCCGACGTGATCATGCGTGACATGATCCACGCGCTGCCCTATTCGCAGGGCTATTCGGAGTCGGCGGGCGTGCTCTCGGCCCGCCGCGCCGTCGTCACGCGCTACGAGCTCATCCCCGACTTCCCGTACTTCGACGTCGACGACGTCATCCTCGGCAACGGGGTGTCGGAGCTCATCACGATGACCATGCAGGCGCTGCTCAACGACGGCGACGAGGTGCTCATCCCGGCCCCCGACTATCCGCTGTGGACCGCCATGACCACCCTGTCGGGCGGGCGTCCGGTCTACTACAAGTGCGACGAGGACAACGGCTGGAACCCCGACATCGCAGATATCGCGTCGAAGATCACCGATCGCACCAAGGCGATCGTCATCATCAACCCCAACAACCCCACGGGCGCGGTGTACTCGCGGGAGGTGCTCGAGCAACTCGTCGACCT
This sequence comes from Gordonia gummivorans, assembly GCF_022513585.1. GTDB lineage: Bacteria > Actinomycetota > Actinomycetes > Mycobacteriales > Mycobacteriaceae > Gordonia. The sequence continues at coordinate 117,843 of NZ_JAKWBF010000013.1, forward strand.
GGCACGAGAGCACTCGCTACTGATCCTCGCCGACGAGATCTACGACAAGATCCTCTACGACGACGCCGAGCACGTGAGCATCGCGTCGCTGGCCCCGGATCTGTTGTGCCTCACCTTCAACGGCCTGTCGAAGGCCTACCGGGTGTGCGGGTACCGCGCCGGCTGGGTCGTCATCACCGGCCCCAAGGACCACGCGACCGGCTTCATCGAGGGTCTCGGCATCCTGGCGTCGACGCGATTGTGTTCCAACGTGCCCGGCCAGCACGCCATCCAGGTGGCGCTCGGCGGGTACCAGAGCATCGAGGCGCTGGTCGCGCCCGGCGGTCGCCTGTTCGAGCAGCGCAATGTCACCTGGGAGAAGCTCAACGAGATCCCCGGCGTGAGCTGCGTGAAGCCGATGGGCGCGCTGTACGCGTTCCCGCGCCTCGACCCCGAGGTCCACGAGATCCACAACGACGAACTGTTCGTCCAGGACCTGCTGCTGCAGGAGAAGATCCTCGTCGTGCAGGGCACCGGCTTCAACCTCGACGACCACAACCACTTCCGCATCGTAACCCTCCCCTGGTCACGCGACCTGGGCGAGGCCATCGAGCGCATCGGCAACTTCCTGTCGTCGTACCGCCAATAGCTCTGGAGTATTCCTGTAACCGTTGGTAACGTCTATCCCCATCCGATGACTCGAAGGGGAGATTCATGGTCGACTGGCGCAAGCGAGTTGTCACCAACGGCGGGGTGAACCTGGCCGTTTTCGAGTTGGGCACGCTCGAACCAGGGCGCCCGACGGTGGTCCTGGTGCACGGTTGGCCCGACAGCCACCACCTCTGGACGCACGTAGCGCCGCAGCTGGCCGAGGACTTCCACGTCGTCGCCTACGATTGCCGCGGATTCGGCGAGAGCGATCGCCCGACCGGCGACGCACCCTATCGCCTCAGCGAGATGGCCGACGACCTGTTCGCGGTCGCCGACGCGGTGAGCCCGGACGCGTCGGTACACGTGCTCGCGCACGACTGGGGTTCGGTGATCTCCTGGGAGGCCGTCACCCGGCCCGGAGCCGAGCGCCGGATCGCATCGTTCGTATCGGTGTCCGGTCCCAACCTCGACTACCTCGGGGCATGGGCACGCAAGAACCTGAGTCGGCCGACACCCCGCAACCTGGCCAAAGCGCTGGCACAGAGCGGCTCGTCGGCCTACACGGCGATCTTCCAGTTGCCGGTGGTTCCGAAGGTGTTCTTCCAGCTGACCGGTTCACCGCGCCTGTGGGGCGAGTTCCTCCATCGGGTCGACGGCACGCCCCGCGAGAACGCCACCTTCGCGCCGACCCTGCGCGAGGACATGATCTCGGGACTTCGTCTGTACCGAGCCAACATTCGGCCCAAGTTGCGCAATCCCGAACCTCGCCCCACCGCGGTGCCCGTCCTCGAGGTCATCAACGACCGCGATATCGCCCTGCGGCCGAGCATCTTCGACGACACCCACCTCTACACCGAACGCATCTGGCGCCGACGCACACCGACAGGACACTGGTTGCCGCTCACCCGGCCCGATTACCTGGCGAGGACCGCACGCGAGTTCATCGCCGCTCAGTCCGGCGACACCACGGTGGCCGGTCTCGTCGATCGCACCCGAGTGTTCGGTGCGCCGAAGCCGTTGTCCGGCAAGCTCGCAGTGATCACCGGCGCGGGCAGCGGCATCGGTCGCGAGACCGCGTACGCGCTCGCCGAGGAGGGCTGTGAGCTGGTTCTCGCCGACCTCGACCTCCCGTCCGCGGAAGAAACCGCACGCGAGTCCAAGACGTACGGCGCACAGGCGACGCCCTTCGAGCTCGACGTCTCCGACACCGCGGCCTTCGTGGCCTTCGCCGAGCAGGTCCGCGCCGAGCACGGCGTCCCCGACATCGTGGTCAACAATGCCGGAATCGCGCTTGCCGGTTCGGTTCTCGATGCCACCGACGAACAGATCGACCGGCTGCTCGCGGTCGACCTGCGCGGCGTCATCACCGGCAGCCGGGAGTTCGGACGTCAGATGGTGGCGCGCGGCGTCGGCGGGCAGATCGTCAACGTCGCGTCGGCCGCGGCCTTCACCCCGTCCCGCGACCTCGGTATCTACTCGGCAGCAAAGGCCGGCGTCCTGCTGTTCTCCGAGTCGCTACGCGGCGAGTTGGCCGAGCATCGCATCGGCGTGAGCGCGATCTGTCCCGGCATCGTCGACACGAACATCGTGTCGAAGACACCGATCGCCGGTGTCGACGCCGAAACCGAAGTCGAACAACGGAATCGACTCGACGCGTTCTATCAGCGACGCGGCTTCACCCCCGACCGCGTCGCCCGCGACATCGTCAAGGCGATCATCGGCAACAAGGCCGTGGTCCCGGTGACCCCCGAGGCCAAGATCGGCTATCGCGTCTACCGATTCGCGCCGTGGCTGTCACGGTTCGGCGCACGCCAGAAGGTCGCACGGTAGGAGGACTCATGACCGCACACGCGTACGACTCCGATCACGACTGGGATCCCGGACCGGTCGAACTGCACGCCCGCAACGTGACCTTCGACTGGTCGAATACGCCGCTGCACTGGATTCCCGGTCACCCGGTGGCGTCGAACTTCGTCAGCGTGCTCAATCTCCTTCTGCCCGAAGGTGAGCGCTGGTTCGTCCAGACCTACAACGAGGCGCTGCCGCTCGTCACCGACGACGAGTTGGCCGCCACCATGCGCGGCTTCATCGGCCAGGAGGCGATGCACGCCGAGGCACACGACCACGTGCTCTGGGAGTTCCTCGACCACCACGGTATCGACCCGCGTCCGTACGCCCGCCAGGCCGAGTGGATCTTCCGAAAGGTCCTCGCCCCCATGGACAAGGGCAGCGCATCGGCGCGCCAGAAGCACCTCGTCGAACGACTCTGGTTGATCGCGGCTCTCGAGCACTACACGGCACTTCTCGGTGATTTCGCCCTCAACAACACGTGGGTGGAGCACGACGCCGACCCGACCATGACGGACTTGTTCACCTGGCACGGCGCCGAAGAGGTGGAGCATCGCGCCGTGGCCCACGATGTCGCGGTGTATTTCGGCGACAGTTACCTGCGTCGGGGTCGGGCGATGCTCTTGGCGCTGCCCGTACTTCTGTTTCTCGTCCATCGAGGCTTCCGGTACATCACCAAGCAGGACAAGACGCTGCACTACAACATGTTCGCGCGCAAGTATCAGTATTTCCGCGGCGTACGTGCTGGGGTGCTACCCCAGATGTGGAAGATCATCTTGTCGACTTTCAGCTATTTCCGACCTGGTTTCCATCCCGACGAGATCGGCTCCACCGCACAGGCCGTCGCCTACCTGGCATCGTCGCCGGCTGCTCGCAACGCACAGTGAACCCCAACGCCCGATGAACCAGCGCGCCCACCCACATACGACGACACTCACGTCGCCGCCCCCGCATCTGCACGGGCGGTGGCGTCACGACCCCCTGCTCACGCTCGGCACGGTGATCGCCAAGGCGTGGTGGCCCTTCTGGCGGCCGATGTCACCGCTGCGTCACACCGCCGAGAACGACGGTGTGACGACAGTGAAAGTCGTTCGGCGCGAGGTGGTTGCCGAGGACGAGAACGTCGTCGCCCTCACCTTCGCGGCTCCCGACGGCGGCATGCTGCACCGCTGGCATGCGGGCGCCCACCTCGACCTCCTACTTCTGTCCGGGCGGATGCGTGAGTACTCACTGTGCGGCGACCCCGCCGACCGCTACACCTACCGGATCGCGGTGCGCCGCATCCCCGACGGCGGTGGCGGGTCGATCGAGGTGCATGACACTCTGAAGATCGGTGACCTCATCTCGATCAAGGGACCGCGCAACGCCTTTCCGCTGGCGGTCCCCGGCCACGGATCGCCCGCACGCTCGGTCCGATTCATCGCCGCCGGGATCGGCATCACCCCGATCCTGCCGATGCTCGCGGCTGCCGAACGCTTTGGGCTCGACTGGTCGATGATCTACACCGGCCGAACCGCGGACTCGATCCCGTTCCGCGACGAGGTGGCCCGGTTCGGCGACAAGATCACCATCCGCACCGACGACGCCGCCGCCGGGAGCGGAGCGAGCGGGGCGCATGTCCCAGTCGGTCTACCGACGATGGACGAACTACTCGGTCCGGTCGACCCGGAAACAGGCCGTGCCCCAGGCGGTCTGGCGGTCTACTGTTGCGGACCCGTTCCGATGCTCGAGCGCCTGCGGACGCACCTCGCCGACCGCGCCGACATCGAACTTCACTACGAGCGGTTCTCCCCGCCTCCCGTCGAGGACGGTGAACCGTTCACCGTCACGCTTGCCTCCACCGGACAGCAGATCGACGTGGCCGCAGACGAATCCGCGCTGGCCGCGATTCGCCGGGTCCTGCCGTCGGTGCCCTATTCGTGCCAGCAGGGATTCTGCGGCACGTGCAAGGTCGCGACATTGTCGGGCGAGATCGATCACCGCGACAACATCCTGACCGAGCCCGAGCGCGCGGCCGGAACCATGCTCACGTGCGTATCACGAAGTCGCGGTGACAACCTCACGCTCGACCTCTGATCCCTCCGGGGCGGTATGCCCGCGGAGCAGATACAGTGCCGCAAGCCCGGCGAAGGCGGTGATCGCGACGGCCGCCCACACGGCGTTGTGGAGACCGTCCATGAACACGTCCTGTATGGCGGCTCGCACGGTGTCGGCCACGGCACTCGGCGCCTGATCGGCGACCGCGCCGCCGGCCATCACCGACTGTTCGGCGATCTCGCGCGCCTCGCGGGGTACTCCGATGTCCGACAATCGATTTCCGACGCCGGCGACGTACGCGGACGTGAGGATCGACCCGAGGACGGCCACACCGAGGGTGCCGCCGATCTCCCGGGTGGTGTCGTTGACCGCGCTGCCCGCACCGGCCTGCTCGGGCCGCAGCGAATCCATGATGAGCTGGGTGCACGGTCCGGAGATGAACGCGAGACCGGCCGCCATCAGCGACATCGACCAGATGATGAGCTCCCAGTAGCCCGACATCCGCGACGACACCTCGACCAAGGCAAATCCACCCGACATCAGGAATGCGCCGGTGACCGCGACCGGCCGCGCACCGAATCGGTGCGACAACGCCATCGCCACCGGCGAGAGCGCCGCCATGACGACCGCGAACGGCAGTGTGCGAAGGCCTGCTTCAAAGGGACCGTAGCCCTTGACCGCCTGAAAGAACTGCGTGATGAGGAAGATGAAACCGAACAGCGCGAAGAACGCGACGCTGATCATGCCCGCCGCGGTCGCGAAGCGGCGATTGGTGAAGAGCCGGACGTCGAGGATGGGGTGATCGATCCTCGCCTCGCGCCAGCCGAACAGAGCCAGAAGACCCAGTGCGACAACAAGTCCCCCGAGGGTCCGCGGATCCGACCAGCCGAAGTGCGGTCCTTCGATCACCGAGTAGGTGAGCAGCCCGAGGCCCGCGATCGACAGCGCCAGTCCGAGCAGGTCGAACGGTGCGACCACCTCCGGCCGGGTACCGGGCACCACCGCGAGGATCGCCACCAGCGCGACCGCCCCCAGCGGGACGTTCACCCAGAACACCGATGTCCAGGAGAAGTGTTCGAGAAGCCAGCCGCCCAGGACCGGTCCGATGGCCACTGCCACGCCCGACGTCGCCGCCCAGATACCCACGGCCGCAGCACGTTCGGAAGCCTCGGTGAAGATCGTGGTGATGATGGCCAGCGTCGCCGGAAACACCAGTGCAGCAAAGACTCCGAGGCCACCGCGGGTGGCGATGAGTTGCGCGAGATCCTGCGTCGACGCCGCGGCAACCGAGACTGCCATGAATCCGACGACGCCGGTGATCAGCATGCGCCGGTGACCGAACCGGTCGCCGAGGTAGCCGCCGGTCAGCAGCAGCCCGGCGAAGACGAGCGTGTACGCGTCGACGATCCACTGCAGCCCGGAGATCCCGGCATCGAGATCGCGGGCCATGGTCGGCAGCGCGACATTGACGATCGTGTTGTCGACCATGACCAGAAGCTCGGCGAAGCAGAGCGCCCCCAGCGCCCACCAACGATTGTTCAGCGTCTTCATGACGTGCCCTTCGGAGTTTGTGGAACATCGATCTATTGTTGTAGTACGTTGTTCTATTCAAGAAGAACACTGTTCTAGTAGGTTGTCAATATGTCCTCGGCAAAATCACGCACTCGAACCTCCGGCCCCGACATCCGCGTCGGTCTCATCGCGGCCGGGCGAAAGATCCTGGAGCGCGACGGCGTGGCCGGGCTGACAGTGCGTGCCGTCGCCGCCGAGGCGGGCGTCGCGCCGATGGGCGTCTACAACCACTTCGACGGCAAGGAAGGCCTGATCGACGCGGTGGTCACCGACGGGTTCGCGGAGTTCGCGTCGGCCATCGCCGCCACCGACGACGACCCGGCACTCCGGTTGAGCAACAGCGGCCGGGCCTATCGCACGTTCGCGCTGGCCAACCCGGTGTTGTACTCGTTGATGTTCTCCAGCGAGTGCGAAGCCGACCTCGAGGTGGCCGCCCGCGGCTTCCTGGCGCTGGCCGACATCATCCGCTACGGACAGGTCGCGGGACGCATCATCTCAGGTGACGCCAACGAATTCGCGCTGCAGGCGTGGTCGTGCGTGCACGGTGCCGTCGCGTTGGAACTCGCCGGATCCGCTCCCCCGTTCGTCGACACCGCTGCCAACTTCGAACACATCCTCGAGCTGATCGCACGCGGTCTCGCACCGTGAGGACAACGCCATCTGGGACAATGACCGCGTGACTGAGTATCGGATCGACGATCTCGCGCGCGCGGCCGGTACGACGACGCGCAACGTGCGCGGCTATCAGGACCGCGGCCTGCTGCCCCGACCGGTCCGCCGGGGCCGGATCGCCATCTACACCGAGGCGCATCTCGCACGCCTCAAGGTCATCAACGACCTGCTCAAACGCGGCTTCACGATCCGTCACATCAGCGACTTCCTGTCCGGCATCCAGCGTGGCGACGACCTCGCCGAGGTCCTGGGTTTGCAGGAGGTGGTCTCCGAGCCGTGGTCGAAGGCGACGTCGACCACGATGTCGGCCGACGACCTGCGCGACCTGCTCAACACCCGTAACCCTGCACATTTCGCGCAGCTCATCGACTTCGGCCTGATCAGCCCCGACGGCCCGGCGGACCCGCCGGAGAAGTACACGATTCTGGACCAGGAAACCGTCTCGGCATACGGACGCCTCGTGAAGCTGGGCGTTTCCCTCGGCGGCATCCTCGATGTCCACCGCAGGCTCGACGGCGAGATGTCGGCGGTGGCGGCCACCGTCATCTCCGCCGGTCGGCGTGCGGTCACCGAAGGCCGTGAGGACGGCTGGATTCCCCAGACGACCGCCGAATCCGATTGGGCCACCGAACTGCTGACCGAGCTGCGGCGCGCAGGAACGGTCACCGCCCACAACGCGCTCGACCGCGCACTGGACCGGGACCTCGCCCGGCAACTCGAGGAGTACCTCGGCGAAGCTCGGAAATCGCGAAAAGATCAGGACCGACCCTCGTAGCTCCCCACCTCAGGGAATGACGATCGGCGGTAGTCCCGGTAGCGGAATCGTGAGCCGTGGTCGCGGGCGTGGGCGTTGGCGTGGCCGCGGTCCCGGCGTCGTCTCGTCGGGTGTCGATTGCGGCGGTGGCGGCGGAGGCGGCGGGGTGTAGCGCGCAGCGGGCAGCCGCGCCTCGGCCAGGACGGCTGGGTCTGCATAGGACGGCTGTGCGGGTGACGACGGCACGGATTGTGCGGCGGCCTGGTTGTCGGATGTGGAGTCGCCGCCGAGTGCGAAGGCTGTTGCCACGCCGACCAGCGCGAACACCGCGACGGCACCGACAACGGCGGCAACCCGCCGGCCCGACGCCCGACTCAGCAGCCCACGAGTCCGCGACGGCGGCGCCGGGGCCACGTCGACCACGTCGTCCGGCATGAGCTCGTCGTCGGGTGCGACCTCCTCGACCTCCGAGTACGCCAACGACGTCGCGACCACCGGGATCGGCTCGGTCGGCCGGTCGTCGGCTGCGATCGGCTCCGGCTCTGCGATCGGCTCAGGCTCGGGCACCTGCTCCGGCATCGGCGCTGATTCGGGTGCCGGCGTCATCTCCGGAACGACCACCGGCGGCATCACGGGGAAGTCCGCCGAGCCGAGGTCATCGGCATCGACGTGGGCGTTCACCACGGGTGTTTCGGGGACGTCGAGATCGAGTACCGGCACGGCGACGGCGCGCGCGATCGAGTCGCGCAGGCCGGGCCAGTTGCGAACGCCGTCGGCCGCGACCACCGCGACCACGTTGCCACCGGCGTTCGACACCGCACCGCGGGTCAGGGTCTCCACCTGCGCGATCAGCTGTCGAGTCGGCTCCTCGACGTCGCGTCGGGCCAACCGGAACAGCCGGAGATGCCGGCGCCCCATGATGAAGGTGCCGTCCGATGCACGCAGTCGCTGACGACCCTGCGCGACGAGGTCGAGCAGTTCGCGATCCCAGTCGGCCGAGGTCGGCCTGTCCACACGACCGACTCTGATGAGGTGGTCGGCGATCATGCGGTCGAGCGTGGCGGGGCCGATGTCGTCGTCGGCCTGCGCAGATACCACCGCGCGCGATGCGAAATCGACGGTCAGGACCACGAGGCCGCTCTCGTCGAAGTCGAGGAGGACGACGCGCTCGTCGGTCGGCAAGCCGCGGGTTCGCAGCAGTTCGGCGATCTGCCCCAGCGAATCGACGATCTGATCGCGCGCAGCATCGTCGGCCGGTTGGCTCACGGCGTGGGCGGTGTCGTCGTTCATCGTGGTCATCAGTGGGCGGATTTCTGCGGTCAGGGACGGCTCTCAAGCTTGCGTCGCACATCGCCCCAGCGCCCCCACCGGCGAAAATGTGCCGAGTCGACCACCGTCGGTCGACCCCCTCGGAGCTTCAAACTAGCACGTGTCAGCCGCGCAGGGTCTGCGCAGCGTGCCCGACCACGTGGGCATTCGCTGTGTGCCGCTCCCGGCGTCGACCCGTCACCGGCCCTCCGATGGCGTGGTACTGCCATCCCGCGTCGAGCCACATCTGCGGGTCCAGGCATCGTCGGCCGTCGACGATGACCTTGGCGCGCACCACCTCGTCGAGCTCGTCGGGCGACATGTGCACGAATTCGGCCCACTCGGTGGCCACGACGACGGCATCTGCCCGGTCGCAGGCGTCGGCACCCGACGACGCGTAGGCGAGCATCGGGTAGGTCCGACGCGAATTCTCGAGGGCCTTGGGATCGAAGACCGTCACCGACGCGCCGCGCAACGCCAGCTGGCCGGCGACGCTGAGCGCCGGCGAGTCCCGAACGTCGTCGCTCTCCGGTTTGAAGGCCGCGCCGAGCACCGCGATGTTGCGTCCGAGAACGTCACCGCCGACCGCGTCGGACACGAGGTCCACCATCGCGGTGCGTCGTCGCATGTTGATCGCATCCACCTCACGCAGGAACCCCAGGGTCCGGTGGGCACCGAGCTCGTCGGCGCGGGCCGTGAACGCTCGGATGTCCTTGGGCAGGCATCCACCGCCAAAACCCAATCCCGCGTTGAGGAACCGCCGGCCGATCCGCGCGTCGTGGCCGATCGCGTCGGCGAGGGTACTCACGTCGGCGCCGACGATCTCGCACAGCTCGCTGATCGCGTTGATGAACGAGATCTTGGTGGCGAGAAACGCATTCGCCGACACCTTGACGAGTTCTGCTGTTGCCCAGTCTGTTTCGATGAGGGGAACACCGGTCTCGAGAATCTCCCGATAGATGTCCCGGATCACCGGGACCGCACTCGACGTTGTGCCGGCCGGGTCGGTGCCCACGACGATGCGGTCGGGCGTCAGGGTGTCCTCCACCGCGAAGCCCTCGCGCAGGAATTCGGGACTCCACGCCAGCTCCACTGCGACACCGTCGGCGGCCAGTACAGCGATCCGTTGGGCCAGGCCGGTGGCGGTACCGACCGGGACTGTCGACTTGCCGATGATGAGGTGGTCACCGCGCAACACCGGCACCAGGGCGTCGATCGCCGCGTTGACGTGCCCGAGATCGGCGGCGTGCCCGCGAGGTTCCTGTGGTGTCCCGACGCCGAGGAAGTGCACCGACGCATGTGCGGCCGCCGCACGGTGATCGGTGGTGAACGAGAGTCGTCCGGATGCGATGTTGCGGCGCAGGATATCCTGCAGGCCGGGTTCGAAGAACGGGACCTCACCCGCAGTCAGCCGCTCCACCTTCGCCTCGTCGACGTCCACGCCGAGCACGTCGTGGCTGAGTTCGGCCATACAGGCCGCGTGAGTCGCGCCGAGGTATCCGCATCCGATGACCGTGAGCTTCATGTCTCAGTGAGTACGCGGGTCGTTCGGCCATCGAACGACAAGAGACTGTCGAGTCGTGATCGTCTCGGTGAACTCCCGACGAACCGATTTACGGCTTGGTGAAGTTGAGGTATGCCTTCGACGGCGTCGGCCCGCGTTGTCCCTGGTACTTGGAGCCGACGGCCGCGCTGCCGTACGGATTCTCGGCGGGACTGCTCAGCCGGATCAGGCACAGCTGGCCGATCTTCATGCCGGGCCACAGCGTGATCGGCAGGTTCGCGACGTTCGACAGCTCCAGGGTGATGTGACCGGAGAAGCCGGGATCGATGAAGCCGGCCGTCGAATGCGTCAGCAGACCGAGCCGCCCCAGCGACGACTTGCCCTCGAGCCGTCCGGCGAGGTCGTCGGGCAGACTGCACACCTCGAGCGTCGAACCGAGGACGAACTCACCCGGATGCAGCACGAACGGCTCATCCTTGGCCGGTTCGACGAGGCTCGTCAGTTCGTCCTGCTGCTGCGCCGGGTCGATGTGGGTGTAACGGGTGTTGTTGAAGACGCGGAAGAGGCTGTCGAGCCGCACGTCGACGCTGGAGGGTTGGACCAGCGTCGGGTCGAAGGGGTCGATGCCGAGGCGGCCCTCGGCGATCTGGGCACGGATGTCGCGGTCGGAGAGCAGCACGTTGTGAGGTTATCGGACCGGCTGTTCGCCGTAGGCCCCGACCGTGAGCCAGACAACATCGAATCATCAAGAGTTGTTTACGTCGTGGACGCTGCCGAACCGGCAGAGGATCTCTAGAGTTTGTTTCGCAACGCGCAGGATCGAGATCGATGCTGTCGACGGGGGACGTTGCACGTATGGATGGGGAGATCCATGGTCGGGGTTCGGGTGGGGTGGCATCGCTGTGTCATCGCGACGTTGTCGGTGGTGTTGGCGGTTGCGATCGCGTTGACGGCAGGCGAGCGGGGTGTCGCCGCGGTGGCAGCGCCGTCGAAGTCGCCTGCGGCGCCCACCGAATGCGTGGGTTCGCGGTTCGCGACGCTCGGCGCGGTGTACGACGCGATCTTCGATTCGTTTCTGCCGATGATGCCCGCGCAGATCCGTGATCGGTCCGCGTCGATCAAAGCGCAAGCGCACCGCGACATGGGGGCGCTGAAGATCTCGACGCTTGCGGTGTCGACGCACCCGTACGACCTCGGAGCCGACGAGCGCTCCCCGATCATGAAGTACCGAGATCCGGTGTCGCAGTGGATCGTCACGCAATTGGTGAACGTCCGCGACGGCCACGGCGGCGACGTCATCTCGGTGGAGAATCTCACCGTCGCGCAGGCAGTCGAGACGGTGTGGCTGTATCTCTATGTGACGGTGATGGTTCCGTTGACCATCGCCCGACGCAGCATTCCGTCGATCGGCCCGCTGGTGGGACCGTTCAGCATCGGCACGCTGCTCACCCTGCCGATCGTGCTGGGCGTCCTCGGTGCCACCGCCGTCTACAACAGCCTGAGCTCCAACCTGGTCAAGGCATGCATCGTGTCGGTGACCGAGTCGCAGAAGCGTTCCGCGGGACAGCCGGTCAAGGATCTGCGATTCACGAATGCGGTTCCGGCGATCGTGCGTGACATCGCGAGTCAGGTGTCGGTCGCCGATCCCAAGACCTGCCCGGCCATCGGCAATCTGCCGGTGTCGCGCATCGTCGACCGGACGTCGACCTACCTGCGCGCCATCACCCGCGACGCCGGTACCCAGCGCCAGATCGGCGACCTGAGCACCCGCGTGCAAACGTTCCTCCGGTCATACCGTGTGCCGCACAACCTGATTCCCGCCGACCCCGCCGACTTCAACTCCGGCGAGGGCGCACTCTCCCAGATCGGCCTGATCCTGATCCCCTACGTCGGCGGCGCACCGCTCGACATCGCGATCGGCCTCAACCACAATCTGCGCGACGGCCACATCGCCGACACCGTCCCGCTGTCGGACCTGACCGTCACCAAGAGCCTGACCGCGGCGTACTACACCTACGCCCTGACCGCCCACTTCATCGAACTCATCTGGCGCTACGGCGCATCCGACCCGACCGCCACGATGATCAACAGCCTCTTCCCCGGCGCCGGCATCACCGCCGACATGATCCCCCGCAGCACCGGAATCATCGGCGCTCCCAACCTCTATGGCCTGGTGGTCTTCCACAACGTCCTGCGCTCCCTCTGCCTCACCGAAGACAAACGCCCAGCCTCGACGCCGCGCTGGTGACCTCACCGCGTTCCGCGGAACGCACCCACCCCGCTGGTTCAGCCACGCCCCTCTGCTGTTCAGCCATGCCCCTCTGCTGTTCAGCCGCCCCCCTCTGCTGGTTGAGTAGGCGAGCCCCCCGGGGCGAGCCGTATCGAAACCCGGCGACCTGACAATGTCAGTGCACCCCACACCAATTCCGACCACACCGGCGTTCCGCGGAACGCGGTTGTGGACAGCCCGACGTTCCGCGGAACGATTCTGTCGGTACCCACCGATACCTTGTCCGTAGTGAGATCGAGATCCACACATCGGGGAGGGCCCATGCCAGTCACTGCGGTGACATCGTTGTCGGACACCATGTTTGACCACACACCAGCCGACCAACTCTCCACCACGGAACTGACCGACCGCGTCGTCGGCTACGCCGGCCAGATCGCTGCTCTCACCGCCAGGTTCCTGGAGTACCTCGCCGAATTCGACGCCCGCCGCGCCTGGTCGGGCGAAGGCATCCGCAGCTGCGCCGACTGGCTGTCCTGGCGCACCGGCCTGTCCCGACGCACCGCCCAAGACCACGTCCGCGTCGCCCACGCCCTCACATCGTTGCCCGCCATCCGGACCGCGTTCACCGAAGGCCGCCTCACCTACTCCAAAGTTCGCGCCCTCACCCGCGTCGCGACCCCCATCCGCGAGAACGAATTGTTGAACGTGGCGCTGTCGGCGACCGCCGCCCAGGTCGAACGGCTCGTGAAATCGATACGCAACATCGATGCCCTCGACCCCGACACCGGCATGCCACTGGAGCCGACCGCGGTGCGCCGATCCAAGGGCAATTGGCGGTGGCACTGCGACGGCACACTGTCGGTCTCCCTCAGATTGTCACCGGTCGACGGCGCGGCGTTCCTCGCCGCCGTGGTGCGCGCCGAGTACGAACGCCTGCGCACCAGCGGTGACGCCGACGTTCCGCGGAACGCGCTCACCGACCCCGAAACCGCTGGTCCCACCGACGGCAACCTGAAAGAACCCGGAGAACGTATCGATCTATGGCGGGGAGTGCCCCACGACATCAGCGCCGCCGTCATCGCGATGGCCGACACCACCCGCACCCTGACCGACGTTCCGGAACTGACCCGCGGCGCTGAGATCATCGTCCACAAGCCCCTCGAGGACGACCTCGAAGACCCGCACCTCGAAGACGGCCCGGCATTGACCGACGCCGAGGTCGACACCCTCGAATGCGGGGCATCGGTCCGCGAGATCGGGAAACGTCAGGGCGTCACCCTGCGGTGGGGACGTAAACGCCGCCCACCCACCACCGCGCTGGTGCGGATGATCTCCGGCCGCGACCAGCACGAATGCGCCCATCCTGGCTGCGGGCGCACCCGCCACCTGCACCTGCACCACGTGCGCCCGTGGTCGAAGGGCGGCACCACCGACCCCGACAACCTGATCCTGCTGTGCTCAGCCCACCACGCCGCGCTGCACCGCGGCGTGTTCGGCATCACCGCCCACGGCAACCAGCACTTCACCTTCCACCGCCCCGACGGCACACCCATCGACACCGCACCGCCGACACGGGCACCCAACCCATGGCACCCAGACCCCGACATCGCACCCGACGCCACCACACCCGTCGGCGGCGGACGCCTCAACCTCGGCTACACCACCGAAGTCCTCTACGCCGCCTGGGCATACAAAGCAGAACGAGCCGAGACCAGGGAGTTGGAAGCGGCCTAATCGGTCGGCGTCGCGTCGACATCCCCCGTCACCCATTTGCTACGCTGTCGATCGCGAGTCTCACCGCTCGCACGCCGATGTAGTTCAATGGCAGAACATCAGCTTCCCAAGCTGAATACGCGGGTTCGATTCCCGTCATCGGCTCCA
>NZ_JAKWBF010000014.1 GCF_022513585.1 Gordonia gummivorans
CCGAACTTCTCGCGGAGGACTCAAGAAGTAGGGGAGGAAGTTCTTCCCCTAGTTTTGTGCGGGACCCCGCGCCGAAAGCCTGTACGGCTACAGCAACCCGAGCGCGAACGACCCGACGAAGGTGCGTGCGCTGTCGCTGTTCGGCGGATGGAAGGCGCCCGCCCGCACGTCGCGGTAGAGACGTTCGAGCTCGTTGCGTCGGTGCAGCGCTCCGGCCCCGGCGACCTCGAGCGCGAGGTCGGTGACGGTGCGTCCGGTTCGGGTGCCGTTCTCCTTGGCCGCGAACAGCCGCAGCAGCGCGCGGTCACCGAGATCCTCACCCGCGGTGAGCTGGGTGGTCAGCCGGTCGAGCTGTCCCTGGGTGCCTTCGAGAGCGAACTCCGCTTCGGCGACGTGATACTGGGTGAACGGCTTGTGCGCCACCGATTCTCCCCCGAGGCTCAGCGCGGTGCGCGACGTTGCCGAGGCGATCGCGAGATCCAAAGCACGACGCCCGATTCCGAGGTAGATGTTGCCCAGCAGCGGAAGAACCCAGGGGAAGATACCGGCGACGTAGCCGGTCGGTGGCTCACCAACGGCGTGGACTCCGACGGTGCGCTCACTCGGGACGAAGACGTCGTCGAGGAGGGTGTCGTGGCTGGCGGTGGCGCGCACGCTGAGCGTGTCCCACGTCTCGACCGTCGACACGCCGATCTCGTCGCGCCGGACGAAAGTGTGCACGATCTTCGGGTTGTCGGGGTCGGAGTTGTCGCGCGCATGCACGCCCAGCCAATCCCACGCCGGCGACAGGGAGGTGAAGATCTTGTGTCCGGTGATGCGATAGCCACCGTCGACCGGCGTGGCGATGGTCGTGGAGTCGTCGATGACGAGATCGTTGCCCGGTTCGCCGTGGCCGGCGGCGATCACCTTTCCGGCAACGATTTCCTCTGCGAGCCAGAGTAATTCCTTGTTGCCGGCGTTGAGCTGATCGGCCAGCGGGCCGGTCCAGTACAGGTGCATGTTGACCCCGAGTGCGGTGGCCGGCGCAAACGCAGCCAGGCGACGCTGCTCGAGATTCAGCTGGTGCAGGCTGATGCCGAGTCCGCCGTGCTCGCGGGGGAGTGCCGCCCGCAGGTAGCCGAGCTCGCGCAGCTCTTCGAGATCCTCTGCGAAGAAACGATTCTCACGGTCGTAGGTGACAGCTCGCTCGCGGAAGCGCTCGAGGGTGTCCTCGGGGAGGACGAAGTCGGTGGTGGCTTGACTGGTGGTGCTGGTCATGGGTTACTCCTGGTCACGAATGTGCGGCGGTGTGATCGCCGTCGAAGATCTCCGGGTCGGGCAGCAACCCGAGAGCGAGGGAGATCCGGTTGGTGGCGTTGAAGATTGCGGTGATCTGGACAGCTTCGAAGATCTCGGCGTCGGTGAGCCCGAGGCCGCGCAGGCCCTCGATGTCGTCGTCGGAGACGCCACCGGGATCGTCGGTGACCGTCAACGCCAGTTCGATGAGGGAGTGTTCGCGCTCGGATAGTTCGGGCACTTCCCGGTGGTCGAGCGAAATGCGGTGTGCGAGCCAGGCATCGCCGAGGAACTGGGCGAGTTCATGTACGTGCAGGGCGTGGCAGTACGCGCAGCCGTTGCGGACCGATACGACGGTCGCAAGGATCTCCCGTTCACGTCGGGTGATCGAACTCGGCACCGACGGGTCGCCCTGGACGAGCGGGAACAGGTAGGCGTTGAGGCGTTCGAAATGCCCCTCGTCGAGTGCGAAGCCGCGAAGCCAGTTCGGGACGAAGCCGGACTCCTTCTCGGTCTGATCAAAGAGTGCGGCGACCGAGGGGGAGAGTTGGTCGTCGGTGGGCGTGCGCAGGCGCGAGATGCGAAGCGAGGCTCCGGTGGTGGCCGTCATGAGAGTGGATCTCCTTGTGTGCCAAGTCAGTTGAAGAACTGGTCGTCGGGTGTGACCTGCAGGAAGATGGTGAACCGGTTGGCGGCGGCGAAGGCCGAGATGACGTGCACCGCCTCGAAGATCTCCTCGTCGTTCAGGCCCAGATCGCGCAGTTCGTCGATGTCGGCGTCCTCGATCTCACCGGGATGCAAGGAGAGTTTGCCTGCGAAGCGAGCGAGCGTGCGGTGCCGCGGCGAGAGTTCACGCACCTCGCGGTAGTCGATGGCGACTCGGGTGCCGAGCTTGCGGTCACCGAGCGCCTCACCGAGGCTGCCTGCGTGGTTGAGGCGGCAATAGGAGCACTTGTTCTCGGCAGAACTCACCGTGGCGAGCACCTCACGGTCGACGTAGGGCAGTCGGCCGGTGTTCGGATCGAGAAGGCCGAGGATGTAATCGTTGAACCGTGCGGCGTGCGCACCACCGAGGCTGAGCGCGCTGGCCCAGTTGGGGATGTAGCCGAGCTGACGTTCGAGCGACCCGAGTTGCTGGCGTAGGTTGTCGGGAAGCTCGTGGAGCTCGGGGACGTGCAGCCGAGAAATGGTTGTGGCAGAGGGGGATTCGAGAGTGTCGGTCATGGCTCTTCTCACGATCGAGGAAGCGATCGGCGGCGTGGCCGGTCGCGGGTGACTCCTCAGACGGTAGAGCCGGCCGCGAGATCGTCACAGAGATGAACTTTGCGTGATCGCAACCCGTGAGATGTTCCCCCAGATTCAGTTCAGGGGATCGAATGGACTTGTCAGGCGGACGGGACCGGTACCGGATTCGTCGGTGTCGCAGAAGGCGTCGACTCCGGCGGCTTGACGGACGCACCGCCGGCCAGGCCGCGGATCTGTGCGAGAGCCGAGTAGCCGTGTGTGCCTGGGCAACTCGTGCTGTTGTAGTCGCGGTGCCCGGCGATCATCGGAAGGGTGGTCTGGGCGCCGGCGGGAAACTTGCTGCCGGAGAAGCCTTCCGAGGTCAGGTTTGCCGTCCCACCGGGATTGAGCCCGGCCTTGCCGAGGCGCCAGCGCAGGAACCGGGCCACCGCGGCGACCATCGCGCCGGTGGGCGGTGTCTGGTCGAGGTTGCCGATCATCGACACCCCGACCGTCGACTTGTTGAATCCGCCGGTGTGCGTGCCCTCGACATTGCGGTCCAGTCCGCCGAACGCGCCCTCGAAGATCTGGCCGTACTTGTCGACGAGCACGTTGTAGCCGATGTCGCACCAGTTGAGGGTGCGGGCGTGGTAGGCGTAGATGCCGCGGACGATCTCCACCGACTGCGCCGCGGTGTACTCGTTGGAACCGGCGGTGTGATGCAGGATCGCCCCGCGGACCGTCGGCGAGAACGTGGGCTGAGAACAACGAATGGCCTCGTCGGCGCCCCACTGCGCGCGGGCCACCACCGAGGGGCCGCCGAGTAGCGGTGTTAGCAGCGAAGAGCCAAGGGACAGAATCGATTCCGGGCTGATCAGGGTTGCCTTGATGGCCGACAGTGCGGTGGTGACGAGCTTGGTGATGATCTCACTGGCCGAGCCCATGGCCAGCTGGGCCGGTCCGCCGCCCTGCGGTTCGGCCGCGGGGATGGCCAGGCCGTTGTCGGTCGCGGCGATCTGCACCTCGCGTGCGTTGCCGATCCAGATGGGTTCGGTGCCGGCCGGGTGGTCGGGGCTCGCTTCGCTCCCAGCTGCTTGCTCGAGCGCGGTCCATGCACCCCATCGCCCATTCGGACGCTTGGCGCGAACGAACATGTCGACGTCGACCGGGCGGTCCCAGGTGAAGGCGAGCATCTTGATCGGGGTGCTCCGACGAAGCGTTGTGACCGCCGCGCCCACGGGCCTGCCGTCGGCCATGCGGGGTTGGGGCGCGCGTGCTCGGGCCGTGGATCGGGGTGTGCCGGACGTCGTCGAGGTCGTTGTCGTCGTCGAGGTCGAATCCGACGTCGTGGTAGTCGTCGATGTGGAGGTCGAATCCGGAGATGAGGACGTCGTGGTGGTCGCGGTGGGCGAGCTGCTCGTCGACGTCGAACTGGAATCCGAAGGCGTGGCCGTGGGGACGAGACCGGAAGGGAGCGGCACGGTCAGGTCGGGCAGCGGGAACTGGTTCGGGTCGATCTTGGGCAGCTTGATGCCGGCGGCGCCGAGGCCCGACGACGCCATGTCGAGCACGACGGTCGACAGATCGCGCAGTGGTACCTGCTCGATCGTGGTGTCGGCCACCTTCTTGGTGCGATCCACCAGCTCGGGATCGTGTTTGCTCACACTGACCACGAGCGGACTCGCCACGGCAACGATCGCGATCGTGGCCAGCACGATCGACGGTTTCGGTCGGGCATAGCGCACAGGGGCTCCTCAAGTGAACGGGGCAGGTGTGTCCGGTTGGTCCGAATGGTCGATCCGGGAGTCATCGTGGAGGCGAGGATGCCGCGTCTTCGTGCACACACGCCGCGCGTGGCAACTCGTGATGCTGTTGTTATCTTCTGGGGTTGTTGTGAACCGAGTGAGTTCACTATGGTCACTTAAGTCTCAATCGTCACACCAGTCACAGGCGTTACGTCTGAGGCGAGTGTCCAACTCAGGGATGTGTTTCCGTCAGTGCAGAAGTTCCGTCCGATGACGTGGTTGTCGGGTATGGCGCCGGGTGTACGGCCTCGCCATGCCCGTCGGCGCACGCTGTCCTGGACGGCCTTCGGATTGGCGCCGGCGCTGTTGGCCGGCGGGCTGGCGGTCGCGGGATCGACCATGAGTCAGGACGTGGAACTCTCTGTGGGTTCGACGGTGACGCTGATTGGACATGGGCACGGCCACGGGCGCGGTATGGGTCAGTGGGGTGCCTACGGATACGCACGAAAAGGCTGGCCTGCCAGTCAGATTCTGCGCCACTATTACGGCGGCACCACCGCGGGGAAGGTGGACAGGCCCGAGATCACGGTGAGACTCACCGGTCAGAACTCGGTGAATGTGCACGCGGACGCCGGGATGCGAGTCGGTGGCCAGACCGTGGCTCCCGGACAAGCGGTCAGCTTGTCCGGGACCACGGCCACCATCATGAGCGGCTGCGGCGGTGGCGCGATTCGGACCGTGCGGCTGACGGCACCGTTCGTCGAGCCGATCAGCATGGCGCCCTCTCGACCGGCGCGCGACTTCCTCAAATTCTGCGGGTCCAACACGGCCTACCGCGGGGCACTCGGACTCGACGGCGGCCGCGTCGTCAACCGGCTGCACATCGACGACTACGTCAAGGGCGTCATCCCCAAGGAGAGCGTGCCCGCCTGGGGTGACTCCGGCGGCATGGAGGCGCTGAAGGCGCAAGCCGTCGTCGCGCGCACCTACGCGCTGGCCGCCATCGCCGGCGGCAAGAAGATCGACGACACCCAGAACTCACAGGTCTACGGCGGCGTCGCGAGCGAGGATCGTCGGACAAATGTCGCGGCCGACGCGACCACCGGCCAGATCCTGCGTCAGAACGGTCAACCGGCGTTCACCGAATTCTCCGCGTCGACCGGCGGCTTCACGGCGGGCGGACGATTCCCCGCCGTCGCCGACGAGGGCGACACGGCTTCACCGAACCACAACTGGACGGCGACGGTGAGTGCCGGGAGCATCGGCTCCGCGTTCGGCGTCGGCGCGCTGCGCAGTTTCGAGGTCGTCGAGGCCAACGGACTCGGCGCCGAGAACGGTCGCGCGCTCAAGGTGCGCGCGGTCGGTTCCGGCGGCACCAAGGAGGTCACCGGCGAGCAGGCGCGGACGATGCTGCAGCTGAAGTCGTCGTTCTTCTCGGTGCAGGGACAGGCGACGAAACCGAAGATCGTGCGACCGCCGGTCGGTCCGAGCGGTGGCGCCGGAAGTCTCGATCTGGGCAGCCTCAACGGACTCGCCGACCAGATCATCCCTGGCTCGTCACAGCTGCTCTCGATCGCGACAACCGCGCTGAGCGGCAAGTTCACCGACCTCGGTGGCGTACTCGGACCGCTGGGCAAGGCGATCGGCGTGCCGACCCTCACCGCAGACGCGGCCGGCGTCATCCAGGTCTTCGAGAAGGGCATCATGTACTTCAGCCGGCAGACCGGCGCGCATGCCCTCGCCGGCCGCGGACTGCAGCGCTATCAAGCCCGCGGCGGGATCGCGGTGCTCGGCTTCCCCAAGCGCGACGCCCTGCGCTGACCACCTCGCGCCGGGCCGGCGGAACTCAGGCTCCCGGGCCTGCGTCCACGATCTGCAGTGCGATGTCCACGAGCTTGGTGTTGGTGTCCTGAGAGAGTCGCGCCAGAAGCGAGAACGCGGCCGTGGCATCGATCTGGTACCGCTCCATCAGCATGCCCTTTGCCTGCCCGATGATGTCGCGTGAACTGAGTGCCGCCCGCAACTGTTCCTTCTCCCGAACCGCACCGAAGGCGGTCGCTGCGTGAGCGGCAAACAATTCGCCGAGCAGGCGCGAATCCTTGCCGAAGGAATTCGGCTCGGTGCTGTGCAGGTTGAGGGCGCCAAAGTCGTTGCCTTCGATGTAGAGGCAGAAGCACGCCATCGACCGGATGCCCAGAGCTGCGGCGGCCGGGGCGAAACGCGGCCAGCGGCGCTCGATCCGCATGTCCTCGACCCAGATCGTCTCGTCATCGACGGCGGCACGTACGCACGGTCCCTCGTCGAACTCGCGCTGGAGCTCATCGGACTTTCCGCCGAGATCGCCGACGATCACCGGGGATTCGATGACCCCTCCGCGTACCAGGGTGACTGTTGCGTATTCCGCGCCGGGGAGGGTGTCGACCGCGTACTTCGACATCTTGCGCAACACCGCTTCGGTGTCGTCGCTTTGAGCCCGCAACTCGTTCGCGATCCGGGTCATGTCAGATCGGTCATCTGCCTGCACGGTCATCCTCCTTGTATGCCAGGCGGGTCGCATCCTCACCGCACCCGATAACCACCCCGTCGGCCAATACATCCTAATGTCGTGCACCAGAAATTCACCACAGGCGCCGGAACTGCGTTCCCACGAGTCCGTCGCGCTCGGCCACCCATGGAATCCGTTGCGTGTCCCGACGCGTGAACGAGTCGGCCCTGAAGTCGCTGTCGGTGTACGTTGCCCGGCGACTCAGGCCCGGTGATTCCGAGAGTGCGTCATGTACGGCATCTCCGGACGACGGGTACTCGGCGACGTGATGGCGCCAATGAACCGCGACCAGTTCGCCGCGAGGTGTCAACGACTTGGCCAACCGCGCGATCAGCCTCGGCAAGGCCTGTTCATCGTGGTAGTACAGCAATTCGCTGACGACGATGAGGTCGAAGCTGGTCGCCGGCCACTGCGTGAACGCATCGCCGACCTGCAGACACACATGATCGGCTCCCCGCAGACGTTCGCGTGCGAGGTCGACAGCGCGTTCGCTGACATCGGTACACAACAGGCGATCGCATCGAGCGGCCAGCGCTTGGCTCAACACGCCGATCGAGCATCCGGGTTCGAATGCCGACTGGTATCGCGGCGACGAGAGCATGGCCAGCGTCAATCCGTACTTGCGCTGCTCATACCAGCGGCTCGCGAATCCCCACGGATCGTCGCTCGACTCGTACATCGCGTCGAAGTACGAACGCGGCAGATTCCCGCGCACGTCGGGCCCGGGCGTACTCATTCGAAGACGAACTCTCGGTCACGCAGCAGGTGAGACAACATGTGCGCGCTCAGGACCGCCCGATCCTCAGCTGCGTCCGACAACGGTCGCAGCTGGGATTCGAATGCGCGAACCGCCGCCCGCTTCACCTCGAGTACTCCCTCGTCGAGGGGATGGGCCCGCAACCGGTGCCAGGGAATCGAGGGGTCGCCCGGGCGCGCCCAGTGCCACATCCACACCGGGTACATCCACACCGGGATGCCGCGCTCGGTACCGATTGCCTGGGCGCAGCGGCCGACCGCTTCGTGATCGGGATGGCCGTCGTGAGCCCACACCGAGAGCAGGCCGACGCGGTTGCTGCGATATTCGTCGAGCAGCGAGCCGACGATGCCGACCATCTCCGGTTCCCGATTGTCGAGCCCACCATCGGGCAGTCCGCACCATCGCGGTGGGTCGAGTCCGAGGATGGCGGCTGCCGCGTCGAGCTCGAGGTGCCGGCGCGCAGCGAGCTGGGGCGGTGACATCGTCGGTGATCCCGGATGAGAGCCGGCCCCGTCGGACAGGCAAACGGTCACCACGTGTACGCCCGCGGCGATGGCCGCCGACATCATTCCGCTTGCTCCGAGTACCTCGTCGTCGGGATGGGCAGCCAGCACCACCAGAACCTCGACGTCGAACCGTGGGCGGGCCCACGGGCCCTGTCGGTCCAGCCACTTCGCCCACTCGGGTTCGGCGGTGCCGGTGTCCGACGGCGGTACCGCGGCGAATCGCGCCGCCGAGACGCTCACCGCGCCTGCCCGTTTCGGGTGGCCGGCAGGACTGTGTCCGGTGTTGTCGCCGTCGGGCCCGGAATGGCTGCCCCGGCCAGTGAACCGAGAACGACGAGGTCACGGTCGGCGTGCGACTGCCGGATGTACACCATGAGATCGGCGACGGCCTGAGCGTGGTCACCATCGGCGGCCAGCGGTCCGGGACCGAGCGCCCGGCCGGTGCGGTCGATGACGGTGGTGGCCACCTGCTCGATCGACCAGCGGACCTGGTGGGCCAGGCGTTTGGTGGATTCGTGAGGGTCGGCGTCGATGCGTCGGGCGGCGTCCTGCAACTGTGCCCAGCCCGCGGCGAGGACCGCGTCGACGGCCCCGAGATGCATCCGCAGCAGGGGGTCGTCGCGACGAATGGCAGCGCGGTAGAGCGGCGCCGCCACCCGGCGAGCACCACCGAACCAGCACGCCGCCACCCCGATCGCCCCATGCCAGAACCCGGGACGCTCGAGATATGCACCTGGTGGGCCCACCGGGTGGGCCCGCACACGGTCGAGCATCACCGTGCAGGTGTTCGACCCGCGCATGGCGTCGGTCTTCCACACCGAAGGGTCGGCCCGCACCCCGCCCTGACCGAGTTCGACGGCGAACAACCGATCCCCGAGCTCCGTGTGCGCGGTGATCAACGCATGGGTGCAGTGCTGCGCTCCGGAACACCACTGTTTGGTGCCGGACAGCTCCCATTCGTCGTCGCTGCCCAACGCATTGACTTGGGTGTTGGGTGGGTCGGCCGCCCACACCCCCCAGAATTCTCCCGGCCCGACCGACGCTCCGCCGATCTCGCCGAGGATCGCGTCGGCGTCCGCATGGGCCTCGATCAGCCGGCCGGTGGCGATGTCGTCCGTGCACGCCCGGGCCAGCGCGGCAAACCGCTCGCCGGTGTGTCCTGACCCGGGTCGGGGCAGGCCGAACCGGTCGGCTGTGACCGCGGCGAACGCGGCCCCCGCATTCATTGGGCAGCCTCGGTGGCCAGTTTGCGCAGATAGGCCGCGAATCCCTCGCCCACCCGGCTCGCCACGCGTGTCGACGTGCGCACCGGCGCTGCTGCGCACCGGGTGATCGAGCTGCCGAGTGCCTGCAGGCGGTCTACGAGATCGACGTCCTCGTGCACCGCCAGCGGTCGAAAACCGCCGACGGCCACATACGACGAGGCGCGCACACCGAGGTTCGCTCCGTGCACGTGTCGATGTCCGGGGCGGTGCGAATACCGCTCGAGGTAGCGCACCTCGAGGTCGTCGGGCCACTGGCCGAAACCGTCGGGGGTGACCGTGCCGACATACGCGTCGGTGCCCGCCTCGGCCGCGTCCAGATGCGTGCAGAGCCAGTCCTCGGGGACGGTGGAATCGGCGTCGGTGGTGGCGAACCACGTGGTGGCCGTCGGGCCGGATCTCTGAGTCGCGGCAAAACCCGCGCGGCGGGCGGCACCGACGTTGTGAGCGTCGATGCTCACCGCCGTGACACCGGGTCCGAGCACCGAGGCGGAATCGTCGTCGCAGGCGTCGAGTACGACGATGATCTCGACCGGCACGGGCACCGCCGCCGCGGCCGCGCAGAGCGCGTCGACACACGGTCGCAGGGTGTGCCGCTCGTTGTGTGCGGGCACCACCACGGTGACGGAGTGGATCGGTTCGGTGCCGAAACGGCGTTGGGAGAGGTCGGCAGGCTGTGAAGGCGTCACGCGGTCCCCTGATCGAGTGGGATGGGTGTCACGGGCCGCGTGTCTTCAGACCGATGTGTTCCTACCTTACCGGGGGGAGGCGCGACTGGTAGGGCAACGTTGTGATCGGGGCCGTGGTGGCTCGGAGAATCCTCAGGTTACGTCCGTTACCCTGAACACCCGTGGCAGCCGATACCAGTTATGACCTGATCGTCGTCGGATCCGGATTCTTCGGACTCACCGTCGCCGAGCGGGCGGCGACCCAGCTGGGCAAACGGGTCCTGGTCCTCGAGCGTCGCCCGCACATCGGCGGCAATGCCTACTCCGAACCCGAGCCGACGACCGGCATCGAGATCCACAAGTACGGTGCGCACCTGTTCCACACCTCCAACAAGCGGGTGTGGGATTACGTGAACCAGTTCACCGACTTCACCGGCTACCAGCACCGCGTCTTTGCGATGCACGCCGGTCAGGCCTACCAGTTCCCGATGGGGCTCGGTCTGGTCGCGCAGTTCTTCGGCAAGTACTACAGCCCCGACGAGGCGCGTGCGCTGATCGCCGAGCAGGCGGCCGAGTTCGACACCAAGGAGGCGGCGAACTTCGAGGAGAAGGCGATCAGCCTGATCGGCCGCCCCCTGTATGAGGCCTTCGTCAAGCACTACACCGCCAAGCAGTGGGAGACCGACCCGAAGAACCTGCCGGCGAGCAACATCACCCGCCTCCCGGTGCGTTACACCTTCGACAACCGCTACTTCAACGACACCTACGAGGGGTTGCCGGTCGACGGGTACACCGCATGGCTGGAGAAGATGGCGGCCGACGAGCGCATCGAGGTGCGGCTGGACGTTGACTGGTTCGACGTACGCGACGACCTGCGCGCCGCCAATCCCGATGCCCCGGTGGTCTACACCGGTCCGCTGGATCGCTACTTCGACTACTCGGCAGGCCGACTCGGTTGGCGCACACTCGATTTCGAGACCGAGGTACTCGACACCGGGGACTTCCAGGGAACCCCGGTGATGAATTACAACGACGCCGACGTCCCCTACACCCGGATTCACGAGTTCCGCCACTTCCACCCGGAGCGCGACTCGTACCCGACCGACAAGACCGTCATCATGCGTGAGTACGGACGGTTCGCCAACGACGACGACGAGCCCTACTACCCGATCAACACCCCCGAGGACCGGGCCACCCTCGCGGCCTACCGCGAGCTGGCCCGAGACGAAACCGCATCGGCCAAGGTGCTTTTCGGTGGACGCCTGGGCACCTATCAATACCTGGACATGCACATGGCGATCGCGAGTGCGCTCACCATGTTCGACAACACGCTGGCGCCGCACCTCGCCGACGGTGCGCCCCTGACCGAAGACAGCGGAGAGTAGATGAGTCTGAGCCCCGTGACCCAATCCGAGATCCCGACCGCCGGTTCCGGGCCGTCGAACGCGAAATCCCTTCTGCAGCGGGTGATCTTCCCGCGCGCCGGCGAACCGCTGGACGTGCGCTCGCTGTACCTGGTGGAGGATGACCGCAACGCCCGGCGCGCGCATGCGCCGAGTCGGACGTCGGTGCTGCTCGGTGCGGAGTCGCAGGTCAGTTTCGAGACCTACTTCAACGCCTTCGCGGCGTCGTACTGGCGCCGGTGGAGCATCCTGGATTCCGTCGTCCTGCGCGTCGAGGTCATCGGCTCGTGCCGGGTGGATCTCTACCGCTCCAAGATCGACGGCTCCCGCATCGGGATCGGCGGCGATCTCATCGCCACCGACGAAACCGGGCGTGGCGTAGCGGAATTCGAGCTCGACCTCGGGCCGTTCGAGGACGGCGGCTGGATCTGGTTCGACGTCACCACCGACACCGACACCGAGATCGTCTCGGCGGGCTGGTACGCACCCGTCGATGCGCCCGACGGTCAGGACCGGGTGGGCGTCACGGTTGGCATCCCGACCTTCAACCGGCCGGACGACGCGGTCGCCGCACTCGCCGCGCTGACCTCCGACCCGCTGGTCGACGACGTCATCGACGCGGTGCTGATGCCCGATCAGGGCACCCGCAAGGTGGTTGACGAGACCGGTTACACCGAAGCCGCTGCGCGCCTTGGTGATCGCCTGCGGATCTTCGATCAGGGCAACCTCGGCGGATCCGGCGGATACGCCCGCATCATGTTCGAGGCATTGCGTCTCACCGACAGCCCGTACGTGCTCTACATGGACGACGACATCGCCATCGAGCCCGATTCGATCTTGCGTGCGCTCGCCTTGTCGAGGTTCGCCAAGACGCCGATGCTGGTCGGTGGGCAGATGCTCAACCTGCAAGACCGCAGCCATCTGCACTGCATGGGTGAGGTCATCGACCGCGACCGGTTCATGTGGACCGCGGCGCCGTTCGTCGAATACGACCACAACTTCTCGAAATACCCTCTGCGCGACCGGGACAATTCGAAGAACCTGCACCGGCGCATCGATGTCGAGGGCAATGGCTGGTGGATGTGCATGATCCCGCGTGAGTGCGCGGAGACCATCGGTCTGCCCATGCCGCTGTTCATCAAGTGGGACGACTGGGAATTCGCCCTGCGCGCAGCCAAAGCCGGATACCCTACGGCGACCGTTCCGGGAATCGCGATCTGGCACATGGCCTGGAGCGACAAGGACGACGCAATCGACTGGCAGGCGTACTTCCATCTGCGGAACCGTCTGGTGGTCGCGGCGATCCATCACGACGGGCCGATCAACGGCATTCTGCGCTCGATGACCAAGGCGGCAGCCAAACATCTTCTGTGTCTGGAGTATTCGACGGTCGCGATCCAGAGCGAAGCGATCCGCGACTTCCTCGCCGGACCGCATCACATCCGCGAACTGCTGCCGACGGCGCTGCCCAAGGTGGCGCAGATGCGTAAGCAGTTCCCGGACGCCGTCGTACTCGCCTCGGCAACCGAGTTGCCCCCGACGTCGGGGATGGCGACGGCACTGGGCACCCGTCCGCCGCAGGGCAAACTGGCCAAGGCCAAGGCCCTTCTCGCGAGCGTGCGGAACAACGCCCGGCCCGCCGACCCGCGGCATCACGAAGTGCCGCAGGCGAATTACCCTCCGATCGAGGCGCGGTGGTTCAGCCTCGGCCGAGTCGACGGGGTCACCGTCACCACTGCGGACGGGCGTGGCGTCGTCTACCGGCAACGCGACCGGGACAAGATGATCGCGCTCGGACGGGAATACTTCGCGCTGGTGAAGGAAGTGCGGGAGAGGTTCCCGGAGATGAAGCAACAGTATCGGGCCGCGCACGCGGAACTGACCGGCAAAGAGAGTTGGGCGCGTGTCTTCGGAATCGATTGAGCGGGTCGATGGTGCAGAGCTGAGCGAACCGCGGGGCGAGGTCGCCGCACTCGTCGCGATCCAGGACGCGCTCGCCGACTCCCCCGGCGTGCTGCCCGCCGCGCGGGGACTGTCGCATGTCGGGGAGCACGCTTTCGGCTGGCTGGCGATCAGTGCCGTCGGCTGGGGTCTGGCCGTCCGCCGGGGCGATTCCGCCGCCGAGCGGCGTTGGGTCGAGGCTGGTGTCGGTGCCTTCGGTGCACACGCCGCGTCGGTCGTCATCAAACGGATCGTGCGGCGCAAGCGCCCGCACGACCCGCGGATCGTGGTCGGGGTGTCGACGCCGAGCCGCCTGAGCTTCCCGTCGAGCCACGCCACCTCGACCACCGCCGCAGCGATCCTGATCGGGCGCGCCGCCGGTTTGCCGAGGTGGCTGCTCCCGGCCGCGCTGGTTCCGCCTATGCTCACCTCGCGGCTCGTTCTCGGTGTGCACTATCCGAGCGACGTCGCGGCGGGCGCGGTGATCGGTGCACTGAGTGCGGGTGCGATCACCGCGGGCGACGCGCTCATCGAGCGCGCGGCCAACGGTGCGGCGGCCCATCCACGCTCGACGCGGGCCGCTGCGTTCGCGGTGCGCGCATCTGCGCTTGCCCTGCTGCCCGGGCAGACGGCGCGGGCAGCCGTACCGGCCGTCGCGCGTCAGTTGAGGGCTGGGCGGGTGTCGAGGAACAGGGAGAACGCATGAGCGAGGAGCCGATCGAGCACGGCAAGGTCATCGGACCGCCGAAGAATCTGGCGACCGGACTGATCAAGGCTGTGCGCCCGCGTCAGTGGGTCAAGAACGTGCTGGTTCTCGCCGCGCCACTGGCAGCGGGCACCGACTCCTTGACCAACGGTGCCGCGATGGCACGCGTTGGGATCGCTTTTGTGGCGTTCTGCCTGGTCGCGTCGTCGATCTACCTGATCAACGACGCACTCGACGTAGAAGCCGATCGCAACCACCCGACCAAACGGTTCCGTCCGATCGCGGCCGGCGTGGTGCCGCGCAACCTCGCCTTCGCGCTGGCCGTCGTCCTGGCCGCCGCGTCCATCGGAGTGTCGTTCCTGGCCAACTGGCAGACCGCCACCACCATCGCGGTCTACCTGGTGATTCAACTCGGCTACTGCTTCGGGCTCAAGCATCAGGCCGTCATCGACATCTGCATCGTGTCGTCGGGCTTCCTGCTGCGTGCTATCGCCGGTGGTGTGGCCGCCGGGATCGAGCTGTCACAGTGGTTCTTGCTGGTCATGGCCTTCGGCTCGCTGTTCATGGCGGCAGGCAAGCGGTACGCGGAGTTGCAGCTGGCCGAACGAACCGGGGCAAAGATCCGCAAGTCGCTGGAGTACTACACCACCACCTACCTGCGGTTCATCTGGACTCTCTCGGCCACGGCGATGGTCGTCTTCTACGGACTGTGGGCCTTCGACAAGGGTTCTCACGACACCAACGTCTGGTACGCGACGTCGATGGTGCCCGTCACCATCGCCCTTCTCCGCTATGCGGTCGACATCGACGGCGGCGAGGCCGGCGAGCCCGAGGAGATCGTGCTCGGAGACCGGGTTCTGCAACTGCTGGCGGTCGCGTGGATAGTATGCGTGGGTGTCGCGGTCTATGCAGTCTCCTGATCAGCGAGATCTCCAGGATGAAGAGTCCGACGATCTCGTTCTCGACGACCAGCCGACCACCCGGATCGACCGGGTAACCGACGAGCACACCGACGACGCTGCCGATTCCGCCGTCGACGAGGTCTCGACGGACGGCAGCCGACGCGGGATTCGTGCGTGGGGTTCACGCCAGTGGGTTCCGGTCATCAGTTTTGCCGTCGGCGCGATCGCGGTCAGCACGTTCTTCGCCATCGGCGCCTGGCAGCGGCGGTGGATCGCCGACGACGGTTTGATCGTCCTACGCACCCTGCGCAATCTGTTCGCGGGCAACGGCCCGGTGTTCAACGCGGGTGAGCGCGTCGAGGCCAACACGTCGACCGCCTGGACCTACCTACTGTGGTTCTGGGCGTGGGTCACCGACGGGCAACTCGAATATGTCGCGCTGTGGGTTGCTCTGGTGCTGTCGGTGTCGGCCATCCCGATCGCCATGTACGGCACTGCGCGCCTTCTGGGTTCGCGACTCGGTGGCCTGACCGGCGACGGCTGGACGCTGCTGCTTCCGCTCGGCTCGATCGTCTACATCGCCGTTCCGCCCGCCCGCGACTTCGCGACGAGCGGCCTCGAGAACGGCCTCTGCATCTTCTGGGTGGCGGTGCTCTGGTGCCAGGCGGTGGCCTGGGCCCGGCGAGGTCCGACGGGCACCCGCTCCGCGGCAGCGTTCACTCTCTTGTTGGCATTCACGGCCGGGCTCGCGCCGTTGGTCCGTCCCGAATTGGCCGTACTCGGCGGCCTGGTCCTGGTTCTGGTCTTCCTCGCGCCGCTGGGCGCGAAAATGCGGGTCGGCGTCGTGGTGGCGGCTGCGATCGTGCCGGTGAGCTACCAGATCTTCCGGATGGGCTACTACGCGTTGCTGGTGCCCAACCCGGCGGTCGCCAAGGACGCCAGCGGCGCCAAGTGGCATCAGGGCTTCGTCTACCTCGGCAACCTGTTCGGGCCGTATGTGCTGGTCCTGCCGGTGATCCTGGCCGTGATCGCCGGAGTGCTCCTGACGGTCGGAGCGCGGATGCGCGAGCGACCCGACACCGAACCCGGCGCCGGACCTGTGTCGCTGAGGACCCGGCTCGGCGGTTGGTCGCGCGGACTGCAGACCCCCAAGGCTGTGGTGATCACCGTGGTGATCGCCGGCCTCATCGGCGGCATCTACTGGATCCGCCAAGGTGGCGACTTCATGCACGGGCGCGTGCTGCTGGTGTCTCTGTTCACGCTGCTGCTGCCGGTGATGGTGGTTCCGGTGACCGTGCCCGCACATGTTCGCGCGGCGTTCCGGCGCACCCCCACCCCCGCTGACGAGGAGGTTCCGCTCCCTGAGGTGCGAGCGGAGCGAGCCTCGAAGGGCGTTGACGGTGCGTCGGAAAGCGTTGACGGTGCGTCGGAAACCGTTGACCGTGCGCCTGACCGTCGTCGTATCCGGGCTCAACTGGTCGGGGCGACTCTGATGGCGGCATTGTGGGTGACGACGCTCGTCTGGGCGATCACCTGTCACGAGAACTCCCTGCCGAATGCCGGCATCGACATCGGGCGCAGCGGCATCGTCGACGAGCGCCGGTTCTACGTCACCAACATGGGCAACGAGAACCCGGTGACCGCCGAGGACTACCTGAACTATCCCCGCATGCGGGCGATGGTCGAGATGATCGACAAGTATCGCGAGGAGGGTGGTGTCATCCTGCCGTCGTCGAGTTACGACGAGTGGTACGTCGCCCGGATGCCGGGCGTGATGCCCAAGGGCGCGGAGCGCAAGGTCACCGTCTACTTCCTCAATCTCGGCATGACCAGCATGAATGCACCGCTCGACGTGCGGGTCATCGACCAGATGGGTCTTGCCTATCCGTTGGCCGCCCATACCGAACGTCTCGAGGACGGTCGCATCGGTCACGACAAGATCCTGCCGAGCGAGTGGGTCGTCGCCGATTCGGGTGCCTATCCCCGACGCCCGGTGCTGCCCGGCTACCTCGACGAGGACACCGTCCGGCAGGCGGAAGTGGCTCTCACCTGCCCGGAGACCAAGGACCGCGAGGCCTCCTTCACGGGTCCGTGGACGTGGGCACGGTTCAAGCACAATCTGCGGGAGTCGTTCCGGTTCACCGACTACCGGATCGAACGCAATCCCGAGTACGAGTTGCAGCGATGCGGATTGCCGATCCCGCCGCCGCTGACGCCGTTGCCACCGAATTGAGTCGACTCCGCCGCACCCCGTTCGCCCTCCGGGAATCTGTACGCGGGAGGTCAGTCAAGCGCACGGTGCACCTCGCCGGGTTGAGGCGTACAGCTTTCCTGCGTGGCCTTGACCGCCGACACGAACCTCGTGTTGCCGAAGCATGTCTCGAATCGGTAACGTTCCCGCGGACCGCGGCGATACTCAGTTCGTCGTCGAGTGGTCTGGTCGAATGACCAGGCCTGCTTCGACGGCCGCTGTGTGACTGCGATCACACGGTTTGTCTGTCCTCTGGGATTGCAATAGGCTGCCGAAACGGTGAACAAAGCTCAAGAAAGAGCTGAGAATTCTCGTTTCGCCAGATGCTTTCGGGGGGACGGGCGACTGTGGTCGCTAAACCGATCCGGCTGGCAAGCTGGGGTAGAACCCCAGGTCAGACCGGTTGACGAGGGAGATTTGAGTCCATGCGCGAAGCTGTGAACCAGCCGCGAAAGCCCAGCCGGCACCGGTTGGGCAATCGCTTCATCGCCGCCACTGTTGCCCTGATGACCGTTTTCGGCCTCGCCGGAGTCGTGGTGGGGGCCGGCCAGGCCGACGCCCGGATCGGCGGCACCCAGTTCGGCAAGCAGGAGTTCTACGTCAACGGCTGTGGGATGCCCTCGGTCAAAGTGCGTGCCTGGAAGCGTAAGGGCAATTACAAGACCGTCATCATGCTCGACGGTATGCGTGCCCAGTACGACTACAGCGGCTGGGAGATCAACACCAACGTCCAGGAGATGGTCCGCTCCGGCGTGAACGTCGTCGAGCCGATCGGCGGGCCCGCCAGCTTCTACTCCGACTGGGATGCGCCGAGCAACTTCAACGGTCAGCGATACCGCTACCGCTGGAACTGCGTCATCAACCGCACCCTGGTGCCCGCGCTGGATCGCAAGGGCTTCCGCGTCGGCGCCAGCCGCAAGTACGCCATCATGGGCATCTCGTCTGGCGGCAACGCCGCACTGGTGCTCGCCGCCCAGAACCGCGCCGCCTTCGACCGCGCAGGTTCGTTGTCGGGCTACAACTTCCTGACGGCTCCCGGTATGCGGACCGCGTTGCGTCTCGCGATGCTCGACGTCGACCCCAAGCCGTGGAACATCGACTGCATGTGGGGCCCGCCGTGGAGCTTCCGCTGGTTCGACAACGACCCGTTCTGGAATCTCAACCGCATGCGCGGCATGAAGCTCTTCGTCGGCTCCGGCAACGGCCTGTTCGGCCGCTACAACGCACTGCCCAACGTCTTCGACGACCTGTTCAAGGGTTCGACGCTGGAACTGCTCGCGTTCACGCAGGCCAAGGCCTTCGAGGCGGCTGCATTTGTCCAGGGCATCCCGCTGATGACCTACTACGCCAACGGAACGCACGCGTGGGGTTACTGGCAGGACATGGTCTGGAACGCCAAGAACCGCGGTTTCTTCCGCTGATCTGAGCTCATCGAACGCCCCGCCCGGGACTACCCCGGGCGGGGCGTTTGTGTTGCTAGAAACCTCTGAAATCACATTGTTCACTCGTGTCACAGCGTGGCGCGCGTACATCGACACCCCTCGTCGTGTAAGAAACACCTGAGGCGTTTGTTGTTAGTGATGCTTGTGTGACTGGCGGGGAACCAGTCGGGCTCCGTATCCGTATCAGAACGCCAACGGACAGGGGCGAAGGAGTTCAGAAGACAATGCGGCGAACGGTGAGAGCTGAGCGGGTGGTCGGCACACGGGGGAACCGGCCACGCGGACGTGGGACCGTGGCAACGATCGTGGCGGTGTGTGCCGCCACGATCGCGTTGGTCCTCGCGGGCGGGGTCCCCGCCGGAGCGGAACCGGCACCGCCTCCCACGACCTCCCAGGAGGCACCTCCACCACCACCGGAGGCGAAGCCGGGCAAGGTCGTCAACACCTACTGGTACACCGACCGTCGCGTCGCGCTGTGGGTCTATTCACCGTCGATGAACACCAACATCCAGGTGCAGATCCTGCTCGCCCGTGATTGGTATGCGAAGCCGCGCGCCTCGTTCCCGCAGTTGACTATGCTCGACGGCCTGCGTGCGCAGGACGACCAGAGCGGGTGGGTGATCAACACCAAGGTCGTCGACTTCTACAAGGACAAGAACGTCAACGTCATCCTGCCCATCGGCGGTGAGTCGAGCTTCTACACCGACTGGAAAGAACCCGATCGAGGCAAGAACTACAAGTGGGAGACCTTCCTGATCCGCGAGTTGCCGCCGATCCTGGAGGGGCAGTGGCGCTCGACCGATGTACGCGGAATCGAGGGGCTCTCTATGGGCGGTTCGGCGGCGATGATGCTCGCCGCCCGCAACCCCGGGTTCTACAAGTTCGCGGCGTCGTTCTCCGGCATCCTGCAGATGACCTCGTACGGCATGCCGCAGGCAATCCAGTTCGCGCTGCGCGACGGCGGCGGCTACGACTCGATGAAGATGTTCGGTCCGCCCAGCGATCCGGCCTGGAAGGAGCACGACCCCTATCTGCTCGCGGAGAAGCTCCAGGGCACGAGTCTCTACATCTCATCCGGCAACGGACTCATCGGCGCACACGACAAACCGTCGGACATCCCGATGCTGGCGACCAACTATTCCGGCGTCGGCCTCGAGGTGCTGAGCCGGGTCACGTCGCAGCAGTTCGCGATCGAGTTGAACCGCAAGGGGATTCCCGGGCAGGCCGTGTACCGGCCGTCGGGTACCCACACCTGGCCCTATTGGGAGTTCGAGATGATTCAGGCGTGGCCGCAGGCCGCGAGTGCGCTGGGTCTGGCCGGCGACCGGGTCGCGTGTCGGGTCGGCGGCGCGTTCAAGAAGGTCTACGACCGCAACCGAGCACAGCTCGGTGGATGCCTCACGCCGGAGTACGGGGTGCCGGGCGGTCGGGCGCAGGACTTCTTCGGCGGACGCGTGTTCAGCGGCCCCAAGGGACCCAAGATCGTCACCGGAGCCATCGGCGGCGCCTACGCGTCCACCGGCGGCCCAGGCGGGCGTCTCGGCAAGCCGACGAGCGACGAGATGGCGACGCGCGACGGCAAGGGACGCTTCAACACCTTTGAGCACGGGCGGATCTTCTGGACCGCCAAGGGTGGCACCAAGGTGACGAAGTGATGTGTGCGGGCTGAAACTTCGCTGAGGAAACGGCGGGTTTCCGCAGGTGGAGCGGGTCGCGTGGCGGATGACCGGCCGCGTGGACGGTAGCCTGACCCGAGGTGGACGCAATGCGGCGTCCGCCCCGGGCGGGACCCGACCGGGAAGGACACGATCGAGGAAGTGGAGATGACGAGACCATTTGTTTCCACGGCGGTGATGGCCGTCGGACTCGTCCTGACACTCGGGTCGATCACGGCATGTGGCGACGACTCGACCGCGTCGGCCCCGATAACCGGCAACCCGGTCACGACCACGTCGTTGCTGTCGGGCGCCGATTCCAGCACCACCGCGGCGAATCCCTCGGCTTCGGCGACGCTCCCGAACTCGAGTACGCCGGGCGGTCAGCTGCCGGCGACCGGACCGAATCCGAGCACGACGGTGCCGTCGAACTATCCGGGTCCCAGTGGTGCGCCCCTCAGCGAGAAGGCCCGCCGGTATCTCGCGGCACTGAAGGCGCAGAACGTGACCTTCATGGGTGATTCGGACAACTCGGTGGCACTCACGATGGCCGAGTACGTGTGCGGCGCACGGGCCAAGGGCACCGACCCGACGACCGTGAAGGCCTTCGTGACCGCGTCGGTGGGGCCGGGCACCAAGACCGTCGAAGAAGCAAATGCCAAGGCCGACAAGGTGATTGCGGCCGCCGCGGACAACTACTGCTGACCGGGTGAACGCACGACGAGGATCGTCGACGGGCGGCAGACGCACCCGTCGGCGGATAGGGAAATTGGCGATCGCACTCGGTGCGCTCGCGATCCTCGCGATCATCCTGGTGGTGATCCTGGTGATCCAGCTGCTCGCACCCGGTCCCCAGCGCGGTCCGACACCGCCGAGGACCCCGACCACGCCGTCGGAGCGCCCGCAGGCTCAGCCCGCGGACTGCCCCGACGTGCTGACGGTGGTCATCCCCGGCACGTGGGAGTCGTCGCCCGACGACGACACCACCAACCCGAGTTCGAACCCCCGATCGCTGATGCTTCGGGTGTCCAAGGCCTTGCAGAGTGACTTCGACACCTCGCATTCGGAGGTGTACACCGTGGCCTACCTCGCGCAGTTCCGGAACCCGACCAACCTCGCCGACCGTCAGGCCGACTACAACGTGTCGCGCACCCAGGGATACAAGCGGGCCGCGGGCAAGATCATCGCCACCAACAAGCGCTGCCCGCTCACCCGATACGTCATCACCGGGTTCTCCCAGGGCGCGGTGATCGCCGGCGATCTCGCCAGCAACATCGGCAACGGGCGTGGCGTGCTCAAGGAAGGTGACCAAGACCTGGTGATCGGCGTCGGACTCATCGCCGACGGTCGACGCGAACCGGGTGAGCAGAACGACATCTCGCCCAGCCCGGACGGCGAAGGTGCCGAGATCGCGCTGGGCGGATTCGGCGGCCTCGTTCCGGGCATCACGATGACCGGTGCCCGCAATGGCGGCTTCGGCACGCTGCGCGACCGAGTTCAGTCGATCTGTGCCCCCGGTGATCTGATCTGCGACGCCCCGACGATCACCAATCCGCTGACCGCACTGGGACAACTCGCCAACGCGCAGAACAATCCGGTGCACGCCATGTACGCGACGACGCGGTACTGGGATCACGACGGGTCGAGCGCGACGCAGTGGATCTACCGGTGGGCGCACGACCTCATCGCCGACGCGCCCCAGCAGCCCCACGAGTGAACTCGATCGCTGGGACTCGAAAATCCGACCGACGTCACACGCGCGAGGGCTAACGTCTCGCGTATCGGCGACGACGTTCATCCGTACCCCGGGGACTGGTGGGACCCGATCGAAGACTGTGCGGTTCCTGCCAATCGATGGGCGCGTTTGGGTAGGCCACCTACGCTGCACTAACGTGTTGCCGGGTCGGCCGAACAGCCGACACCACCGAACCGACGAGGAGTGAGAGCGATGACGCAACCGGACGCCACATCGGAGCCGGGTCTGCGGAAGTTCCGCTTCGGCGCCGGCGGTGAGGGCAACAAGGACGAAGGTGGCGCGCGCAAGTTCGTCAAACTCGCCCAGACCGCCGAAGAGTACGGCTACGACACCTTCGCCATCCCCGATCACCTCGGTAACCAGGTCGGGCCGCTGGCCGCGCTGGGCGCGTTGACACAGGCCACCAGCACCATCCGGCTGGCCACCTCGGTCCTCGCCAACGGCTTTCGCCACCCCGCCCTGCTGGCCAAGGAGGCCAACACCATCGACGTGTTGAGCAAGGGTCGTCTCGAGCTCGGCATCGGCGCAGGCTGGATGAAAGACGAGTTCGACAAGGCGGGCATCGAGTTCGAGTCGCCGGGCGTGCGCATCCGTCGCCTCGACGAGGCGCTGACCATCCTCGATGGCCTGATGCGCGGTGAGACGGTCGACTTCGACGGCGAGTTCTACCAGATCAACGGACTCGAAGGCACCCCGCGACCACGCCAGGGACCCCGACCCCCCATCGCCGTCGGTGGTGGCGGACCGAAGATGCTCGCGCTGGCGGCCAAGCACGCCGACATCATCTCTGTCGCCCCGGGCACCACGCCCGACGGCAAGATGAAGCTCTCCGACATGACGATCGAGAAGACCGCCGAGCGGGTCGACCGGATCCGCCAGGCAGCGGGAGACCGCTTTCCCGACATCGAACTCAACTGGACCATCGCCGTCATCGTCATCACCGACGACCGTCATGCGACCGCGGAAATGGCCCTCAAGGCGCTCGACCAGGGCTATCCGCCGAACATCGAGCGCGACACCGAGTTCACCGTCGACGATGTGTTGTCGTCGCCGTACATCGCGATCGGCAGCTTCGAGGAGATCGCCGATCAGATCCGCGAGGTGCGGCGTCGGACGTCGATGTCGTATGTCGGGGTGTTCCCGACCCAAATGGATGCGTTTGCGCCCGTCATCTCTCTCGTCAAGGGAGAGTAAGACGCAATCGGATAAAGAGTAGAATGGCCGACGGTCTTGCGAGCGAACTGCGAGGTGAGGGCGATGACACTCGTGGTGGGTGCCGGCCAGAGAACTGCACCACAACGAAGAAATGCTTGACGATCACAAGGACCACAGAACGGGTATTGGACGAGCGCTACCGTGACCCGGCGGTAGCCATTGGGACGTGGACGCGCAGGGCTGCGGTGGTGTCGTGGGGAACGCCACAAACAGGCTTTGCGCGCATCGGTGGGGGAGTCCACGAGGGGGCCACAGGAGTATGAATGCTGAACACTGAATTCGAACAGTTCCTCGACGAGAACGGCAACCTGCACTTCACCGAGGATGCGACGCTGGTCGACTACGTCGAGCGCAATGTGCGCGACGAGGCCGACACGCTGGCCTACCGCTTCATCGACTACAGCCGCGAACGCGACGGCGAGGCACAGGACCTGACCTGGGCCCAGTTCGGTAAGCGCCTGCGTGCGGTGGCGGCCCGCCTCCAGCAGGTCACCAAGCCGGGCGACCGCGTCGCCATTCTCGCTCCGCAGTCGCTCGAATACGTGATCGGCTTCTTCTCGGCGCTGTACGCGAGCAACATCGCGGTACCGCTGTTTTCCCCCGACGAGCCCGGCCACACCGATCGCCTGCACGCGGTCCTGGCCGACTGCAAGCCGTCGGCCATCCTGACCTCCACCAAGTCCGCCGAAGCGGTGCGCGACTTCTTCGCGCCGCTGCCGGCCAAGGAGCGCCCGCGTGTGATCGCGGTCGACGCCGTGCCCGACTCCGTCGGTTCGAGCTGGGTCGCGCCGGTCGCCGGCAAGGACCACAACCGCGACACCGTCGCCTACCTCCAGTACACCTCCGGCTCGACGCGCGTCCCCGCCGGCGTGGAGATCACCTACGAGGCGGTCGCCGCGAACGTCCTGCAGATCTACGACTGCATCGAGATCGACCGCAACGCCCGCGGCGTCACCTGGCTGCCGATGTTCCACGACATGGGTCTGCTCACGGTGATCCTGCCCGCGCTGGGCGGCAAGTACATCACGATCATGAGCCCGCAGGCGTTCGTCCGCCGGCCGGGACGATGGATCAAGGAACTCGCCGCAGCGTCCGACGGCGCAGAGACCTACGCCGCCGCGCCGAACTTCGCGTTCGAACATGCCGCGGTCCGCGGCCTTCCGAAGCCCGGCGAGCAACTCGACCTCTCCAACGTCATCGGACTGATCAACGGGTCCGAGCCGGTCACGGTGAGTTCGATGAAGAAGTTCAACGAGGCCTTCGAGCCCTACGGTCTGCCCAAGACCGCGATCAAGCCGTGCTACGGCATGGCCGAGGCCACTCTGTTCGTCTCGGCGACGCAGCGCAACAACGAGGCGAAGATCATCTACGTCGATCGCGACGAACTCAATGCGGGCCGCTTCAAGATCGTCGACGTCGACGCGCCGAACGCCGTCGCGCAGGTGTCGTGCGGGCAGGTGGCTGTCAGCCAGTGGGCGACCATCGTCGACTCCGACACCGCCACCGAGCAGGCCGACGGGCACGTCGGTGAGATCTGGCTGCACGGCCTCAACATCGGTGCCGGCTACTGGAACAAGCCCGAGGAAACCGACGAGACCTTCCACAACACCCTCACCCATCCGCTCGCCGAGGGCAGCCATTCCGAGGGCGCGCCCGCCGATGCGCAATGGATGCGCACCGGCGACTACGGGGTGTGGCTCGACGGTGAGCTCTACATCACCGGCCGCGTGAAGGACCTCGTCATCGTCGACGGTCGCAATCACTACCCGCAGGACCTCGAGTTCAGCGCGCAGGAAGCCAGCACCGCGCTCCGACCGGGATTCGTCGCCGCGTTCGCGGTGCCCGCCAACCAGCTGCCCGCAGTGGTCTTCGAACAGGCGACCAGCGGACTGGCCTTCGACGCCGACGACGCCTCCGAACAGTTGGTCATCGTGGCCGAACGTGGGCCGGGCAAGAAGTCCGATCCACAGGAGATCGCCGACTCGGTCCGCGCCGCCATCGCTGCCCGCCACGGCGTGATGGCACGCGACATCCTGATGGTTCCCGCCGGCTCGATCCCCCGCACCTCGAGCGGAAAGATCGCGCGTCGGGCCACCAAGGCCGCCTACATCGACGGCAGCCTCCGCGGCGGCTACAAGCAGACCGCCTTCCCGGATGCGCCCGAGTCCTGATCCCACGAGCCAAGCCATTGCCGGCCCGAGAGTTGGTGCCGGCCCCCGAGCCATTGCCGGTCCCTGAGGTGCGAGGAGCGCAAGCGACGAGCCTCGAAGGGCTGGCGGACGGGTAAGCGAAGCGTGACCACCGGTCCCTGAGGTGCGAGCTTGCGCTCCTCGAAGGGCCCCGATCGTTAGTCTGGAAGCGATGTCTGAACTGAATACCGACCAGCCCGAAGCCCCCGCCGACACGACGGGGCACACCGACGGTGAGACCGCCGGCGATCTGACCGTCGCCGAGCTGCGGGACTGGCTGCGCAACTGGGTGTCGGAGGCGACGGGCCTGCCGGTCGACCAGATCTCCGACGACCGGCCGATGGAAGAGTTCGGGCTCTCGTCGCGCGACGCAGTGGCACTGGCCGCCGACGTCGAGGACAAGACCGGCGTGATCCTGACCGCGACCGCCGCCTACAACCATCCGACGATCGCGATGCTCGCCAAGCGCATCATCGAGGGCGACCCCGACGAGCTGCTCGACGATGCCGCCGACACCTACTGGCAGCGTGATCGCGACCCGGCAGACGACATCGCCATCGTCGGCCTCTCGACCCGGTTCCCCAAGGCCGGCTCCACGCCGGAATCCACCTGGGAAGCGCTGATCGAGGGCCGCGACGGCATCTCCGAGCTCCCCGACGACCGCTGGGTCGAGTTCAAATCCGATCCCCGCATGCTCGAGGTGCTCGAGCAGCGCAACCTCCGGGGCGGCTACCTCGACGACGTCAAGGGCTTCGACGCCGACTTCTTCCAGATGAGCCCGCGCGAGGTCGAGATGGTCGACCCGCAGCAGCGCCTCGCCATGGAACTGACGTGGGAGGCCCTCGAGGACGCCCACATCCCGGCCAGCGACCTCAAGGGCGGGCAGGTCGGCGTCTTCGTCGGCACATCCACCAACGACTACCAGCTGATGGCGGCGCTCGGCCTCGGCGAGGGCGCCGACGAGACCGCCGCCTACGCGCTCACCGGCACCGCCACCTCGATCATCGCCAACCGTGTCTCCTACTTCTTCGACTTCCACGGCCCGTCGGTCGCCATCGACACCGCATGTTCGTCGTCGTTGGTGGCGGTCCACCAGGCGGTGCGCAGCCTGCGTTCGGGTGAGTCCGACGTCGCGCTCGCGGGTGGCGTCAACATGATCCTCACGCCGGCCGCAACCGTCGGCTTCGACACCATCGGAGCCGTTGCCAAGGACGGCCACATCAAGGCATTCTCCGCAGACGCCGACGGCATGGTGCGTTCCGAGGGCGGCGGCATGTTCGTGCTCAAGCGCCTGTCCGACGCCCGGAACGACGGCGATGCGGTCCTCGCCGTGATCGCGGGGTCGGCGGTCAACTCCGACGGACGCTCCAACGGCATCTTCGCGCCGAATCCCGAGGCGCAGGTGGAGGTGCTCCGCAGCGCCTACACCGACGCGGCGATCTCCCCGCAGTCGGTCGACTACGTGGAGGCGCACGGCACCGGCACCATTCTCGGCGACCCCATCGAGGCCGACGCGCTCGGTCGCGTGGTCGGTCGGGGACGCGTGGTCGGCGCGCCCGCGCTGCTCGGCTCGGCCAAGACCAACTTCGGCCACATGGAGTCCGCCGCCGGTGCGGGTGCACTTGCCAAGGTCGTGCTCGCCTTGCAGCACAACACGATTCCCGCGTCGCTGAACTACTCCGGCCCCAACCCGTACATCCAGTTCGGCCCGAACGGCCTCAAGGTGGTCCCCGAGGCCACCGAATGGCCGCGCTACTCCGGGCACGCCATCGCCGGTGTCTCCGGCTTCGGCTTTGGCGGCACCAACGCGCATCTCGTTGTCCGCGAGGTACTTCCGGGCGATCTTGCCGATGCCGGCTCCCCGCTCCCCGAGGTGCTCGCCGAGTCCTCTTCGCTCGCCGACATCGACCTCGACGACGACGAGGAAGAGTTCCTCACCGAGGCCGAGCGTGCCGTCCTGGCCGCGCAGGCCAAGAAGGACGATGCCCCGGCCGAGATCGTCGAGAAGGATCCCGCCGAGGGCTTCGCGCCCTGCGCCGTCGAGGGTTCGGTTGTGCCGCTGGTGATCTCGGCATTCCTGCCGTCGCGCCGCCGCAAGGCCGCTGCGGACCTGTTGGAATGGCTCGAATCGGAGGCGGGGCAGTCGACTCCGCTCGCCGACATCGGGCGTGCGCTCGCGCACCGCAACCACGGCCGGTCGCGTGCCGTGGTCATGGCACGTACCCACGAGGACGCCGTCAAGGGCGTGCGGGCAGTCGCCGAGGGCAAGGCCAATCCGTCTGTCTACGCCTTCGATTCGCCCGACGCCGCGTCGGCGGTGTGGTTGCTGTCCGGGTTCGGCTCGCAGCACCGCAAGATGGCCAAACAGCTCTACACCGAGAACCCGGTGTTCAAGAAGTACGTCGACCGTGTCGACGAGTACATCCAGAACGAACTCGGCTACTCGATCGCCGAGATGTTCCTCGACGACGAGCAGACCTACGGCATCGAGACCTCACAGGTCGGCATCTACACCATCCAGGTCGCGCTGGCCGACACGCTGCGCCACTTCGGGGCGGAACCCGGTGTGTTGGTACCGCATTCGATGGGCGAGGCGTCGGCCGCCTACATCAGCGGCGGACTGTCGCTGCAGGACGCCACCCGCGTCATCTGTCAGCGGTCGCGGCTCATGGCCGAGGGCGAGGCAACGCTCACCGGCGACGACATCCGTCTGATGGCGCTGGTCGAGTACAGCGCCGACGACATCGAGGGCGTCCTGGTCGACTACCCCGACCTGGAGATCTGTGTGTACGCCGCGCCGACCCACACGGTCATCGGCGGTCCGGAGCCTCAGGTCGACGCGATCGTGGCGCGGGCCGAGGCGGAGGGCAAGCTGGGCCGCAAGCTGCAGACCAAGGGTGCCAGCCACACCTCGCAGGTCGATCCGATCCTGGGTGAGTTGGCCTACGAACTCACCGGAATCGAACCGCTGCGCCCGACGGTCGGCTTCTACAGTTCGGTCGATCGGGAGGTCTTCTACCGACCGGGGCACGAGCCGGTGCACACCATCGACTACTTCCTCAAGTGCATGCGGCACAGCGTCTGGTTCTCGCAGGCGGTCGCCAAGTCGGTGGACAACGGTCATCGAACCTTCCTGGAGCTGTCGCCCAATCCTGCGGTGCTCATCTCCGTTGCCGCAGTGACCTTCTCGTCCGGACTGCACGACGCGGAGCTGATCGAGACGTTGCGTCGCAAGGAGGACGAGAGCTACGGCCTCGTCAACGCGCTGATGAAGCTGTACGTGCACGGCCATCCGGTCAACGTCGGATCACTCTTCGGCACAGGCGATTTTGCCGACATCCCGCGAACGCGATTTGAACGCAAGGACTATTGGCTGCAGGCATCGGTCAACAGTGGTGGCGGCACGGGTCGTGTTCCGGGCTCCCACGTCGCACTGCCCGACGGCCGTCACGCCTGGGAGGTCAACGCCTCCGCTGTCACCGATGTGCGCGAACTGGTCCGCGCCGCGGCCGCCGAGGTGCTGTCCGGCGCCACGGTGGGTGTGGCCGTCCCCCACGGTGAGATTCCGGCGACTGGCACCCTCACCACCACGCTGAGCCCGCATCCGGGCGGTGCGTCGGTGATAGTACATGTCAAGCAGGACAAGAACTTCCGCCTGCTCTTTGAAGCTGCGGTGACCGGCGATCTCGCCGACGGTGCGGTGGCTGCTTCCCCTCCGCTCCCCGAGGTGCCGGCGGCCGACCGCA
This sequence comes from Gordonia gummivorans, assembly GCF_022513585.1. GTDB lineage: Bacteria > Actinomycetota > Actinomycetes > Mycobacteriales > Mycobacteriaceae > Gordonia. Next base: position 29,189 of record NZ_JAKWBF010000014.1, read on the forward strand.
TCGACCCCACCAAGGTCGGCTACATCGACAACACCGTCACGGTCGAGGAAGAGATCATCGACGACATCGGGAACAAGTGGAGCCCCGATTCCGGTGAGTCGGTCCAGGATCGGCTGGCGATCATCGTCGGCGAATCGATGGGCTACGACCCGATGGACCTCCCTCGGGAGATCCCGCTCATCGAACTCGGTCTCGACTCGCTGATGGCGGTGCGGATCAAGAACCGCGTCGAGTACGAGTTCGACATCCCGCAACTGCAGCTGCAGGCGATGCGGCAGGCGAATCTCGCCGACGTCACCAAGTTCGTCGAGTTCGCGGTCACCCACCGCGACCAGCTCGACGACCTGGCCTCCAACGCCGCCGGCGGAGGCGAACTCGACACCGCGGCCCTCAACGCCTATATCGACGAGCAGAACGCCAAGGACACCGCCGCCCCCGCCGCGACGGACTCCACCTCCCCCTCCGCTGGTGATGCCGCCACCCCCTCCGTTGGTGACGCCGCCGCCCCTTCCGCGACGGACTCCACCCCCGCTGGTCGAGGAGGCACGAGCGAGCGTAGCGAGCCCGAGCCGTCTCGAGACCACCCAGCCGCGCCCGATCAGTCCGCGCCCGCCGACCTCAGCGACCAGGCCGCCGTCGCTGCGGCTGCCGGCTCCGACGTCCCGCCCCGCGATGCTGCGGAGCGTCTCACGTTCGGTGTCTACGCGGTGGTGACCAAGCGTTCGGCGGGCGGCATCTTCAACAAGTTGCCGGTGCTCGAAGAGGAAGTCGCACAAGAACTCACGGACCGTCTGAACGAGCGGACCGGCGGCGACATCGACCTCGAGGACATCCTCGACTCGGAGACCATCGAGGAGATGTCGGATTACGTCCGCCAGTACCTCGACGCAGCCGCCGACACCGACGGCTTCGTCAGGTACCTGCGCCTGATCGACGGCAAGAAGTCCTACGACCCGTCGGCCGGAGACCCCGTGCCCGCGTTGCTGTTCCATCCCGCGGGCGGCAACACGTCGGCCTACGAGGCTTTGCTCAAGCGGCTTCCGGACAGTGTGCCGGTGATCGGCTTCGACCGGGTCGAGGGCACCATCGAGGAGCGTGTGCGCCAGTACATGCCGCGTCTGCGTGAAGTGCAACCGCACGGACCTTACGTCCTCATCGGCTGGTCGCTGGGTGGTGCTCTGGCCTACGGATGCGCGCAGGTGCTGACCGATGAGGGTGAGGACGTGTCGTTCGTCGGTCTCATCGACGTCGTGCGACCGTCGAAGCCGGTGATCGAGACGCCGGACACCAAGCGTGAGCGGCTCGAACGCTGGAAGGATTTCGCGATCCGCAACTACGATCTCGACGCCGACATCCCGATCCCGATGGACCGGCTCGTCGAGGCCGACGACGAGGGGCAGTTCGCGATCATCATGGAGATGATGTCGATGTCGGGCACCAAGATCCCCGGCGGCATCATCGAGCATCAGCGCACTTCCTTCCTCGACAACCGTGCGCTCACCAACATCGAGCCGACCCCTTACGGCGGCAAGGTGGTGCTCTACCGGGCCGACAAGATGCACGACGGGGCTGTCGAACTCGAGCCGCAGTGGGCCGAGATCGACGAGGACGGACGTTGGGGCGAGGTGGTCGACGATCTGGAGATCATCCACATCGGCGGTGATCACCTGTCTATCGTGGACGAGCCGTTCATCGGTCAGATCGGGGCCGATCTGACTCGACGCCTCGGCGAGGTCGAGAAGGAAGTGAAGTGACCGTGACCGACAGCACCGCAGCCAAGCTCGCAGACCTCCGGCAAAAGCTGGAGGCGGCGCGGGAACCGGGTGGTGAGAAGGCGCTCGCGAAGCGGGCCGCAAAGGGGATCTGTTCGCCGCGTGAGCGACTGAACATGCTCTTCGATCCGGGGACCTTCGTCGAGATCGGCGCGTTGGCCAAGATGCCGGGTGCCGCGCATTCGGGTTACGGCGACGGTGTGGTGACCGGGCACGGGCTGGTTCACGGCCGTCCGGTCGCGGCCTTCTCCCACGATCAGACCGTCTTCGGTGGCACGGTCGGAGAGATGTTCGGCCGCAAGGTATCCGCGTTGATGGAGTGGGCGGGCAAGATCGGCTGCCCGATGGTCGGGATCAACGACTCGGCCGGTGCCCGCATCCAGGACGCGGTGACCTCGCTGGCGTGGTACGCGGAGATGGGCCGACGCAACGATCTGCTGTCTGGTCTCGCGCCGCAGGTCTCGGTGATCCTCGGAAAGTGCGCGGGCGGTGCGGTGTACACGCCCGCCAACACCGACATCCTGGTGGCGGTAGAGGACAAGAGCTACATGTTCGTCACCGGACCCGACGTCCTGAAACAGGTCAACGGCGAGGACATCTCGGCCGAAGACCTGGGCAGCGCCCACAATCAGGCGCGGTGGGGCAACATCCATCACGTCGCCCCCGACGAGAAGTCGGCCTTCGAGTGGGTGCGCGAGTACCTGCAGTACATGCCGTCGAGTTGCTACGAGCGGCCGCCGGTGATCAACCCCGGACTTGAGCCGGAGATCACCGAGACCGATCTCGCGCTGAACAGCTTCATGCCCGACAACGACAACGCGGGCTACGACATGCACGACATCATCATCAAACTCTTCGACGACGGCGCCTTCCACGAGGTGGGAGAGTTGTTCGCGCCCAACCTGATCACCGGGTACGCCCGCGTCGACGGGCACAGCGTGGGCGTCGTGGCCAATCAGCCGAGCGTCATGTCGGGTGTACTCGACACGGACAGCTCCGAGAAGGCCACGCGATTCGTGCGTATCTGCAACGCCTTTAGCATCCCACTGGTCTTCCTCGTGGACACACCCGGCATCCTGCCGGGTCTCGCGGAGGAGCAGAAGGGCACCATCCGTCGCTCCGGCAAGTTCCTGTTCGCCTACGTGGAGGCCGATGTCCCCAAGGTCACCGTCGTGCTGCGCAAGGCGTATGGCGGGGCGTATGCGGTGATGGGCTGCAAGCAGCTCGGCGCCGACATCAACTTCGCCTGGCCCACAGCGAAGATCGCGGTGATGGGTGCGGAGTCGGCGGCCGCTGTGCTCACCCGGCGTCAGACCGAGGGTCTCTCTGCTCGGGATGCCGACAAGGTCCGACGCGACTTCATCGACTTCTACAACGAGCACATGGCCACGCCGTACCTGGCAGCCGAGCGCGGCTACATCGACGCCGTCATCGAACCCGCCGAGACACGTCTGCAACTCCGAAAGGCGTTGGCGCAGTTGCGCGACAAAGAAATGCTGCGCACCCCGCGCAAGCACTTCCTGATGCCCATCTGATCCGAAGAGTACTGTCTCAGGCCTCCTGACCTGCGGAAACATGCAAAGTGCCTGCCCGCAAAATCTAGGGGAAGAAGTCTCTTCCGCGAGGTTCGGAGTCGTCCCCCAGAAGTTTCTGGGGGAGGACTCCAACGGTAGGGGAGGAAGTTTCGTCCCCTAGATTTTGTGGGCGCAGGTGCCTGGCGTCGCGTTCGGGGGAACGCGACGCCCGACGACCGATGACCGGTGACTGAGATCGGGCCCGTCAGCGTTCGCTTCCGGGACATACCCGGACGACCACCGTCAGGGGCCCGATCCTGGCCACCGGCCCCTGACCCCAACCTTCCCGCCGCCACGATCGCCGACGACGTCGGCGGGTGCGTCGCTGACTCGATTCAGGCGAAACGACGAAGGATAGAATGCACCGCCTGCGTGACGGTGAGCCGGTCGTAGCTCTGGACGAAGTCGAAGCCGCGCTGCAGATCCGGGCCGCCGGTGTGGCAATCGCGGGCCGAGAGCAGTGCAGCGAAATGTGGTCCCAGAACTGCGACGTTCCACTCTTCGATCAGCTCGTCGTCGGGCTGCAGCGGCGCGCGATGCACGTTGCCGTCCCGGACGTCGGGCAGTCCGACGCCGTACACGCCGGCCAGCCCGGTGCGTTCGGACATGTCGCGCCATCGGGTCGCGGTGCGGGCGGTGAAGTGTTCGGCATATTGGAAGGTGCCCAACACAATTGACGCTCCGCCCACCGCCGCTTGATGTTCGAGCGCCTTGCTCATCTCGATGAGGAGTCGCTTGTCGCCACGTCGGGGTGTGTTGGCGGCCGATGCGATGGCGTAGGGCGTGGAGTGGTCGGAGTCGGGGGTCGACCAGACCGGCATCTCCGGTAGCGGCACAACGGTTCCGGACGCCAGGACGGTCGGGTCCTCCACCGCTGGGAACAGTGCTCCGATACCGAATTCGGCGCCCATCGTGAGTGCGGTCACGCGTCGAGCCTCGTCGTCGACACCCTCGGCGATGATCACGGCATGACTGCGTTCACGATGCGCCGCCAACGAATGCGCCAGATGTGCGGCGTCTGCGGTGGCAGGCGTTCGCAACACGTCGGGTCCGGTGACGATGATGTCGGGCTCCACCAGTGACAGCAGGGTGGCAGCGTGATCGTTGCGGGTCAGCCCGTCTACGCAGATGATCTTGCCGGCGGCCCGAGCCCGGGCGACTCGCGCGAGCGTCCGCTGCGGGCAGCGGGTCACCGCGTCCGGCATGACCACCATGACGTGGCGCTCCAGCGTCGCCGCGGTGGTGTCGTCGAGGTCGCCGATGAGGTCGAGATCGAGAGACACCAGCATGGGCAGCAGTTTGGCGACAGACTGCGCGCGAGCAGACTGCGACATCTGGTGTTTGCGCTGGTCGAGCACGGCGTGCTCCTCGACGACGCGCGCGGCCCGACGCAGCGCTTCGGGAGTCCCCAGCCGGGTTCCGGACGGCCCCCGCACCTGCAACTCGACCGCGGCCAGGGCGCCGTCGGACAGCCGGCAGACCGGCGCGAACTGCATGTGGAGCTCCAGATCGTCGAACAGGGTGAAGCCTCGGGTGTCGGTCACGAGAACCTCCCGTCAGAGCGGGAGTGCGCTCCGATCGATGCGACGGACGCGCCTCGGCTTCACATCCTGGACAGGGCGACAAAACCGCCCGTAGCCAGGCTAACAAAAACTCCGACAACTGTGACGGCGAGCCAGATCGAGCCCAGCAGGCCGACGGCGACGAGCAGCGCCCATACGGTGAAGGCGATGGCCAGGAGAATCCCGGCAGTACTGCCCTCCTCGTCGATCTCGGGGGTCGGCGATGCCGGGGGAGCCGACACCCCGGCATCACCTGCGATATGGCTTGTCATGAGTCTGCGCCGGCCGTGCGTGCGGCGTCGGCAGCGGCGGATTCGGAGGTGGCGCCGGCATTCGCGAGTTCGCCGGAGTAGCTCTCCAGGTGTGCGCGCACGAACCATTGGAACTTCTCGAGTTCGGCGGTCTGCCCGATGAGGATGTCCTCGGTGATCGGGTCCAGGTCGCCGGTCTTGGCGATGGCATCGCGATGAGAGCCGACGAAGCCGTCGTAGACGAGATCCAGCGCCCCGAGATGAGCTTGCGCGGTGTCGCGTCCGATCGAGTAGTCGCTCCAGCTACGGTCGTCCTCGATGGCCTTGGCCGTGCCGTTGGGCGAGGCACCGAGGGTGGCGATGCGCTCGGCGACGGTGTCGGCGTAGCCGCGCACCAGTTCGACCTGCGGATCGATCATCTCGTGCACGCCGATGAAGTTGGCGCCCACCACATTCCAGTGGATGTGCTTGAGTGTGAGATGGAGGTCGTTGAGCGCGCTGAGGCGTTCCTGCAGGATGCTCGTCACCTCGGTGGCGGCGTCGGCGGACAGTCCGGGTGCGGTGAATGACGTCATGGTTCGACGCTAAGCCGCCGACGCTCCTGGACCCCATGCCCGCAGCACGACGGCAACTCAACCGAGACGCTGATAACGGCGGGGTAACGGCCCCGCCGTCAGCGAGTGGTCGGGGGTCAGTACCCGCTCGACCGCATCGGTGCCGGGTCGTACATGCCCGACCGTCGGGCGGTGCCGATCTCCAACTGCGCCGGTGGTGCCGGTGCGATCTCGGTGAAGCGTTGCAGCCCACCCCAATCGCGGCCCCAGTTGTTGCGCAGGTACGTGGGCAGCAGCGTCGGATACAGCATCGCCTCGGTGATACCCAGTGGGCCACCGGCCTTTCCGGACATCCAGGTCTGGCTGTTCTTCCGGGTGGCCTCGGCGTCGGGCATGATGCGCCACTTGGGCACCTCGAGGACACCGTTGGCGACCTTCATCGGCTGCTGGCACGGGAACACGAATCCGGGCAGCCAGTCGATGAAGACCGGATCGGTGGTCCCGACAACCTCGTTGAGGGTGCCGAGTCGGCTCACCCGGGGTGGAGTGATGGCCACCCACTCGGCGGGTGCGGCTGACGTGTCCTCGACGACGACACGTACAACTGTCGCTCCACCCGGCGCGTCCGACAACGGGTATCGGAGGTTGCGCCAGATCGGGGCCTCGGCAACGTCGATCGGGGTCCGGATGCCCACGGGGATCACCTTGCCCGACGCGTCGACGCGACCGTATTGGACCACCACCTTCTGGCCCGGATGGACGACGCCGATACCGTCGACGGCCTCGACCGATCCGGCCACCGCGACGGTGAGGAGCGGGGCGTCGGCATCGCGGGGCGGCAGTTGATACCAGTCGGTGGTCAACGACGCTGTGCCCGAAGGAGATCCGTACGAGCCGAGCACCGGGGTCTTTGCCGGGTCGAGCCCGAAAGGCAGTCGGACGGTGGAGCCGTTGACGCCGCGGACACCACCCTTGCCGCCCTCGGTGCCGCCCTGCGCGGACGCGTTCTCCTCGTCGGAGGCTTCATCGGCGCCTGCGCCGGTCTGCGCGGTGTTCTGCGCCGAGGTGGTCGAATCCTGACCCTCGGTGGCGTCGACGGACAACCGGTCGGGCACGCCGTCGGGTGTGAAACCGGTTGCGCGCGGACCGGATAGCGCTGCGGAGACGGTAGGCGGTTGCCGACCGTCGACCGCCGCGGGTGCGAGCACCCCGGCGGTGGGGTCGGCCTCGACGAGCACGTCGTTGGCGAGTCCGCACGAATTTCCGGTCAGTGCACGGGCATTCGACTTTGCCCACGACCAGGAGTCGCGCTGCTCGTAGGCGCCCTTGATGAACGAGGCGACCATGAACAGCACCACGAAGCCGGCGATCACCGGCAGCGGTGAGAACTTGAGCTTCGAGTACCAGTGTTGGGAGTGGCCGGTCTTGGTCTGTTCGTCGACGTAGTCGTCGCGGAAGTGGAACCACAGGCCAACCAGGGCCGTGATCACCGCGAACACCAGGAAGGTCCAGCCCAGCTTGATCGGACCGATCGACGGCGGACGATCCCACCACGGCACGCCGAAACTGCCGACGAACCACCACCCGTTGGTCCCGGCGAAGGACATGCCGGTGACCGCGAGTACCGCCGCGGCGAAGAAGGTGCGGTTGCGTCGCGAGCGCAGGATCGCCGGCGCCATCATCGCACCGGCCGCCGCGGCCAGGCCGGCCGCGATGCCCGCGTACACGCCGAAGTGGTGAGTCCACTTGGTCGGGGTGAACGAGATGAAGAACATGGTGCCCAGCGTGACCGCGACGAGCCGCCAGATCGGGGCGCGCGCAACGCCGTTCGGATGTTCGCGACGCAGCAGTCGCAGCAGCACGACCACCAGGCACAGGATCATCGTCAGCACGCCGAAGCGTCGTGCGAGGGTGCCGTCGGCGGTCGGCAGGATGAGGTAGTAGTAGCGCACCGGCTCTTGCCACCATTCCAGCGTCGGACCGACGTCGGTGGCCACCTGGTTACCCGCGACCAAGGGCATCAACGGTTGGTCGGCGAAGATCTGGAAGAGCACGGCCGTTCCGGCGGCCAGGATCGGTGCGAGCATGGGCAGCAACCCATCACGACGCCGTCGGCTCACCAGGGTCTTGATGATCGGACGGATGCCCGCCAGCAGTGCGGCCACCGCCATCAGGCCGCCGGGTGCCAGTGCGAGGGTGAACGCGGCCGCGACCACCGCCACCGCGTAGGGGAGCAGTCGCCGCGTGGCGATGGCACGTTCGACGCAGCACCACGTCAGCAGCGCGCCGACGGCCTCGGCGGGTTCGGGACGCAGACCGTTGTTGTACGGCAACCAGATTGCGAGGAAAACGAATGCCGCCGACCACACCGCGGGTGTGCTGTTGCGTACGGCCCGGCCCAGCCGGGGAATGACCTCACGGCTGATCAGCCACCAGCCCAACAGCCCCAGCAGGAACGCGGGGAGCCGCATCCAGGGTGCCGACAGGCTGACGTGACTCATCGCCGAGATCACCTGGAAATGCCAGCCGAACGGGTCCTGTGGGACGCCGAAGTACCGGAAATAGTTGTCGGCGTAGCCTGCTCCGCCGGTGATCCGCCCGACGATGAAGTTGTATCCGTCGTCGGACGTGTTGGCCCCCATGAACCACCAGAAGGCGAGAATCAGGAACACTGCGACGTCCGGACCGCGGATGGTCCACCAACCCGACGGCAGGAATCGCCGGTGTCCCCGACCATCCCGTTGGTCGAGCATGCCGAGAGCCACCAGCGATCCGATGGTCATGAGGATGCCGAGGATGATCACCGTCAGCTTGAGTGCCGTTGGCGTGCTCACGTATCGGGTGTCGATGGTGGCGTGCAGCGACAGTCCATCGCGCGCGGCGTCGGCCGGCAGATCGCTGTAGATGCCGACGATCTGCGGTCGCATCTCCTGGTCGGGGATCGAGAAGGTCACCTGGCCGTTGGCCGGGGTGGCGGCGACATTGTCGAATCGTGCGGTGACGCCGCTGCCGTCGGCGTGGAAGACGATGCGGCATTGCGGGTTCGACTGCGCAGCTGCCCGCGGGGTGTTGAGGATGACGACGTCGCGGTCGGTGACCGTGAGGGTATCGGCGGTGGCCCGGACGAACAGACCCCGGGCAGCGGAATCCTGGCCCTGTTCGGGGATGGTCGACAGCAGCACACCGCCGGCCGCCGGCAACCGGGTGGCCAACGAACACGGAACCGTCACGTCCATGTCGATCGGCACATAGGACACCAGCGGAGCGGCGACATCCGAGACGGTGTCACCCTGCGGCCAGTTGAGTTCCGCGGTGGTCTGATTCACCGGAAGCAGCGGGGTCACGATCGCCATCAGGAATCCCAGCAGACCGGTGAGGACTGCGGCGATCTTGATGTTGCGGTAGTTGCGCGGCTTCGCGTCTTCGGTGGACCCCATGGTCGTGGTTGGCTCACTCATCCGCCTGCGGCTCCACCCTGATCGAACTGCTTCGCGACCAACCCCATTGCGTCATCTGCGTTGTCTCCACACGTGCCGGCGGTGCCCCCGTCGCCAGCGGGGTGAGTCGTTCCAGCGCACCCCAGTCGCGCGCCCAGTCGTCCTTCAGATAGGTCGAGACCGCCTGCGGTGTGGTCATGGACTCCGAGATCGACAGCAGGCCACCGTCTCTCGCGGCCTGCCACGTCTTGGACTGAGAGTTGGCGAGCGGGTAGTCGGGCAGGATGCGCCACTGCGGCACCTCGGCGACGCCGTGCGACACCTGCATCGGTCGCTGACATGGGAAGTGCGCGGCCGCGCTGAAGTCGATCAGGGTCGGCGCCGCGGACCCGACGACGGCCTGCAGACTTTGCAGTCGTGGCGCGCGCGGCGGCGTGATGCCGATGAACTGGTACTGCCCGAGGTTGTTGTCCAGCAACGACAGTCGCAGCAACGACGCGGCGGGCGGTGCCGCGGCCATCGGCACTCGGAGATTGCGCCACGACCGGTTGGTGATCACCGGTCCCGGATCGATCGGCAGCACGTCGGGGCCGACCTGGACGAAGGTGCCACCGGGTCCCGGCCTGCCGAACTGCACAACGAGTTTCTGGCCGAAGTTGCGCACCCCGAAGGTGTCGATGGTCGACACCGCACCCGCGGTGCTGAACACCAGGAGCGGCGAAACCGCTCTGTTGGTGGGCAATTCGTAGGCACCGGTGGTCAGTCGCGCTTCACCGACGTGGCCGTAGCTACCCAGCACCGGAGTCGTCTTGGGGTCGAGCCCGAAGGGCAGCAACACATTCGAGCCGTTGACGGTCGTCGGGCCGACGCCGCCGGTGGTGCCCGCGCCCAGGCCGCCGGTGATCGAGAACGGTTTGGCGAAACTGGCCGCCACATTCATCTGACCCGGACGTTGACTACCCGGTTCGGGCGACAGGTTCAGCGGAATCCCGTCGGGGGTGAACCCCACCGAACCGGTGCCGGTGAGCGCAGCGGTCGCCGACAATCCGCCGGCCGGCGTCAGCATGCCCGCATTCGGATCCTGTTCCACCAGAACCTCGTCGGCCATTGCACAGCTGTTGCCCCGCAGTGCGTCGACGTTCTCGGAGAACACGGTGACCGCGGGATAGCGCGTCACCGCGGCCTTGGCGAACACAAGCAGTTCGGCGACCACCATGAGTCCGGCGATCACCGCGATCGGCGACGACGCGAGGAACAGGCGGCGGCGGTCGGCTTTGCTCTCGCCCGGCCCGTCGGTGGTGTGTGCCAGGCCCTTGTTCTCGACGTAGTCGAGTCGCAGGTGCTGCCAGACCGCGATCGCGGCGGTGATGATCGCGAGAATCAGGAACATCGTCGACGCCCCGTATCCGGCGATGACCGGCGCGCGGTCGAACCAGGAGATGCCGTACTCGTAGACGAACGGCCACGCGTTGTAGCCGGCGAGCGCCGCGGCGAGGGCGAAGCACAGGCCGGACACGAACACGGTGAGGTTTCGCGCCGAACGCGCGGCCGACTGGGCGACCGCCAGCGTTGCGGTCGCCGCGATCGCCGCCGCGAGACCGGCCAGCACACCGAACTGGACCGTCCACTTGGTCGGGGTGAACGCGAACAGCAGCAGCGTGACGCCGATGGCGCCGACGAGGCGCCACGCCGGACCGGGCGTGACACCACGGATGCGGCCGCGCCGCAGCATCACCGCGACGGTCACGATCAGACCGGCCAACAGCAGCAGCAACGGCACCCGGCGGGTGAGTGCGCCGTCCTCGGTGGGAACGGTGATGAAGTAGTACCGCAGGAACTCCTGATGCCAGCCGATCACCGGCCCGATCTGGTAGCGCAGCTTCATCGCCTCGGCGACCGTCGCCAGTGTCTGATCGCGGAAGACGACCACCATGACCAGCATCCCGGCGGCTGCGATCGGAGCGATGAGCGCCAGGGTGCCGGTGATGCCGCCACCCGCCTCCCGGCGCCGGGAGCGAAGCGAGCGGGCCGAATCACGACGGTCCAGCAGGATGTGCAGCAGCGGGCGTGCAGCGACCAGCAGGATGGCCACGCCGATCACGCCATGCGGCGCGAGAGCCAGGGTGAACGTCGCCGCGATCGCGGCGAGTGCCGCCGGGAGGAGGCGTCGTGTGTCGATGGCCTGCTCGGCGGCCCACCAGGTGAGCAGCGACCCGAGCACGATGATGCCCTCGCTGCGCAGGCCGCTGCAGTAGGGCAGCCAGAACGCGGTGAACGTCAACGCGGCCGCCCAGAGTGCCCAACCGCTCGACCGAACCGTCGCACCGAGCCGGGGCAGCAGCACGCGACTCAGGATGAACCACGACGCCAGCCCCGCGATCAAGGCCGGGATGTGCATCCACAGGATCGACGGCGACACCGCCGCCCAATGGGCGAGGAAGCTGTAATACCAGTCGAACGGCGCTTCGGGGATGCCATAGAAGCGGTAGTAGTTGGCGAGGTAGCCGAATCCGTCGGCCGTGCGGCCCATGTTGAGGATGTAGCCGTCGTCGGGGCTGCCGGCGCCCAGGAGGAGCCAGATCAGAAGCACTGCGGTAACTACGACGTCGGTCAGCCGAGGACGCAGGGACGACCACCACGGGCCGGTGCGATGCGGTCGGCGAACGGTCGGCGCGTCGAACCGATCGAGCAGGTAGAGCGCAACGAGGGCGACGAGCACGCACAGCACCGCGAGCACCATCACGATCAGCTTCAGCACCGACGGCGAGCTCTCGTAGCGGTTGTCGATCTGTACGTGCACTGCCAGCCCTGTGGCGGCCCGTACCGCGGCGGTGGGTACTGCGGTGAACACACCGTCGACCTGCGGGCGTTTGTCGGGCGGCAGACCCGTCGGGCGCGCTTGCCCGAGTCCGACGAACTGCGCACCGACGCCGGTGGCCGACCAGATGCGCAGTTCACTGCATCGCGCCAGGTCGGCGCGGGAGGCCGTCGCGGCGACGGTGTTGCGGAAGGTCACGGTCACCGCGTCTGCGGTCGCCGTGACGAACAAGGCCGACGCCTTGGCCTTGGGGGCGTTCGCCGGCATGGTCGCCAGGATCACGCCGCCCTCGCGAGGCAGCGCCGGAAGGATGGTCGACCTCAGCGTCGTACAGGGAATGGTGACGTCCAGGCTCCGCGGCGTCTGGGCGATCAGTGGGGCCGTCACCGAGGCGGTATCGGCGGAAAGCGGCTGGTTGCGCGGCCAGTCGAAGGATGCGTCGGTGGCTTTCACCGGCAGCAGCGGGGTCAGCGCGCACAGGATCACACCGAGTACACCGGCGACGATGGCCACGGTTGCGGCCGTGCCCACCGAGACCCGACCGGAATCGGTGCCGGTCGGTTGATCTGCTGCTGACGCAGAGGTCGGGGCTGTCACAGGCACGATGTCTGATGGTAAGCGAGATGCCTGAGAGCACCTACTCATGTAGGTCAGATGGCCGTGAGAGGGCGAGCGCAGCGACGAGGTTTGCCACCGGTACCGATCGAGCGTTCCGCTCTCCACTAGGGTCACCAACTGATGACCACCGATTCTGCCGCCGCTGCCGACACCCCGGCAACGCCAACCGATGGCGCCACCTCGACGAGCCGCCGCTGGGCGCTGACCGCCGTGGTCGCGGGGATCGTCGCGGTCGCGGCGGCGATCCTGACGCCCCTGCTGCCGGTCACCGAGCACACGGCAAGTATCAGCTGGCCGCAGGAGACCGACTCGTCGGTGGTGTCACCCCTGGTGACGCAGACCCCGGCAGGTCTCGACATCACCATCGGCGGTACCACGCTGCGTCGGGCCGTCGAGAACGGCGAGACCACCCCCAGGGCGGGTACCGCACGGTTTGTGCTGGTGTCGACGATGCCTGTGCAGGCGCCCGGCGCCATGGACAAGGGTCTGTTCGTGACCACCGGCCCCGACGGCGTCCTGGTGAGCTTGCGGGGCAAAGAACTGCTGCGTGTGCCGCGCGCCGACCTGGCGCGCACCGAGCGGCTGCACGTGTGGTCGACCGCGACCATGATCGACGCGCGGGCGGTTGGGGCCGGACGCACCGGTTCGGCCGGCCCATCGGATCTGCCGCAGGTGTCCGGGGTGTTCACGGACATGGAGCCGATCGGGGTCCGCAACTCCGTGCGCGACGGTCTCGCGGTCCGCGTCGACATCGACAACCGATTCGACACCAGCCCCACCGTGCTCAAACTGCTGGTGATGATCCTCGGCATCCTGGCCGCCGTTCTGGCCTTCGTCGCCACCGCCGTCCTCGACGTCCGGGGCGGCTACCACCGCCGCGTCGGCCGGATCGACTGGCGTCGTCTCTTCCGCCCCCGCGTCGCCGACCTCGCGGTCACCGCGGTCCTCGTGGTGTGGCACTTCCTGGGTGCCGGGTCGTCGGACGACGGTTACATCCTGAACATGGGCCGCAACGGGTCCGACGCCGGTTTCCTGGCCAACTACTACCGATTCCACGGCATCCCCGAGGCACCGTTCGACTGGTACTACAGCTTTCTCGCCCAGTGGTCGACGATCTCCACCGCCGGCATCTGGATGCGGCTGCCCGCGCTGGTGGGCGGTCTGGTGTCGTGGTTCATCCTGAGCCGGGTGCTGCTGCCGCGGCTCGGTGGTGCGGTGCGTCGCTCCCAGTGGGCAATGCTGACGGCGGCCGCGGTCTTTGTGGCGTTCTGGATGCCGTTGTGCAGCGGCCTGCGCAGCGAGGGCATCATCGTGCTGGGTTCGTTGCTCACCTGGTGGGGGGTCGAGCAGGCGATCGCGACGCGCCGCATGCTGCCGGCGGCGAGCGCCGCCCTGGCGGCGCTGGCCACCGTGGCGCTGGCACCCCATGGCGTCATCGCCATTGCCCTGCTGATCGCCGGGTCGCGTCCGATGCTGCGGATCATTCGCCGCCGACGCGGCGAGCACGGCGTCGCGCCGCTGGTGGCCGGGATCGCTGCAGCGGCAGCCGTCGTGGTGATCGTGGTGTTCCGCGACCAGACCCTCGGATCGATGGCCGAGGCACTGCGCATCCGGTACACGGTCGGTCCGACGCTGGCCTGGTACCAGGAACTGCTCCGGTACTACTTCCTGTCGCTCACCACGCCCGACGGCAGTCTCGTCCGCCGCGTCCCGCTCCTGTTGTTCCTCGCTGCGCTGTTCGTCACGATGGCAGTGCTGTTGCGCCGCAAGCATATTCGGGGGGTCGACCGCGGACCGGTGTGGCGGCTGATCGGCGCTGTGCTGCTCACGGTGCTGCTGCTGTCGTTCACGCCGACCAAGTGGACGGTTCAGTTCGGCATCTACGCCGGGGTTGCGGCCGCGATGACGGCGGTCGCGACGGTGGCCGTGGCGTCGGCCGCCCGACGCTCGCCGCGCAACCTGTGGATGTACATCGCCGTGTTGCTGTTTGCCAGCGCGGTGGCCGCGGCCGGCAAGAACGCGTGGGGTTGGGCCTACGACTTCGGCATCGCCTGGTTCGACAAGGCGCCGACCATCGCCGGCATCCAGCTCTCGTCGATCCTGTTGGTGCTCACCGTGATTGCGCTTGCAGTGGCGGTCTGGTTCCACGTCCGCATCGACGTGGACGCCGAACGCGGCGTCGTCCGCGACGCACGAGAATCGCGGTGGCAGACGGCGATCGCGTCGTCGCCGATGCTGGTGATCGCCACCGCACTCGTGCTCGTCGAACTCTTGCTGTTCGCCAAGGCCGCCGCGACCCGGCTCGACACCTACACGACGTTCAGCGCGAACATTCACGCGCTGGCCGGCAACACCTGCGGCATGGCCGACGATGTGCTCGTCGAGGACGACCCGAATCGCGGTGCGCTGCAACCCGTCGGGACCACCGACATCTCCAAGGCCCTCGCCGGTGAATCCACCGGCTTCACGCCCGACGGCGTTGCCCCCGACCTGCTGCCCGATCCGACATCACTGGGTGCGGGCACCATCAACACCTCCGGCGACCTGTCTCGGCCGTTCGTGGTGTCCGGTGGCCCGCCGGGAACCATCGGCGGCTCCGGGCCGGTCGGCGTCAACGGCAGCCGAGTGAAACTGCCGTTCGGTCTGAAGCCCGAAACCACGCCCGTGCTGGGCAGTTACGGACACGACAACGAGACCGCCGAACTCACCTCCGACTGGTACCGGCTGCCGCCCAAGGATTCGTCGCCACTGCTGGTGATCACCGCTGCGGGTCCGGTGTTCTCGGTCGACCAGGACGGGGTTCCGCAGGCGGGGCGGTCGTTGAAGGTGCAGTTCGGTCGGGCCGAGGGGAATTCGTTCGTCCCGATGGGTCCCGGCTATGTACCGATCGATCCGGGACCGGTCCGGCCCAACCGCCCGTGGCGCAACCTGCGTATCCCGATGGACGCGGTGCCCGCCGGGGCGACCGCCATGCGGATCGTCGCGGAGGACAACAACGTGAGCCCCGACGAGTGGCTCGCGTTCACACCGCCCCGGGCCCCGCAGGTGAAGACGTTGCAAGACGTCGTCGGCTCGGAAATGCCGGTGCTGCTCGACCTTTCGGTGGGCAGCCAGTTCCCGTGCCAGCGTCCGATGGCGACCCGCAACGGCGTGATGGAGGTGCCGTCCTGGCGGATCGTGCCCGATCAGGTCACCACCAACTCGAAGTCCAAGACCTGGCAGGCGGCGATCAACGGCGGCATCCTCACCACCTCCGAGGCGCTGACCACCGCCGACACCGTGGCGACCTACTTGGACAACGACTGGTATCGGGATTGGGGTGGGCTGCAGCGGCTGACCCCGCTGGAGATGTCGCCGGCTCGGGTGACGACGGGGGAGAAGACGACGTGGGGCGTGAGCCGCTCGGGACCGATCAGGGTGGTGCCGCAGGATGACTGACCAACGTCTCCGAATTGCACGCATTGTCGCGGTCGTCGCCGGACTTCTCGGTGTGCTGCTTGCCTTCTCCGCGCCGTTCCTCCCGGTGTCCTATACCAAGGCCGAACTCAACTGGCCGCAAGAGGACGCGGCCGGTAATCCCGTGGTGCGCAACGTCGCCGCGCCCAACGTCGCGTATGTGCCGGTGTCGATGGACATCTCGGTGCCCTGTGCGCTCGGTGCGCAACTACCGGCCGCGGGCGGCGTGCTGTTGTCGACGGTGCCAGAGAACGGCGCCGAGGCAGGCACCGTCGGACTGTTCGTCCGGGCGACCGCAGAGCGACTCAACGTCACCCAGCGCAACGCCGTACTGCTCAGTGTTCCGCGCGCGCAGGCGCAGCAGAACCCGCAGTGTCGCATCGTCATTCATTCCGACACCAGCGGCACGCGCGGCGCGGTCGAGGGGATGACGTCCGACGCCGGGGTGACGAGTTTCGACCTCGCCGATCCCAATGCGCGCCCGCAGATCATCGGCGTGTACACCGACCTCCCGAGAACCGCGTCGACCGAAGGGCTTTCCTACCGGTCGACGATCGACACCCGGTTCAGCACGAGCCCCACCACCCTCAAGGGTCTTGCGCTCATCGCCGGCATCCTCTGCACGCTTGCGTCGTTGATCGCACTCGCCGTGCTCGACGCGCGAGACGGCCGTCGACTGCGAAAGCTGCTGCCCGCGCGGTGGTGGCGCCCACGGCTGGTCGACGTCGTGGTCGGTGGAGTTCTGCTGGTCTGGATGTTCATCGGCGGCAACACCGCCGACGACGGTTACCAGGTCACCGTCGGACGTGTGGCGCCCGGGGCGGGGTATCTCGACAACTACTACCGCTACTTCGGTGCGCCACAGGACCCGTTCGGTTGGCACTACCAGTACCTGTCCCTCTGGATGCAGGTCAGCACCGCGACACCGTGGCTTCGGCTGCTGCCGTTCCTGTTTGCGCTGGCGGGCTGGTTCCTCATCAGCCGTGCCGCGATCCCCCGGCTCGGCCGGGCGGTGAGTACCTCCAACGCCGCGATCTGGGCCGCCGGCCTCGGCTTCCTCGCGGTGTGGCTGCCGTTCAACAACGGTCTGCGGGTCGAACCCGCACTGTCGGTGGGCATCCTGCTGACCTGGGTCCTGGTGGAGCGGGCCGTCGCCACCGGCCGCCTGTTCCCGTTGAGCCTTGGCATTATCTCCGCCGCCTTCACTCTCACGATTCATCCGGCCGGCGCCATCGCGGTGCTGCCACTGCTGGCGGCACTGCGCCCGATCCTCAAGCGCCTCCGCGAACGAGGCCGACGCGACGGATATCTGCCGACCCTGGTGCCACTGCTGGCGGCCGGATTCGCGGTGCTGTTCGAGATCTTCGCCGACCAGTCGCTCGCGTCGATCATGGAGGGCGTCGAGGTACAGGGCATCGTGGGCCCCACCAACAAATGGTGGACCGAGGCGATGCGCTACTACATCCTGTTGAACCCGACGCCGGACGGTTCGATCGCACGCCGGGTGGGCATCTTCGTCACGATCCTCGCGGTGATCATCATCGTGCTCACGCTGTTGAGCAAACGTCGCGTGTCGCGGATTGCCAGCGCACCGCTGTGGCGTCTGGTCGCGGTGACCTCGGGTGCGGTGGCGGTGCTCGCGTTCGTGCCCACCAAGGCGACCCACCAGATGGGTGCCTTCGCCTGTCTCACCGGTGTTCTGGCGGCTGCGGCGACCGCTCTGCTGGAGCCCTCGGTGATGCGACGACGCTGCAATCGCACGTTTGTCGCGGCGGCAGCCGCGTACGCGCTCGCAGTGACCTTCGCCGGGCGCAACCAATGGTGGTACGTCGGCAGCTACGGCATCCCGTGGGGTGACGACACGCCCAACGTGCGCGGCATAGGACTATATGTGCCGATCCTTCTGGTTGCCGTCGGACTGACCCTGTACGGAGCCTGGCAGTACTACCGCGACGACCGGCTGGCCGAACGCGGTGAGGTGCCCGCCTTCTCGGTGCACGATGCGGGGCGCACCCATCGGCTGCTCCGTCGCGTACCGACGTACTCGCTGGCGATCATCTCCGCCGTCGTACTCGCCTTCACCTTCGTGTCGTTCGCGAAAGCCATCTCCACCCAGCGTGATTCGTGGTCGTGGGCGAGTTCCAACGTCGACGCGATGCGCGGGAACCCATGCGCCCTGGCCGACGCGGTCCTCGTCGAGAAGGACCCCAACACGGGTCTGCTGGCACCGGCTCGCGTTGCAGGGCAGAACAATCCGTCTCCCGGTGCAGCGCTGGCCGGACGTGGCATGGTCGGGTTCGACCCCAATGGCGTGTCGTCGCACCTGGAAAGCGACTCGGAGGGCGACGACAACGAGAACACCGAGGTCGACCGCACCCAGACCGATCCGAATGCGGCACAGCAGGAACCCAGCGGCACCGCCGGTTCCGCCGACACCGGCGGCGGGACAACCACGTCCAAGGGCGTGAACGGGTCGATGGTCAAACTTCCGTTCGGCCTCAACCCGCAACTGGTCCCGGTGCTGGGAACCTACGGGACCCCAACGGGTCTCGGCCACCTGCAGTCCGACTGGTACCAACTCCCGGCGCGGGGCGCGGACCGTCCGCTTGTCACCATGTCGGTGGCCGGAAAAGTCGAGTACATCGACGAACTCGCCGTGCGCCATCCGGGTCAGAAGCTGCGGCTCGAGTTCGGCCGGGTCGAGCCGGACGGTCGGGTCACCACCGTTGCATCGATGATCCCGCTCGACCTCGACGCCGCACCCGAGTGGCGCAACCTGCGCTTCCCGCTGGACCAGGCGCCGCCGCGCGCGACGGTGGTGCGCGTCGTCGCCGACGACACCTCGGCCGACCAAGCGCAGTGGCTGGCCGTCACACCGCCCCGGGTGTCGAACCTGGTGACGCTGAATTCGCTTGTCGGTGGCGAAGATCCGGTGCTGCTCGACTGGGAGGTGGCCTTCGCCTTCCCGTGCCAGCGTCCGGCGTCGGTCCACAACGGGGTTCTGGAGACCCCGATGTGGCGCATCACCCCCGACGCCGAAGGCGAGCGCGTGAACTCGCGCCGCTGGATGGCCGGTGACTACGGCGGCCCGCTCGGCATCGTGGAGAACGAATTGCGCCCGACCGTCCTGCCGGCCTATCTCCGCAACGACTGGGCCAAGGACTGGGGCAGTCTGCAGCAACTGACTCCGCTGAAACCGCAAGTGCCCGCCCAGATCGACCTCACCGAGGACGTCCACTGGGGCTGGTGGACACCCGGACCGATGCGCGCGGTCAAGAACTGACCTCAACCTTGTTGATCGTGCGTCCCCAACCGTTGATCGTGCGTCCCCAACTGTTGACCGTGCAGCGCCACCCGCTCCCTGAGGTGCGAGGAGCGCAAGCGACGAGCCTCGAAGGGCCTGGTGAGACAACCATATTCATGTCACCAAGGGCTTCGAGGCTCGCAGGCTCGCACCCTTCGAGACGCTCGCAAGCTCGCTCCTCAGGGCGACGCCTCAGCCGGCGGAAGGGGACCTGGGCTCCCTGGCTCGCTCCCTTCGTGAAGCTCGCTCCTCAGCCCGGATCCGTGGAAGCGTGTCGAACGATGACCGCAAGGACGCAGACCGGCCCAACTCCGCTCCCTGAGGTGCTCGAGGCGCTAGCCGAGAGCCTCGAAGGGCTGGTGAGACAAGGCAATTCGGCGACCATGTAACGACGGTCACCAGGCCTTCGAGGCTCCTCGCTAGCGCTCGTCGCACCTCAGGCAGCGGAATTTCGGGCCCAGCTCTGCCTTCCACGGATCCAAGCTCAGGACGGCGCCTCAACCAACAGGAGCCGGGCGGTCACGGGTCGGCCACGCCCGCGGTGACAGCAGGCGAAGTCCGTTGAGTGCGACCAGGATTGTCGAGCCCTCGTGTCCGGCCACGCCGAGTGGCAACGGTAGATGGCCGACGAGATCCCAGGTAACCAGGACCGCGATGAAGGTCGCGGCGATGGCGAGGTTGGCGATGACCACCCGCCGTGCGCGTCGGGCAAGGGCCAGCAGTGCGGGTACGGCGTCGAGGTCGTCGCGGACGATCACCACGTCGGCGGTGGCCAGAGCGAGGTCGGCGCCCATGTGGCCCATGGCGATTCCGATGTCCGCGGTGGCGAGGGCAGGTGCGTCGTTGATGCCGTCGCCGACCACAGCAACTCGGGATCCCCGGCCCTGGAGGTCGCGGACCGCGTCGACCTTGTGCTGCGGCAAGAGATCGGCGCGGACTTCGTCGATACCGACTGCCGGCGAAATGGATTGAGCGGCCGCCTTGTTGTCGCCGGTCACCATGATCGGGGTGCTGCCGGTCACCGAGGTCAGTGTGGAGATGGCGGACGCGGCTTCGGGCCGGATTCGATCGTGCAAGCCGATGACACCGATCGGGTGTCCGTCATCGAGGACTGCCACGCTGGTTCCGCCGGCGTCGTCGATGCGCACGCGCGAGCGGCTGACGCGCGAGTCTCCGAAAATCTGTGTGGCGTTGAGGACTTCGACCGTCCGGCCATCGAGTGACGCACGCACCCCTCGCCCCGGTAGCGCAGCGAAGTCGGCGACCGCGGCCACCCTGATCTCCCGTTGAGCTGCGGCTTCGACGATGGCGCGACCCAGCGGATGCTCACTGTCGTTCTCGGCGGCGGCAGCGATTGCGAGGACCTGGTCGGGGTCGTGGGTTTCGTCGAGGGCGACGATGTCGGTCACGACGGGCTGTCCGGTCGTGATGGTGCCGGTCTTGTCCAGGGCGACCAGATCGATGTCGGCCAGCTTTTCCATGGCCACAGCGGATTTCACCAGGACGCCGCGTCGGCCTGCGGTGGCGATCGCCGAGAGCAGCGGCGGCATGGTGGCCAGCACGACGGCGCATGGCGACGCGACGATCATGAAGGTCATGGCGCGCAACAGAGTTGGCTGTAGCTCGGCGCCCGTGGCCAGTGGGATCGCGAACAGCGCCACGGTGGCGGCAACGACCGCGATCGAGTAGACGCGCTCGACCTTCTCGATGAACAGTTGCGTTGTCGCTTTGGTCGCACTTGCCTCGCCGACCATCGCGACGATACGTGCAACCACGGTGGCCTCGGGGTCGGTTCCCACCTGCGCGCGTAATGCGCCGGTGCCGTTGAGGGTTCCGGCGTAGACGGTGTCGCCGATCGCCTTTGCCACCGGGAGTGGCTCGCCGGTGATGGAGGACTGGTCGACGTCGCTGGCGCCGTCGAGGACCGTGGCGTCGGCCGCGATCCGCTCTCCCGGCCGGATGACGATCACTTCGCCAACCGTCAACCTTGCTGCGTCGACCGTGGTCTCGGTGCCATCGGCATCGATTCGGGTGGCCTGATCGGGTGCGAGGTCGAGCAGGTTGCGTACGGAGTCCTCGGTGCGCCGGGTGGCCACGTCCTCGAGGGCGCCCGACGTGGCGAAGATGACGATCAGCAGCGCGCCGTCGAAGATCTGTCCGATCGCGGCGGCGCCGATGGCAGCGACGATCATCAGCAGGTCGACATCGATTATCCGGTGACGAAGCGCGGTCAGACCGTCGCGCGCGGACTGCCATCCGCCCGTGGCGTAACACGCCAGGTAGAGCGTCCACATCAGCCAGTTCGGCCCGCCGGCCACCTGCATCACCAGTCCGCAGACGAACAGGACGGTCGCGGCCGTCGCCCACCGCACCGAGCGCACCGCCCAGACGTCCGACCACCAGCGGCGTCCCGAGTCGCCGGTGGTGACAGCTCGCGAGGGGGACAGGAGTGTCGCCTCAGACATATGTAGAAGAATACACATGTAGATATGTACATATATTAGGGATGTGGTTGACTGCATTCATGGGCCATGGAGTGCAGGGAAGGTCGACGCCGAGCGGCCCACTCGACCCTGCGGCCGCGGCCACCGTCGCCGAGACGCTGCAGGCGCTGGCGTCGCCGAATCGCTTGCTGATTCTCACGCAGTTGCGGCAAGAGCCCTGCTCGGTGACCGATCTGGCCGAGGCGGTCGGAATGGAACAGCCGGCCGTCTCGCATCAACTGCGTCTGTTGCGAGCGCTCGGTCTGGTGGTGGGGACCCGTCAGGGGCGCAGCATCATCTACAGCCTGTACGACTCACACGTTGCGTCGCTGCTCGACGAGGCGATCTACCATATCGAACATCTCCGCCTCGGCGAGCGCGGCGACGACACCGCGTGAGCTGGCGAGTCCAGTCGTCGCCTCGCCAGGGGCTTCGAGGCTCGTCGCTAGCGCTCCTCATACCTCAGCCAGCGGGAGGTCGCTCCTCGCACCACAGCCGGCGGGGAAGCCGCTACTGCCGGATCGGCGCCGGGCTCCACAGCCCGCTGCGGACCGCGGTACCGGTCTGGATGTCGGCTTCGGTCGTGACGCCGCCGTACGGGTCGTAGCGTTCGAGCGCTCCCCAATCGCGTCCGATGTCGCCCTGTAGGTAGGTGGCAAGCGCCGTCGGCTTCTGGGACACCTCGAGCCAGCCGAGCGGTCCGCCGCCGAACGAGTCCTGCCACGCCGAGACGGCGGCGGCGAGGTCGGCGCCCGGCTTGATCCGCCACTGCGGAATCTCCGCCACGCCCACATTGTGGGAGAACGGACGCTGACACGGGAACGCCAGACCCGACGTCCAGTCCACCTGGACCGGATCCTCACGCCCGACGACGTCTTGCAGGGTCTTCATCTTCGGCAGGCGAGGCGGGGTGACGACGATGAACCGGTCCTCGGACAGATTGTCGTCGGTCGCGACGATGCGCACGGCAGTGGTGTCGGGCGGGAGTTCGTCGGTGTTGTAGCGCAGGTTTCGCCACGACGGGCGCGGTCCCGGATCGATGAGTTCGGTGTCGCCTGCAGGCTTGAGGTCGGCGTCGCGGGTGGCCGGTCCGATCGGGTCGGAGGTGTACTGCAGCGTGAGATTGGGGTTGTCGTATTCGCCGGCCACCGACATCGTCAACAGTGGTCGGTCACGCCAATTCGGTGGCAGCGCATACCATCCCGAGGTGAGTCGGGCCGGGACCTGATCGGTGAGCGAGTAACTGCCCATCACCGGGGTCCGCGCGCGGTCGAGGAAGAACGGCAGCGGCACATGGCTTCCGTTGACCCCCGCGACCGGTAGCGGATCGCCGCCGCCGGTGGCGCCGGGGTTGGAGTTGAGGACGTCGGGCGAGCCCGCCACGTTGCCGGCCAGCACGCCGAGCGAGCCCTCACTTGCGGTGCTCGACAGGTCGTCGGGGACGCCGTCGGGGGAGAAGCCGACGGTGCCCGGCGCGAGATTGGTACCCGGCGCCGGTGAGGGACCACCGAGTGGATTGGCCAGGGTGGCGTCGACGGGCGTGAGCATGTCGCGGCTGGGGTCTTCCTCGACCCACACCATGTCGGCCATGCCGCATTCGTGGCCGGCGAGCGCCTCGAGGTTCGACCGCGGCGTCGAGAACGAACTGCTCTGGTGAATCCCGGAGAACACCGCGGTGATGATCTCGAAGACGACCACGGCCGCGGCGACGTAGGCCAGGGGCGCTGCCGCCATCGAGCTGCCAAGACGTCGGTACGCGCGTGCATGTGTGGGGGCCGCGGTCTCGTCCGCCGGATCGGTCCCGGTGAACGGTTCGCGGAAGTGGAACCACAGGGCAACCAAGAGCAACAGCAGCGATGCGTAGAGCAGCAGCTGCCCCAGCATGAGCCCGCCGATGGTGACCTGGCTGATGCCCCACGGCATGCCCCAGGACGAGTAGTAGTAATACGAGTTCGGCGCGGTGAAGGCGACGCCGGTGATGAACAGCACGAGTGCGGCGAACAGCGTGCGATTGCGCCGCGAATGCATGGCCTGGTGGCTCGCCGCGATGGCGGCGATCGCGGCCAAAGCGGCGGCGAGCCCAGCGAACACACCGAAGTGATGGGTCCACTTGGTCGGCGTGAACATCAGGAAGACGAGCGACGCGAAGGTGATGCCGACGATCCGGCGCGACGGACCCAAAGCCGTTCCCGGGATGCGCGATTTGCGGATCAGCACGGCCGCGGACACGACCATCGCGATGATCATCGTCAGAACCGCGAAGCGACGCGCGATCGAGCCGTCGGCGGAGAACGCGAACAGCGCGCTGTAGCGGTCGATCTCGCTGAACCAGTGTCGGGACGGTCCAATCGCACTCTTCATCGTCGACGCCTCGAGGAATGATCGCAGCGTCAGATTGGAGAACACGACGAAGACGACGAAGGTCCCGGCGGCCACGATCGGCGCGATCAACGCGACATACGACCACGCCCCGTTGCCGATGGCGCGGGCCCGTTTGATGAGCGCCATGATCATCGGCCGTGCGCCGGCGATCAGGGCGGCCACCGCGAGCACGCCGGTCGGCCCGGCCGCCAGGCTGAACGCGCCGATGAGACAGGCCACCGCAGCCGGGAGCAGTCGGCCCGTGGCGATGGCTCGTTCCACCGAGCACCAGGTGAGCAGTGCGCCGAGGCAGATGATGGGCTCGGGCCGCAGGCCGTTGTTGAACGGGAACCAGAACGCGAGGAAGACGAAGGCGGCGGTCCAGTTCACCGACGTCCGGGTGAGTGCCGCACGTCCGAGGCGCGGCAGGACCTCGTGGCTGACGATGAGCCACACCAAGATGCCGCAGATCAGCGCGGGCAGCCGCATCCACGGGCTGGCAACGGAGACATGGCTGAGCAGCCCGAACACCTGGTAGTACCAGCCAAACGGTGCCTCTGGTGCACCGAACCAACGGAAGTAGTTCGCGGTGTAATCCGTGTGCTGGGCGACCCGCGACATCGTCAGCAGGTACCCGTCGTCGGACGTGTTGGGGCCGATCATGTGCCAGACGACGAGCGCGCCGATCACCACATAGTCGCGCGCGTTGAGGTGCCACCATCGGGCCGGCAGGAAGCGCCGATGGCGCCGGCCGTCGGTGGAGTCGAGCACGGCCAGTGCAGCCAACGACAACAGCGTCGCGATGACGCCGACGATCACGACCAGCCACTTCAGCACCGTCGGCGCCGTGTTGTATCGGGAATCGATGGTGACGTGCGCGCTGAGTCCGGCGACGTCGGCGGCCGGGCCCGACAGATCGGTGAACAGGCCGGTCACCTGCGGTCGCTGGTCGGGGAAGTACTCGTACTGGTCCTTGGTGGACGTCGACCCCATGAGCGGCTGCCCGTCGGGGCCGCGCATGCCGACGAACTCCGCCGACACGTCGTCGGCGTCCGCGTGCACCACGATCTCCCGGCAGTCCTGCGACCGGACGTCGGCCAGGGTCGCCGACGCCAGCGGCACATTGCGGTTGACGACTTCCACGGTGCGACGATCGGCGGGCTGATCCGGCGTCCCGGTGACGCGGATGAACAGGCCGCGCTCGCCGCTCTTCTCGGCCTGTTTCGGCGTGGTCGACAGCAGTACCGACTGGTCGCCGGAAAGACGGTCGACGGCCGAGCAGGGCACCGAGAAGTCCAGGTCGATCGGGACATAGCTGATCAGGGGGGCCGACACCGACCCGATCTGCCCCTCTTGCGGCCAGCTGATCTCGGCGGTCGTCTGCTTGACCGGCATCAGCGGGGTGGCGAGCGCCATGAACAGCCCGAGCAGACCGGTGACGATCGCGACGAGTTTGGCTCGTCTCACGGTCGGGGCTGATGGCACAAAGAGAGATGGTAGCCCCGCGCTCATGCCGGACCTGCCGGGACGGGTGCGCCCGGATGTCTCGCGGGCAACTACGCTTGGTGCCATGTCCGACGACGTCGACGCCGACCGTACTGCGGAGAATGCCGAGCCGCTCCCGATTCTGCTGCTCAACGGGCCGAACCTGAACACCCTGGGCATCCGTGATCCGGAGGTCTATGGCGCCTCGACGCTGGCCGACGTCGTCGACCTCGCCGAGCGCACCGCCGCCGACCTCGGTTTCGGTCTGCGCGCCGCCCAGACCAATCACGAGGGTCAGATGATCGACTGGATTCACGAATCCGTCGGCCAGATCTGCGGCATCGTGATCAACCCGGGCGGGTGGACGCACACCTCGGTCGCGCTGGCGGATGCGCTGGTCATCCCCGAGGTCCCGGTCATGGAGGTCCATATCAGCAACGTCGGCGCCCGCGAACCCTTCCGCCACCACTCCTACGTGTCGCCGATCGCGTCCGGCGTCATCGCCGGCTACGGCATTCGCGGCTATGAGTTCGCCGTTCGACGTCTGGCCGATCTGGTCGCCTGACGACCCTTGCCGCTGCGTCGTGAGTCCGATTCCGGTGGCTGAGGTGTGAGGAGCGCAAGCCGCCGGGCTGAGGAGCCCATGCGAGGTACGAGCATGGGGCGTCTCGAAGTCGACGAGCCTCGAAGCCCTTGGTGAGACACGACGACTAACTGCAATCAAGGGGTTGCACTTCATGTGCGATGGTGCAACCATGGAGTTGCACATGAATCCACGACGAGGAGTTCTCATGACGACCGCCGATTACGACCGCATCGAACGAGAGATCAGCATCGACGCCCCGCCGGAACGCGTCTGGGAGCTGGTGTCCGAACCGGGCTGGTACATCAACGACAAGGAGATCACCGAGCACCGGATCGAGGTGCGCGGCGAGGTCACGGTCGTCCACGATCCGACGCATGGTTCGTTCGCGATGCGAGTCGTCGAACTCGACGAACCGCGGTACGCCGCATTCCAGTGGCTCATCGACGCCGACAACCCGCAGAGCACCTCGACAGTCGTCGAATTCTGGATCACCCCAACGGATTCTGGCGTGATACTGAAGGTCGCCGAGAGCGGGTTCGACTCCCTCGACGACACGGAGGCCGATCGACGCTCCCGGTTCGACGACCACACGGACGGCTGGCGCATCGAACTCGAGCTCGCCCGGGACTACCTCACCCGGCAGGAGTCCCGTGCCTGAGAGCGACGCCGCCACGGTCGAGGTCTTCGCCGCGCTCGCCGACGACAGCCGCTGGGAGATCCTGGTGCGCCTCGGCCGCGAGCCCGCGTCGGCCTCGACCCTGGCCACCGAACTCCCGATCTCCCGCCAGGCGATCGCGAAACACATCCGTGTGCTCACCGATGCCGGACTGGTCACGCCCGTCCGGGTCGGGCGGGAGATCCGACACGAGGCGGTCGGGTCTCGCCTGTCGGGAGTAGCCCGGCGTCTCGACGATATCGCCCGCGGCTGGGATCGCCGACTGAACCGGATCAAGACGATGGCCGAGAGTGCTGTTGACACCGACCCGGCTCGGCACACGTCGAAAGAGTGAGGGACGCGGCACAATACAGACGTGCTGCATCTCGAACTGTCCTGCCCCGGTCACCTCACCGACGGCGTTCTCGAACTCGTGACCGACGACGAAGCGGTCAGTTCGATCGCCGTCGTGCGGGGGGCGTCGTTGCGTCCGGTGGGCGACCTGGTGAAGGTCGACGTCGCTCGCGAGGCCGCCGACGATCTCATCGCCGCGATCCGTGAACTCGGCGTCGACAGCGACGGGTGTCTCCGGGTCGAAGAAGTCGAGGCGTTCATCTCGCGGCAGGCACTCGAGGCCGACCGTCGCGCACCCGGCTTCGGGTCGGATGCTGTGGTGTGGCCGCAAGTGGGCCTGCGCGCCTACGGCGACTCCGAACTCAATTTCACCTACCTCGGGTTCATGATCCTGGCGACGACCCTCGCGGCCATCGCGGTGGTTCTCGACTCGCAGATCCTCACCATCGGCGCGATGGTGCTGGGTCCGGAATTCGGGGTGATCATCGCGATGTGCGTGGGCGTGGTGCTCCGCCGCCCAAACCTGTTCTGGATGGCCACCCGCACACTGACGATCGGGTTCGCCGTCGCGATGGTGGCGACGCTGGCACTATCCGCGATCGCGCGCGGCCTGGGCTGGATCAGCATCGACGACATCACTCATCACCCCGAGACAGACTTCATCTACTCGCCGGACAAGTGGTCGTTCATCGTCGCGATCGTGGCTGCGGTAGCCGGCGTGCTGTCGATCACCTCCGCGCGAACCGGCGGCCTTGCCGGAGTGTTCATCTCGGTCACCACGATTCCGGCGGCCGGCAATCTCGCGCTCGCCGCGGCGTTCGCCGAGTGGTCCGAAGTACGCGGCTCCGCACTGCAACTCGTGGTCAACATCGTCGGCATGACGATGGCCGGCTGCCTGACGTTCTGGCTTCAGAAGCGACTGTGGAAACCGTTCTCGAACCGTCGCGCGGCGCGTGTTCGGGAGATCAACGACGAGTTGTCCTGAGCGAGCGTCGGCCTTACAGCAACCGGATGTCTCCCTCCGCTGGCTCGAGGCGCTGGCCTTTCTACCGCCGCCTGAGGTCCGACGAGCGCTGCCTCTACCGCTGCCTGAGGTGCGACGAGCGCTAGCGAGGAGCCTCGAAGGCCTGGTGACCTTTGCTACCGGGATGCCCAATTGCCGTGTCTCACCAGGGCTTCGAGGCTCTCGGCTAGCGCCTCGAGCACCTCAGCCGGCGGAAGGGGACTCAAGGAGCGGGGGCAGCGGGCGTTGTTCGGCTCAATTTCTCGAGGTTCTGCTACAGATCCGGGCTCAGATGTCGAGCGCTCGTCTCGCCGCGTCGGCCACGCTGCCGCGGTGGACGGGTCCGTGGCCGGGGTACAGGACGGTCGCGTCGAGTCGGGTGAAGTCGCCGACCGTGCGCCGGGCCTCGTCGACGTCGTGCTGGAAGGCGTCGGCGATGCATTGGGGTCCGGCGATCGCGGAGATCGGGTGTCCGGAGACCAGCGCGTCGCCCGAGACCAGCACCTGCTCGTCGGCGACGAGGTAGGCGCTGTGCCCGTCGGTGTGGCCATGGGCAGCAACGGGTTTCGGACGTCCGGGAAGATCCAACGGTTCGGGGAACGGTTGCGCGTCGGGCAGTCCGGTGCGACTGAGGACGCCGAGCGGTGTCACCGTCGCCAGCCATCGCAATACCCGTGGTCGGTAGGCGATCGGTGCGATGTCGCGGACGTCGGCTTGCTGCAAATACTCACGCCGCGCGTGCGCGACCTCGACCGGGTCCATGAACACGTCGAATCCGTAGCGCTTCTGCAGCTTTGCGAGTCCGCCGAGGTGATCGACGTGCGCGTGGGTGAGTAGGGCACCACGGATGTCCTCAGGTCGCGCGCCGATGGCGCGAATCGATTCGACCACCGCGTCGGCCTGTCCCGGATATCCACCGTCGATCAAGGTCAGATCGGAACCCTCTTGGAGGACAACCCAATTGACTGGACCGGTCCCGACGAGATATGCGGTGCCGGCGTCGCCGTCCACACGCTCGATCGTGAACCCGCTCATCGGGCAACCGCTTTGCGAACCACCAGCACGAACGGCCCGATGCCGTCGGAGGTGACGGTGAAGCGGGGGTCGGCGAACAACGCGGGATCGAAGGTCACGGTGTAGCGCTTCACATTCGGATCATTCGGGTACACGTCCTCGGCGAGGCGCAGGGTGTAGCCGTCGGGGCTGTAGCGGAACAGGAAGACGTTGGGCGCGGGCCACGGCGAGCCGTTCAGCTTCTCGATCAGTTCCTGCGGGGTCTCTGCCTTCGACCAGCGCTCGATCGCGGCCGCCCGCTTGTCGAACTCGGCCAATGGATTCGCGTAGTGCGAGGTGAGGCCCTGGAATCCCCAGTATGGATAGATCGACAGGAAGCCGTAGTCGGCGGTCAGCACGATGTTGTCGGTCGGCGCGCGTCCGGTCTGCGCCCGGATGAGTGTGTCAAGTTTGGGATAGTACGACTCGGCACCGGGCGGTCGATGATCGCCGCGTTCCCCGTAGCCATCGGTGTCGGTGTAGGCAGTGGTGATCTCGGTGCTCAGATGCGCCGGAATGCCTTGCGCCATCGCGATCGCCGCGATCGTCGCGAGGGCACCGACGACGAACCTGACGTCGCCGAACCGCCGAACCGCCCAGTGCGCCAACTCGACCACTCCGAAGACGCCCGCCGCCGACAACACCACCGCGAGAATCGGGTCGAGGCGGAAGGAGAGCAGCGTCGACCCGGCCGCCGTCATCAGCAACGACAACAGGCAGAACAGGTAGACCGCCACCACCGTCGCGCCGAACGCGAGGGCGGCGGTGCGCTGCCGGAACCGCAGCAGGATCCACACCAGTCCGATCATGGTGATGACGCCGACGAGGCTCCACTGGAACATCGGCACCGGCAGGATCGAACCCCGCTCCGGCAGATAGTGTTCGGCGGTTCCGCCGCTGGCCGGCTGGTTGGTCACACGCGCCCACAGATAGGGTGCCCAGACGGTCAGTGCGACGAGTCCGGTGATCGCACCGATGGCGACGAGGCGACCACCCACCGCGACGAGGATGGTGCGGCGTTCACTGCGCAGTTGGTCGGTCGCGACCGTCTTGTTGGCAACGCTGCGCCAGCCCTGCACGGCGAAGTACAGCGAGAGCAGGATCGCGACGATCGCGAACAGGCCTATGAAGAGTGTGTACATCGTCGCGCACAGCCCGACGAACAGGCCGGCTGCGATCACCGCGGGCCAACTCGTCGCACGCACCGGTCCGTCGGCCGCCCGCGATCGACCTCGCAACGCATAGGTCAGCACGATCACCATCGGCACGGCGAGCAGAACCAGCACGCCCGCATAGGGTTCCGGTGCGGCGTAGAGCAGTGCAACCGTGGTGACCGCCAGTGCGATCGCGCCCCCGCGATCGGCGCCGTACATCCGGTTGAGCAGGATCGCGGTGATCGCGGCGGCGATGGCCAGTGAGACGATCGCCCACGGCTTGTAGGCCTCCCAGCCGGGTTGCCCCATCACATTCGCGAATCGTCCACCCCACCAGAACCATCCGGCCGGATAGTAGGGCGGCAGGTCGACGTAGGTCATGTCCGCGAGATGTGGACTCGACGTCATGCGGGTGAGGTACTCGGTCCGGAACTCCTGGTCGACGGAGAGTCCGAACAGATAGAGCCGGGTCGCACCGAGCGGCATGCCGAGGGTGACGGTGACGAACCCCGCCATCGCCGCTGCCGACAGGAACGGAATCGCCACGCGCGCACGGCCGTAGCGATACAACAGCGCAGTCGCCACGACCACCGCGATCGCGATGATCTGACCCGCCGTGGTGAGTGCGCGCGTGACGTTCGACGCGTTGTAGGCGGGCCAGTCGACGACGTCGATCACCTTGAGGCCGGCCATCGAGACGACGGCCCCGACGACGACCGCGATCGCAATGGTGAGCGCGTCACGTCCGAGTCTCGACAGACCTGCGGTGGAAGAACCTGCGGGCGCGGTCATTTCTCAGATGGGCAGCTTACGGAAGACGGGCCTCGGGATATGCCGCAGGACCATCATCACGAACCGGAATTGTCCCGGCACCCAGACGATCTCCTTGCCCTTGGTCGCGGCGGCGACCGCAAGCCGGCCGACGTCTTCCTTCTCCACCGTCATCGGTGCTTCCTTCACATGCGCCGACAGGCGGGTGCGGACCTGTCCGGGCCGGATCACGAGAACCCGGGGACCGAACGGCCGCAGGGCCTCACCGAGGCCGAGGTAGAAGCCGTCGAGGCCCGCCTTCGTGGAGCCGTAGACGAAGTTGCTGCGTCGAACACGTTCGCCGGCAACCGAACTCATCGCGATGATCTGTCCGTGGCCCTGCTCGCGCATCTTCTCGCCGAGCAGCACACCGACGGAAACGGCTGCGGTGTAATTGATCTCGGCCTCGGTGACCGCGAGCTTGTGGTCCTGCCACGCCTGCTCGTCGTCGCCCTGGATGCCGAAGGCGACGATCGCGACGTCCACATCGCCGCCGGCGAAGGCCTTGTCGATCACGTCGCGGTGGGTGTCGGTGGCCCGGGCATCGAAGTCGATGAGCTCGACGCTTCTAGCGCCGGCCTGCTTGGCCTTGGCCTCGGCCGCCTCGGCGGTGGGGTCGCCGGGAACGGTCGCCAGGATGACGCGGGCCGGTCCCTTCTTGAGGTATTCGGCGGTGATGGCCAGCCCGATCTCGGAGCTGCCACCGAGTACCAGGATGGATTGGGGAGCGCCGACGGCGTTCATCATGTCTTCACATCTCGCTTTCGATAGTTCGTGGTCTGGTGCCCGCCTCTTCGAAGCTCGCACCTCAGTGAGCGGTGGTGGGCTACTCCGTGGTGGCGTCAGCCGAGTTCGAAACGACGGCCCATGTCGGACATGAACACCCCGTTCGGGTCGACGCGGCGTCGAACGGCGAGCCACTCGTCGATGCGCGGATACATCTTGTGGAAGCTCTCGGCCGAGGTGCGCGAGTCCTTGGCGGTGTAGAGCCGACCCCCCATCGCCATGACCCGACGATCGAGTTCGTTGAGGAACTCGGCCAGGCCGTCCTTCACCGGGAAGTCCAGGCAGACGTTCCAGCCCTTGAAGGGGAAGCTGAGCGGTGCCTTGTTGCCCCCGCCGAACAGCTTGATGACGTTGAGGAAGCTGACGTGGCCCGACGCCTGGATGTCCTCGATGAGCTTGGTGAACTCGCCCTCGTTACCGGTCGGCACGATGAACTGGTACTGGGCAAAGCCGCCGCCGCGCCCGTAGGCGTTGTTCCAGTTCCCGAACACGTCGAGCATGTGATAGAACTGCGCGAGATTTTTCACCTTGCCCTCGCTTGGCGGGCCGATTCGGTAGTACGCCTCGCCGACCAGCGAGAAGCTGAGCTTGTTGGCCAGCCCGCGCGGGAAGACGTCGGGGAAGGTGATCAGCGGCTTGTTGTTGAAGCTCAGCGGGTCCTTGCGGTATTTCTCCGGCAGTTCGTCGAGCTTGGCCAGGTTGCCGCGGGAGAACGTGCCGCGCCCCAGCTTGGGGGGTGCGCTGATCGTGTCGAACCAGCCCGACGCGTATTCGTAACCGTCCTCGAAGCCGTCCTGAAGGTGCAGGTCGATGGTCTCCTGCAGCGTCGCGGTCTGGGCGGTGTCGGCGATGAAGTAGGCGCTCTCGGTGCGCTTCATCTGGATCTTGGCCCGCAGCACGATGCCGGTCAGGCCGATGCCGGCGACCGTCGCCCAGAAGATCGAACCGTCCGGGTCGTCGTCGGAGCCCGCCGGCTTCAGTGTCAACACCCGACCGTCTGCGACCAGCAGATGCATTTCGACGACGTGGTTGCCGAAGCTGCCCTGGCTGTGATGGTTCTTGCCGTGGATGTCGTGGGCGATGGCCCCGCCGACGGTGACCTGCCGGGTGCCCGGGAGCACCGGAACCCACAGCCCGTGTGGCAGCGCGACCTGCATCAATGCGTCGAGGCTCAGTCCGGCGTCGACGTCGACGATGCCCGTCTCGTCGTCGATCGAGTAGACGCGGGTCAACGGTGTCATATCGACGGTGAGGCCACCGCTGTTCTGACCGGACTCGTTGTACGACCGCCCGAGACCGCGCGCGATCACACCGCGCTTGAGGTAGTCGGGCTTGTCGGCGTTGTCGTCGGCGACGCGTGCCACCGCTTCGGCGATGACCTCGGGATACGGGGTGGAGAGCACGTGCCCTTCGGTGGGTGTCGTGCGGGACCACCCGACCAGGTGGCGGGTAGTGATCGGCAGCAACTCTTCAGTAGACATCGCACATGAGGGTACTCGGGTGATCCTGACGGGCGTATAAGCACGCTGTTCTCATGTGCGACCTTCAGTCACCGACCAGTTTCTCGGTCTCATCCGTCGGCGACGCGGTGGGAAAATTGAGGTCCGCGCATCCGTCCAGCAGGCGTTTGTCGTACGCGACGAGGGCGGTGAGGTGGTCACCCAGTTGCGCCGCGGACGCAAGGTGGATGGCATCCAGGGAACGCAGCGTCGGCGCTCCGATGGTCTCGGCCAGTTCCATCACGGTGTCGGTGAGGACGAGTACATCGATGCTGTCGAGTAGTTCGCGGGCACGTTCGACGATCCCTCTACTCGCGTCGCGCGCCGCGGTTCGCATCAACTCCACGCGCCCGAGTGCGCTTGTTGCCACCGCCTCGTCAGGGTGCTGTCCGAGCCAGGCGACCAGCGCAGGCGTTTCGGTCTCGCGCACAATGAGTTTCGTCATCGCCGAGGTGTCGAGGTAGATCATCGCTCGTCGCGAATGCTGTCGAGAGTTGCCGAGAGGTCGCGAGAAGGAAGAGCGTCGGGATCGATTGCGCGCAATCGCTGCGGCGTGCGCGACGGCACCAGCACGCCGGCCTCGATCAATGACTCGCGACTGCGCTCATCCGCGCTGACAGGAACGAGCTTGGCCACGGTCCGACCGCGATTCGTGATGGAAACCTCCTCGCCGGCTTCCACTTGTGCAAGATAGCGAGACGCGTGCTGACGTAGTTCGCGAATTCCGATGACTGCCATGGCCAAAGGTAGCACATATTGTGCTACCCGAGACGATCGTTTGGCCGCCGGCCCTGTCGCATCAGGGCAGCTTGTTGCCGTAGACCAGCACATATCCCGACGCCGTGGTGCTGCCGGTCAGGGACACCACGGTCTGCCCCTTGCTCAGCGTGGCAGTGCGGGGGTCCGAGCCGGGCGGGTCGACGGTGGTCACGGGCGAAAAGCCCGCGCCTTGCAGTTGGGTGAGCGCCGAGTCGAAGGCGCTCGGTCCCAGGCCGCGCACCTCGAGGATTCCGGCGCCGGTCTGCCCGTGCTGGTACCGGTAGGTGCCTCCACTCACGACGGGGATGTCCGACGGCCACTCCTGGGGCACCTGCGTCGACCCGGCCTCGGTGGTCCTCGTTGTCGGAACCGGGACCGTCGACGTCGTGGTCGACATGCTCGTGGTGGTCGACGCGGCGGAGTCCTCGCTCGCGTCGTCCCCGCATCCGGTGAGCAGAGCGATCGCGGCTGCGACGCCCAGAACAACGGAGATCCTCTTCATTCCACGACTCTCCTCATCCGTCGAACTCGGGGGTGCACACACAGAACTACCATCTACATCACGGATCTCGTGTGTACGTGGGAGTTCGGGGTGTGTGGAATTCGACCGATCATCAGTCGTAGATGACATCGAGTCCTCGACGCCGGAGATCGGCGAGGCCGTCGCGCATCGCCTGAATCTGCTCGGCGGGATGTCCCACCCAATCGGTGATCTCGCCGACCACGCGCACCGGTTCCGTTGATCGATACGAGAGTGTCGGATTGCCGGGGAACTTCTTGTCGGTGACGTTCGGGTCGTCCTCGAGATCACCGATCGGCTCGACGACGTAGATCCGGCCGCGTCCCTCGCCCTGCGCCATCTCCGCACCCCAGGTGGCGGCGTCGAGGGTCTTGGTGACGTAGATGTGGTTCATGATGCGGGATTCGTCGTAGTTCGACCGCCGACCGGGCACCAGCAGATCGCCGACGCCGAGGTCGGCTTTGGTGCCGTGCAGATACCCGCCCGACTCATGTGGTTCAAAAGGCTTGGGTGCGTTCACGCTTCCAATACTCTCATCGCCGCATTCCGGCCCGGGATTCCACTGACCCCACCACCACGTCGTGCGCCCGCCCCGCACAGCAGCAGCCGCGGGTGGCGCGTCTCGACACCCCACGTCCCGACCTCCGACTCGGTTTCAGCCCACGGCCACTGCAGACTCCGATGAAAGATGTTGCCGCCGGGCAGACCCAGCGTCTCCTCGAGGTCCTGCGGGGTCTTGAACTCGATACACGGGTTGCCGTCGCGATCATGTGCGACGACGGACTGAATGGGTTCGGCCAGAACCGAATTCATCGACGCCAGAGTTGCGCCGACAGCATGCTCGACGGCGCCCGGCTCGTCGAACACCTCAGGCGGCATGTGCAACCCGAACAGGGTGAGGGTGTGCATGCCGTCGAGTTCGCGGCCGAGGATCGACCGGTCGGACAGCGTGTGGCAGTACACCTCGCACGGTGGGAGTTCGGGAACCTCGCCACGGTCGGCCTGACGCCACGCGGTCCGCAACTGTGCGGCGGTCTCGTTGATGTGGAAGGTGCCCGCGAACGCGACCTCCGGCACGACCGGTGCGCGGAGTCGGGGCAAGCGGTCGAGCAGCAGGTTGATCTTGAGTTGTGAACCGCGCGGAGCGGATTCGGTGGCGATCGGGTCCTCGAGGTACGAGTTGATCACGGCCGGGGCGCAGGCCGCATACAGTTGCCGGCCCCGAACGGTGATGCCACCGTACTCGACCGTACCGTCGTCAACATCGATGCCGCCCAACGTGATTCCTGTTTCGATCTGCGCGCCCGCCGATTTCGCCGTCTCGTACAGCGCGCCGGACACCGCACCCATCCCGCCGACCGGCACATCCCAGTCGCCGGTGCCACCGCCGATGAGGTGATAGAGAAAGCAGATGTTCTGCCGCAGCGACCCGTCGTCGAGGTCGGCGAAGGTGCCGATCAGACCGTCGGTGGCGGCGATGCCGCGCAACACGTCGTCGTCGAAGTACTGGTCGAGGAGCTCGCCCAGGGGTCGTGTGGTGAGGCATTCCCACAGTTCGGCGTTGCTGGAATCGGTTCCGACCACCAACTCGTGCATCCGTTCGGGCGAGCGAAGCGGCTCGATCAGCGTCGGGAATACGCGTTCGGCGACGGTGGCCATGCGGGAGTAGAAGGACTGCCATGCCGTGAACGACGTCTCGCTGCCGGTCACCCGCCGGAACGACTCGGCCGTGGCGTCGGGGTCCTCGTTGTCCACCAGGATGCCGCGCACCGGATCACTCGGTAGCGGTGCGTACGACGAGTAGCGTCGTCGGACCAGACGGAGGTCGAGGTCGAGGTCGGTGATGATCTCCCGCGGCAGCAGCGACACCAGGTACGAGTACCGCGACACCCGAGCGGGCACACCGGGAAATGGCATCGCCGACACCGCCGCGCCACCGACATGGTCGGACCGTTCGAGTACCAGGACACTACGTCCGGCCCGAGCCAGATAGGCCGCGGCGGTGAGGCCGTTGTGTCCGGCGCCGATGATGATGTCGTCGAATTGCATCCCCATCAGTGTCGCGCGCCGGACGCGGGTTTGCTGCGATTCAGCGCATGATGCGCGCCAGGAATGGCGTCGAGTCGCGCATCGACGCGATCACCGTGCCCGAGTGATCCTGGTCGGGGTACACGTGCAACTCCACCGGTTGGCCCGCCGCGCGCATCTGCGCGTAGAGCGACAACGCCGATGGAGCCGGCACGTCGACGTCGCGCAGTCCCTGCCCCAGGAAGATCGGACGATCGAACCCGGAGTACGGCGTCCCCATGTACTCGGCCAGCGCCGCACGCGCGCCGGGAATCGACGATACGGGGGCAGAGAAGATGTCCCGCAACGACTTTCCGCGCACCAACGGCTTCAGCGACTGATAGCAGGTCGTGCGGGCCAACGCGACGATGCGTCGACCCTCGGGAGTGAGGACCGAGAGTGGTCGGAGGTCGGGCCGGGCGTCGCTGAAACCGGCCCACACATAACTGACATAGGCAGTGAGCGACGGCGGGAGCGTGGCCGGGAACGGGCCGGCCAGCGCGATCACCTGCTCGATGTTGGCCGGCGTCCCGGTTGCGACGACGCCGCGGTAGTCGAGCGCGCGTCCTGCCGACAGGCGATTGGCGTCCCGGGCGCCGGCGAGAGCCGCACCCGCACCCTGCGATTGGCCGATGATGGCCCACTTCCGAGCCAACGGCAGACCCATCTGGTGGGCCGCGATCACCGAGTCGACGATTGCGTGCGCCTCCGCCTTGCCGTTGAGGTAGCTCATCAGACCGGGTGTCCCGAGGCCGGCGTAATCGGTGGCGACGATCGCGTAGCCCTGGTGGAGCCAATGCCCAAGGTAGCGCGTGTCGCGGGCGATACGGGGCTGTGCGGACGGTGTGCAATCGTCGCCGAGACCCACGGTCCCGTGCGCCCACGCGAGCACCGGATAACCACCGGGTGGGGGCGGCGACTTCGGCAGGAACACCGCGGCGGTGCTCACGGCCGGCCGGTTCCGGATGTCGCGGGTGGCGTACAGGATTCGGTAGGCCCGACCGGCCGCGGGCAACGTGACCGACCGATCCAGCGGCACCTGCCGGATCAGCGTCCCCGGCACGGGGATGGGTCCGGGATATGTGCGCGCGTCGAGCCCCGACCACACCGGCGCACGCTGGGCCGCCGCGTCTTCGGCGGTGGCCGGACCGACTGCCGAGATCACGATCGCAGTGAGGGCAACCATCAAGGCGGACAACATTCGAAGACGTGGGCGGCGCATGGTCGAGACGATAGCCGTGCCGTCGTTCGCACAAACGGGTAACCGACATTCCAGTCCCTGGGATGGCCCGCGAGAATATCCTGTTGACGTGGACATTCCCACCGTGGAGTTGAACAACGGGTTCGCGATTCCGCTCGTCGGTCTCGGCACCTACGACATGCTCGGCCAGCCGTGTGCGGATGCGGTGTCGAGCGGTCTCCGTGCGGGATACCGGTTGCTCGACACCGCGAGCCGCTACAGCAACGAGATGAGCGTCGGAATGGGGTTGCGGGAGTCGGGGATATCCCGCACCGACGTCGTCGTCCAGACCAAGCTCGGGGGCGGCGACCAGGGTTTCGACGAGGCGATCAACGCCGCCAAGGAGAGTGCGCGCAGGCTCGGCGTCCGGCACATCGACGTGTACCTGATCCATTGGCCCTGCCCGAGTCTCGGGCGCACCGTCGAATCGTGGAAAGCGCTGTTGACCCTGGCCGACGAGGGATTCATCCGCGTTCCCGGGGTGTCGAACTTCAAACAGCACCACTTGCAGATGCTCTACGACGAGACCGGTCGCTGGCCTGCGCTCAACCAGATCCAGTGCTCACCGGCGATCGCGCGCACCGAGCTGCGCGCCTTCATGTCCGAGCACGGCATCCACGCCCAGGCCTGGCATCCCACCGGACGCAAGGAGCACATGCTCGCCGAACCGGGGGTGCTGCGTCTGGCGCGCCGGTTCGGCAAGTCGCCGACGCAGATCGCGTTGCGGTGGGCGGTTCAGCACGGCATCGGTGTGGTGCCCAAGTCGTCGCATACTGGCCGACAACTCGAGAACCTCGACCTCTTCGACTTCGATTTCGATTCCGAAGATCTCGCCGACCTCACCGCGCTGGATCGAGGCGAGCGAGCCGCCCGTGACTCGGACGTCGAAGAGGAGTTCTAGGCTGAGACCGTGTCACGACCAGAATCCGACCCGACGCAGCCGGACCATGACGATTTCGAGACGCGTCATGCGCTGACCCCGATCGAACTGCCCTTCGACGACGGTGAGGCGTCGACCAACGTCGATCTGAAGACCCAGATGATCCGGTTCATCATCACCGGCGCCGGTTCCGGGGTGCTCGACTTCGGGTTGACGATTTTCCTTCAGTACGTGGTCGGAGCGGATTTCTGGATCGCGAAATCCTTCGGCTTCATCCTGGGCACCACCACGGCGTATCTGCTGAATCGACGCTGGACCTTCGAGGCCGAACCCAGAACGTTGCGTTTCATCTCGGTGGTTGCGCTGTACGGCGTGACCTTCTTCGTCAACGTCGGCCTGTACACAGTGCTGTCGCACGCGTGGCCGGAGACTCTGCTCTACAGCTTCATCGCCTACGTCATCGCCCAGGGCACGGCGACGGTGATCAACTTCGTCGTCCAACGGCTGGTCATCTTCAAGATCAGGTGAGGTGGGCCGATGGTCGTCGGTAGTGGGGCCACCGCGGTGGTCGTCGGCAGCGGACCCAATGGTCTGACGGCCGCTCTTGCGCTGGCCCGTGCGGGGTGCGCGGTCGAGGTTATCGAGGCGGCCGACACCATCGGCGGCGGCACGCGCTCGAGCGAACTGCTCCGGCCGGGTGTCCTGCACGACCATTGTTCGGCCTTTCACCCGCTCGGCGCCGGGTCGCCGGCGTTCGGCATGCTCGGTCTCGAGGAGTTCGGCCTGCGCTGGCGCTGGCCCGAGATCGACTGCGCCCACCCCCTCGACGGTGGGCGGGCCGCCGTCCTGCGGCGATCGGTCGCCGAGACGGCCTCTGGCATGGGCGCCGATGGCGACGTGTGGCGCGACGTCGTCGGTTCGGTGGCAACCGATTTCGACGACCTGGCCGACGACATCCTCGGACCGATCCTGCGGATGCCGCAGCACCCGATCCGCATGGCCGAGTTCGGACATCACGCGTTGTATCCCGCGACGATGCTGGCGCGGGTGTTTGGCTCCCAGGAAGCCCGCGCCCTGTTCGGCGGTGTCGCCGCGCACGCGTTCACCCGCCTGGACCGGCCCGGTTCGTCGGCGGCCGGACTGATGCTGCTCGCCGCCGGCCACAGCCACGGGTGGCCGGTGGCGCAGGGCGGATCGGCGACCATCACCACCGCGTTGGCTGCCGCTCTGATCGACGCCGGTGGATCGATCACGACCGGCCAGACGGTCACCGACATCGACGATCTCGGCGCACCCGACGTCGTGCTGCTCGACGTGATGCCGGTCGCGGCCATCGGGATACTGGGAGAGCGGTTGTCGCCGGGAATGTTTCGCCGATACCGACGCCACCGTCCCGGGCCGGCAGCCTTCAAGGTCGACTACCTCATCGACGGTGAGGTCGGCTGGACCAATCCCGACTGTGCCCGCGCAGGCACCGTCCATCTCGGCGGACGGATCGAGGAGATCGTCGCCGCGGAAGGGGAAGTGGTGGCCGGGCGGATGCCGGAGCGCCCGTTCGTCCTCGTCGGACAGCAGTGGCTCGCCGATCCCACCCGGGCACCGGGTACCGAGAAACCGTTGTGGGCGTATGCGCATGTCCCGCAGGGTTATCCGCACGATGCGACAGAGGCCGTCACCGCGCAGATCGAACGCTTCGCCCCGGGCTTCCGGGATCGCATCATCGCCTCGGTGACCACCTCGCCACGAGACCTGGAACGCGGCAACGCCAACTTTGTCGACGGTGACATCGGCGGTGGTCGAAACGACTTGCGCCACTTGCTCTCCCGGCCCCGACTGTCACCCAACCCATACTCGACCGGCGTCGGAGGTGTCTACCTGTGCTCGTCGGCCACCCCGCCAGGCGGCGGCGTTCACGGCATGTGCGGATATCGCGCCGCCCAGGCGGCGATCCGGTATCTCTCGCGCTGAGCTAGTCAACACTGCCCAGGCGCTCCGTTGGCGCGCCTCTACCGCTCCCTGACCCAGGCGCTCCGTTGGCGCGCCTCTACCGCTCCCTGACCCAGGCGCTCCGTTGGCGCGCCTCTACCGCTCCCTGACCCAGGCGCTCCGTTGCTCGCCTCTACCGCTCCCTGAGGTGCTCGAGGCGCTAGCCGAGAGCCTCGAAGGGCTGGCGAGTTGACGTCGCGTAGGCCTTCGAGGCTCGTCGACTCCGAGACGCTCCATGCTCGTGCCTCGCACGGGGCTCCTCAGCCCGGCGGCTTGCGCTCCTCACACCTCAGGCAGCGGTGTGGCGGGCGCAGGGTTTCACGTTCGGCGGCGAATCACGCCCGACTGGGCGCTTCCGGCGGAACCGCGTCGAGAAGCATTCGGGTGTAGTCGGTTTCGGGGTTGTGCAGGATGTCGGCGGCGGGGCCGCTCTCCACGACCCGGCCGTTGCGCATCACCGCGACCGTGTCGCTGATCTGCTCGACCACGGCGAGGTCGTGCGCGATGAACAGGTAGGTGAGGCCCTTCTCGCGCTGGAGTTCGGCGAGGAGGTCGAGGACGTTGGCCTGAACCGAGACGTCGAGCGACGCGGTGGATTCGTCGAGGATCAGGATCTCGGGGTCGGCAGCGAGAGCGCGTGCGAGACAGACGCGTTGGCGTTGACCGCCGGACATCTCATGCGGGTACCGGGCAAGAAACGAGGTTTCGAGACTGACGTCGGACATCAGTTCCTCCGCACGCGAACGGATTTCATCACGTCCCGTCGCCAGGCGATGGGTGCGGAGCGGTTCGGCGATGGAAGCTGCCGCGGTCATCCGCGGATCGAGGGAGGCGGCCGGGTCCTGGAACACCATCGCGACTCGTCGTCGCAGTGTGGCGGCCTCCGAACCTCGCGCGCCGACCGCGTCGATCGCCGTCCTCTCCACGTTCACCACGGCGCTGCCGGTCAGCCGTGTGCCGCGACCGGCCTCGATCAGCCCGGTGAGAATACCTGCCACGGTGGATTTTCCCGACCCCGACTCGCCGACGATACCGAGCGTCGTGCCGCGCATCACGTTGAGGTCGACGTCGGTGATGGCGTGCACCGTCTCGCGGCCGGCGGCGCCCCGGACGGTGTAGTCGACGCCGAGTCCATGGACCTGGACGAGCGGCTCGGTGTCCGAAGAATCTTTCGCCGGCGGTGGCTTACGCTCGGCTACGTCGCGCAGCAGCGGCCGAGACTCCAGCAGTGTGCGGGTGTAGTCATCCTGCGGGTTCGCGAATATCTCGGCAACAGAACCGGTTTCGACAACCTGGCCCTCGCGCATCACCAGCACATCGTCGGCGATGCGGCCGATGACACCGAGGTCGTGGCTGATCCACACCACCGCCATGCCGCGTTCCCGTTGCAACTGCGCCACCAGGTCGATGATCTGCGCCTGGGTGGTGACGTCGAGAGCAGTGGTGGCCTCGTCGGCGACGAGGATGTCGGGGTCGCAGGCGAGTGCGACGGCGATCATCACCCGCTGGCGCTGCCCACCGGACAACTGGTGCGGGTAGGAATGTAGACGCGATTCCGGGTTGGGCAGGTTGACGTCCCGCAACAGCGAAAGGGCGCGCTCTCGCGCTTGCTCGCGATTGAGTCCGAGGTGGCGTCGAGGTCCCTCGGTGAGTTGTTCTTCGATGGTGAGCAAGGGATTCAGGCTCGACGACGGGTCCTGGAACACGAACCCGACCCGTGAGCCGTGCACGGCTCGCAGCGTCGAGGCCGATGCCCCGACGATCTCCGTGTCACCGATGTGGGCCGAACCGGTCACATACGAGCTGGGTGCGTCGAACAGACCGGTCGCCGACAGTACGCTCAGCGATTTGCCCGAGCCGCTCTCGCCGACGATTCCCAGCGTCTTGCCTGCGGTGACCGTGAATCCGATGCCGTGCACGATCTCTCGAGGGCCGACGCCCACGGTGAGATCGTCGACGATGAGGATCGGGGTGCCTTCTTTCGGCCGCTCACGAACCGCTGGTGCGACCGTCTTGTGCACGGCGATCGGTGCCTGCCGCGGCGCCTTGCCGCGGTTACGCAACAGGGTTCGTTGGCGTGGGTCGAGGACGTCGCGGACCCCGTCTCCGATGAGATTGAAGGCCAGCACCGTGAACAGGATTGCCAGACCGGGGAACACGCCCATCCACCAGGCGGTGGTGATGAACCCCTGTGCGTCGTAGAGCATGCGGCCCCAGGACGGATCGGGCGGCTGGACGCCGAGCCCGAGGAACGAGAGCGCCGCCTCCGACAGGATCGCGAACGCCAGTGAGATGGAGGTCTGGACGATGACGGGGCCCGAGATGTTCGGCAGCACATGGCCGATGAGTACCCGAGAGGTGGGCACGCCCATGGTGCGAGCCGCCATCACATACTGGGTTTGCCGCACCCGCAGGGTATCGGCGCGTGCGACGCGCGCAAAGATCGGGATGTAGACGATGCCGATCGCGATCATCGCCGACGTCACGCCGGGCCCCAGGATCGCGACGA
This sequence comes from Gordonia gummivorans, assembly GCF_022513585.1. GTDB lineage: Bacteria > Actinomycetota > Actinomycetes > Mycobacteriales > Mycobacteriaceae > Gordonia. Next base: position 72,725 of record NZ_JAKWBF010000014.1, read on the forward strand.
TCGCGAGGGCGAGCAGCATCACCGGGAACGAGAACAGCACGTCGACGATGCGCATCAGCACGGTGTCCAGGGCTCCGCCGCGGAACCCGGCGAGCATGCCCACGAACACCCCGACGAGCAGCGAGATCGCCACCGCCACAATCGCAACACGCATGCTGACCGACGCCGCCAAGACCACTCGCGAGAACACGTCGCGGCCCAGATCGTCGGTGCCGAACAGGTGCGACCACGACGGTGCCGCCAGGGCGTTGGGAACGTCGATCTCGTTGGGGCCGTACGGTGCGATGAGTCCTCCGGCGACGGCACAGACGATCACGATCGCAATGATCACCAGGCCGACGAGCGACCCTCGGTTGCGTAGCAGCAGCCGCCACGCGGTGTCCGTGGAGAGATCGCCGGTGGTGCTGGTTTCCGGTGGTGCGGGCTGGACGGTCATGACAGTCGAATCCTCGGGTCGATGACGGCGTAGAGAATGTCGACGATGAGGTTGACGATGAGGAAGATGACGGCGATCAGGAGGATTGCGCCCTGCAGAACCGGATAGTCGCGGGCGGCGACCGAATCGTAGACGAGCAGGCCCAAACCCGGCCAGGCGAACACCACCTCGACCACGATGACACCACCGAGGAGCGCGGCGAACTGAATACCGGAGATCGTCAGCACCGGCACGAGTGCGTTGCGACCGACGTGGGACAGCAGAATACGGCTGCGGCCCAGTCCTTTCGATTCGGCCGTCGTGACGTAGGGCGCGTTGACGACGTCCAGCACCGACGAGCGGACGTAGCGCGTCATGATCGCGCCGGTGACGATGCCCACCGTGATGGCGGGCAACACAAGGTGTTCCAGCCAACCGCCGAGGCCATCGGCGAGCGGCGAGTACCCGGCCGACGGCAACCACCCCAGTGCGGTCGAGAAGAGGCCGATGAGCAGGATGCCCATCCAGAAGTCGGGCACCGAGATGCCGACCTGGCTGACCACGCGGATGACGTTGTCGGCGGCGCGGCCCTCGCGCAGCGCTGCCCACGAACCGAGGGGGATGGCGATCACGAGCGCGACGACGATCGCGGCCAAGGCCAGCGAGATCGTTGCGGGCAGGCGGTCGAGCAGGAGCGTCGTCACCGATTCTCCGTTACGGAAACTCACGCCCAGGTCACCTGTGAACGCGTTGCCGATGTAGTGGAACAACTGCGTGAGCGGGGGCTGGTCGAGCCCCGACGCGCTGCGTAGAGCGTCGTACGACTCGGGCGTGTACCGCGTGCCGAGCGCGATCCGGACCGGGTCGCCGGGGACCACCTGAATCAGCAGGAACACCGCGACCATGACCCCGAGCAACACTGCCGCGGTGTAGAGAAGTCGGATCACGATGAACCGCAACAACGGAGAATGCAGGAACGTCATCGTTGTCAGCTCCTCTCCAGCCGCGCGGTGCGGAAGCGGACGGCCTTGTCGGAGCGGACGACGTAGCCGAGAAGCTGTGTCGTGTATGCCTGATTCGCCGACGGGTTATACAGGTAGAGGTAGCTCACGTCGTCGGCGATCGCAGTGGCGGCAGCCCCGTAGATGTCCTTGCGTCTGACCATGTCGAGTTCGGTTCGGCCGGCGTCGAGAAGGCGGTCGACGGTGGGGTTCTTGTACTTCTGGGCATTGGACTCGCCGCTCGAATGATGTTGTGCGTAATAGAAATCGTCGGGGTCGAGGTTGCCCAGCCAGCCCAGCATGAGGGCGTCGAAGTCGCCTGCGTTCTGCTTGTCGAGCCACGCACCGAAATCGAGTTGCTCGATTGTCACACCGATGCCGACGTCGTCGAGGTTGGATGCGATCACCTGCGCGGCGGTGACGGTCTCCGGGTACTCGGTGGTGACCATCAGCCCCATGTCGAGAGAGGTCGCGTCGGCCTGCCGCAGAAGTGCTTTGGCCTTGTCGTTGGCAGCGGAGCGGTCGAGGCCGGCGGTGAAGCGGTCGAAGTTCCAGAACCACGGACTGGTGGTCGGGATGGCGAGTTCGTTGGGTTTGGCGGTGCCGTACCCGACCACCTGGGCTATCGACTCCCGGTCGATCGCGTAGGCCACCGCTTGGCGAACTCTGGTGTCGCCGAACGGGCGTCGTGCGAAGTTCATCGTCAGATACCAGTAGTCGTTGGCCGTCACGGTTCCGACATTCAGCGAGTCGTCGCCGGAGAGGATGCTCAGCTGTTGCGCGGGCATGGCGTCGGTCCAGTCGATCTCGCCGGAACGCAGGGCGGAGACCGCGGTGGTGCCCTGGGAGATGAAGCTGAAGTTGACGCCGTCGACGGCGGGTGGCCCGGCCCAATGGTCGGGGTTGGCCTTGATCACGATGGAGGCGCCCGGGGACCGCGACACGAAGGAGAATGGTCCGGTCCCCACCGGCCGCGTCGCGATCTCGCCCGATTCCACGTTGCGGCGGTTGACGATTGCCAACCCTTTGAACCCACCGAGGTTGGTGAGCAGATTAGGTGTCGGCTTTGCGACGCTTATCCGCACCTGACGGTCGTCGACGGCGACGATCTGATCGATGGCCTCGAGTTTCCAGGCGTTGGAGAGTTCTTCGTCGATGATGCGGCGGTAGGAGTAGACGACGTCGGCCGCTGCACACGGATCGCCGTTGTGGAACCGCAATCCCGGTCGGAGCGTGAAGGTCCAGACCCGGTTGTCCGCGCTGACGGTCCAGCTCTCGGCAAGGGCGGGACGCATGACGAGGTGCTCGTCCGGTTCGACCAGGGTGTCGAAGACGTTCTCGAGTACCTGAAAGGTGAAATAGGAACTCGACTTGTGCGGATCGAGCTGATCGGGTTCACCGGCGATCGCGGCGCGTATGGTATTGCCGTCGGAACTGCCACTGCCACAGGCGCTTAGCGCGGAAGTGCCCAGAAGGCCCACGCCGAGCGCGCCGACGGCCGTGAGGAAGCGGCGTCGGCTCAACGCGGCTGAAGGTGTCGATGACTGGGGTCCGATGGGACCGGTCAGAGCAATCCTTCCCGCCCTCAGACCTGAATGTTCCGTACTTGCAGTCTGCCCCAGGAAGGGTATGCCCGCAACCACCCGACCGGCGTCGAAGGCGGTTGTCAGGAAAGGAATTCAGCCGTTGACCTTGGCAATCACGTTGTCGGCGTACCAGTTCAGATGGTCGATCTTCTTCTGCAGGGGTTCGGTGTCGTCACCCATGATGTAGGGCATGCGGAAGCCGACGATGACATCGGTTATTCCCTTGTCTGCGAGGCGTTTGCATCCGTCGACACTGTAGGCATCCAGCGAGATCACATGGATCTCGAAGGGGTCGTTGGTCTTGCCCTCGGCCTTGCGGATGTCGGCGATCTTCTCGAGCAAGGCATCGAGTTCCTCGCCCGGCCCGCCACCGTGCATCCAGCCGTCGCCGCGAACCACGGCGCGTCGCAGTGCGGCGTCGGCATGCCCGCCCACCAGCAGCGGGATCGGCTCGGTGGGTGCGGGGGTCATCTTGATCTTGGGGATGTCGTAGAACTCGCCGTGGAATTCGAAGTACTCGCCGCTGGTCAGGCCGCGGATGATGTCCATGCACTCGTCCATGCGTTTGCCGCGTCGCCGGAAGTCGACACCCATGAAGTCGTAGTCCTCCGGCCACGGGCTGGTGCCGACGCCCAGGGCGAGGCGGTTTCCGGTGAGATAGGCGACCGAACTGGCCTGCTTTGCCACCAGCGCCGGTGGCCGGACGGGGAGCTTGAGGACAAACGGGGTGAAGCGGATGGTCGAGGTGACCGCGCCCAGTGCAGCCGCCTGGATGAAGGTCTCGATGAAGGACTTGCCGTCCAAGAACTCCCGGTTGCCGTCAGGTGTGTAGGGATAGGTCGCATCGGACTCCGCCGGGTAGGCCAGCGAGTCGGGAATGGTGAACCCGGCGTATCCGGCCTGTTCGGCGGCCTGCGCCAGCGGCGCATAGTAGGCGGGGTCGGTCATGGCCTCGGCGAAGGTGAACCGCATCGTGCTCCTCGGGTCGGACGTCTCACCCGAGGGTAGAACACGTTCTAATTTCGGGGTAGTCCTGTTCGGTTTCCGGTTTCACCTCGGACGGTTGAATATTTCATATATGTTCGCGGGGAAGTGAAAGAGGCGACATCGGGGTTGCCTTAGGTCGGGAGGAAGTCATGACTGGTTTGTTCGTCCGACGGATTCTCCTCGGGGCCGCTGCTGTGTCGACGGTGGTGACGGCAGCTGTGTACGCCGCGCCGGCGGACGCTGCAGTGGTGAGCGGTCCACGAATCGTCAATCCGTCCGGCTTCGGTTCGGTGGGAACCGGTTACGGGGCCGGGTGCACGTACGTCATCGAGGCAAGAATCACGCCGAAGTCGGGCAAGACCGTGGTGTTGGCCGGTCGGGTCGGAACCCGTGCTGCGACTCTCTACAACCAGGTCCCGCCGCCGGAGGCGACGAAGGTGACCGTCTGGTGGACGCCGCCGTCGCCCGGTCGGTACCGGATCAGCGCGGGGCAGAGCTCCTCCCCGGATGGCCGGCGCATCACCGCCCGGAGCATGATTGTCGATGTGCGGCTCGGCGTGAACACCGGAAGTTCATGCATCGCAGTCTGACTCGACGAGTTCGGTGCCTCGAAGGACGGGTGAGGTGGCGCCGGCAGGTCGACAAGCTGCCGGGTGCCGCTGAAAGTAGGGGAGGAAGTTTCTTCCCCGGGGTTTGGTGTCTTCCGCCAGAAACTTCTCGGGGAGGACACCAAGGGTAGGGGAAGAAACTCTTCCCCTACTTTCTTGTGCGGTAGGGACTTTGGCGACACGTGAGGCTTCTTTGAGGAGCCCGCGATCTTCCCGCGTCTCCGATCGCCGACGACCGAGGTTGTCAATCCCGCACGGGCAGTAGGCTGTTCACCCCGGCACCGGGGCCCTGGTGGAGTGAGAGCGACGCTCGGGTGACGGGTTCGCCGCATTCGGAGCACACCGGCTCGATGGTCGTGATCTGCCCGCAGTCGCGGTGCCTGGCGACCACCGGAGCGCCGTCGGGTGCCGCCCATTTGTCGCCCCACTGCCGTAGCGCGGTGAGTACGGTCCACAGATCTCGGCCCTTCTCGGTGAGCCGGTAGTCGTAGCGCACGGGCTTGTCCTGGTAAGGCTCTTTGGTGAGCACGCCGTGTTCGACGAGGGTCTCCAGGCGCTGGGTCAACACGTTTCGGGCAATTCCGAGGCGCTCGGAGAACGCGTCGAAGCGCGTCACGCCGAAGAAGGCGTCGCGGATGATCAGCAGGGTCCACCATTCGCCGATGATCTCGAGGCTCTGGGCGACCGAACAGTTCATGTCGGCGAAGGAAGCGCGGCGCATGAGTTCAGACTAGAGGGTTGCGTGAAGCAACTCAAGTCTGATCTCATGAGTTTCATGACGGAACTCACTGATCGAGTCAGAACATCGGCGTCCGCGCCGCATCGGCCCGGCATCGTGTTGCTGGTGCTGTCGCTGGCGGCCTTCATGGCCAGCCTCGACGTCTTCATCGTCAACGTCGCGTTCGACGACATCGGTCGCGATTTCCCGGGGACCGGCCTGGCCGAGTTGTCCTGGGTCCTCAACGCGTACACGATCGTCTACGCCGCACTGCTGGTCCCGGCGGGCCGAATCGCCGATCGTTACGGTCGCAAGGGAGCGTTCCTCGTCGGCCTCGCGCTGTTCACCGTCGCGAGTGCGGCTTGTGCTCTTGCCCAGGGGATTTGGTGGTTGGTGGCGTTCCGGGTGCTACAGGCGGTCGGAGCGGCGATCCTGACACCGGCCAGCCTCGGGCTCGTGGTGTCGACGATGCCGGCCGCGGTGCGCGCCCGGTCGGTGCGTATCTGGGCCGCCACCGGAGCGCTGGCCGCAGCACTTGGGCCCGCGGTCGGTGGTCTGCTCGTCGAGGCATCGTGGCGGTGGGTGTTCCTCGTCAACGTGCCGGTCGGGGTCGCGGCCCTCATCGCGGGTGCCGTGGTGATCTCACGATCGGTTGACGAAACCGATGCGCAGATTCCCGACCTCTTGGGTGCCGGGCTGCTGGCCGTCGCCATCGCGGCACTGACCCTCGGGCTCGTCGAGGGGCCCGATTGGGGGTGGACCGACCCAAGGATCGTCGGCGCTTGGATTGTGGCAGCGGTCGCGTTGGCAGGGTTCATCGTCAGTTCCACCCGGCATCGGGTACCGGTGATCGACCCGGCTCTGTTGCGAGTGCGCTCGTTCGCCTTCTCGAACCTCACCGCGGTACTGTTCGCCATTCCGTTCGCCGGTGCACTTCTCGCCAACATCCTGTGGCTGCAACAGGTCTGGGGATACTCGGCGATCAAGACCGGCTTCGCCGTGTCGACCGGTCCGCTCATGGTGCCGATCTTTGCCGCGGTGGCGCACCGACTCAGCGCACGAATCCCGGTGGGTGTCATCGTTTCTGCGGGTTGTGTCCTGTTCGGATTGGGCGGTGTGCTGATCGCGTTGTCGGTGGATTCGACGCCGGATTACGCGACGGAGATCCTGCCCGGGTGGCTGATCGGTGGCATCGGGGTCGGGCTGGCGCTGCCGTCGATCCTGTCGTCGGCGACTGCGGACCTTCCCGCGCATCAGGCGGCGACAGGAAGTGCCGTGGTCAACATGAGCCGCCAGATCGGCATGGCGCTCGGCGTCAGCCTGTTGGTCGCGATCCTGGGCACGCCGATCGGATACGCCGCCGCGCACAACGCCTTTCAGGAGGCGTGGTGGGTTCTTGCCGTGGTGGCGGTCGCGGGAGCGGTTGCCGCACTGGGCATGACGCCGCCGAAGACTCCTTCCACCCCACCCGCTGGCTGAGGTGCGGTTATGGGCGACTGAACTTCTCGGACCGGCCCAGCCTGCGCAGCCGGACCCACTCGGCGAAACCTTTCGGATCGCGTTGCTGCACAAGGAAGTACCAACCGAATCGGGCGTATTCCTGTGGGATGAGTTTGCGCATGCCGGGTTGGCTCATCAGGTAGCCGCGGTTGCGGTAGGTGAAGAACCGCTTGACGGCGTTGTCGGGGTACTGGGTGTGCATCCGGCCACCGAGGATGGGCCGGAACTCCGCCGACCCGTCGGGGTGGAGGTAGCCGGCGCGCAGGCAGGTGCCGAAGCGCGCGCCCGAACGGACGAGCCGTCGGTGCACCTCAACCTCGTCCCCGCGGAAGAACAGTCGCAGATCCGGCACGCCGACTTGCTCGAGGCACGACGCGGAGAACAGCGCACCGTTGAAGAGCGAGGCAATGCCGGGCAGGAGGTCGGAGTCGTCGTCGAGGAACAGTTCCGAGCGCTTGCGGCGCCACACGAGGCCGCGACGGAGCGGGAACGCGAGGGTGTCGGGGTCGTCGATGTTGGCGACCACCGGTGACACCTCGTCGAGCTGATGCCGTGCGGCACAGTCCAACAGCGTGCCGAGAACCTGTGTGCCGTCGGGGCGGCCGTCGTCGTCGGCGCACCACACCCAGTCGGCGCCCAATGCCAGGGCGTGCAGCATGCCGAGGGCGAAGCCGCCGGCTCCGCCGAGGTTGCGCTGCGATCCCAGGTAGGTCGTCGGGACAGGCTGTGCGGCAACAAGTTTCGCCACAGCATCGTCATCATCGTTGTCGATGACGATCAGGTGATCGACGGCGCGCTCCTGTCCGCTCACCACCTTCAGTGATTCGGCGAGCAACTCGACTCGACGGTGGGTCACCACCACCGCGACCACCCGCGCATCGTCGGTCATGACTTGTCCAGGTTGGCCAGAACCTTGCGGACGTGCTCGGCGGCCTTGGGTCCCTCGTACGCCCCGACCACCTCTTCGATGCCGCCCTCCATCTTGATCTGACCGTGGTCGATCCAGAGTGCGCGGTCGCAGAGCTGCGCGAGGAATTCATTGGAGTGGCTGGCGAACACGAGGATGCCCGACCGCTCGACAAGCGCCTGCAGCCGTGCCCGCGCCTTCTTCATGAAGTCCGCGTCGACCGCGCCGATGCCCTCGTCGAGGATCAGGATCTCCGGGTCGATCGACGTCACCACCCCGAGCGCGACGCGCACCCGCATACCGGTCGAATAGGTGCGCAGCGGCATCTCGAGGTGATCGCCGAGTTCGGTGAATTCGGCGATGTCGTCGATCTTCTTCAGCATCTCCTTGCGGGTCAGGCCCAGGAACATGCCACGGATGATGATGTTCTCGTAGCCGGAGATCTCCGGGTCCATCCCGACGCCGAGGTCGAACACCGGCGCCACGCGTCCGTTGACGCGGCATGCGCCTCGGGTGGGCTCGTAGATCCCCGACAGCAAACGCAGCAGCGTCGACTTGCCGGCACCGTTGTGGCCGACGAGGCCGACGCGGTCGCCGTGTTTGAGGTGGAGGTTGATGTCGCGCAACGCCTCCACCACGATCACGTCGGAGTCGGTGGAGCCGATGACGCCACCGGCTGCGCCGATCACGGACTTCTTCAGTGAGCGGGTCTTGGCGTCGAAGATGGGGAAGTCGACGCAGGCGTCCCAGGTGTCGACGCGAACCCTGTTGTCAGGTGCCATGGTGAGGTCCTAAACCCAGTACGCCACGCGGGCGCGGTAGTTGCGCATCACGAACATCGCCATCGCCCAGCCGACCGCGGTGCACCCGAGCACGATGATCCAGTGATAGAGCTCCACGTTGTCCCCGAGTAGTTCCCCGCGGGAGATCTCGAGGTAATGAAACATCGGGTTGAGCTCGACGATCCGCAGCCGAGACGAGTCGTCGCCCGCCGTGGTCTCGCTCAGGCTCTGCGCCGACCAGATGATCGGGGTCATGAAGAACACGAGGCGTACGACGGTCGTCAGCAGCTGGCCGATGTCCCGGAACCTGGTCGAGAGGATGCCGAACACGATCGAGACCCAGATCGCGTTGAGGATGAACAGACCCATGGCCGGGATCACGAGCAGCATCGAGAAACTGAACGGCGGTGGGAACACGATGAAGATCACCACGATGATCACCACGTTGTGGGCGAAGATGATCAGCTGCCGCCACACCACGCGGTACACGTGAACGCTCACCGGTGCCGGAAGCTGTTTGATCAGGCCTTCGTTCTTGGCGAAGATCTCCGACCCTTCCAGGATCGAGCTCTCGATGAAGGCCCAGAAGATGAAGCCCAGGGCCACGTACGGCAAGAATTTGCTCAGGTCCTGGCCGAACAGTTCGCCGTAGAGCAGCCCCATGGCGACCGCGGTGACGCCGGTCGCGATGGTGATCCACAACGGCCCGAGAACCGACCGTCGATACCGCTGCCTGATGTCTTGCCAGCCCAGGTGGAACCACAGTTCGCGGCTGTCGACACCGTCGCGGAGGTCCTTCACCGCACGTCGGAGCGTGCGTGAATCCGAACTCTCGGGACGCGCTGGGATCGCGTCGTCGTCGACTACCGCTGACACGGGGACTCACTGTACTTGCCGGTAGAGATCAGACCCTCGCGCGCCCGGGTGTTCAGAGGTACTGGCCGGTGCTGGGTCCGTGGGGACCGCCGGCCGTCATCCCGGGCGGCAGCGCGCCCTGACGCATCTGCTCGAGCTGGGCGCGGGCCGCCATCTGCTGCGCGAACAGCGCCGTCTGGATGCCGTGGAACAGGCCTTCGAGCCAGCCGACGAGCTGGGCTTGGGCGATGCGCAGTTCGGCGTCGGACGGGGTGGCGTCGTCGGTGAACGGCAAGGCCAGCCGCTCGAGTTCCTCGCGGAGCTCGGGTGCCAGCCCGTCTTCGAGTTCCCGGATCGACGACTCGTGGATCTCGCGCAGACGTGCGCGTGACGCGTCGTCGAGCGGAGCGGCGCGCACCTCCTCGAGGAGCTGCTTGATCATGGTGCCGATCCGCATCACCTTGGCCGGCTGTTCGACCATGTCGGCGATGTTGGCCTGCTCGTCGTCCTTGCCGGCGGTCGCGTCGGAGCCGCCGACGATGATGACATTGTCGGCGTCGGGGGTGGGCGTGCCGCCGAACGGGCCGGGGGTTGTGTCGTCGCTCATCATCATGGGTCCATTGTGCAGAAAGCGGGCTCACACAAGAGGCGGAGGGCCACTTGTGCGCGCGGTCTATCGTTGTGCCCATGCCGTTCGACGTCGCTCACGTGCGTGGTTTGTTTCCCTCGCTCGGTGACGGCTGGATCCACTTCGATCCGCAGGCCGGGATGCAAATACCGGATTCGGTCGCGAATGCGGTGTCGAGGGGATTCCGGCAGTTGGTGTCGGCACCCGGTGACGCCTATCCGGCGGCCCGGGAGAGTGCGGACGCCCTCGACGGCGCGCGTCGGGCGATCGGTGATCTGCTCGCCGCCGACGCCGCGGGGGTGGTGCTCGGCCCGTCGCGAGCGGCGCTGTTGCACGCGTTTGCCGAGGCGATCGCCCCGAACACCTGGCTGCGCGGCGAGGTTGTCGTCAGCCGCCAGGACGACGAGGCCAACATCGTCCCCTGGTTGCGGATCGTCGACCGATTCGGCGCGCGTGTCCGATGGGCAGAGGTCGACGTCGAGACCGGCGGCCTGCCGGTGTGGCAGTACCCCGACCTGATCAACGAGAACACCGAGATCGTCGCGGTGACGTTGGCGTCGGGCACGACCGGTGCGATCACCGACGTCAACGAGATCGCGCCGTTGACTCGCGAGGTGGGTGCGCTGCTCGTCGTCGACGCGACGAATGCCGCGCCCTATCTTCCGCTCGACATCCACGAACTCGCCGCCGACGTGCTGGTGGTTTCCGCGGAACGCTGGGGTGGACCGCGGATGGGGGCGATGGCGTTCCGGGAACCGCACACCATCGATCGTCTGCGGATGATGTCGATGAATCCGCGTGCGACCGGGCCCGCGCGTCTGGAACTCGAACCGCATCAGGGTGCGTTGCTGGCCGGGGTGGTGGCGTCGGTGGAGCATCTCGCGGGCCTCGACGAGGACGGAATCGGCAAACGTCGTCGTCGGCTGGAAACCGCGATGGACGGCGTCTACGACTACCTGCAGCGTCTGACGTTCTACCTCACGACCACGTTGGAGCAGCTCAATCAGGTCAACCTGGTGGGCACCGAGGAGAACCGGATACCGGCGGTGAGTTTCACTGTCGAGGGTGTCAGCGCCGACAAGGTGGTGCGTCGCCTCGCCGACAACGGCATCTGCGCGCTGGGTGATCTGCCGAGTCGAGCGCTGAACAGGATGGGGGTCGACGACTTCGGTGGCGCGGTGACCATCGGTCTGGCCCCGTACTCGACGCCATACGAGGTTGATCACCTGGTCAGGACGCTCGGCTCGCTGGGCTGACACGCACGTTCATCTGGTCGGTTGACCCGAAGGACTCGCGCTGCGCAATCGTGGCCGCTAGGTTGACGACAATGAATGTTGACACGGACCGGCAGCGCGCACTGACGCCGCAGGAGGTCGAGACCTGGGGCGCATTCGTCGACGGGGGCTGGGCGTTGATGGCGCGCGTCACCGACGAGATGAGTGCGCGGGGACTGGCCGTCGCCGACATGCGCTTGCTCGAAGCGCTCGAGGACACACCCGATCGCGGTATCAGCGAACTCGCAGACGCCGTCCACATGCGGGTCAGCACCGTGTCACGTCAGATTGCCCGGCTCATCGACGACGGTGAGGTCGAGAAGATCAAGTCCGACGGCGACGGCCGGCACCGGCTGGTGCGCCTGACGGAGCAGGGCCGAGCCACGCTGCATGAGCATGTGATGGTCCGTGACAGCGTGATTCGACGGCACGTCATAGACGTTTTGTCTCCGGAGGAATTCACCGCTCTCGGCGACGTATTCCGCCGAATTCGCGCGGGGATCCCCGGCTGCGCGGGCGAGTGAGTTGACTCTCGATTTCCCGAGTTATCGTATGTGACTCAGGCATCGTTGTCCCGGAAATCGGAGAAATCCTTGTCCCCCTTTTGGGGGTCTCGTTCGAGGACTTCCGAACAAAAACAAGTCTTGGTCAAGCGTCCATATTCTCCACGCCACGCCGAAACGTAGGTCGCGCACTCATGAGCGGGGAAATCTGTTGCCGCTCGGGATTGTTCGCGCCCATTATTCAGGAGCCACTGGTGCTTCCCTGGATCAGTGGGACTTCCTATTGAGGATCTCGAAATGCGCGCATTGGTTTGTTAATTCCGGCAGGCTCGGCTCAATTTATGCTGCTTCTTTGAGCCGTGCCTATTTTGGTCGTTTACTGCATTCTGCAGAAAAGTTGTCGCCTGATTATTAGTGTGTGTGACTGGGATCATACCCATTCCTTCATGAGCCACGCGACGAATAGATCGGGAAATCCGATGCAAAGAGCTCTCCGTCCCATCGCCACCACCACCATCGCCTTTGCGAGTGTCACTGCGCTCGCGCTGGGCCCGATGACCACCCCGCCGGCGCTGACCCGCGATGTCGGGATCGAATCGCCGGCGATCGTCCCGACGGCCACGTGGACCGAATTGGTTCAGAACACGTCAGCGAACCTGGATCATCTGATACCGGTGCTGACGGCCGACCCATTGCCGGTGCTGTCGCAAATCCTCGACAACAACCTCACCAGCCTCGGGAATGTTGCGGGTCCGACGATCGACATCGTCGTGGGTGGCGCGGGGTACGTGATCACCCTGCCGATCACCGCAGTGCAGGCGATCCAAGCGCTGTTCGGTGGCGGCGGGATCGAGGAAGCGGCTCAGATTCTGATCGGGCCGCTGGTTTCGCTGGTTCAGGGGCCAGGGTCTGAACTCTTCGACGCCGTCGTCGCGGCGCTGACGCAGCCGTTCCAGAACTTCGTGAACGCGCTAGGCACCATCACTCTCGAGAATGTCGCGGCTCTCGCGCTGGGCGTCGTTTCTCCGCTTCTCGCGACCGTCGTGGCGACGGTGGAAGCCATTCAGAACTTCGTCGGTGCCGTCAATGACGACGACAGTGATTTCGGCGACGTGGTGCAGTCGCTGATCGACTTCATTCCCACCATCGTCGACGGGGCGCTCAACGGTGCGGATGTCGTTGACACGACGATCGATACCGGGCTTCCTTTGCTCCCGCCCATTGCCTTGACCTTGGCTGCAGGGGGCCTGCTGAGCCCCGCGGGAAACCTCGAGATCAGTGTTACGGGCTCAATCCTGCGTCCGGTGCTGAACATTGCGGCGACAACCTCGGGAACGATTGTGACCATCAACAACTACCTTAAGCAGGTCGCCGAAGCGATCACGCCGGTGAATACGGCCGCCAATCGACTGAGCTCGGAGAATGTGTCCACCTTCGCCGCGCCCGATTCGACCGACGCCGAAGCTGACAAGACCGATACCGAGAAGACCGCCCCGGTCGACGATGCTGCAGCCAACACCGTCGTGAACACGACGAACGTCGGGAACCCAGAAGGGCAACCGACCGGCGAGCCGGAGGGTGGTGCTGCCGCGAAACCCAAGGCACTGGAGATCCCCAAGCCGAAGTTGGGCAATGCCGGCAAGCCCAAGGGTGGTGATGGCGAGAAGTCGGAAAAGGACACTGCCGGGAAGCCCAACGGTGGTGACGCCGCAAAGCCGAACAGCGGTGACGCCGGCAAGCCCGACGGCGGCAGCCCGGAGGCCGGTGACGAGAGCGGAAACGCGGATGCCGGAAACCAGAGCGCCGACAACGGCGACAATGGTGGCGACGGCGACGACAGCTGATCCGACATTGATCCGTTTGAAGTTGAGTCCGGAATTCGGGCTCAACTTCAAACGGATCGCGCTTCTCGCTGTCAGACCGGAGCGACCGCCAGAAGGACCTTTCCGATCGCCTCGCCGCTGTCGAGTCGGGCGTGGGCGGCGTCGGCGTCGGCGAGTGGCACCACCGAGTCGATCACGGGCTGCACTCGTCCTGCGTCGATCAGTGGCCAGGTGGTTGCGAGCGTCTGACGCACCACCTCTGCTTTGCCGCCGACGCCGCCGACCGGGCGCGACCTCAACGTGGTGCCGTAGATCGAGAGGCGTTTGCCGAGCATCAGCCCTATCGGCAGTTCGGCTTTCACTCCGCCCTGCATGCCGATGATGACGAGACGCCCACCCGTTCGGAGGCAATCGATGTTGGGGCGCAGATACTTTGCGCCCATGATGTCGAGGATGACGTCGGCGCCACCGCTCTCGTTCACCAATTTGGTGAAGTTCTGCTGGGTGTAGTCGATGAGGATGTCGGCGCCGAGTGCGTCGCAGCGCGCGAGCTTGGCCTGACTGCGCGCGGTCACCGCGACCCGTGCGGCCAGCGCATGCGCCACCTGGATCGCGTGGGTGCCGATGCCGCTGGAACCACCATGGATCAGTACCAATTCACCCGGCTGTAGGTGTGCGGTGCCGAACAGATTCGACACCACCGTGCACGCCACCTCCGGCAAAGCGGCCGCCGAGGTGAGGTCGACGCCTTCCGGTACCGGCAGGAGTTGGGCAGCCGGGACCGCCACCTTCTCCGCATACCCGCCGCCGGCGAGCAGGGCGCACACTTCGTCGCCCTCCGACCAGCCGCTCACCTCTGATCCGACCGCCGAGATCCGCCCCGAAACCTCCAACCCGAGTGTGTCGGGAGCGCCGGGTGGCGGCGGATACAGTCCCTTGCGTTGGAGCAGGTCCGCACGGTTCACGCCGGCAGCGACGACGTCGACGATCACCTCGTCGTCGCCCACGACGGGATCGGGGATGGTCTGAAGTGACAGATTTCCGGACTCGACGACGATGGCCTTCACCCCGTCGATCGTGTCACACGCTGCTCAGCGATGGGTGCGACCGAGGCCTCGGGCCCCCTGCCGTAGTCTTGCTGCTCAGGGAAGCGTGGCAGAGCGGCCGAATGCACTCGCCTTGAAAGCGAGCGTGGGTAAAACCACCGGGGGTTCAAATCCCTCCGCTTCCGCACGAGCCTGTCACCTGTTTACGCAGGTGACAGGCTTTTCAGCTAGGTAGCGGTGTTGCTCTGACCCGCTTCTGCCCACACTCGCCGACGATCGAGCCTGATTTAGAGCGATCCCCACTGCATCGAGGTCGTCATCGAACAGGTCGCTGTATACGTCCAACGTCATGGCCGCAGGGGCAGCCGGTGCCGAACGGACTGCTGGCCGAGGCGAGGGAGTGCCGTACTCAAGTCGCTGCGTTGCCGGGGAAGCTGGATTTGGACGTCGAGGATGAGCCGGTGGTGGTTGCGTCGGTGCCGCGCTGGCTGCGCAGGCTCGTCGTTTCGAGGAGCGCTGGCACGTCGCTGGCCGGCGGTTCGCGTTCCGAATGGCGCTCGCGGCCGGCGAGAAGGTGGCCATGTGCTATGACCAGGTGTTGCGGGTGACCAGTGACCTGAAATACGCGTTCGACGGTTCGGAGTGGGGACGGTTTGTGCTCGTCGTGACCCGCTGGATCGGGCGACGACTGCGGTCAAGCGAGGACCAAATTCTATGCCTTGCATCACAAATCTTGACATTGATACCACCTACCTAGGTGTCGTTGTCGTGGCGTGGCTGTAGCCTCATGGCGTAGGTACTGGACGATCCGAACAGAGACAGGGAGTGAAGTCATGACAGCCGTGCACGAGCCGTGCGACTTACTCGAAGCCGCCACGGACGAAGACCGCGATGCTGCAATTGCTGACGCTCTCGCGAATGCTGGTTTGACTCTCGACGAGCTAACCGCCCAGGCCCGGACCGGCTCATTCGACAGTTTCAAGGCGCGCCTGGCATGGGTTGTTGTCGGTGGTGTTCATCGCTAGCGATCTCCGCAGGTGGCAACCACACGCGGCGAGGGGCTGCCTCATCAACTCGCCGCAAGCGCTCGCACTCTGATCGCTGACTTCAACACGCTGCTCAACGGAACCATCTGCGACGGAATGCGACTGAATGGCGTTCCATCGTTCACTGATTCTGAAGGCCCGATAGTTATTGTCGGGTACAAGATTTCGCCGCAGAGCACAGTGTCACGTATCGCAATGCCCGTCGGGGTTTCTGGCAAGCCTTCCCTTTGGCTGGGGTTCTCGATGCGACTTGCTGCGGACGCTGATTCGAAGTACCTCATGGTCAGTAGCTCCGTGATGTACGTGGCAACGAGCGAGTCCGGCGAACCGCTGTTTCACATCGACTACGAACGCGACAAGCCTGATGGCCACCCTGAGTCTCACATTCAGATCAATGCAACGTCTGACGATTGGGAGTCGATTGCCACCATCGACGGTCAGCGAAAGGGGTTGCCCAAGCTACATTTTCCTGCCGGTGGTCGACGGTATAGACCGACACTCGAAGATCTGATCAGATTTCTCATTGGCGAGGGGCTCGTGGTTCCGCGCAACGGTTGGGAGAGCGTGGTCGATGACAGTGCGCGGCAATTCGCGGTGAAGCAACTTCGCGCCGCGGTGAGGGCGGACCCTCATACGGCCATCGAAGCTCTAAGGGATCATCCGCCAGCGGATGTCGACTTAAGTACCGTATTTTCGGAGTGACTTCCGAGACTACGCCCCGCGTCGAGAGCTTCATCAGCGGGCGCGGCAAACAACGGGTTCTCGGCCGGGATCAGCCAGAAGCCTCGTCCGGCCGATCGTCGCTGTCACGTCGACGATCCGCGTGCAGCGACTTGACCCGACGCTCCTCGCGCAGCACCTCGACGTGTTTGGTGCGTTCGGCCTCGAGCCACTCGGGCATCTCGGCGAGTAGGGCGTTGATCTGTTCGGTCGTCAGGGCTTCGGTCACCTCGCCTCGAATCAAGCCGGAGTTCGAGATCCCGAGCTTGGCGGCGACAAGGTTCTTGGGGTGTGGACCGTTGGCGCGGAGGTCGCGCAGCCATTGCGGCGGGTCGGCTTGGAGCGCGGCCAGTTCCGCTCGAGTGATCGGCCCGGCGCGAAACTCTTCCGGTGTCGCCGGCAGGTAGACGTCCAGCTTCTTGGCGGCGGTGGCCGGCTTCATCGACTGCGAGCTCATCCTCGCAGCGTATCCCCGCGGTAGCCTCGACGCGTGAGCCAGCCCGCAGATGCCGACCGCGCTGTCTTTCGGGTTGCTTACGTGCCAGGTACGACGCCGGGGAAGTGGGTACGCATCTGGGGTGACCGCCACCCGGAAGTGCAGCTGCAATTGGTCGCCACCGAGGTTGCCGATACCGCTGCGGCGATCGGCAATCGAGACGTTGACATGGCGATCACCCGACTGCCCGACGCGCTCACCCACGCCGACCCCGGCGCGCACCACACCATCACGCTCTACGACGAGACGACGGTGGTCGTCATCCCGAAGGATCACCTGCTCAGCGCGGGCGAGGAACTGCAACCGGCAGATCTGGCCGACGAGAGCCTTCTGTGGCCGCTCGACGAGCCTCTCGTCGTCACCGATCGCCCTGGAACCGCGATCGAGCATCGACCCGACACGACCGCCGACGCGATCGAGCTCGTGGCCGCCGGCATCGGACTTCTTCTGGTTCCGCAGTCGCTCGCCCGACTGCACCATCGCCGCGACCTGGATTACCGGCCGGTCACCGATGTCGCGACGAGCAGCGTCGGCCTGCTGTGGCCGGACCCGACGTCGGAGCTGGCCGAGGAGTTCATCGGGATCGTCCGTGGCCGCAAACCCAACTCGTCGCGAGGCACGGCCGAACCGGCACCGAAACGGTCGGCCAAAGAGAAGGCAGCGGCCAAACGAGCCGCGAGGGAAGCGGCCGGCAAAACACCTGGGCCCGGAAGATCGAAGAGCCGTACCCGCCGGCCGCGCTAACTGGCCGCAGAATTCGGACGTCACCGCACGGCGGCGATGGTGGAGGCGGGAAGAGCGTGGTCGCCGAGCGTAAGGCATTCCGACCCACCGGGAAAGGCGTCCGAAACGGTCCTCCTCAGTGCCCGCCGAGGGCACATTGCCCTCGGCGACACCTCACGGCGACCGTTTTGGACGACACCTCCCGGGGCGAGCCGGTCCGACCACCCGAACGCACCGCGACCCCGATCGGATGTATGTACCCCTCAACCCGACCAAGTGCACTGTGTACGTGGCCAGGTTCCCAGGTACAGATCTCCGTAGGTGGCCGCGGCGGTCACCCAACTCTTCGGATCAGCGACCCACCCGCCGCCTGCGGCGGCGATCGTGGAGGCGGGAAGAGGGCCGTGGAGCGCGGCGCTGCGACGATGATCCACGAAAAGTAGGGGAAGAAACTCGTCCCCTATCCCTGGAGTCCTCCCCGCGAATTTTCTCGCGGACGACTCAACAAGCAGGGGCAGAAAGTAGGGGAAGAACCTTCCCCTACTTTCAGTGGTCCGGTGGCTCGCTGACGTGGCCCGTTCGCCTGCCCTTCGAGGCATCCCTCGGCTGGCGCCTCGGGCACCTCAGCGAGCGGTGGGGTGGTGGACGCTTATGTGCAGGTCAGAGCGCTAGTCACCGAACTCTTCGTATCAGGATCTCGCCACCGGGATATACCACGGCCACCAGTCCGGCACACCGCTCGGACATCGTTCGGCCGCAACAGGATCTGGTGGCGTGACGGGTACGGCCAGGGAGAGAATGAGCCACAGAACCGCGATCGCGAGAGAAGTGATCGCCGGGTAGTAAGCCGTGCAGTTGCATTTCGGAGGAGCGTGGAAGCGATCGACAGAACCAGAATCGAGGTGAAGAAGATGGCCGGGCCGCCAACGGTTGCCGCGAACAAAAAGCTGACATTCTCGTTCGGCTGGGAGTCGCACGAACTCCAGACGGACGAGATCACGTAGAAGCCCACGAGTGATGCGACGAGCGAGAAGGCAAGTGGGATAACGACGTTCCTGGCGACTCGGGTGCCCTGCGGGGTAACCCCGAGCCTCATGGTCATCCTTGTCATGGCCATCCGTCAGCGGCTCTGCGTGACGTCCGTGATGATCTTGCCCTCGGCGATGTTGCGGACAAACGATCGCGGCTCGTTCGACAGATCAGATGAGTCCTTCGCGGCAGACAGCCCGAAGGCGGCGAGGCAGACACCGTTGTCGAGAGTTCGGTAGGCGAGAGTCCGCGCCGCCGAAACCGAGTTGCGAGAAACAGATTCGGTGGCGTAGCGCCAGTCGCCGACCGTCTCGCTGTCCTTGAAGGCGGAACTGTTGATGCTCGAGCAGTTGAGGGTGAACAGTTCGACGATGGTGATCGGTTGCACCGTCGAGCCGCTGTCGTCGAGATCCTCGGACTGCCGGTCGATCTCGGTGTAGCTGCGCTGTTCGCGGCGCGGCGTCAGCAGGTATCGGTCGGGATACTCACTCGAGTTGGATTTGACGGTCTTCCAGCCGGACGGAACGTCGACCTCGATGGTCACGTTGCTCGCGAGTTGCAGTGTCTCGGTGCGGTTGTCGCCATCGTCGCTCGGCCAGAGCGCCACGACAAGGGTTGCCGTGAGGCATACGACAGCGACGACGGCGCAGATGACGCCGACGATCAGTGCGGTGGAACGACGACGCGGAGGCGGTGGGGCCCCGAACTGTGCAGCCCCGAACTGCCCGGTGCCGAACGCCGGCCCGAAAGACGGAGGTGCGCCGAACGGCGCCGGGTTCTGCGGCGGACCGAACCCGGGCCCGGCAGGGGGTGGACCGTAGGGGCCTGCCGGCGGACCCGGCGGCGGCATCGGCTGCGCGTGCGGCGGCCCGGGCGGGATCGGCTGCCAGCCCGAATCCGGGTCACCCGGCCCGGGGCCCCACGACTGCGTCATCTCGACCAACCCCCTCGACTCGCGGTCACGAGGTCAGTCTTGCACGGGCGACGGCTTGCGCTCGGCGAGCACTCGCCGACCGCGCCCCTCCCGAGTTGCGCTCAGCCCGGTCGGGACCAGTTCGGCGATCCGGGCATTGAGTGTCACCAATCGGTCGAAGGCGCGGAGAGGACCGTCGCCGAACCAGGTGAGGTAGAAGGTTCCGGCGAACGCCACCAGCGCCCCGAGGACGAGCGCGCCGGCCAGCACCGGGTAGTGCGCCATCGGAACCGCCAGGTAGCGGTAGGAGACGAGCAGGGTCGCGAACAGCACCGACCCGCCGGCGACCAAACGGATGCGGGGCGCACCCCATCCGCGGGCGGGGTCGCGCAGAGCCGAATCGATGGTCAGGCACAACACCGCGCCGGCGACCAGGTCGACGCCGTAGTGATAGCCGAAACCCAACGTCGCTGCGAGGGTGCAGACCAGCCACAGCGACCCGATCGTACGCATCCACAGCGGTGCGGGACTGCCGTCGACGTCGCGTCGGGAATGCAGGAACACGGCCAGCGCCCAGGCGGTGTGCATCGACGGCATGCAGTTGCGGGGTGGCCCGCCGTCGAAGTGCAGGGGAGCGGGTGTCAGGTCGATCGGTGGCAGCACGCCTGGCCAGTAGTCGCCGAACTGGGCGCCGCCGCCCTCGGGTCCGAACGCGAACATCGGGCCGATGACCGGGAACAGCACGTAGAAGAGTGGACCGACCAAGCCGAGCACCAGGAACGTCCGGACCAGGTAGTGGCTGGGCCAACGGCCCGTCCGCGCGACGCCGCGCAGCTGCCACACCGCGACCACCGCAGCGGCGGCCGGAAGCTCGATGTAAACCCAGTGCAGCAGCCATTCGACCTTGGGGCCGAGGGCTTCGAGAATGCGTGCCGCATGCCACGACGGTTGCCCGAGGGCGTGGTCGGCCAGCATCACGTACTCGTCCAAGACGAGCGGCTGGGTGTGGATGGTCACGCCCAGCCAGATGTCACCGACCTTGGTCGCCAGGATCAGCAGCGCACCCAACGCCGCAGCGTAGAGGGCATTTCGACGGTCGACGCCGGTCCAGCGCCAGCACGCGACGACGACGATCCCGGTCAGCACGATCACCGGTCCGTTGCCGACGGCCACCACCCCGGACTCCAGCCATCGGGGTATCGCGTACAGGGCGTCGATGGCCACTGCCGCACCGAGCGCGATGAAACGTCGTCGCCACGACAACCCGACCATCGCGAGCAGCAGACCCGCCCACGGCAGCGTCATCGATTTCGGGGTGCCCGCGTAGTCGTGCCAGAGGCTCTCCAACGGGCCCAGCGTCGACTGTCGGGTGGCGTAGATCTGCAGCCCGACGAGCAGGGCGACGACGAGCGCGAGCCCGCCGATGACCCGAACACGAGATGGCGACAGCATCCGCTGTCGCCATTCGTGTCGGCGTGGGTCCTCGACTAGCACGTTCGTATCGTAAACGGCATGTGAACTGAGTTGTTCAACCAGTTGAACGAAACGTCGGCAAGGTGAACAAATCGTGACCGATCAGACGACCGCCGCGGTCACCAGCAGGTACTCCCAGTCCATTCGCCCGCCGTCGATGTGGCGATCCGCCAGGTCGGCGATCGCCGCGTCGAGTTCCGCGGCCCGCTCGGCGTCGTCCCCGATCGCCGTGAACGCGGTGATGGTGGGTCCGTAGTTCGCCTTGAAGAAGTCGCGGAAGGCCGCTCCGTCGTCGAACCGGTCCACGGTGACAGCACCGACCTGCGCGTCGAGTCCGGTCACCGCGGTGCCGAACAACGAGCGCACGTGATCCTCGTCGCCCCACAGGACGCCGGGACGGGCGTGCGGCGGCGGTGGCGGAGCGTAGGGCTTCATCACCCCGAACAGTTGACCGATGAAACCGGTTGGGGTCCAGTTGATCAGGCCGATCCGTCCGCCGGGCCGGACGACGCGCACGAGTTGGTCGGCACACTTGCGATGGTCGGGTGCGAACATGACGCCCACGCAGGACGTCGCGATGTCGAAGGTGTCGTCGTCGAACGGTAGATCCTCGGCATCGGCTGTGCGCCAGGTGATATCGAGATCGCTGGCCGACTCGCCGGTCTGCAGCAGCTCCGGGGTGAGGTCGGTGGCGACCACGCGGGCTGCGGCTCGCGCCGCCGGTACCGCGACATTTCCATCGCCGGCCGCGACATCTACCAGGGTCTCACCCGGGTTGATCGTCAAGGCATCGACGAGGGTTCGGCCCAGCGGCGCGATGAGGTCGGCGACGGCAGGATAGTCCCCGGACGCCCACATCGCGCGATGCTTGGTCTTGATCGCGGCGTCGAGGTCGGGGGTGATGGTGCGGACAGTGGTCGTCGGGTGCGACATGGTGGTGATTCCTTGTGTTCGGATATCGGACCCATCCAGCGTCGCTCTCACGTGGCGGTCGTCTCCAGATCACGATCTGAACCACTCGTGGTACAGAATCTGTACTGGTCCCGAGCCGGGCGCGGGTGTGTACTTGAACGAAGCACACGGAGGTGGTCGCATGACCTCGTATGGACAATTCTGCCCGGTCGCCAAGGCGATGGAACTTCTCGACGAGCGCTGGACGATCCTGGTGATTCGCGAACTCCTCTTGGGCAGTAAGCATTTCAATGAATTGCGACGCGGGGTGCCCAAGATGTCACCCGCGTTGCTGACCAAGCGCCTGCGCGGTCTGGAACGGGCGGGAGTGGTTCGACGCACGGTGGTCGGAGGCCGGTCGGTGTACACACTGACCGAGAAGGGTGACGAACTCGCCGAGGTGGTCACCGCATTGAGCACCTGGGGAATCCGATGGATCGGGGAGCTGGGCGACGCCGACCTCGACCCGCACCTGCTGCTGTGGGACATGCACCGCACCATCCCGATCGACCAGTGGCCACGACGACGCACCATGGTGCAGTTCCGGTTTCGCGATGTGATCGGCAAGGCCGGAACCTGGTGGCTGGTCGTCGACGACGGCCAGGCGCAGGTGTGCGACTTCGACCCCGGCTACGACGTCGACGTCGCGATCGACACCGACCTGCGCACCCTCACCGAGATCTGGCGGGGTGACACAGACTGGCGAAATGCTCTGCGCGACAACAAGGTCGATGTGCTCGCCGCGCCTTCTGTTGCTCGACAAGTTCCGGGCTGGATCGGGCAGGGCAACTCGGCAGCCATTCCGCGGCCTGCGTGATCTGGTGGCGGTTCAGCGCAACCCGATCGAGCGCATCAGCATCGGCCACGAGGTGTTCAACTCGTCGCGCCAGTAGCCCCACTTGTGGGTGCCGGTGGTGCGCAGGTTGGTGGTGAACGGAATCGACAACTGCGACAACCGATTACTGATCTGGCCCGTGCAGAACCAGGTGCCGATCTCTCCGATGATGCCGCGGAAGGTCTCGTCGACCGGGTCGGCGATCAGGTTGTTGTACTTGCCCGGGACGCCGTTGCCCGACGACATGTAGATCGTCTTGCCGCGGAGGTTGGCCGCGAGGAGGTAGGGGTCGTGCGCACGCCATTCGGGATCGCTGAACGGACCCCACATGTTCTCGACGTTCCCGCCTCCGCGACTCACGTCCCAGCGGGTGAGCATCTGGTTGGGCAGGCTGGAGATGTTGGCGCAGTCGCTGTAGCCGGCCACGCCCTGGTAGAGGGCCGGGTGTCGCGCGGTCAGAGTGAGGGCCGCGACACCGCCCATCGATGCCCCGGCGATCGCGTTGCGGCCATTGCCGCCGTACTCGGCGTCGATCAGCTTGGGCAGTTCGCGGGTGAGGAAGGTCTCGTACATGTACTTCTTGCCGATCGCCGGGTCGACGGCGCGCCAGTCGGTGTAGTAGCTGTGCGGGTCGCCGACCGGCGTGACCACGTTGAGCTTCTCGGCTGCCGCGAGCGACTGTAGGTTGGTCATCGCGTACCAACCCGACTCCTCGTCGTGCGCTTCGGCGCCGTCGAGCATGTACAGCGTCGGGCGCTCACCATCACCCGACGGTCGTTGCAGGTCGACGGTGATCTCGCGCCCCATGATCGGCGACCACACCTTGAGTCGCTCCCGACCCTTGACGGTGGACTTCGACACGACGCGGACGACCGTCTTGTCCGGCTCGGCCTGCGCGCTCGACGTCCCGGTGACGAGCACGCCAGTGGCCATCACCGCCGCCACCAGGGCAGACAACAGAACACGTCCGGACACGACCGACCTCCTGGCCATACGATCTCGTGACCCAGCGTCACGAACACCTGCATCATTATGTGACAGAAGCGGCTGATGTGACTAATGGTGTGATCGTTCCGAAACCGGACGAATACGTCACAGCCAGTCGCGGCGTCGGAAACTGACGTAGAGCGCTCCGACGATCACCACGATGAGCACCGTGCTGGTGACGAACCCAAACGTGCGGGCGAAACCCGGGAACGGGACGTTCTGGCCGTAGAAGCCGGTGATCGCGGTCGGGACGGCGACGATCCCGGCCCACGCCGTCAGCTTCTTCATCACGGTGTTGAGGCGGGCGTCGGCCAGCGAGAGGTTGGTCTCGAACACCGTCGTGATCATGTCGCGCAACGACTCGGTCCATTCCGCGGCGCGCAGCGCGTGGTCGTAGAGGTCGGAGAAGTGCGGATCGAGTTCGGGTGGTGCTTGGTTCTCGAAGCGGCGGCGCTGAATTCCGGCGATGACCTCGCGCATCGGCAGGACGACGCGTCGCAGCACCACGAGATCCTTGCGCAGATCGTAGGTACGACGCTGCAGCGAGCGGCCGGGCACCCTGTCGTCGAAGAGGAGCTGTTCGAGATCCTCGATGTCGTCGTCGAGTCGCTCGACCGCGTAAAAATGTCCGTCGACCACGACGTCGAGCAGGCCGTGCAGTAGTGCGCCGACGCCGTAGCTTTCGCCGCCGATGTCCTTCCATCGCTGCACCACCTGGTCGATGTCGAAACCGGAGTTCCGCCGCACCGTGATGAGCGCGTTGTGTTTCACGAAGATCGAGATGCGATGCAGATCGAACAGCGTCGCCCGCTGTAGCGGCTGCTGTTGCGGCAATGGCTGCTGGGTGGGTGGGGCGACATCTGAATCCGACTGTCCGTCAACATCTTTGATGGTGATGGCGTACACCATCAAGAAGGTGTGGGCGGTATAGGTGACGGTCTTGACCCGCTCCACGGCCGCGGTGGTGTCCTCGACGGCGAACGGATCGAGGTCCAGTTCTGTTGCCAGGCGGATCAGTGTCTCGTGCGTCGGGCATTCGAGGTCGGCCCAAACGAGAGTGTCGGGTTCGTCGATGCAGTCGGAGATCTGGTCGAGCTGGAAGCCGTCGACGAACTGGCCGTCGCGCCAGATCTGTCCGCGGACATGTTCGTGGCCCATCCGACGATTGTGCACCGCTCGTCGCGCACCGAACGGTCGTTGCGGCAGGATCGCAGCATGACGGCCGGGCAGGGATCGCGCAGGATCGCGTCGCTGACCGGTATCCGGACCGTGGCGGCGCTGGCCGTCTGTCTCACGCATGCGGCGTTCTGGACCGGCAACTACACCGACGACTTCGCCGGCCGGATCTTCGCGCGGTTCGAGGTCGGCGTCGCGATCTTCTTCGTGCTGTCCGGATATCTGCTGTTCCGGCCATGGGTTCGCGCCGCGGCCGAAGCGTCGACGACGCCAGGGGTTCGACGCTACTTCCCCCACCGCGCGCGGCGCATCCTTCCCGCGTACTGGATCGTCGTGACCGCGGTGTACGTGCTCTACGCCGTTGCGCCGCCCGGTGGAGTCGAGTCGGCCACCGGCAACGGCTGGTCGGGCTATCTGCGGAACATGACGCTGACCCAGGTCTACGGGATCGGCCACCTGCACAGCGGGCTGACGCAGATGTGGAGTCTTGCTGCCGAGGTCGTCTTCTACCTGGTGCTGCCGCTCATCGGTTGGGTGCTGGTGGTGGCGCTGTCGCGCCGGCGGTGGCGACCCGATCTGCTGATCGTCGGTTTGGGCGGGGTGATGCTGATCAGTCCGATCTGGTCGGTGGTGGTCGCTGGCAGTGATGGCGTCGATCTCACCGCGCGGCTGTGGGCTCCGGCATTCATCGGTTGGTTCGCGGGCGGGATGCTGCTCGCGGTCTGCACCCGTCTGGTCCGACGCTGGCCGGCGTCGTGGTCGGTGGGCATCGCGATCGGGGCCTTTGTGCTGTCCGGATCTGCCATCGCGGGCGAGCCGACCATCACCCCGACCACCGCGTCGGCGACCATCGTCAAACACCTTCTCTATCTCGTCGTCGCCGTCGGGCTGATCGGCCCGCTGGTTTTCGCCGGGCGTGACCTGTGGACGAGGTTGTGCGGGAGCGCACCGATGGTGTGGTTCGGTGAGATCTCCTACGAGTTCTTCCTCGTCCACGTGGTGGTGCTCGAGGTGATGATGGACGTCCTGAACTACGGCGTCTTCACCGGGTCGTGGCTGATCGCGTTCCTGGTCACGACGGCGGTGAGCACTCCGATCGCCTGGGGGCTGCACCGTGCCACCGCACCCCTGTGGCGTGCGCGGACGCCGGGGAGTGTCGTCGAGCCCGGGTAGCATTGTCGGCAGAGAAGGCGGGAGAAATTCATGGTCGACAACCGGTATCCGGGGCGGCGGTCGCGTGCGCGTTCGGCCAAGGAGATCCGCGCCTGGTGCGACGCGTCGCAGATGCCCGGCGACCGGCCCGACCTCTCCGACGTCGCCGCACTGCTGATCGCGTCGGGTTTCCTCACGCCGGGCGGACGGGCGATCTTTGTCCGTCGGGTCTCGTTGGGACTGCCCGTGCCGACGCTGCCCGCAGGCTTCGGTGACCTCCGCCGACTCCAGCGCGGGATCACGCAGCTCGAGAATCAGCTGGTCAGCCCGGTTGTTCCCGGCGTGGTCGGCGCGGTGATGCGCAATCGCCTGAACGGCCTGGTGCGGCGTCGGGAGGATGCACACAAGGCGATCGTCACCGCCAAGGGCGTGTTCGCCGGTGGCACGCGAGCCATTCGCCGGGAGCGCCGCGAGAACGTCTACCTCGAGATCGATGAGCGGGAGCGCCTGTTCTCGGGCCTGCTGTGTACGCCCACTCCCAACGTCAACGCGTCGAGTTACATGCGCCGGGCAGGTTCGGCGGCGATCGATCGGATCGCGGGTGTCGTCGGCGCTGTGGCCGCGAAGTCGGGCAGCCCGCAGGCCGAGACGTGGGCGGGTCAGATCCTCGGGGGCGGTCGGGAGCAGGCGGCACCGCAGGCACCGCGGGCGGCCGGATTCATCGACGGCTACGAGACGCTTCTCTACGTCGCCGGGCACTACTACGACCGCATCGTCCGCAATCCGGCCTGGCGCTCCGACCATTTCGAGGTGCAGCGCACCCAGGTGAACCTGCACGCCGAACTCGCCGAGATCGCGGCCGACGTCATCGCATTGCGTGCGGTCCGCATCGACCTCGACCGCGCGAAGCGCAACGGCGGGTTCGACAAGTCCTTCGCCGAGCAGATCGACCGTCGGGAAACCGTATTGCGACCGGTCTGGACCGAACTCATCGACCGCGTGCAGGCCCTCGCCGAAGTCGCGTTCGTCGTCGAGTCGGCCGCCGTCGAACTGCGCATCCTCGCCGAGTACAACAAAGCACTCACCATCGACGACCGCATCGACGAACTGATCGCCAGGTCGGGGGATCGAGAGATATCCGTCGACAACTCCAAGCGCCTCACCGAACAGGTACGCAGTGGCGAGGAGCAACTGCGGATCTACCGAGATGTCTTGCAGGGCAACATCGCGCGAATTTCTCCCGCTGCCGCACGCGAGCTTCCGGCTCGGTATGAACCCGCGCCAGGGCGGTCCGGAACCGGGGATCGGAGAAGCTGACGCGTCAGCGCGACCACGAACGCAGATAGTCCTTTTCGGTCGGCGTGAGCCGACGCAGCGTGTGCGCCTCGATGTCGACGACCGCCATCTGGGTGCTCGCGACACATGCCGGACGGCTGTCGGGCTCGGCGTCGGCTCCCCGGATCTCGTAGCCGATGGTGAAGTCGACGGATCGAAAACCCTTGATCCACATGGCGATTCGCAGTGGCGAATCGGCGTGGCGCAGTTGACTCTGATAGCGGATCTCGACGTGGACGATCATCGCGCTCTGGATCAGCGGGGCGTACTCCTCGCCGGCACTGAGGAGCCACGCGATGCGCGCCTCTTCCATCAACGTGACCATGCGCGCGTGATTGATGTGGCCGAAGGCGTCCATGTCCGACCATCGGACGTCGACCTCTGCGACGAACGCGAAACCGCTGCTGTCTTGTGTCGCCACTGGTCTGGATGTCCTTTGTGTGATCGCAAACTCGATTGTGGGCCTTCTCGCGGTCGGCTATCCGCGGGTAGTCTGTCACCCTATAAGTGGTCTGTCCGCTGGGGGGCGCGCGGCCGCGTGTCGTGAGATCGGACCGACGGAGCACGTGTCTGAAACGGGGTAGGAGAAAACCGCATGGCGAGGCGTTGGATCGCAGTCGTTGCCGGGGTCGTTGCTGCGCTGTTGACGGCACCTGTGGCCGCACATGCCGCGCCCACGCCGACGGCGCGGATCGCGAAGTCGGTGAAACTGAGTGCCCTGCGGACCGACATCTGGGTGTACTCGCCGGCGATGAAGCAGCGGGTGAAGCTTTCGGTGCTCACGCCGGCCGGAGCGTCGGGTCCCCGTCCGACCGTCTACATGCTTGATGGCGCAGGTGCCGAAGGCGACGTGAGCGACTGGATCACCAAGGGTCGTGCGGGCCGTTTCTTCGCCGACAAGAACGTCAACGTCGTTCTTCCGACCGGCGGCAAGGGGAGCTTCTACACCGACTGGCAGAAGAACGACCCCAAGCTCGGTAAGCCCATGTGGGAGACGTTCCTCGCCAAGGAACTCCCCGCGCTGGTCGACAAACGCTTCAACGGCACCGGCCGCAACGCGGTGATCGGCTTGTCGATGGGCGGTCAGGCTGCCTTCGCGCTCGCCATTCGCCATCCGTCGCTGTACCGGGGTATCGCGTCGTTGTCGGGCTGCCCGCCGGTGTCGGGGCTCGCGAACGAAGCGTATGTCCGCACCACCGTCGGACGTGACGGCGGCGACGCCACCAACATGTGGGGGCCGTTCGGCTCGAAGGGTTGGCGTGCGCACGACCCGAGCCTGCACCTCGACGCCCTGCGCGGGAAGCAGATCTTCATCTCGGCCGGTTCCGGGGCCGTCGGCCCGCTGGACCTGCAGCGCCGGGTGGAGCCCGACGAGGGGCCGCGTGAGGCCGTCACCGCGTCGTCGTCGGCCCTTGAGCTCGGCGCCTACCGCTGCTCGTTGGAGTTCGCACTCACGATGCGTGCCGCCGGCGTCAACTACACCGACGGATTCCGTCTGATCGGCACTCACACCTGGGCGTACTGGGAACAAGACCTCCCCGCCCTGTGGCCGGTCATCTCGCGCGGGCTCTACAGCTGACCCGGCCACCGCTCCCGGACCCCACCACCGCTCCCTGAGGTGCGAGGAGCGCAAGCGACGAGCCTCGAAGGGCGCAGCGAGATGGCATTGTCATCGCACCACGGGCTCGCAGGCTCGCGTCTAGCCAGCGGTGGAACTCACAGCGTGAGGGGGCTGATCTCAGCCCCGCCGCCCGTCCCAGGATTCGGCGAACGCGAGGAACACGTCGTCCTCCTCCGGGTTGGTGACCGTCACTCGAACGCCGTCACCGGCGAACGGGCGGACCACCACTCCTGCCTCGACGCATGCGGTCGCGAAGTCGATGGCTGCATCGCCGAGGTCGAGCCAGACGAAGTTGGCCTGCGAGTCGGGTACGCGATAGCCCGCTTCGCGCAGACGCGCGGTCACTCGTTCGCGTTCGGCGACGACGCTGTCGGTGCGCGCCAACAACTCGTCGGCCGCCGCGAGACTGGCGAGCGCTGCCTGTTGGGCCACGCTGTTCACCGAGAAGGGCACGTGCACCTTGCCGAGGGCGGTGATCACCTCGGGCGTCCCGACGGCATATCCGACGCGGAGCCCGGCCAGCCCGTATGCCTTCGAAAAGGTGCGCAGCACAACAAGATTCGGGAACTCCCGACGCAGGTCGAGGGCGTCGTAGTGTTGCGATTCCGGTAGCCGCATGTACTCGAAGTACGCCTCGTCGAGGGCGACGATGATGTCCGACGGCACGGTCTGCAGGAAGGTGCGCAAGTCGTCGGCTTCGACGACGGTGCCGGTCGGATTGTTCGGATTGCAGACGAAGATCAGCCGTGTGCGGTCGGTGATGGCGTCGGCCATCGCCTTCAGGTCGTAGACGCGGTCTCCGGTGAGCGGTACTTGCACCGGCGTCGCACCGGCCACCCGCGTCGCAAGCGGGTACGTCTCGAACGAGCGCCAGCCGAAGATCACCTCGTCGCCCGGCCCGCTGGTGATGAGAATCAGGTTCTGGCAGAGGATCACCGAGCCGCAGCCCACCTGGATCTCGTCCTCGGTCACACCGAGCTGCTTCGCCAGTGTCGCGGTGAGCTCGACCATCCCGTTGTCGGGGTAGCGATTGACCGACGCGGCCGCGGCGCCGATGGCGTCGAGCACGCTGGGGAGCGGGCCCTGGGTCACCTCGTTGCTGGCCAGCTTCACCGCGCCCGGAAACGTCTTGCCCGGCACGTAGACGGGGAGGTCGTCGAGGTCAGGGCGGATGCGCAGCGTCACCCGTCCAGGGTAGGGGTCGACGAGAACGACCCACAAAGCGGTGGGTATCGGAGTCCTCGCTCTACTGGTTTGCTTCCCGGTGCGCCGAGTGTGTAACCTTTCGCTTCGGCAAGTTCGAAAGGACTCCGCTGGGAGGCGTGCCAGAGCGGCCGAATGGGACTCACTGCTAATGAGTTGTCTCACTAAAATGGGACCGGAGGTTCAAATCCTCTCGCCTCCGCCGCATCGCAGGCGCCACCCGCGATGGACAACTGAACAGCTATAACTGAAGACCACGCGCCCGTAGCTCAACGGATAGAGCATCTGACTACGGATCAGAAGGTTTGGGGTTCGAATCCCTACGGGCGCACGGAGAAGCCCCGTGGAACGCGCTGTGTTCCACGGGGTTTCTGCTTTCTCGACGTCGTCGTGCGCCGCTCCGTCACCGGTCTCGCGATCAAGACCGTTGTGAATTTTCTTCACTGACCTCTCGCGAATGCGGCGAATCGCTGTTCTACTGGAGCACGGGGGTTCCAGGCTGCTCGACCACGCATTCCCTAGCGAAAGGTCTCCATCGTGATCCCAGCTCCTGTGGCAAAACTCGCTGCCGAACTCTTCGGCACGTTCTGGCTCGTCTTCGGTGGCTGTGGTTCGGCCATCTTCGCTGCGAAACAGGTTGCCCAATCCGACAATGGCGCAACCACTTTCCAAGTCGGCATCGGATACCTGGGTGTCGCGCTCGCGTTCGGGCTCACGGTGGTGACCATGGCCTACGCGGTCGGCCACATCTCGGGCGGTCACTTCAATCCGGCGATCAGCCTTGGTGCTGCGGTCAGTGGCCGCCTTCCATGGAAGGATGTGCCAGGCTACTGGATCGCACAGGTTGCGGGCGGTCTGTCGGCCGGCTTGATGCTCTGGATCATCGCCAGCGGCAAGGAAGGCTTCGAGCGGAAGGGGTCGATGGCCGCCAACGGCTACGGCGACCATTCGCCCGACGGATACGGTCTGGTCTCCGTGCTGATCGCGGAGATCCTCCTGACGGCGTTCTTCCTCATCGTCATCCTCGGCGTCACCGACGCAAAGGCGCCGGCCGGATTCGCTCCACTTGCAATCGGCTTGACGCTGACCCTGATTCACCTCATCTCGATCCCGATCAGCAATACGTCCGTGAATCCGGCCCGCTCGACCGGAGTCGCGTTCTTCAACGGCAACGGTGCGCCCGCCCAACTATGGCTCTTCTGGGTGGCGCCGCTCGTCGGCGGGGCGATCGGCGGATTGATCTACGTGACTCTGTTCGCGAAAGAGGGCAGCGAGGACACCCAGTCCGAACTTGCCTGAACGGAGCACCTGCACGTCAAAGCGGACCCGGGTGCCACTTTGGACAGATGACCCACTGGGTCTTGCCCAATGAGTCGTTTTTGTGTGAAGGTGTCTTCAGTTCGCGCTCGTGAACGATGGTGGCCCTGGTCAGGGGGTTGCCGCCCCCCGCGTGGGGTGGGGGCGGCAGCACGGCCCGATGGTCTGCGACAACGGAGTCGATGACCATCACCACGCCACACGGCGCGTGACAGCTCGGCCGTATAGGCCTGACACCCGCGGGCGCATGGGGGTCCCGCGGGTGTCGCATCATCTCAGGGTCCCGCCGCGTGCCCGGCAGAATCGGACACCGGCTGACAGAATCTCCGGTCATGGAGTTGCTCATCCTCGTCCTGGTCGGGGCGATCATCGTGACCGCCGCCGCCGACCGGAGGGGCATGCAGCCGGCGCTGATCATCGTGCTGATCGCGCTGGGCGTGTCGTTCATCCCGGGTCTCCCGCAGGTCGAGCTGGATTCGGACATCTTGCTCACCGTCGTCCTGCCACCGCTGCTGTACTCGGCGGCGCTCGGGTTCTCCTTTCCCAACTTCCTGCGCAACATCAAGCCGATTCTCGGTCTCGGTGTCGCGATGGTGGTCATCACCGCGTTCGCGGTCGGCGCGGTCGCCGCGTTGCTGGTCCCCGAGTTCACCTTCTTGCTCGCGCTGCTCCTCGGCGCGATCGTGGCGCCGCCCGACGCCGTGACCGCGGTCGCCATCGGCCGCAAGCTCGGGCTTCCCAAACGCCTGATGGCGATCCTGACGGGCGAGAGTCTCGTCAACGACGCAGCGGCGCTCTCGCTGTTCGCGATCGCCATCTCGCAGATCGCCAACACCCACGCCTTCATCGACAACCCACTTCTGCTGTTCGGGTACAACGCACTGTTGGGCCCCGTCGTCGGGGTCGTGCTAGGCCTGGTCACCCTGTGGATTCGTCGCCATCTACGCAACCCGGCTCTCGAAACCGTGCAGGGTTTCGTGGTGCCGTTCGCGGCATTCCTCGCGGCCGAGCACCTGCACGCATCGGGTGTGTTGGCGGTCGTCATCGCCGGTTTCGTCGTCGGCTCGGGTTCGGTGCACGCCGGCTACCAGACACGACTGCAGGAACGCTATGTCTGGAACTCGGTGGATGTGCTGCTCGAGGCCTTCGTCTTCGCCTACATCGGCCTACAGCTGCGTTTCATCATCGAGGACCTGCGCGAGGCCCGCGAGTCCCTCGTGCAGATCGGCGTCGCGTCGTTGCTGGTTCTCGCGGTGGTCCTGGTGATCCGACCGATCTGCGTGTTCGCGATGTTCGGGCGCGGGGTGGTGAGTCGTCGGCTCGGGGAAGGCATGGGCGGCGTGCAAGTGCATGCCAACCCCCGACGACCCGCGGCCGCCCGCAGCACCCGGACCACCAAGACCCGGTGGGCGCGACTGCGCGAGCGCATCGACAACCGGCCGTTGACCTGGCAGGAGGCCACGGTCGTGGCGTGGACGGGTATGCGCGGTGTGGTCACCCTCGCGGCCGCCTCCGGTATCCCGGTCACTCTGGAATCGGGTGAACCATTCCCCGAACGCTCGGCCATCCAGGCGATCGCGTTCGTCGTGGCGGTGGGCACCATTCTGATCCAGGGCCCGACCCTGCCGTGGCTCATCGGACGCCTTCACCTGCACAACGAAGACGAGGAACGCTACGACCACGAACAGACCGAACGGGCCGAACGCATCGTGCAGATCGCGGCCCAGGTGGTGATCGACGACTTCGTGAAGAACCCGCCTGCGGGCCTCGACAACGCGACCGTCGACTACATCAAGGAGACGGTGGCGCGGCAATCGCGGGACGTCGAAGAAATGCCCGACCCCGACGCGCACACGGCCCGCACGGACGCGTTCGCCGCTTTGTACCGCGACGTGCTCTTGGCCCAGCGCGACTCGCTGGTGGAGAACCGCGACGCCGGCGCGGTCGAGGACGAAGCCGTGCGGGCGATGCTCGAGCGGCTCGACCTGCAGGAAGCCGGCCTGTCGTCGCGCCTGGAGAGCCGATTCTGACCGATCACCGCGTGACCGGTCCAGCGCATGACGCCGTACTGTCGAAGACATAGGCATCGATGACGCTCGGACCTGGAGGACTCGGACGAATGGGACAACCGCACGACCCGACGAGGTCTTCGGAGTCGTCCGACGACCAGGGTCGGAGTGCGAGCGACGACTACCGCGGTGACCTGAAGCAGTTCTATCCCCCTCTGGGCTACACACCGGACGGCACGCCGCGGTTCTGGCCCGGCGCTGCGCCGCCGCGTCGGGGAACTCGACGGGGTCAGGAAGCGATCACCTCGACGCCCGACGAGGCGTCGGCGTCACCCACCTCGACCTCGACCGCTGCGACGCCGGCGTCATCGAGATCCGCATCCAGCGTCCCGTCGGTTCGGAGCACGGCGTTCACCGTCGTCGCCCTGTTCGCCGCGGTGGTCGTGGTATTGCTCGTCGCAATGGCCTTCTTCCGCGACGACCCCGATTCCGACACGACGGCCGCCGATCAGCCGACCTTCACCGCCGAATACCCCACCCGTGTACCGACACTCAACCCGCGTTCGACGCCGCGCCCGTCCGGAGTCCCGACCCGACCCCGCTCACCGTCGGGCATCGACCCCAGCGGCCACGAAGTCGTCTACCAGGTGACGATCGAGGGCACCGGCACCATCCTCTACGTCGATTCCCTCGGCTTGCGGACCGAATTCTCCCCACCGGCCACCTGGAGAATCGCCTTCACCGGTGGCTACAACCCACTGCGGCTGATCGTGGTCGTCGGCAGCGGCAGCAGTGCCACCTGCACCATCACCGTCGACGGCGAGACCATCGTCAGCGACGAGGTCAGCCCGTCGTCGACCAAACGCAGCGCCTCCTGCATCGCCTGACGAGTGGTCCGGGGCACAATTGTGCTGCTCACTTGGATTGAGCTTGTCGAAATCACCTGCACATCAGTTGTGTGGAATCGGTTCCTGGTCGCTACCGTAGGAGGGTGAGTTCTCCGCAAGCAGCCCCCCAGACCGCGACACCCACCGGTGAGTACCGGACGATGCTGACGTGGCGGGGCGAAGGAACCGACCGCCTCGAGCAGGTTCGCCTTCATGTCAACGGCACACGGATCAAGGCCTACGGCCGGATCATCGCCGCCGCCACCGACACCCACGAGGCGTTCTCCGCGTCGTACGAGCTGGTCACCAACGATTCCGGTGTGACCAAGCGACTGTCCATCCACCTCGTCCAAGTGAGTGGGGAAACCCAGTTCGCCATCAACCGTGACGAAGAGGATCACTGGCTGGTGCACTCACCGAGCGGCGAATCGATTCGCAGCGACTTCGGGGGCGCGCAAGACGTGGACCTGGCCCTTTCGCCGATGTTCAACGCGCTGCCCATCCGACGCCTCGGCCTTTCCGCCGGCAGCGGTGCCGCAGTCGAGGTTCCCGTCGTGTACGTGTACCTCCCGCAGGGCACCGTGGAGCCGGCCACCCTCAGCTACACGCCGAAGGCCGACGGTGTCGGCGTGGTCTCACCGGTCGCGAACTCCACGCTCTCGGTCGACGAGAACGGGTTCGTGATCGACTACCCCGGCCTGGCCACCCGCGTCTGAGCCGACCCGCCCACCGAAGAGTTGCCCTCCGCTGGCTGAGGTGCTCGAGGCGCTAGCCGAGAGCCTCGAAGCCCTGGTGAGACGACAATGTCAACCCACCCAAACCCGACCCGCATGGGCCTGGCGTCGGAATTCGTGCTGCCAGCCGTCGTCACCGACCTCGGCGCCGGTGATGGCCTTCACCGCGCCGTTCGCCATCTCCTCGTAGGCGATGCGCGCGCGGTGCCCATCGTCGATGAGTACCTCCACGGTGCCCTTGTCCCGGAGGTCGTCGCGAGCCGCGATCAGGCGGTCGATCGTTTCGCTCAACACGTTGAGAACGGCAATTCGATTGGCCTCCACCATCGCTCGCTGCAATGCGGGTGCGCTCCCGGCCACGCGCGTGCCGTCACGAAAGCTCCCAGCGGCCAGACGTAGTGCCAAGCCGCTTTCGCCTGCGCCCACCGCCGCGGTGGCGGCCGCCGTCAGATGAGGCAGATGCGAGATCGCGGCGACCGCACGATCGTGTGCGTCGGCCGCCGCAGGAACCACCCGGGCGCCGGTCGCGAGCGCCATGGTCGCGACTGCGAGCCAGTCCCGTGCCGGTGTGGCGTCGTCGGTCGTGACCATCCACATCGCGTCGACGAAGAGGCTCGGGTCGGTCGCCGACCACCCCGACCGGCTCGTTCCCGCCATCGGATGTCCACCCACGTAACGCGCGTTCGGATGCAGTCGCGCCACGATCTCTGCGACCTCCTGCTTGACGCTGATCACGTCGGTGAGCAGGGCGTCGGGTGCGAGGTCGGCGATCGCCGACACCAACGGTTCGATCGTGGTGACCGGGGTTGCGAGCACGATCATGGCGTCCGACTCGGCGGCGCGGCGCAGCGTCGCATCCAGATCCGAGGAAGCCTGGTAACCGTCGCGGACGGCGTCGTCGACCGTCTGCGTCGAACGGTTGTAGCCGAAGGCCTGGTGCCCCGCGTCGTGCAGGACGCGAAGCAGCGATCCTCCGATCAGCCCTAGGCCCAGCACGCAGACGGGTGGGAGCGGTTCGGGCGCGGCAGTATTGGGATCACTCACCTGGACAGATTCCCATATCGCGATCGGCGTCTGCCGAGGACTTGGGCGGTTCGCCGTTTACGGCTACCGTGACCTGCATGGCTGGTGCCGGCGCGCAGAAGACGGGCTCGAACACGCAGAACGACGATGACATCGACGGTTTTGCCATAGCCGTGGTTCGCGAGGACGGTGCGTGGAAGGTCACCGCGATGAAACACGCCGCGTTGGGGGATCTCTCCGACGCCGAACGTCAACTTCGTGAGTTGCGCGCAGCGGGTGCGGTGTTCGGCCTGCTCGACGTCGACGACGAGTTCTTCATCGTCGTCCGCCCGGCGC
Organism: Gordonia gummivorans; assembly: GCF_022513585.1. Taxonomy (GTDB): domain Bacteria; phylum Actinomycetota; class Actinomycetes; order Mycobacteriales; family Mycobacteriaceae; genus Gordonia. Next base: position 109,324 of record NZ_JAKWBF010000014.1, read on the forward strand.
CTGGCGGTGCGCGGTTGTTGATCTCCGACGCCACCGCAGCGCTCGACTACGACGTCGCCGCCGATGCGCTCGACGCGCTGGACGTCGACGTCCCCGACCTCGACCCGGATGACCTCGACGACATCGACCCGTGGGAGGAGGGCGACCTCGGGCTGCTCGCCGACCTGGGTCTGCCCGACGCGGTGATGAGTGTGATCGTCGGGGACACCGACCTGTACGCAGACGAGCAGATCGGCATGATCGCCGCGCGACTCGGGTTTGCCGACGAGCTCTCCAAGGTTCTCGACTCCCTCGGCCACTGACGGCCCGGAGATGGGTGAGCAGGTGAGCCCGCCGATCTGGGAGTCCATGATGGTGTGTGCGCTCGACGCGGCGGCCGACGCCGGGCCCGATGACGTTCCGATCGGAGCGGTGGTATTCGATCCGAACGGGATCGAACTCGCTCGTGCAGCCAACCGCCGCGAAGCCGACGCCGACCCGACCGCGCACGCCGAGATCCTCGCCCTGCGAGCCGCCGCCGCGGCGTTCGGGGACGGGTGGCGCCTTCCGGGCTGCACGATCGCCGTGACCGTCGAACCTTGCACGATGTGTGCCGGGGCCATCACCCTGGCGCGGGTCGATCTGCTCGTGTTCGGGGCGTGGGAGCCCAAGACCGGGGCGGTCGGATCCCTCTGGGATGTGGTCCGCGACCCGCGTCTGAGTCATCGTCCGCAGGTGCGCGGAGGTGTCCTCGAGGAGCAGTGCCGCGCGCTGATGGTCGGATTCTTCACCGACCGCCGGGATGCGCCACCGGCCGATTAGCCGCCTCGGGGTTGGACTCAGGGAAATCTCCGTGACCGCTCCCGATGCGGACACCGCGCACCGGCTGGCAATCTTGAGTCCAGAACCCCCGACGAGGAGTACAAGATGAGTGAGTCTGCCGACAAGATCAAAGATGTCGTCGACACCGCAGTGGCCAAGATCGACGAATTCGTCGAGAGCGGCAAGATCCAAGATGCCCTCGGCGTCGCGCGCGAGAAGGTCGAGGCGTTTGTCGACAACGACCGCGTACAAGAGGTGATCACGGTCACCCGCCAGAAGGCCGGCGAGGTCGCCGACAAGTTCAGCGGGCGATGATCCAGTGCGCTGACCTGCGATTCTGGGCAGCTCTGCCGTGCTGTGGCATGGTGGGTATCGGGGGAGTGACTCCCTCGTGGCCTTTCGCGTCCAGCAGCGGCGCGTGAGCAGGCCCGATGTTCGATTCCGGGTGGCAATCGGCTGCGCCGGACCTCACTCGAGGAGGATCAGATGGCAATCTCTGACGATGCGAAGAACAAGGCCGAGGAACTGAAGGGCCGTGGCAAGGAAGCCACCGGCAGCCTGACGGGCGACGAGGACCTCAAGAACGAGGGCAAAGCCGATCAGGGTGTGGCGCAGGGCAAGCAGAAGATCGCCGACGCTGCCGACGCCGTCAAGGGCAAGGTCGACGACGTCAAGGACAAGCTGACCGGCAACTGAAGGCAATCAGGCCGCTCTGACCAGCCAATTTAAGGCTGGACGCGAGCTGCGGTACAGTCTTCCGCGGTGGCGTGTCCGAGCGGCCGAAGGTGCAGCACTCGAAATGCTGTGTGCGGTAACCCCGTACCGAGGGTTCAAATCCCTCCGCCACCGCCACAGGCACCCTCCCACTTATCTGGTGGGAGGGTGCTTTGTTCTTCGGTGCGATGTCGTGGCCAACAATCGCTCGCGACGAGGGCCGATCCGCGATGATGTGGTGGACGCTGTACCGCCGGTCGGTGGGTTCGGTTCGGTGAAGTAGGAGGCACGGAATGCTCAGCTCGGTGTTCCGGATCGCAGGGGTGGTAGTACTCGCGGTTCTCGCTGTCGTGTCGGTGGTTGCGACCGTGCTCGGAGCATGGCAGTGGATCTTCGCGGCCGTCGTTCTCGTGCCACTGGCGGCACTGGGTCTCACGATCTGACGCAGCGGCGGCACTCGCTGCTGCGCAATTATCCGATCGTCGGGCGGATGCGATTTCTGCTCGAAGCCGTCCGACCGGAGCTTCAGCAATACTTCATCGAACGCAACTTCGACGGACGGCCCTATGATCGCGACGTCAGGTCGCTGATCTACGAACGTGCCAAAGGGACTACGTCGGACGTGGCGTTCGGCACCGAACGCGACATCGACGCCGACGGCTACGAATACCTGGTCCACTCCGCGGCGCCGCTGATCCCACCCGACGCGCCGTTCCGGGTGCGCGTCGGCGGGCCCGACTGCACACAGCCCTACGACATGGCACTGCTCAACGTCTCATCCATGAGCTTCGGTGCGCTCTCCGGAAATGCGTTGCGCGCCTTGAACAATGGCGCGCGCAAGGGTGGCTTTGCGCATGAGACGGGTGAAGGTGGACTCACCCCCTATCATCTCGGCGGCGCGGATGTGATCTGGGAGATCGGATCCGGCTACTTCGGGACCCGCGCCGCAGACGGGCGCTTCGATCCGCGCCAGTTTGCCGACAAGGCGGCCACCGAACAGGTGAAAGGCATCCTGGTGAAACTGAGCCAGGGTGCAAAGCCCGGCATCGGCGGGGTGCTGCCCGCGGCCAAGGTGACCGAGGAGATCGCTCGCTATCGCGGGATACCGGTCGGCGAGAAGTGCGTGAGTCCGCCGGCACATTCGGCATTCTCGACGCCGCGAGAACTGATCTTCTTCATTGCACAACTTCGAGAACTCGCCAACGGCAAGCCGATTGGGTTCAAGTTGTGCCTGGGTTCGCGGGTGGATGTGCTCGCCATCTGCAAAGCGATGCTGGCCGAGGACATCACCCCGGACTTCATTGTCGTCGACGGTGCCGAGGGCGGCACGGCCGCAGCGCCGCCGGAGTACGGGGATCACGTCGGATTGCCCCTGACCGACGGACTGATGACCATGCACAACGCCCTGGTGGGGACCGGCCTGCGGGACCGAATCCGCTTGGGCGCCAGCGGAAAGGTGGCCTCCGGGAACGACATCGTCAAACGGCTGATCCAAGGTGCCGACTACACCAACGCCGCTCGCGCCATGATGATGGCGGTCGGCTGTATCCAGTCGCAGCGATGTCACACCAACCACTGCCCGGTCGGCGTCGCCACTCAGGACGCGCGGCGGGCGCGCGCTCTGGACGTCGAGGACAAGAGCGAACGGGCCTACCGGTACCAGAAGGCCACCGTCGCCCAGGCGATGCGGCTGATGGCGTCGATGGGCGTCAGCGACCTGTCCCAGCTGTCGCCGCACCTGCTGCGCAAGCGGGTGTCGCCGACCGAACAGCGGACGTACGCCGAGATCTACGAGTGGCTGAGTCCGCGCCAGTTACTGGTGGAGACGCCGCCGACCTGGCTCGACGACTGGATGCGTGCCAACCCGGATTCGTTTACGCCGACCGGACTGATCCGGGCGTGACGCCCGCACTCCTCGGATCTGCGACCTACCCGCTGACGTCGGCGATCGTGGAGCGGGAAGATTCGTCTGCTGATTGAGTAGGCGAGCCCCTCAGGGCGAGTCATAACGAATTCGGGTGAGATTTCTAAGTCCGCACGTCGTGGTCACCGACAATCTCGACTCACGAGGTTTCGATACGCGCGCGCTCGCAGGCTCGCGCGTCGCTACTCAACCAGCAGGTGATTCGCGCAGGTCAGGAGGCCTAAGGCAGTACTCTTCGAGTCGGAAATCGACGCGTCATTGCCTCAAACGCGTCTCGGGGCTGGGCTTCCCGCAACATCAAGGCGTCGCAGCGAACGCAGCGGCGAGATCGATGCGGAGCCAGCCGCCGTCGGCGCCGGCCTGGTCGAGCGGATAGCCCGAGCCGATCGCGGTGCGCGTCAGGATTGCCAAGCGTTGGGCATCTGACAACCCGGGGAACCGCGTCCGCAGCAGTGCCGCCGCGGACGCCGGGATGGCGTTGCGCTGACCGGGCGCGATCCGTCCGAATCCGAACGTCATCATCCCTCGGTGTTCGGTGACGGCTGCGTTGGTGCTCAGGTAGGGCCGGTCGGTCGCGATGAATCTCGACAACGGCATACCGACGGCGCGTTCCAGTGCACCGCGAAGTTGGGTGCCGGCCTGCCTGATCAGTGATGCGAAACCAGGGTCGGTCAGCCTGGCGGCGACGATGTCGGTGGCCATGATCCGCCCACCCATCACATCGAGCGGGTAGTGAACTCCGAGCACCATGCGGCTGCGTCCGATCTCACCGGCGCGAGCGATGATCTGCGGACCCAGCTCGGGCAGCCAGTAGGCCAGCAATGCACCCTTCCAGTAGCCCATGCTCGTGTGGCCCGACGGGTAGGAGCCGTTGTTGCGCAACTCCGCGTACAGGTGCCCGCCGGGACGGTCGTAGCGGCGGATGCTCGACGGCGCCACCACAAACGGGCGTGGGTTGTCGAAGTACTCCTTCTCCAACAGCGTCGTTCCGAGAGGCACTCCCACGCGCGCGGTGTCACCCTTCACGAGCGCCGCGACCTTGGGCAGTTGGCCGCCCGCAATGAGCTTGCGGAACGTGGCACCGAGCTTGGCTCCCAACGCCACCGACAACGACTCGAGCCGGTCGTCGTAGTTGATCGCGATGGCGTCGGCCTGTTGCGCGGCGGTCGCGGAGTTGTTGGTGCGCTGCACGATTCGCAGGTTCTGCGCGATGATGTCGGGTCGGTGCGCCCGCAGGTACGAGAAGCCGTCCAGGACGGGGATGTAGGTGCCGCCCGGAGGAATGTCGGACGGGTACGGTCCGAGGAGCTGCGCAGTGCTGAATCGGCTCGGCGCCGCGACCGGAGCTGCGACCGCTGAGCCGACGGCGGGTACCGCCAGCGCGATCACCGCGAGGATGGAGACGACGACGGACCGGATGCGCGTGGCGATCATGGTTGGTGATCCTTCCGTCCCGACACCGCCGCGCACAAGCCCCGACGACGACCTTCGGGTGTGAGCACCGTCAGGACGTCAGATGTTCACCGGCCGGACGCGTTCTCTACAGCACCTTCTCGATCGCACCGGAGAGTTTGTCCGGTGTGGTGGTCGGTGCGAAGCGATCGACCACGTTGCCATCGCGGTCGACGAGGAACTTCGTGAAGTTCCACTTGATCCGCCCGCCCAGAAGTCCCTTCTTCTGCGTGCGAAGCCACTCGTAGAGCGGGTGGGCGTGCGGACCGTTCACGTCGATCTTCGCGAACATCGGGAAAGTCACGTCATAGGTGAGTGAGCAGAAGTTCTTGATCTCGTCGGCGTCGCCGGGCTCCTGGTGCCCGAACTGATCGCACGGGAAACCCAACACGCGCAGACCCTGGTCGGAGTACTCGCGGCTCAGCTTCTCGAGTCCCTCGTACTGCGGGGTGAAACCGCACTTCGACGCGGTGTTCACCACCAGCAGCGGCAGGCCCGTGAAGGTCGAGAGTGGGACGGGTTTGCCGTCGATGTCGTCGGCGGTGAAGTCGTAGGCAGTGCTCACGTGACCAACTTTCGGTGAGGATTGGCGACCCATCATTCTGCACGAGACTTCCGCGTCAGGACGCTGCCGCTGCGTCGTCGAGCCCGATGTCGGGTAGTGCCACCACACGCAGCGCCCCGCGCAGCTGCTCGGTTGTGCCCGACCATCGTTCGAGTTCGGTCTGCGCGAAGGCCGCCTCCTCGGCGTCGGGTGATCTGGTCGCATGCCGACGCCAACTGAGACATTGGTATTGGCAGAACTCGACCAGATCGACCAAGAGGTCTGCGTTGCCGTTGCACAGGCGGGCGACCTCGATCGGACTCAGTGTCGTTGCGTCGGGATCGAGCTGGATGAGGACTCGTAGCTGCGCAGGAGTCTCGTCAGGGTCTCCTTCGGCGTCGTCCGCGTCGTCGTTGCCGGACTCGAGGAGCTCGATCAGGAGCGGGACCTGTTCGCTGAGGAACTCGCGCCAATTGCCCAGTGCCGAAATGAGATTGGCGGGATGGAAGACCGTCGCTTCCAGGACGAGCTGGGCGTAGATGTGGCGTCCGCGAGGGACGAGAGTGATGTAGGGATTCAGGTGTCGCTGTTCGGCGACGACCTTGGTGGCATGCGTCGGGTCGGAGATTCGGTGTGTCAGGGGAGCCGACAGGATGAGGCGAGGAACCTCCGGATCGATGTGCAGCCACGTCGGTACCGGTTCGGTCGCGATCGGGATGTCGTTGTCATTGTCGTCGAAGTTGATGGGCTCATCGGTTGCGTTCTCGATCACGCCGATCACCAGTGTGCGGAGGTGTTCGGAATCCCGCACGCGTACACCGACTTCGACGACCGGTTCCAGAACGGGGGTCGACGATCCGTCGGGGTCGGCGAGGAACGACGGGTCGATGACGCGGTAGACCTCGCGCAAGGTGGTGACCACCAGCGTCGCCACCTCGTCGACCCGATCGTCGTACCGTTCCACGAGAAAGGAGTCGTCGTTGAGGAGCCGCCAACCGATGCGCCGCAGTGCGGTCATGTTGTGGGTGAGTACGTGGTTGTCTTCGGAGAACACCGACATGACGTCGACCGTGACCCGGATTCGCTTGGCTGCCGTTCGTGTGACGCGAATGTCGTACGTTGCTGTGCAAAGGTTTTCGTCGTTGCCGATCGTGAACGTCTGGCCCGGTAGCAGGTCCCCGATGCGATCGGCGAGTCGTCCGCGGTACTGCTGCCATGCCTTCTCGACAGGTGTGTCGAATCCGTCTTCACTCATGGTGGCCCCCTGCCGGTGGTTGTGGTCCTTGACCGGACAGTAAACGTGGGCGATGACGGATACGGGCCGCCGAGTCGAGTTGTCCACAGGCAGACGCGGATGTGGATGGCGGTCAGCGTCGCATCGTCGGCACCGCGTGCGTTCGGGTGGCGGTGTCGATCGCACGAGCCGCGTCGGCGACAACAGCGGCAAGGTGATCGGTGCCAACGATGCGCGCACCGCTCATATCACCCGTTCTGGCAAGGTGACTCGCGGCGATGTCGGCCGCTTCGGTGGCGCCCGCCAGCACGATCTCGGGTGCTCGGAACAACACCGCAGACCCGACGTCGATCGCGTCGACGACGGCCGCCTGCTGGTGCGTTCGTGGCCGTGCCAGGGGTGGCGGGTTCTCGACGATCGGCGCATTGAGGGCATCGACGATCTGGGCGCGGCCGGCGTTGAACGCGCGCTGCACCCTGACAGACCCCGCCCCGGATCTCGCGACGTCGAGTACATGCAGCATCTCGACGATGGCCACCTCGAGGGCGTTCTGTGCCCGTGGCAGAACAAGATTCAGATCATTGCCGATGATCCCGGACATCGCGGATCGCGCCGGCGAGGTCACCGAGGTGAGTGCGATACCGGTCGCACGATCACGGGACCCGGTGCGCTGTTGCGCGTCGATGAATACTCGGGGAGCGCCGACGATCGCAGTCGGAACGTCGACGACGAAGTCGATGATATGCGGGCAGATGAGTGCGCAGTACTTGAGTTGGTTGCCGACAACGGCCGACGCGATGGCGCCGGGTGGTGGAACCGGTGCGTCGAGTGTCTGAGCCGCCCCGGCCGGCTGAGGCGCGAGCACCGCCAGAGTCGCGAATGCGGCCACCACCAAGGTGGTCTTCCGGCGCATCGTCATGCCAGCCTCCCGAGAGTCGGTTCGGAGTGTGGCCAAGTGTGCGATCTGTGAACTGAAGAGAAGCTGAAGTCAGTGGTCGCTTTCGGCGAGCGCGCGGAGATGTACCGACGCCCACGTCCGGAACGGTCGCCACGCCCGCGAGACCTCTGCGACGGTGCTACCCGGTCCGTACAGCTTCACGACCTGCGCTTCGAGCCGCTTCTCCCGCTCGGGAACCGCATCGGGTGCGTTGGCGCCCCGCAGGACGATCAGCCCCGACGCGAAGGGCCCGATCCCGGTGATCGTACGCACGGACTCGATCGCTGAGTCTGCCGGCATGGCGCGCAGGGTGGCGGTGTCCAGGCGCCCGTCGAGCGCCGCGGCGGCAACGGCATGCAGATACTCGGTCTTGCGCCCGGGCAGGTCCAGGTCGAGCGCAGCCAGTCGGGTGGGTGTGGGAAAGGCGCCGTCGTCGCCGTAACGGTCGGTGATCTGCTTTCTCAGCCGGGCCGCCTCGGGGATCCGCAGCCGTTGAGACAACACCGCCCATGCCGCCGCCTCGTACGCTGAGTGGAAGCCGCACGGCCGGAACCCCGGGAGCGCTTGCTGCGCACGGCCGATCACCGGATCGCGGACGCCCACCTCCGGCCAACCGCGTGCGTCGACGTCGAGCGACAGGAACCGTGCGACTTGTTCGGTCGCGGCGTCGAGGTCGCCATCACCTCCGACGGAGATCTCGGCGACGCCACCGTACTGGGTGACGCTCGCGTGCGCAGCCGACCAATCCGCGTCGACACGGAACGTGGTGGTCAGTGCGTCGTCGTCCTGTTGTGCGGCGAGGGCTGCGGGTGTGAAACCTTCCCAGAACCGCCTGCTCACAGGCAGCGACCATGGGCCGAGGACTTCGCGGCTTGTTGTGAGAGAGCTCATGTTGGTGTCCATGCTGTCGACGGGTTGCCACCAAGTTAGGACTCGGGGGTGACATTCGTGCCGTGTCGGCGCGCCAGGTCACGTACGGTCGGGGAATGATCGACCATCTGGCCCTGCAATGCGCCGACCCTGAGGCGTCGCTCGGATTCTTCACGCACGTGTTCGGTGCGCTCGGCGTCCACGAGGCGATGCGCATCGACGGTCCGGATGGCGCGGTCCTGGCGCTCGGCGGGCCCGATGGCTTTCCGAAGCTGTGGTTCGGCCCGCTGGTCGACAGCGGTAACCGCCCGGTGCATCTGGCGCTCACCGCGCCGAGCCGTGCCGCAGTCGACGAGGTGTATCGGGCCGCCGTCGCATCCGACGTCGAAGTTCTGCACGCGCCGCGTATCTGGCCTGAGTACCATCCAGGCTATTACGCTGTCTTCCTACGTGATCCGGACGGAAACAACGTCGAAGCCGTTCATCACACCTTCGGCTGAGGGCATGCCCGCGATGGATGACGACGCTGCGTTCGCCGCGATCGCCGATGAACGCCGGAAACTGGCCGACGATGTCGCGGGCTTGACCACCGAGCAGTGGGACACACCGTCTCTGTGCGCCGCATGGACCTGCCGGGACGTCGTCGCGCATCTGGTGGTCCCACTGACAGTGTCGATTCCGGCTTTCGGGCTGGCGATGATCAAGGCGCGCGGCAACTTTGACCGCGCCAATCTAGCAATGACCGCAAAGGTCGGCGAACGGTACCGGGACCGACTGCCAAAATTGCTGCGGGACAAGGCAGATAAGCGCTTCACGCCACCCGGATACGGACCGTCGGCCCCGTTGACCGACATCGTCGTGCACGGTCTCGACATCCGACGACCACTCGGAATGCCGACCGGTGTCGACGCAGAACGTCAGCGTGCGGTACTCGACTTCCTCACCAGTCCCAAAGCGCGCGGGATCTTCTCGACAGTCGGTGACCAGGTGTGTTGGCGGGCAACCGATATCGATTGGACGGCCGGGCGAGGTCCGGTCATCGAGGGGGCTGCGGAGTCGCTCATGCTGGTGCTGACGGGGCGTCGTGTAGGAGCGGAAGAAATTGGTGGAGAGGGTGTTTCGATCCTCAAACGCTGACAGCTGGCTGTGTCGGCAAGTGCGCCTCGACCCAGCCGAGAGCCAGCACGACGGTACTGGTGGCGGCGACATTCGCCGGGAGTTCGGCGTGCACGGTACGCCGATGTCCGGCGGTGTCCACAATGGTCACGTCGGACATGCTTGCTCCGCAAAGGGGATGACCGACGATGGCGAGATCGGCGATCACGGCGGTCAGCGGGAGCGCCGTGTCGATGTGTAGTGTCGCCCGGCCCGCGGTGTGATGTGCGGCAGTGACACGGGTGACGAGCGCCGGGAACAGCATCGACGCCGGACATAAGCTCTGACAGGTCGGTTCACCGTCGACGTCGAGGTAGAACGCGACCTTGCGTTGACGGGACTCCTCCCGCAACGAACGCTCACCGACGAGAATGTCGTCGGCTTGGGTGTGGATGGGTAGACGCCACGAGGTGGGATCAAAGGAACGGGCCACGGTTACCCCTTTCAGGGAGGGCAGGACATCAAACAACGTCACCTTTGACGGTCTACGCCTGCGCGGGTCCCACGCCAAGGGGATCGAGCCTTAAGAAGTCGTCAAAATCGTTGACCGTCAGCGATTGTGAGACGCGGGTCACTCTGCGTCGGTGGTGTTACACCGACTCGCGCGAGAGCCTCCTGGGCGTCGAGACTTGCTGCCGGCAACCCGTCGCGCACCAGTCGGACGGTTTCGGCCTGCACCAGTTCGTTGACCGGTGTCGGCACGCCGTTCAGGCGCCCGAGCAACACGATCTCGCCGGCGAGATAGTCGACCTCGACGCTGCCGGCGCCCCGCTCGACGCTCTGCCACGTCGAGCTTCCGTAGCTGTTGTCGCCGGTGTCGCGGCGCTTGATGAAGTCGGCCCGCCGTGCGATGTCGGACTCCTCGGTGATCACCTCGATGTCGGCGGCATCGAGGACGGCCTCCCCTTCGGAGCGGGCGCGGCGAACGAGCTCGTGGTGCGCGGGGCCGTCGTTCCGGTAGGTGGCGTCGACACCGTTGACCAGATTGGTGATGAGTTTTCGGTACTTCCACGCGGTGATGTTGCCGCGGACCTTGGACGGAAACGACGCCGCGCGCAAGCGGGCGGCGATGGTCTCGGCTGTGTCATCGAATCCAGTTGGGTACCTTCCGATGTCGAGTAGTCCGGGAGTTCCGTCGGATAGCTGGATCACCACTCCGGGATCGAGGTGCAGTGCGGGCAGTACCACGCACAACGAATAGACGTTGGGGAACAGGCGCAAGATGGCGGGCTCGTTGGCCACACCGTTCTGAGCGGACACGATGGGCGTCATGGGGGGGTGCGTGGAAACGCAGATCTTCGAGAGCGGCCGCGGTCTGCTGGGACTTCACGCACAAGAACACGACGGACTCGTCCGTCCAGTCGATCTCGGAAGCGGTTGCCGCGGTGTCGATCTGTAACGCCTCGCGACCCTGCGCGGTATCGAGCACAAGACCGTTCGTGCGGATGGCTTCCAGATGCCGACCGCGAGCGATGAGGGTGGTCGGGGTGCCCGACGAGAACAGATGCGCACCGATCACACCGCCGATTGCGCCGGCCCCGTAGATGACAACATGCATGAGTCCAGGCTAGCGATGGCCGGCTCCGAGGCACCCACTCGCTGGTCGAGCGACCCGCGCTGGTCGACTCCGAGCCCCCCCTCTGCTGGTGGACCTCTCCTCTGCTGGTTGAGTAGCGTCGCGCGAGCTTGCGAGCCCGGCGCATATCGAAACCCGGGGCGACGAATGTGTCCGCAACCAGGCACAACACCAGCACAACGATTCTTGTCAGACCCTCCCGATAGTGTGTTCGTAGTTCACCGAGATGACAGTCTCCACCCCTTGTGATGACAGTGCTGATGACGACGGCTCCTTTACCCTTGTCGCCCGAAAGGCACTGCGCGTGTTCACCTTCACCGATCCGCTTACGCTGGTCGAGCCGACTCCGAGTCCCTGGGCGAGGCGCCGTGTCGAGACCACCCCGGTGACCCGAGAGTGTCGGTGACCAGCGCCAACTCGAGCGCGACGATTCTTGTCAGACCCTCCCGATAGTCTGTTCCTAGTTCACGAAATGACTGCGCAACTTCTTTGATGACAGTGCTGATGACGACGGTTTGTTGACCCTTGTCGCCCGAAAGGCACTGCGCGTGTTCACCTTCACCGATCCCGAGGCCGATGACGCGGCGATTCGCGCTGCCTCCACACTCGGGTTGGAACACCACGCGATGCGCGAACTACGCCACACCCGTCGCGCCGAAGCCCGCACCGTGCTGCTGGCCCACAAGATCGGTGCCGGCGTCTACGACGACATGCTGGCCGACCCCGACCCCCACCGCGCCGACCCGGTATCAGCCGAGAAAGCTGCCGTCGGCGAAGTATCCCTACGGGTCGGGGTGTCCCGCTCGACCGCACACCGCTGGATCGAACTCGGTATCGCGCTGGCCGGTATGGACCGGGTGCGGTTGGCCTACCTCGACGGTGATCTGGCGACATCGCGGGCATTGGTGATCACCCGAGCCCTCGAGATCTTGGGCGAGTCGCTGCGGGTGGAGGTGGAGCCACTCGCCCTGGAGTTGGCGGCGCGCCCGACCCTGGACAAGACGTTGCGGTCGCAGTTGGCGGAGTTGATCATCACTCTCGACCCCGATGCCGCTGCGGATGCGCGGGAGGATTTCGCCGACCGCCACCAGAACGTGATCGTGCGGGATGATGCGCACGGGCACTCGTCGATTGATGCGACGGTGCCCGCTGAGCACGGCGAATTCCTGCGCGCACGTCTCGCGCAGTTGATCGGGGCGCGGGTGTGCCGCCATGATCCGCGCACCCTGGGTCGTCGGCGGGTGGCGGCGTTGGCCGAACTCCACGGCCTGCCCGGCGCCCGACTGACCTGTGAATGCGGGCGCCAGGACTGCCCCACCGTGCAACCCGCACCACCCGACGCACCCACCGACCCGGCCGACGTAGAACCCGAAGGACCCGCCCCGGAACCCGAAGGACCCGCCCCGGAACCCGAAGGACCCGCCCCGGAACCAGAATCGGACGACGCGGAACCCGAAGCAGCACCGGCGAACACACCGGAACCGGAGTGCGAGTCGCACACCGACGACCGCGACCCGGTAGAGGACGACGCCACCGCAGAGCAACCCGACACTGCAGAGCAACCCGACGCTGCAGAGCAACCCGACGCTGCAGAGCAACCCGACGCGGCGGAGGAGGCCGGCGAGACGGACGACGAGCCCTCAGGTGGGGCGCTACGGGACCCGGTGCCGTCGGTGACGGTGATTACCGACCCCACCGGTGTCGAGGTCCCGTATCTGGATGGGTACGGGGCCATCGACCCCGCGCACGCCGCTCAGATCGCCGAGCAGGGCGTCGGTAAGCAGATCGAGCTGCCCGAGACCGGCATCCGACCGGCGTGGTCGGGGTTGATCATCGGGGAACGCCGACCCGCCCCACCCATCGACCCGAGTGGGCACGGCGGACACACCACACCACCCCGCGGGGCCACCACCTACCGGCCGTCAGCCAGTGAACGGGCGACAGTGTTGGCCACGGATCGGACGTGTCGGTATCCGTTCTGCGCCAAACCTGCGTCGGAATGCGAGATCGATCATCCGGTGAAGTTCAACCATGCCGACCCCGAGGCCGGTGGCTGGACCGTGCACTTCAACCTCGCACCGTTGTGCACCCCCGATCACCATCGCAAGCATTTCGGGTTGTGGATACCGGTCATGTGTCCGGGGCGAGCGAAGCGACGGGGTAGTTTCACCGATCGCAGCATCCTGTGGACGAATCCGATGACCGGGCAACAACATCGGACCTACCCGCGGTGAGGGGGGTGGGTGGTGGCTGGTGGGTGCTGACATGGTCGGCTCACCAGGTGGTCTCGACACGACGCCTGGTTTCGAGACGCGTCGGACGGGTCCTGAGTAGCGAGCTTATCGAAGGGCGCTACGCTCCCTCGTCGCTCCTCAACCCGGCGGCCTAGCGGCTCGGTGTCGGCTCCGCCGGATCGAGCCGGTACCGAGCGGAGCCGCCGGGTTGAAGAGCGAAGAGCGAGCCTGCGAGCGCGACCCGTCTCGAAACCGAGGCACCGTGTCGAGATCGACCAGCGGGGGATCGGCTCGGTGGTGCATATGGTGGATGCACATTCCGAGCAACCTGGAGGCGACGATGCCCTCAACCGATGACCTGGCCCGCCGGCTACAGCGATTGGAGCACGTCGAGGCGATCACGCAGCTGAAGTACCGCTATTGGCGCGCATGTGACACCAAGGATCCCAAAGGGTTTCGATCCTGCTTCATCAGGTCGGGAGCACGGATCGACTACGGTCGCCTCGGCAGCTTTGACGACGCCGAGCCAATGGCCCGGATCTTCGAGAAGGTGGCGCTCGCGCGGATCGACGGCAAGTTCATCGTGTACGACATGCACCACGGCATGCATCCCGACATCACCATCCTCGACGACACCAGCGCCCACGGAACCTGGAGTCTGCGCTTCCGGCAGGTCAACACCGTCGAGGCCACCGAGACCATCATGACCGGAGACTACGACGACGAATACGTCGTCGAGGATGGCGTGTGGAAGATGTCGGTCTGCCGGTTCACCGAACACTGGGCGATCAAGCGTTCGTTGGGCGACGCGCAGATCATCCCGGGACACTTCTCAGCGCCGCCGCTGAGCACCTGATCGGCCGCCATCCACGAAACGCGAGAAGTTGGCGAGAGCCTCGGGATCGTCGACAGTGTCGACACCGATGACCTGCTGCAGCGGCTTGCCCTGGATCAGCCGTTTCACCGGCACCTCCAGCTTCTTGCCCGTCCGGGTGTGCGGAATGGCCGGGACAGCGATGATGTCGTCCGGGACATGACGTGGTGACGCGCCGATACCGATGGCCCCAGCGATCCGAGCACGCAGATCGTCGTCGAGGGTGACGTGGTCGGCTAGCACGACGAACAACGGCAACCAGTAACGGTCGTCGTCGAGCTCAACGCCCACCACCAATGATTCACGGATCTCGGGCAGCGCATCGACGACGTCGTAGATGTCCGCACTACCGAGCCGGACGCCTTGTCGGTTCAGAGTCGCATCAGAGCGCCCGGAAATGATCACCGAACCACGCTCGGTGACGGTGATCCAGTCGCCGTGCCGCCATACTCCGGGGAAGGTGTCGAAGTAGGCGTCGCGATAGCGTTGGCCCGTCGGATCGTTCCAGAAGGACACCGGCATCGACGGCATCGGTGTTGCGATCACCAGCTCGCCAACCTCGCCAATTACACTGTGCCCCTGGCTATTCCATGCTTGCAGGTCCACTCCCAAGAGTGGTGCCGAGATCTCGCCGGCCCAGACCGGGGTGTTGGGTGCACAACCGGCGAAGCCGCTCACGACGTCGGTGCCGCCGCTTGTCGATGCCAGCTGTATGTGCGTGCCCACATGATCCCGCACCCACTGGTAACTCTGAGCGGGAAGCGGTGCACCGGTGCTGCCGATCGTACGCAACCGGGACAGGTCGAGGTCGCACGCCGGACTCAGCCCGGCCTTCTCGGAGGCCGCCAGATAGCCGGGGCTGACGCCGAGCACCGTGACTCGGTGGTCCGACGCGATCTCCCATAGCCGTTGTGGCCCTGGGAATACTGGACTCCCGTCATAGAGAACGATGGCCGCACCGGTCAACAGCCCGGACGTCACCATGTTCCACATCATCCAGTTCGTCGTCGTGTACCAGAAGAACCGGTCTCCGCGACCGAGGTCGTTGTGCAAGCCCAGAAGTCGGAGGTGGTCGACGACCACGCCGCCGTGCGAGTGGACGATGCCCTTGGGTGCTCCGGTGGTACCCGACGAAAACAGCGCCCACAGAGGATCGTTGAACTCTACGCTGACGAACTCTGGTTCGGCGGGGTGTGCGACCACGTCGTCCCAGCCGGTGACGCCGACGCCGAACCGCGAATCACCGATAGCGGAAACGCTTAGTGTCGCAACGAGTTCGGGCATCGACGACCGAATCGTCTCGACCATTCCACATCGGCTGTGTACCTTGCCATTCCACCGATAGCCGTCGGCGGCGATGAGCACCTTCGGTTCCAACTGCCCCAACCGGGCAAGCGCGCCCGCGGCGCCATAGTCCTGCCCACACGCCGACCAGATCGCGCCGAGTCCCGTTGTGGCCAGCATGCCGACCACCGCGTGGAGAGTGTTCGGGAGGTAGCCGACGACTCGGTCGCCGCGTCGCACACCGTGCTCGACCAGCCAGCGCTGCACAGCGCCGACCATGCCGCGCAACACATTCCAGGACACCTCAGCGGTGTCTCCCGTTTCGCCGAGCGCGATGACTGCCGTGTCGTCACCCCGGAGTCGGAGGGCATGCTCCGCGTAGTTGATCCGCGCACCAGGAAACCACCGCGCGCCCGGCATCGTGCGGTCCGGCAACACGTTTGCCGGCGCATCGTCGATCAGAACGTCGAAATGATCCACCACCGCTGTCCAGAAATCGGCGGGATGGTCGACCGACCACCGCCACAGCTCCCGGTAAGTCGGATAGCGCTCACCGGTACGCTTCTCGACACGGCTGGTGAACCGGGCGAGTTGGCTCACCGCCGACGCCGCAACGTCGGGCGTCCAGATCGCTTCGGCCGGTGTGATGTCGACAGTCATCGGCTGTCCCTCAGGCGGCGCTGTGCGCGCCGGTCATCAGGGCGGCCAGATCCTCCGGGGCCAGGAACGACGGCGGAGGTGGGGGACCCCAGCTGAACAGTCCCTTGGCACCTTCGACCACTTCTGGGGTCCATAGCTGGTCGTCGACGATCGAATCCATGTCGGAGTAGTACTCGCTGAAGTTTCCCGCCGGGTCCTTGAGGTACCAGAAGAAGTTGGAGCCGGCGTAGTGCCGACCGAGACCCCACACATGGCGTCCGGGATCGGCTTCCAGCATGCTCATGGCGCCGCGTCCGACCTCGTCGACATCATCGACCTGCCACGACGTGTGATGGAGGAAGTTGACCGGAGCCTGCTGCACGAGAACGTTGTGGTGATCGGTGGAGCACCGCAGGAAGGCCGCCAGGCCCGGTACTTCGTCACTGACCTTGAAACCCAGGCCGTGGGTGAAGAAGCGTTGCGTGACTGCATGATCGGTGCTTCCGATCACCGCGTGTCCGAGCTTGCGGGGTCGGACCGCGGACGTCCGCAGCACCCCCGGGGCGCGGCAGGTCTCGCGCTCGAGGCGACCAGGCCCGTTGTACGGGGTCGCCGCCACGCGGGCTTGGGTGATGCGCGCTTGAACCTCGACGGTGACATGCAGATCGGTGGCGGCTTCGATCGCCGAGATGCTGTTCGTCGTCCGCGCGAAGGGGATGTCGAGTTGTGTCAGGTTGTGCGCGATGCGTCCGAGATCGTCGGGGTGGTCGGCGCCGACGGTGAGGGCGACCAGCCGCCGGGTTGGCGTCTCGATGATGCGGAGTTGACGTCCGCCGTCGGTGGTCGAGAACCATCCGTCGGCCTGTGGGGTGAGCCCGAATTCTGTGTAGTAGGCGGCAGTCTGGGCGACGTTGGGTACGCCCATGGTGACCGACGCGAGGCGATGCAGGGTCATGGCAGGTCCTTACTGGGGAGCAGAGATGAAGGTCTGATGCAGTTCACCGATTCCGGTGATCCAGCTGTCGAGTCGTTCGCCGGGTGCGAGGAACCGCTTGGGTTCTCGACCCGCGCCGACGCCGGCCGGAGTTCCGGTGAAGATCACGTCGCCCGGGTGGAGGGTGACGTTGCGGGACAATTCGGCGATCAACCGAGGAACGGGGAAGATGAGATCGCGAGTGCGTCCTTTTTGCATCTCCTCCCCGTCGACGGCGCAACCGAGTTCGAGGTCGTCCGGATCGGCGAACTGATCGGGGGTGACGAGCCACGGACCCTGCGGGGAGAATCCGGGATAGGACTTCCCCAGCCCGAACTGTGGTGCGGGTCCGCGTGTCTGGGTGATCCGCTCGGAGATGTCCTGTCCGGCGGTGAGCCCGGCGACGTACCTCCACGCGTCGTCGGCGTCGATCCCGGTGGCCTCGCGTCCGATGACCACGACAAGCTCGACTTCCCAGTCGACGGCACCGCCTTCGGGAATGGTGACCGTGGTATCGGGTCCGGAGAAACTGGAGATGTACTTGGTGAACACGGGCGGCAGATGTGTCGGCGACTCGAATCCCGATTCGGCGGCGTGATCGTCGTAGTTCAATCCGACGGCGAACACTTGACGTGGCCGTGGTGACGGAGCGCCCAGAAGTGCTCGATCGACCGGTGATCCGTCCGCGGCAGATGTGTCGAAAGCGACTGCCCAGCTGATGAATTCATTCCAGCCCCCGTAGACGAGATCGAGGTCCGGACCGAAGCGGCCTCCCGACGCGTCGAAGATGTCGACGCCGACCTCGGCCCCGGACTCACCGAGGATCAGCGTTGCGCGTTGGTTGTGATTGGCGATTCGCATGTGTTGTGCTCCTTGGTCTTCTGAATGTGTGGCCGTCAGACCATCGGGGTGATCGGGTCTTCGACGCCGAGCAAGGCTTTGCCGTACAGCTCGTAGCTGACCGCTGGTGAGACGATCGCGTGCCGGGCCGCGACCGCCGAGTCGCGCCAGATTCGTTGCAGAGGACTCACTTCGGCGAACGAACCCGCGCCGTGCGCCGACAGCAGGATGTCGATGGCGCGGGTCACGCAGTCGGCCACATATCCGGTGTCCGACCGGACGCGCGCCCGGATAAGATAGTCCGGATACTCGCCTCGTGCGGCAGCCTCGTCGATGTCGGCGGCAGCCCGGTATGCGTGCAGCTGGGCGGTGTCGATGAGCCGCGCGGCCTCGGCAATCTGCAACTGGAACGCAGTGGACTCCTGTTGCGAGGTGAAGAAGGTATAGGAGATCGGTTTCTTGGGCGCCTTGGCGATCACGAAATCGAGTGCCGCACGGCCCATTCCGAGTTGCGGCCCGACGAGTACGAGAGCAAGGACTGGGATCAGCGCAGACCGATACAGAACCTCGTCCTTGTGGGGTGTGGCGTAGTGACCGCCGATCGCCGGCGGGACGCTGATCACGCGATGGTCCGGCACGAAGACGTCATCGGCGATGAGGCAGTTACTTCCCGACGATCGCATGCCCGCGACGAACCACGTGTCCTCGAAGCCCATGTCGGAGCGGGGGATCAGCGCGCAGCCCTGGTCGACGACGTTGCCGTCGGCATCGGTGATGGGAATGCCCATGACCGCCCACGTGCAATGGTGTGAGCCGGAGTTGTAATACCACTTGCCGGTCACCCGATATCCGCCGTCGACCTTTCGGGTTTCGGCGGTGGGAGCGAGCACACCGGACACCTTGGCGTCGGGGTCGGCGCCGAAGACCTCGTCCTGCGCCTGCTGTGACATGAGTCCGACAAGCCAGTTGCACACGTTGGTGAGCGTGACGACCCACGCGGTGCCACCGTCGGCTTCAGCGACTGCCGCCGAGATGTCGAGCATCGTGCGCATGGAGGTCTCGTAGCCGCCGTAGCGTTTGGGTACGGAGATGCGGAACAGTCCGGCGTCGGTGAGAGCCTGGATGCTCTCTTCGACGACTCGCCGATCCTTTTCTCCCTGAGCGGCATTCGCCGCCAGGAGCGGACGGAGTTCCCGCGCGCGGGCAACGAGTTCGGCGTCGGCTGGGACGGTGTGATCCACCGTTGCCGGACTGGTGGTGGTGATGGTCATGGGGTTCTCCTTCTGAGGGTGGGGACTGGGACTGGGTTGGTCAGCTTGCGCAGGCGACGATTTGGTCGACAATCGCGGTCCGCGGGCGGGTGGCAAACCGGGAATGGGTACCAAAGGTTCGGTGGCCGTAGACAAGTGGGGGACGCTGCTCGGACGCGGCGTGGGTCACCGAGCCGATGAGCAGCAGGTGGTCGCCGGCCTCGATGGTCTGCCAGAGCTCGCAGGCGGCCCATCCGGCGACAGCGTCGATCCGGGGTAGCCCGTTCGACGGCGACCACGGCGTCGTGCCGAATCGATCCAGGTCACGTGACGCGAAGGTCATCGCGATGTCGTCCTGTGTGGAGTTGAGCACGTTCACGCCGAATCGTTCGGTGGCGATGATGCGTGACAGCAGACTCGATCGGCGATCGAGCGCGATGGAGAGGAGAGCGGGTCGTAGCGACAGCGACGCCAGAGAGCTGACGGTTGCGCCGTGCGGGCCGTCGTCGTCGGCGGTCGTGACCACTGTGACCGGTGCACACACCCCTGCCATCAGGTTTCGGAACTGTTGGTCGTGCATTGCCGCACCTCCACGTCGACATAAGGTAAGAGCAAATAAACATGATTAATTGCTTGGATCACAGACTGAGGGTGACCGGCATCACTTGTCAAGAGGAATCGGCATATTGATCATGGTTATTTCTTCGAGCCGCCGTGACCTGGGGCTCTTGTCGACGTACTACGACCAATGGCGGGAGGACACTCCCGCTCGAGGAAGTGGGAAGTGTGGTTGCGCGGTAGAAGCCGCACTTGTAGCCAGAAACCTTGGTGCACATCGGGTTTCTGACCAGACGTGCGGTATCTGAGATCACAACACGCCGTAGCGCCGCCTCGGCGAACGGTGACATGGCCGCCCATGCGTAGGGGAGGAACTAGTTTCCGGCAGCCGACGCCATCCGGAACCGCTCGCATATCCGCAGTTCAGCAGGCCTTCGAGCCAGCGCCCCACCTGCCGCCACGGCGGCGATCGTGGACCCAATCCGGCACAAAAAGTGGGGGAAGAAACTTCTTCCCCGGGCCTTGGTGTCCTCCCCTACAAC
>NZ_JAKWBF010000015.1 GCF_022513585.1 Gordonia gummivorans
ATTCTCGCGGACGACTATGAACCCCGGGGAAGAAGTTCTTCCCCTAGATTTTGCGGGCGGGCTGCCAGTACATTTGCCCAGGTCACCGACCTGGTCACCAACTCTTCAGATCAGGGAGCGGTGGGACGGCCGCTTCTCGCCGGTCGAGCGGGTGGCGCGCAGCATTCGGGACGGCACAGGCTTCCGTTGTCGCCGCAGCCGAAGGCGTCGGTGTCGCCACCACCGTCGGCGTATCGGTCGACCATGTCGATGATCATGTCGACGAAGCGGGGGTCGGTGCCCACCGTGTCGGCACGGGCGTAGCCCATGCCCAACTCGGCCGCCAACTCCGCAGCCTCGTTGTCGAGGTCCCAGATAACTTCGAGATGATCGGAGATGAAGCCGATCGGATACACAATGACCTGCGTGACACCTTGTGCGGCAAGATCTTCCAGGTGGTCGCAAATGTCGGGTTCCAGCCACGGAACCTGCGGTGGGCCCGACCGTGATTGCCACACCTGATCGAATTCGTCGTAGCCGAGCCGCTCGGCGACGGCGGTCGCCGAGGCCAGCACCTGTCGCGAGTACAAGCCAGAGTCGTCGGGGGGTCCCGACGATCGGTCGGCGGACATCGGCACCGAATGCGCGGTGAACACCAGTCGCGGACGGGTCGTCGCGTCAGGTAACGACGCCGCCGCACGTCGGACAGCGTCAGCACCGGCGTCGAGGAAGGCCGGCTCCGCCCAATATTGCGGCAGCTTTCGTAGGACGACGCCGGAATCGCTTGCGGTACTGGTCGGTTCGAGTCGTGCCAGCGACCGCAGCGCGCGATCGATGTCCTCGTGATACTGCCGGCATCCCGAATACCCACCCCACGCCGAGGTCGGGAACACGAGGACTCGTCGATGACCCGCGCGATACATGTCGGCTAGCGTGTCTTCGGCCATGGGGTTCCAGTTGCGATTGCCGAACCAGACCGGCAGATCTCGACCACGTGCGGCGAGACCCGCGCGCAATGCGTCGATCATGTCGAGATTGAGCCGATTGATCGGCGAAACACCGCCGAAATGCTGGTAGTGCTTCGCCACCGCCTCGAGCCGATCCCGTGGTACTCCCCGACCCCGAGTCACGTTCTCCAGGAACGGCATCACGTCGTCCGGACCGTCGGGGCCACCGAAGGACAGGAACAGCACGGAGTCGAACCCGGCGGTGACTCGCTCGTCTGCATCGAGCGTGTCTGCGCCGACCCCTTCTGCGCCTCGTCCGTTCGTCACGTTGTTCACACCTGGTCGGCGAAACCCTCTGGGAACCAAAGGTTGTGGCTTGCACCGCCGTCGACGTAGACGATCGACCCCGTGGTGCCCGGCAGCCAATCCGACAGCAACGCGCAGATCGACTTGGCCACGACAGTCGGGTCGTCGATGTCCCAACCGATCGGCGAAGCCCCGTCCCAGTAGGTGTTGAGCATGTTCAGCTGCTTGGCATCATCGGTGGCGGTGCCGGCAATCGCCTTGGCCGCCAGCGTCTTGATCGGGCCGGCCGCGACGAGGTTCGAGCGAATGTTCTTGGCCTCGCCCACTTCCCGCGCCACGTAGCGATTGACCGACTCCAGAGCAGCCTTCGCGACGCTCATCCAGTTGTAGTACGGCATCGCACGGCGCGGATCGAAGTCCATCCCGACGATCGACCCGCCCTCATTCATCACCGGCAGCATTGCCTGTGCCAGTGAGGCATAGCTCCACGCCGACACCTCGAACGCCTTCGCTGCGTCGGGCCCCGGCCCCTCGAGAAATGGCACCATGTCCGGCCCCAACAGGGTCTTCGGCGCGAAAGCGATGGAATGCAGCACCCCATCGACACCCTCAGGGGCGTGTTCGCGGACCCGATCGGCCAGAGTCGACAGACCCTCGGGGTCGGTGACGTCGAGTCCGATCGCCGGCGGCACCTCCTGCGGGAGTCGCTTGGCGATGCGGTCGATGAGGCGCAGTCGCTCGGGGATGCCGGTGATGATGACCTTGGCGCCCTGCTCCTGCGCCATGGCGGCGGCATGGAAGGCGATCGACGCGTCGGTGATGATGCCCGTGATGAGGACGGTCTTGCCGTCCAGGATTCCGGTCACTGCAGTGCTCCTGATCAGGTTGGGGGTGTCGTACTGCGAGATTTGCTGGAGGTCTTGGCTGGGGTCCGCTCAGTTGCCCATGCCCATGCCGCCGTCGACCGGGATCACGGCGCCGGTGATGTAGCCACCGTCGTCGGAGGCCAGGAAACTCACCGCGGCGGCCACGTCTTCCGGCTTTCCGGTGCGGCCCAGCGGAATAGCCTGCTTGGCCATCTCGATATAGCGGTCTTCCATGGCGGCGGTCATGTCGGTGTCGATGAAGCCCGGTGCCACGACGTTGGCGGTGATGTTGCGGGACCCGATCTCACGCGCGATCGACCGCGCCATTCCGATCAGACCCGCCTTGGACGCCGCGTAGTTGACCTGCCCGGGGATGCCCGACATCGCGACCACCGACCCGAGGAAGATCATGCGCCCCCACTTCGCGCGCTGCATGCCCTTGGTGGCGCGCTTCGCGCAACGGAAGGCGCCGGTGAGGTTGGCGTCGATGACCTTCTCGAACGACTCCTCGGACAACCGCATCAACAGCATGTTGTCGGTGATGCCGGCGTTGGCGACCAGCACCTCCACCGGACCCTGATGGGCTTCCACCTCCTTGAAGGCACGGTCGAGCGACTCGGAGTCGGTGACGTCGCACTGCACGCCGAACAGTCCTTCGGGTGCGCCGGATCCGCGGTGGGTGACCGCGACCTTGTGCCCGTCGGCAGCGAGGCGACGGGCGACCGCGAGCCCGATCCCGCGATTGCCTCCGGTCACCAAGACCGACCGCGACGGCCGCTGATCGGACTGAGCTTCGTTGCTTGCTGTCATAGATGTCAACCTATCGGGGTCGGGTTCGAGTCCTCGCTGCGGGTATGCGCCCGACGGTCAGGGCAGACGCCGGTTGATGGCGAGGGCCGCGAACGCAGACGCCAGCGCGAACAACGTACCGGCGATGAGCCATGGACGGTAATTGTCGCCGCGTCGTGTCTCGTAGCCGATCTCGCTCTGGAGCTTCTCGTAGACCCGGTTCAGCTCGTCGAGCGACTGCGCGGTGAAGAAGTTGCCACCACTCAGGTTCGCGATCTGCTTGAGCGAGGGGTCGTCGACCGGCACGGGCACCCGGTCACCGTCGAGTTCCACGGTGCCGTACGAGGTTCCGAACGAGATCGTGGAAACTGGCACCCCCTCTTCCTTCGCCTTTCGGGCCGCCGTGAATGCGCCGCGCGGGTCGGTGGGCTCGTCGGGCACGGTCTGCTTGCCGTCGGACAACAAGACGATGTGGGCCGGTGGCGCCGCCTCCGGACCGCCGAGTACCGCATTGAGTGTGCGGATCTGGTCGAGCGCGGCGAAGATGCCTTCGCCGGTCGCGGTCTTGTCGGCCAACACCAGTTTGTCGACCGCCTTCTTGGTCGCGGTGTGGTCGGGCGTCGGCGACACCAAGGTCGAGGGGGTCCCGGCGAAGGAGATGAGACCGAGATTGATGCCCTCGGTCAGATCGTCGGCGAACTTCTTGGCGGCCTCCTGGGCCGCCCGGATACGCGACGGCGCGACGTCGGTGGCGTTCATCGAGCGCGACACGTCCATGACGAGCACCACGGTGGCCTTGTTGCGCGGTACCTGCCGATCGGCCTGCGGACCCGCCATCGCAACGGTCAGCAGGATCAGCGCAACCAGCAGCAGGGCGATCGGAACATGCCGCAGCCGGTTGTGCTGCGGCGGTGAAACCTGGTCGAGCACTTCGAGGTTGGCGAAGGTGAACGCCCGTTTGCGACGCAACCGCTGAACGTAGAAGTAGGTGACCGCGAGGACGACGACAGCCAGCAGCAACAAGAGCCACCACGGGCTCGAGAAGATCCTGCTCATCCCACCCCCGCAGCCAGACCGCGCCGGCGCTGAGCGACGAACTTGATGGTGTCGGTCATCCAGTCGCGGTCGGTGCGCAACGTCAGCACCGGCCCGCCGCAACTACGGATCGTCCGATGCACCTTCTGTTGATGGGCCCGGGCGGCCGCGGCGAAGTCGGCGCGCAGCTTGTCGTTGATCGTCACCTCGCGGATCTCGCCGGACTCGGCGTCGGCCAGGGTCACCTCGCCGACGGCGGGCAGTTCGAGATCGCGTTGGTCGAGCACCTCGACGGCCAACAACTCGTGGTGAGCCGCGATCGCGCGCAGTGACCGCTCCCAGTCGATCGGACCCAGGAAGTCACTGATCACCACGGCGAGCCCCCGACGACGCTGTGGGCGCCGAAGCGCCTCGATCCCGCCCTTGAGGTCGCCGCGCACACCCGGCGCGCTGCGTCGAGTGGTGGCGATCGCCTTCAGCAGCGTCTGTGCGTGCGCGCGACCGCTGCGCGCCGGGATCCTGACGATGTCGTCACCGGTGACAACCAGCGCGCCGTGCCGGTTGCCGCCCTCGGTGGTCAGGTGGACGATCGCGGCGGCCGCTGCGACGGCAAGGTCGCGTTTGGTGCAGTTCGTCGTGCCGAAATCCAGACTCGCCGATGCGTCGACCACCAGCCAGGTCTCCAGCTCACGGTCGGCGATCATCTGCCGGACGTGCGGTTGAGTGGTCCGCGCGGTCACCGACCATTCCATCCGGCGGATGTCGTCGCCGGGCTGATACTCGCGTGCCTCACCCGGTTCGGAGCCCGGACCGGGGATCAGGCCGAGGTGCTCGCCCTGCAGCACACCGTCGAGCTTGCGGCGCACCGTCAGTTCGAGCGTGCGCAACGCAGCCGTCAGTTGGGGTTCCTCGAGCAGTCCAGCACCGAGGTTGGGCAGATCCTTGTTAGCCGCCATACCGCGCTGTCGTCTGGTTCACCTGTGCGGGATTGACCGGGCCGGGAGCACCCTGCGGGGCCGGCGCCGGGTATCCGTTGCCTGCGGGTACCTGCGCACCCGCACCGACTGTGGGCGCTCCGGCCGGATACGACGCCGCGGGCACCTGCTGCGCACCGACCTGCGGCAGTCCGACGGTCTGCAGCACCCGGTTGATGACCTGATCGGCGTCGATCTCGTCCGCGAGCGCGTCGTAGCTGAGCACCAAGCGGTGCCGCAGCACGTCGGGCATGATCTCGACGATGTCCTGGGGCACGACGTAATCGCGCCCGCGGACGAGTGCCAGCGCACGGGCGGCCGCGACGATGCCCAGCGTCGCACGCGGGGACGCACCGTAGGAGAGCCAGGCCGCGACGTCGGTGAGTCCGAGTTCGGCCGGCCGTCGGGTCGCGTTGATCACCCGCACCACGTAGTCGACGAGGGCGTGGTGGACGAACACGTTCGCGGCGGTCTTCTGCAGCCGCAGCATGGCGGCCGGATCGAGCACCTGCGACGCAGTGGGCGGCACGTTGCCCATCCGGTAGACGATCTCGCGTTCTTCCTCGACCGACGGATAGTCGACCAGGATCTTGAACAGGAAGCGGTCGCGCTGCGCTTCCGGTAGCGGATAGACGCCTTCGTTCTCGATCGGGTTCTGGGTGGCCATCACCAGGAACGGGTCGGGCATCGGGTACGTGGTGCCACCGATCGACACGTGCCGCTCGGCCATCACCTCGAGGAGCGCCGACTGCACCTTGGCGGGAGCGCGGTTGATCTCGTCGGCGAGCAGGAAGTTCGCGACCACGGGTCCGAGTTCGGTGTCGAACTCCTCGCGTCCCTGCCGGTAGATCCGGGTGCCGATCAGGTCGGTGGGCACGAGGTCGGGAGTGAACTGGACGCGGGAGAACGAGCCGCCGACCACGGTGGCAAAGGTCTCCACCGCCAGCGTCTTGGCGACGCCGGGGACGCCCTCGAGGAGGATGTGGCCGCGCGCGAGCAATCCGACCAGAATGCGCTCGACGAGCTGATCCTGTCCGACGATGACGCGCTTTACCTCGTAGATCGCTCGTTCGAGCAATTTGACGTCGGCGTCGGTCAGCACCGTCTCGCCGGCAGCGGATGCTGAACCGCTCTTGTCCAGCGAGGTCTCGCCTTGGGGGTGCGATGAGGTCAACCCGTGCTCCTGTCCGTACCGGTCTGGTCCGTGCCGGTGGGACCGTCGTCCGACGGGTACCCCCACCCGCGGGCATGCTGCCCGATGTCCGTGACACCAGCCGCCCCGTTCATCGGGAATCGACTCACGTCACACGTGTGCATGCCAGCCTAGCCGCGTCAACTGAAAACGGGCCAAGAAGGGTGGGCGCGCCGTCCGATGGTCGATCGATTGATCGTCGATCAACCGTGCGCCGGGAGACGTCCGACCCAGAGGATGTCCAACGCACAGAGTCCGACTCAGAGGAGCCGCACGACGTTGGGCATCGCACCGTCGGTCCGCAGCGGCGACACCTTGACCACGTCACCGGACTGCGGGGCCTCCACCATCTTGTTGTCGCCGAGGTAGAGCGCGACGTGCTGGCTGGCGTTGGGGCCGTAGAAGATCATGTCGCCGCGTCGTATCTGTGACAGCGGCACCTGCGGACCGGACGTGTACTGATAGCCGGTGTAGTGCGGTAGCTCGATGCCGACGCCCGCGAACGCGTAGATCATCAGGCCCGAGCAGTCGAACCCGGTCTTGTTGTAGTCGCCGAAGCTGTCGGCGACACCGCCGTCACGAATGCCCTGGGTCGGGCCGTTCGCGTTGCCGCCGCCCCACGCGTAGGGGACGTTGAGCTGCGAGAGCGCGCGATTCACCACGAGTTCGACGGCCTGCGGACCGCGCAGGCCCGGGCGGACCTGGCCGTTGCCCGACGAACTGCCGAACAGCGATCCCAGACTGCCCGATCCGAGGCGCGCGATCAGCGAGTTCCCGCTGCTGCCCGTCATGTCCGAGCCGCCGATACCGAGTTCGTTGAGCAACTGGGATTGCGGGAGTTGCTGTTGGCCGACGATGGCCGCGAGTGCCTTCTGCCCGAGGTCGAGCGCCAGCCTGGCGGCTGCTTCCGCCGCGACGGCCAGGGCCTGGTTGTCTCCCGCTGCCGGTGTGGCGCTCGGGCCTGCCGGCCGGCCCGGCATGGGCGGGAACAGGTTGGACAGCAATTCGGCGGCCGACGGGCCGGCGGCCACCTTGCGCGGCTGCACTCCCCGCAACCGGTCGAGGCGGGCCTGGGTGTTGTCGCGCTGCTGGATCAAGGTGGTTCGACGCTGACGTTCGGTGCTGAGAGCGCTGCGTGCCTGGTTGAACGCACCGAGCGCGTCGGTCCGGCGCTGTGCGGCGCTCGTTGCCGCGAAGGCCGCCTGACGTTTCGTCGCCTCGGCGGCCGCGACGCGGTTCGCCTGCTGATTGCGGGCCACCTGAAGGCGGCGGATGGTGCCCTGATGCTGCTCGCTGATCTGATCGAGCAACGTCATCCGGTCGAGTATCGACTGCGGGTCGGGCGATGACGCGTAGTTGGCCATCGAGCCCTGTTCGCCGCCCTGACGATAGGCCTGCCGGACAAAGTGGTCGAACTCGCGCTGAGCGGCGACCACTGCGCGGCCCGAGTCGCGCAGCGCACGCTGGGCGCCTTGCGCGGCGACTGTGGCCAGCCGCTGAGCGGCCACCGAGTTCTGGTAGTCGACGAGCGACCGATTCACGAACTCTTGCCGCACGGCGAGCGCGTCGTCGAGGTCGGCAATGTTCTGGTTCACCTGCGCGAGCTGATTGATGAGTCCCGACACCGGAGATGCCGGGCGGCTCGCACCGGGCGCCCCCATCGCGCCACCGACGCCGACGACCCCTAGCAGACCTGCGGCCATCAGTGCCCCCAGGCGCGCCGGCCACGACGCCCGGTGGCCCGCACCGGTTGTACCTCGCGTCACTGAGAACTCCTTGCCGATCTGTTCGGGATGAGCCATCCCGCACTCGTTCGTTGCCGGATGCGAACCATCCCCCGCCACGGTGGTCATCTACTGCACCATGCAGCACATGAGACCCTGAAAGCGACTTCTGCATCACATGTGACATCAGAACCGTACGTCACATCAGACACATCGGAAAAGCGCAATCGTGAATTACATTCACGTGATTACCTGCGAAAATGCCGTGAACTGGCCAAAAGGGCCACCCGACCGGAAGGTCTCAACTTCGCAACACTCAGCGACGGTCGGACAGGTGCACGCGTTACGCGTCGGACGCATGCGGTAGGGGCGCAGCGTCCATCTCGGCCACCACAACAGAAACCTGAACTGTGGTCAGCGACCGTCGGCAGTTCCCAAGGTCTCGGACTCCAATGCGTTCGAAACCACGTCGTCGTTGCGCCGCCGACGAAGGGTCTTCAGCCTGCCGAGAACCGCACCGACGCCGACCACGACGATCAGCACCAACGTGATGATCGTCCAATCCAGGGTCGGGGCAGTCATCTGGTCGACCATCTGCCCGGCAGCGGCTGCGGGCTGGCGAAGATCGAGGTTGTTGGTGGCCTGTTCTTGGACAAACCGACTGAACTCGGGCGAGGTACTGCCGACGGAGTTGGGACCGAGGACGATCACCGTGCCGCCGACCTCCGGTTGCAGCGTGGTCGCGATGTCGCGGTAGATCGTGTAGGTGGGCTGCTGCGTCTTCACCACGACGAGACTGATGTCGTGGCCGTTGGCCTTCGCATCGGCCACGACCTTGCGCAGAGCAGCCACCTGATCGGGATTGTCGGGCGCGGCCACGTGGTCGTCGCGGATGTCGGTGGCCAGTTGACCCATGTCGACGCCGGTGAGTCCTGGGATCGTCGGCGCATCGTTGCTTCCGGCCTCGGTTCCCGGCGAACCGGGCACCTGCGGATCGGGACTCATCGGGGGTTCCTCACGTCAACGTTTCGCCGCCATTAAATTCACGCGGACACTTCTCTCCTCGCCAAACCTAGTCAAGCACCGTACGACAGAATGAAGTGGGCTGGCGCATTCCGCTCGAAGTACTCGGGGCGGGCGTGTCGATGGGGCGTGTCGTGTCGCAACAACTTGTTAGCAGTACGCTCGTACTGTTAAC
Source organism: Gordonia gummivorans (assembly GCF_022513585.1). Classification (GTDB taxonomy): domain Bacteria; phylum Actinomycetota; class Actinomycetes; order Mycobacteriales; family Mycobacteriaceae; genus Gordonia. The sequence goes on from NZ_JAKWBF010000015.1 coordinate 9,011, forward strand.
ATGGATGTATCGCCGCGGTGCCCTCCGCGGCCACTCGTCTCGACGGAATGCCGACGCGTCCCGGGGACGAGTGACACCGGCGCAGCCCGTCGGTGATGGTCAGTGTCGACGAACGGGCGGCGTTCGCCGACGAGATCGAGCGGGTGGCTCATCCCTGAACCACCCGCACAGTTCGAGCACCGCCGGCGCAGCCCGTCGGCACCAGAGGAGAGTGGATCAGACGTGAGTATCAATTCGTTCGACGCCCGCGGGACCCTCGAGGTCGGCGACCAGAGTTACGAGATCTTCCGGCTCAATGCCGTCAAGGGAACCGAAAAACTCCCCTATTCATTGAAGGTCCTCGCCGAGAACCTGTTGCGCACCGAAGACGGCGCGAACATCACCACCGAACACATCGAGGCAATCGCCAACTGGGATCCCACGGCTGAGCCGGACATCGAGATCCAGTTCACGCCGGCGCGTGTGATCATGCAGGACTTCACCGGTGTCCCCTGCGTGGTCGACCTGGCCACCATGCGTGAGGCCGTCGGCCGCCTCGGTGGCGACCCGACCAAGGTCAACCCGCTGGCCCCGGCCGAACTGGTCATCGACCACTCGGTCATCCTCGACGTCTTCGGCCGCGCCGACGCCTTCGAGCGCAACGTCGAACTCGAGTACGAGCGCAACGGCGAGCGCTACCAATTCCTGCGTTGGGGCCAGACCGCCTTCGACGACTTCAAGGTCGTCCCCCCGGGCACCGGCATCGTGCACCAGGTGAACATCGAGCACTTGGCGCGCTCGATCATGGTGCGTAACGGCCAGGCCTACCCCGACACCTGCGTCGGCACCGACTCGCACACCACGATGGAGAACGGCCTCGGCGTCCTGGGCTGGGGCGTCGGCGGTATCGAGGCCGAGGCCGCGATGCTCGGCCAGCCGATCTCGATGCTCATCCCGCGCGTGGTCGGCTTCAAGCTGACCGGACAGATCAGCCCCGGCGTGACCGCCACCGACGTGGTCCTCACCGTCACCGAGATGCTGCGCAAGCACGGCGTCGTCGGCAAGATCGTCGAGTTCTACGGCGAAGGTGTGGCCGAGGTCCCCCTTGCCAACCGCGCCACGCTGGGCAACATGAGCCCCGAATTCGGTTCCACCGCAGCGATGTTCCCGATCGACGAGGAGACCGTCAACTACCTGCGCCTCACCGGCCGTCCCGACGAGCAACTCGCGCTCGTCGAGGCCTACGCCAAGGAACAGGGCATGTGGCACGACCCCGAGCGCGAGCCGGTCTTCTCCGAATACCTCGAACTCGACCTCGGTTCGGTTGTTCCGTCGATCGCCGGACCGAAGCGTCCGCAGGACCGCATCGAACTGTCCGACGCCAAGACCGCGTTCCGCAAGGACATCCACAACTACGTGGAAGAGGGCAACACCCCGCAGCACACCAACGTCGACGAGGCCGTGGAGGAGTCCTTCCCGGCATCGGATCCGGCCACGCTGTCCTTCGCCGAGGAGGACGCCGTGGTGGTGCATTCGGCCGCCAACGGCGCAGAGGGCCGTCCGACGAAGCCGATCAAGGTGCTCGACGAAGAACGCGGCGAGTTCATCCTCGACCACGGCGCCGTGGTGGTCGCAGGCATCACCTCCTGCACCAACACCTCCAACCCGTCGGTCATGCTGGGCGCGGCCCTGCTGGCCAAGAAGGCCGTCGAGAAGGGCCTGTCGAGCAAGCCGTGGGTGAAGACCAACATGGCGCCGGGCTCGCAGGTGGTCAACGACTACTACGAGAAGGCCGGCGTGTGGCCCTACCTGGAGAAGCTGGGCTTCTTCCTCGGTGGCTACGGCTGTACCACCTGCATCGGTAACACCGGACCGCTGCCCGAGGCCATCTCCAAGGCCATCAACGACAACGACCTCACCGCCACCGCGGTGCTGTCGGGCAACCGCAACTTCGAGGGTCGCATCTCCCCCGACGTCAAGATGAACTATCTCGCCTCGCCGCCGCTGGTCATCGCGTACGCCATCGCGGGAACGATGGACTTCGACTTCGAGACCGACCCGCTGGGCAAGGACACCGAGGGCAACGACGTCTTCCTCAAGGACATCTGGCCGACGGCGAAGGAGATCGAGGAGGTCATCGCCGGTTCTATCAACCAGGAGATGTTCGCCGACTCCTACAAGGACGTCTTCGCCGGAGACGAGCGCTGGCAGAGCCTGCCGACGCCGGAGGGCAAGACCTTCGACTGGGACGACGACTCGACCTACGTCGCGAAGGCGCCGTACTTCGACGACATGGATCTGGAGCCCTCGCCGGTGTCCGACATCAAAGGCGCGCGCGTGATGGCGGTGCTGGGCGATTCGGTCACCACCGACCACATCTCCCCCGCCGGTCCGATCAAGCCGGGCACCCCGGCGGCGCAGTACCTCGATTCCAAGGGTGTGGCCCGCAAGGACTACAACTCGCTGGGTTCGCGGCGTGGCAACCACGAGGTGATGATCCGCGGCACCTTCGCCAACATCCGTCTGCAGAACCGTCTGCTCGACGGTGTGACCGGCGGCTACACCCGCGACTTCACCCAGGAGGGCGGCCCGCAGTCGTTCATCTACGACGCCTGCCAGAACTACAAGGAGGCCGGCACACCGCTGGTCGTGCTCGGTGGCAAGGAGTACGGATCGGGCTCGTCGCGTGACTGGGCGGCCAAGGGCACGATGCTGCTCGGCGTGAAGGCCGTCATCGTCGAGTCCTTCGAGCGCATCCACCGCTCGAACCTGATCGGCATGGGTGTGATCCCGCTGCAGTTCCCGGACGGCGAGTCCTACTCGTCGCTGGGTCTCGACGGCACCGAGGTGTTCGACATCAGCGGCATCGAGGAACTCAACGACGGTAAGACGCCGAAGACCGTGCACGTCACCGCGACCAAGGAGGACGGCTCGGTCATCGAGTTCGACGCCAAGGTTCGCATCGACACCCCCGGCGAGGCCGATTACTACCGCAACGGAGGCATCCTGCAGTACGTGCTGCGCAACATGATCAAGAGCTGATCATGATGTCGGCGATCAGGCGATCGACGATCCGGGGAGAAGTCGGTGCCCAAGGTCAGCGATGATCGTCTGGCCGCGCGTCGTCGGGAGATTCTCGACGGCGCGCGGCACTGCTTCGCCGAGTACGGCTACGACGGTGCGACAGTGAAGCGCATCGAAGAGTCGACCGGGATGTCACGCGGCGCGATCTTCCATCACTTCCGGGACAAAGAGGCGCTCTTTCTCGCCCTGGCGCGCGAGGACGCCGAGCGGATGGCCGACGTCGCAGCCGAACAGGGACTCGTGCAGGTCATGCGTGACATGCTCGCCCGCCCACAGGATTTCGACTGGCTGGGTACCCGCCTGGAGATCGCCCGCAAACTCCGGACCGACGCAGCCTTCCGGGATGCGTGGACTGCGCACTCCCTCGACCTGGAAAAGGCGACCCTCGACCGACTCGAACGCGGTCGCGAAGCCGGGCGGCTGCGCGAGGACGTCCCCACCGACGTGCTGCTGGACTACCTCGACCTCGTCCTCGACGGACTCATCACCCGGCTCGCGTCGGGACGTCCCACCGATGATCTGCACGCGGTTCTCGACCTGGTCGAGGAGTCGGTGCGCGCACCGCGTTCGGCGACCTACGACCAGGCGGCGGCGCGTACCTGAGCGTTCTCAGCAAACCTTCAGGTAGGGTACCCTAAGTTAGCTGTCGTGGACGCACCCGATCGGCCTGAACACTTCCTGCTCACACGGCGCTCGCTGCTCAAAGGAGCTGCCGCTGCGGGCGCAATCACCGCCGCCACGGCAGCTATCGGACGCGGAGCCGGCGCCACGGCCGCCGCCGAACGCGGCACCGCGATCGTCATCGGCAGCGGATTCGGCGGTGCCGTCGCGGCACTTCGCCTTGGACAGGCAGGCTTTCGGACAACGGTATTCGAACGCGGACGACGCTGGCCGATTCGTCCAGACGGCAACACCTTTGCCACTTTCGATCGGCCCGACCGCCGAGCCGCCTGGTTCTCCGACACCGCAGGCATCTCCAGCTCGTTGCAGGTCCCGGTCGAGCGTTACCCGGGCGTCCTGGATGCGATCAAGGGCAACGGCATCGAGTCCGTCTACGGCGCGGGCGTGGGCGGCGGATCTCTTGTGTTCGGCGCCTTTTCGGCTCAGCCCGACAAACCCGATTTCGAGATGCTGTTCCCCGGCGGCACCGACTACGACGGTCTCGCGCGGACCTACTATCCGCGCGCTCGGCGCATGCTCAACGCGACACCGCTGCCACCGGACATCCTCGCCCACCCCAACTACGTCGGCGCCCGATCGTGGTTGCGGACGGTCGCACGTTACGGAGTCCGGCCGAGCTTCATCGACTACTCCATCAACTGGGACCTCGTCCGCAAGGAACTCTCCGGGCGCGTCCGGCCAGGCGTCAGCATCGGCGACCTCTCCTACGGCGTGAACAGCGGGGCCAAGAACTCGGTCGACCACAACTACCTGCCGGCCGCCGAGGCCACGGGCAACGTCACCATCAAGCCGATGCACGAGGTCTTCGAGATCCGACCACGCAGCCGCCGACGGGGATTCGTCGTGCGGGCCCGGGTGATCGACGACAAGCACCGCACGCTCCGGATCGTCACCGCCGAGGCCGACTACCTGTTCCTCGCGGCCGGCTCGTATCACACGACGTCGTTGCTGGTCCGCGCCCGCGCGCACGGAACCCTGCCCCGACTGTCGCCGAGGATCGGTGACGGGTTCGGCGGCAACGGCGACTTCCTCATCGTGCGGACCGCACTGCGCGAGCAGTACGGTCCGATCCAGGGCGGACCCGGCTACAGCCGGCTTCGGGAGGACCGCCTGCCCGGCGGCCCCGCAGCGATCGTCTACCAGGCGAGTCCTTTCCCGTCTCCCCTCGGTGGCACCGCAACCACACATCTCATTCAGGTACACACCGACGAACGCGGCACCATCGACTACGACCACGCCACCAGGGGCACCCAGCTCAACTATCCGTATCCCGAGGGAACGAGCGTCCTCGATCGGCGCGGGGCCGCGTTCGCCCAGCACTTCCACGAACGCACCGAAACCCGATACGGCTTCCCGCAGAACGGCATTCCGCTGTACTCGCGCAGTTTCGGATTCGGTTCCGGTAGTACCTTCCACGGGCTGGGTGGCGTCGTCATCGGGCAAGCGGCCACAGCCGACGGCGGGGTCAAGGGCTACGACGACCTCTATGTGGTCGACGGTTCGTTCTGCCCCGGCGCCGTCGGGCTCGTCAACCCGTCCCTCACGATCACCGCACTCGCCGAGCGCACGATGGATCGTTTCCTCGCCCGACACTGACGTTGGCGGCGCGTCAGGTACTGTGATGCCGAGCACGTCCGAGCGCTCGCTCGGCTGCCATCACATGCATTCCTGACCTGCAGAGGAGAGACTGCCGTGTTTCCTGGAGTCTTCGCCAAGTCCACCCCGGACAAGCCCGCCGTGATCCGCGCCGCCACCGGAGAACAGCTCACGTACGCCGAGCTCGACCAGAACTCCACGCGCCTGGCGAATCACCTTGAGTCACTGGGACTCCGGCCGGGCGACTGCATCGCGATGGTGTCGGCGAACGACCTGCACATGTTCGAGGTGTACTGGGCCGCGCTGCGCAGCGGACTGTACGTGACGGCAATCAACCACCACCTGACCGCCGCGGAGACCAACTACATCCTCGCCGACTGCAACGCTCAGGTGCTGTTCGCCGGCGCGTCGGTGTCCGACGCCGTCGCCGACTCCGCAGAGATCGATGCGCTGAAGCGGCCCGGGCATCGACTCTCCTGGGGCGGCGAGATCCCGGGCTTCGACTCCTACGAGACTGCGCTCGCTGCTGCGTCCGACGCGTCACGCACCGATCAACCACGCGGTACCGACATGCTCTACTCCTCGGGAACCACCGGACGGCCCAAGGGCATCAAGACGCCGATGCCGCAGGGGCAGGTCGATGAAATCCCCGACGCCTACACCGCGATCTTCGCGCCGATGTACGGCTTCGACCCGACGGCGGTCTACTTGTCCCCGGCGCCGCTGTATCACGCTGCACCGCTGCGGTATTGCGGCGTGACGAATTCGGTCGGCGGAACCGTGGTGTTCCTCGACCGCTTCGATCCGCAAGACGCACTGGCCGCGATCGAGAAGTACCACGCGACACACAGCCAGTGGGTCCCGACCATGTTCATCCGAATGCTGAAACTTCCGGCCGACATCCGCGCCAAGTACGACGTCGGCAGCTTGAAGCTGGCCGTTCACGCGGCAGCGCCGTGCCCGGTTGAGGTGAAGCAGGCGATGATCGAGTGGTGGGGTCCGGTGATCCACGAGTACTACGCATCGACCGAGGCGGCAGGCGCAACCTTCATCGGACCGCAGGAAGCGCTCGACCATCCCGGCTCGGTCGGCAAGCCGCTGCTCGGCGTCATCCACATCTGCGATGAGGACGGCAAGGAAGTGCCCACCGGAGAGGTCGGGCAGGTCTACTTCGAACGCGACGAGGTGCCGTTCCAGTACCACAACGATCCGGAGAAGACACGGAAATCTCAGCACCCCGAGCACGAGAACTGGTCCACCACAGGCGATGTCGGGTATGTCGATGCCGACGGCTACCTGTATCTGACCGACCGCAAGGCGTTCATGATCATCTCCGGCGGGGTCAACATCTACCCGCAGGAGGCAGAGAATGTTCTCATCAACCACCCGGCCGTGTTCGACGTCGCGGTGATCGGAGTGCCCGACCCCGACCTCGGCGAGGTCGCCAAGGCGTGCGTCCAGCTCGCCGACGGCCGACTACCGTCCGACGAGCTCGCCGATGAGCTGATCGCTTTCACCAAGGAATCCATCGCCGCCTACAAGGCGCCGCGTTCGGTCGACTTCGTCTCTGAATTGCCACGCACACCCACCGGTAAGCTCGTCAAAGGCGAGCTGCGGAAGCAGTACTGGCCCGCAGCGGCGGTGTAGTCACGAGCGAAGGATGGGGTATGGCCGACGAAACAGACCGGGATCACGCGCTTCGAGCGGCAACCCGCAACGACATCGGCCAAGACGTCATTGCGGTACTGCGCGCCAACCGGTGGGACGACATCCTGCAGGCAGCAGGCGAAGGACTGCTGGTCGCGCTCGCGTCGAAGACCGACGGTGCCACCGAGTTGGCCGAGCAGTGTGTCGCGGCCCTTCGGGAGCGTGAATGGTATGGCGACGACGAGCTGGCCGACCAGATCGAATCTGCGCTCGGGACAGGTGCCACGCCACTGCTGAAGGAGCTGAAAGTCGATCTCGAGATGATCTCGTCGTCACTCGAAGGCGACCCGATGCAGGGCGGGGGCCGAATCGACCTGACGGACGGAACGGTCTACCCGGACTTCATGTTCGAATCCGGCGTCGCCGACCTCGACGACATGGGAATGACCGAAGACGATCTCGAGGACCCCGACCGGTGGCTCTCCATCGACTGCGAGGGGTCACGTCAGGGCTATCGCGACATGGAGAAGTTCATCGCGTGGGAGGTCGAGGACGAACACCTCGCCGAACTGCTCGGCATGGCGATCGAGGGTCGCGGCGCTTTCCGGCGCTTCCGAGATGTGCTGCACCGCAAGGCCGACTCCCACCCGGACATGCTCACCCGCTGGAACAACTTCAGCGATGAGCGCAAGACCGGCCGTGCGCGGGAGTGGCTGGCCGGCAACGGCTATCGCCCGGCGATCGGGAACCCCTTTTGATCAGGCGAGTTCGATGAGTTCCTGGTACTCGTCCGACCAGTGATCCTCGGTGCCGTCGGGCAGCAGGATCACGCGCTGCGGGTCCAGTGCCGCGGCGGCGCCGGGGTCGTGGGTGACGAGCACGACAGCCCCGGTATAGCTGCGCAATGCGTCGAGCACCTGTTCGCGCGAGATCGGGTCGAGGTTGTTGGTCGGCTCGTCGAGCAGCAGCACATTCGCCGCCGACGACACCAGACCGGCGAGCGTCAGACGGGTCTTCTCACCGCCGGACAGGGTGCCCGCCGGCTGATCGAGCTGAGCGCCGGAGAACATGAACGCACCCAGCAGTCCGCGCAGGTCCTGCTCCCCCGCGTCGGGCGCCGCATGTCGGATGTTCTCCCACACGGAGGCCATGTCGTCGAGCGTGTCGTGCTCCTGCGCGAAATACCCGACCTTGAGGCCGTACCCCGGCTCCAGTTTGCCGGTATCCGGTTTCTCCACGCCCGCAAGAAGTTTGAGGAGCGTGGTCTTGCCCGCACCGTTGAGGCCGAGGATCACGACGCGGCTGCCCTTGTCGATCGCCAGGTCGACCCCGGTGAAGATCTCCAGCGAGCCGTAGCTCTTGGACAGCCCGGCCGCCATCAGCGGGGTCTTGCCGCACGCCGCGGGCTCCGGGAAGCGGATGCGCGCGGTACGGTCGGCCACCCGCTCGTCGTCGAGGGCGTCGAGCATCCGATCGGCGCGCTTGAGCATGTTCTGCGCCGCCGTCGCCTTGGTGGCCTTGGCACCGAGTTTGGCCGCCTGCGTGCGCAGGGCCGACGCCTTCTTCTCTGCGTTGGCCCGCTCGCGCCGACGACGCTGTTCGTCGGTGGCACGCGCGTCGAGATAGCGCTGCCACCCCATGTTGTAGACATCGGCCTCGCCGCGCACCGCGTCGAGGAACCAGACCCGGTTCACCACATCGGCGAGAAGGTCGACGTCGTGGCTGATCACCACCAGGCCGCCCTCGTGGTTCTGCAGGAACCCGCGCAGCCATGCGATCGAGTCGGCGTCGAGGTGGTTGGTCGGCTCGTCGAGCAACAGGGTGGTGTCGGATTTCCCGGAGTCGTCGGACGCCGCGAACAGGATGCGTGCCAACTCGATGCGACGACGCTGACCGCCAGACAATGTGCGTAACGGCTGGGCCAGCACCCGGTCGGGCAGGCCCAGGCTGTGGCAGATGCGCGCCGCGTCGGATTCGGCAACATACCCACCGAGGTCGGCGAACCGCTCCTCCAGACGCCCGTAACGCGCCACTGCCTTGTCACGCGCGCGATCGTCGGCGGCCTCGGCCATCTGCGCCTGCTGCTTCTCCATGTCGCGCAGGATCGCGTCCAGACCGCGCGCCGAGAGCACCCGGTCCTTGGCCAGCACGTCGAGGTCGCCCTCCTTCGGATCCTGCGGAAGGTAGCCGAGATCGCCGGACCGGCGGATCTCACCGGCGTAGGGCTCGGTCTCGCCGGCCAGGATGCGCAGAGTGGTGGTCTTGCCGGCTCCGTTACGCCCCACCAAACCGATCCGGTCGCCGGGCTGGATGCGCAGTGCGTCGCCGGGCGCCGACAGCAGGGTCCGAGCGCCCGCTCGAACTTCCAGGTCGGTCGCGGTGATCACGACGGACCAGTCTACCGGTGCATGTCAGCGGGATTTTCCACCCGGACCGCACCCGGACGTCGCGACGGGAAGGATACGGTGATCGACGTGACGCAACCCACAGCAATCCCGAGCACATCCGACCTGTCCGGCAAGTCCGCGCTGGTGACCGGCGCCAGTCGCGGCATCGGTCTGGGCATCGCCACCGAACTGGCCCGACGCGGTGCATCGGTGGTCATCACCGGCCGCAAACCCGAGCCACTTGCCGCCGCTGCCGACGAGATCCGCGCTGCGGTTCCCGAGGCCCGGGTCGTCGACTGCCCCGGCAACACCGGTGATGAAACTCACCGCACCGAAGCGGTCGCCGCGACGGTCGAACTCGGCGGGGCCATCGACATCCTGGTCAACAACACCGGGATCAACCCGCTGTTCGGTCCGCTGATGGATGCCGATCTGGGGGCCTTCCGCAAGATCTTCGACACCAACGTGGTTGCGGGTCTGGGCTTCATCCAGGAGGCGTTTCGCGCCGGCATGTCCGATCGCGGTGGCGCGGTCGTGAACATCGCCTCCGTCGCCGGTCTGCGGTCGACCGGGGTGATCGCCGCCTATGGCGCGTCCAAGGCCGCGATGATCCGCCTGACATCGGAGTTGGCCTGGGAGCTCGGCAGCAACAACATCCGCGTCAACGCGATCGCACCCGCCATCATCCGCACCCGGTTCGCCAAGGACCTGATCGCCGGCGAGAACGAAGCCCGCGCCATCAAGGGCTATCCCCTCGGCCGACTCGGCGAGACCGAGGACATCGCCCGCGCCGCCGCGTTCCTGGCCAGCGACGAAGCCGTGTGGATCACCGGCCAGACGCTGGCGGTCGACGGCGGCCTGCTCTCGACCGGCAATATGTAACCGTGGCCGACGGGACCGAGGCGTGACCGAGGCGATCGTCGTCGGGGCCGGTCCGTCGGGCCGAGCCCTGGCGCATCGGCTCTTGCGCGAGGGTGTCGCAGTGACCCTCGTGGACCCGGCACCGCATCGCGCATGGCGCGCGACCTATGCCTGCTGGACCGACGAACTGCCCCACTGGCTGCCCACGGACTCCATTGCTGCCCAAGTGAATTCGGTCGACATGCGGTCCACGGAGCGGGTGGCGGTTCGACGCGGTTACACCGTCCTCGACGTCGAAGGGCTGCAGTCGGTCCTCGACGTCTCCGACGCCCACGTCATCGTCGACCGTACCGTCGCGGTACACCCCGATCGGGTCACCCTGCGCTCAGGTGAGCACATCGTGGCAGACATCGTCGTCGATGCCCGCGGAATCACCGGTCGCGGCGCCCGACAAACCGCGTTCGGGCGGATCGTGCCACGCAGCCAAGCACTCCCCGTGCTCGACGGCGCTGAAGCCATCCTCATGGACTGGGGTGTGTTCCCGGGCCTCGACTCTCAAGCCCCACCGTCGTTCCTCTACGCCATTCCGCTCGACGACAACCGCGTCCTACTCGAGGAGACGTGCCTGGCCGGCGACCCGGCGTTGCCGCCCAGCGAGCTACGCCGACGGCTCGACGCTCGCCTGGCCCATCTGTCGTTGACCCAAATCGACGACGAGATCGTCTCCTTCGGCCTCCTCGGCGAGAGCAGCCCGTGGCGCAGCGAGGTGATGGAGTTCGGCGCACGTGGCGGGCTGATGCATCCGGCCACCGGCTACAGCGTCGCAGCGTCACTGCAAGCAGCCGAGGTGGTGGCGAAAGCGGCTGCCGCACAGAAGGACCCGAACGACGCTATCTGGTCGCTCTCGGCCCGGCAGGTCTATCGGCTGCGACGCGCGGGACTGCGATCACTTCTGTCATTCGACGCTCCCCAGACCCGACGATTCTTCGACACCTTCGCCCACCTCCCCGTCGGCCGGCAACGCGCCTATCTGTCCGAGCGCGAGAACCTTTCGGGAGTGCTGACCACGATGACGAATCTGTTCACGGCGGCGGGCAGCAGTACACGCGGGGCGATGATCCGCTCGGTGCTCGGGCGGTGATTGCGTGTTCGACGACTCGGTGCCTGACCCGTCACTGATCGATCTTGCGGTGTTCGTGGAGCGGCCACCCCGGGTTGTGTGGCGCGCGCTGACGGAGCCAGAGCTGATCGCCGGATGGCTCTCGCCGGTGATCGGCTTTGCGCCCGTGGTCGGGACAACGTTCATCGTTCAAGTGGCGGTACGCGATAGACCCGACGCCGAGATGGCGTGTCAGGTCGTTGCGGCCGACGAGCCCGGGCACCTCGCCTACAGTTGGACCGACCTTCGTGGGAATCCGCCCCAGCGCTGGATGATGGACTACCGACTGCTTCCGCATGGCCGGGGTACCCGGTTGTTCTGGCAGATGAGCGGTTTCGACATTGCGGACCGCTATCAGCGATACGCGCGCAACGGGATCGAGCGGTCCTGGAATCGAACGCTACTGCCAAGGTTGGCCGACGTCGTGAACATGTTGGGAGACACGCCCTAGGGAGATCACTGCGACCGCAATGTCCGCCACTGCGCGACCACTTCATCGACGTCGACGGTATGAGCGGTGATCAGCGACGGCATGCCGGCGCGAGTCGCGAGATGCGCTTCGCGCACGCGCCGGTTGAAGTCGGTGAGGATGTCGCGGACCGCGTCCTCGTCGGCGATGCCGCGGAGCGACTCCGGGAAACCTTGTGCCTCTTTGCGCAACTGAAGAGGTGCGGGCAGCAGTGCCGACGAGTCGAGGTTCTCGTCGCGGATCTTGCGTTTGACCCACCAGTCCGGATCGTCGGCGTCGGAGAGGTCGAGGGGTTTGCCCATGCCGGGCAGGTTGTCGAACTCACCGCGCTCGGTGGCCTCGCGGATCATCTTCTCCACCCGGGACTCCCCGACCGGCGGGCGCCACCGGCGGATGCGTCGAAAATGGCCCTCGGATTCGGACATGGTTCCTCCGCCGCCATTAGTAGGTCAGGCGGCACGACACGCGCTCGTCCAGCACAGCACCAGTATGCTCGAAATCTGCAGACCTGGCGGCCAGCGTTCTGCGGGCGAGATCCTCCGGTAGCGCCGCCGAGAACATCAGCCCCTGCTCCGCGCACGAGTCGACGGTGGACAGCTGTCGATCGCTGCTCGAACGGACCGCTGCCATCCCGAGGTGATCGCAACGACCGTCAGATCCGCTGCGGCCGGATCGACTCGGCACCGATCTGCTGCCGCGCCGTCACGAGATCGCCCGCCCACACCGCGAGCGTCTGCGTCCGGTTCGCGTTGGCGCCCGTCCAGGTCCACCATCGCCAGTCGCCGCGTGTATCCCGCTCGACGATGAACGCGTCGTCGGCTACCTCGACCGAACCGCGCCGCCCGGTATCCGTCCAACGCCTCGACGTAGACACTTCGCCGCTTCCAGCCGATGTGCGCGACCAGCCGCGATCGTCTACCCAAGAGCAGCACCCGACGGCCTTCGACGGCCTGCGGCAGCAACCCCGTGTCGACCATGCCCATCGCGTTGCGACCGGCGCGAAGTGGACCCTGCGGTACCGCGAAAATGTCCGGCTGCCCAAAGTTGCCGCCGATGCGCGGGAAGACTCCGACGACGTCTGTCCGGCCAGCCGCATTGCGCACGGGTCGTGGTGGTCGCGAAGGCTGAGCTGAGAGGGAGTCGGCTGCCGAAGTGATCCGGCGGGCTGTCAGCAAATACGTCGAACAGCACTCGGCCAGGTAGACCAGGAAATCCATCCGACGTGCGGCGACAGGGCGCAACGCCGCCGAGAAAGCTTCACCGAACGAGCGCAAGCCCCGTTAGTCCGGAAGAGCCGTTAAACATTCAGCGCACCACGCGAGAAGAATGCCGGAGCACAGATCGGCGCACCCCGGGCAAAGATGTGCAGGGTTGTCGGTGGCCGACCGTAGAGTGGGCGCTAAACATCGGTGAAGGGAATGACATGTCTGCCAGTCTGCACACCGCGCCAAAGGCAGAGGTCTTCGAAGTCGAAGACCTGGTGCGGAAGGTGTGGGAAGGGCAAGTGCGTATCCCCGACTTCCAGCGGCCGCTGCGATGGGGCCGGGAAGACGCCCGCCGCCTTTTCGAGAGTATCTTGCGCGGTTACCCGATCGGCAACCTGTTGCTGTGGGCGAAACCCGCACCGAGCGGCCTTGTGCGTCTGGGAGCGTTGAGCATTGATGCCCCGGCGTATGAGCGAGCGCTGTGGGTGGTGGACGGGCAACAGCGGGTTACGACACTGGCCAACGCGCTATCCCACGACGGAGCGCACGATGATCGGTTCGGTCTAAGCGTCGACTTGGAGACCCAGGACGTTGTGCGGTCCCAGTCGGCCGCGGCCGCGAGTGTGATTCCGTTACCCGTTCTGTTCGATCTACAGACCTTGCTGCGGTGGTTCCGAGACCATCCAGAGGTCGGCGCCTATTTCGATGTCGCGACCGGAGTGGCAAAGCGAATCCGGCAGGCCCAGGTGTCCGCCTCGGTGGTCGACACCCAAGATGAGCGCGTACTGCGCGACATCTTTGACCGAATCAACAACTATGGGAAGCGACTGACCCGGGCCGAAGTCTTCTCTGCGCTGCACTCGTCTACCTCGGCCGACAGCTCTGCGTCGGGCCCGATCGAGGCGATTGCGCAACAGATCGCCGACGGAGACGACTTCGGGTTGATCGACAGTGACACTGTGTTGCGTGCCGTCCTGGCGCGGCGAGGCCCAGACATCACACGAGAGATTCGCCTGGAGTTCGACGATCAGCGGCGAGTCTCCAGCGATTTTCCCGGTGAGTCGGTGCAGACGGCCTACGCGGAGGCAGCCATCGCACTGACACACGCGGTCCACTTCCTTCAGCGTGACTGCGATGTCCCGCATTTCGCACTACTGCCCTACCGGCATCTGCTCATCGTGCTAACCAGAGTCTTCGCGCACCATGCACTGGAAAATCCGCGTGAACGCCAGCTGCTGCGTCGATGGCTCTGGCGAGCCGCGTCCGCGGGTCCTGGGGTGGTTCCGGGTTCCACGACGGGGACTGCACGAGCATTCTGCACAAAGGTCGATCCTGCGGATATCGGCACCACGCTCACCGCGCTTCTGGAAGCAGTTCCGCAGGTAATGCTGCGCATTCCCGATGTGTCGAAGTTTCGTACCAACCACGCGCAGAGCAAGATCGTGACATGTGCGATGTGGGAGAAGGGTCCCCGATCGCTCACTGATGGGCACACCATCGAGCGTCGTGAGCTTGCTGAATCTCTAGGTGATTCACAGACGCCACGCGAAGCATTGACGGCGGTGGTGCCTCGAGGTACCTCAGCGGAGGGCGAAACCGATACCGCAGCGCGCTGGCTCATGCTGCCGGGTGTCGAACTACGGCCACGCGAGATCGTCGAACTGTTGGCTGTCGGCAGTTCGTCGATCGAGACAGTCTGGCCAGACGTACTCAAGTCCCATGTCATCAGCCCTACCGCCGCTTACGCGTTCACCGCGAAGAACTGGGCGGATTTCACCGAAGAACGACAGCAAGAAATCCAGACTGTTGTGAAGGAATTCCTCGAGAGTCGGTGGGAATTGGGATTCGAGAATTCTGTCTCCCTCGACAGTTTTCTCATCGATGACGACGAGGATCTCGACCTCGACGGTTTCGACGTAGCGGGACAATAACGTGGCCGATGAGACATCGAGACTGGCGGTATTGCTTCATGACAAGAAGATCGGATATCTGAGATACTCCCAAAACTACAGCTGGTTCGAGTTCGACGACGATTACATCGACGATCCGAATCGGAACGTGCTCGGGCTCCGGTTTGAGGAATCCTTGTCGCGACGCGTATCGGCAAATCTCCGGCTTCCGCCGTGGTTTTCCAACCTTCTTCCCGAAGGGCAGCTCCGAACGTGGATCGCAATCGATCGGGGCGTCTCCAAAGATCGGGAAATCCAGCTGCTCGGACAGGTCGGCCATGATCTTCCCGGAGCCGTACGCGTCTTGGAACCTGAGGCCGACGACACCGACGTCCCATCGGATATGCAGGCGCCCACATATGCCGGGGCATCGGGAGCGGGATGGCGATTCTCCCTCGCCGGGATCGGTCTCAAGTTCTCGATGTTGCGTGACGCTGGACGATTCACCTGTCCCGCTTCAGGCGAGGGCGGTGACTGGATCGTCAAGCTGCCAGATCGCGAGTTCCCGCATGTTCCCGCGAACGAATACCATGTGATGACTCTCGCCCGAATCAGTGGCCTCGATGTACCTGAGACTAGGTTGGTACATCGTGAAGACATTAAGGGACTACCGGCATCGGCGTGGCCGGGCAAAGAGGAGTGGGCATACGCGATCCGACGTTTTGATCGCACCGCGGGCGGAACTCGTGTTCACATGGAGGATCTCGCTCAGGTCAGAGGCGTGTACCCGGAAGACAAGTATTTCGGTAACTTCGAATCGCTCGGCGGTCTGGTCTTCCGAGGTCACGATACGAAAAGCCTTCGCGAGTTTGCTCGCCGTCTCGCCTTCTTTGTCTTGGTCGGGAACGGCGACGCGCACCTGAAGAATTGGTCGCTTCTCTACAAGGACCCGCGCACACCTGTGCTCTCCCCACTGTACGATGCTGTCTGCACCGAACTGTACCGGCCTCAATTGGAAGGCAATGAGGATCTCGGTTTGCGGCTCGGTGGGACCAGACGTTTCGACCGTATCAAGTTGCGGCATTTCGCCAGGATCGAGCGCAAGCTAGGCGCGACCACAGATCTGGAGAGCATCGTCGCCGGGTATGTCCGGTCCGTTCAGGAATCGTGGCCCGCGGTTGAAGCCGAGATCGGCGACTCAGTGCCCGGACTCCGTAGCACCCTGGCTGGTCTCATCGGGCGCAGAGCAGCGCAGCTGATCGACGGGTGAACTCGTGGGGAGAGTCCCGTTCCGCGCGGCAGATCTCACCATGGAAGAAGACCTCTTCCTGGTTGAACGGTACCGCCCGCAACACCTCTTCGGGATCGAGCCTGTTCTTGCGAGCCTCTTCCTTCAGGCGCGAGGCCAGCTTCTGTGCCTTCTGTCGGGTGGTGAGCAACGCGGACCGCTGGGTGCGACTGCGTCCGTTTCGCGCGGTCAAGAGCCGATTCTTTTCGTTGCCGCTGAGCACGCCGGTGTGCGCCTTGAGCCCCACCACGTGCAGACGCCGGCCGAGGATCAGGGCGTCGACCTCGTTACAGCAGCCGTGGTTGTCCATGACTCGAAGTTCGTCCACGCACGGTACGGCGAGGCGTCGGGGCTGATGCTCCGAAGCATCGCCAAACCCTCGGCTTCGTGGGCAAACCCCGACCGGGAGACTTCGATCCATCGGTCATCCGTCGCCGCGTCACCTGCCTGTCGAAGCCGTCTCCATGCTCGGCTTACGAGGCGATCAACCCGTCGTTAATGCGTGGCGGTGGTACAGGTCGCTCGCGCTGGGCTTCGCGACGGGCACACGGGATTCGTCCGGTCGGAGGACTGTCCGTGGGCCGCCTTGTGGACATGATGTTGGCCATGCCAACTCTTCTAGACCCGAGCTCCATCGGATGTGTGCGGTGACTCCCGGCGACGCGGCGGAGCCGGACGAGGCATTCTCCGACGCCGCTGAAGATGAAGCCGTTACCCCGGTTGCCGACGCGCTCCTCTCACACATGCCGGGCCGGCAACGTGAGTTACGGGCCGAAGCCGCGAAGGCAGAGGAACGAGCTGCGCAGATCATGCGCAAGCTGGGGTTCCCGGAGGCGAAAGCAACTCAGGCCTCAGCCGACAAGGGTATCGACGTGGTTGCGCCAGCAGCTGTCGCCCAGGTCAAATGGCAGAGCAAGCCAGTGGGTCGGCCGAGCACCCAGCAGTTGGCGGGCGCTTGGCTGCAACGGAACAGCCGATGGCGCCGGAACGAGAAGATGCTCTACTTCGCCAAGGCCGGCTACTCGCGGGCAGCAATAGAGTATGCCGATGATGTCGGGATGGTGCTCTTCCAGTTCGCTGACAAGGGCAGGGTCGCGGCGGCCAACAAGCACGCGGTTGCGTTTCAGAAATCCTATCCGTCGGTAGTAGCGAAACGTGTTGAGCCCAAAACGGATCCGCGGCCGACACGTTGGCATAGGAGGGTCGAGGACGTGTTGGTGTTCGCACTCCTCGTGCTCGTGCCGCTTCTGATGGTGGGGGGAGGGTGCTACCTCGCATACTTGGGAATCCGCGATCTGCTAATTGGAGCAGTGGCAAGCGGCGCCGGATTTCTGGCTGGCGGCATTGCCCTGATTGCCGTTCTCGTGCTGAGCATCTGGTGGCTCGGCAGGCTCGACGAGTAGGTGGGCGAACTCTGCGGGAGTGCTCAGACACGAGAACACTGGATCCACCCGTGTTATCGGTTTAGTAGCCACGTCCTCTGATTGAGTTTAGTAGGCGAGCCTCACGGGGCGAGCCGTATCGGATCTGCCGAGACGGCCATGTCCGCAACCTGGTGGTCGCTGACGTTGTTACTCGCCGGGTTTCGACACGCTCACACGCGCAGGGCCGCGTTGCGCTATTCAACCAGCAAGTGAGTTTCAGCAGTTCAGGAGGCTGACGGCAGCACTCTTCAAGTCCAGCCACGAATCGCGCGTCCTCGTGAGTGGCCTCGAAGTCGGCAACTAGACAGTGAAACCCAAGGCGCGCAGCTGCTCCCGGCCGTCGTCGGTGATCTTGTCGGGTCCCCACGGCGGCAGCCAGACCCAGTTGATCTCCATGTCGGTACACAGGCCGCTGTTCACCAGGGCACCGCGAGATTGATCCTCGATGACGTCGGTCAGCGGGCAGGCCGCCGAGGTGAGGGTCATGTCGATCTTGGCGACCGCGTCGTCGGTGATCTCGATGCCGTAGACCAATCCGAGGTCGACGACGTTGATGCCCAGTTCCGGGTCGACGACGTCGCGCATCGCCTCCTCGACATCCTCCAGCGCCGGCAAAGACGTGGCCGGCGCGGAAGGGGTTCCGGCCGGACCCGTCTCGGCGGTGGGCGCCCCGGAAGACTCAGGTGCCTCGGTGGTGGTGGTTTCGTCACTCATGCTGACTCCGCTCGGTCGTCGATGGTCTGTGCGAGCGCGTCTTTGAAGGCCATCCATCCGAGGAGGGCACATTTCACGCGCGCGGGGTATTTGCTCACTCCGGCCAGGGCGATCCCGTCACCGATGATCTCCTCGTCACCGGGATCCTTGCCGCGGGAGGTCATCATGGCATTGAACGAATCCACGGTCGCCAGAGCCGATTCCACCGATTGGCCGACCAGTTGGTCGTAGAGCACCGACGTGGAGGCCTGCGAGATCGAACATCCTTGCCCGTCGTAGGAGATGTCGGCGATCGTGGCGCCGTCGTCGGAGACCGTGACGCGCAACGTCACCTCGTCGCCGCAGGTGGGGTTGACGTGGTGGACCTCGGCACCGAACGGTTCACGCAGTCCGCGCCCGTGTGGGTGTTTGTAGTGGTCCAGGATCACGTCCTGGTACATCTGCTCCATCCGCATGCACTCACCGGCTCCCGAAGAAGTCCTGGGCACGCACGATTGCTGCCGTCAGTGCGTCGACGTCGGCCAGCGTGTTGTAGGCGGCAAACGAAGCGCGCGCACTCGCGGCGATCCCGAACCGGCGGTGCAGCGGCCACGCGCAGTGATGTCCGACGCGGATGGCGACCCCTTCGTCGTCGAGGATCTGCCCGAGATCGTGGGCATGGATTCCGTCGACCACGAACGAGACTGCCCCACCACGATTCTCGGCGGTCGCCGGCCCGATGATGCGGAGTCCCTCGATCTGCGACAAGCGCTCCAATGCGTAGGCGACCAGCGCATGCTCGTGCTCGGCAATCGCGTTCATACCGATCGCCTCGAGGTAGCGCACCGCCGCGCCCAGGCCGACCGTCTGCGACGTCATCGGCACACCGGCCTCGAACCGCTGCGGAGGCGGCGCGTACGTCGACACCTCCATGGTGACGGTTTCGATCATCGACCCGCCGGTCAGGAAGGGCGGCAACGCATTCAGCAACTCCGCGCGGCCGTAGAGGACACCCACACCCGACGGACCAAACATCTTGTGCCCGGAGAAGGCGGCGAAGTCGACGTCGAGCGCTCGGAAGTCGACCCCCATGTGCGGAACCGACTGGCAGGCGTCGAGCACGACGAGAGCACCGACTGCTCGGGCCCGGCGCACGAGTTCGGCCACATCGGCGACGGCGCCGGTCACATTCGACTGATGGGTGAACGCAAGCACCTTGACGGTGTCGTCGAGTTCGAGTGAGTCGAGATCGATCCGACCGTCATCGGTGACGCCGTACCAGCGCAGCGTCGCACCCGTCCGGCGGCACAGTTCCTGCCACGGAACGAGATTCGCGTGGTGCTCGAGTTCGGTGATGACGACGGTGTCGCCTCCGCCGAGTTGCCTCCCGCCGAAGATGTCCGCACCGCGATCGTCACCGAGCGTGTAAGACACCAGATTCAACGCCTCGGTGGCGTTCTTGGTGAACACCAGCTCGTCGGCGTCGGCACCGACGAAACGCGCGATCACCTCACGCGCATCCTCATAGGCGTCGGTGGCTTCCTCGGCCAGCTGGTGCGCACCGCGGTGAACAGCGGCGTTGTGCTGGGTCAGGAACTCGCGCTCCGCGTCGAGTACCTGCACGGGCCGCTGCGAGGTGGCCCCGGAGTCCAGGTACACCAACGGTTTCGAATCCCGCACCGTGCGCGACAGAATCGGGAAGTCGGCCCGCAACGCCTCGACGTCGAACGCCGGAGCCGCGGCTTGGGTGGACAGCGTCACTGATGACACCTCCTTCGGTCGGACTCAGCCGGCCTTGGCCGGGGAGGTGAACCGCACGTAGCCGTTCTCCTCGAGTTCGTCGGCAAGTTCGGGACCGCCCGACTCGACGACCCGTCCGTTGACGAACACGTGCACGAACTCGGGCTTGATGTAGCGCAGGATCCGCGTGTAGTGCGTGATCAGCAGGATGCCGCCGTGCTCGTTCTCCTTGTAGCGGTTCACGCCCTCGGACACCACGCGCAACGCGTCGACGTCCAGGCCCGAATCGGTCTCGTCGAGAATCGCGATCTTCGGCTTGAGCAGATCGAGCTGCAGGATCTCGTGACGCTTCTTCTCGCCGCCCGAAAAGCCCTCGTTGACACTGCGTTCGGCGAACGCCGGATCGATCTCGAGCGCCGTCATCGCCTCCTTGGTCTCCTTGACCCAGTGCCGCAGCTTGGGGGCCTCGCCGCGCACGGCGGTGGCGGCGGTGCGCAGGAAGTTCGACATCGAGACTCCGGGAACCTCAACCGGGTACTGCATGGCCAGGAACAGTCCGGCGCGCGCCCGCTCGTCGACGCTCATCTCGAGAACATCCTCACCGTCGAGGGTGATGGACCCCTGGGTCACCTCGTACTTGGGGTGACCGGCGATGGCATACGACAGCGTCGACTTGCCGGAACCGTTGGGGCCCATGATCGCGTGGGTCTCCCCCGACTTCACGGTGAGGTCGACACCCTTGAGGATGTGGATGGGCTCGGCGTCGGCGTCGGTCTGTGCGACGTCGACATGCAGGTC
This sequence comes from Gordonia gummivorans, assembly GCF_022513585.1. Lineage (GTDB taxonomy): Bacteria > Actinomycetota > Actinomycetes > Mycobacteriales > Mycobacteriaceae > Gordonia. Next base: position 29,911 of record NZ_JAKWBF010000015.1, read on the forward strand.
TCGGATTTCCAGTGTGGTCATGGTGATGAACGGTCTTTCGTTGTGGGCTGTGGGCGAGATGGTCGAGTGGTCAGGCGCCGGCGAGTTCGAGTTCTTCTTCGATTGCGGCTTCGAGACGCTCGCGGATGTCCGGCACGGAGATCTTCGCGATGATCTCGCGGAAGAAGCCGCGGATGACCAGGCGGCGCGCCTGATCCTCCGGGATGCCGCGGGCCTGCAGGTAGAAGAGTTGCTCGTCGTCGAATCGCCCGGTGGCACTGGCGTGTCCGGCGCCGACGATCTCGCCGGTCTCGATCTCCAGGTTCGGCACCGAGTCGGCGCGTGCGTTGTCGGTGAGCACCAGGTTTCGGTTCAACTCGAAGGTGTCGGTGCCCTCGGCTTCCGGGCGGATCAGCACGTCGCCGATCCACACGGTGTGCGCCTCGCGAGACCGATCGCCCGAGGTGTCGCCCTGCAGCGCACCCTTGTAGACGACATTCGACCGGCAATGCGGCTGACTGTGATCGACGAGCAGGCGCTGCTCGAGATGCTGCCCCGCGTCGGCGAAGTACAGGCCCCACAGTTCGACGTCTCCGCCCGGTGCGTCGTAGTGCACCACCGGGGAGAGTCGAACCAGGTTGCCGCCCAGGCTGAATGCGAAGTGACGAACGGTCGCGTCGCGTCCGACCCGGACATGGTGAGCGGCCACGTGCACCGCGTCGTCGGCCCAGTCGTGCACATTCACCAGCGTCAGTGCGGCCTGGTCGCCGACCACGAATTCCACGTTCTCCGCGTAGGTTCCGCTGCCCTTCTGATCGAGGACGACCACCGCGCGGGCGAACGGTTCGAGGCGAACCTGGATGTGTCCGTACCCGACCTCGCCCTCACCGGGGCCGTCGAGGTGGACGACCACCGGTTCGCCGAGTTCGACCTCTTTGCCGACGGTGATCACCGTGGCCTGGGTGAACGACGAATATGCCTGCGCCGCAATGCGGTCGAAGGGCACACCACCGTCACCCAGCCGCTTGTCATCGCGGCCGACGGTCTGGACGGTCACGCCGTCGGCGACCCCGGTGACCTCGACGGTCGCCTCGGCCGAGATCGTCGCGGAACCGTCGTGCAGACCGCGAAGCCTGCGGAACGGAGTGAACCGCCACGCCTCATCGCGCGAACTCGGCACCTCGAAGGCGTTGACGTCGAAGGACGTGAACTGCTCACCCTTGTTGCCGGCAATCGAATTGGCAGCAGGTGCCAGTGTCGGGTCCGCCATCAGCCGACCGCTCCTTCCATCTGAAGCTCGATCAGCCGGTTGAGTTCGAGTGCGTACTCCATCGGGAGTTCCTTCGCGATCGGCTCGACAAAGCCGCGCACCACCATGGCCATAGCCTCGTCCTCGGTGAGACCACGGCTCATCAGATAGAAGAGTTGGTCGTCGCTCACCTTGGACACGGTCGCCTCATGGCCCATCGTCACGTCGTCCTCGCGAATGTCGACGTACGGATAGGTGTCGCTGCGGGAGATCGTGTCGACAAGCAGCGCATCGCATTTCACCGTCGACCGGCTGCCGTGGGCACCGCTGTTGACCTTGATCAGACCGCGGTAGGACGCACGTCCGCCGCCACGGGCGACCGACTTCGAGACGATGTTGCTCGACGTGTTCGGCGCAAGGTGGACCATCTTCGATCCGGTGTCCTGATGCTGACCTTCACCGGCGAACGCGACCGAGAGCACCTCGCCCTTGGCGTGCTCACCGGTCAGCCACACCGCCGGGTACTTCATGGTGACCTTGGACCCGATGTTGCCGTCGATCCACTCCATGGTGGCGCCGGCCTCTGCCTTGGCACGCTTGGTCACCAGGTTGTAGACGTTGTTCGACCAGTTCTGGATCGTCGTGTAACGGCAGCGTCCGCCCTTCTTCACGATGATCTCGACGACCGCCGAGTGCAGCGAATCCGTCTTGTAGATCGGTGCGGTACAGCCTTCGACGTAGTGCACGTAGGCACCCTCGTCGACGATGATGAGCGTCCGCTCGAACTGACCCATGTTCTCGGTGTTGATGCGGAAGTAGGCCTGCAGCGGGATGTCGACATGCACGCCCGGCGGCACATAGATGAACGAGCCACCCGACCACACCGCGGTGTTGAGCGCGGAGAACTTGTTGTCGCCTGCCGGGATCACCGACCCGAAGTACTCCTGGAAGATCTCCGGATGCTCCTTGAGACCGGTGTCGGTGTCGAGGAAGATGACACCCTGCTGCTCGAGGTCCTCACGGATCTGGTGATAGACCACCTCGGACTCGTACTGGGCGGCGACACCGGCTACGAGGCGCTGCTTCTCCGCCTCGGGGATGCCCAGCCTGTCGTAGGTGTTCTTGATGTCTTCGGGCAGCTCTTCCCAACTCGTCGCCTGCTTCTCAGTGGAGCGGACGAAGTATTTGATGTTGTCGAAGTCGATGCCGTCGAGTTCGCCACCCCAGTGCGGCATGGGCTTGCGATCGAAGATCTTCAGGGCCTTCAGCCGCTGCTCGAGCATCCACTCGGGCTCGCTCTTCTTCGCCGAGATGTCAGCGACGACTGCCGGCGACAGGCCACGCTGGGCGCTGGCACCCGCGACATCGGAATCGGACCAGCCGTAACCGTACTTGCCCAGGGAGGCAATCGTCTCCTCCTGGGTCAGCGGTGCGGCCTTGATCGGTGCACCGTCGGTTGCGGTGGGCTCGGTGACTGTCATCGCGAGACCTTTCGGGTTGTCCCTTGCGGGAGCTTCTGGGCGGGAGTCGGCGCGGGCTGTGCGTCGCTCGGGGCTTGCTCGGTCTGGACTTGCTGGGTCGGGACTTGCGGTACAGGGTGTAGCGGCACGTGGGTGGTGCACACGCAGTCGCCATTGGCGATCGTCGCGAGCCGCTGCACATGGGTCCCGAGCAATTCGGTGAAGACCGCGGTTTCGGCCTCGCACAACTCGGGGAACTCGGTTGCCACGTGCGCGACCGGGCAATGATGCTGGCAGATCTGCAACCCGGTCCCGACCTCACGGGTGTTGGTCGAGTATCCGGCGCTGGTGAGGGCGTCGGCGATGTCGCCGACCGTCTCGGCGACGCTCACCGTCTCCCCGGCGGGCCGAACACCCGCGACGATCCGCTCCACCCGTTCCCGGGCGAAGTTCTCGACCGCGTCCCCACCACCGATGTCGCGTAGCTTGCGCATCGCGGCGCCGGCGAGGTCGTCGTAGGCGTGGCGCAGCTTACCCCGGCCGGTCGCAGTGAGTTGAAACCACTTCGCCGGTCGGCCACGGCCGCGTTGACCGAAGCCCGACGACGAGATCTCCACATCACCGGTTGACGTGAGGGCATCGAGGTGCCGACGAACTCCGGCGGCGCTGATTCCGAGACGGGCCGCGATCTCACCCGCAGTGAGCGGGCCGTCCTCGACGAGCAGTGTCACCACCGCAGCCCGGGTCTCGCCATCGTGATGCGTGGCCGGATCGGCCGAACCGGACGGGACGGCACCGGAGCTGTCGGCAGACAGCACAGGATCGTTCCGCATGGTTTTCACAACACAAGTGTGACGTAATTGATTCCCGCGTTCCAGCAAGGGTGCCCTTAGCGAGCCGAGTGATCGTGCCCCGACCAACCGCCGCGGGCCGCTCACCCGGCATTGTGCAGCGCCGATTACAGTCGTCCTGTGCCCGAAACCACAGTCTTGCGCCGTGCGCTGGACTACTTCGGACTGAGCAAGACGACCACGCCATCCTCTGCAGGCGACGCGATCGACCGGCCCGGAAATTATGGCAAGGCCGTCGCACGACTTCACGACGACGAACGCGAGGTCGGTCCGCTCAATGCCGAGGAGACCCGCCGACTGCGCCGAATCAAGCTCTTCGGTGCCACCGGATCAGTGCTCATCCTGATCGGTTCCCTCGGCACGGGCGCGATCCCCGTGCTGCAGAATCCGGTGGCCGGGATGCGCGTGCTGTCGCTGCCTTCACGGATGTTCGGCACGGCGCTTGCGTTGTCCATCGGCGGCACCATCACGCTCGTCGTCGCCTGGCTGTTGCTGGGCCGGTTCGCGGTCGGCAGGTTGTCGGTCGAGGTCCGCAACGGCCGAAGTCCAGCACGCCGGATGAGCCGCCGGCAGGCCGACCGGACCCTGCTGCTGTGGATCGCGCCGATCGTCGTCGCGCCACCGCTGCTGAGCAAGGACATCTACTCGTATCTCGCCCAGAGCGCGATCGCCTACCGGGGAATGGATCCCTACACGGTCAGCCCGATGAACGGGCTCGGCATCGAGCACGTGCTCACCCGCTCGGTACCCAACCTCTGGCGTGACACCCCCGCCCCCTACGGCCCCCTGTTCCTGTGGCTCGGTGAAGGCATCACCGCGATCACCGGCGACAACATCACCGCCGCGATCTTCCTGCACCGCATGGTCGCCCTCGTGGGCATCGCCCTGATCGTCTGGGCGCTGCCCCGTCTGGCCAAGCGATGTGGGGTGTCGTCGGTGGCGGCGATCTGGCTCGGCGCGATGAATCCGCTGCTCATCCTGCATCTGGTCGGCGGCATCCACAACGAGGCGCTCATGCTCGGCCTGATGCTCGTGGGCCTCGAGTTCAGTTTCCGAGCGATCTACAGTGCCGATCTGCTCCGAAAACCCGGCACGCTCATCCCCACGCGAAGCGGATGGATTCTCATCGCCGGTGCGGCCATCCTCGCCGCGTCGACGATGGTCAAGTTCACCTCGATGCTCGCACTGGGATTCGTCGGGATCGCACTCGCGCTCCGGTGGGGTGCAACCCTGCCCGCGCTGCGGCATGCGCCGCCCAGTCAGTGGTGGTCGCGATCGAGACACACGGTCTATGCGCTGTCCATGTCGGCGGGCTTCTACATCGTGGTCGTCGGCGTGGTGATGCTCGTGATCGGATTCGGCACCGGCCTCGGTTTCGGCTGGACCGGCACACTGTCGACCGGCGCGATCGTGCGCTCGTGGATGTCGATGCCCACACTGCTGTCGGTGACCACCGGTCGAATCGGGGTCAACCTCGGCCTGGGCGACCACACCCAGGCGGTTCTCGAGGTCGGCCGCCCGATCGGCCAGCTGATCGCCGGGGTGTTCATCGTGCGATGGATGCTCGCGACCCTGGGAGGCCGCCTTCATCCGCTGGGCGCCCTCGGTGTGTCAATGGCCACAGTCGTGGTGTTCTTTCCGTTCGTCCAGGCCTGGTACTTGCTGTGGGCCGTCATCCCGCTCGCCGCGTGGGCGACCGGTCCATGGTTCCGCCTGTCGACCATCGCGGCGTCGGCGATCATCGCGATCGTGGTCATGCCGACCAGCTCCAACACCAGTGGAGTCGTACTGGCACAGGGCGTTCTGGCCGGCGTCATCATGGTCGCGGTGCTCACCGCGGTCTTTTTCGAGGACGATCCGATCACCCGCAGGCGCCGAAGACGGCAGGCCTCGGGCGACACCACCGAGCCATCGCGTACGACGACGTGAGCGCGATCGCATCCGGGTACACCGTTTTTTCGTTCGGCGTGATCGAGCGCCTAGGCTGAGCGTTGTGCACGGCACGACGTCTCACCGGTTGAACAGCGACGATCCCAAGGTGGATCGCCGCGGCAGTGACGCCGTCAAACACGTTCCCGGTCACGACGACCCTGCACTCACCGTCCGCGGACTGGTCAAGCGGTACGGCGAGCACACCGCCGTCGACGGTCTCCACCTCGAACTCCGACGCGGCGAGATCCTCGCCCTGCTGGGCCCCAACGGCGCCGGCAAGACCACCACGGTCGAGATCTGCGAAGGATTCGCCGCCCCCGACGAAGGATCGGTCCGCGTTCTGGGTCTCGACCCACGCTCGGACAACGACGAACTCCGCAGGCGCATCGGTGTGATGTTGCAAGGCGGTGGCGCCTACCCCGGGGCTCGCACCGAGGAGATGCTGCGACTTGTCGCGTCGTATTCGGCGGACCCGATCGACACCGACTGGCTGCTGGGCGCGTTGGGCCTGACCGACGTGCGCCGCACCTCTTTCCGCCGGCTGTCCGGCGGCCAGCAACAGCGACTCTCACTGGCGTGCGCCATCGTCGGCCGTCCGGAGATGGTGTTCCTCGACGAACCGACCGCCGGACTCGACGCGCACGCGCGCCTGGTCGTCTGGGATCTCGTCGACCGCCTCCGAGCCGATGGCGTGTCGGTCCTGCTGACCACCCACCTGATGGACGAGGCAGAAGAACTCGCCGACAAGGTCGTGATCATCGACCGGGGCCGCTGCGTCGCGGCCGGCACCCCTGCCGACCTCACCAGCCGCGGCGCCGAGAACGAGCTGCGCTTCACCGCGCCACGGGGTCTGGATCTGACGATGCTGGAGCTTGCCCTGCCCGAGGACTACCACTGCTCCGAATCGGCGCCGGGCACCTACCTGGTGGTCGGGAAGGTGACGCCGCAGGTGCTGGCCACGGTGACCGCCTGGTGCGCCAAGATCAACGTGCTGGCAACCGACCTGCGCGTCGAGACCCGCAGCCTCGAGGACGTGTTCCTCGACCTGACCGGGCGGGCGTTGCGTTCATGAGTTCCGGCACACTCTTCCCCGCGGGCACCTTCACCCCGCGTCCGCAGCCCGCGCGCATCGCCGCGATGATCGCGGCGCAATCGCAACTCGAACTCAAACTGCTGCTGCGTAACGGCGAGCAATTGCTCCTGACCATGTTCATCCCGATCACACTGCTGGTGGGACTGTGTCTGCTGCCCGTCGACACAGGCCTCGGCGACGGCCCGGCCGCGCGTGCGGACGTCTTCGTCCCAGCGATCCTGACCGTCGCCGTGATGTCCACCGCGTTCACCGGCCAGGCCATCGCGGTCGGATTCGACCGGCGCTACGGGGCGCTGAAACGCCTTGGTGCCACACCTATTCCACGCTGGGGCATCATCGTCGGCAAATCCGTCGCGGTCCTGCTGGTGGTGATCCTCCAGTCGATCGTGCTCGGGTTGATCGGGGCTGCCTTCGGGTGGCGCCCGGCCGTGCTGGGTCTGCTGCTGGGTGCCGCGGTCATCGCGATCGGGACGGCATGTTTTGCCGCCCTCGGACTGCTGCTCGGCGGGACCCTGAAGGCCGAGGTGGTGCTCGCACTCGCCAACCTTCTGTGGTTCGCGATGGTCGGCATCGGAAGCCTCGTGGTACTCGACTCGCGCGTACCCGACGCCGTGTGGTGGGTCGCGCGCTGCACCCCGTCGGGCGCCCTCACCGAGGCGCTCGAACGGGCATCGCATGCGACGGTGGATGTCTTCGGTATCTGTGTGTTGCTCGTGTGGACGGCGGTCGCCGGCGCACTGGCGGTGAGGTGGTTCCGGTTCGAATGACGACATCCAAACCCTTTGCGTCCAAACCCTCGGCGATCTCCGACGAATCGCGGTCGGCAATCTCCGATCGCGGCACCGACCCGGCAGGTGCCGGGCCCCGAGGCGGCGCGATGTCGCGGGTTCCGGGATTCGGCGTACCCACCGCACGATTCGTGTTTCGGTGGGCGATCGCGCTGTTGGTGGCCAACGTCGGCATCGTCGCGACCGGCGGCGCGGTCCGGCTCACCGGTTCGGGCCTCGGCTGCCCCACCTGGCCACAATGCACCGACAATTCGTTCGTGCCGCACCAAGCTCTCGGCTACCACGGCGCGATCGAGTTCGGTAACCGCATGCTCACCTGGGTGCTCATCGCCATCGCGATAGCTGCCTTCACCGCCGTGTGGCGCCACGCAGGCAGCACACGTGCCGATCGGTGGCTGGTCCTCGTTCTCGCGCTCGGAATCCCCTTCCAAGGCGTCATCGGCGGCATCACGGTCCTCACCGACCTCAACCCGTGGGTCGTCGCACTGCACTTCCTGCTGTCCATGGCGCTGGTCTCCGGGTCGACGGTGCTGGTGTACCGCACCCGCCTGACGACGCCCGTGCAGCCGGAGCCGGCGAGATCGGCGGCGGTGACCCGTCTGGGACGGCAACTCGCCTGGATCACCTACGTCGCCACCTGGGTGACCATCTACCTCGGCACCGTCGTCACCGGTTCCGGTCCGCACGCCGGGGACGCCAACGCGCCACGCAACGGCCTGGCTCCCGACAACGCGACGCAATTGCACGCAGACGCGGTGTTCGTGCTGATCGGACTGGCCCTGGCGCTGCTGGTGTTCACGCGCGTGATGAAACTGCCGCAACAGCGCGTCGCGCTCACATTTGCCGGACTACTCGCCCTGCAAGGCGTCATCGGTGCGGTGCAGTACGCGACGGACCTGCCCATCGCCCTCGTGATCGCGCACATGATCGGCAGCGCCGCACTCCTCATCGGGGCAACATGGCTGGTGCTCGAATTCACCCCGACCGCTGCTCGCGACACTGCGCCAGAGACTGCGGACAGCGCCCACTGATTCGAAGCGTCGGTGACCGGCTCGCTGACCTGGACAAATGCGTCGGTGCCGTGCTCGCAAAAATCTAGGGGAAGAGTTTCTTCCCCGGGGTTCACAGTCGTCCCCTAGAAATTTATAGGGGACGACTCTGAGGCCAGGGGAAAGAGTTTCCTCCCCTATTTTCTTGCGGGTTGACCCGGGAAAAGACCCTAGAGGATCGCGGAGTTACGGGCTTTGGGGAACCGCTTCTGGCCCGCTACCCAGCCGGCCATCTTGCGGTAGTGCGACGGCTTCACGTTCGCGGCCGAGGTGAGTTCACGGTCCCACTCGGCGATCTCGACGCCGTCGATGGCGTCGACCACGGCGTTCGCGGTGGCGATGTCGTCGACCACCCGATCGCCGAGGATGCCACCCTGCTCGCCGACGAGCGTGATGCGCACGCCCGCGTTGCCGATGGGCTGCAGTACGGCTTTGGCCTCGCCGCCTTCGCGACCGACGAAGCTGCGGATCGACGCAACCACGTCACTCGGAGCGCTCACAGTGGGCTTCTGGTCGCCGGCTCGATCGTCGGTGGGCTGGGTCGTCGCGGCGTCGCTCATGGTGGTGAGCATACCGGGCGGTAGCCTCGCCCGACGACGCACGTAGCTCCTGTCACACACTGTTATGGCCCCGTCCGCCGACGTCGACGTGTAGACAGAAGGCATGCGTGCAATCCAGGTGACTCGCCATGGCGGACCCGATGTGATGGCTTACGGCACGGCCCCCGACCCGATCCCGGGCCCGGGCGAGGCACTGGTGCGAACCACCGCGATCGGCGTCAACTTCATCGACACCTACATCCGCCGCGGCCTGTACCCGTCGACTCCCCCCTATATTCCGGGCAGCGAGGGAGCCGGTGTCGTCGTGTCGGTCGGGTCTGAGGTCACCGACATCGAGATCGGGCAGCGCGTCTGCTGGTGCGACAGTGCCGGTAGTTACGCCGAAATCGTCGCGGTCGACGCCTCCCGTCTCGTACCCGTGCCGGACGGCATCGACGACGCGGCCGCGGGCTCGTCGCTGTTGCGCGGCCTCACGGCGCACTACCTCCTCGATGGCAGCGCACATCCGTCCGCCGGCGACACCGTGCTTGTCCATGCCGGCGCGGGCGGCGTCGGTCTGGTGCTCACCCAGATGGCCAAGAATCGCGGGCTGACGGTGATCACCACCGTGTCCGGGGACGAGAAAGCCGAACTGTCGACGGCCGCGGGCGCCGACCACGTGCTCCGATACGGCGACGACCTCGTCTCGCAGGTACGAGAGATCACCGGCGGGCGCGGCGTACCGGTGACCTACGACGGCGTCGGCGCGGACACCTTCGAGCAGTCGCTCGCGGTGACCGCCGTGCGCGGCATCATCGTGCTGTTCGGTGCGGCCAGCGGGCCGGTCCCGCCGTTCGATCTGCAGCGTCTCAACCCGGCGGGGTCATTGTCGGTGACACGCCCGACGCTCGCCCACTTCATTGCCGATACCGATGAGTTGCGCTGGCGGGCGGGCGAGTTTCTCGGTGCCGTCGCCGACGGGACGGTCGACGTCCGGGTCGGCCAGCGCTACCGCCTCGCCGACGCCGCGCAGGCCCACACCGATCTCGAGGCGCGTGCGACCACCGGGTCGACGGTGCTGCTGCCCGATTGAGAGGTGGGCCCCAACACCCTGCGCGCAATGCTGTATGCCTCAGCCCGGCGGATGCACAGTGCACTCGACTCGGCTGCCACGTACTGATTCCCCGGCTGAAGCCTCGTCGCGTCAGAAGTAGTCGGCGATGGTCTGCAGGCCGATGACGGCGTCGATCGCGAGCCCGCAGAAGAGGATGGCGAGGTACTCGTTGGACTGCAGGAAGATCTTCAGCGGTGCGACCTCGGCGCCGCGTCGGGTGTCGCGGTAGAGGATGTGGACACGGCTGGCGAACCAGGCGCCGGCCAGGATCGCGACCGCGGCGTAGATCCAGCTGGTCGCGGGGATGAGCACCAACGAGCACAGCACGGTCAGCCAGGTGTAGATCACCATCTGCCGGGTGACCCGCTCCTCGGTGGCGATCACCGGCAACATCGGGACGCCGGCAGCCTTGTAGTCCTCCTTGTAGCGCATCGCCAGCGCCCAGGTGTGTGGCGGCGTCCAGAAGAAGATCACGCCGAAGAGGACGATCGGTTGCCAGCTCAGCGACCCGGTGACGGCTGCCCATCCGACCAGCGTCGGCATGCATCCCGCAGCGCCGCCCCACACGACGTTCTGCCACGTGCGGCGTTTGAGGATCATCGTGTAGACGCCGACGTAGAAGATGATCGTCGCCGACACCAGCAGCGCGCTCAGCAGATTCGCCGCCAGCCAGAGGACCGCGAAGGACGCTGCCCACAGCACGATGCCGAATATCAGTGCGCTGCGTGGAGCCACGGCACGACGCGCCAACGGCCGTCGGGCGGTGCGTTTCATCTTCTTGTCGATGTCGGCGTCGACGACCATGTTGAGGGTGTTGGCGCTCGCCGCACCCAGCCATCCGCCCAAGAGCGTGCACGCGATCACCGCGAGGTCGACATGGCCACGATCGGCCTGGAGCATCACCGGGATGGTCGCAACCAGCAAGAGTTCGATGACGCGGGGCTTGGTCAGCGCGATGTAGGCCAGCACTGTCGCCTGGAGGCGCCGTGGCCACGACGGCGTCGGGGCCGGCGACTCCTGCACCGTCGCACGGGACGCGGATTGGGATCCGGTGGGACGGGATGCGGCGGTGTGATCTCCGCTCACGCGCTCCCCAATCCTCACGGCTCTCCTCGTCTGCCTGCCCCGAACTGTGTGCAAGAGGGGCTCACGGCCCGAAAACGGGCCTGGCGGGCTACTACACAGCATGGTAGACGTATGCCAACTCGATCCGTGAATCGAGCCCTGACCACCGCGCTGACCTGCAATCGGGCCATCGGGGCGACGCATCGCCCACTCGCCGCGCAGCCCTCGGTGGCGGCCGATTACTCTGGTGACGAGTACAGGCCGACTTCCCGTATGTCGGGAAATGCTTGTCGGCCTGTTCACCGTCCAGCACCGAGCAGGCACAGGAGACACCACGACCGTGGCCGACACAGACGAGATCCGCGCACTGACCACCCCTCGCCACCCCGATGACTGGTCGGATCTCGACACTCGCGCGGTCGACACCGCCCGGGTGCTCGCGGCCGATGCGGTCCAGAAATGCGGAAGCGGACACCCCGGAACCGCGATGAGCCTGGCGCCGCTGGCCTACACGCTGTTCCAGCGGGTCATGCGGCACGATCCGGTCGACACCACCTGGGTCGGACGCGACCGCTTCGTCCTGTCCTGCGGTCATTCGAGCCTGACGCTCTACATCCAGCTGTATCTCGGTGGCTTCGGTCTGGAGCTCGCCGACCTCGAGGCGTTGCGCACCTGGGAGTCGCTGACCCCGGGCCATCCGGAGTTCCGGCACACCAAGGGTGTCGAGATCACCACCGGTCCGCTCGGACAGGGTCTGGCGTCGGCGGTCGGGATGAGCATGGCCAGCCGCCGCGAACGCGGTCTCTTCGACCCCGACGCCCCCACCGGCACGAGCCCGTTCGACCACTTCATCTACGTCATCGCCTCCGACGGCGACATCGAGGAGGGTGTCACCTCCGAGGCGAGTTCGCTGGCCGGCACACAGCAGCTGGGCAACCTGATCGTCTTCTACGACCAGAATCAGATCTCGATCGAGGACGACACCGACATCGCCCTCTCGGAGGACGTCGCCAAGCGCTACGAGGCCTACGGCTGGCACGTGCAGACCGTCGAGGGTGGCGAGGACGTCGTGGCCATCGAGGCCGCGATCGAGGCGGCCAAGGGCGTCACCGACAAGCCGTCGATCATCTGCCTGCGCACCATCATCGGCTTCCCTGCGCCGACCAAGATGAACACCGGCGGGATTCACGGTGCAGCACTCGGTGCCGACGAGGTGGCGGCCACCAAGAAGGTCCTCGGCTTCGACCCGGACAAGGACTTCGAGGTGACCGACGAGGTCATCGGCCACACCCGCAAGCTCGCCGAGCGCGGCGCCGCGGCGAAGGCCGAGTGGGCCAAGGGCTTCGACGCATGGGCAGGCAAGAACGCCGAGGCCAAGGCGCTCTTCGACCGCCTGCACGCACATGAACTGCCCGAGGGCTGGACCGACGCACTGCCCAGCTGGACGCCCGGCGACAAGGACGTGGCGACACGCAGCGCCTCCGGCAAGGTCCTCACGGCCCTGGCGCCGATCCTGCCGGAACTCTGGGGCGGCTCGGCCGATCTCGCCGGCAGCAACAACACCACCATGGACGGCGCCCTGTCGTTCGGCCCGTCGTCGATCAGCACCAAGAAATGGACCGCCGATCCGTACGGTCGCACCCTGCATTTCGGCATCCGCGAGCACGCGATGGGCTCGATCCTCTCGGGTATCGCATTGCACGGCCCGACGCGCGCCTACGGCGGCACGTTCCTGCAGTTCGCCGACTACATGCGGCCGGCGGTTCGTCTCGCGTCGCTGATGGAGATCGATCCGATCTACGTCTGGACGCACGACTCGATCGGCCTCGGCGAGGACGGTCCGACCCACCAGCCCGTCGAACACCTCGCGGCGCTGCGCGCTATCCCGCACCTCGACGTCGTCCGCCCGGCCGACGCGAACGAGACCGCTTATGCATGGCAGCACCTGCTGTCCCGCCGGAACCATCCCGTCGGCCTCGCCCTCACCCGCCAGAACATCCCGATCCTCGAGGGCACCTCCGCGGACGGTGTGGCCAAGGGCGGCTATGTGCTCAGCGACTCCGACAACGACGCACAGGTGGTCCTCATCGGCACCGGGTCGGAGGTGTACCTCGCGGTCGACGCCCAGAAGGCGTTGGCGGAGAAGGGAATCGCGGCTCGCGTCGTGTCCATGCCGTGTGTGGAGTGGTTCGACGAGCAGCCGCAGGGTTATCGCGACTCGGTACTGCCGCCGTCGACTCCGCGCGTCGCGGTCGAGGCCGGTATCGCCATGCCGTGGTACCGGATCGTGGGCACCGGCGGCGAGATCGTCTCGCTCGAGCACTTCGGTGCCTCCGCCGACTACAAGGTGCTCTACCAGCAGTTCGGCATCACCGCCGAGGCCGTGGTGGGTGCCGCGCAGCGCGCGATCGAGAACAAGAGCTGACAACTGCACATCGACGTGTCACCAGAGGAAAACCTGACCTCAGGCGCCATCGCGTTCGGCGATCCCGAGCGCACCACAAGTACGCATCCTGCGTGCGCAACCCGAAAGGGAAACCCGTGACCCAGAACAGCAAGCTCGCCGAACTGTCCGCCGCCGGAGTGTCCGTGTGGCTCGACGACCTGTCCCGTGACCTGATCTCCTCCGGCGACCTCGCCGACCTCATCGCCACCAAATCGGTGGTCGGCGTGACCACCAACCCGTCGATCTTCCAGGCCGCGCTGTCGAAGGGCACCAGCTACGACGCGCAGGTCAACGAATTGGCCGCGCGCGGAGCCGATGTGGACGCGACCATTCGCACCGTCACCACCGACGATGTCCGCAACGCGTGCGACGTCCTGGCTCCGGTGTTCGAGGAGTCCCACGGTGTGGACGGTCGAGTGTCGATCGAGGTGGATCCCCGCCTCGCTCACGACACCGAGGGCACGGTCGCACAGGCCGTCGAACTCTGGAAGATCGTCGACCGCCCCAACCTCCTCATCAAGATCCCGGCGACCAAGGCCGGGCTGCCCGCGATCACCAAGGTCCTCGCCGAGGGCATCAGCGTCAACGTCACGCTGATCTTCTCCGTGGAGCGCTACAAGGGGGTCATGGACGCCTACCTCGACGGCCTGGATGCGGCCGCCCTGGCCGGTCACGACCTGTCGTCGATCCACTCGGTGGCGTCGTTCTTCGTCTCCCGCGTGGACACCGAGGTCGACAAGCGCCTCGACGCCATCGGCACCCCCGATGCCCTCGGACTGCGCGGCAAGGCTGCCCTCGCGAACGCGCGCCTGGCCTACCAGGCGTATCAGGAGATCTTCGAGGTGGAGTCGCGCTTCCCGGACCTGCTGGCGCAGGGCGCGCGGCCGCAGCGAGCGCTGTGGGCCTCGACCGGCGTGAAGAATCCCGACTACCCCGACACCCTCTACGTCAGCGAACTCGTCGCACCCAACACGGTGAACACCATGCCGGGCAAGACGATGGATGCCTTCGCCGACCACGGCTGGGTCAACACCTCGTCGATCGTCGGGCTCGGTCAGGAGTCCCAGGAGGTGTTCGACGCGATCGCCGCGGTCGGCATCGACTTCGCGGACGTCTTCGAGGTTCTGGAGACCGAGGGCGTGAGCAAGTTCGAGGATGCCTGGAACGATCTGCTCAGCGCGACCGCCGAGCAGTTGACCGCCGCACAGGGCTGACGCGCGTGCCCAGGGGTGAGAAGCGTTGGTCCAACCCGCTTCGCGACCCACGTGACAAGCGGCTCCCCCGGATTGCCGGACCGTGCAGTCTCATCATCTTCGGTGTTACGGGCGACCTCGCCCGCAAGAAGTTGATGCCGGCGATCTACGATCTCGCCAACCGCGGTCTGCTTCCGCCGTCGTTCGCGCTGGTCGGGTTCGGGCGGCGCGATTGGGACGACGAGGATTTCGCGAAGGTCGTCCACGACGCCGTTCGTGAGCACGCCCGCACCGGGTTCCGCGAGGAGGTGTGGGAACGACTCACCGAGGGATTCCGGTTCGTCCAGGGCTCGTTCGACGACGACGCGTCGTTCGACCGGCTCAAGGACACGCTCGCGACCCTCGACAAAGAACGCGGGACCGACGGCAACCACGCCTTCTACCTGTCGATCCCGCCGAACGCATTCCCGACGGTGTGCGAACAACTGCATCGCAGTGGCCTGGCCACCTCGTCCAACCGCGACAACTGGCGACGTGTGGTGATCGAGAAGCCCTTCGGACACGATCTCGAATCCGCCAAACAGCTCAATGCCATTGTGAACAGCGTCTTTCCGGAGTCGTCGGTGTTCCGCATCGACCACTACCTCGGCAAGGAGACGGTGCAGAACATCCTTGCGCTGCGCTTTGCCAATCAGCTGTTCGATCCGCTGTGGAGTTCGCACTACGTCGACCATGTGCAGATCACCATGGCCGAGGACATCGGCCTCGGTGGGCGCGCGGGTTACTACGACGGGATCGGCGCGGCCCGTGACGTCATCCAGAACCACCTGCTCCAGCTGATGGCCCTGGTCGCGATGGAAGAGCCGATCTCCTTCGAACCCAAGCAGTTACAGGCCGAGAAGATCAAGGTGCTCTCGGCGACGAGCAACATCTTGCCGATCGCGGAGAACACCGCCCGCGGTCAGTACGGACCGGGCTGGCAGGGCAGTGAGAAGGTTCCGGGACTCAAGGACGAAGAGGGGTTCGCCAAGGACTCGACCACCGAGACCTATGCCGCGATCGCCCTCGAGGTCGATTCCCGACGATGGGCCGGCGTGCCGTTCTACCTGCGTACCGGCAAGCGGTTGGGCCGACGCGTCACGGAGATCGCGCTGGTGTTCAAACGCGCGCCACACCTCCCCTTCGACAAGACGATGACGGAGGAACTGAGCCAGAACGCTCTGGTCATCCGCGTGCAGCCCGACGAGGGCATCACACTGCGATTCGGTTCCAAGGTGCCTGCCTCCAGCATGGAGGTTCGCGACGTGAACATGGACTTCAGCTACGGCACCGCGTTCACCGAGGCGTCGCCCGAGGCCTACGAGCGGCTCATCCTCGACGTGCTGCTCGGCGAACCATCGCTGTTCCCGGTCAACGAGGAAGTCGAATTGTCTTGGGAAATACTCGATCCCGTGCTCGACTGCTGGGCGCAAGAGGGTTCGCCGGACAGCTACGAATCGGGCACGTGGGGTCCGGCGTCGGCCGACGAGATGCTCGAACGGACCGGACGGTCATGGCGTCGGCCGTGATAGCTCACTCCCGACCGCTCACTGAGGAGATCACCCGATGATCATCGAGTTGCCCGACACCTCGACCAACGAGGTGGCCAAGAAGATCGTCTCCGTCCGCGAGTCCGGCGGCGCGATCAGCCTGGGCCGTGTGCTGACGCTCGTCGTGTGCGCGGATCACGGTGAGCCGACCGAAGGCGCCATCGAAGCCGCTGTCGGTGCGAGCCGTGAACACCCCAGCCGCGTCATCGTGGTGTCGCGCGGGAGTCGAGACGAGGAATCGCGGCTCGACGCCCAGTACCGCGTCGGCGGCGACGCCGGTGCCTCGGAAGTCGTGGTGCTGGCGCTGCACGGTGAGTTGTCGGATCAGCCGGCCAGCGTGGTGACGCCGTTCCTCCTGCCAGACACCCCCGTCGTCACCTGGTGGCCCGGTGCCGCGCCCGAGTATCCGGCCGCCGATCCCCTGGGTCAGCTCGGTCGCCGACGCATCCTCGACGCGTCAAAGTCGGCCAATCCCGAGACGGTGCTCGCGCGCCGGCTGGCGACGTACTCGCCCGGTGACACCGACCTCGCGTGGACCCAGATCACCCATTGGCGAGCCCTTCTCGCCTCTACCGTCGACCGTCCGCCGCACGATCCGATCACGGCGGTCGAGGTCACCGGACCGCAACTGTCCCCCGCCGTCGACCTGCTCGCCGGCTGGATGCGCGCCGCCCTCGGGGTGCCCGTCTACCGGAGGATGGGCAGCTTCGAGGTTCGGTTGCAACGGCAGCAGGGGCCGACGATCCTCGCGATCGACCAGAACAACAACGCCGTCATCACCGAACCCGGCAAGCCCGATGGCCGAGTTGCCATGAGCAGGCGCGATCTGCCCATGTGCCTCATCGAGGAGCTGCGCCGACTCGACACCGACGAGGTGTACGCCGACGCACTGCGCGGTGCGACCGAGATCATCGTGGAAGGTATCGCCTGATGAGTACCGAGACCCTCGTCTTCGATACCAAGGACGAGCTCGTCGCTACTGCCGCAACGCGTTTCGTCGATCTGATCACCCGTGCGCAGCAGGAGCGCGGTCATGCGCACGTCGTCTTGACCGGTGGCAGCAACGGCATCGCGATCCTCGCCGCGCTGGCCGCCGACAGCGGCTCGGTCGACTGGTCACGGGTCGACGTGTACTGGGGCGACGACCGATTCGTCCCCGCCGACGATCCGGAACGCAACGACGGCCAGGCCCGCGAGGCGCTGCTCGACAAGGTCCCGCTGAACCCCGACCGCATCCATCCGATGGCACCTTCGGACGGGCCGTTCGGTGACGACATCAACGCTGCCGCAGCCGATTACGCAGCGGTATTGGCCGCCAACTCCTCCGACGGGGTTGCGCCCCTTTTCGACATCCATCTCCTCGGCATGGGCGGCGAAGGGCACATCAACTCCCTGTTCCCGCACACACCGGCCACCGCAGAGTCCGTGAAGTCGGTTGTCGCGGTTGAAGATTCACCCAAGCCGCCCCCGCGTCGCATCACCTTGACGCTTCCCGTCGTCAACCGCAGCAAGGCCGTGTGGTTCTTGGTCGCCGGCGCCGACAAGGCCGAGGCGGTCGCCGCTGCGCACGAAGGAGCCGATCCCGCCGATTGGCCGTGCGCCGGCGCACACGGCACCGAGGAGACCATCTGGTTCCTCGACGACGCCGCTGCGGAGAAGATTTCGTAGCAATAGTGCGCGCCCGCCGCCCACTACTGCTACCGATCGACCTCTACCCGCTGTTGCGCAACGCCGTCGCGAGTCCGTTCATGGTGAGCTGGATGCCGCGCGGGATGCGTGGTTCGGTGTCACCGGCGCGGAAGCGTCGGAGCAGCTCGACCTGCAGGAGATTCAGCGGCTCGAGGTACGGGAATCGGTTGTACACCGATCGCTTGAGCGCGGCGTTGTCCGAGAGCAGGTCGTCGGTGCCGGTGATCTTCGAGTACATCTCGATCGTCAGGGCATGCTCGTCGACGATCATCCCGAACACCTTGTCGCGCAACTCTTGATCGGGAACCAGCTGCGCGTAGCGGTGCGCCAGGCCCATATCCGACTTCGCGAGCACCTGCGCCATGTTCGACATGACGGTCCGGAAGAACGGCCACTCTTTGTAGTAGCGCTGCAGCGTCGCGAGCCGCTCGTCGGAATCGCCGATCCACTCCGCGAATGCCGACCCGGTGCTGTACCAGCCCGGGAGCATCACGCGCGACTGGGTCCACGACAGCACCCATGGGATCGCGCGCAGATCCGAGATCTTCTCGGTCTGCTTCCGCGACGCCGGCCGGCTGCCGATGTTGAGCGCACCGATCTCCGACAGCGGCGTGGAGGTGGTGAAGTACTCCACAAAGCCGGGGGTCTCGTGCACCAGCTTGCTGTAGGCCGACCGCGCCAGCGCCGCGATCTCGTCCATGTTCGTGTACGCGTCTTCCGAGTCGTCGCCGAGGCCTTCGACGTCGAGCAGCGACGACTCGATGGTCGCAGCGAGCAGCGTCTCGAGGTTGCGTTCCGCGCTCACCGGCTCTGCGTATTTCGCCGCGATGATCTCACCCTGTTCGGTGATGCGCAGCGAACCCTGCACGGCCCCGGGCGGCTGGGCGAGGATCGCGTCGTAGCTCGGTCCACCACCACGGCCGACGGTGCCGCCGCGACCGTGGAAGAGCCGCAACCGGATTCCGGCTTTCTCGGCGGCTTCCACCAGATCGAGCTCGCCGCGGTAGAGAGCCCAGTTGGCGGCCATGTAGCCGCCGTCCTTGTTCGAGTCGGAATAGCCGAGCATGACTTCTTGCATTCCGGACTGTGAGTCGACGAGGTCCCGGTAGAACGGCAGGTCCAGCGCGGCGAGGAGTGTCGTCGCGCCCTGCTGCAGGTCCTCGATGGTCTCGAACAACGGCACGATGCGCACCGTGGACACGAGTTTGCCCGATTCCGGGTCGATGTCGATGAGGCCCGCTTCCTTCAGCAGGATCATCGGCTCGAGCATGTCACTCACCGAGGTGCACATGCTGATGATGTAGTTCGGCACAGCCTGCGGACCGAACTTGGCAACCGCGCCGGCCGCGGCACGCACGATGTTCAGTTCCTTGATCGCGAGTTCGCTCAGGTCGGCGTCGGGTCGCGTCAGCGGGCGCCGTGCCTGAAGCTCGGCGGAGAGGATCGCCACCCGCTCGTCCTCGTCGAGCGAGGCGTAGTCGGGGTGCACCCCCGACCAGGCGAGCAGCTCGCCGATCACTTCCTCGTGCATGTCGGAGTTCTGGCGCATGTCCAGACCCGACAGGTTGAAACCGAAGGTACGCACCGATTCTCGCAGCGTGAGCAGACGGTCGTCGGCGATGATGTCGTCCTTGCCGACACGCAATGCGGCATCGAGCACGTCGAGGTCCGCGAGCAGTTCGTCGGCGGACGCATAGGCCGGCCGCCCGTTGACCAGGAACAGGTCGGAGGCCTTCATCACTTCCTCGCCGAACAGCTCGGTCGCCGTGGTGACGAGCCGAGAACGGATGTGGCGCAGGGCAAGCCGGAACGGTTCGTCGGCCGCGGCTTCCTCGGCGGACACACCGGCCAACTCGTAGAGTTCGGAGCCCGGGTTCATCAGCCGCGTCGACATGCTCAGTTCCTGCGCGAGTTTGTGCAGTTCGTCGAGGTGATGTCCGATCGCGGTGCGTGCAGCCAAAGTGGTTGCCATCTCCACGATCTCGCCGGTCACGAAGGGGTTGCCGTCGCGGTCACCACCGATCCACGAACCCATCCGGAGAATCGGATCGTCGGCCAGTCCGGCGTCGGGGTATGCGGCGCGCAGCGAGGCTCGAACCGCATTGTTGATCTTGGGCACGACGTCGAAGAACGAGGCGTCGTAATACCGGAGTCCGGAGCGGATCTCGTCCTGAATGGTCAACCGTTCCAACCGGATCAATGCGGTCTGCCACATCGTGAGGATCTGTCGCCGGATCGACTCGGTGACGGTGGCGTCCTCGTCCGGCATCAGCTCGGTGCGATTGCGGAACCGGAGCAGTTCGGTGATGCGATTCTGCGCCTCGAACACCGTCCGCCTGCGGGTCTCGGTGGGGTGAGCCGTGATGACCGGGACGACGGTGGCATCGGCGAGGGCCTTGCCGACCGCGTCGTCGGTGAGTCCGGCCGCTGCGAGCTTGGCGTAGGTGGCTTCCAGGCTGCTGTCCTGTGGTGGATCCCCGGCACGAACGTGGATCGCCCGGCGCCGTTCGCGGTGGATGTCCTCGGCCAGGTTGGCCAGCAGGGCGAAATGGCTGAAGGCCCGAATCACCGGCAGCGCCACCGAGATGTCCAGGTCGACGAACAGGCCGGCGAGTTCGTCGCGATCGATCTCGGAGTGACGGATCTTGAAGGCCGCGGTCCGTGCCGTCTCGACGATGTCGAACACCTCGTCGCCCGCGTGCTCACGGACGGTATTGCCCAGGATTCCACCCAGCAGCCTGATGTCCTCGCGCAGCGGTTCGGTGAGCGCACGACCCTCGTCGTCGACGGAGATGAGGTCGGCGATGGTGATTGTCGGACGCCATTCCGGGGCACCCCGTGACGGGAGGGATTCAGTCATGCCGTTCAGTATTCCGGCTAACGGTCGTCGGGGCATCTCGGAGGCGCCGATCCGCAGGGACACTCTCGTCACAAATGCAACAACCCGACGGCACAGGTGCCATCGGGTTGGATGCGGGGTGCGCCGTGCGCGTCAGGACAGCTTGATGTTGACGCCCACGCCGATGATGAGGATGAACCAGATGAGGCCGACGAAGATCGTCAGTCGGTCGAGGTTGCGTTCCACGACGCTCGAACCCGACAAGCTGGACTGGACACCGCCACCGAACAGGGACGACAGGCCGCCGCCCTTACCGCGGTGCAGCAGCACGAGCACGATGAGCAGGACACTCGTCACGATCAGTCCGATATCGAGCGCGGTTTCCACTGACACTGGCTTGCGATCCTGTTCTGTCGAGAAGTCTGAGGTCAGCCATCAGAAATGTCTCGAAGACACCGATGGCAGGCCGGTCACGAGGCGTCTCGAGACCAACCTGCCACAGTGTACAGATGGTGTACCCGAATCAGGGCAGCGGGCCACCCGCGGCGATCGCCGACAGCGTGGCGAACTCGTCCGATTTGAGCGAGGCCCCACCCACGAGTGCACCGTCGACGTCGGCCTGGCCGACGATGTCCCCGACGTTCTTGGCGTTCACCGATCCGCCGTAGAGGACCCGGACCGATGCCGCGGTGGCATCGTCGGCGATCTCGACGAGAGTCTCGCGAACCGCCTTGCACACCTCCTGCGCGTCGTCGGCACTGGCCACCCGGCCGGTACCGATCGCCCACACCGGTTCGTAGGCGATGACGACCTTCGCGATCTCCTCCGCCGACAACCCGGCCAGCGAGCCCTTGAGCTGCGCCACGTTGTACGCGACGTGCTCGCCGGATTCGCGGATGTCGAGTCCTTCACCTATGCAGACGATCGGCGTGAGACCGTGCTTGAGTGCCGCCTTGGTCTTGGCCAGCACCACGTCGTCGGTCTCGGCGTGCATCGTGCGACGCTCCGAATGCCCGACCACCACAAAAGTGCAGCCGAGCTTGGCGAGGAACGCACCGCTGATCTCGCCGGTGTAAGCACCGGAATCGTGTGCAGACAGATCCTGCGCACCATAGGTGAGCAGCAACTTGTCGCCGTCGACGACGGTCTGCACGCTGCGGATATCCGTGAACGGCGGGATGACCGTCACGTCGACCTTGTCGAAATACTTCGCCGGCAACGCGAACGCGATCTTCTGGACGAGCGCGATCGCCTCCAGATGATTCAGGTTCATCTTCCAGTTGCCCGCGATGAGCGGCTTACGTGAACCTGACATTCAGCTCTCCAACACCTTCAGTCCGGGCAATTCCTTGCCTTCCAGGTATTCCAACGACGCGCCGCCGCCGGTCGAGATGTGCGAGAAACCATCATCGGGCAGCCCGAGCGTCCGCACCGCAGCCGCCGAGTCACCGCCGCCGACGACGGTGAAGGCACCCTTGGCGGTGGCACCGGCGATGGCCTCGGCCACCCCCTTGGTGCCTGCCGAGAACTTCTCGAACTCGAACACACCCGACGGACCGTTCCAGAAGATCGTCTCCGCGCCGCCGAGCACGGCGGCGAACCGCTTCACCGATTCCGGCCCGATGTCCAGACCCATCCAGCCGTCCGGGATCGCATCGGTGGACACCGTGTCGGACTCGGCGTCGGCGGCGAACTTGTCGGCCACCACCACGTCCACCGGCAGGTGGATCACGTCACCGAACCGCTCCAAGAGGTCCTTGCAGACGTCGATCTGATCTTCTTGCAACAGCGACGAACCCACTGAATGTCCTTGTGCGGCAAGGAAGGTGAAGGCCATACCGCCACCGATCACCAGCGTGTCGACCTTGGGCGCAAGTGCCTCGATGACACCCAGCTTGTCCGACACCTTGGACCCGCCGAGCACCACGGCGTACGGGCGCGACACGTCGTGGGTCAGCTTTGCCAGCACATTGACCTCGGTGGCCACCAGCTCTCCTGCGTAGTGCGGGAGGAGCTTGGCGACGTCGTACACCGACGCCTGCTTGCGGTGCACCACGCCGAAGCCATCCGAGACGAACGCTCCGTCGTCGCCGACGAGCTCCACCAGCGCCTTGGCCAGGGACTCACGCTCGGCCTCGTCCTTGGAGGTCTCGCGCGGATCGAAGCGGATGTTCTCCAGCAGGAGTACATCCCCGTCGGTCAGGCCCTCGGCCCGGGCGAGCGCGTCAGAGCCGACCACGTCACCGGCGAGTTGCACGTTGCGGCCAAGCTCCGCACCGAGCCGCTCGGCGACCGGTGCCAGCGAGTACTTCGGATCGGGCTCCCCTTTCGGCCGCCCGAGGTGGGCGGTGATGATCACCTTGGCGCCGGCGTCGATCAACGCCTTCAGGGTGGGCAGGGAGGCGAGGATGCGGCCCGGATCGGTGATCGTCGACCCGTCGAGCGGGACGTTGAAATCCGATCGAACCAGCACTCCCCGACCCGAAACGCCTTCGTCCAGAAGGTCTTTCAGTGTGGGTACAGCCATTCTCGTGTGACTCCTGAGGTCGGTGGAGCGAGGCTCAGAGGGACTTGCCGACGAGGCCCGCCAGGTCGACGAGGCGGTTGGAGTAGCCCCACTCGTTGTCGTACCAGGAGCTGACCTTCGCCATGTTGCCGCCGATGACCTTGGTGAGACCGGAGTCGAACAGCGACGAATGCGGGTCGGTGACGATGTCACTCGACACGATCGGCGCGTCGTAGTACTTCAGGATGCCCTTGAGCGGTCCGTCTGCGGCGGCCTTGAGCGCTGCGTTGATCTCGTCGGCGGTGGGGCCCTTCTCGAGTTCGACGGTGAGGTCGGTGATCGAGCCGGTCGGGATCGGCACACGAAGCGCGAAACCGTCGAGTTTGCCGGTCAGTTCGGGCAGCACCAGGGAGATGGCCTTCGCCGCACCGGTGGAGGTCGGGACGATGTTGAGGGCGGCCGCACGCGCGCGACGCAGATCGGAGTGCGGTCCGTCCTGCAGGTTCTGATCCTGCGTGTAGGCGTGGATCGTGGTCATCAGACCCTTGACGATGCCGAACTCGTCGTTGACGACCTTGGCCAGCGGGCCGAGGCAGTTGGTGGTGCACGACGCGTTGGAGATGATGTTCTGACTGCCGTCGTACTTGTCGTCGTTGACGCCCATCACGATGGTGATGTCCTCGTTCTTCGCCGGAGCGGAGATGAGAACCTTCTTGGCGCCGGCGTCGAGGTGACCCTTCGCCTTGGTGCCGTCGGTGAAGATGCCGGTGGATTCGACGACGACATCGACGCCCACATCGCCCCACGGCAGCGCGGCCGGACCCTCCTTGATGGCCCATGCCTTGATCTTCTTGTCCCCGACGACGATGGTGTCGTCGCCCTCGAGGCCCACGTCTTCGGGCAGACGACCCAGGATGGAGTCGAACTTCAGGAGGGTGGCGAGAGTCGCGTTGTCGGTCAGGTCATTGACCGCAACGATCTCGATGTCGGTGGTGCCCAATGCTTTTTGTGCTTCAACGGCGCGGAAGAAGTTGCGGCCGATCCGGCCGAATCCGTTGACGCCTACCCGAACAGTCACTGTTGCGCTCCTTAGCGGTTTCCTCATCGAGCTCTGCGGGGATCGTGCCCGGGCTCGTGAGGATCGCGAACACGGACACGCCATCCTTAAGCCTAGTAGGACATGCCCCGAAGGGTGCACGTAAGGGGTGAATGGACGAGCGAACGTGAACGGGAGGTGAACCCGTCGGGGTCAGAGTCAGGCGTCGTCGAGGAGATCGGAGGTCACCGCGGATTCCGTGTCGGGAATGCCATCCTGCCGCGCCTTCTTGTCGGCCATCGACAGCAACCGGCGGATACGTCCGGCGACCGCGTCCTTGGTCATCGGCGGATCCGCGAGCTGGCCGAGTTCCTCGAGCGAGGCCTGGCGGTGGGTGATCCGCAACTGGCCGGCCGCGATCAGGTGATCCGGTACCTCGTCGCCGAGGATCTCCAGTGCGCGCTCGACGCGCGCGGCGGCGGCAACGGCGGCCCGGGCCGATCGGCGAAGGTTCGCGTCGTCGAAGTTGGCGAGCCGGTTGGCGGTCGCACGCACCTCGCGCCGCATCCGCCGTTCTTCCCAGACGAGCCTGGTGTCGTGTGCGCCCATCCGCGTCAGCAACGCGCCGATCGCCTCGCCGTCGCGGATCACCACGCGGTCGGCGCCGCGCACCTCGCGCGCCTTGGCGGCCACACCGAGCCGGCGGGCCGCGCCCACCAGGGCGAGCGCCGCCTCTGGCCCGGGACAGCTGACCTCCAACGCCGACGAACGGCCCGGTTCGGTGAGCGAACCGTGGGCAAGGAATGCTCCGCGCCAGGCCGCCTCCGCGTCCGCCACGCTGCCGCCTACGACCTGGGCCGGCAGACCGCGCACCGGGCGGCCACGCAGATCGAGCAGCCCGGTCTGCCGGGCCAGCCCCTCGCCGTCCTTGGTCACCCGCAGGATGTAGCGCGCCGACTTCCGAAGACCGCCACCGCGTAGCACGTGCACATCGGAGTTGTATCCGTACAACTCGAAGATCTCGCGACGCAGACGGCGGGCCACATTGCCCATGTCGACTTCGGCCTCGACCACCACGCGACCGCCGATGATGTGCAATCCGCCCGCGAACCGCAGGAGCGCCGACACCTCGGCTTTTCGGCAACTCACCTGAGTCACCGCGAGACGACTGAGTTCGTCCTTCACCGCCGCGGTCATCGCCACCAGTCCCTGTCCTCCTGTCACGTGGCCGTCGCCACCAGAATCGCTGGACCACCACGGGGCCCACGCTGCCCGGCAAGCCTAGCGGCTGACTTCACGTTCGCACAGTTCGTTCACCAGAGTCGCGACTTTGGCCGGGTCATGGACCTGTTGCCCGTCCTTGGCCAGGTCACCCACATGCAAATGCGCACCGAACATCTCCGCAGCGCGGATCAGATGATCACGCTCGCGTCCGGCGGGCACGGACGCAGCGTCGACCACAACGTGATCCACGCGGAACCGGTCGGCATGGGCGTGCAGCACATGCAGATGCCGTTCGACCGAAAACCCAGGTGTCTCACCCGGTTCCGGTGCCAGATTCACAAAGAGGATCTTGCGGGCCGCGGTGCGCTGCAGAGCCTGAAGTTGTTCCGGGACCAGAACGTGCGGAATCACACTGGAAAACCACGATCCCGGCCCGAGAACCACGAGAT
This sequence comes from Gordonia gummivorans, assembly GCF_022513585.1. Lineage (GTDB taxonomy): Bacteria > Actinomycetota > Actinomycetes > Mycobacteriales > Mycobacteriaceae > Gordonia. The sequence goes on from NZ_JAKWBF010000015.1 coordinate 56,001, forward strand.
CGGCCGCGTCGATCGCGTCGATCGCGGCACGGGACGCGGGCGGTTCTGCCGGCAGCAGACGCACACGACGCACCTTTCCGGGTGTGGTCGCCACCGCCACCTGGCCACGGATGCACCGGCTGATCCGCGGATCGGATTCCAGGCCCGAGACGTCGGCCTCGATGTCGAGTGGCACCGTCGACATCGGGAGCACCCGACCGTCGATCCCGAAGACCGTCCGCAGTTCGTCGAGCGCGGCCTCGGTACCGCCGAGGACCTCGGTGAGTCCGGCGAGCAACAGATTGCCGATGGGATGGCCGGCGAGCGCGCCGCGGCCGCCGAATCGGTGCTGGAGGGCGTGCGCCCAACGATCGTGACGAGCGCGGTCTTCGCCGCTCTCATCACGGGCAGCAAGTTCGTCGAGGGCGGCGGGCGCACACATCAACGCCACCAAGGCCATTCGCAGATCCCCCGGCGGGATCACCCCGAGTTCGGCCCGAAGTCGCCCGGACGATCCGCCATCGTCGGCGACCGTCACCACCGCGGTCACGTCGGGACTCAGATATCGCATCGCGGTCAGCGTCGCGTACAGGCCGTGCCCGCCGCCGAGCGCGACGATGCGACCGACGCCGGTCATTCGCGCCCCAAATCACGATGCAGCACCCGCACGTCGTACGGGGCTGCGCCGGTGTCGTCGGTCATCTCGCCGAGTCGCCGGGCGAGTTCCTCCGAGAGCGCCACACTGCGGTGCTTGCCACCGGTACAGCCGACGCTGATCGTCATGTAGCGCTTGCCCTCTCGCAGATAGCCGCGACCCACGATGCCCACCAGCTCGGTATACAGATCGAGGAAACCCGCGGCGTCGGGGTGACCGAGCACGTAGTCGCGCACGGGCGCTTCCTGGCCGTTGTGGTCACGCAATTCGTCGACCCAGTACGGGTTCGGCAGAAAGCGCACGTCGACGACGAGATCGGAGTCGATCGGCAGGCCGTATTTGAAGCCGAACGACAGGACGGCCACCGACAGGCTGCTGTCGGAATGCGGATAGGCCTCCTCGACCACCTCCCGCAGCTTGGCCACGGTCAGCGCCGAGGTTTCCACCACCAGGTCGGCTACGTTCTTGATCGGTGCCAAGATGGCCCGCTCCCGGGCAATTCCTTCGGTGAGGGTTTCCCTGCCCTGCAACGGATGTCGTCGGCGCACCTGCTCGAATCGCCGGACCAGCGCGTGATCGCTGGCGTCGAGGTAGAGCAGTTTGGTACGGATTCCGCCGTCCTCCAAGGACGTTCGAAGTGCCTCGAGTTCCGTCGCGAGATCGGGGTCCGACGCGCGCAGCACCATTGCGAGGCGCGTGATCCCGGGGTCGCTGTCGCGAACCATCTGCACCATCTTCGAGATCAACGACGGTGGAACATTGTCGGCGACATACCAGCCGTCGTCCTCGAGAACGTTTGCGGCCGTCGACCGACCGGCGCCCGACATCCCCGCGACGAACAGAACGGTGAGGTCGTCGGTGGGCGTCTCGTCGTCAGTCGTCATCGTCGCCTCCGTGTGGTTGATCCGTGCCCGTGTGAGCTGTGCTTGGTTGAGCTGTGTTGGTGTGTTCTCGGCTCGCCTGATCCACAGTCGTCGTCCCGGACACCGACAGTGCGGTCAGCACCGCTCGCGCGGTCGAGCGCCCGATCCCCGGAACCTCCGATATGTCCTCCAAGGATGCCTCACGTAACCGTGCGACCGAACCGAAGTGGGTGACCAGCGCGGTCTTGCGCGTCCGTCCCAGACCCGGAACCCCGTCGAGCACGGACTCGGTCATCCGTTTGCTGCGCTTGCTGCGGTGGAAGGTGATCGCGAATCGGTGTGCCTCGTCCCGGACCCGCTGCAGCAGGAACAGCGCCTCGCTGGACCGCGGCAGGATCGCCGGTTCGTCATCGTCGGGCAGCCACACCTCTTCGAGTCGTTTCGCGAGACCGATGACGGACACGTCGGTGATCCCGAGTTCGTCGAGCACTGCCGCGGCAGCGTGCACCTGGGGCGCACCGCCGTCGACGACGAACAGGTTCGGCGGATAAGCGAACTTCTTCGGAACCGTCGGCGGCACGTGATCTGGTCCCGCCGCCTCGATTTGCTGATCGGCGGGTTGCTGATCGGCGGGTTGCTGATCTGCGCGGTGGCGCAGGAAGCGTCGCCGGGTGACCTCGGCGATCGACGCCACGTCGTCGGAACGCCCGTCGCCCGCGGCGTGCCGGATGGAGTAATGACGGTAGTCCGACTTGCGCGGCAATCCGTCCTCGAACACGACGAGGGAGGCCACCACGTCGGTCCCCTGCACATGGGAGATGTCGACGCATTCGATCCGCAGCGGCGCCTGATCGAGGGCGAGCGACTCCTGTAGCTCAGTGAGCGCCGCCGAGCGGGTCGTGAGGTCACCGGCGCGCCGGAGCTTGTGCTGGGCCAGAGCTTCGGAAGCGTTGCGGCCCACCGTGTCGAACAGCGCCTTCTTGTCGCCGCGCTGCGGTACCCGCAAGCGGACACGACTGCCGCGCAGTCCCGACAGCCAGTCTTCGAGTTCCTCGGCATCACCGGGCATTTCGGGAATCAGGACCTCACGCGGCACCGCTTCACCACGCGCCCGGTCGGTGCCGATGTCGACGGTCGCGTCGAGATCGACCTGCTGGCCGTAGAACTGGGTGAGGAACTCACCGACCATCTCGCCGACGGTACCGTTGTCCGAGCGTTCCACCACCCATCCGCGCTGGCCGCGCACACGTCCGCCACGCACGTGGAAGATCTGCACCGAGACCTCGAGATCGTCCCCTGCGAAGGCGATCACGTCGGCGTCGGTGCCGTCACCGAGCACCACAGCCTGCTTCTCCATGGCGCGCCGCATGGCCCCGATGTCGTCGCGCAGTCTCGCCGCGCGCTCGAAGTCGAGTTCCTCTGCGGCCGAGGACATCTCACGTTCCATCCGACGGATCATCTGGTCGGTGCGGCCGGCCAGGAAGTCGCAGAAGTCGTCGACGATCTCGCGGTGCTCGGCGGCGCTGACGCGACCCACGCACGGGGCGGCGCACTTGTCGATGTAGCCCAGCAGACACGGCCGATCGATCTGCCGATGACGTTTGAACACGCCGCCCGAGCAGGTGCGTGCCGGGAACACACGCGTCAGGAGGTCCACCGTCTCCCGGATCGCCCAGGCGTGCGAATACGGACCGAAGTAGCGAACGCCCCGACGCCGCGGCCCGCGGTAGACGAACAGGCGGGGGTACTCCTCGTTGAGGGTGACGGCCAGCATCGGGTAAGACTTGTCGTCCCGATACCGGACGTTGAACCGCGGGTCGAACTCCTTGATCCAGTTGTATTCGAGCTGAAGCGCCTCGACCTCCGTGCCCACCACCGTCCACTCCACCGAGGCAGCGGTGGTCACCATCTGGCGGGTCCGGGGATGCAGGGACGCGATGTCGGCGAAATACGACGTGAGCCGCGACCGCAGACTCTTGGCCTTCCCGACGTAGATCACCCGACCGTGCGCATCGCGGAAGCGGTAGACCCCGGGTTCGGTAGGAATCGTCCCGGGTGCGGGACGGTACGTCATCGGGTCGGCCACGGATTCCAGGCTAGTCGCCGACGCTGACAGCAGTCGCGGTGTGCCCGGCCTGCATCAGCGCGACCGTTGCACGTTTCCGTAGCGCTCCTCGAGTTCCCGATAGCGGTTCATCGCCTCGACGGCGCGGTCACCATCACCGGCCTGCACGGCCAGGACCGGGATGTGTTCGTCGGCGGGTAGTTCGAGTTGCGCGCCGAAACCGCGTTCCGGATAGGTGAGCCCGACCACGTCGTCCCAGCCGAACAGCCTCTCCCCGACCAGATTCCGCACCCCGATACCCGCCCGGCCGACCCGTAGACGGGGGCGGGTCAGCAGGAGGATGGCCCCGCAGATCAGGATGCCGATGAGGATGATCGCGGCCTGGTCGGCGGTTCCAATGTTGCGGGGCCCGGTGTCGGAGATGGTCAGCAGGATGCCGAACGTGATGTGGATCGCGAGGACGACGACCGCCGCCGCAATCGCGAACCTCGGCATCCGATGTGGCCGGTACACGAAGTCCCAGTCACCGTCGGCCGAGTTCTCCCCCGCGCTCACGCGTCCGTCGCGGCGGGTGCCGCGCCGACCGAGGGCAGATCCTCGCCGCGGGACAGCGCGCGCAGCGTGAGCGCCGACGCCAGCGCGGCGACCGTCGCCTGCGCGCCCTTGTCCTCGGTGGACCCGGGTAGGCCGGCACGCGCGATGGCCTGGTCTTCGGTCAAAACGGTGAGCACACCGTTACCGACCGGGGTCGACTCGTCGAGGGAGACCCGGGTCAGGCCGGCGGTGACCGCGTCGCACACGTAGTCGAAGTGTGGCGTCTCACCCTTGATCACCACGCCGAGCGCCACGACCGCGTCGTGCGATCGCGCCAGCGCTTGGACGATGACCGGTAGTTCGATCGCACCGGCGACGGCCACGATGGTGGGGTCGTCGATCCCGTGTTTACTCGCCGCGCGGCGCGCGCCGTCGAGCAGCGCGGTGCAGATGGTCTCGTGCCACTGAGACGACACGATCGCGAGCCGCAATTTGCCGGCGTCGGCGAGTTCCAGTTGCGGTTCGCCGTGCCCGCTCATGCCGGACTCCCGCCGTTGGAGGACGTTTCGGTGCCGAGATCAGTTCCGGGGCCGAGATCAGTTCCGGGGCCGAGATCAGTTCCGGGGCCGAGATCATGTGGGCCATGCGGATGTTCGACGTCCAAGCCCTCCAGATCATGTCCCATGCGATCACGCTTGGTACGCAGGTACCGCAGATTCTCCGGATTTGCACGAAGCGGCATGGGCACCCGTTCGACGATCTGCAGCCCGTAGCCGTCGAGGCCCACTCGCTTGGCGGGATTGTTGGTCAGCAATCGCATCGACGACACGCCGAGATCGACGAGGATCTGTGCGCCCAGTCCGTAATCCCGGGAATCCGCCGGCAGGCCCAACTGCAGGTTGGCGTCGACCGTGTCCGAGCCGGCGTCCTGCAGTTGATACGCCTGCAACTTGTGGAGGAGGCCGATACCGCGGCCTTCGTGACCGCGCATGTACAGCACGATCCCGCGACCCTCGGCGGCCACCATCTCCAGCGCCGCATCGAGTTGCGGTCCGCAGTCGCAGCGAAGCGAGCCGAAGACGTCACCGGTCAGACATTCCGAGTGAACCCGGACCAGAACGTCGTGGCCGGCACCGTCGGCACCGGCGATGTCGCCCATGACGAGTGCGACGTGCTCGACGTCATCGAAGACACTCGAATAACCGACCGCGCGGAAATCGCCGTGGCGCGTGGGGATTCGGGCGTCGGCGACCCGTACGACATGCTTTTCGTGCCGGCGCCGCCAGGCGATCAGGTCGGCGATCGAGACCAGGGCGAGGTCGTGCTCGTCGGCGAAGACCCGCAGCTCGTCGGTCTGCGCCATCGAGCCGACGTCCTTCTGACTGACGATCTCGCAGATCACGCCCGCCGGTGTCAGGCCGGCGAGCCGCGCCAGGTCGACGGCGGCCTCGGTGTGTCCGGGGCGCCGCAGCACGCCGCCGTCCTTCGCCCGCAGCGGGACCACGTGGCCGGGCCGCGTGAAGTCGCCGGCCGTGCTGTCCGGCGCGGACAGCAGCCGCATGGTGGTGGCGCGGTCGGATGCGCTGATGCCGGTGCCGATGCCCTCGCGGGCATCGACGGTCACCGTGTAGGCGGTGCCGTGCTTGTCCTGGTTCATCGAATACATCGGCGGCAGGCCGAGGCGATCGCACGTGTCGCCGTCGAGCGGGACGCAGAGATAGCCGGACGTGTACCGGACCATGAAGGCGACGAGTTCGGGGGTCGCCTTCTCGGCGGCGAAGATCAGGTCGCCCTCGTTCTCCCGGTCCTCGTCGTCGACGACGACCACGGCCTTGCCCGCCGCGATGTCGGCGATCGCGCGTTCGATCGTGTCCAGCTGCACATCGGACCCTGCAGAGTCGGCAACGTTCTCGGGGGTATCACTCATCAGGCTCTCGCTCATCACAATCACTTCACTTCCGGAACATGGGGCGAGTTCAACCGCTCCACATACTTCGCAATGACGTCGACCTCGAGGTTGACCACCGTGCCGGGTTGCGCCGACCCGAGATTCGTCTCCGACAACGTGGTCGGGATCAAGGAAATTTCGAACCAGTCCGCCGCATCGGTCACGCCGAGGGAGGAGACGGTCAACGAGACCCCGTCGACGGTGATCGACCCCTTCTCGACGAGGTAGCGGCTCAGCGCCGCGGGTACCGCGATTCGCACGACCGTCCAGTGCTGCGACGGTGAGACGGAGATGACCTCACCGGTCCCGTCGACATGTCCTTGGACGATGTGCCCGCCGAACCGTCCTCCCGCAGGCATCGCGCGCTCGAGATTGACCCGGCTGCCCGGCCCGAGATCGGACAGTGAACTGCGACGCAGAGTCTCGGCCATGACGTCGACGGTGAATCGGTCGTCGTGTTTCTCCACGACCGTGAGACAGACACCGTTGACGGCGATCGAGTCGCCGTAGCCGGCGTCTGAGGTGACGATGGGCCCGCGGACGGTGATGCGGGCGGCGTCGGGAAGGTCTTCGCGGGCGGCGATCTCGCCGAGCTCCTCCACGATTCCGGTGAACACGTGCTCCTCCTGCTTGCTCGGAGCAGACGCAGACGGCCTCGTGTCGCCTGTTCTCTCACATCCGGACTATGACCGTCGGCTCCGGAATCGCACCGGAATCTGCTGTCCCTGCGTCGGCAGGCGCTCGCGGGCTCGGTGTCACGAGCAGGACCTCGCGACATCATCACCGCCGGTGGGGAATCTCACCCCGCCCCGAGAACTGGTGCCTTCGACGCTAGCACGCGACGCAACACAGATCGCCTTGTGCTCCCGGTGAACGAAACCGGGGTGGGTCAGAGAGGCATCAGCAGATGCTTTCGTGCGCCGTGGGAACCCTCTTTGTCGGCCAGCATGGCCAATGCCCGGCGAATCTCGAGCCGGGTATGGGACGGCTCGATCACCGCATCGATATAACCGCGTTCGGCCGCCACCCACCGTTCCCGGACACTGGATGAGCCCTCCCCCTACCCAACTCATCAGTAACCTACGGTCGCGTAACGCGACTCTGAGCGACCACACATCGATCTGTCCAGCAATCGAAACGACTGGTCCGAGAAGCGAAGGTTCTGATCAAACGACCAAGTGCCGGCACTCCGCGCAGTCGCGATAGGAACTGTGGACCAACGACATTCACGGTTCGAAACGATCCTGCTGCGGTGTGCGTCGCACCGGCAGATCAGCGCGTCATCCGGATGAACACGTCCCCACCGTCGACGAGGCGTACCTCACGTGTTTCGAATCGGCGGGCACCCGCGAGGGTGGTGATGCCGGGGATGTCCACCGCGTTCCGGCCGGCGCCGAGAACCGTGGGGGCGACGAAGACCGCCAGTTCATCCACGAGGTCTGCGGCAAAGAAGGCCCCGACGAGCGTTGCGCCACCCTCCACCAGCACCCACAGTGCGTCGTCGAGCGCGTCGAGGACCGCGGCCGGATCGTGGCTTCGTACGTGGACGAAGGGTGCCACACCGTCCCGGAGTTTCGCGCCGTCCGGCACCTCGCGGTCGCCGACCACCACCCGAATCGGTTGATGGTCATACAGCGTGTCGTCGGGACGACGCGCGGTGAGCGACGGATCGTCCGCCAGCGCGGTCCCGGTACCGACGACGATCGCGTCGATGCGGGAACGTTGCCGATGCGCCACTGCTCGCGCGCCCGGCCCGGTGATCCATTTGCTCGTGCCATCCGGCGCGGCGATGCGACCGTCGATCGTCGTCGCGAGTTTCACCGTGACGAAAGGTCGGCCGTGCTGTTGCCGATGAAGCCAGGGCTGCAGCGGGCCCGATGTGATCTCGTCGGCTGCGACTCCTCCCGTGACGAGAACACCGGCGCGGCGCAGGGTCTCGGCTCCGCCCGCGGCCGCCGGATTCGGGTCGGCAACGCCGTAGTGCACCTCGGTAACCCCGGCCTCGATAAGTGCTTGCGCACACGGCCCGGTCCGGCCGGTGTGGTTACACGGTTCGAGTGTGACGATCGCGATCCCGTCCCGCGCGCGTTCCCCGGCCGCGCGCAGTGCCATCACCTCGGCGTGCGGGCCGCCGGGCGGCTGCGTATGTCCGATCCCGACCACCTTTCCGTCGGCCCCGAGGATGACGGCTCCGACGGGCGGGTTGGGGCTGCTGCTTCCCTGCGCGGCCACCGATGCGTCGATCGCTCGACGCATGAGCGCAACGACGTCCAGATCGCCGACGGCCATGGCCGGTTCAGCTCCCGGCTGCTCCGGCGCGCGCCGATGCGGCCTGCTCGCGCAGCTTGGCGACGGCGGCCCCCGGATCTTCGGCGCCGTAGACGGCGGACCCCGCGACGAAGCAGTCGATGCCCGCTTCCGCGGCTTCTTCGATGGTGTCGGCGTTGATGCCGCCGTCGATCTCGACGAGCAGTTGCAGTTCGTCGGCATCGATGCGTTCGCGGATGGCACGCGCCTTGGCGAGCACCTCGGGCATGAACTTCTGACCGCCGAAGCCCGGTTCGACGCTCATGATCAGCAGCGTGTCGAAGTCCTTGAGGATCTCCAGGTACGGCTCGAGCGGAGTGCCCGGTTTGATCGACAGCCCGGCCTTGGCGCCTGCCGCGCGGATGTCGCGCGCCACCGGGATCGGGTCCGACGTCGCCTCCGCGTGGAAGGTGACGTTGTAGGCACCCGCCTCGGCATACGGTGGCGCCCAGCGCTCGGGGTTCTCGATCATCAGGTGGCAGTCGATCGGTATGTCGGTCGCCTTGAGCAGACTCTCGACGACGGGCAACCCAAGGGTCAGGTTCGGCACGAAGTGGGCGTCCATCACATCCACATGCAGCCAGTCCGACCCTTCGACCGCTGCCGCCTCGGCCGCGAGGTTCGCGAAGTCGGCGGACAGAATCGACGGGGCGATCATGGGTGTGCTGCCAGGGTTACACATGCCGCAGATTGTATGGGTTGAGCTTCACGTGGCCTCATGCGCCATGGCCCCCGTCGCACATTGTCCGCCAAGCTCGTTGAGCCGGCGAGAGCCGCCCGCCGATTGCCGAGGTGCGCGGAGCCATGGCGACGCGCCTCCAGCTCCAGGCCAGTTGGTATGAAACCTGCCCGCAGTTTCCTCCCCAGACAAGGCGGCCATCGACGCAATGTCAACGGTGGCTTTCGCCAGGGCGGAAATCGGGGGCGGCTTTCGGGTCGGGCTACGCCCGGTCCTTCGTCACGGCAGCCAAGAACATCGCATCGGTGCCGTGCAGGTGCGGCCAGAGTTGGACATGTGGACCGTCGCCGAGCGTCGTCGCGTCCGCGCCGGCGAACCGGCCGACAGTCACCGTCGGTCGCGCGTCGAGTTGACGGGCATCGGGTACCGAGTCGAGCACCGAGGCGATCACCTCGACGGTCTCCGCCGGGTGCGGCGAACACGTCGAGTAGACGACGACGCCGCCCGGACGCACCAGTCGCACGGCTTCGGTGAGCAATTCTCGTTGCAGCACAACGAGTTCCGCGACATCCTCGGGCCGCCGACGCCAGCGTGCCTCCGGACGCCTGCGCAAGGAGCCCAGTCCAGAGCAGGGTGCATCGAGAAGTATCCGGTCGTATCCGGGGTCGAGGCCTGCATCACGGGCGTCGGCGACGCGGACATCGACCGGCAGGTCGCGCACCACCTTGCGGATCAGCTCCGCTCGATGCTCGGACACCTCGATCGCGTCGAGATGTGCGCCGTCGATGTCGGCGAGCGCGCCGATCAACGCGGCCTTTCCGCCCGGTCCGGCGCACATGTCGAGCCAGCGCCCGGCATCCGATCCGTCGATGGGTGCAACGGTCACAGCGCGGCCGACGAGTTGACTGCCCTCGTCCTGCACCCCGGCGAAACCGTCACGAACCGCGTCGAGGTCACCGGGATCGCCCCCGGGCAGGTAGACGCAGTACGGCGAGTAGTCGCCCACCTCTCCCCCGCTGGTGAGGGCCAGTTCCTCGGCGGTGATGAGCCCAGGCCGCGCCACCAGGTGTACCGGCGGGCGGGCGTCGTCGGCGGCCAGGGCAGCCTGCAATTGCCCGGCCGACCCACCAAGCGCGTCGAAGAACACCTCCGCGATCCAGCGGGGATGGGCGTACTGAAAGGCGAGATGACCGACGAGGTCGTCGGCGACGTCGGGCGCCAGCTCGTCCACCCAGAAGTCCTCGGACCGCTGAGACACCTTGCGCAGCACCGCATTCACGAATCCGGACGGGCCCATACCCTGTTCGGATCGCACCAGGTCCACCGACGTCGACACGGCGGCGTGTGCGCCGATCCGCGTGCGCAGCAACTGGTAGGCACCCATCCGCACCACGTCGAGCAGCGCCCCGTCGATGTCGGCGATGTCGCGTCCGGCGGCCGCGGCGATGATCGTGTCGAGAGTGCCCTGAGCCCGTGCGGTGCCGTAGGTCAGTTCGGTGGCCAGCGCGGCGTCGCGGCCGGTGATGTGCCGCTCGCGCAACAGTTTCGGCAACACGAGGTTGGCGTAGGCATCCCGTTCCCGGACGGCACGCAGGGTGTCGCGGGCCGCCACCCGAGCCGGGTCGAGGTCCTTCTGCCGGAACTTGCGGTCCCCGCCCCTCGAGTCCCCGCCCCGCGAGTCGCCGCTCACCGCAGCGTCGTCTCGTCGCCGAGTCGCGCCCCGCGCGCCCAGTCCGCCGCCGGCATCGGTTTCTTCCCGGGCGGCTGAGCCGTCCCGAGTCGCACCGGCGCGGTGCCGGTGCCGACGAACACCGCCTTCTTGGTGACCGCGACCGCACCCGGTGCAAGACGGTCGGCGGGCCGGTCCGGCTCGTCGTCGCCCACGACCCTGACCGGTCCCAGTTTGATCCGCGCGTCGTCGAGGCCGGTCCACGCGCCCGGCACCGGGGTGTGTGCCCGGATCAGGCGTTCGACGATGTGGGCGGGCAGTTCCCAGCGCACGCGGGCATCGTCGACCTCGATCTTGGGAGCATGACTGACGCCGTGGGCCGGTTGCGGCGTGGGAGCCAGTTCACCCGCGGCGATGCCGTCGAGAGTGCGCACGAGCAGGCCCGCGCCGGCCACCGCCAGACGGTCCAGCAGCTCTCCGCTGGTGTCACCAGGTGCGATTGTCTCGGTGAGCGCGCCGAACACCGGGCCGGTGTCCAAACCCTTCTCGAGCCGGAACGTGCTCGCGCCGGTCACCTCGTCGCCCGCTGCGATCGACGCTTGCACCGGCGCCGCTCCCCGCCACGCCGGCAGGACCGAGAAGTGCAGGTTGACCCAACCGTGGTCGGGAAGTTCGAGCAGGTCCGCCGGCACCAGGCCGCCATAGGCGACGACCGCACCACAGTCGGGATTCCATCGCGCCAGCACCTCGGCGACCTCCGGCTCAGCGAGGCGACGCGGGGTGATCACCTCCACACCGCGTTCGTCTGCCACCAACCCGACCGGTGATCGGGACACCTTGCGTCCCCGACCGGACACCGCGTCGGGCCGGGTGATGACCCCGACGACGTCGTGTTCGGGTGAGTCGAGCAACGCCTGCAACGACGGTACGGCGACGTCGGGGGTGCCCGCGAACACTATGCGCACGACTCGGTCCTCTCTGGAATGCTCATCCGATGGTAGGCGGGTCGACCTGGACGCGAATCGGCCCCGTCTCGTGTCGGGCGTTTCGACGTATCTGCGCGGCAACGAGCGCATCGGCCAGCAACCGTCCGTCACGACGTGGCACACGCACAAGAACCCGATCGAACTCGGTGTCGGCGTCGTCGCGGTCGGCACCGGCGGGGGGTCGAACGCCGGGCGGCAGCGGCACCGGACCGAGCACATCTCCGCCGGCCGGGATCTCGAGGTGACCGGTGAACTCGGTCAGCATTGCCGGGGTGCCGTCGATCGACGCCATGGTCACAGCGGGCGGAAACCCCAGTTCGTCGCGCTGGGCAAGCTCGGTCTCGGCGAAGCCGACCGGATCCCACCGGATGATCGCCTGCACTGGCGGTAATGCCGAGTCGGCCACGATCACGAGTCGTCCACCCTCGCCGTGCGCCCGCACCTGCCCACCGATCGCCATCCACCGCCGGACCGCGTTCTCGTCGGCACGCAGATCGGCGCGATCCAGTTGCGCCCAGGTGTCGAGAATGATCGCGGCACCGTAGCCGGCCGGGGCGACGGGCTCCGCACCCGGAGTGGCGACGACGACTCGTGCGCCGGCCGGGATCTCGTCGACGATCGACGACCCACCGCTCGTGACCACCGGTACCCCGGCAAATGCCCGCCCCAACTCCTCCGCGGTTCGGCGGGCCCCGGTGACCAAGGCCCGGACCTGGGTACCGCCGCATGCCGGGCATCGAAAGGAAGATTCGGCACGCCCGCACCACCGACAACTGACGTGACCGGCACCGTCGAGTTGCAACGGGCCGTGGCATGCGCGACACCGCGCATGTTCCCGGCAGCGCGTGCAGGCCAGGGACGGCAGGTATCCGCGCCTCGGCACGCTGAAGACCACGGGCAGGTCGGCGGCCAGAGCAGCACGCGCGGCGTCGAACGCGACTGCCGGAATGCGCGCCGAGCGTGCCTGCGGATCGCGGGCCACTTGGGCGTCGTCATCGGTTATCGCCTGCACCCGTGGGCTGCGGGAGCGCACCTGTGCCCGATCGGCCACCAGGTCATGCGCCCAGCCCGCGGCCACGAGCGCCTGCGCCTCCGCGGTCCGCGCGAACCCGCCGATGACCATCCCGCACTGCTCGAGGTGCGCACGCAGGACCGCTACCTCGCGAGGGTGAGGGTAGGGCGCACGGGGTTCGTCGAGGCTGTCGTCACCGTCGTCCCAGACGACGACGAGCCCGAGGTCGCGGACCGGGGCGAAGATGGCACTGCGAGTGCCGAGCACCACCTGCGCGGCGCCGCGTCGTGCGGCCAGCCAGCGTCGATAGCGCGCGGTGGGACCAAGTCCGGCCGCGAGCGTCACGCACCGGTCACCGAGCAGCGGTTCGCACGCTGCCGACAGGCGGTCGAGGTCGCGCTGGTCGGGCACCACGATGATTGCCCCGCGTCCCGCGGCGACCGTCGTCGCAGCGAGTTCGGCGAGCCGATTCGGCCAGTCCTCGCCGGGCACCGCCTGCCAGATGGCACGCGGGTGCCCCTCGGCGAGGGAATCCAGAAAGCCCTCCGCCGACCGGTAGACCTGCCAGGATGCGCGGTCGGGAGCCGTGACCACCGACGTGGGTTCCGGGGTTTGTTCCTTCTCCGTGCGCGCGTGCCGTGGCGGGATCGCCAGGCGAACGACGTCACCCATCGTGCCGGCGTACCGATCGGCGACCGCCCGGCACAGGGCGGCCAGTTCGGGTCCCAGCACGGGTTCGGCCGAGACCACGCGGTCGAGCCACCCGAGTTTGCCTGGATGGTCGCTCTCCTCGATCCGTTGCAGCAGGATGCCGTCGACGAGGCGCCCGGCGAATCGAACTCGCACACGAACCCCGGGTTGCGCGATCGCGTCCTGTTCGGCGTCGATCAGGTAGTCGAAAGGGCGGTCTAGATGTGTGAGCCCGAGGAACGGAAGCACCTGAGCCACCGGTTGCGACGAGGCGGGTGTGCGGGCGCCCTTTCGAGCGGTCCGCCCTCGCGTTGGTGCACCCTTTTCGCCGCGCCCTTCGAGGCTCGTCGCTTGCGCTCCTCGCACCTCAGGGAGCGGAAAGCTCACCTGTGGGCCGGGTGTCAGAGTCCTGCGGCTGCGCGCAGTTTGTCGGCCCGATCGGTCCGCTCCCACGGCAGATCGACGTCGGTACGCCCGAAGTGCCCGTAGGCGGCGGTCGGCCCGTAGATCGGACGCAGCAGGTCGAGATCGCGAATGATCGCCAGCGGACGCAGGTCGAAGTTCTCGGAGATGACCCGCTCGATGACAGCGGGGTCGACCTTTTCGGTTCCGAAGGTCTCCACGAACAGCCCGACGGGGGCGGCCTTGCCGATCGCGTAGGCGACCTGCACCTCGATGCGGTCGGCCAGACCCGCGGCAACGGCGTTCTTGGCCACCCAGCGCATCGCGTACGCCGCCGACCGGTCGACCTTCGACGGGTCTTTACCGGAGAACGCGCCACCGCCGTGGCGGGCCATCCCGCCGTAGGTGTCGACGATGATCTTGCGGCCGGTGAGGCCCGCGTCACCCATCGGGCCACCGAGCACGAACTTGCCGGTCGGGTTCACCAGCAGCCGGTAGCCCTCCGTGCTCAGCGTCGACACCTGTAGGTCGGCCAGAACGGATTCGACGACCTCGGACCGGATGTCCGGCGTGAGCATGTTCTCGAGATCGATGTCGGCGGCATGCTGCGTCGACAGCACAACCGTGTCGAGTCGGACGGGCTTGTCGCCGTCGTATTCGATGGTCACCTGCGTCTTGCCGTCCGGTCGCAGGTACGGCAGCACACCGGTCTTGCGGACCTCGGTGAGCCGGCGTGACAGACGATGAGCGAGCGCGATGGGCAGGGGCATCAGTTCGGGGGTCTCGCTGCTGGCGTAGCCGAACATCAGACCCTGGTCGCCCGCGCCCTGGTTGTCGATCTCGTCCTCGGAGATTCCGCTGCGGCTCTCGTGGGAGTTGAACACGCCGCCGGCAATGTCGGGCGACTGCGCACCGATCGCGACGTTGACGCCGCACGACGCGCCGTCGAATCCCTTGGTCGACGAGTCGTAACCGATGTCGAGGATCTTCGCGCGGACGATGCCGGGGATGTCGACGTAGGCAGTGGTGGTCACCTCACCGGCGACATGCACCTGACCGGTGGTCACCAGGGTCTCGACGGCGACCCGCGCCTTGGGGTCGTCGGTCAGGATGGCGTCGAGCACCGAATCGCTGATCGCATCGCAGATCTTGTCGGGATGTCCCTCGGTGACGGATTCACTGGTGAACAGGCGTGACGCGGAGGTGGTCATCGGGTCCTCTCAAGGCGGGTCGCGTTAGCACAGGTCGCAGGAGTGCATGGTTGCGTCCGGGAGGTCACCACTGTTCCCCCAGGACGCCAATGTGAGTGCGTTCCAACCTACACACCCACGCAGACAGCCCGCGCGGTGTGGGTCACGCACCCCGACCATCAGGCACCAGGCCGCGCACTTCGTCAAGTATTCGGCTCGACATGAGGGTTTTCGAACCCAGCGGAAGCGCGGTTTCGGCGCCTTGCGCAGAGAGCAGCCAGCCGGTGTTGTCCTCGGTGCCGAACGCTTTTCCGTCGCCCACTGCGTTGACGACGAGCAGGTCACAGCCCTTGCGGGCCAGCTTCGCCCGTCCGTGGTCGAGGACCCCGCCCGTTTCGTCGCCGGTCTCTGCAGCGAAACCGACGATCACGGTCTCCGCCGGGATCGCGCCCGCTGCGCGGCTCTCCACCAGGCCCCGCAGGATGTCCGGGTTGGTGGTCAGCTCGATGGGCGCGGGTCCCGCGTCGCCCTTCTTGATCTTCGCGTCGGCGACCGAGACCGGACGGAAGTCGGCCACCGCGGCCGCCATGATGACCACGTCGGCCTCGGCCGATCGCTTGGTCATCTCGTCGGCGAGTTCGCGAGCCGTGGACACCCGGACGATGTCCACGCCCGACGGATTGCCGGGGTCGGCGGTCGAGCCGGCAACGAGGGTGACCTTGGCGCCACGCTGCGCTGCGGCTCGGGCGAGGGCAAAGCCCTGCTTTCCGGAGCTGTGATTGCCCAGGAAGCGCACCGGGTCGATGGGTTCACGGGTGCCGCCGGCGCTGATGACGAAACGTACTCCCGCGAGGTCGTAGGGCAGGGCGTCGGCGTGCTCGAGCAGCAGATCGGCGAGCAGCGCGATCTCCTGCGGTTCGGGGAGCCGGCCGGGGCCCGAATCGGTGCCGGTGAGGCGGCCGGATGCCGGAGTCATCACGGTGGCACCGTGTGCGCGCAGAGTTGCGACGTTGGCCACCGTGGCGGGGTGCTCCCACATCTCGGTGTGCATGGCCGGCACGAACAGCACCGGACAGCGGACCGTCAGCAGCGAAGCGGTCAGCAGGTCATCGGCGCGGCCGCCCGCGGCCCGGGCCATCAGGTCGGCCGTGGCAGGCGCGATCACCACGAGGTCGGCACCCTGCCCCAGCCGGACATGGGCGACCTGGTCGACGTCGTCGAAGACGTCGGTGGTCACGGGATGGCCGCTGAGCGCCTCGAAGGTGGCGGCACCGACGAACTTGAGCGCCGACGCAGTGGGCACGACGCGAACGTCATGACCGGCCTCGGTGAAATGCCGGATGACCGAGCACACCTTGTAGGCGGCGATGCCGCCTCCGACACCGACGATGATGCGTCGACGTGCTCCACCCGATCTGCTCATCGCGGCAGTGTCGCTCATCGAGGCTGCGTGGACTTATTCGCCTTCGGTGTGCTCGAGCAGGTCCGAGTGGATCTCCCGCAGCGCGATCGACAGCGGCTTCTCCTGCAGACCCGGCTCGACGAGCGGACCGACGTACTCGAGGATGCCGTCGCCGAGCTGGTTGTAGTAGTCGTTGATCTGACGTGCACGCTTGGCCGCGTAGATCACGAGCGCGTACTTGGACGACGCGCGCTCGAGCAGGTCGTCGATCGGCGGGTTGGTGATGCCCAGCGGCGTGTCATAGGCCGGCGCGTCGGCGATCTCGGTCATGTCGAAGTTGGTCTGCGTGCTCACTCGATCTCCTGCTGCTGCGGTGACGTGGAAAGTCTGTGGTTCGGGTCGGTCGGGTACCGGCCGGTGGGCGGTCCTCAGCGGTTGCCTGCGGCATCCTGCCGCGGGTGTGCGGCGGGCTGAGAAGGTCCGACCAGCAAGGATACCAACTCACTGGCCGCTCGGTCGACTTCGCTGTTCACGATCACGTGATCGAACTCGTCGCGAGCTGCCATCTCTGTCCGTGCGGTGTTGAGCCGACGCTCGATGGCCTCGGGGCTCTCGGTGCCGCGACCGGTCAATCTGGCGACCAGATCGTCCCAGCTCGGCGGCGCGAGGAACACCGTTGTGGCCTCGGGAAGGTGGGCGACCACGTTGCGCGCACCGACCAGGTCGACCTCGACGAGCACCGGCGATCCGGCAGCGAGTGCGTCGAGGACCGGTCGGCTCGGCGTGCCCGAACGCTGCAGCCCACCGTGGATCTCGGCCCATTCGAGAAGCTCGTCGTCGGCGATCATCCGGTCGAACTCGTCGGAGCCGACGAAGAAATAGTCGCGTCCGTCGACCTCGCCGGGGCGCGGCGAGCGTGTGGTCGCGGAGACGCTGAAGTACAAATCCGGCACAGCGGCGCGAACTCGCGCCACGACGGTGGACTTGCCGACGGCCGAGGGGCCGACCAAAACGATCAGTCGGCCCCTCGTGCGTTCGGTCGGTTGCTCGCTCAGGAGCTGAACTTCTCGAGCAGAGCCTTGCGCTGACGATCACCGAGACCGCGCAGACGGCGGGTCGGAGCGATCTCGAGTTCGGTCATGATCTCCTGCGCCTTGACCTTGCCGACCTTGGGCAGGGCCTCGAGCAGGGCGGAGACCTTCATCTTGCCGAGGATCTCGTCGTTCTCGGCATCCTTGAGCACCTGCTGCAAGTCGGTGCCGCCGCGCTTGAGGCGCTCCTTCAGTTCGGCGCGAACTCGCCGAGCAGCAGCAGCCTTCTCCAAGGCTGCCGCGCGCTGCTCGTCTGTCAACTGGGGAAGGGCCACGATTCCTCCGTATTTCGTTCTACTTCGATCAGTCTGTCGGGATCACATGACCATGTAACCCACTCGGCCGCTGTACAAACGCGGACGCGTGCTCGACCGTACCCAACGTGAGCAGGCAATTCGAGCGCGACCCCCGCGCAGAGCTTCCGTGCACATGTTGTACTTTGCGGCACCGACAACCCGGTACGGACAGCTCGCCGGGCATGCATACCCGCAGGTCAGATCGCATTATCGACCGCGCGAGAGTCTGCCGCGACACCGCTACGGCTGTGACGCGTGTGACGCAAGCGCATCCTCGAATCTTCCTAGACTTGGTGGCCCGCTCCGGTGTGTCGTGCCGATGAACTCGCCGATTCACGCAGGTCAACCGGCGCCGGGAGCGAAGCGAGCGGGCCGAGTACCTCGGGGCACATCAGCCTCCCTGACGCACCGGAACCTCGGCGATCGCGACAGTGCCCCCGGTCGGTCGGGCGTCGACGGTCAGCGTGCCACCGGCCGCTTCGAGCCGGACCCGGCGCGACATCAGACCGAGATGCCCTTCGGTCAGCCGCTCGGCGAGCCGATCACTGCCGCCGGCGTCCGACGCGAGGTCTGCGCCGATGCCGACCCCGTCGTCGACGACCACCAGCCGAGCCTGGCCGGCGTCCCACTCGGCACTCAGCTCGAGGCGATCGGCACCGGCGTGTTTGACGACGTTGGCGACCAACTCTCGCGCAGTGGCGTACAGCAACGCATCCACCGATGTGGAACCTTCGGGCGACCATCCCGCCACGTCGACCACGACGTCGAGGCCTCCGGGCACCGCGACCGAGCGACCGAGCTCATCGAGTGCCACCGCGAGCCCGTGGTGATCGAGCACCGCCGGATTGAGCGTCGTCAACGTCGAGCGCAGCAGCCGACTGGATTCGGTGAGCGCCGCGTCGAGCCGGTCGGTGGCGTCGGGATCGTCGCCGCGCCGGACATCGGAGAGGGTGTGCCGGGCAGCGAGCACGTACTGCATCGCACCGTCGTGCAGCGCGTCGGCGAGATCACGGCGTTCCCGGTCCTCGATCAGCAGCGTTTCGCTCAGCAGATGGGCCCGGTCGGCCGCGAGCGACCCGATCGTCATCACCCGGGAGCGTTGCAGCAGTGACAGCAGAACGCTGGCCAGCGCGAGTGCACCGATCACCACGGTGTGCAGGATGACCAGCGACCACGGCTCACCGTTGGCGGGACGTGCGGCGGCGGTCGTCGCGAAGTAGACCACCACGGTGGGTACTGCGATGACGGTCGGGACCCATGGGCGCAGCGACGTCGCACCCATCATCGGGATGATCGCGAAGCCGGTCAGTAATACGTCGGAGGTCCAACTGATCGAGTCGGAGCGACTGGCGAGGACGGCGAGCACCGTGAGCGCACCCAGGTCGACGAACACCGCCGACCACATCAGCCGCACCGTCACCGCGTCTCCGCGGCGGGCCAACAGGACGGTGATCACCGACCAGATCACGTAGCAGCCCACCACGATCCAGGTTGCGACGAGATAGTCGGCGGGCGGATCGAAGGCGATCACGAGCACGACGAACGCCGCGAGGATCACTCGCAACAACACCTGGATCCGGATTCCGCGCAATCCGTGGTCCAGCAGGATCTCGCGGATCGCGCCCTCGTCGGCCACCGCTGCAAGACCGCGCTCGTCGTCGGCCATCGGCGTCAGTCGATGAGCCCGCGCCGCAGGCCTTCGGCGACCGCGGCGGCGCGGTCGGAGACCCCAAGCTTCTCGTACAGGCGCTGGGTGTGGGTCTTCACCGTCGACGCCCCGATGAACAGTTCAGCCGCAAGCTGCGGGATCGACAGCCCACGCGCAAATCCGGCGAGCACCTGCGACTCCCGCTCACTCAGTGCCGGGGTCTCGGGCGCGGTGTGCATGCGGATCTGGTCGACGAGACCACCGGCCAGTTCGGCCGGCACCACGGTCTCCCCTTTCGCGACGCGCATCACGCCGCCGACGATCGCGTCCCGATCCGAGTCCTTGGACAAGTAGCCACTCGCGCCGCGCTGCAGGGCCTCGAAGACGATCGGCGCGTCGGTCACCGCGGACAGCAACAGGACCCGGGTGCTCAGTCCGTCGCGGGTCACTGCATGCGCGACGTCGGCCCCGGTCATCCCCGGCATCTGGTAGTCCACGACCGCGACATCCGGTGCGGTCTCGCGGATCATGTCGAGCCCGGCACGCCCGTCGCCGGCCTCCCCGACCACCGAGATGCGACCGCTGCTCGTCAGTCCACGCGCGAGGCCGTCACGAAAGAACGGATGATCATCGACGACGACCACTGTCACCAGCGCATTCACCTCGGCTCCCCAATCACCCGCCGAGTCTATCGCCGACGCGTCACCCGCAACGTAGATCCCGGACGAGGGCGTCGCGTCACCTCGACAGCGCGGCTTCGACCTCGTCGATGGTCTGTTCACACGCCGCGCGCAACGTGACCACATCGGGGCCATGCCGCAGGACGCCGCGGGAACTGGCGGGCAGCACCCAGCGCAGGTGTGCACCGTAAAACACCGCGGGCAGGTCGGACGGGGTGGCGCCCTGCGCACCGAGTCCGGGCGCGAGGATCGGCGCCGTGAAGCCACTCAGGTCGAGGCCATGGTTTCGGGTGGCGCCGACGACGAGGCCGACCGTCACACCCTCGCCGTTCTCCGCCGCGGCGGCGTCGACCATCGACTGCGCGACAAATCCGGCCCCGGTGTCGGCGAGCTGCACCCCAACGCCCTCCGGGTTGGACGTCCGAGCCAGGACGAACACCCCGCGATCCGACCGTCGAGCCGCGTCGAGCGCAGGACGGAGCGACTCGAATCCCAGGTAGGGCGAGGCCGTCACCGCGTCCGAGCACAGCGGCGAGGTGTCGTCGAGCCACGCGTGTGCATAGGCGGCCATGGTGGTGCCGATGTCACCGCGTTTGGCGTCGGCAAGCACCAGGGCGCCGAGTTCCCGGCAGCGACGGATGGTTTCTTCGAGCACCGCGAAACCGCCCGAACCGAACGCCTCGAAGAACGCGACCTGCGGTTTGATCACGGCGGCCACCGGCCCGAGTGCTTCGGCACACACCTCGGCGAACCGGGCGAGCCCGTCCACGGACACCGGCAGACCCCACTGCGCGAGCAACTCGGCGTGTGGATCGATACCCGCGCAGAGCCGGCCGCGCGTGTCGACGGCCTGCCGGTAGCGCGCCGCGAAGCCCGAATCGGTCACCTATCCCTCACCCACCAGCGCGCGGTGACGTTCCTGCAGCGACTGCACGCCCACCTGGCCGCGAATGGCTGCCTCGATGCCCTGCACCGCGGCGCTCGCACCCTGCACCGTGGTGATGCACGGAATACCCACCGTCACAGCGGCGCTGCGGATCTCGTAGCCGTCGACGCGAGGTCCGGACTGGCCGTACGGGGTGTTGATCACCATGCTCACCTCGCCGGCCCGAATGGTGTCGACGATGTTGGTCTCCCCCGGTCCCGACTCGAAGTGCTTGCGGACCGTGGTGGCCTCGATGCCGTTGCGCCGCAGGACATCCGCGGTGCCCTCGGTGGCCAGGATGGTGAACCCGAGGTCGGCGAGGTGCTTGACCGGGAAGATCAGCGCCCGCTTGTCCTTGTTGGCCACCGACACGAAGATCGCGCCCGACGTGGGCAGCGACCCGTAGGCCGCCGTCTGCGACTTGGCAAAGGCTCGACCGAAGTCGGCGTCGATACCCATCACCTCGCCGGTCGACTTCATCTCCGGCGAGAGCAGGGAGTCCACCCCGGTGCCGTCGTAGCGGCGGAACCGGTTGAACGGCAGCACCGCTTCCTTGACCGAGATGGGCGCATGCGCCGGGGCCTCGCCGCCGTCGCCCTCGGCGGGCAGCAGTCCACTCGCGCGCAGGTCGGCGATCGACTCACCCAGCATCACCCGGGCGCACGCCTTGGCCAGCGGCACGGCGGTCGCCTTGGATACGAACGGAACGGTCCGGCTTGCGCGCGGGTTCGCTTCGAGGACGTAGAGGATGTCGTCCTTCAGCGCGTACTGCACGTTGAGCAGTCCTCGTACGCCGATCCCCTTGGCGAGTGCTTCGGTGGATTCGCGCACCATCGCCAGGTCGGCGCGGCCGAGCGTCACCGGGGGCAGCGCGCACGCGGAGTCGCCGGAGTGGATGCCCGCTTCCTCGATGTGCTCCATCACACCGCCGATGTAGACCTCGTCGCCGTCGCACAGCGCGTCGACGTCGATCTCCACCGCGTCCTCGAGGAACCGGTCGACGAGGACCGGATGGTCGGGCGTCAATTCCGTTGCGCGGGAGATGTAATCAGCCAGCGACTGCTCGTCGTAGACGATCTCCATGCCGCGCCCGCCGAGCACGTACGACGGACGCACGAGCACCGGATAACCGATCCGGGCAGCAGTGTCACGAGCCTCGTCGAAGCTGGTCGCGGTGCCGAAGGCAGGGGCGGGCAACCCCGCCGCGGTCAACACCTTGCCGAATTCGCCACGGTCCTCGGCGAGGTCGATCGCGGCCGGCGAGGTGCCGACGATCGGCACCCCCGCGCCCTGCAGACGGTCGGCGAGACCCAGCGGTGTCTGGCCGCCGAGCTGCACGATGACACCGGCGACCCGACCCGACTTCGACTCCGCGTAGAACACCTCGAGAACGTCCTCGAAGGTGAGGGGCTCGAAGTAGAGACGGTCGGCGGTGTCGTAGTCGGTGGACACCGTCTCGGGGTTGCAGTTGACCATCACGGTCTCGTAGCCCGCTTCGGACAACGTGAGCGCCGCGTGCACGCAGGAGTAGTCGAATTCGATGCCCTGCCCGATGCGGTTGGGGCCCGAACCGAGGATCAGCACCTTCTCCCGTTCGGTCTGCGGTGCGATCTCACTCGTCGCGGCGGGATCGAGTTCGTAGGTGGAGTAGTGATACGGCGTACGCGCCTCGAACTCGGCCGCGCACGTGTCGACGGTCTTGTAGACCGGACGCACGCCGAGACCCACCCGGAATTCGCGCACGGCGTCCTCGTCGGCGAAATCGTCACGCAGCGCGGCGATCTGCTTGTCGGAGAAACCGGTGCTCTTGGCTTCGCGCAGCAGATCCTCATCGAGGCGTCCGGCGTCGCGGATATCGGCCCCGAGTGCCGCGATCCCGCCGATCTCGGCCAGGAACCACGGGTCGATGGCGGTCGCCTCGTAGAGCTGCTCGATGGTGGCGCCGGCGTCGAACGCCAGCATCAGCCCGTAGAGCCGACCGTCCTTCGGCGTACGAAGCTCCTCCAGAAGTGCGGGCAGGTCGATGGTGGCCGGATCTTGGCGGGCCGGTTCGGTCCAGAACCCGGCGGCCTTGGTCTCCAGCGAGCGCATCACCTTGCCGAGCGCCTCGGCGAAGCTGCGTCCGAGGCTCATCGCCTCGCCCACCGACTTCATGGTGGTGGTGAGGGTGTCGTCGGCACCCGGGAACTTCTCGAAGGCGAACCGCGGCGCCTTGACGACCACGTAGTCGAGGGTCGGCTCGAAGCAGGCCGGGGTTTCCTTGGTGATGTCGTTGACGATCTCGTCGAGGCTGTAGCCGATGGCGAGCTTGGCGGCGATCTTGGCGATCGGGAAACCCGTTGCCTTGGAAGCCAATGCCGACGACCGCGACACACGCGGGTTCATCTCGATCACCACGAGCCGACCGTCGCGCGGGTCCTGGGCGAACTGGATGTTGCAGCCGCCGGTGTCGACGCCGACCTCGCGCAGGATGTCGATCGAGAGGTCACGCATGATCTGGTATTCGCGGTCGGTGAGCGTCATCGCCGGCGCGACGGTCACCGAGTCGCCGGTGTGCACGCCCACCGGGTCGAGGTTCTCGATGGAGCAGACCACCACGACGTTGTCGCGGTTGTCGCGCATCAGCTCGAGTTCGTATTCCTTCCAGCCGAGGATCGACTCCTCGATCAGCACGTTCGCAGTCGGCGAGGCGGCCAGACCGCCGCCGGCGATCCGCTCGAGGTCGGCGTCGTCGTAGGCCATGCCGGAGCCGAGCCCGCCCATCGTGAACGACGGCCGCACGACGACCGGGAAGCCCAGTTCGGCGACGGTGTCACGCACCTCGTCCATGGTGTGACATACCCGCGATCGGGCGCTCTCACCGCCGACCTTCTCGACGATGTCCTTGAACATCTGCCGGTCCTCGCCGCGCTGGATGGCGTCGAAGTCGGCACCGATCAGCTCGATGCCGTACTTCTCCAGCGATCCCCGATCATGCAGTGCGACAGCGGTGTTGAGTGCGGTCTGCCCACCGAGGGTGGCCAGCACGGCGTCGATCGGGTGACCGGCGTCGCGTTCGGCCTCGATCACCTTCTCCACGTATTCGGCGGTGATCGGCTCGATGTAGGTGGCGTCGGCGAACTCCGGGTCGGTCATGATGGTCGCCGGGTTGGAGTTGACCAGGCTGACGCGCAGCCCCTCGGCCTTGAGCACCCGGCATGCCTGCGTGCCCGAGTAATCGAACTCGCAGGCCTGTCCGATGACGATCGGTCCGGAACCGATGACCAGGACGTGGGAGATGTCGGTACGGCGTGGCATCAGGCCCCACGTCCTTCCAGCAGTGTCACGAATTTGTCGAAGAGGTAGGCGGCATCGTGCGGACCGGCCGCGGCCTCCGGGTGGTACTGCACCGAGAAGGCCCGGCCGGACATCAATTCGACGCCCTCCACGGTGCCGTCGTTGGCGCACACATGGCTGACGCGGGCGCGGCCGAAGTCGGTGTCGAACTCCTCGCCCGCCTCGCCGTCGAGGGCGAAGCCGTGGTTCTGTGCCGTGATCGACACCTTGCCGGTGGCAGAGTCGATGACCGGGATGTTGATCCCGCGGTGGCCGAACTTCATCTTGTAGGTGCCGCGGCCGAGCGCGCGGCCGAGGATCTGGTTACCGAAGCAGATGCCGAAGAGCGGCAGGTCGGCGCCGAGGACATCCCGGGTGAGGTTCACGATCGCGTCGGCCGTCGCGGGGTCGCCGGGACCGTTGGACAGGAACACACCGTCGGGATTGCGGGCGGTGATGGCCGCGAGGTCGGTGTTCGACGGCAGCACGTGGACCCGCACGCCTCGCTGCGCGAACATCCGCGGGGTGTTGGTCTTGATGCCCAGATCGATTGCGGCGACGGTGAATCGGGCCGGCGCCTTCGGCTCCACCACGTAGCCGGTGTCGGTGGTGACCTCCCCGGCCAGGTTGGCGCCCTTCATCTCCGGCTGGTTGCGCACCCGGCTGAGCAACTCGTCGGTGTCGGAGACAGCCGCGCCGGAGAAGACGCCGGCACGCATCGAGCCGTGGTCGCGCAGGGTGCGCACCGCGGCACGCGTGTCGATCCCGGCGATGCCGACGATCCCCTGCCGCACCAGTTCGTCCTCCAGCGAGGTCGTCGCGCGCCAATTCGACACCCGCCGAGTGGGATTGCGCACCGCGTACCCGGCGACCCAGATCTTTCCGGAATCGCCGTCGGCGTCGGAACTGCCTGCGCTTCCGGTGGATTCGCCGTCCTCGCGGTTCCATCCGGTGTTACCGATCTGCGGCGCGGTGGCCACCACGATCTGGCGGTGGTAGCTCGGATCGGTCAGCGTCTCCTGATACCCGGTCATTGCGGTACAGAACACCGCCTCACCGAGGGTCTCGCCGACTGCACCGAAAGCCCGGCCGGTGAACACCTGGCCGTTCTCCAGCACCAGAACCGCTGTGCTCATTGCTCTTTCCCCTGTTCCTCTGAACCCGATCCCGGGGCATCGGCTTCGCTCGATGGCTGATCGGCGAAGGCATGCACCCAGTCGGGGTAGATCGTCTTGTCGTCTGCGCGCAGACCGGAATCGATCTCGGTGCCGGTCGGCAATACCCAACGGACCACCAGGACGCCGTCGGCGGTCATCACCTTGCCCGCGAGTCCCCGCTCGGTCCGCACCGCGGTGATGGACTCGCGCGGAATCCAGATTGTGCTGGCGCCCCTGCGCTCGAGCAGGATTCCCGCCGCGTAGGCGCTCATCGACGCGCTTGCCCGGTCACCGACGTCCCCGACAGCGATGCGGTTCTGCCAACTCGGCGCCAACGTGCTGCCGACGTACAGTCCGGTGTGCGGGCCCAGTTGCGCCTCGCCGAGATCTGCCGGCGGCGTGGGCATCTCACCGATGAGATCGGCCTGCCGACGGCCACGGTTGCGCCAGCCGCGCAGAATCAGGGCCACCAAACCGGCCCAGGCCACCACCACGATGACGACGATGACGATGTCGTATGCGGCGTCGCTCACGCACTCACCCGCCCGTCGACTGCGGTCACCACGCCGCGCAGCAGTGTCGCGGTGACGGTGGCGGGCATGGTCATCGCCTCGTAAGGCGTATTGCGGGACAGGCTCGCCAGGTCGGCGCCACGGACCACCCACGAGGTGTCCGGGTCGACGATGGCCAGGTTGGCCGGCTCGCCGACCTCGATCGGGCGCCCCTGATCGGTCAGGCCCACGATGGCGGCCGGGCGTTCACTCATCACCCGAGCGACACCGCGCCAGTCGAGCAGACCCGGCTTCACCATGGTCTCGACGATGATCGGCAGAGCGGTCTCCAGACCGAGCATGCCGGGGCGAGCGAGGGCGAACTCGCAGCACTTCTCCTGCGCAGCGTGAGGTGCGTGATCGGTGGCGACGCAATCCACCACACCGTCGGCAAGCGCCTGCCGCAGGGCAAGATTGTCGCTGGGCTCGCGCAACGGCGGATTGACCTTGTTCACCGGGTCATAGGTGGCCAGACGGTCGTCGGCGAGCAGCAGGTGATGCGGGGTGACCTCGGCGGTGATCGAGATGCCCTGGTCCTTGGCCCAGCGCAGCAGTTCCACGGTGCCCGCGGTCGACGCGTGGCAGATGTGCACGCGGGTCCCGGCGTCGCGTGCGAGCAATGCGTCGCGCACGACGATGGACTCCTCGGCGGCGCGTGGCCAGCCCGCGAGACCCAGCCGTGCGGCTGTCGGCCCCTCGTGCGCGACCGCACCCACCGTGAGACGCGGTTCCTCGGCGTGCTGGGCGATCAGGACGTCGAGTCCCTTTGCGTACTCGAGGGCGCGCCGCATGAGCAGCGGGTCGGACACACATTTGCCGTCGTCGCTGAACATGCGCACACCGGCGGCACCGGCCGCCATCATGCCCATCTCGGCCAGTTGCTTGCCCTCGAGTCCGACGGTGACGGCCCCGACCGGGTGGACGTCGACGAGTCCGACCTCCCGGCCGGTGCGCCAGACGTTGTCGGTGATGGTCGAATTATCGGCGACCGGGTTGGTGTTGGCCATCGCGAACACGGCGGTGTAACCGCCCAATGCCGCTGCGGCAGAACCGCTTCGGATGGTCTCGGTGTCTTCACGACCGGGTTCGCGCAGGTGTGTGTGCAGGTCGACGAACCCCGGCAGCGCCACGCCGCCGTTGCCGTCGACCCGCTCGATGTTCTCGGGCGCGTCGAGGTCGGTGCCGATCGCGGTGATGGTGCCGTCCTCGACGAGAACGTCGACCGCATTGCCCTCGCCGTACGGCCGGACGCTCGAGATCAGCACCGATCCACTCGCCGGGGTGTTCACAATTGCGCTCCTGCCGAATCGCTTCCGACGAGGAGTCGGAAGAGCACCGCCATGCGGACGTGCACGCCGTTACGTACCTGTTCGAGCACCGCCGCCCGTGGCGAGTCGGCGACCGAATAGCCGATCTCCATCCCGCGCAGCATCGGCCCGGGATGCAGGACCACGGCGTCGTCGGACAGCAGCGCGAGTCGTCGTTCGTTGAGGCCGAACCGCACCGAGTATTCGCGTGCACTCGGGAAGAACCCGCCGTTCATCCGCTCGGCCTGCACCCGCAGCATCATCACCGCGTCGACGGCGGCGAGTTCGGCGTCGAGATTCCCCGACACCGCAACCGGCCACTGTTCGACACCGACCGGGAGCAGCGTCGGCGGTGCAACCAGCACCACCTCGGCGCCCAGCGTGGCCAGCAGGTGCGCGTTCGAGCGCGCCACCCGCGAGTGCACCACGTCGCCGACGATGGCGATCCGTCGGCCGTCGAGCGAACCGAGGCGTTGGCGCAGGGTCAGCGCATCGAGGAGTGCCTGCGTGGGGTGTTCGTGAGTGCCGTCGCCGGCATTGATCACCGCAGGTCCGTCACCATCGGGACCGGTGGTCCAGTCCGCGATCTGGGCCGGCGCACCCGACGCCGGATGGCGCACGATCAGCGCGTCGGCACCCGCGGCGCGCAGCGTCTTCGCGGTGTCGCGCAGCGACTCCCCCTTGCCCGCAGACGAACTCGAGGCGCTGACGTTGATCACGTCGGCACTCATCCACTTGCCGGCGACCTCGAAGGACACGCGCGTGCGGGTGGAGTTCTCGTAGAACACGGTCATCACCGTGCGGCCGCGGAGCGTCGGTAGCTTGCGGACCTCCCGGCCCATCAGTGCCTGCTCGAACCGCTCCGCGTCGTCGAGCAGTTCGGTGGCCTCGTCGAGGGTCAGGTCCGCGGTCGACAGCAGATGTCGCATCACGCATCAGCCTCGTCGGATGCCGGACCCGATGCCGGACGCAGGACCACCTCGTCGACGCCGTCGTGCTCCACGAGGTGCACGGCGACGTTCTCGTCGCGCGAGGTCGGGATGTTCTTGCCGACGTAGTCGGCCCGCAGCGGCAGCTCACGGTGACCACGATCGACCAGCACCGCCAGTTGCACCGCGGCCGGTCTGCCGAGGTCGCGCAGGGCGTCGAGCGCCGCGCGAACTGTCCGGCCCGAGTAGAGGACGTCGTCGACGAGGATGACGACGGCGTTGTCGACACCACCGCGCGGCACCATGGTCCGTTCGAGCGGACGGTGCGGTTTGGCGCGCAGGTCGTCGCGATACAGCGTGATGTCGAGGTAGCCGACGGGAATGTCGGTGCCCGCGAACTCATTGATCTTGGCTCCCAGCCGAGTCGCAAGAGTTGTTCCGCGGGTGGGGATTCCGATGAGAACGACGCGAGGTGCGTCGGGTGAGTCGAGCGCTGTCTTCTCGATCACCTGATGGGCGACCCGGGCGATCGTCCGGGACACATCGGCGGCGTCGAGCAAGACCCTGCCATGCGGGCTGGCCAAAGCCGACCTCCTTCTCCGCCTCTCGGGACGGATCGTTAAAGGATGTCTGTCTCGCGACACTCTACACGGACCGGCGACCCGGCCGTGCGGCGCGGCGGCACGAGCAGCGCATGCGAGCGTCCCGAAGGGTGCGGGCCTGCCTCGAAGCTGTCATCAGCCGGCCGTCACGAGCGAGAGCGCGATCGGCCACGAACGCTCGGATCAGCGACCCACCCGCCGCCTGCGGCGGCGATCGTGGAGGCGGGAAGAGGGCCGTGGAGCGCGACGCGGCAACGATGATCCACGAAAAATAGGGGAAGAAACTCGTCCCCTATCCCTGGAGTCCTCCCCGCGAATTTTCTCGCGGACGACTCAACAAGCAGGGACAGAAAGTAGGGGAAGAACCTTCCCCTACTTTCAGTGGCCCGGCGCCTCGCTGACGTGGCCCGTTCACCTGCCCTTCGAGGCATCCCTCGGCCGGCGCCTCGGGCACCTCAGAGAGCGGTGGGGTGGTGGACGCTTATGTGCAGGTCAGAGCGCTAATCACCGAACTCTTCGGATCAGCGCGCGGGTCCGTCGGTTCTGCCGTCAGCATCACCTGCGGCGGCCGCGGCCCGCACTTGCGGGGCAAGCTCGGCGATCTTCCCGAGCACGCCGTTGACGAACGCGGGCGAGTCGTCGGTGGAGAGTTCCTTGGCGAGCTCGACCGCCTCGTCGACGACGACGATGGTGTCGACGTCGACCGAATTGAACAGCTCCCACGTCGCGAGACGCATGATCGCGCGGTCGACGGCGGGCAGCCGTTCGAGCGTCCAGTCACGCAGGTGCGATGACAGGACGGCGTCGATCTGTGGCTGATCGGTGGCGAGTCCCTCGATCACCGTCGCGGTGTAGTCGTGGATGGCGCCGACACTCTCATCGTCGCGCACGAGTTCGCGGCGTTCGGCGACGAGCGCAGCGGGGCTGACCTGCTTGGCTTCCGCCTCGAAGAGCAGGTCGACGGCTCGGCGTCGCGCCTTGTGCCGGGTTCCGGGTTGTTTCACTGGCTACTACGAGTTGACGCGGCCGAGGTAGCTGCCGTCGCGCGAATCGACCTTCAGCTTGTCTCCGGTGTTGATGAACAGCGGCACGTTGATCTCGGCACCCGTCTCCAGCTTCGCGGGCTTGGTGCCACCGGTCGAGCGGTCACCCTGCAGGCCGGGATCGGTGTGCTCGACGATGAGCTCGACGGTGACCGGGAGCTCGACGAACAGCGGGTTGCCCTCGTTGAGCGAGACCTGGACGGTCATGTTCTCGAGCAGGAACCGCGCGCCGTCGCCGACGGTGGCCGGCGGGATCGCGAACTGCTCGTAGTCCTGCTGATCCATGAAGACGTAGTCGGTGCCGTCGTTGTACAGGTACTGCATGTCGCGACGGTCGACGGTCGCGGTCTCCACCTTGACGCCCGCGTTGAAGGTCTTGTCGACGGTCTTGCCCGACAGCACGTTCTTGATCTTGGTGCGCACGAATGCGGGTCCCTTGCCGGGCTTGACGTGCTGGAACTCCAGGATCTGCCAAAGCTGATCGTCCATGCGCAGCACGAGGCCGTTCTTGAAATCGGCGGTGGTCGCCATAATCGTCAGTCTCTTCTCTCTACATCGAAATGCCCGTCAGATGACGGTGAACGTCTTGTCGGTGGCGGTCAGCAGGTCCGGTTCACCATCGGTGACGACGAGTGTGTCCTCGATGCGTACTCCACCACACCCTGGGAGGTATACGCCGGGCTCCACGGTCACCGCTGCGCCGCATGGCAGTGTACCCGCAGCGAGTTTCCCGATTCCCGGCGCTTCGTGGATTTCCAGGCCGACGCCGTGTCCGAGGCCGTGCACATAGCGCTCACCGTGTCCGGCCGCGTCGATGACGTCGCGTGCGGCGGCATCCACCGCGCGCAGGTCTGCGCCCGGCCGCAGGGCCGCTCGACCGGCCGCCTGCGCGGTCGCCACCAGCTCATAGAGCTCGCGCTGCCAATCGGCCGCCCGGTTCAGCACAAGAGTCCGGGTCATGTCGGAGTGGTATCCGGCATAGACCGCCCCGAAGTCGATCTTGACCAGGTCGCCGTCGGCCAGCGCGGCATCGGTCGGACGATGATGCGGAACAGCCGAGTTGGCGCCCGCTGCGACGATGGTCTCGAACGCTATCCCGTCGGCACCGAGCCGGTACATCGCCCATTCGAGCGCCCTCGCGACCTCGCGTTCGGTGGCGCCCGCCCGGATCACCCCGTCGGCGATGATCCTGGCCAGTGCGGCGTCGCCGATCGCGCATGCCGCTCGGAGCAGGGCGATCTCGTGGGCGTCCTTGACCGCTCGGAGTTCCTGGACCAGGCCCGAGATGCCGATCAGCTCGATGCCGGCGTCGGCGAACCGCTCGCTCAAGCCGTGGTGTGCGGCGACGGTCATCGTGTCGGATTCGAAACCGATCCGTGTCCGACCGGCACTGCGTGCCTGCTCGATGAGCGCGGGAGGACAGTTGCGTTCGATCACGGCTTCGAGGTCGGGCACCTGACGGGCCACCTGGGTCAGGTAGCGGCCGTCGGTGCAGATCCGGTCGAGTCCGGGATCCTCGGCGTCGATGAGAACTGCGGCGTTGGACCCGGTGAATCCGGTCAGGTAGCGGACGTTGATCAGGTTCGACACCACGAAGGCCGCCACCGGCTCATCCGCCCCCGCCAGCTGGTCACGGACCCGCTGTCGCCGAGCCTGGGTCGTTGCCGTGCTTGTCGTTGCCACGACTGCCACGCTACGACGGTGCACGGCGCGGTGTCGTATTCGGGTCCCGCCGAAGTCATCCCCCGTCGCTCCGCTCGCCCCGGCGGGGGCATGTGTTCCGTAACACGTCGACGCTGGGTAGCCTGTCCGCTATGACTTCGTGGTTGCCCCGTGGCCTGGTGATGGCCGCTGTTCACATCCTCGCGCGTGTCCTGCTCGGTGTGGCCGTGGTCCAGGCCCCGCTGCACTCGACCGTGTGGAAGACCATCGCGGTCGCTGCCGTCGTGCTGGTCGCCCTGGTGTGGGGTGGCATCGACGGCATTCGCGACGCCCGGGCCAACCCCGACCCCGACGACTACGAGGACCTCACCGTTCGCTGGCTGCAGGCCGGTCTGGTTGCGGGCGTTCTGTCCGGTCCCATCTGCTGGCTGCTCGGCACCCTGTGGTTCGCCGGCATCGGACAGTCCAGCTTCTTCGTCGAACTGATCGCAGGTGGTTCATTCACCGCATTGCTCGTGTTCGTTCCCGCGTTCGTGGGCGCCGCTGTGGGTCGCTGGATCATCCGTCGCGATCAGAACAAGAACCGCGACGACGATTGGTCGGTCCGTGAGGACAACGACCACGACGACGCCGAGACCACCGAGGTCGCCACGCGCTGACTCTAAGAGCACTGCCTTCGGCCCCCTGAACTGCGGAAACGTATTGCTGGTTGAGTAGCGCCGTGTGAGCCTGCGAGCACGCGCGTATCGAAACCACGCAAGCCGACAATGTCAGCGACCGCAGGGCGTGGACACATCTGTCTCGCCGGATTTCGATATACAACGTTTCCAATGACCTACGCCGTAGATTTCAGTCACCACCTGGCGCAGATCTACGGCGTTGATTCCTGCCTCCACGGTCGCCGACGATGGCGGGTAGGTCGCGTATCCGAATAGTCGGGTGGCCAGCGCCGAAACACGAGAAATACGCTGGGGAATACGACCTGACGATCAGAGCAGCACGGACGACCCGTGGTCGGTGCTGTCGCCGGCGACCACCGAGTATGCGGCGGCGATCAGCGACGGGTCGGGGCCTTCGAGGCGGCCAGGGTTGGCCAGGCCGTCGAGCACCACGAAGCGCAGAACACCCGACCGGTTCTTCTTGTCCCCCGCCATCCCCTCCATGAGGTCGCCGAGCGCCTCGGGGTCATAGCTGGTGGGCAGGCCGACGAGTTGGAGGACCGACTTGTGGCGATCCGCGGTGGCGTCGTCGAGACGCCCGGCCATTCGGGCGAGCTCGGCCGCGAAGACCAACCCCACCGACACTGCCGCGCCATGGCGCCACCGATAGCGTTCGCGACGTTCGATCGCATGCCCGAGCGTGTGCCCGTAGTTCAGGATCTCGCGCAGCGACGATTCCTTGAGATCCGCCGACACGACGTCCGCCTTGACCTGGACAGACCGACGGATGAGCTCCGGCAGGACGTCGCCCGTCGGATCGAGCGCCGCCTCCGGGTCGGCTTCGATGATGTCGAGGATGGTCGGGTCGGCGATGAAGCCGGTCTTGATGACCTCGGCGAGCCCCGCGATCACTTCGTTGCGGGGCACCGTTTCCAGGGTTCCGATGTCGATCAGCACCGCGTCGGGCTCGTGGAACGAGCCGACCAGGTTCTTGCCGGCGTCGGTGTTGATTCCGGTCTTTCCGCCGACCGCAGCGTCGACCATGGCCAGCAGCGTTGTCGGGACGTGGATGACGCCGATGCCCCGCATCCAGGTGGCGGCGACAAAACCGGCGAGATCCGTGGCGGCGCCGCCGCCGAGGCTGACCACCTTGTCGTTGCGCTTGAGCCCGATCCGCCCGAAGACCTCCCAGCAGAAGGCAGCCACCGACAGGTCCTTGCCCGCCTCGGCATCCGGGATCTCAATGCGATGTGCCTCAAACCCCTTGTTGGCCAGGAACTCTCGGATCTGTTCGGCGGTCTTCGCAAGCGGCGGTTGGTAGAGGATCGCGATTCGGTCGGCACCGGCGGCCGCCGTGGCCAGCTCGCCGAGCAGGCCGCGTCCGATGATCACGTCGTACGGTGCACCCGCATCGACCCGGATGGAGACGGGCTCGGGTGAGATGGGTTCAGCCGAGTTCGGCTCGCTCATGTCGTCCTCTCGGGTAGCAGTTCACGGGCGAGTGCGGTGACGATCTCGTCGGCGACCGACTCCGGGTCGGCATGCGCGTCGACCTCGATGGTGGCGACCCCGGCATAGGTGTCGGCGCGCTCGGCAAGCAGTTCGGCGTAGCGGGCCCTGGGATCGTCGGTGCCCAGGAGCGGACGGTCGGTGCCGGCGACCCGGGCGAATCCGGCGTCGGGTCCGATGCGCAGATGCACGACGCGGTGTCCGATCAGCGCCTCGCGGATCTCCGGGGTCGTGACCGCTCCGCCACCGAGCGAGACGATCCCGGCATGATTGCGCAGGACGTCGGCGACGACGTTGCGCTCGATCTTCCGGAAACCCGAATTGCCGTCGGCGACAAAGATCTCCGGGATACTGCGACCGGTTCGCCGGACGATCTCGGTGTCGGTGTCGACGAAGTCGACGCCCAGACGGTCGGCGAGCAGGCGACCGACGGTCGACTTTCCCGCACCCATGAAGCCCACGAGCACCGCCGCGGGTTGCCTGCCCGACGGGCGCGCCGGTGTCGGGGTCTCGCTGTCAGCCACGAGGCGGCCGGGCCTCGATGACGGCGCGATAACGCTGCGCGTTGTCCGCGGTCTCGGCCGCCGAATCGCCACCGAACTTCTCGAGCGCAGCCTGGGCGAGCACCAGCGCGACCATCGCCTCCGCGACCACACCCGCGGCGGGCACCGCACACACGTCCGAGCGCTGGTGGATCGCGCTCGCCGTCTCACCGGTCGACATGTCGACGGTCGACAGCGCCCGGGGCACCGTCGAGATGGGCTTCATCGCGATCCGGACGCGCACGTCCTCGCCGTTGGTCATACCGCCCTCGAGTCCTCCTGCACGGTTGGTCGATCGCAGCACGCCGTCCGGGCCGGGCACCATCTCGTCGTGCGCCTGACTCCCCCGCCGACGCGCCGTGGTGAACCCGTCACCGACCTCCACGCCCTTGATCGCCTGAATGCCCATGAGCGCACCGGCAAGTCGCGCGTCGAGTCGGGTCTCGCCGCTGACATGGGACCCGAGTCCGACCGGCACCCCGGTCGCCACGACCTCGACCACGCCACCGAGTGTGTCGCCGTCCTTCTTGGCGGCTTCGATCTCGGCGATCATCGACTGTTCGGCGTCGGCGTCGAAGGCCCGCACCGGACTCGCGTCGATCGCGACGAGGTCGTCGTAGCGCGGTGGCATGCCGGCGTACGGTTCGCTGTCGCCGATGGAGATGACGTGCGAGAGAACCTCGATACCGAGAACTTGCCGCAGGAAGTTGCGTGCGACGGTACCGGCGGCGACGCGGGCCGCCGTCTCCCGTGCGCTCGCGCGTTCCAGGACGTTGCGAGCATCGTCGAAGCCGTACTTGAGCATCCCGGAATAGTCGGCGTGGCCGGGCCGAGGACGCGTCAGCGGCGCATTGCGCGCACTGCCCTCCAGTTCGGCCGGGTCGACGGGATCGGCCGACATCACGGTCTCCCACTTCGGCCACTCGGTGTTGCCGATCTCGATGGCGACCGGACCGCCCATCGTCGCGCCGTGCCGTAGCCCGCCGATCAGGGTCACCTTGTCGGCCTCGAACTTCATCCGCGCGCCACGGCCGTAGCCCAGACGGCGACGGGCCAATTGTTCGGCAATGTCGGACGAGGTGACCTCGACTCCGGCCACCATGCCTTCGACGAGGGCGACGAGTGCCGGGCCATGTGACTCTCCGGCGGTTATCCAGCGCAACACAGTCGTCAATTGTTCCATGCGCGCCAAAACTCAGCGGCACCCGTCCGGCACCCGTCGATCACGCCCGATCACCACCTTGATCACCAGGGCCCGGCGATCACGATCGTCGCCGCGACCAGGAACGGACCATGGGCGCCTGCCGCCCCGCCACGACGCAGCGCAAACGCACCGGCGTTGGTCAGCGCCGCGACGGCCACCAGGACCAGTGCGGCATCCCAGTGCGCCGCGAGGCCTCCACACACCAGGGCGAGCTTGACGTCTCCTCCCCCGCACCAGCCCGCGCGATGGCACCACAGGTACGGCGTCAGGGCGACCGCCGCCGCGACGCCGACCTGCGGGTGCACGACCGCGGTGGCCGATACCGCACAGATCCCCGGCCACACGAGAACATTCGGAATCCGACGAGTGCGGCGATCATGCTCGCCGATGCTCACCAGCCAGATCAGGACCGCCCAGGAAGCCATCGCCTCAGCATGGGGGCACGGTCGACCTCTGGCGTTCGACCATCCACAGGGTTCTCCCGACGCCGCGCACTCTGTGTTGAATCGGGCCATCTGTGTGCTGCAGCACACAGATTCTCCAACAGGACACAGAGTGTCAGGGGTCGAGCGCGGCGGTCATCGCCTCTCGTGGGGCGGGCAGGCCGGTGAACTGTTCCACCTGGCTGAAGGCCTGGTTCAGCAGCATCACCAGGCCCCCGACGACCTGCCCGCCCGCGGCGGTGACCGCCTGCGCCAACGGGGTCGGCCATGGGTCGTAGATGACGTCGACGACGCGGCTCGCATGCGCCACCGAGGTGGCCACGGTGGCCGCCCCCGAGGCCGGGACGGTCGACACCGCGACCCCCGCGTCGCGACACCGCTCATCCAGCGTCGGCGTCGGTTCGAAGGGCAACACCGTGGTCGCGATTCCCAGCCGATCGCACAACTCGATCACCGACCGGGCGCGGGCCGCGTCGCGCGCCACCACGGTGATCTCCTCGAAGCCCGTGGCAGCCAACGCGGCCACCGTCGGGAGTGCGGTGCCACCGGCGCCGACGAGTACCGCAGTAGGCTGCGCCGCATCGACATCCAGTGCGCGCAGCGCGCCCAGCATTCCGTCGATGTCGGTGCAGTCGGCACGCCAGCCGTCCGCGGTCCGCACCAGGGTGTTGGCCGAGCCGACCAGACGCGCGCGCTCGGTACTGACGTCGGCGTGGTCGAGCGCAGCCAGCTTGCCGGGCATCGTCACCGACAGGCCGACGAACTCGGCGTCGAGTGCGTCGACCAGAGCCGGCAATTGCTCCGCCGTGCACTCGATGCGCTCATAGGACCAGTCCGGCAGACCGAGAGCCCGATACGCGGCGAGGTGCAGATCGGGTGATCGCGAGTGCGAGACCGGTGATCCGAGCACCGCCGCACGACGAGCCGTGCGGCCGCCGGCCGGGTCGCTGAGGTCGGGACGCCCGAGTACCACCGCCGAGTCCATGTGTCGTCCGGTCAGTTGCACGTGATGAAACCGTTCGCGCAAGCGCGACCGATGTTGCGGCGATGCTGGTTGAAGTCCGCGGTGAACAGCGTGGTGCCGTTGGAATCGATGGTCACGAAGTAGAGCCAGTTTCCTTGTGCCGGACGCTCCATCGCCTCGAGCGCCTGCTCATCCACCGCGCCGATCGGCGTCGGCGGCAATCCCTTGTGCACGTAGGTGTTCCACGGCGTGTCGCCCTTGAGAACGTCGCTGTGCACATTCAGATCGGTGACCTTGGCCGCATAGTTGGCGGTCGAGTCGAACTGCAGCCGTTGGCCTTTGTCGAGGCGGTTGATGATGACGCGGGCGACCTTGGCGTAGTCGTCGGGCTGACTCACCTCACCCTGCACCAAGGACGCGGCGATCAGCGTGTCGTACGGCGAGAGGCCGGATTGGATCTGCCCCGGCAGACCCCACTGGGCGAACTGACGGGCGCTCTGCGTGATCATGTCGTGCAGGATCTGGAGCGCGGAATGAGACGGGTCGATCCGCTCCCAGGCGATCGGCACGATCAGACCCTCGATCCGCCGATGGTCGCCGGTGAGTGCGTTCACCGGTTCACGGGCCCAACTCGGCACGCCGAGGGCTTCCGGAGATGCGGTCGCCGCGGTCTGCTCGAGTTCCTCGACGGTCACACCCTCTTGCACTCCGTTGACCGTGACACCCGTTGCGGTGGCGATCATCTGGAAGATGCCCGGCGTCACCATGCCGTCGGCGCGGGTCTTCGTATCGAGTTGCCGGCCGGCGGGAATCACCACACGGCCGACCCGGTTCTGGGTGCCGTCGGTCAGCATGTCGACGGCGGTGGCGGCCGGGATCTCGGTGCGCAGCTTGTAGATTCCGCCCGAGATTGCTTGTCCGTCGGCGGCTTTCGTAAAAGCACGGACACTCCCGACAACATTCTTGTCGACGAGGATTTCTCCGAAGTCCTGCAGCGTCGAGTTGTCCGGGATGTCGACGATGACGTCCGCCGTGCCGGCCGCATTGGTGTAGTCCTTGCGCGAATCGAGCAGCCCGAAGCTGCGCGCTCCGACATAGCCCACGCCGATCACCAGGACCAGCATGCAGGCGAGCGCGAGAGCGATCACCACACGCCGACGCTTCCGCTTGCCCCGCCGACGCGGACGCCCTGCGAGCAACGTGTCGGCCTCTGCGACATCGAGATCAGCGGCGTCGAGATCAGCAGCGTCGGGTGTGGCGGCGTCGAACGTGTGAGTTGCGTGCGGATCTGCGTCCACATCGTCATGTCCGAAGTACTCGGTGTCATGTCCGAAGTACTCGGTGTCGAGCAGATCGGTGTCGTGCAGGTCGAGGTCATGCAGGTCGGTGTCGGTGACGTCGGCATAGACAGCACCGTTGCGAGGACCCGTCACGGTACGGGCGTGTGTGGCATCCACCTGTTCGGTGTCGGCGGCGACAACGTCTTCGGTACGCGGTTCGACAAGCGGCCGCGACCGCTCGCGCATGCTCGTCGTCTCCGGCGTCGCGATCCGGCCGGTTTCGGCGACGGGCACAACCGTGGGGCGGTTGTCGACCGGCCGGGTTTCGACAGTCTGGGTGTCGGCGGGCTGTGCCTGGGTGTCGAGCTGATCTGTGACCGCACTCGGCTCACGATCTCGACGCGGTTCGGGAGCGGACGGCTCGGCGGGAACGGGCGGCTCGACCGTCGGCGGCCGCGGCGGAATCCGCTGCGGCATGGCCCGCTCGGTGGGCCGTACCACCGGCACCGGACCGGTGGTGGCAGAGCCTCGCCTGCGCCGATGGCGCGTGTGGGACGTCCCGGCCGCCGGCTGGGTGAAATACCGCAACCGTTCGAGGTCCACGCCCTCCTGGTCGGCATGCTCGCGGTGTCGGCTGCGACGCCGCTCTTCGCTCACCGGATGGTCCCTCCCCCGATCATCGTCGCGCATCCAACCACCCCTGCAGAATAGCGACCGCCGCAGCCTGGTCAATCACCGCGCGAGACGATTTCGCATTTCGGCCGCTGGCCCGCATGGCCTGATGTGCGGTGACCGTGGTCAGCCGCTCATCGTGATATTCGACGCCGACCGGCGCGATACGGGCCGCGAGCCGGTCACCGAAGTCCTGTGCGGCGACGGCCGCGGCGCCGGTCTCGTTGCGCAGGGTCTTCGGCAGCCCGACCACCACCCCGACCGCCTCGTACTCGCCTGCCAACGCCGCTATCCGTGCCACATCTGCATCGCCGTCCGGGGTCCGCGCCACCGTCTCCACCGGGGTGGCCAGGATGCCGTCCGGGTCACACACGGCGACACCGATGCGGACGCTGCCCACATCGACGCCCAGGCGACGTCCGCGAGTCAAGGTCATCGGGCGATGAGCTCCCGCACCCGGGCAATGGCGGCGTCGATACCGCCCGGCTCGGTTCCGGAGCCCTGCGCGAGATCGGGCTTACCGCCGCCCCGTCCGCCGACCAGGGGCGCCGTCTCCCGCACCAGGTCGCCGGCCTTGATGCCCTTCTCGCGCGCGCCGGCCGTGGTCGCGATCGCGAACGGCACCTTGGCCGCAGCGGCGTCACCGTCGCCCGTCGCGGAGAACAGTGCGATCACCGCAGCACGATCACCGATCCGACCACGCAGATCCGTCGCGATGGTGCGCAATCCGTTGGCGTCGAGCCCATCCGGCAGCCGACCGCCCACCAGCAGCGTCGAACCGAGCGTCTCAGCGGTGTCGAGGAGTCCACCCGCCGCCGATCGTGCCGCCTCGGCACGAACCTTCTCGAGTTGCTTCTCCGCGTCCCGCAATCGGGTGACGAGTTGTTCGACCCGGCCCGGCACCTCCTCCGACGGCACCTTCAGCGACGACGCGAGGCCGGCGAGCAGGGCGCGTTCCTTGGACAGGAACCGGAACGAGTCCATGCCGACATAGGCTTCGACGCGGCGCACACCCGAACCGATCGACGACTCGCCGATCAGGGTCACCGGACCGATCTGCGCGGAGCTCGCGACATGGGTGCCACCACAGAGCTCCATCGAGAACGGACCGCCGATCTCGACCACACGCACCACATCGCCGTAGTTCTCGCCGAACAGTGCGAGCGCGCCCATCGCCTTGGCCTCGTCGAGGCCGGTCTCGAAGGTGTGCACCGGATGGTTGGCCTCCACTGCGGCGTTGGAGATCTCCTCGATCTCACGCTTCTGACTCTCGGACAGCGGCGACGCCTGGTGAAAGTCGAAGCGCAGGTAGCCCGGACGATTGAGCGAACCGGCCTGGGTGGCCCCGGGACCGAGTACTTGACGCAGGGCGGCATGCACCATGTGCGTGCCGGAATGGCCCTGTGTCGCACCGTGCCGCCAGTGCGCGTCGACAGCGGCGATGACCTCGTCGCCGACGGCGACCTCGCCCTCCTCGACGACCACCTTGTGCAGCCACACCGACTTGCCGAGCTTCTGCACGTCCTTGACGCTCAGCCGTACTCCGGAGCCCGTCGTGATGGTGCCGATGTCGGCGATCTGACCACCCGATTCGGCGTAGAGCGGAGTGCGGTCGAGGATGACCGTCAATTCCTGGCCCGGGGTCGCGACGGGCACCGTGACACCGTCCGAGACGAGGCCGAGAACCTTTGCCTCCGAGATCAATTCGTCGAAGCCGGTGAACTCGGTGGGTCCGCGGTCGAGGAACTCTCGGTACACGGCCGCGTCGGCGTGGCCGGTCTTGCGGGCGGTCGCGTCGGCCTTCGCGCGCTGCTTCTGCTCGGCCATGAGGTCGGTGAACCCGGCCTCGTCCACGTCGAGACCGGCCTCCGACGCCATCTCGAGCGTCAGGTCGATGGGGAATCCATAGGTGTCGTGCAGCGTGAACGCATCGCTGCCGCTGATCGTGGCCTTCTTGGCGGCCTTGGTGGCCGCCGCCGCGTCGGCGAAGAGTTTGGAGCCGGCCGCGAGAGTCTTGCCGAAGGTGTTCTCCTCACCCACCGCGACGTTCACGATGTGGTCACGCTGCGCGGCCAGTTCCGGGTACGACGGCGACATGAGCTCGATTGCCGCGCCGATGAACGCACCCATGGTGGGCTGGTCTGCCCCCAGAAGTCGGGCCGATCGCACGACGCGACGCAACAACCGCCGGAGAACGTAGCCGCGCCCGTCGTTGCCGGGCAGCACTCCGTCGCCGATGAGCATCGCCGCGGTCCGCGTGTGGTCGGCGATGACCCGGAACTTCACGTCATCATCGTGCTGTTTGCCGTAGGCGCGACCGGTCACCTCGGCGGCCAGGTCGATGATCGGTTTGAGCAGATCGGTCTCGTAGACGTTGTCGACGCCTTGCAGCAGGCACGCGACGCGTTCGATACCCATGCCGGTGTCGATGTTCTTCTTCGGCAGCGGGCCGAGGATCTCGTAGTCCTCCTTGCCGCCGCCTGCCCCGCGCTCGTTCTGCATGAACACGAGATTCCAGATCTCGATGTAGCGATCCTCGTCGGCCTCGGGACCACCCTCGACACCGTATTCGGGGCCGCGGTCGTAGAAGATCTCCGAACACGGACCGCACGGGCCGGGTACGCCCATCGACCAGTAGTTGTCCTTCATCCCGCGACGCTGGATCCGCTCGGCGGGCACACCGATCTCGTCACGCCAGATGGCCTCGGCCTCGTCGTCGTCGAGATAGACGGTCGGCCAGAGCTTCTCGGGGTCGATGCCGTAGCCGCCGTTCTCGACGCTGCCGGTCAGCAGGGTCCAGGCGAAGGTGATCGCCTCTCGTTTGAAGTAGTCACCGAACGAGAAGTTGCCGGCCATCTGGAAGAAGGTGTTGTGCCGGGTGGTGATGCCGACCTCGTCGATGTCGAGGGTGCGCACACACTTCTGCACGCTGGTGGCGCGGTCGAACGGCGGTGTCTGCTCGCCGAGGAAGTACGGCT
The DNA here is from genome assembly GCF_022513585.1 of Gordonia gummivorans. Lineage (GTDB taxonomy): Bacteria > Actinomycetota > Actinomycetes > Mycobacteriales > Mycobacteriaceae > Gordonia. Next base: position 97,839 of record NZ_JAKWBF010000015.1, read on the forward strand.
TGAAGGGCACCATTCCGGCGTTCACGAACAGCAGGTTGGGATCGTCGAGCAGCAGCGATGCGCTCGGCACCTCGGTGTGACCGGCCTTGATGAAGTGATCCAGGAATCGCTTGCGGATGTCATGCGTCTGCACTGGGTTGTCTTCCTCGATCGGTGTGGTGCGTGTGGTCTCGTCGTCGGCTCGCCGGCTCGTTCACCAGCTTGAACACTTGATGTCGAACATGCATGCGGGCCGGGAACTGCGACTCACCAGAGTACCGCCACGCCGTCGATCCACCCACGACGCACCCGGCGTCGGCGCGGTCGACGTGGGCGTGACCGCCAACTTCGCGGCAAATCCCGTAAACGCTCGGCGAGGTACAGCGATACGGTTAGCAGAGCTAATAAGTCTCGTAGGCCGCAACGATAGGACTGCCATGACCCAGCGCAAACGACTTCTCACGTCCGTTCTCGCCGTTCTGTTCACCGTGACCGTCTCCGCACTCGGAGTCGGCGCCGCCACCGCCAAGACCTATTCGATGCCAAGCCCGCGCACGCTCTGGCAATACTCCACCAACCGCTGCAACGCACTGAGCCCCAACATCGTCGACAACACCTACTCCGGTGGCATCTCCACCACGCAGAACCTGCGTAATCGTGGAGTGATCGACATCTCCGTGACCGCCAGCCAGAGCTTCTGGGGGTACAACAACCGAGTCGCCCTGCGCTGGGACAACCTGAACACGCACCGGTCGGGCGTCCTGCGGACGTCCATGCGCACCACCGGGGCGTCCGGTGGTTCGATCCACGACTTCCGAAACGTACGCACCGGCGCCGGCAAGGTGCGTATCGCACTGGCGCCCGTGAACCAGGGCGCGTTCCTGACGCTGTCCGGCGGCAACTGCTCGGACGTCTTCATCGTGAGGTAACCGACCGGAGGCTCAGCGCCGCTTCGAGACACGCCGGATGATCGAGCGCAACTTCACCAACCGCGGACCGAGTTCACGCTCGAACCCGTGATCGGTTGGCCGGTAGTAGTCGATGCCGACGAGATCGTCGGGCGGATATTGCTGTGCCAGCACCCCATCGGGATCGTCGTGCGGATACCGATACCCGACCCCGCTGCCCATCTTGGTGGCGCCCGGGTAATGACTGTCGCGCAGGTGCGCAGGGACCGCGCCCGCCTTGCCGGCCTCGACGTCGGCAAGCGCGGCACCGATCGCGGACACGACCGCACCGGATTTGGGGGCCGTCGCGAGGTGAATGGTCGCCTGGGACAGCGCCAGTTTCGCCTCCGGCATCCCGACCAGCGCAACCACCTGGGCGGCCGCGACCGCGGTCTGCAGCGCGGTCGGATCGGCCATCCCGATGTCCTCGCTGGCGTGGATCATGAGCCGACGCGCGATGAATCTCGGGTCTTCGCCGGCCGCGATCATCCGGGCCAGGTAGTGCAGCGCCGCGTCGACATCCGATCCGCGAATCGACTTGATGAACGCACTCGTGACGTCGTAGTGCTGATCGCCGTCGCGGTCGTAGCGCACCGCGGCGCGGTCGATCGCGGCCTCGACGTCGGGCAGGTCGATGACGGCGGTTGCATCGCCCTCGGTCGACAGTTCGGCACCGTCCGCGCTCGCCTCGAGCGCCGTGAGCGCACGACGCGCGTCGCCCCCGGACACCGCGACCAGATGGTCATAGGCCGCGTCGGTCAGCTCGAATCGGCCGTCGAGCCCGCGCGCATCGGCGACAGCTCGCGCCAGGACCTCACGGACGTCGTCATCGGAGAGCGACCGCAGTTGCAGCACCAGCGACCGGGAAAGTAGCGGCGCGACGACCGAGAACGACGGGTTCTCCGTGGTCGCGGCCACGAGGAGCACGATCCGGTTCTCCACGGCGTCGAGCAGTGCGTCCTGCTGTGTCTTGGAGAACCGATGGACCTCGTCGATGAACAGCACCGTCTGCTGACCGTCGATCAGCCGCCGACGCGCGATGTCGATCACGCCGCGCACCTCTTTGACACCGGCGGACAGCGCCGACAACGCCTCGAAACGCCCTCCCGTCGCACGCGAGATCAGCGAGGCCATGGTGGTCTTACCGGTGCCGGGTGGTCCATACAACAGGACCGACGCCGCACCGGAACCGCTGATCAGACGCCGCAGCGGCGACCCGGGGCCCAGAAGGTGCTGCTGCCCGACGATCTCGTCCAGCGATTGCGGCCGCATCCGCACCGCCAGCGGGGCCGACGGTGAAACGACTCCTGGTTGCGCCGTCGCGCTGCCGTCCGCGGCGTCACCGGGCGGATCGAACAGTCCGTCCATGGCGGGTCCCGTCAGGACAGCCAGGTGCGCTGCAACGCAGACCCCACCGCCACGGAGAACGCCGCGATGGCCTCATCGCCGCCGCGTCCCGCTGCCGCGGCGAGGTCGGTCCATCGCGCGACGATGACGCGCGGGTCGTTGGTGTGCAGGGCCCAGTCGTGGGCGTAGCCGGGATCGGAGATCGACACCTCACCGGGCAGCATCCACACCGTGGACAGCCAGACCCAGAGCAGCCGGGCGATCAGCACCTTGTGCTGCATCTCGCGTTCGTGGCCCAGCGCAGGCCAGATGCCCATGACCTCCGACCGCCACGCGTCCACCATCGACACCTCGAGATCGGTGGCCCGGGCGACGCCGCTGGGCCCGAGCTGGGCGGTGAAGGTGACCAGTGCGTACGCGATGTCGAGCGTCGAGTCGCGGAAGCCACCCCACTCGTAGTCCATGAACTGCACGCCATCCTCGTTGAGCAGGATGTTCTCCGGACCGACATCCGACGGGCTGAAGGCACGGTGGTCGCCCTCGTCGAACAGGTCAGACGCACTGCGCAACGCTGCGACGACCGGGTCGGGCAAGTCGACGTCGATCAGCGCGGTGTCGCGGCCGACCTCGGACACGGCACGACGTGCGGTGTCTCGGACGATGTCGTGCTTGTCGGCGCCGGACGGTCCGCGACGCAGCAGGGCCAAGAAGTCGCCCTCACCGCCGACCGTCGCCGCGTGCATGCGGCCCAGCGCCTGACCCCACGCGCTCACCGCGCGAGACGTCTCGACCGGATCGACGCCCGAGAGCAGGCTCGTCATCGACTTGCCATGGCCCAGATCGGACAGCACCATCAGCCGGATGTCGGAATCGGAGGCGATGAGTTGCGGGCCCGGGCGGGATTCGTTGGGCAGCGCGGTGGCGTACTTGTAGGACGCGATCTCCCGGTGGAAGGCGTGCGGATCCTCGTGTTCGGGGAGCGCCTTGATGACCAGGGAACGGTCGAGGGAAAGCGGGTTCTGGGCCACTCGAACCCGAACCACCGTGGTTCGCCCGCTGCCGCCGAGATCCTCGGGATCGTCGAGTACAACCGCTGATCCGGCGCGATGTGACAGCAGCGCCTCTGCCGCCCGCACCACGCTCATGATGCGGCTTTCTGTTAGGACCGTCATGTCGCCTTCCAACCTACCCAATCGGTCCGACGGACGTCACGACTGTTGTCCCAACTGCAATATGGTTGCCGGTGGTAAAGCCCGGTCGGCACCGGAACCGCAACGCGCACAAAGCCGGTCATGTCCGTCGAACGATCGACAACCGCGCTGATCACCGGCTCTCGCCGAGTTCGACCACCCCTGCAGGGTCGTCCTGCGAAAGGGGGCTGACGTCGACGGAGACGTCGATTCGACTCTTCTTGGACTCGGTGTAGATGACACCGCGCAAGGGCGGCACATCGTCGTAGTCACGTCCCCACGCGAGGGTCACGTGTCGTTCGTCGACCAGCTTGTCGTTGGTCGGGTCGAAGGCGATCCAGCGATCGCCGGGCAGCCACACGGCAGCCCACGCGTGACTCGCGTCGGCACCGAAGATGCGTTCGCGTCCCGGCGGCGGATCGGTGGCCAGGTAACCCGACTCGTACCGCGCGGCGAGGCCCACCGATCGCAGACAGGCGATGGCCACGCGAGCGAAGTCCTGACAGACGCCCTCGCGCCGTGCCATCACCGTGTCGACCTTGGTGCTGATGGCGGTAGAACCGGACCGGTAGGTGAAGTCGGTGAAGATACGGGTGGTGAGGTCGGTGATCGCCTCGATCAGCGGACGCCCCGGGGTGAACACCGATGCCGCGTAGGCGACCACGGCCGGGCTGATCTCCGGCGGGTCCAGATCCAGGACGAACTCGGCCGCGAGACCTCGCTCGGGACGCGCGGCCTCCCAAGGTCCTCGGGCGGCGTCGGACAGCAGCAGCTGCGGATCCACCGGGTCCACGTCGACCAGTGATTCCGCGGTCACCTCCAACGCTCGATGCGGCGATCGGACGTGGAAGTAGGTGTCGTTGTTGCCGTACACGTCGACGCCGGTCGAGCGGTCGTCGGGCTCCGGATCGATCTTCACGCTGCTGGTGTGCACACGCTGATGCGGCAGCTCGCGCGGCGTCAGATAGCAGCGCCCGTACGACGAGGACACCTCGTCGTCGTAGGTGTAGCAGGTTCGGTGCAGTACGCGGTAGCGGCGGGGCGCGGTCACGATTCCCCACCACCCCAGATCGGCTGCGCCTGGCGAGGCGGCGCGAAGCGCGTCCGCGTCAGCAACTCGGACAGCTCCTTGGCACCGTCGCGCAGTGTCGTCATGAGCTCGACGAGATCGCCACGACGCCGCGCGGTGTCGACGTGCACCAGGTCGGCCGGGTCGCTGCGGCGCAATCCGGCGATCATCTCCTCCACCGACCGCTCACAGCCCGCCGAACGCAGGGTTTCGGGCACACCGGCCAGATCGCGTCGAATCCGGTCGAGCTGGTAGATCATCGACCGGGGGTTGGTCTCGTCGAACAGCAACAACTCGGCCACCGACGCCAACTGATACATACCGCGATTACGTCGCCGGTAGATCACCGACGACTCGCTCGCGGTGAGATACGACTCGAGCAGTGCCTGTTCGATGTCGATGTCGCGGGCCTGTCCGAACATTGCGACGGTCAGATCGGCGAGGGTGATGACACGCTCGATGCGCCGGCCGACGTCCATGAACATCCAGCCGGCGTCGTGCACCATCGACTCCGACTGCAGACCCGACAGCGCCAGCACGCCGTGCAGGATCTCCTCGTGGGTGCGGGCGAGGTCCGGGCCGAGATCGAGTGCGGCGTCGCCGAGAATGCCGCCCGGGGCGGTCGGCTCCGAGCGGGCACGCGTGACCTGACGCGTCAACGCCTCGACCGCCCGCTCCACCGGTGTGAGCACCATCCACGTGCTCGTCGACATCTGGTCGCGGACGGCGCGCACGGTCCCGACCAGCCGGTCCACCGAGTGGGCGACGGTGCCCGGGATCGCCCGGGCGATGGTGAGATCGGCGATCTTCACGATCGCCTCGTTGACCTGCTCCGGCGATGGCGGAGTGTCGGTCCCGGAGCTCAACAGATCCGCGGTTGCCAGGTAGCCGGCAGTGCCGGTCACCGTCGCGACCGCGTGCAGCAGCAGTGGTACGGCGGCGGTTCCGGTCATCCACGGGCGGTACTGGAAGTCCTGATAGCGCTCGCGCGACACCTTGGCCATCCGCGTGACCAGTTCGGTGCGTTCCCCGTACCGGCCGAACCAGAACAGGTCGGCGAGAACCCGCGGGCTCGCGGCGGCGGCCACATCGGAGTAGCCGATGGCTGCCGGACGGTTGGTGCGGATGACCGCCATTTCCTCGGCCGGTTCGGTCCGCGACTCCGGTCGGCGCGACACGTGCCCACCGACCTCGGCGCTGGTCACCCAGACGTCCTTGGCGGCGACCGCTTGATGAGCGGCACCCGCCACACCGTCGGCAAGTACCGAACCGAGCCCGCCGGGCAGCACCGCATAGCTCGGACCCTGGGCGACGCTGAAGACGCGCAGCGAGACCGGCGCAGCCCGGACCGGGGACCCCGGAGGGCCGGGCAGGATTCCGGGCGTCATGGTCGGTGCCACCGAGTACTGCTCGAGCGCTCGGCCGACCCACTGCCAGGACTCGACGTCCAGGCGGGCGGCGAGGTCCTCCCGGGTGGCGTTGTCGGCATAGGCCCCGATGTGTTCTTCGCCGGTCCGGATGTTGGTGAGCACCAGGCCACCGAGATCGGCGAGCATCTTCGATCGTTCTCGGTCGTCGCCGGCCCAGTACGTGGTCACCGAGCCGAGCGCGAGTTCCTCGTCGATCAGTGCCGGCGCAATCCGCTCGAGCACGGTGTGCAACGCCGGATTCTCGAGCACACCACTGCCGAGCGTGTTGAGGACGGTCACATTTCCGCGGGAGATCGCCTCCACCAGACCGGTGACCCCCAGCCGGGAGTCGGTGCGCAGATCGAGCGGATCGGCGAACGCAGCGTCGAGGCGTCGGAGCAGGACGTCGACCCTCTTGTAGCGACCCATCGACCGCATGTACACGGCGCCGTCCCGGACGGTCAGGTCGGCGCCCTCCACCAGAGGGAAACCCAGCACGGAGGCGAGGTAGGCCTGATCGAAGGCCGTCTCGGACATGCTGCCCGGGCTCAGCACCGCCACGGTCGGGTCGTCCACCCCCGGCGGCGCGTAGTCGAACAGCGCCAACCGCAGGGTGCCCGCGAACGTCGTCATCGGGCGGGGCGCACACGACTGGAACAGCTGCGGATAGGTGCGCGACACCAGCCGGCGGTCGACGATGGCAAAGCCGATGCCCGACGGCGCCTGGGTGCGGTCGCCGTACACCACGAACCGGCCGTCGGAGGTGCGGGCGATGTCGGCAGCATGCATGAACAAGGCGTGCGGACCGGACACCTCGAGTCGGGCGGCCTTCCGGATGTACCCCGGATGACCGAAGACGATCTCCGGGGGGATCAGTCCGGTGCTGATCGTGCGCTGGTCACGGTAGAGATCACGCAGCAGCAGGTCGAGAAGCATCGACCGCTGCGTGAGGGCCTTCTCCAACTCGGCCCACTCGACACCGTCGATGATCAGCGGGACGGCGTCGACCTGCCAGTCGCGGGTGACCGTCTGCCGGCCGTCGAAATCGTTGTAGACGACACCGTCGTCGCTGACCGCGGTCGCCAGACGCGCCGCGGCAACCTGGAGTCGGGAATCTCCGCGCAGCCGATAGCCGGATGCCAGTTCTTCCCACGCGGGTCGCACACCGCCGGTCGGGTCCAGCATCTCGTCGTAGTGCCGGCCGCTCGTGCCCGATGCCGGCGCGCCGAACTGTTCGACGTCGAACAGGGTGCCGCCATCGGTGCGATACCGATCGAACACCCCGGGCGTCTCGCCCGACGAAACAGTCACCGGAGAACTGTACGTGCCCGCCGCAGATCAAGAATCCCGGGGACCCCGAAGTCGGTGGCCAGGCGTGCTTGTCGCTCACGGAGCAGTCCGGTGTCGACGGTGCCCGAGGTGTGTCCCGATGCCTCGAAACGCCCGTTGCGGCGCGATTCCGCCTCGACCGCGTTGACCGGCGGACGGTCGTAGGCGCGACCGCCGGGGTGGATCACGTGGTAGGTCGCGCCACCGATCGACCGGCCGTTGACCGTGTCGACCAGGTCGAAAGTCAACGGGGTGTCGATCGAGATCGTCGGATGCAGGGCACTCGGCGGCTGCCAAGCGCGGAACCGGATGCCCGCGACCCGCTCGCCGGTTCGCCCGGTGGAGCGCAGCGGGATGGGATATCCGTTGCAGGTCAACAGGAATCGGTCGTCCTCGCCACCGAGTACGCGCACCTGCACCCGCTCGATCGAGGAGTCCACGTATCGTGCGGTGCCGCTGCCGGTCGACTCCTCGCCCAGGGTGTTCCACGGCTCGATCGCACCGCGCAGCTCGACCTCCTGGTCGCGGATCTGCACGGTACCCAGCCGGGGGAACCGGAATTCGGTGAAGGGGTCGAGCCACGATGTGTCGAAGGCATAACCCGCGGCACGCAGTTCTTCGGCGACCGCGGCGATGTCGGCGATCACGTAGTGCGGCAGGAGATGTTTGCCGTGCAGGTCGGCGCCGTGCCGGATCAGCCGGCTGCGGTACGGGTTCTCCCAGAACCACGAGACCAGGCTGCGCACCAGCAGCGACTGCACCATCGCCATTTGGTGATGAGGCGGCATCTCGAACGCGCGCAACTCGAGCAATCCGAGTCGGCCACGAGCCGAATCCGGACTGTAGAGCTTGTCGATGCAGAACTCGGCGCGGTGCGTGTTGCCGGTGATGTCGGTGAGCAGGTGACGCAGCGCCCGGTCGGTGACCCACGGATTCGGCGGTGCCTCGGTCTCGCCGCCGAACGCGCCCTTCGCCGACAGCCGGTCGATCTCGGCGAAAGCGATCTCCAGCTCGTAGAGCGACGATTCCCGGCCTTCGTCGGCCCGGGGTGCCTGGGAGGTGGTGCCGACGAACTTGCCCGAGAACAGATAGGACAGCGAGGGGTGCCGCTGCCAGTACGTGAGCATCGAGACGAGCAGATCGGGGCGGCGCAGCATCGGTGAGTCGGCCGGGGTGGTGCCACCCAGGGTGATGTGGTTGCCGCCGCCGGTGCCGCCGTGGCTTCCGTCGAGGTCGAAGGTCTCGGTGCCCAGGCGAGCGTGCCTCGCGTGGTCGTAGAGCGATTCCAGCAACTCCGACTGCTCGGCGAAACTGCTGGTCGGCTGGATGTTGACCTCGATGACACCCGGATCGGGGGTCACGGTGAGACTCGTCAGTCGACCGTCTGCGGGTGGACCGTAGCCCTCGATGACGACCGGCGTGCCGGTGGCCTCGGCCGCCTCCTCGACGATGCCGATGATGGCGAGGAACTCCTCGAGTTCCGAGGTCGGCGGCATGAACACGTGCAACACGTCACCACGCACCTCGGCGACGAGCGCCGTCCGCGGAAGGAACTCCTTCGGGTCGGCCTCGACGACCTTGTGGCCGAGTGCCGCGGCGGGATCGGCAGGTAGATCGTCGGGGCGCGCGGTCGGATCGGCCTCGAAGAATGTCGGGGCCGGCCCCCACGAGAGCGAGTTCAGCGGCAGACGCAGGCCGGCCGGCGACGTGCCGGGGGTCAACACCACACGTCCGCGGCGGGTGGTCCACTTGGCGCTCTGCCATGCGGTTCCGTCCTCCGAACGGCTCAGCGGCAGGAGATATGCGGTGGGCTGATTGACCGCGGCGTCGAGCTTGGCCAGGAGCTCTTCTCGTGCGGCGGTCGAGTCGGCGGGTGGGTCGATGTCCTCGTCGTCCTCCGCCTCCGCTGCGGCCTCGGCCAGTGCGGCCGCACGGGCCGTCTGCACGGTCGGATCGGCGCTGGGCTTGCCCGGTGGCAGGGCCACGAGCTCCCCCATCCGGACAAGTGGGTCCTCGTAGGCGGCGAGCACCTGCTCGGTCGGCAGGCCGAGGGCTTTCGCGAACGCCGTCAGCAGCTTCTGCGCCGGTGTCGCGTCACCGGGCGAATCCGGCGACGGTCCACTGGTCTCCACGTCGATGCTGCGGGCGCAATCCTCGGCGGTCGCCCACGGATCGGCCAGCAGGTCGGGGTTGCGCCAGATCGGCTCGCCGTCCTCGCGCCACATCAACGCGATCTGCCAGCGCGGCAGGGGTTCACCCGGATACCACTTGCCCTGGCTGCGCTGGACGAGTCCGGACGGCGCGTATGCCTCGCGAAGTCGTTCGGACAGCCGCGAGGCCAGCAGGCGCTTGTGCGGACCGTCTGCGGCGGTGGTCCACTCCGGGTCCGTCTGGTTGTCGATCGATACGAACGTCGGTTCGCCGCCCATCGTCAGCCGGACATCCCGGCGTTTCATCAGCGCATCCACCTTGGCGCCGAGTTGCACCACCCGATCCCACTGATCGGGGGTGTAGGGCAAGGTGACCCGCGGATCCTCATGGAACCGGGTGACCGTGTTGGAGAAGTCGAGGGTGGCGTGGCACGGACCGGTCGCACCCGTGATCGGCGCCGCACCGCCCGGATTCGGTGTGGCGGCCAGCGGGATGTGGCCCTCACCGGCGAACAGACCCGACGTCGGATCCATGCCGACCCAACCGGCACCGGGCAGGTACACCTCGGTCCAGGCATGCAGATCGGTGAAGTCCGCGTCGGGACCCGACGGGCCGTCGAGGGATTTGACGTCGGAGGTCAGCTGGACCAGGTATCCCGAGACGAACCGGGCCGCCAGACCGAGCTCACGCAGCAGCGCGACCAGCAGCCAGGCCGAGTCGCGGCACGACCCGATGGCACTCGACAGCGTGAATTCCGGTGTCTGCACACCGGACTCGAGTCGAACGGTGTACCCGACAGCGTCGCGAACCGCCTGGTTGAGGGCGACCAGGAAGTCGATGATGCGGACCTTGCCGACCGGCTTGTGCTCGGCGGCGAACGCGGCTATCGACGGGTGGACGGGGGCCCCGGCGAACTCCCCTTCGGTCACGCCGACGGGCCTCAGGAAGATCTCGAGATCTGCGTGCAAGTCTTCGGGATACTCAAACCCGTAGTGCTCGGCCCAGTCTTCGATGAAGAAGTCGAACGGGTTGATGGCGGTCAGGTCGGCGACCAGACTCACGGTGATGCTCAGCGTCGTCGAGGGGTCCGGGAACACCAGGCGCGCCATGTAATTGCTGAACGCATCCTGCTGCCAGTTGAGGAAGTGATCGCCCGGTTCGACCTTGAGCGAGTAGGCCTCGATGGGCGTGCGCGAATGGGGTGCCGGCCGCAGCCGCACCACATGGGGGTGGATCGTCGTCGGGCGGTCGAATGCGTAGCTCGTCCGATGTTCCAACGCAACCTTGATCGTCACCTGATCGCCTCCCGACTCGAGCCCCGAAACCTACTACCCATGGTCTGAAATCTCATCACACATGAGACGCAGATGCCGAGTGGACAGAGTCCGGCTCGCGGCCGGGTGTACCCAAGATCACCGTCGAAGTCAGGAGCCCGACATCAGGCCGTCGGCTCGGCTCCAGGCGCCTTCTCCCCTGCCGCTGCACGGACCACCGGCTTGGCGTCGATGCCCGACTCCTTGCGCTGCTCCGGCGTGATGGGGGCCGGCGCGTCGGTGAGCGGGTCGACGCCACCGCCGGACTTGGGGAACGCGATCACCTCGCGAATCGACGATTCGCCGGCAAGCAGGGCGGTGATGCGGTCCCAGCCGAAGGCGATGCCGCCGTGCGGCGGCGCGCCGAACGCGAACGCGTCGAGCAGGAAGCCGAACTTCTCCTGCGCCTCGTCATGGTCGATCCCCATGATCGCGAACACCCGTTCCTGGATGTCGCGACGATGGATACGAATGGAGCCGCCGCCGATCTCGTTGCCGTTGCACACGATGTCGTAGGCGTAGGCCAGCGCAGATCCGGGATCGGTCTCGAGCGCGTCGACCGACTCGGGCTTGGGTGCGGTGAACGCGTGGTGCACCGCGGTCCACGCCCCCGAGCCCACCGCGACATCGCCGGATGCGGTGGCGTCGCCGGCCGGCTCGAACAGCGGCGCGTCGACGACCCACGTGAATGCCCAGGCCCCACTGTCCGTATTCGGCCCGCTCGCTTCGCTCCCGGCGCCGGGGATCAACCCCAGACGGGACGCGATCTCGCCGCGCGCGGCACCGAGCAACGCTCGCTGGGCATTGGCGGGGCCCGCTGCGAAGAACACACAGTCACCCGGGGCGGCGCCGACGTGGGCGAGGAGACCGTCGCGCTCCGCGTCGGACAGGTTCTTGGCCACCGGTCCGCCCAACGTGCCGTCCTCCTGCACGAGGACGTAGGCGAGCCCCTTGGCCCCACGTTGCTTGGCCCACTCCTGCCACGCGTCGAGCTGCCGGCGCGGTTGCGAGGCACCACCCGGCATGACGACCGCACCGACGTAGGGGGCCTGGAAGACGCGGAAAGGGGTGTCGGAGAAGAACTCCGTGCACTCGACCAACTCGATGCCGAAGCGGAGATCGGGCTTGTCCGAACCGAATCGGCGCATGGCGTCTGCGTAGGTCATGCGCGGGATGGGTGTGGTGATCTCCACCCCGATCAGCCGCCACAGCGCCACCAGGACGTCTTCGGCCAGCGCGATCACGTCGTCTTGGTCGACGAAGCTCATCTCGATGTCGAGCTGGGTGAACTCGGGTTGGCGGTCGGCGCGGAAGTCCTCGTCGCGGTAGCAGCGCGCGATCTGGAAGTAGCGTTCCATGCCCGCCACCATCAGCAACTGCTTGAACAGCTGCGGGCTCTGTGGCAGGGCGTAGAAAGTGCCGGGTTGCAGACGTGCGGGCACCAGGAAGTCGCGGGCGCCCTCCGGCGTCGACCGCGTCAGGGTGGGGGTCTCGATCTCCACGAAGTCGTGTGCAGCGAGCACGCCACGCGCGGCCGCATTCACCTTGGAGCGCAGACGGATCGCGGCACTGGGCCCCTCCCGGCGCAGATCCAGGTAGCGGTAGCGCAGGCGGGTCTCCTCACCGGGCGTCTCGTCGAGCTGGAACGGCAGCGGCGCCGACTCGTTGAGCACCTCGAGGGAGGCGGCGTTGATCTCGATCTCACCCGACGCGAGGTTGGGGTTCTCGCTGCCGTCGGGCCGCACCTCGACGACGCCGGTCACCGCGACACAGAACTCCGCACGCAGCCGGTGCGCCGCGGCGGCCACCGCCTCGTCGCGGAACACCACCTGCACGAGTCCGGTGGAATCGCGCAGATCGATGAACACCACACCGCCGTGGTCTCGACGCCGCGCCACCCAGCCGGCGACGGTGACGGTCTGCGTCGCGTCGGCGCGACGAAGCGAACCTGCGGAATGCGTGCGAAGCACTGAAGGGTCCTTCCCCAGAGAGATCAAAGCGGGCGCGGCGGCGCACGACACTCGTGCACCTGACCGGTATTCCATGGTGCCCCATCCCCGCAGGCACGCCACACCCGGCCACCGGAAACGACGCTCGCCGCGGCGCGGGGAATCGGCGTCGCGACAATCTCCGGGGAAACCGAGTCGCACGTGCCAGAATCAGGAGGTGACCTTCCAAGGCAGTGGATCGATCGAGGGTGCCGACGTCTCCGGTGGCGGAGGTGCGCGGCGGCGGTGGGCGCATCGCACTCGGCGGCGGCGCCGGCCTGATCATCACAATCGTCGCCCTGCTGTTCGGGGTGAACCCCGGACAGATCCTGGGCAACTCGACCAACGACCAGAGTTCGACCACGTCGTCGCAGACCGCGATCGATCAGCATCTGGCCTCCTGCACCTACGAGATGGCCAATCAGGGGGACGCGATCTGCCGGATCAAGGCGACCGCGGCCAGCCTCAACGTCGTGTGGCCGAACCTGATGGACGGCTACACCGCCCCGCGCACCAAGGTCTTCTCGGGCTCGGTGAACACCGGCTGCGGTGCCGCGACGTCGGCCACCGGTCCGTTCTACTGCCCGGCCGACCAGACCGTCTACGTCGATCCGACCTTCTTCGACGATGTTCTCGTCGGTCAACTCGGTGGCAGCAACGACGCCCTGTCCCAGGAATACGTGATCGCCCACGAGTTCGGACATCACGTCGAGAACCTGACCGGCGTGCTGACAAAGGGACAGCGGATGGGCAACAACGGGTCGGTACGCATCGAATTGCAGGCCGACTGTCTGGCCGGGGTCTGGGCCAACCACGCCGACGATGGCAGCGGAGATGCCTTGCTCAAGCCACTCACCCCGGCCGACATCCAGCGTGTCGGGCAGACCGCCAAGGCCATCGGCGACGATTCCATCCAGGGAGCCAACTCCAACCGAGAGGGCTGGACCCACGGGTCCGCCGAGCAACGGTCCCGCTGGTTCGGAATCGGTTACCAGTCCGGTGACCCACGCAAATGTGACACCTTCGCCACCAACGACCTGTGACGACGATCCCGGCTCCTGAGGATGCCAGACGCTCACCCACCGCGGTCGACGCCGTCGCCGAACGTCACCTGTACCGGCTGGCCACCCTGGATCCGCTGTTCGCCACCGAGGTCGGCATCGCCGAGCACGATCATCTACTCACCGATTTCTCTGCTGCCGCGCAGGCCGGCCGTCGGGCCGCGGCCGCCGACACCCTCGCAGCGCTGGGCGTGGCCCCGATCGCCGACCATGTCGACGCCGTGACCGTCGCCACGATGCGCGCGACCCTGACACGTGAGATCGCGCTGGCCGACGCCGGCGAGAGCACCGGGGTGTGCAATGTCATCGCGTCGCCGCTGCAGGCGATCCGCGACATCTTCGACCTCATGGCCACCGATACCGAGGAGCAACGCGAGGTGTTCGTCGAGCGCGTCGCAGGGATTCCGGCGTGCCTCGAATCCGTTGTCGACGGTCTCGAACACCGGCGCAGATTCGGGCCGCCGTTGGCCCGCAGACAGGTCGAACGAGTCGCCGAGCAGGCCGTCGGCGCCGCGCGGGCGATTGCCGCGAACACGTCGTCGATCGCTGCTGATCCGGCAATGTCGCATTCCCTTCGCCGCGCACTCGACGCAGCCGACGATGCGTTCCACCGGTTTGCCGACCATCTTCGATCCGACGTATTGCACGATGCCCAGGTCGCCGACGGCGTCGGCCGCGACCGGTACCTGCTCCATCTCCCGGTCTATCTCGGCGCCGACATCGACCCGGACGAGGCGTATCACTGGGCGTTCGACCGGCTCGACGCGATCGTCGCCGAACAACGCACCATCGCAGCGGATCTCGTGACGAGCGGCGAGGTCGCCGAGGCGCTCGAGCACCTGGACACCTTGCCGCAGTACCAGATCAACGATCGTCACGCCTTCGTCGCGTGGATGCAGGAGACGTCGGACGCCGCGGTGGCGGGCCTCGCCGGACGTCATGTGGAGATACCCGAACGACTCACTCGGCTCGAATGCCGTCTCGCCCCGTCGGCAACCGGGATCATCTACTACACCCAGCCGACGGCCGACCTGTCACGCCCGGGCCGCATGTGGTGGTCGGTGCCCCCGGGTCAGACGGTCTTCCACACGTGGCGCGAGAAGACGACCGTCTACCACGAGGGTGTGCCCGGCCATCACCTGCAACTGGGTTCGTCGATTGTCGATCCCGATCTGAATTCCTGGCGCAAACTCGCGTCCTTCACCTCGGGCCACGGCGAGGGATGGGCACTCTATGCCGAACGTCTGATGGCCGAACTCGGCTGGCTCGACGATCCGGGCGACCGCATGGGCATGCTCGACGGTCAGCGGTTCCGTGCCGCCCGGGTTGTGGTGGACATCGGCGTGCACTGCGGACTACCGGCTCCCGCGTCGCTCGGCGGCGGTGTCTGGGATGCCGAGAAGCCATGGGTGTTCCTCAACAACTCGGTGGCGATGGACGCCGCGGTGCTCCGGTTCGAACTCGACCGCTACCTCGGGTGGCCCGGCCAGGCCCCGTCCTACGCACTCGGACAGCGGGTGTGGGAACAGGCCCGGACCGACGCACTCGCCGCCCACCCCGACTGGACCCTCAAGGACTTCCACACTCGCGCACTGGCATTGGGCGGCGTGACCCTCGACGTCCTGTCGGCCGAGATGGCCCGCTGACGGCCGCCCCCGGCGTCGTTCCGCCGCTTCGCTCGCACCTCGGCCCCGATCCGTGGAAGGCAGAGCTGAGCCCGAAATTCCGCTGCCTGAGGTGCGACGAGCGCTGGCGAGGAGCCTCGAAGGCCTGGTGACCGTCGCTACTTGGTCACCGAATTGCCCTGTCTCACCAGCCCTTCGAGGCTCTCGACTAGCGCCTCGAGCACCTCAGGGAGCGGAGGTGGGCCGGTCTGCGTCGTTGCGGACATCCTTCGAGACGCTTCCACGGATCCAGGCGCAGGGAGCGGGAGAGGCAGACGCGTTAGCGCGGTCAACCGGCGAGCGCGCCGACCACCTCGTCGACGATTCGGTCGAGCGACACCCGACGCTGCTCCCCGTTGGTGAGGTCCTTGACCTCGACCACCCGTTCCTCCAGTTCACGGTCCCCGAGCACCAGCGCCAATCGCGCACCGGAACGGTCCGCGGCCTTCATCGCGCCCTTGAGCCCGCGGTCGCCGTAGGCCAGGTCGACGCTGACTCCGGCGGCACGCAGTTGTCCTGCGACGCCGACCAATTCGGCCTTGGCGGCCGCTCCGAGCGGCACACCGAAGACCGCGCATCGCGCGGCCTCGACACCGGCCACACCTTCGGCCTCCAAAGCCAGCATGGTCCGGTCGACACCGAGACCGAAGCCGATCCCGGACAGGTCCTGTTTGCCGCCGAGTTGCTTCATCAAACCGTCGTAACGTCCGCCGCCACCGATGCCGGACTGCGCACCGAGTCCATCGTGGACGAACTCGAAGGTGGTCTTCGTGTAGTAGTCGAGGCCGCGCACCAGACGAGGGTTGAGTTCGTAGGGCACCCCGAGACGGTCGAGGTGGGCCAATACGAGGTCGAAGTGGGCCCGCGCGTCGTCGGTGAGGTAGTCGATCAGCAGCGGCGCGTCGGCGGTCGCGGCCTTGATCTCGGGCCGTTTGTCGTCGAGGACCCGCAACGGGTTGATCTGTGCCCGCTGCCGGGTCGGTTCGTCGAGGTCGAGCCCGAAGAGGAACTGCTGCAATGCTTCTCGATAACGAGGCCGACTCTCGTCGTCCCCCAGCGAGGTGATCTCCAGGCGGAAGCCCGACAACCCGAGCCGCCGGTACCCTTCGTCGGCGATCGCGATCACCTCGGCGTCCAGCGCCGGATCGTCGACGCCGATCGCCTCGACGCCCACCTGCTGCAGTTGCCGGTAACGACCGGTCTGCGGCTTCTCGTAGCGGAAGAACGGGCCGGCGTAGCTGAGTTTCACCGGCAGTTGCCCGCGGTCGAGGCCGTGCTGGATCACCGCGCGCATCACGCCGGCGGTGCCCTCGGGGCGCAGCGTCACCGAACGGTCGCCGCGGTCGGCGAAGGTGTACATCTCCTTGCTCACCACATCGGTGGACTCGCCGACGCCGCGGGCGAACAACGCGGTGTCCTCGAACACCGGCAGTTCGATGTGGCCGTATCCGGCACGACGCGCCGCGTCGGTGAGGGTGTCGCGCACGCGCCGGAAATCCGCGGATGCCGGCGGGTAGTAGTCGGGAATGCCCCGAGGCGCCTGAAAGCCTCCGCTCACAGTCCGAATCGTCCCTTCTTGATTGCCGCCGACGACGACGGGTCGCCCTGCGGTGCGAGATCGACCAGGAACGGGTTGGTGGCCCGTTCCGCACCGATCGACGTCTGGGGTCCGTGCCCGGGCAACACCTGGGTGTCATCGGGCAACGGCAGCAGCTTCGTCGCGATCGACGTCAGCAACTGCTGATGATCTCCCCCGGGCAGGTCGGTGCGCCCGATGGACCCCGCAAACAAGACGTCACCGGCGAAGCACACCCCGATCACTTCCGGGGTGGAGTCGGGCGCCGCGTCCTGCGCCACGACCGGCACATCGAGACCCAACAGGACCGAACCCTGTGTGTGGCCGGGCGCGAGGTCGACGGTGAACCGCAGGCCGGCCAATTCGACGGGCTCGCCGTCGACGAATTCGATCACCTTCTCCGGTTCGCGAAAACGCAGTGCACCGACCATCGGAGCCAGGGCGCGTCCGAGACCCTTGCCGGGATCGGCGAGCATCGGCCGATCGGCCGGATGGATGTAGGCCGGGATCGAATACTCGTCACACAACTCCTGCGCATTCCAGGTGTGGTCGAGATGCCCGTGAGTGAGCAGGACCGCGACGGGCGTGAGATCGTTCTCGGCGAGCAACTCGCGCACCCGGGCGGCCGCATCCTGGCCGGGGTCGACGATCACCGCGTCACTCCCCGGACCTGACGCGACGATGTAGCAGTTCGTCTGGAACATCCCCGCGGGGAATCCGGTGATCAGCATGTCGACCATTGTGTCATTCGACCCGGTGCGCGAAGTTCACAGGCAGTGCTGGCAGACTGCATGGGGTGTCCGGCGCCACTGCCCGGTCACCGTCGCAGCGCATCAGGAGGGCGTTAGAGCGTGTCGAGCAACAAAGAGCCGAGCGATCCGACCGATCCCAAGGACAAACTGGACCCCGACAGCGACACCCCGGACAGCGTCACCGACGATGACGCCACCACGGTCGACGTCAGTAAGAAGGACGTCAGCAAGAAAGACGGCGGGGACACCGACGGCGTGGATGACAAGAAGGACACGGCGGACGCCGACACCGTCGTCGCGGCGAGTACCCGCACGACGACCAACACCGAGCGTCGCGAGGCGGCCAAGCGCAAGCTGAAGGCACGCCTCGACGCCGAACAGCGGGCACGCAAGAAGCGCAAGATCATCATCTCGTCGGTGTCTGCTGCAGTGGTGATCGCGATCGTCGGCACCGCGACCTACTTCATCGTCGACAAGATCCAGACCGACCGGTTCAACGCCGCTCACAAGGACTGCACCTACACCGACAAGCCGAACAACCTGCAGACCGTCCCGGTGCAGCCGCCGCCGCAGGTGCAGCCGAATCAGTACGAGCTGTACCGCAAGTTCGCGACCGAGACCAACGAGGCCGTCCGGCTGGGCCAGGCCAAGATCCGCACGGTGCCGAAACCCGATGACAAGCAACCCAATTCGGGTACGACGCAGGGCTCGTTCAACACCAATCAAGGCGCCATCCCGGTCACCTTCGACCACGCGTCGGCACCGTGCAACACCGGTGCGGTCATCTCGCTGATCGACGACAAGTTCTACGACGGCACCCCGTGTCACCGCATGACCACCGGCGCATCGCTGAAGGTGTTGCAGTGCGGCGATCCCACCGCCACCGGGCAGAGCGGCCCAGGATGGGCGAGCCCCGACGAACCGCCGACGAACCTGCAGCCCGCAGGGCCCCCGAGCCCGTACGGCGGTGCCGGACCGGTGATCTACCCGCGCGGCACGATCGCGATCGCGAACAGCAACAACAGCGGACAGGCGTCCAACACCGGCTCCAGCCAGTTCTTCCTGGTGATCCAGGACAGCCAGCTCGCCGCGGATTACTCCGTCGTCGGCAAGGTCGACGAGGCGGGGCTGGCGGTGCTCGACAAGATCTACGCGGGCGGCATCACCCCGGGTCCGGCCGGTCAGGCACAGGACGGGCGACCCAAGTTGCCGGTCGAGATCCAGACCGCCACAGTCGACTGACGCCGCCGTCACCTCGGCCGTTCAGGCGGCCGAGGTGACCCGGTAGACGTCGTAGACACCCTCGACGTTGCGCACGACGTTGAGCACGTGACCGAGATGCTTGGGGTCGCCCATCTCGAAGGTGAACTTGCTGATGGCCACGCGATCGCGGCTGGTCGTGACCGAGGCCGACAGTATGTTCACCCGTTCGTCGGCAAGCACCTTGGTGACGTCGGAGAGCAGGCGGTGGCGGTCGAGGGCCTCGACCTGGATGGCCACCAGGAACACCGACTCAGGTGACGGCGCCCACGCGACGTCGATGATGCGTTCGGCCTGCTGGCGCAGCGATTCCGCATTGGTGCAGTCGGTCCGGTGCACGCTGATCCCGCCGCCGCGGGTCACGAATCCGAGGATTTCGTCGCCGGGGACCGGCGTGCAGCACTTGGCGAGCTTGATGACGACGTTGTCGACACCTTCGACGACGACGCCCGCGTCACCGCCCTGCCGCGCGCGTGTCGGCATGGTCGACGGGGTGGACCGTTCGGCGATCTCCTCGGCCGCGTCGTCGATCCCGCCGAGTGCCGCGACCAGCCGGTTGACCACGTGCCGTGCCGACACGTGGTTCTCCCCGACCGCCGTGTACAACGCGGTGACGTCGTTGTAGCGCAGTTCCTTGGCGATTGCGGCCATCGATTCGGCGCTCATCAATCGCTGCAGCGGAAGGCCACCGCGGCGGACCTCTTTGGCGATCGCGTCCTTGCCGGTCTCCAGGGCCTCTTCGCGACGCTCCTTGGCGAACCACTGCCGGATCTTGGCCTTGGCGCGTGGTGACACCACAAACGACTGCCAGTCCTTGGACGGTCCGGCGTTGGGCGCCTTGGAGGTGAAGACCTCCACCACCTCACCGTTCTCCAGCTGCCGCTCGAGGGCGACCAGACGACCGTTGACGCGGGCACCGAT
Source organism: Gordonia gummivorans (assembly GCF_022513585.1). Taxonomy (GTDB): domain Bacteria; phylum Actinomycetota; class Actinomycetes; order Mycobacteriales; family Mycobacteriaceae; genus Gordonia. Next base: position 117,795 of record NZ_JAKWBF010000015.1, read on the forward strand.
ACAGCGATGACCCACCTCGGTGTGCACCGCGTAGGCGAAGTCGACCGGCGTGGAACCGGCAGGCAGCGTGATGACGTCGCCCTTGGGGGTGAAGACGAAGATCTCCCGCACCGCGAGGTCGTAGCGGAGCGACTCCAGGAACTCGCCCGGGTCGGCCGCCTCCCGCTGCCAGTCGAGCAGTTGCCGCATCCAGGCCATGTCGTCGATCTCGGTGATGTCGGAACGACGCTTGCGGTCTTTGTAACCGCCCTCCTTGTAGCGCCAGTGCGCGGCGATACCGAACTCTGCGGTGCGGTGCATCTCCTCGGTCCGGATCTGCACCTCGAGAGGTTTTCCCTCGGGTCCGATCACCGTGGTGTGCAGCGACTGGTACACGCCGAACCGCGGTTGGGCGATGTAGTCCTTGAACCGGCCGGCCATCGGCTGCCACAGCGAATGCACGACGCCGACGGCCGCGTAGCAGTCGCGTACCTCTTCGCACAGAATCCGCATGCCGACCAGGTCGTGGATGTCGTCGAAGTCGCGGCCCTTGACGATCATCTTCTGGTAGATCGACCAGTAGTGCTTGGGGCGACCTTCCACCGTCGCGTTGATCCGTGCCCCCGACAACGCGTTGTTGATGTCGGCGCGCACCCGCGCGAGATAGGTGTCCCGGGACGGGGCGCGATCGGCCACCAGACGCACGATCTCCTCGTACCGCTTGGGATGCAGGATCGCGAAGGACAAGTCCTCGAGTTCCCATTTGACGGTTGCCATCCCCAGCCGATGCGCAAGCGGCGCAATGACTTCCAGCGTTTCACGCGCCTTGCGCGCCTGCTTCTCGGGCGGCAGGAACCGCATCGTGCGCATGTTGTGCAGTCGATCGGCCACCTTGATGACGAGCACCCGCGGATCCCGCGCCATCGCGATGATCATCTTGCGGATGGTCTCGGCCTCGGCGGCGCTGCCGAGTGCCACCTTGTCGAGTTTGGTGACGCCGTCGACGAGGTGGGCGACCTCGGGCCCGAAGTCCTTCTCGAGTGCGTCGAGCGTGTAGCCGGTGTCCTCCACGGTGTCGTGGAGCAACGCCGCCACCAATGTGGTGGTGTCCATCCCGAGGTCGGCCAGGATGGTGGCGACGGCGAGCGGATGGGTGATGTACGGGTCGCCGGACTTGCGGCGCTGACCGCTGTGGCGTTCATCTGCGACGTCGTAGGCGTGCTGCAGCAGCGCGACATCGGCCTTCGGGTAGATCTCGCGATGCAGCGTCACCAGCGGTTCGAGGACCGGTCTTACCTGGCTGCGGGTCGCCGTCATCCGGCGGGCGAGTCGAGCGCGGACCCGCCTCGACGCCGACGACGTCTGCGACGCCTGCGGTCGCGCAGGCGGCGTGTCGGCGGTGTCGGCGCCCGGGGCCGTTGCCGGTGGCGACACGGGTGCCACAGCCTGGTCTGGCCCTGTCTTGTCCGGCCCTGTCATGTCCGGGCCTGTCTTGTCGGACTCGGTGGTCGTCGCGTCGTTCGACCGTCGGCCGTCACCGCCAGGTGTGTCCAGGCCAGAGTGGGCGCCGAGCTCGGTGTCGGCGGGAGCACCGTTGCGGACGACTGTTCCGGAGTCCCGCGCGACGATGTCGGGTTCGTCGGTCATCGGCTGCTCCTCCCGCTGCGGTCGTTGTCGATCGGTCCAGTCTATTCGCCATGTCACACCGTTGGATCTCTGTACCCCTCAGCCCGACCATGTGCACCATGCACGTGGTCGGGCTTCCAGGTACAGATTTCCGACGGCCGGCGGGTCGGTCACGCACTCCGGGGATCAGTCGACCGCGACCGAATGCACCGGGAGGTCGGTCCCCAGCCCGCGCGCGATGGTGCCGCGGCCGTCGAGCCCGCCGAGTTCCATGATCACCGCGACCCCGACGACACGAGCCCCGGAACCGTTCAGCAACTCCGCGGCGGCGACGGCCGTTCCGCCGGTCGCCAGGACGTCGTCGACCAGGAGCACTCGTAGTCCGCTGATGTCGATGCCGTCCGCCGGGATCTCGAGGGTTGCCGTGCCGTACTCGAGGGTGTAGCTCACCGACTTCACCGGAGGGGGAAGTTTGCCGCCCTTGCGAACGGCGAGGACACCGACACCGAGCTCACGAGCGACAGCGCCGCCGAGCAGGAACCCGCGCGCATCGATACCCGCGACGAGGTCGATGTCACGGCAGCCGTGGGTCAACGCGGTGACGATCGACGACAAGCCGGCGGCGTCGGCGAGTACCGGTGTGAGGTCCTTGAACGCGATGCCCGGGCTCGGGAAGTCGGCCACCCGTCGGGCGTGACGATCGATGGCCGCACGCGCCCGGGTGAGCGCAGGCCCGGTCGTATCCGGAGATGACGTGCCCATCAACGAACCCCCGCGCATTGATCACTCATCATCGATCACTCACCGCAGAAACCACCGATCCATATTCCAGCCGGTACCCGAACGTCCGAGCCCGGCAACCACATTGCCCACCCGATCATTCCACCGGTACACGCGGGGAGCAGCGAACAGCGGGATCGACGGGAGGGCCGTCCACGCAGCGTTCTCGATCGCCCGGATCAGTGGCAGACGCTCGGTGACCGAGTCCGACACCGCGAGTTGGTCGACGGCCCGACTCACCTGCGGGTCACGGAAGTCGGACAGGTTGAGCGGGTCACCGCCCCGCGCAGGGCATAGGCGTCGCGTGTCGGATCTGCGGCTCCGGCCGCAGCCGACGTCGCTCCCGACGCGACGAGCAAAGCGTCCGCGGTTCGACCGAGTTCCGTCGGACCCATCTGGGGTGTCGACACATCCTCGACGGTGATGTTGGCTCGTGCACAGGAGTCGGCGATCACCCGAACCATCTGCTGCCACCGGGCCGTCGGGCCGAGATAGCCGATCCGCACCCGCACCGCCCCTGCGCCCTGCCGACGCTGCTCGAGAAGGTTGCGGGCGCGAGGAAGGTCGGGCCGCTGGTAGGCGCGGCCGAATTCGTTGTTTATCTGGCCGGCGAGATTGTCGGCGGGTGCGAGGATCCGCTGATTCCACATCCGTGCACCTGCCCCGAACTGTCGCGCCAACCCATCGCGCGGGACGCACGACGCGAATGCCCGACGGACACGCACGTCGGCGAAGACTCCGCGATCGGCCAGGACCAGTTGTTCCACGGCGAGCGCTCGAGCGGGATTCGTCGGACTCGACCCGGACACCTCCGCGTCGACCATGCCCGTGGTGATGTCGGCGATGTCGAATCGGCCGTCGGGGAGCCTCCGCGTGGCGTCCGTTCCGCGGCCCCACACGACGATGCGCCCGGCTTTGGGGCGATCCCCCCACCATTTCTCGTTGGGGACGAGCACCAACCCGTCGGTCCGCGAGTACCGGTCGACCCGGAAAGGTCCAGACGCAGGCAGGCGGGCCGCGTCGATCGGCCCTGGCACGAGCGGGAATCCGTTGTTCCACGCACCGGCGATCCGCCGGATGACGTCGTCGTTGCCCGCTCGGATGGGGTCGACGATGTCGGCGATGCCGGCGTCGCTCGCAACCACATGGGCGGGCATCATCGTGCCGGCACCGAACAGCGCCGCCCAGTCCTGGTACTCACGACCGGGCTTGAAGGTGACGGTCGCGGTCCGCTCCCCGGCCGCGCAGTCGACCGATTCGATGTCGCGATAACCCGCGGTGGTGGCGGGGGTGAAGCCGTCGAACCGCCCGCTCATCGCCGCCCACGCCAGCAGCAGGTCGTCACAGTCGAGAGCGACGCCGTCGGAGAACGCCGCCTCGGGGTCGAACTCGTAGCGCAGCGTCAGACGAGAGCCGGGTACGCGGGTCACCACGCCGACATCGCGGTCGGGCACCACCTGCCCCTGCGGGCCGAGCAGACTGAACCCGGGCAAGAGACGACCGGTCACCATGAGGGCGCCGTCGGAGTTGCCCGACACCGTGTTGGCGTTGTAGGTGATCACCCGCGCGTCGACGACGTAGTTGATGGACGGCGGCCCGTCGTCGCCACATGCCGAGACCAATCCGGCAAGGAGCGACAGGCCGAAAAGCACCGAAACCGCGCGCACCAACGACCTGGACCTCGTCACCACGAGCCGAGACTAGCGCGCGCGCCGGCGTTTTCCGGTGGGCCGCGCGTCGTCCGTGTCGCCCGCGCCCGATCTGGCCTTCGCGCCGGCCCGGCCCGGCGCACCCGAAACCTTGCTGGTGCTGACCCGACCAGCACGTCCGCTGCGCGGACGGAACTCCTCTGCAGGTTCCACCCCGGCACGACGGTCGAGCACCTTCTTGGTGTGCCGGGCGATCTCGGGGCGACGCTCCTTCAGCGTCACCAGCAGGGGCGCGGCGAGGAAGATCGACGAGTAGGCGCCGACGACCACGCCCACGAGCTGGATGAGGGCGAGGTCTTTCAGCGTGCCGACGCCGAGCAGCCACACCGCGATCACCATGAGCGCGATGATCGGCAGCACGGAGATGACGGTGGTGTTGATCGAACGCATCAGGGTCTGGTTGATCGCCAGGTTCGCCTGTTCGCCGTAGGTGCGACGCGTGGTCTGCAGCACCGACCGCGTGTTCTCGGACACCTTGTCGAACACGACGACGGTGTCGTACAGCGAGAAACCGAGAATCGTGAGCAGTCCGATCACGGTGGCGGGCGTGACCTCCCAGCCGACCAGCGAGTACACACCGGCGGTGCAGAGGATGTCGAAGAACAGCGACGCCATCGCCGCTATCGACATCTCTCGATCGAAGCGCACCGCGATGTAGACGAACACGATGACCAGGAACACCGCGAGCGCGATCAGCATCTTCTCGGTGATCTCGCGACCCCAGGTGGAACTCACGTCCGAGATGCTGATCTCCTCGGTGGTGAGTTCGGGCCCGAACTCCGCCACGAGAGCCTGATTGACGGCCTCGGCCTGCTGCAAGGACAGCGTCTCGGTCCGAACCTGCACCGTCTCGCTGCTCCCCGAACCCGCGGTCTGCACCGACTCCGGCGCACCCCCGAGGGTGTCGCCGACGATCTTCTCGACCAAGTCGGCATTGACCCCGGTCGACACCGGGATCGAGATCTGGGTACCACCCTCGAAGTCGATGCCCAGGCTGAACCCGCGCACACCGATGGACAGCGCACAGATCAGCAGGATGCCGGCGGTGATGCCGTACCACATGCGGCGTCGGCTGACGATCTCGAACGCACCGGTTCCGGTGTAGAGCCGGGACAGGAAGGAGCGGCGAGTGTCGGCGACGAAGTCGGCGTCACTGCCTGCCGCCGGCTCGATCACATCGGTCTTGCCGTCGCCCGCGGAACGGTCGGTGGGTTTGGTCATTTCGCCGATCCTTTCGCCGCGGTGGTCGTGTCCTGCCTGCCGTCACTGGTCTGATCCGTCGCACGGGTGGAGACCCGACGCTGGCGGGCGACCTCGGCCACCGCGCCCAGACCGTTCACGCTCGGCTTGGACAGGAAGCTGTTCCGCGAGGCCAGCACCACCAGCGGGTGGGTGACCAGGAACACGACCACCACGTCCAGGATCGTGGTCAGACCCAAGGTGAACGCGAAGCCACGGACCTCACCGACGGCAAGGATGTAGATCACCGCGGCTGCGATGAAGCTGACCGCGTTACCCGACCAGATGGTGCGTCGAGCACTCGCCCAACCCCGCGGGACCGCGGACCGGAAACTTCGGCCCTCGCGCATCTCGTCTTTTATTCGTTCGAAGTAGACGACGAACGAGTCCGCGGTCATACCGATACCGATGATCAGACCGGCGATGCCCGCGAGATCAAGGGTGAAGCCGATCCAACGCCCGAGCAGCACGATGATGCCGTAGACCATCAGCCCCGAGAGCACCAGCGACGCGAACGTGAGGATGCCGAGCATCCGGTAGTAGGCCAGCGCGTAGATGAGCACCGCCAGCAGACCGATGGCACCGGCCAGCAGGCCCGCCTTCAGCGACGACAAACCGAGTGTCGCAGAGACGGTTTCGGCGTTCGACGCGGTGAACGACAGCGGTAGCGAACCGTATTTCAGCACGTTCGCGAGGTCGCCTGCGGACGCCTCGGTGAACGGGTCGGCGGTGCCGCCGCTGATCCGGGTCGACCCGCCGGGGATGGCGTCCTGGATCACCGGTGCCGAGACGACGCGGGTGTCGAGGGTGAACGCGGTCGCCGTGCCCCGATGGGTTGCGGTGTACTGCGGCCAGAACTTGGCGGCGTCGCCCTTGAACTCGAGGGTGACGATCCACTCACCGGTTTGCGGGTCGGTCGACGCGCTCGCTTCCTTGATGTCGCGGCCGTCGATGATCTCCGGACCCAGCAGATAGACCTGGGTGCCGTCCTGGGAGCACGCCACCAGGTACTGGTCGGGCAGATCGTTACCCATCAGCGGGTCCGACGTCGTCTTCGAGCAGTCCATCTTGGCCATCTGCGCCTGGAGCGCGGCGATGGTCTTCTGGTCGGCGTTGCTAGGGGCCTGGCGGAGCTTGCGCTGCTCGGCGATCGCGGCCTGCACCTGCTGAGATTGCGGTGTGTTCGCCGGGTTCTGGTTCTGATCGTCGGGCTTGCGCGGCTGCGGCGTGGCCGGCACCGGTTGACCGACGACGGGCCGGACGTAGAGGCGCGCGGTCTGCCCCAGCGACTTGGCCTGCGAGCCGTCCTTGCCGGGGACGGTGATGATCAGGTTGTCACCGTTGATGACAACCTCTGATCCGGACACGCCCAGGCCGTTGACGCGCTGCTCGATGATCTGCTTTGCCCGATCGAGCTGTTCGCGGTTGGGTTGTTGACCGTTCTCGGTGCGAGCGGTCAGCGTGACGCGGGTGCCGCCCTGCAGGTCGATACCCAGCTTGGGTTCCAGGGTTTTGGCACCGGTGAAGAAGATGAGGCCGTACACGACGGCCAGCAATCCGAGGAAGACGACAAGCGGCTGCCACGGCGGGATCTCACGGCTGGGTCCCGACCGCTTCGCCCGCCGTGAACCTGTCGCTGCGCGGCGAGTTGTTGTCACTGCTCTTCGAGTCTCCTTTGACTGCACGGCCAACCGGCCGGGTGGACAGTCGCTAACGTATCCGGGGGCCAACTTATCGGGGGGCCGACGTACCGGGGGCCAACCGTACCGGCCCATACCACCGCGGGTTATATCCGACCTCGCAGTGGTGTCCGTGTCGTGCTGTTTGTCAGGTGAGCCGGGGATGGCTCGCCGGGCTACTTGTCGCCGTCGCGCTTCTGATCGGCGGTGTCCGGGGCGGCGTCGGCGTCGTCGACGTTCTTCTCGAGGTCGATGCCCTCGGCCTCGAAGTCGTCTGCGTCAAAGTCGTCTGGATCGGCCTCGGGCTCGATGTAACCCGCGTAGGTCGCCGCGGCCTCATCGGTCGGGACGACGCGCATGATCGCGAGCCGGTTCCAGCGCGTCACCACGCCGGTCGCGATCTCGACGTCCACGGTGTCCGAGGAGGTCGCGTCGATCACGGTGCCGAACAGACCGGAGGTCAGCTGGACACGGGTGCCGGTGGCAACGGCGCTCTGCATCTCCTGCATCTCGGACATGCGCTTCTTCTGCTTGCGCATGGTCATGAACATGAAGACCGCCAGCATGGCCAGCAGCAAGGGGAAGAGCAGAGACTCCATGGTGAAACGTCAGTCCTTTGTCGGTGTGGTGGCCGACGGGCGTACCCGGCGGTCTTGTTGCGTCGACCTCGGTGGACTGCGCCCACAACACGGACGCGCTGGTCGACGGCGCTCCTCCCAGTGTGCCATGCCGCCCGGGATGCCCGATCTCGCAGGTCACCGATCAGAGGTCGTCGAAGAGGGTGCCGTTCCCCAGATCACGTGGACGAACCCCGAATGTCGCGTTGAGGGCGCCCGCAGGCGGGGTCAGCCCGAGATGGTGCCAGGCAGCGGCGGTGGCCACTCGACCGCGAGGTGTACGCGCGACCATGCCCGCACGGACCAGGAACGGCTCGCACACTTCCTCCACCGTCGCCGGTTCCTCGCCGACGGCGACCGCCAGCGTCGACACCCCCACCGGACCGCCGCCGAATGCCCTGATCAACGCATTGAGAACGGCGCGGTCGAGGCGGTCGAAGCCCAGTTCGTCGACGTCGTACACGGCAAGGGCGGCGCGTGCGATGTCGACGGTGATCGTGCCGTCGCCACGCACCTCCGCGTAGTCGCGGACCCGGCGCAACAGCCGGTTGGCGATGCGCGGGGTGCCGCGGGACCGGCTTGCGATCTCCGACGCGGCGTCGTCGCGCAACACGATCCCGAGAATCCCCGCCGACCGGCGCAGCACGAGGACCAGTTCGGATGTGTCGTAGAACTCCATGTGTGCGGTGAAGCCGAATCGGTCGCGCAGCGGGCCGGTCAGCGATCCGGAGCGGGTGGTCGCGCCGACCAGGGTGAAGGGCGCGACGTCGAGCGGGATCGAGGTGGCACCCGGCCCCTTGCCGACCACGACGTCGACCCGGAAGTCCTCCATGGCGAGGTACAGCATCTCCTCGGCGGGTCGTGCGATGCGGTGAATCTCGTCGATGAACAGCACGTCGCCCTCGACCAGGTTGGACAGCATCGCGGCCAGGTCACCGGCCCGCTCGAGGGCGGGGCCGGAGGTGACGCGGATGGCTGCCCCCATCTCGGCGGCGATGATCATCGCGAGAGAGGTCTTGCCCAGACCGGGTGGTCCGGACAGCAGGATGTGGTCGGGCGTGCCGCCGCGGCCCTTCGCTCCGTGCAGAACGAGTTCGAGTTGCTCACAGACCCTCGGCTGCCCGATGAAGTCGGCCAGCGAGCGGGGCCGCAGTCCGGCGTCGAGATCGCCGTCGGACCGCACGGGCAGTGCGCTGACCTCCCGCTCCTGCTCCTCGGACGAATACCCGCCGTCTCGATCCGTCATCTACGACGCCTTCCCGAGCATCGCCAACGATCGGCGAAGCGCTGTGGATGCGTCGGCGTCGGGGGTGTCGGCGAGCACCGCGGCGACCGCCTTCTCCGCAGGCCCCGCGGTGAAACCGAGTCCCACAAGGGCGTCTGCGACCTGCTCTCGAATCCCACCGACCACTGCGACCGCCGCCGTGTTGTCGCCGGTTGGGCGGTCCACCTTGTCGCGCAACTCGACGACGAGGCGTTCGGCCACCCGTTTGCCGATCCCCGGCACCGAGGTCAGCGCCTTGGTGTCGGACTCGGCGAGCGCACGACGCAGCGACTCGGGTTCCAGAACGGCCAGGGTGGCCATCGCCAGCCGCGGTCCGACGCCGGTCACGGTCTGCAGCAGCGCGAAGAGCGCTCGTGCGTCGGGTTCGGTGAAGCCGTACAGGGTCATCGAGTCCTCTCGCACGATCATCGATGTGAGCAGCGTCGACTCGTCGCCGCGATGCAGCCTCGACAGCGTCGCCGGCGTGGCCAGCACCCGGTAACCCACACCGCCGCAATCGATCACGGCGTGGTCGAGGGCAATCTCGAGGACCGGACCCCGAACTGATGCGATCATGCGTCCCTTCCTGCGCGCGCGGCCGCCACGCGTCGGCGGTGCCGTGCGGCAACCTCGTCGGCCTGCCGTTGTGCGGCCGCCATACGTTCCATCATCGGTCCGCGCCAGCAGTGACAGATCGCCAGCGCGAGTGCGTCGGCGGCGTCGGCCGGGCGCGGTTTGGTCTGCATTCCGAGAATCCGCGTCACCATCGCCGTCACCTGCGCCTTGTCGGCCCGGCCACTCCCGGTCACCGCGGCCTTGACCTCCGACGGTGTGTGAAACCGGACTGGCACGTCCCGTTGCCCGGCGGCCAGCGCGATCACTCCACCCGCCTGAGCGGTGCCCATCGCGGTGGACACCTGATTCTGCGCGAAGACCCGTTCGATCGCGACCACGTCGGGCTGATGGACATCGAGCCAATGGCACGCCGCGGTGTACACGGCGAGCAGCCGATCGGCCAGGTCCATGTCACCGGGCGTGCGGACCACGTCGACGTCGAGTGCCGTCACCGCGCGGCCACGCCCCGATTCGACCAAGGCGATGCCGCACCGGGTCAGTCCCGGATCGACCCCCATGACACGCACACAACCTCCCGGAATACTGCCGAACAGTTGTTCGAGATTCTAGCGGCGGCGACGGACATTTCCGCGGACCAACACGGCGTCGGTCCCCTCCCGCGAGCCTCGTAGCCCCGTTCGGTCGTCATCAGGTGGTCATCGATAGCGGCGAGCGCGATCCGTGTGACGTTGAGTCCGGAATCCGGACACAACTTCATACGGATCAACCCACCGCTAGTCGTGCGGTACCCGACGCGAATCCGAGCCAGGTGTGCCGGTTGCCCGCCCAACACCAGCCCACTTTCGGGGCGTCGCGCCGCTGGGTCCCGTCGCGCCCGGTGCCTCCGGAGATCCAGATGCCCGGCGTTCGTGCATCGAGTTTCCCGTTCGGCTTGACGCGCCGCGAACCGATCGTCATGAAGCAGTGGTTGGGTTCGAGCAGTTCGGGCTGCTGCAGCAACCAGCAGATCCCCTCGCTCAAGGTCAGCGGGGTGCGCCCAACCCGCTCGAATTCGACGATGGCCTCGTTGGGCGAGGCGTTTCGGAGGTGATCGCCGCGGTCGAGATCGGTCACCAGGTAGAGCGCTGTGTCCGGCAACTCGACGGGAGCAACCGGTGCGAACAGGTCCACGTCGGTCATGTCCTCGACCACGAAACCGGGCTTGTCGGCGCGGCGCAAGAACCCGGACAGGACCGACGCCGGCACCACATCGGGACTCAGCGCGAGCAGCGAGCCCGGTGGAGTCGGGCCCGCCAGGGTCAACTCCGCAGGCATGCCCGGAACACCGAGGTCGGCGAGGCGGCGAAACTGTGTCTGCAGATCAGGGAGCGTCGTCGTCGCGATGGTCATGCGGGGCCTCCTCGGTTGGGTGCCACGCAGTAACGGTCGAGCGGCGTCGTTGGTTCCCGTCGCCCCTCACCCGACGCCCTCCCCTCAACCGTCACAGAGACCTCGCTTCTGGTCAGAAACCGTCGCCAGTTCCGAAGGTCTCTGACCAGAAATGAGGTGCCTGTCGCAGTACACGTCCTCGGACCTCGGGGTCCGGCGCGGGTGCGAGCCCCGAAGCCCAGGCGAGACGACACCGTCGTCTCACCAGCAGTACTCCTCGGATCAGCGGCCCACCCCGCCGACGG
>NZ_JAKWBF010000016.1 GCF_022513585.1 Gordonia gummivorans
TTTCTCGGGGAGGACACCAATGGTCGGGGACGAAGTTTCTTCCCCGACTTTTTGTGGGCGCGTGTTCCTGGTGTCGCCACCGGCGGAACGCGACGGCCGACAAGCGGTGACTGAGATCGGGCCCGTCAGCGTCCGCTTCCGGGACATACCCGGAGGACCACCGTCAGGGGCCCGATCCTGGCCACTGGCCCCGACCCACCTTCCCGCCGCCACGATCGCCGACGACGTCGGCGGGTGGTCGATGACTCCTCAGCAGGCGTTCAATCCTTTGGGGGTTCAATCCTTTGGGGTGACGATGACCGGTGCGGTGGTCCAGCGCAGGATGCGAGCGGCGGTGCTCCCCAGGAAGACACGCTTGTCTGCGCCGAGATGCCCTGAGCCCACGGCCACCAGGTCGTTCTGGTCCCACGTCAGATTGTCCAGGGCTTCGTCGAGCGTCGAGCCGTCGGCGACGACCACGTCGACGTCGAGATCGGTGTCCACCGATGCCTTGGTCGCTTCCAGCAGCTCTTTCGCCACCGAGACCTGGTGGGCGCGCGCGGCACGGGCTGAGTCGTCGTCGAAGGGTGAATCCAGGGAGACGAGGGAGAGCAACCGGAGGTCGAGGCGTCCGAGTTCGGCCAGTTCGAGTGCGAACGGCAACGGGTTGGCGGCCGATTGCTTCACGGGCACGGCGACAGTGATCATGTCGAGGCTGACGTTCTCACGATCGGCGTAACTGCGCGGGGCGAGCGCGACCGGGAGCGGCGAGGAATGCAGCAACTCGGTGCTGACGGTCCCGAGGCTGTGGCGGCGCAACACGCCGTCGTTGGTGCCACCGACGACGATCATTGCGGCACCGGCCTGCTCGGCGAGACCGATGAGTCCGGCGGCGAACGACTCGTTGACCACCACGACGGTCCGGGTTTCCACGCCGTCTGGGATGCGGGCTGCGCCTTCGCTGAGCCATTGTGCGGCTTGGTTTTCCAGACGTTCCTGATATTGATCGAGCCCGGGGCTGCCGTCGAAGACCATAGGCTTGACGACGCAGACGAGGTCGATGGCCGCACCGGTGGCGCTGGCCAGCGCGCACGCGAGCGCGACACCGTCGTTGCCCGATGGAGTCGCCAGGTATCCGACGGTCAGGCGTAACGGATTGGGCGCGGTGTCGTTGGCTTGGGACTCAGTAGACATCGGGCACCTTCACTTCGGTGGTGGCGGTCAGGGTCTTGCCGCGGAAGAAGTCGCTGTTGTGGGCGAAGCAGGCGAGCATCAACGGGATTCCCAGCACCAACATGCCCACGCCCAAGATGAAGACGCCACCCACACCACCCACCGACGTCGACCCGTAGTCGACAGCGAACATGTCGATCGCCGATTTGACGAACGCCCACGTCATCGCCAACCCGCCGAGGAGGGGGAACAGGCCGCGGAAGAAGAAGTTGCGGGCGGATTGGAACAGTGTGCGGCGGAAGTACCACACGCAGGCGTACGCGGTGATGCCGTAGTAGAAGGCGACCGCGAGCCCGAGTGAGGCGATCGAGTCGGCCAAGGTGTTGCTGCTGAGCAACGACAGGACGAGATAGAAGGCGAGGGCCGAGCCGCCCATGACCGCGGTGCCGAACGCGGGTGTCATGTAGCGGGGATGGATGACGGCGAAGCGGTCCGGCAACGCCTTGTACACGGCCATCGACAGACTGCCTCGCGCAGTGGGCAGGATTGTCGACTGCGTCGACGACAGCGCCGAAACGCTCACGGTCAACAACAGGGCCGCGGCCATGAAACCGCCCGCGACCGGGTCGCCGAGAATGGTCAGCACGTCGTCGGTGTTCTCAGGGTTGTTCAAGCCGATCCCGGTGTCACCGAATCCGGCGAACGACTCCACGGCGTAGGCCACCAGAACGTAGGTGGCGACCAGGATCAGGCAGGTGATGACCGCGGCCTGCCCCGGGGTCTTGGCGGGGTTCTTGGTCTCCTCGCTGATCGCGAGGCAGGCATCCCATCCCCAGTAGATGAAGATGCAGAGGATGACGGCCGCGGCGATCTCCGACGACGTGAGTCCGGTCGGCGACAGCCAGCTCAACTCCGGGGTGATTGCCTGCTCGCCGGCCTTGCCCAGCCCGACCTTGGTCAACGCGATCACGCTGGCGGTGATCAGGACCGCGAACTGGATGAACATGAGGACGGCCTGGATGCGCTCGCTGATCACGATCCCGCGAATGCTGACCCACGTCATCAGTGCGATGAAAGCGGAGCCCAGGAGCACCTTGATCCACAGGTTCTCGGCGAGGGAGTCGAGCGTCAGGAACTTCAGCAGGTACACCGCGGCGACCTCGGCCACGTTCGCGAGCACGATGATCGCCGACACCGCGAGACCCCAGCCGCCGATCCAGCCGATCCATGGTCCGAATGCCTTGGTGCCCCAGGTGAAAGTGGTCCCGCAGTCCGGGGTGTCACGTGAGAGCTCGCGGTAGGCGAAGGCCACCAACAGCATTGGGATGAAGGCGACCACGAACATTGCCGGGGCCTTGGTGTGTACGTTTTCCACGACGTACCCCAGCGTCGCCGCGAGGCTGTACGCCGGCGCCACCGCCGAAAGACCGATGATGACGTTGCCGAGAAGCCCGATGGAACCGGCACGCAAGCCCTTGTCGCCGCCTTGTATCTCGGCCTGTACCGCCTCGCTCATGACTTGCTCCCACGTCTGATGCGCGTGTGCTCTGCGCATTGGTGGGAACAGACTAAGGTTTCCGTCGCAGTTGTGCATTCTGACGACGAAATCAGTCGTCAAGTCTCCAACAATGTCCGGATTGGCTGCGTCGAACCGACACAGTGTGAGCGTTTCGACGCTCCGGGCCGATCCGCGGCCGCCGCTGTGTCACCCCCGTCGGCGAATCCCGGTCAGCCACCGACGCATGACCGCATCGGCGAGTGCGCCTGCCCGGGCCTCGGCCTCGCCTGCCGCGTCGGCGAAGGCCGCCGTCGCATCGTCACCGATCGCCGCCGCGACAGCGGCGTACGAGTCGGGGCCCGAGAGCCACTCCCGGACCGACGACTCGCCGGCCTCGATGTGGAACTGCACTCCGTAACTGGCGCCAAGGCGGTAGATCTGGCGAGGACATTCGTGTGACGAGCCGAGCAGCACGGCGCCCGGTGGCAATGCGAACGTGTCGAAATGCCATTGCACGGTTGAGAACTCGTGTCCCGGCGTCGCCGACCAGACCGGGTCTCGGCGCCCTTCCTCGGTCAGGACCACGCGGTGCACCCCGAGCTCCGGGGTCTCGGCGCGCGTGACTCGTGCGCCGAGTGCCGCCGCCAGCAGCTGGGCGCCGAGGCAGACTCCCCAGATCGGAACGCCACGCTCGTGTGCCTCGCGCAGGAAATCGATTTCTTTCGCCAGCCAGGGCAGACTACCGGCGTCTCCGACACCCATTGCCCCACCCATGACGACGATGGCGTCGACGTCACCGAGGTCGCCCGGCAGCGGCTCCCGCCAGACGCGGACGGTGGTCACATCTGCGAGGTCGTCGAGGGCCGGCGAATACGCTCCGGGCGGCTCGGTTTCCGCATGCCGCAATTCCAGGACACGAAGGCGTTCGGAGGACACAGCTCCTGACGCTAGCGTCCCTTCGATCCTGGTGCAGCGTGTGCGCGGGGCCGCCGGGCATCGTCGCAGTAGACGGTCGCGTACTTGCCGTGCGCCTGCTGCTCGACGACCCGGTGCTCGTTCACCCAGATCTCGCATCCGGCGTAGTTGCCCATCGACTGGAACATGACGTTGGTGCGCTGATCCCGCATCGTGCGGGTATAGACCATGACCCCGGTCCACAGATGGCTCGCGGCGTCGTGGCGGGGCAGTGGCACGTCGGTCTGTGCCTGCATCCGGTTGTTGGTGTCGAACCAGGTTGCCGCGCTGTTGTATTCGCGGTCGGAGGTCAGAACGACGGTGATGCGGTCGCCCTGCCCGGTGGCGCCGGGGGCAGGACCAGTGGCGCCCGGAGCCGCGGCGGCCTGCGGTGCCCAGGCGGGCATCAGGATCGCGAGGCAGGTGAACAGGATCGGGACGAGGGTGCGGCAACGTGACATCGGATCTCCTCGGGTCGCAAAGAATCGGGACATCAACTTGGACGCAGCGGACCCGAAGTCGGTTCCCACCACCAGCGATGAGTTTTGTGCGCGGCCGCGGTCTGTCAGTGCGACGAAGGGAGATCGCATGCGGGTAGTCGTTGTCAACCACGTCAGCATGGACGGGGTCATCCAGGCGCCGGGCCGCGCCGACGAGGACACGAGAGGTGGTTTCCGCCACGGCGGATGGGCGTCGGCGGCCAACGACCCGGCGGCGGGCCCGGCGATCGGTGCCGCGATGGGGCCGGTGATGGGCGCGGACTTCTCGTGGCTGTTCGGGATGCGCAGTTACGAAGACATGCTGAGCCACTGGAATGCCGTCGGCGGACCGTTCAAAGAGGGGCTCAACAACACGACCAAGTATGTTGCGTCGTCGCGCCCCGACGCCGAATTGGCCTGGCCCAATTCGATTCTCGTCACCGGCGACGTACCCGCTCAGATCGCGGAGATGCGCGAGCGCCCGGGTGGCAACCTCGTCATCATGGGCAGCGGTCAACTCATCCGCTCCCTGTTGCCGCGCGGACTCGTCGACGAGATGCTGCTCATGGTCCACCCGCTCGTGCTGGGCTCGGGCGCCCGCATGTTCGCCGACGACGCCGACGAACTGCAACGCTTCGGCCTGGAAGACGTGTCGTCGGCAGGCGGGGTCGTGTTGCTGAGGTATCAGGCGGCCGCAGAAACAGACGCACCCGCCTCGTGAACCGGGGCGGGTGCGTCTGGGCTGCAGAGAAGATGCGTAATCGTCAGCGCGAGAACATGAGTGCGCGCTTGACCTCCTGGATCGCCTGCGTGACCTGGATACCGCGCGGGCAGGCGTCGGTGCAGTTGAAAGTGGTGCGGCACCGCCACACACCGTCCATGTCGTTGAGGATGTCGAGTCGCTCGACGGCCCCTTCGTCGCGGCTGTCGAAGATGAAGCGGTGCGCGTTCACGATGGCCGCCGGACCGAAGTAGCTGCCGTCGTTCCAGAACACCGGGCAGCTCGTGGTGCAGCACGCACACAGGATGCACTTGGTGGTGTCGTCGAACCGGGCGCGGTCGGTGGCCGACTGGATGCGCTCGCGGGTCGGCTCGTTCCCGCTGGTGATGAGGAACGGCTTGATCGCGCGGTACGCGTCGAAGAACGGTTCCATGTTGACCACGAGATCCTTCTCCACCGGCAGACCCTTGATGGGCTCGATGGTGATGGTGATCTCTTTGCTCTTGTCCTTGGGGAGCAGGTCCTTCATGAGGAGCTTGCACGCAAGGCGGTTGACGCCGTTGATGCGCATCGCGTCCGAACCGCACACGCCGTGGGCGCAGCTGCGACGGAAGGTGAGGGTGCCGTCGAGGTAGCCCTTCACGTAGAGCAGCAGGTTGAGCAGACGGTCGGTGGGCAGCGCCGGTACTCGGAAGCTCTCGAAGCCCTGCGCGTCGGGATCCTCCGGGTTGAACCGGAAGATCTTCAGGGTCACCATGGTCGCCTCGTCGGGCACCGGTGGCAGTGGCGGCTCCTCGGTGTTGGGAGCCGGGTTGTCCATGATCGCCGTCATCAGTACTTACGCTCCATCGGCTCGTATCGGGTCTGGACCACGGGCTTGTAGTCCAGCTCGATGTCGGAGAGCAGGTCGGTGCCCTTCTTGTACGCCATCGTGTGTCGCATGTAGTTCACGTCGTCGCGGTTGGGGTAGTCCTCGCGGGCGTGGCCGCCACGGGACTCCTTGCGATTGAGTGCGCCTGCGACGGTGACCTCGGCCATCTCGAGGAGGAAGCCGAGTTCGATGGCCTCGAGAAGGTCGGAGTTGAAGCGCTTGCCCTTGTCGTGCACACGGACGTGGGCGTAGCGCTCCTTGAACATGTGGATGTCGGACAGCGCCTGCTTGAGGGTCTCCTCGGTGCGGAACACCGACGCGTTGTTGTCCATCGACGCCTGCAACTCGGTACGGATGTCGGCGACCCGCTCGTGGCCGTGCTCGGAGAGCATGTCGGCGATCCACCCGTCGACCATCTCGGTGGGGTTCTCCGGCAGCTCGGCGAAATCGGCCGAGTTGGCGTAGTCGGCCGCGGCGATACCCGCGCGTCGACCGAACACGTTGATGTCGAGGAGCGAGTTGGTGCCCAGGCGGTTGGCGCCGTGCACCGACACGCAGGCGCACTCACCGGCGGCGAACAGCCCGTGCACGATCTCGTCGTTGTTGCGCAGCACCTGACCTTCGATGTTGGTCGGGATGCCGCCCATCACGTAGTGGCAGGTCGGGTACACCGGCACGTATTCGGTGACCGGGTCGACGCCGAGGTAGGTGCGGGAGAACTCGGTGATGTCGGGCAGCTTCTCGTTGAGCACGTCCTCACCGAGGTGGGTGACGTCGATGTAGACGTAGTCCTTGTTGGGGCCCGCGCCGCGACCCTCGAGGACCTCGAGCACCATCGACCGCGCCACGATGTCGCGGGGGGCGAGGTCCTTGATGGTGGGGGCGTAGCGCTCCATGAAGCGCTCACCGTCGGCGTTGCGCAGGATGCCGCCCTCGCCGCGAACCGCTTCCGAGATGAGGATGCCGAGCCCGGCCAGGCCGGTCGGATGGAACTGGTGGAACTCCATGTCTTCCAACGGGAGTCCCTTGCGGAAGATGATGCCCATGCCGTCGCCGGTCAGCGTGTGCGCGTTGGACGTCGTCTTGTACATGCGTCCCGAACCGCCGGTGGCGAACACGATCGACTTGGCGTGGAACACGTGGATCTCACCGGTGGCGAGTTCGTAGGCGACGACGCCGGTCGCGACCATCTCGCCATCGGCGTTCTCGCTCAGGCAGATGTCGAGGGCGTAGAACTCGTTGAAGAACTCGACGTCGTGCTTGACGCAGTTCTGATACAGGGTCTGCAGGATCATGTGGCCGGTGCGGTCGGCCGCGTAGCAGGCACGACGCACGGGCGCCTTGCCGTGGTCGCGCGTGTGGCCGCCGAAACGCCGCTGGTCGATCTTGCCCTCGGGGGTGCGGTTGAACGGCAGCCCCATCTTCTCGAGGTCGAGCACCGCGTCGATGGCCTCCTTGGCCATGATCTCCGCGGCATCCTGATCGACGATGTAGTCGCCGCCCTTGACCGTGTCGAAGGTGTGCCACTCCCAGTTGTCCTCCTCGACGTTGGCCAGCGCGGCACACATGCCGCCCTGAGCCGCGCCGGTGTGGCTACGGGTGGGGTAGAGCTTGGTCAGCACGGCCGTGCGGGCCCGAGGCGCTGCCTCGATGGCGGCTCGCATGCCTGCGCCGCCGGCACCGACGATGACGACGTCGTAGCGGTGTTCCTGCATGTGTTCTCAAGTCTCCTTAGTTGGACTCGACCGACCCGATGGTCAGAATCGCGTAGGTGCCGAGGACGAGGATCAGGATCATCGACAGCCCGAGTAGCACGTTGAGCCAGAATCGGGTCGAATCCTTGCGGGAGTAGTCGGCGATCACGGTGCGAACGCCGTTGCCGCCGTGCAGCTGGGCGAGCCACAACATGGTGAGGTCCCAGATCTGCCAGAACGGATGGCTCCAGCGCTCGAGCACGAAGCTGGCATCGATGCGGTGCACGCCGTCGTCCCACGCCAGCATGATGAACATGTGGCCGATGGTGAGGATGATCAGGGCGAGGCCGGAGAACCGCATGAACAGCCATGCGTTCTTCTCGAAGTTGCCGCCCTTGGGCTTGCGCGGTGACCGCGGGTTGTCGAGGCTGGCCGGGCGGTCGTGCTGAGTGCCCAGCGTCTTGGCGAGGTGTGTCTCGGAGGTCGTCATCTTCTGCGCGTCTCCTAGAGCGAATGGGTGATCAGGATCTGCAGCAACCGGATGGTCGCGGCACCGAACACGATGACGAACAGGCCGAGGATCGCCCACAGCATCTGGCGCTGGTACTTCGGACCCTTGGACCAGAAGTCGATCAGGATGATGCGCAGACCGTTGAACGCGTGATAGAGCACGCAGGCGACGAGACCGATCTCCATGAGGCCGATGATCGGCGTCTTATAGGTCTCGATGACCTCGGAGTACTTGTTCGGATCGACGCGGATGACCGCAGTGTCGAGAACGTGTACGAAGAGAAAGAAGAAGATGGTCACACCGGTGATGCGGTGCAAGACCCAGGACCACATGCCTGGGTCGCCACGATACAGAGATCGCCTGCGCACCGGCTCGGGTGCGACTTCGGTGGGGGTGCTCATCGGGAAAGTGGCCTCCAACATCGTCGATGGACGCGCCGAATCGGCATGCTCCGACTCGACCGTGGACCCATGTCAAAAGACTCTAAACCCATGGTGGGACCGGTGGTAAATTGCCCGAACCGATTTGGGCGACAAGAGATTCCGACTTAGGTTTGCCTTACCAAGGATCTCGTGGTAGCGAATATCACACCCCGCAGCACTCATCTGAAAGGTCAGGAGGTTGTTGTGCGCATCGAAATTGACTGGAATACGTTGCGAGACAAAGCCAATGACATGATCCCGCGGGCTTACGCGCCCTATTCCGGGTTTCCGGTCGGCGCAGCTGCTATCACCGACGACGGTCGGATCGTGGCGGGTTGCAATGTGGAAAATGTCTCATACGGGCTCGGCATCTGCGCCGAGGTCGCGCTGGTCGCGCAGCTGATCTCTGGCGGCGGATCGAGGCTGGTGGCGGTCAGTGTCTGTGATCGGCGGGGGGCCGTGCTGATGCCGTGTGGGCGGTGCCGTCAGGTGCTCTACGAGCATGGCGGACCCGATCTCCTCATCGACCATGGCTCCGGACCGAAGGCGCTGGCCACGCTGCTGCCGGACGCATTCGGTCCCGACGATCTGGAGGCGGCCCAGTGACCGAGGTCGACGAGGTGATTCATGCGGTGGCGGTGATCGCGTCCAAACGGGACGGTCGGGAGCTGACCGACGCACAGATCGCGTGGGTCGTCGATGCGTATACCCGCGGTGAGGTGGCACCCGAGCAGATGTCGTCATTGTTGATGGCGATCTTCCTGCGGGGGATGACGCGCCGGGAGATCGCCACGTGGACCCGGGCGATGATCGACAGTGGCCGCCGGATGGACCTCTCCGGATTGCGGCGCGACGCCCGACCGCTCGCCACCGTCGACAAGCACTCGACCGGCGGCGTCGGAGACAAGATCACGCTTCCGCTCACACCGCTCGTCGCGTCGTTCGGGGTCGCGGTTCCGCAACTGTCGGGTCGTGGACTCGGACACACCGGCGGCACCCTCGACAAACTGGAGTCGATCCCGGGGTGGCGTGCGGATGTGTCGGCCGACGACATGATCGCCCAGCTCGAGGACGTGGGCGCGGTGGTGTGCGCGGCGGGTGCCGACCTGGCACCCGCCGATCGCAAGCTGTACGCGCTGCGCGACGTGACCGGGACCGTGGAAACCATTCCGCTGCTCGCGAGTTCGATCATGAGCAAGAAGATCGCCGAGGGCACCGAGTCGCTCGTGCTCGACGTCAAGTTCGGGTCGGGCGCATTTCTGCGGGACATCGACCAGTCGCGGCTGCTCGCCGAGACCATGGTCGAACTCGGCAGCGACGCAGGGGTGCGCACGGTCGCGCTGCTCACCGACATGAACACCCCGCTCGGGCTGACCGTCGGCAACGCCGTCGAGGTCGCCGAGTCCGTGGAGGTCCTGGCGGGTGGCGGGCCCGACGATGTGGTCGAGCTGACGCTGGCCCTGGCACGCGAGATGCTCGACGCCGTCGGCCTGACCGCGGCCGATCCTGCCGAGCACCTGGCCAACGGTCGTGCGATGGACACCTGGCGGACGATGATCGCCGCGCAGGGCGGCGACCCTGATGCAGCCCTTCCGGTCGCGGATCATTGCGACGTGGTGGTCGCACCCGCCGACGGCGTCATCACCGTGATGGATGCGCGGGCCGTCGGTGATGCGGCGTGGCGGCTTGGCGCCGGCCGATCCCGCCCGGGGGAGTCGGTGCAGTCGGAGGCGGGCGTGACCATCCACGCCAAACCGGGCGACCGGGTGCGGGCGGGCGAACCGCTGTTCACCCTGCACACCCAGACGCCCGAGCGTTTCGCCGGGGCGCGAGCGGTGCTCGTCGACGCCGTCGAGGTCTCGGCGGGTGGCGAACCTCCCGCCCGCTCCCTGGTGCTGGATAGGGTGAGCTCATGAGGCCGCTGGATCTCGCCAACATCACACTCGCCCCCAAGGTTCTGCTCCACGACCACCTCGACGGCGGGCTGCGGCCGGCGACGGTGCTCGACCTCGCCCAACAGACCGGATACGACGACCTGCCCGCCGACGACGTCGACGATTTGGCGCGCTGGTTCCGGGAGGCCGCCGACAGCGGGTCGCTGGAGAAGTATCTGGAGACCTTCGCGCACACCGTCGGGGTGATGCAGACGGCCGACGCCCTGGAGCGGGTCGCGCGCGAATGCGTGGAAGACCTCGCCGACGACGGCGTCGTGTACGCCGAGATCCGCTATGCACCCGAGCAGCACCTCGAACGGGGACTGACGCTGGACGAGGTGGTGGAGGCAGTGCTGCGCGGTTTCGCCGACGGTGAGGCCACCGCAGCTCAGCGCGGCAAGCCGATCGCGGTTCGGTGCCTGGTCACCGCGATGCGTCACGCCGCGCGATCTCGCGAGATCGCCGAACTGGCCGTGCGTTATCGGGATCGCGGTGTGGTCGGGTTCGACATCGCCGGCGCCGAGGCCGGACACCCACCGACCCGACATCTCGACGCGTTCGAGTACATGCGTGCCAACAGCGCCCCGTTCACCATCCATGCCGGCGAGGCGTTCGGGCTGCCGTCCATCCATGAGGCGATCGGATTCTGTGGCACCGACCGCCTCGGACACGGTGTGCGCGTCATCGACGACATCGAGCTGCCCGCCGACGCCGACCCGGCAGCAGAGTCGTTCGTCGGCGCTCGGCTGGGGGACATCGCGAACATCGTGCGCGACAAGCGAATTCCACTCGAGCTCTGCCCGAGTTCCAACGTGCAGACCGGGGCCGTGGCCTCCATCGCCGAGCATCCGTTCAACGTCCTCGCGCGGCTGCGCTTCCGGGTGACGGTCAACACCGACAACCGGCTGATGAGCGACACCACCATGAGCAACGAGTTCCTCCAACTCGCACGCCAATTCGGTTACGGCTGGGCCGATTTCGAGCGGTTCACAGTGAACGCGATGAAGTCGGCGTTCATCCACTTCGACGAACGGCTCGCATTCATCGACGACGTGATCAAACCGGGGTACGCCGTGCTGCTCGGGTGACCGTCCGCCGCTCTGAGGTGCCACACCCCATCCTCCCTGAGGTGCTCTCGGCTGGCGCCTCGAGCACCGCAGCCGGCGGTGGTGGATGCTCAGCCGGCGGGAGCGTGACGGGCGATCAGCCCTTCTTCTCCAGGCGGTCCTCGAAGTCGTGCTCGAGTGCGCGCCAGGCTTCGGCCTCGTTGTCGAACGGCGGGCTCGGAGCCATCCGCTTGGGGTCGGGGTTGACGGCGTAGTCGACAAACCAGCCGAGCGGAGTGGTGGAGGCGAGTGCCTCGCCGACGGCGTTGTCGCCGGCGTAATCCGCTGCGTCGGTGAACAATTCGACGGCGAGGTCGAGCTGATTGCGGTCCATGCGGCGCGGGCCGTCGGCGATGTCCTCGGACAGTCCGGGCAGGATGTAGACGTTGTCGTCGATGACGTCGAACTCCAACGAGCCGTCGGTGGCGCCGGAACGAACGTCCTCGAACGTCGACAGGTCGGCCAGGTCGTGGTTGTTCTGGTTGGCGATGAACCGCGAGAGTGACCGTCCGGAAGTGAACACGAAGATCTTGCCGTTCGCGCCCAGGAACACCGGCTCGTCACCGAGGTAGCAGCGCAGCGTCAGGTACTCGTTGGCGCTGGTGACGATGCGGATCGGGTCGATGCCGACAGACGCCCAGAAGTCGTCTTCCAGGTCGTCCTCGTCGTCTTCTTCTTCCTCGTCCTCTTCGTCGGTGTCGCTGTCCTCGTCCTCGTCGTCTTCCGAGTCCGATTCGTCGTCGTCTTCGTCGGAATCGGCGTCGGTGTCGACGATCTCGATGTCGTCGTCGGCCGGCTCGTCCTCATCCTCGGCAGAGGCTGCGGCTTCGAGTTCGGCTTCGGCCGCGACCACGGCGTCGGCGTCGACCTCGGGCGTCTTGATGACATCGTCGATCGCGTCGAGCACGTCATCCCAGTGCTTGGCGATGAGCCGGCCGATCCGGACCCACAGGTCGGTGCCCTCACGCCCCTCGAAGTTGCGGGTGCCGGTGGTCACCGCGCCGAGGATCGGGTTGCCGTTGAAGAACTTGGTGATGGTGGTGAGCTCACACACCTCGCCGAGGATGCGCACGATCTCGAGCGCGTCCTCGAGTTCGGCGATGACCTCGGGGGTGGGATCCTCGGCCGCCAGTTCCGGCACGCCGACGAGGTCGTAGCTGTGCCGATCGTCGGGGACCAGCTCGTCGGCCTGCAGTCCTACGACGATCGACCATGCGGGATGGTCGGCCAAGTCGTTGTCATCGTCGTTGCGGATGAACGCCGCGAGTTCGGCCACACCTGGCAGCACATAGAGATCCTCGTCGAGGCCGAGGAAGGCCTCCCATTCGTCGTCGCCCTCACGCCAACGTGGTGCCCACAAGGTGAAGCTGTTTCCGTCGGTGAGTCCGAGCTCAATAGGGACGATGTCTCCGGCCATGGGGACACAGCGTAGCGATTCTGTCTGTGACGCCGGGTAGTGACCCCACGACAGTTGGGTGAACGATCGCCCATTTCCAACTTCGTTGCGCCCAACTTCGTTGCGCGTAGCGTGGTTCATCGGGGGCGATAGAACCCCTCAAATGTCTGAGACATGTTGGTCGTCCGCACCGCAGACACCTGCACCGGATTGCCTGCCTCCACCATCTGCCCGTTCCCGATGTACATCGCGACGTGACCCGACCAGACGGCGAGATCACCCGGCTGCAGATCTGCCTGTGACACCTGGACGCCGGCGGTGTCCTGATCTTGCGCGAGCCTGGGCAGCTCGAGACCGGCCTGGCGATACGCCCACTGGGTGAGTCCACTGCAGTCGAAGCCGTCCGGTGTCGTGCCACCCCACTGGTAGCGCACGCCGCGCTGCGAGAGGGCGGCGCGTACTGCCTTGGCGGCGCGTTCGTTCGGCGCGTAGGCGGTCGAGCCGTCGGGCAGAGTGATCGGGATCCGCCCGCCGGGGTGGTCGTTGTTTGTGGTCCGGTCGTTCGTGATCCGGTCGCCGGGCGGCGCCACCTCGGCGGGCGCGACGTGCCGGGCCAACGCCAACATCTTGGTGGTGTCGGCCTTCAGTTCATGCCGTGCGCGACCGACGATCTCCATGCCGCGGGTCACATGATCGATGGCTACCGGCAGGATGGTCGCCAGCCCGGCCGGGGTGTACAGCTGCGGCCCGAGTGCGGTTGCGATCCGCTCGAACGAATCCACCAGTGTGTTGAGCGCGGTCGAGGCGACCTTGACCTTGCGACTGGCGTCTTCGACGATCCGCGAGAACTCGACGCCGTCGTTGCGCAGGGCGGTGTTCCGGTTCTGTGTGTTGATGGTCGCTCGTCGGGCGGCATCTCCGCCTTCGCCACGCCAACCATCGCCGAGACCACGCACGGAGGCCGCCGATCGCTCGCGGGTGTGCGTGAGATTCGCTGTGGTCGTGCGGACCTGATCGGCGGGATTGCCGGCCGGCAGCACGCCGGTGCCGAGCGCGGTGATCAGCAGCCGAAGCGGAGCGATGAGAAGTTCGACGGTGAGCATCAGGCCTTCCTCGCAGCGTCGGGCGTGGTGTCGCCGGCAATGTCCTTGCCGCACCGGCAATCGCGGGCGTTGTACGTCGTGTTTGCGCGCTCGGTCTTGTCGGAGACCGCGTCGTGCTGTCTGGCGGTGGTGTCCAGATGCCGGGTGTAGAGCTCGAACACCTGCACTGCCGCCGACAGGAACTCGGCGCCGATCAGCCCGAAGGTGATGGCGAGATCGGTGACGGCGCTGCGTTGCCGGGCCGCGTCCGCGTGGGTGTCGGCCGCGGCGGATCGCTGCGCAGCGGCGAAGGTTCGCAGGGATGGCGAATCGATGGTCAGTTGGCTCATAAAAGATCAGACGCAGCGGACCCGCACTCGGTTCCGAGCGCCAGGTTCGCGCACGTCATATCGTGTTCGCCATGGAGTGCCTCATCGTCGACCACCCGCTCGCGGCCGCCCGACTGACCACCATGCGCGACGAGAAGACCGACAACGCCGCTTTCCGTGCGGCGCTGTCGGATCTGACACAGATGCTCATCTACGAGGCGTTGGCCGGCGCGCCCGTCGCCGACGTGCCCATCCGCACCCCGTTGTCGGAGTTCGCGGGTTCGCGGCTGGCCAATCCGCCGTTGCTGGTTCCGGTGTTGCGGGCGGGACTGGGCATGGTGGAGCAGGCCCACGCGATGGTGCCCGAGTCGCACGTCGGCTTCGTCGGTGTCGCGCGTGACGAACGGACGGCGCAGCCGGTGCCCTACCTGGAGTCGCTGCCCGACGACCTGTCGACGACAGCGGTCTTCGTCCTCGACCCCATGCTCGCCACCGGTGGCTCGCTGCTGCACACGATCGAACTCCTGGTGGCCCGCAAAGCCGCCGACATCACCGCTGTCTGTGTGGTCGCTGCTCCCGAAGGTGTTGCAGCACTAGAGAAATCAGGGCATCCGGTCCGTCTGGTGGTGGCCGCTGTCGACGATGGTCTCAACGACGACTTCTTCATCGTCCCCGGTCTCGGTGATGCGGGCGATCGTCAGTTCGGCCCGCGCTAACCGGCGTCGGACACTGCCGACCAGCGGCCGGCGTTGCGTGTCACGGTCACCGGATGGTCGAAACATTTGCTGATCGTGGTCGAGGTGAGGGCGTCGTCCACCGGTCCGGTCGCCACCACCACGCCGTCGCGGAGCAGCATCGCGTGCGTGGTGCTGGCGGGCAGGTCTTCGAGGTGATGGGTCACCAGCACGGTCGCGAGATCGGTGACGTCCGAACGTAACTGGTCGATGCCCGCCAACAGCTTCTCGCGGGCGGCGAGGTCGAGGCCGGTAGCCGGCTCGTCGAGCAGGAGCAGCGCGGGAGTCGGCATCAGCGCGCGGGCGATGAGTGTGCGTCCACGTTCGCCCTGGCTCATCACCGTCCAGACGGAATCGCGACGGTCGGACATGCCGAGCAGCGCGAGCAGGGCGTCGGCGCGATCATGCTCGGCGTCGTCGTATCGATGCCGGCGGTCGAGCTCCGGGGTATTGGTGAGACCGGTCAGCACCACCTCGTGGGCGGTCAGCGGCACGTCGATGCGCCACCGTGGGTCGACGTGGCCGATATGCATGCGCAACTCGCGCATGTCGACGCGTCCGATCCGTCGACCGAGGACATCAACGGTGCCGCGCGTCGGGTGTTCGCGGGCGCCGAGCATGGCCATCAGGGTCGATTTGCCTGCGCCGTTGGGTCCGAGCAGCGCCCAGTGCTCTCCGGGGTGTACCTCGAGACTCACGTCGTCCAGGAGGAGGCGTCCGGACCGCACGACGTCGAGGTGCTCGGCTCGCAACACGGGGTCGGTCACGACGCGGCCCAGTGCTGGAGCATCGGTTCGTTCGCGAGGGTCGATCCACCCTGGGTGATGAGCAGACTGCTCGGCGAGATCGTGTACACGACGCCTTCGTTTTGCACGATGAATGTGTTGCCTGATTTCGTCGGGTAGCCGATCTCGATGTCGCCTTCCGGAGCGGAACCCTTGTAGTACCAGCGTCCGGTCTGGGTGCCGACCTGACAGATGATCACCCGCGACCGCGAGGTTTGCCCGACCATGACCACCTGATCGCCGGCGTCGTTGCAGCGGGGACCGTTCACGAAACCCAAGGAATCGGTGCCGGGCACCGTTGGTGTCGGGCGAGGCGCGACGGTGGTGGTCTCGGTGGTCGTGTCCGCGGTGGTCCGACTCTGCGTGACAGTGCTGGTCACTGCCGAGGGCGACGATGTGGCTGCCGTGTTGTTGTTCTCGTCGTCGCCGGGAATGAACACAAGCGCGCCGAGGACACCGGCGATCAGAATGAGCACGCCGGCGACGATGGCCGCGATGACCGCCGGTGACGACCAAGGTGACCGTTCCGGTGGTGGGTACGACCCCGGCGGGGGATAGCTGCCCGGTGGGTAGGTCATCGGCTCACACCTCCCCGATGATCTGGGCCAGCAACTCGCCCATCCGGGCTGCCGAGTTCCGTCCGACGTCGAGGACCTCGGCATGGCTGAGCGGTTCGCCGGTCATGCCGGCCGCCAGGTTGGTGACCAGACTGACCCCGAGGACCGCCACGCCGGCGGCGCGGGCAGCGATGGTTTCGTGCACCGTGGACATCCCGACCAGATCGGCGCCCAGGGTGCGCAGCATCCGGATCTCGGCCGGCGTCTCATAGTGGGGGCCGGGCAGACCCGCGTACACGCCCTCGGCGAGGTCGGGGTCGACGCGGCGGGCGACCTCGCGCAACCGCGGTGAGTAGGCGTCCACAAGGTCGACGAACTGCGCGCCCACGAGTGGCGAGCGGGCCGTGAGGTTGAGGTGATCGGAGATCAGCACGGGCTGACCCACCGACATGTCGGCGCGCAATCCGCCTGCCGCGTTGGTCAGCACGATCGTGCTGACCCCGGTCGCTGCTGCGGTACGCACCGGATGCACCACTCGTGCGAGATCGTGCCCCTCGTAGGCGTGAATACGGCCGAGCAGGAGCAGAATGCGGCGATCGCCGATCCGCACCGAATGGATCATGCCGCCGTGTCCGGCCGCCTTCGGTGGTGTGAAGCCCGGGATCGACGCCATCGAGACCGATCGGACGGGCGTACCGAAAGCCTCGGCAGCCGGTGCCCAGCCCGAACCTAGTACCACGGCCACGTCGTGCGCTGCGGCATCGGTCTCGGCGGCGATGGTGGCGGCCGCGACCGCTGCCGCGGCGTCGGCGTCGACGGTGGGATCCATGCCGCCCACACTAGGACGTGTCTCGCCAAGGGGATTGGGAGACACGTCCTGGGACGCGGGTGGATGCGGTGTACGCGGTGCCGACTAGTCGGATCAGGTCCAGGCGATATGGTTCTCGCATGCCTTACCTGAAGACCAACGGCGACGTCATCGAGCTGTATCTGGGCACCGAAGGGGTCGAACTCGACGAATCGAATCCCGAGAACCGCTTCCGCCTCGACTGGCTCGACACCGTCACGGCGTTGCTCGACGACGTGGCGGCCGCGGCCAAGCCGGTGATCATCACGGCGACCGGCAAGTACTTCAGCAACGGCCTCGACACCGACTACGTCTTTGCCAACCCCACCGGCCTGCCCGCTTACCTCGACCGCGTACATGCGCTCTACACCACGGTGTTGACGTTGCCGGTGCCGACGATCGCCGCCCTGAACGGTCACGCCTTTGGGGCGGGCGCAATGCTCGCGCTATGCGCGGACCATCGGTTGATGCGCACCGAGCGGGGATTCTGGTCGTTGCCCGAAGCAGCACTGAACATGCCGTTCACGCGGGGTATGGCAGCGCTCGTCCGCACCCGGATTTCGGATGCGGCGGCCACCGAGGCCATGCTCACCAGCCGTCGGTATGGCGCTGACGATGCCGCGTCGGCAGGGATCGTCGAAGAGGCGGTCGCCGCAGCCGAACTCGTCGACCGCGCCACCGAGGTCGCCACCGCACGCGCGGCCCTGGCCGGTCCCAACCTCGCTCTGATCAAGCGCGGACTGCGCACGCCATTGCTCGACGATCTCGCTGTCCCGACACCGAGTTCACTGCTATGAGCGGCGTGGCCGTGTCTCGACGAGGTCGGGTGATCGTATGGGCGATCTGATCGAATCCTGGCTGGCCGCGCACGGCACCGACCTCATTGCGTGGCGCCGGGCCATCCATGCCTACCCGGAACTGTCGCGGCAAGAGGTGCGGACCACCGAGCTGGTGATGACCGAGCTGCAGTCGGTCGGCCTGAATCCGCGTCGGCTCCCGCTCGGAACCGGCGTCGTGTGCGACCTCGGACCGAGTGGGGAGGCGCGGATCGGTTTGCGCGCCGACATGGATGCCCTGCCGATCACCGAGCACACCGGGCTGCCGTTCACTTCGACTGTCGACGGGGTGTCGCACTCCTGCGGGCACGACGCGCACACCGCCATCCTGATCGGGGTCGCCAAGCTGCTCGTCGAGGCCGAACCGCTGCCGGTGGGGGTGCGGCTGATCTTCCAGGCCGCCGAGGAAGTGATGCCGGGCGGCGCTCTCGACGCCATCGACGCCGGGGTGACGACGGGCCTGAGCAAGATTTTCGCGCTGCATTGCGATCCACGGTTGCCCGTCGGGACGGTCGGGCTGCGCGCCGGTGCGTTGACGTCGGCCGCCGACCACATCGACGTGCAACTGCGATCACCCGGTGGGCACACATCGCGCCCGCACCTGACGGGTGACCTCGTCTACGCGATGGGCACGCTGATCACCGGTCTGCCGGGCATCCTGTCGCGTCGCGTCGACCCGCGTTCGGGAACGGTGATGGTGTGGGGCGCGGCCAACGCCGGCAGTGCTCCCAACGCGATTCCGCAGGAAGGTCGTCTGCGCGGGACGGTTCGAACCGGTGAGCATGCGACGTGGGCGCAGCTGGAACCGTTGGTCCGCAGCATCGTCGGCGAACTGGTCGCGCCGCTGGGCGTGCAGTACGACCTGGCCTACTTCCGCGGCGTGCCACCCGTCGTCAACGACGAGAACGCGATCGAGATGCTGGAGCGGTCGATCGAGGCGATCGGTCCGAACGCGGTCGCCGACACCCCGCAGTCCGCGGGTGGCGAAGACTTCTCCTGGTACCTCGAGCACGTGCCCGGTGCAATGGGCCGGCTCGGCGTGTGGGACGGCATGGGGGTGCAGCGGGACCTGCACCAACCCAACTTCGACATCGACGAACGCGCACTCGCAATCGGGGTCCGCGCGCTCGCCGGACTGATCGTCGGGCCCGGCGCCGGGGTCTGATCAGCCTTCTACGCTGCCCGGTCCGGGGCCGACGTTGCGGGACTCCCGAAGCCGAAGATCCTGGACATATTCGGCCGGTGCGCCCGCGATCTCAGCGGCCTCGGCCATCACACCGAGGTAGCGGGCCGACGGCAAGCCGCCTTCGAAAGCATCGAGAACATACAGCCACGCGAGGACGGGTCCGTCCGCGGTGTCGACTCGCGCGCGCACCTTGCGGTGGATGCCGAGTTCTGAGCCTTCCCAGCGGTCGAGGTAGTCCTCGTCTTCGACGGGCACGTCGTAGAGCACCACGAACACCTTGGCCTCGACGTTGTCGCGGTCCTCGGTGACGGTCGCCAACGAGCCTTCCCAACCGATGTCCCCGCCGCCGAAGGTGAGGCGCCACCCGTTCAACCATCCGGTCCCCGCCATCGGCGAGTGCGGGGCGCGCTCGGCCATCTGTTCGGGATGCATGTTCGAACCGTAAGCCGCATAAATGGGCATGTCGCCTCTGACCTGCTCTTTCTCGACGGAGTGGCGCGAAAACGGACTCCGATCGCGCCACGTTGACCCGGGCCACGACGATCGTATTACGACAAGGCGTCGTGCACCGCAGTCGCACCGGGTCCTTCAGTGCGTCGGCCCGACCATCCCGTCGTCGACGACCGGGCGTCCGGGCATACCCTGGACAGGGCGCACGCCGGTACTTCGAGCCAGTGACCAGCCCAAGATCGTCGCCGGCTCGACGAGGGCCATGGATGGCCGGAACAGGAGTGATTGTGACCAAGATCGTCATCATCGGTGGTGGACCGGCCGGTTACGAGGCGGCGCTTGCCGCAGCCGCATACGGCGCGGACACCACGGTGATCGATTCGGACGGGATCGGCGGCGCGTGTGTGCTGTGGGATTGCGTCCCGTCGAAGACGTTCATCGCGTCGACCGGCATCCGCACCGAGGTGCGCCGGGCCGTCGACCTCGGCATCAACATCAAGACCGACGACACCCTCGTGACCCTTCCGCAGATCCATCAGCGTGTCCGCGATCTGGCCTTCGCGCAATCCGCCGACATCCGTTCCCGGTTGATCAGCGAGGGCGTCACCCTGGTGTCGGGTACCGCAACGCTGGAGCCGACCCAGGTGGGTGTCTCCACGCATGGGGTCCTGGCGACTCTGTCCGACGGGAGCACCCAGCGTTACGACGGTGACGTGGTGTTGCTCGCGACGGGCGCCTCGCCGCGCATCCTGCCCGACGCCCAACCCGATGGTGAGCGGATTCTGACCTGGCGTCAGCTCTACGACCTGGAAGATCTTCCCGAGCACCTCATCGTGGTCGGATCGGGTGTCACCGGTGCCGAATTCGTGCACGCCTACACCGAATTGGGTGTGAAGGTGACTCTGGTGTCGAGCCGCGACCGTGTGCTGCCGCACGAAGACGAGGATGCCGCGCTGGTGCTCGAGGAGGCCCTCGCCGAGCGAGGTGTCGAGCTGGTGAAGCACGCACGGGCGAACAAGGTTGAGCGCAACGGCGATTCGGTGACCGCCTATCTCGCGGACGGTTCCACCGTCACCGGATCGCATGTGCTGATGACGGTCGGTTCGGTGCCCAACACCACCTCGCTCGAACTCGAGGCTGCCGGGGTGGACGTCGACAAGGGCGGCTACATCCGGGTCGATCGGGTGTCCCGGACGTCGGTCACCGGCATCTACGCGGCCGGCGACTGCACGGGACTGTTCCCGTTGGCGTCGGTCGCCGCGATGCAGGGCCGGATCGCGATGTACCACGCCCTGGGCGAAGGTGTGTCGCCGATCAAGCTGAAAACCGTTGCGTCGGCGATCTTCACGCGTCCGGAGATCGCGACGGTCGGGGTGTCGCAGAACGCCATCGACGCCGGCGAATATCCCGCCCGCACCGTGATGCTGCCATTGGCCACCAACCCTCGGGCGAAGATGAGCGGTCTTCGACGCGGTTTCGTCAAGATCTTCTGCCGACCGGCGACCGGCGTGGTCATCGGTGGCGTGGTGGTCGCGCCCACGGCGTCGGAGCTGATCCTTCCGATCGCGCTCGCGGTGCAAAACAAGCTGACCGTCAGCGACCTTGCGGCGACCCTGTCGGTGTACCCGTCACTGTCGGGATCGGTGACCGAGGCGGCCCGGCAATTGGTACGGCACGACGATCTGGACTGATCGCGTCGGTCAGGTGACCTCATCGCTCTCTGACTGGGAGAGTTGGCGCTGTGAGCTGGGGAAATGTGACCTGTCATCGTTCGATCCGGGAGGCGCGACGGACACCCTGTGTCGTGTTGGAGAATCTGTGTGCTGCAGCACCCAGATGACCTGATTCGACACAGGTGTGGCCTGAGTTCACGCGGATTGCCGCAATGACCTGGCTGGTAGTCGCGGCCTGGGCTTCGCTCCGGCCACCTGCCGCGTCGATCTGAGAGAACGCGAGTTGATTTGGAGAATGCGAGTGCTGCAGCACTAGCGTTCTCCAGTTCGGCACCGGGTGTCGTGAGTGTCGCCATTTCGCAAGGTTCCGAGCCACGTCCCGGGCAGCGGCGCTCTTCCCGCCTCCACGATCGCCGACGACGTCGGCCGAGGGCGCTGATCCAATGAGCGGGGACGGAATCGATGAGCAGTAGGAAGGCTGCCTGTCCGACGCCGTCATGGTCGCGCAGTTCCCGACGCAACCGAATTGTGCACAACGCCGCGAGCGATCGCCATCGTCGGTGATCGCGGGGTATGGTCCGTCAGAACCGAATTCCGGTCCGTTGGGGGTGTCGTGGGCGATCCGCTAGATCAGATGAAGGGTGCGCCCGGCAACATCGACGGGCAGCGGACGGCTTGGGAGACGATGAGCATCGGCGAGGTGCTGGGGATTCTGGCGAAGATGGGCCGCGGAAATGCCAGCGGCGACGCCGAGGCGTTCGCCGGTACCCCGGGTCTCGTAAAGCAGGCGGTCAACCAGATGAACAGTGCATTTGGAACCGACCTCATGCTCGGGCGCGCGGCGGACGGAAGCGTGACCCGCGCACGTCTGCTTGCCAACGCAATAGACACGAGTGCGACCAGAGGACAGCAGGTCGTGGACGCAGTCGAACGCGGTGGCCAGATCGCGGGCGACGCGGCCGCGCTCGCGCCACAATTTCAGGCTCTCCAAGAGCACGTGCGCGACAATCCGGAGGATTCGGCCGCTGCGCGCGCCGCGGTCCGTGCAGCGATGGACAGCACCTACAGCAATCCCATGCTCGCGGCCCAAGCGAATCTGCCTGCAGAGAGAACAGATGACTCTGCTTCGAGGGAACTCAGCAACATCGGCAACCTGGGTTCGACCGACCCGAATAACCCGAACCGTGACAACTCGTCGAACTCTCGCGGCCAGACGGCCAACACAACCGACATCACCGGCGGCGGACCCAACGGCCCGGGGAGCGGACCGACGCCGACTGGCGGCCCGTCGCCGTCGTCGAACTCGCCGAACCGGACGACCCCCGTCGACACGACTAACACGAACAACCCGTCGCGGCAGAATCCTGGTTCGCCCGACCGCAATCCGGACTCGTTGAACCGCGGAGGCCGGGGGACGCCGAACGTCGTGCCGGCCAACATCGACAACCGGCACCCACCCGGCCCTGGCAAGGGCGCTCCCAACAACATTCCGCGCGGTGGCGTTCCCGCGGGTCTCGTGCCGGGTGGACCGCGGAGCCCGGTGATACCGCCTGGGCTCGTGCCGCCTGCCGGAGCGCCCGGGGGAGCAACCAATCCCGGTGCTGGGACACCGAATTCGAATCCCGGGGCCGCCCAGCGACCGGGTACGCCCGGTGTACCTCACGGCGCTGGACGGCCACGCTCGGACGACAAGAAGCACACTCCCGCGATCTACCTCCACAGCGACGACAACGGCAAGGAGATCGTTGGTGACCTGCCGCTCGTCGGACCACCGGTGATCGGCGACTGGGCGCCGCGTGCTGCGCCTGCCGCGAGCGTCCCGGCGCCGAATGAGACGGTTGCAGATGAGGGTTCGGTGGATCTTCGGCTCCCTACACCCACAACCACACCTGCACCCGAGAAGCCGGTCGAACAGCGTGAGGCGTAGGCATGCACCGAGTTGAACGGCTGCCCGGAGGCGTCGCACGACTGGTCGACAGCGTTCCCGACGGAGACATCCCGCAGTGCCTGGCGCTGCTCACCGCGTCGGTCATCGACGTCGCCGATGTGCACTCGCCCGAGATCGCGGAGGCGCTGACACAGTGGCGTGAACGTGGGACCGCGTCGGAACGATCACGCGCACATGTGCGTTCGGTGGTCGCCCAGCACGACCTCGACGCGTTCGTTCACCAGCGACGCGGCGACATCGACAAACAGCGCGAGAGCTTTCGCCGCGCACGCGCCTTCGAATGCATCATGATCACCATCGATTCGGAGAGCCAGGAACCTCGAACCGTGCTCCGCGAGTCCGTGTACGAGGCGGCCGCGGCAATGGGAGGGACCGGCGGAGTCGTGGGTATTCTGGCCGACTTCGTGGTGTGACAGGGTTTGATCCACAGATCTCGTTCCGCCGGTGGATCGGTCGACGATCCAAGGTAGTGTTGCGACAATCGTTACATCGGCAGCCGATGGCGCATACGGGGGAGGTCGGGTGGGAGACAACTACACGTCCAACGACGATATGGGCCTTCAATTGCCCGGATACGAGGCTTCGGACATTGACTCCGTGCGGCGCGGTCCTAACGGCCCAGGTGGCGTCGTCCGGTTCTCGACTGAGGACTGGGAAGGGCGAGCGAGGACGGCGGAGGCGGCTGCGGATACGTTGCAGCAGGCAATTATGAATCTGAATCGAGCTGTTCCGGCGAACTATTTCGGCGACTGCATTGAAGGCCAGAAGATGTACGAGCGTGTTAGAACCGCGATTGACTCATGGCAGGCCGAGCTAAGTGACCAGAGAACGCAAATGAAGCAACTTGCGATCGACTGCCGCCACGCAGGGGCGAGGCTTGACGGTTGCGATATCTCGGCATCGGCGAGTATTCAAACGTGAACTCTAGTCCGTCTGGTTCTCAGAGTGCTGGAGCCGTGTGGGCAATTGTTTCAATCGCACTCGCTCTCCTGACTGGTTGTACCGTCAATGGAGTTCCAGTGAGTGACGGATCTACCACCACGAATTCATTGTCACGACCGTCGATTCGTCAGGTGGATGACGCTGGTCGGAGACTCCCTTTTATGACCGTCTTTCCGAATCGGTGGAGTAGCAACAACGACGGTACACAGTACGAGCCGTGTACGAGCGTGTCGGATCGTGTCCTGGCTTCACTTGGACTCGATCCACGGTCGGTGAGTGATGCTGCGGTTGCCGATCACCAGACGGTTCGTGGATGTGAGTGGGATGTTCTGAATCGGAGACGGGCTTCGGCATCGCAGTACGTTGGTAATCTGGCCGGCTCTGGCGCATCCGATCTCGACGGGTACAAGGCGATATTCGATGACTTTCGATGGTTCCCGGATCGCATGATCGACGGCCGCACGGTTGCCGTTTTCTCGCTCGGGGTTGATCATTGCGCAACTATTACTGTGTCTGGGCGTGCACTTGTGTTCACGGATGCCGCTCTGGATCGAGACGACAAGGATGTGTCTGAAAACTGCAATTTTGCACTCGCTTTCACGCGTGCAACTATCGATAAAATTCCAAGGTAGGCCGTCCATTTGGAGCCGACCCGGGGCGTCCTGCAAATGCGAAGTCTTTGGCTCGACCGGATGGAAAAAATCTAGGGGAAGAAAACTCGTCCCCTAGTTTTGGAGTCTTCCCTGAGGAATTTCTGGGGGAGGACTCCACAAATAGGGGAGGAAGTTCTTCCCCTATTTTCAGGGTCGGTGGCCGCCGACATTTTCGGCTCGCGCGGGTTTCGATACGCGTCGGGTTGGTTTCGAGACGCGCCATGGTCGCTCCGCTCCCTTGCCGCTCCTCAACCCGGCGGCTGCGCTCACTCGCCGCTCCTCGACCGGCAGGGGCTACGCGACTTACGCGAGGTCGAAGCTGTGCTCGACCGCTCGGTTCCATTCGCTGTACAGGCGATCTCGTTCTGACGCGTCCATCGACGGTTCCCAGCGTTTGTCCTCGGCCCAGTTGGCGCGGATCTCGTCTTCGCTGTCCCAGTAGCCGACGGCGAGGCCGGCGGCGTAGGCGGCGCCGAGGGCGGTGGTCTCGTTGACGACCGGTCGGACGACGGGGACGTCGAGGATGTCGGCCTGGAACTGCATGAGGAGGTCGTTGACAACCATGCCGCCGTCGACCTTGAGGGTCGACAACTCCACACCGGAGTCGGCCTGCATCGCCTCGATGACCTCTCGGGTCTGAAAAGCGCTGGCCTCCAAAGCAGCTCGGGCCAGGTGGCCCTTGTTGACGAAACGGGTGAGGCCGACGATCACCCCGCGTGCGTCCGAACGCCAACGGGGCGCGAAGAGGCCGGAGAAGGCGGGCACGAAGTAGGCGCCACCGTTGTCATCGACCTGTGTGGCCAACTGTTCGATCTCGGAAGCATGCGAGAAGAGGCCGAGGTTGTCGCGCAGCCACTGCACGAGAGACCCGGTCACCGCGATCGACCCCTCCAGCGCGTATCGGGCGTCCTGGTCGCCGATGCGGTAGCACACGGTGGTCAGCAGGCCGTGGTTGCTGAACACCGGCTCGGTACCGGTGTTGAGAAGGAGGAAGTTGCCGGTGCCGTAGGTGTTCTTGGCCTCGCCGGGCTCCAGGCACGCTTGACCAAAGGTTGCCGCCTGCTGATCGCCGAGGATGCCGGCCAGCGGAACGCCCGGTAACGAGCCGTGCTCGCGCAGCGGGCCGTAAACCTCTGCGGAGCTGTGGATCTCGGGCAACATCGCGGCAGGGACGCCGAAATCCGCGCACAACGACTCATCCCAGGACAGGGTGCGCAGGTCCATCAGCATCGTGCGCGACGCGTTCGTCACATCGGTGATGTGTAATCCGCCGTCGGCACCGCCGGTCATATTCCAGGAAATCCAGGAATCCATTGTGCCGAAACATAGTTCGCCGTTCTCCGCGCGTTCTCGACTGCCCTCGACACTGTCGAGTATCCACCGCGCCTTGGGGCCGGCGAAGTACGTGGACAGCGGAAGGCCGGTTTTGTCCCGATAACGGCCCGGGCCGTCGTCGCCGGCAAGTTCGGTGCACAGATCGCCGGTGCGGGTGTCCTGCCACACGATCGCGTTGTGGATCGGCACGCCGGTCTCTCGATCCCAGATCACCGTGGTCTCGCGCTGATTGGTCAGCCCGCACGCGGCGATGTCGTCGTACTTCAGATCCGCCGACGCCAGGGCCGCAGCGGTCACCCGGCGGGTGTTGCGCCAGATCTCCTGCGCGTCGTGCTCCACCCATCCCGCCTTGGGGAAGATCTGTTCATGTTCGATCTGCTCGCAGCTGACCACTCGCCCCCGGCGATCGAAGACCATCGCTCGGGTCGACGTGGTGCCCTGGTCGATCGCGGCCACATAGGTGTTTTCGCTGCCCACGCAGCCAGTGTCGCACGCGCCGGTTCGCTGCCACTGCAATCCGCGCGAGATCAATTAGGCTCGATGATCATGGATACCGAGTTCAATCCGGATCGACCTGCGGATATGGGCCCGCTGTATCGCCAGGAGGCGTGGCGCAGGCTCGGAGCGGAACAATTCGACATCGTCGTCATCGGTGGTGGTGTCGTCGGTGTGGGTGCGGCGCTCGACGCCGCCACTCGCGGTCTGCGTGTCGCGCTGGTCGAGGCCCGCGACATCGCGTCGGGCACGTCGAGTCGGTCGTCGAAGATGTTCCACGGCGGTCTGCGCTACCTCGAACAGCTGGAATTCGGCCTGGTCCGTGAGGCGCTACGCGAGCGTGAACTGTCGCTGCGGTTACTGGCCCCACACCTGGTCAAGCCGCTGCCGTTCCTGTACCCGTTGACGCAGCGCGTCTGGGAGAGGCCCTATGTCGCGGCGGGCATCTTTCTGTACGACCGCATGGGTGGAGCCAAATCAGTTCCCGGACAACAGCATGTCACTCGGTCCGGTGCTCTGCGAGTGGCTCCGGCGCTCAAACGCGACTCGCTGATCGGTGGTATCCGCTACTACGACACCGTCGTCGACGACGCGCGCCACAGCCTCACGGTGGCGCGCACCGCGGCCAACTACGGTGCGGTCATCCGAACCTCCACCCAGGTGGTCGGATTTCTCCGTGAATCCGACCGTGTGCTCGGTGTTCGTGTCCGAGACACCGAGAACGGCGAGGTCACCGAGGTGCGTGGACACTGCGTGATCAACGCGGCGGGCGTGTGGACCGACGAGGTGCAGGCTCTGTCGAAACAGCGTGGCCACTTCAAGGTGCGCGCCTCCAAGGGGGTACACATCGTGGTGCCGCGCGATCGCATCGTCAGCGAGACCGCGATCATCCTGCGGACCGCCAACTCGGTGCTGTTCGTCATCCCATGGGAGACGCACTGGATCATCGGCACCACCGACACCGACTGGAACCTCGACCTCGCGCACCCGGCCGCAACCCGCGCCGACATCGACTACATCCTCGAGCGGGTCAACCAGGTGCTCGTGACTTCCCTGACGCACGACGACATCGAAGGCGTGTACGCGGGATTGCGACCGCTGCTCGCGGGGGAGGACGACCAGACGTCCAAGCTGTCGCGCGAACATGCCGTTGCCACCGTCGCGCCCGGTCTCGTGTCGATCGCGGGCGGCAAGTACACCACCTACCGGGTGATGGCGGCCGACGCCGTCGACGCATGCAACGACTTCATCCCGACTCGGGTGGCGCCGTCGATCACCGAACGCGTACCCCTCATCGGCGCGGACGGATACTTCGCCCTGATCAACCAGTGCGAACACCTCGGACAGCGATACGGACTGCACCCGTACCGGATTCGCCGACTGCTCAATCGTTACGGCTCACTCATCGACGACGTGCTGTACTACGCGGCCGGCGATCCGTCGTTGCTGCGACCGATCGCGGCCGCACCGCAATACCTGCGGGTCGAGGTGGTGTACGCGGCCATCGACGAAGCGGCGCTGCACCTCGAGGACGTCCTCGCCCGACGCACCCGCATCGCGATCGAGTACTCGCACCGCGGCGTCGGCTGCGCCGAAGAGGTCGCCGAACTGCTGGCGCCCGTGCTCGGGTGGAGTCCCGAGGACATCGCCTTCGAGATCGATACCTACCGCGCTCGCGTCGAGGCCGAAGTCGCTTCGCAGACGCAGCCCGACGACGAGTCGGCCGACGCACTGCGTGCGGCCGCACCGGAGGCACGTGCGGAGATCCTGGAGCCGGTCCCGGTTGACGGCTGATGAATACGGGGCGTTAGGCGGGACCTTGGGCTCTGTGCCCGGTAACCTCGGCGGGTGAACAATGAGATATGGGAGAAAGACAGGTCATGGTGGACAACCCGATCAAGGAATTGACCGTCGATGAGTCGTGGAATCGGCTTTCTCAAGTCGAACTCGGCCGGATCGCACTGAGTTTCGGCGGACTTCCCGACATCTTCCCGATCAACTTCTACGCCGGCGACGGGCGCATCCTGTTCCGCACCGCAGAAGGAACCAAGCTCTACGAGCTGACCGCCAACGAGCATGTCGCCTTCGAAGCCGACAGCCACGACGGCGTCAGTGGCTGGAGTGTCATCGCGAAGGGCACCGCACGTGTCCTGCAGTCTCATCGCGAGATCGAGGCCGCCGACCAGACTCCGTTGAAGCCGTGGATCCCCACGCTCAAGTACAACTACGTGGAGATCGCGGTCGAAGAGATCACCGGTCGGGACTTCACTTTCGGCGAGGAGCCGGAGCGGTACACCTCCGACGGCTGAGTTCTCAGGCCAACTCCGACAACCGATCCAGCACGGCCTCCTCGAAGGCGTCGGCACCTGTGCCGGCATCGACGAGGATCGGTCCCACGGTGGGGTCGGCAAAGAGTGCGATCAGCAGATGTTCGGTTCCGACGTAATTGTGGCCGAGGCGCTCGGCGGTTCGGACGGTCTCCTCAAGCACCGTCTTGGCGGCATCGTCATACGGGATGAGCGCTCGCGGTTCGGCCTCGCTTGGCGCGTTGATCGCTGAGAGTTGTTGGGCCACAGCGTCCGTGTCTACGTCGAGGGATCGGAGAGCGGCTACCCCCAGCGACTCGGTTTCGCCCAGAACCCCCCGACCGAGCAGCGCCGTGGTGACGTATTCCGAGCGCTCGGAGGTGGCCAGGTTGTGCGCGTTCACGACGGCATTGCGTGCGCGAGGAGTGAAGCGGGCGAACGGATTCGACGCAGCTTCGGCAGGGGCCGCGGGAGATTGTCCGACGAATCGCTTCTGCGCCGCTTGCTTGCTGACGCCCATGCTCGAGCCGATCGCCGTCCAGGACGCGCCGGTGCGTCGGGCCTGATCGACGAAATGTCCGATCAACGAGTCGGCGAGGTCGCCGAGGTGCTGTGCGGCGATGACAGCCCCGGAGAGTTGTTCGAGCGGATCGGTATGGACGGCACGAATGCCGTCGATGAGGTCGTCGAGCCGGACGTTCGTCAGGGGTTTGTTGTCTGTGGGCATGCGTCAACTCTAGGTTGACGGGCATTGGTCGTCAACCCTGGGTTGACGAGCTGGCAGGGCGGCGCCCCTTGCCGCTGGCTGAACGCGAGCTCACGAGCCTCGAAGCCCTTGGTGAGCTGAGAATGCCGTCTCACCAGGCCCTTCGAGGCTCGCTCCGCTCGCACCTCAGGGAGCGGAAGGGGCATGCTCAGGGGGACCGCCACCATCTCAGATCGGATGGGGAGCGGGTGGAGGGCAGGGGGCCACGTGGGGAGGGGCGCGTCGGGTCAGCGTTGGCAGGTTGGGCAGAAGTAGATCACCCGGTCGCCGTCGTCGGCGTCGCCGAGACGGTCACGCCGGATCGGGGTAGCGCAGCGTCTGCACAACTGGCCGCGGCGACCGTAGACCCAGGTGCGTGCGTTTGGGGCCGTCTGACCAGTCGTGCTGCGAGCAGTGCGTATCCGGTTGTTCCACAGCAGCCGACGGCACAGGTCGACCATGGCCGGGATGTCGACGTCGGCCACCGGTGTTGTCGGCAGTACGCCGCGCAGAAAGCAGGCCTCGCAACGGTAGACGTTGCCGACACCCGCCATCAGGCGTTGGTCGAGCAGGGCGAGACCGATCGGCGTGGAAGGCCGCGCCTCGATTCGCCGGACAGCCTCGGCGGCATCCCAGTCGTCGGCGAGCAGGTCCGGTCCGAGATAGGCCAGCGCTGCATCGGGGTCGGCGAGCAGTTCGAGGATGCCGAGTTCGAAGCCGACCGCCTCGGACTTCTGGGTGCGCAGGACGACCCGCGCGTGATGGCCCGGCCGACGCCACCGCGTCCCGAGAGGGTGCACGTGCCACGCGCCCTCCATCTTGAGGTGGGAGTGAATCGATGGCACCGCAACGCCTTCCGGGTCGACCACATCGATCAGCAGGTGCTTACCGCGGGAGCGGACAGCGGTGACGGTGTGTCCGGTGTAGTCGACGGTGGCGAGGGTCGGCGTCCGGAACTGGCAATAGGTGAGCACCTGGCCGTCCAATGCGCGACGCAGCCTGGCCGCCGCTGCGAAGACGGTGTCGCCCTCAGGCATGGAGTCCGTAGCGGAGTCGGACGCCGCGCGGGGTGGTCGCGAAACCTGCCTCGACGAAGGCTGCGGCGATCTGGGTGCCGAGCACGTTTGCGCCGTCGACCTGGTCGATGGTCAGTCGATTGATCCGACCGGACCGGACCGCGTCGGCGAGAGCGGAGCTCGCCTCGCGCAGCAGATCGGCGTCGGCGGTGAAAGTCAGCACCGTCTTGCCGCCACGTTCCACGAACAGCGCGGGCTCACCGTCGGCGATCACCACCAGCGCGCCGGGTTTGCGGCCCGGTCGGTGGCCCGAGTCGTCCGCGCCGGTGGCCGGCCAATCCAGAGCAGCCCCATAAGGATTGGCCGGATCGGTGGCGGCCAGCACCACTGTGTGGTGAGTCTTGCGATCGTCGAGCGCGTGGTGTCGGAGTTCGTCGACGATGGATGGCCGAGCGAACTGGGCGCCGCCGAGCCCGTCGACGTAGTAGCCGCGACGAACGTGGCCGTTGTCCTCGAACACGCTGAGCGCCTTGTAGACCCGAGCGAAACCGCCGGTCACGCCCTCGGCTGCCACCGCGCCACGAGTGACCACTCCGTGGCGGACCAAGAGTTGCTCGCAGACGGCCTGGGTGGCGGTGGTCGGGTCGACGTCGTCGCGGTGGAGGCTGAACCACCGGCCCGTGGTCGACGGTGAACTGGGCCGGGCGCCCGGATGTTCGGCCAGGAACCTGGTCGAGAGTCGTTGTGGCCGAAGCCTCGGCGCGCGGCCTCGTGATCGGTGGGCGGGCGTGCCGCGCGCACCCGCGGATCGCGCCGGCCCGCGGCGGTCGGGCCGCAGCAGCGCACGCACGGCGGAGAAGGAGTCGTTGCCGACCTGGCCCGACCACACCAGATCCCACAGGGCGGTCTCGATGTCGGCGTCCGACGACCCGATCTCCGTGTCGCCACGCACACCATCGGCGAGCTGCGGAAAGCGCAGGGCTCCGCCGGGATTCAGTGCGTCCAGCAACAAACTGTGCGTCGC
The DNA here is from genome assembly GCF_022513585.1 of Gordonia gummivorans. Classification (GTDB taxonomy): domain Bacteria; phylum Actinomycetota; class Actinomycetes; order Mycobacteriales; family Mycobacteriaceae; genus Gordonia. Next base: position 31,682 of record NZ_JAKWBF010000016.1, read on the forward strand.
CGTCAGGTCGATCTCGTCGGCGTCCGCCAGCGTCACGGGGAGCAGGTCGATGGGGTGGAAGGCGATCCAGCCGTCGGCACCGCCGATGCGGCCGTGTCCCGACCACACCACCTCACCCGAGGACAGCAGTTCGTCGAGCATGGCCGGGGTGTAGTCGGCGACCCGGCTCGGCAGGATGAGGGACTCCCACGCCGACGCCGGAAGCTGGTATCCGGCAAGCTGATCGATGACGGTCGCCACGCCGTCGACTCCGCTGAGCCTCTCGTCGGATGCCACGTGATGCCAACTCGACAGGAAGCGGGTCAGCGTGGGCGCGTCGACCGGTGCGATGTCGGCGCGGGTGGCGGCGAGCGATCCGCGCCGGATCTGCCCCAGCACGTCGGCGTGACACCACTGCGTCGTCGATCCCGCGTCGGGGTCGGGCAGGAAATCGCCCTCGATCACCTTGCGCTCACCGGCCAGGCGCACCAGGGTATCTCGGACCACCGCCGTCGCCATCCCGATACCCTCGGCCGCCTCGGCAACGGTGAACGGACCGTGCGTGCGCGCGAAACGGTGGACCAGGTCGGTGACGGGATCGGGGACCGGCTCGGTGTAGGCGGCCGGAATGCCCAGTGGCGCGGGGACTCCGAGGGCATCACGCAGGCGTGCGGTGTCTTCGACCGCCGCCCACAATGGGAAGCCGCGATGGGTGACCGAGATGATCGGGCCGGCGCGGTGCAGGTCGGCCAGTACGGCAGCGGCGTCGTCACCCTGATATCGGGCGGCCACGTCGTCGGTGGTGAGCGGGCCGAGCCAGCGAAGCAGGTCGACGATGTCCTCGGCGTCGCGCGCCTGCCGAGCCGGATCGAGACGCTGGAGTCGGCGTACGACGTCGGCGATCACCGCGGGGTCGAGCAGCTCGCGCAGATCCACCCGGCCGAGGAGTTGGGCGAGCAGGCTCGTGTCCAACGACAGTGCCGCGGCACGGCGTTCGGCGAGCGGTGCGTCGTCGGAGTACATGAATGCACCGACGTACCCGAACAGCAGCGACGCCGCGAACGGCGATGGCTCGGGGGTCTCGACCTCGACCATCCGCACCCGGCGTCTGGCGATTCCGCGCAGGAGGTCGGTCAGCGCTGGCAGGTCGTACACGTCCTGGAGGCATTCGCGCACCGCTTCCAGCACGATCGGGAAGTCGGGGAATTGTGATGCGACGGAAAGGAGTTGCGCGCTGCGCTGACGTTGCTGCCACAAGGGAGCCCGGCGGCCAGGGTCACGTCGGGGCAACAGCAGTGCACGCGCGGCGCATTCGCGGAATCGCGATGCGAACATCGACGAGTCGGCGAGCGCATCGGTGACCATCTGCTCGATGTCGTCGGGGTCGACGACGAAGACTGAGGCGCCGGGTGGTTCGTCGTCGGTGTCGGGCATCCGCACGATGATGCCGTCGTCGGAGGCGGTGGTCGCACCGTCGAGGCCGAGGGTCTGCTGCAGCCGCGCGGAGATGGCACTCGCCCACGGTGCGTGGACACGTAAACCATAGGGGGAGTGCAGGATCACCCGCCAGTCGCCGAGCTCGTCGCGGAAACGTTCGACGACGAGGGTGCGGTCGGTGGGGAGGTGGCCGGTCGAGTCGCGCTGCTCGGCGATCAGTGCTGCCAGGTTGTCGCGCGCATAGTCGGTGAGGCCGAGTGCATGTGCGTGTTTCTCGAGTTGCTCGGGATCGGCGATGGCGCCGGTGAACTTGCCGATCGCCACGCCGAGTTCGGCGGGCCGTCCGACGGTGTCGCCGACCCAGAACGGCAGGCGGCCGGGCTGTCCGAAGGCCGGCGTGACGAGAACACGGTCGTGGGTGATGTCCTCGATCCGCCAACTCGTGGCGCCCAACGCGAACACGTCCCCGACGCGCGACTCGTAGACCATCTCTTCATCGAGTTCGCCTACGCGGGTGGATTTTTCCCCGACCATGAAGACACCGAAGAGCCCGCGGTCGGGGATGGTTCCGCCGGAGGTGACGGCCAGACGCTGAGCTCCGCGTCGGCCGCTGATGGTGTTCGCGTCGCGATCCCAGGTGACGCGAGGGCGGAGTTCGGCGAACTCGTCGGACGGGAAACGCCCCGAGATCAGGTCCAGAGTCGATACGTACACATCGCGGCTGAGTTCCCGGTACGGCGCGGCGCGGCGGATGACGTCGAACCATTCGTCGACGTCGAGGTCGTCCATTGCCGCGGCGGCGATCGTCTGCTGGGCAAGGACGTCGAGCGGATTCGACGGGACGCGCAGTTGCTCGATGTCGCCGGCGAGCATGCGTTCCACGGCGACCGTGCAGTGCACGAGATCGGTGCGGTGCTTGGGGTAGAGCACGCCCTGGCTGATCTCGCCGACCTGGTGACCCGCCCGGCCGATCCGCTGGAGACCACTCGCGACCGACGGTGGCGATTCCACCTGGATGACCAGATCGACCGCGCCCATGTCGATGCCGAGTTCCAGCGAACTCGTTGCAACCACGCAGCGCAGCCGACCCGACTTCAGGTCGTCCTCGATCTCGGCCCGCTGCTCCTTGCTCACCGAGCCATGGTGGGCGCGGGCCAAGGCGGTGGGTGCGCCGCCGCTGGCGCCGCTCGCCATAACAAGCGCAGGTGCGCCACCGGCTACACCGGGATTTGGCGCATTGGTGACCGGCGTCCCCGAGCGGTCGGCGTGGATCTCGTTGAGCCGAGCGGTGAGTCGTTCGGCGAGGCGCCGGGAGTTGGCGAAAACGATCGTTGCGCGGTTGCTTTCGATGGCGTCGACGATCGAGGCCTCCACATGCGGCCAGAGGGAGCCGGCGGTCGGGGAGAAGGCGTCGTCGAGGTCGTCGTCGGGTGCATCGGCGGGCGGCGGGATGTTCGCCATGTCCGGCACAGGCACGTCGACGCGCAGATCGAAGGTCTTCGCGGCGGGCGGTCGGACGACGCGGCAGGGACGGGAGCCGGCCAGGAACTGCGCGACCAACTCTGGCGGTCGGACGGTCGCCGACAACCCGATCCGCTGTGCCGGCTCGTCGAGCAGCTCGTCAAGTCGTTCAAGGGAGACCGCGAGATGGGTGCCGCGCTTGGTGCCGGCGACGGCGTGCACCTCGTCGACGATGACGGCGTCGACGTTGCGGAGAGTGTCGCGGACCGACGAGGTGAGGATCAGATACAGCGACTCGGGGGTGGTGATGAGGATGTCCGGTGGCTGCCGGGCAAGGAGCCGGCGCTGATTGGCCGGCGTGTCCCCCGAGCGCAGGCCGACGGTGATGTTCGGTTCGGGAAGGCCGAGCTCCTGGGCCGCACGCGTGATCCCGGTCAGGGGGGCGCGCAGGTTGCGCTCCACGTCGACCGCAAGTGCTTTGAGTGGCGAGATGTAGAGGACGCGGGTGCCGTGCGCGCGGTCGGGTTCGGCGGCCAGACGGTCGAGCGCCCACAGGAACGCCGACAGCGTCTTGCCAGACCCGGTAGGCGCGATGACCAGTGTGTTCTCACCGTCGGCGATGGAGTTCCATGCCCCGGTCTGAGCAGCAGTGGGCTCCGGGAAGGCGCCACTGAACCACCGCCGCGTCGGGGCGGTGAAGCGCTGCAGTACAGACGCGGTTCGGGCCACCTCGCCATCATCCCCTACGGCTGTGACAACTCCGTGGCGCGAGCGCGAGCAGGCCGAGCCGGTCAGGGTATAAGGTCAGCACACGCCAGTGCGGGGAATCCGGTGCAAGTCCGGAACGGTCGCGCCGCTGTGAACGACGGTCAACTGAGAATCGACGTGAGTCAGAGTGCCGCGCTGGTAACCGGTTCAAACGAACTGCCGACGCGTGATCGGCGAAAGGACAGGCAGATGACTGCTTCCACCAAGGCGGCACCCGCATCTCGGGCGCTCGCGGTACCCAATCTCTCCGTCGCCAGCGCGGCACTGTGGCTCAGCCTCACCGTGCTGCTGGTGTCGATGGCCTACTACTTCCTGGGCTACGACCAGGGCGCGGTGTCGGTGTTCGGTTCCGACACCCACATCCACGAGTTCGTCCACGACGCCCGCCACTTCCTCGGCTTCCCCTGCCACTGAGCGAATCTGAGCCAGGAGACAAATAAACATGGAGAAGAAGTTCATCGGCGCCGGCCTGTTCTCAGGCCTGATCGCCGGAATTCTGTCGTATCTGTTCGCCCGACTGTTCATCGAACCGCAGGTCGCCAAGGCCATCGACTACGAGGATCTGCGTTCGGGCGCCGAGGAGGAACTCGAGATCGCGGCGGGCGGACACGTCCACGGTGAGGGTGGCGAGGTGTTCACCCGCGCCATGCAGCAGAACCTCGGTGCCGGAGTCGGCACGCTGGTGTTCGCGTTGTGCATGGGCGCGTTCTTCGCAGTCGCGTTCTCCGTGCTGTGGACCTATGTCGGACGGCGTTACCCTGCGACCGATCCGCGGTGGCTCGCCGGCGCACTCGGGGTGATCGGGTTCGTGTCTTTCTTCGCGGTTCCGTTCTTCGCGTACCCGGCGAATCCGCCGGCGGTCGGCGACGACGACACCATCGGCGCGCGCTCGGGTGCATTCCTGACCATCACGTTGATCTCGGTGGGCGCGGCGATTGCGGCCGTCGTGTTCGCGTTCTGGTTGCGCCCCCGCATCGGCGGGCTCGTCTCGGCCATCGTGAGCGTGGTGGGGTACCTGGCGGTGATCACCGTCGCGGTGGCTCTGCTGCCGGAGTTCCACGAGGTGCCCAAGGAGTTGCGCAACGACCAGGGCGTCATCGTCGCGCCAGGGTTCCCCGGTGACGTCATCGGCGATTTCCGGGTGTACGTGATCGCCAACCAGGTGATCCTGTGGACCGTGCTGACCGTCGTGTTCGCCCTGGTTCTCGGCTACCTGGCGCGGCCTAAGACGTCGGCGCTGGCGTCGAAGGGCATCACGGCCGAGGTCAACTGAGGTCATGCAGATCATCACCGCCGGCCGCACCGGCCCCAATCGGGACCTGCGGTTCGGCGGTGATCTGTCTCTGGACGACGCCGGACGGCGCACGGTCAACGATTTGCGACGCACGGTCAGCGATATGGGGCGCACGGTCAGCGGGCCAGAGGCGGTGGCGCTGGAGACGTCGGCGCTCTTGAGTGGGCAGTTCGACGTCGACGACGCATTGCGCACGATGGACTTCGGGGAGTGGGCAGGGAAGCTGCCCGAGGAGATCGATCCTTCGGCACTCGGCCTCTGGTTTTCGACTCCGGATGCGTGCCCGCACGGCGGAGAGACGGTGGCCGACTTTGTTGCGCGCATTCATGACTGGCGTGCGTCGGCGACGTTCGGGGTGTGCGTGGTGTCGATGCCGGTCGCGCAGGCGTTGCTCGTCGACGATGCTGCAGGCTACTTCGCAATCGAGGTCCGGCCGGCGACGTCGTATCAACTCTGATTCTGGTTGCCATGGCGCTCGCTTTCCGAGCGCCGTGGCAACCAGTGCGACGGTGAAACATTTGGGCCCAAGTGTGTCTTTACTTCCGGAGTGACACCTGACACAGTGAAACTGAAACGTGTTTTAGTTGTCTCGAGATGCGAGGTGGAGATGTTCGAGTGGTCCGACGAGGATCTGATGGTGCGCGACGCCCTGCGGGCGTTCATCGACAAGGAGATCCGACCGCACATCGATGAGCTCGAGACCGGGCAGCTGCCGCCCTACGACATCACCCGCAAGCTGCTGTCGACCTTCGGTGTCGACGCCATGGCCAACGACGCCTTGGAGAAGGAGCTCGCCGCCGAGGCCGAGGGCAAGAAATCGTCGGGTGGCGGTGGCGGCAGCATGGCCTCGTCGATGTTCATGATCGTCAACATCGAACTTGCCGGTGTCTGCCTCGGACTCGTCGGATCGATGGGCGTCAGCATGGGGCTCACGGCGTCGACGATCCGCGGCAAAGGCACTCTCGCACAGAAGAAGCGGTGGCTTCCCGAGCTGGTCACGATGGAGAAGGTGGGCGCGTGGGCGATCACCGAACCCGACTCCGGCTCCGACGCACTGGGCGGCATGAAGACCACGGTCAAGCGCGACGGCGACGACTACATCCTCAACGGGCAGAAGACCTTTATCACCAATGGCCCGTACGCCGACACCATCGTGGTGTTCGCCAAGCTCGACGACGGCAGCAACACCCCGATGCGTGACCGCAAGGTGCTGTCCTTCGTCCTCGACAAGGGGATGCCGGGTCTCACCCAGGGCAAGGCGTTCAAGAAGATGGGCATGATGAGTTCGCCGACCGGTGAGCTCTTCTTCGACAACGTGCGCCTCGGCAAGGACCGTCTCCTCGGCGAGACCGAGGACACCGGCGAGGATTCACGCGGTTCGGAAGGTGCGAAGGCCGGCTTCACCGCCGAGCGGGTCGGCATCGCGGCGCTGGCGATGGGCATCATCAACGAATGCCTGCGTCTGTCCCTCGATTACGCCAAGACACGCAAGTTGTGGGGCCAGGAGATCGCGCAGTTCCAGCTCATCCAGCTCAAGCTTGCCGAAATGGAAGTCGCGCGAATCAATGTGCAGAACATGCTCTTCAGTGCGATCGAGCGGACTCAGGCCGGCAAGCCGCTGAGCCTGTCGGAGGCGTCGGCGATGAAGCTGTACTCGTCCAAGGCCGCGACCGACGTCGCGATGGAGGCGGTGCAGCTCTTCGGTGGAAACGGCTACATGGCCGAGTACCGCGTCGAGCAGCTTGCGCGAGATGCCAAGTCGCTCATGATCTATGCCGGCAGCAACGAGATCCAGGTGACCCACGTCGCCAAGGGGTTGTTGCGCGGCTGAGCCTTATTCACTCGGTGATCATCAACACGATGAGAGCGATGTTGAGCATGACGATCATCGCCGCCGCGGCCCCTGCGACGATCTGCAGGGGTCGCGAGTCGGTGAAGGAGCCCATGAGCTTGCGGTCGGCGGTGAGCCGACCCAGCGGGATGATGGCGAAGGGGATGCCGAAGCTCAGCACCACCTGGCTGATCACCAGGGCCCAGGTGGGTTCGACACCGACCCAGAGCACCACCAGTGCCGGGACGAGGACGAGTGTTCGGCGCAACAGGAGCGGCACTCGAACGTGCAGCAGGCCCTCCATGATCGACGCGCCGGCATACGACCCGACCGACGTCGCGGCGAGACCCGACGCCAGTAGGCCGATGGCAAAGAAGGTGGCGACGGTCGGACCCATGGCGTCCTGCACCGCGGTGTAGGCGCCTTCGATGGTGTCGGTGCCCTCCTTGCCGCGGAGATTCTGTGCGGCAAGGAGCAGCAGCGCGATGTTGACCGCTCCGGCGATCAGGAGCGCGATCACCACGTCCCAACGGGTGACACGCACGAGCCGGCGCTTGTCCTCGTCGGTGTGGTTGGCGCCGTGTCGGTCGATCACCAGGGACGAGTGCAGGTAGATCGCGTGCGGCATGACCGTCGCACCGAGCATGCTGGCCGCGAGAAGGACCGTCTCCGGGCCTTGTAGGTGGGGGATGAGCCCGCCGAGAACGTCGGTCGCCGGGGGAGGATTGATCACCAGGCCGGTGAGGAAGCCGACCACGATGACCGCGAGCATCGTGAGGATGACGCGTTCGAAGACCTTCTGCTGCCGCGGATTCTGCAGGAGCAGGATGATCATGGAGACGACGCCGACGATCAGCCCGCCGACCACCAGCGGCAGGTCGAACAGCAACTGCAGAGCGATCGCACCACCCACGATCTCAGCGAGATCGGTTGCCGCAGCCACAATTTCGGCTTGTACCCAGTAGGCGCGCCGAGAGCGCCGCGACAAACGTTTGCCCAGCAGTCCGGGCAGGCTCTGGCCGGTGACGATGCCCAGCTTGGCCGACTGGTACTGGATCAGCATCGCGATCAGGTTGGCCATCACCAGGACCCAGACGAGCAGGAATCCGTAGCGGGCGCCCGCGGTGATGTTGGCTGCGACATTCCCGGGGTCGACGTAGGCGATCGCCGCGACAAACGCAGGACCCATCAGGGCGGCATTGCGCACCTTTGCGCCACTGGGTGTGTACTGCGCTGCGCGTAGCGATGCCATGGCGACCAATCTTGCACGAAATCTGATTGAGTTCAAGCTGGACGAAACAAAAGTTTCGGTCGCCCGAAACTACCCGGGTGGCCGAGTGTCCGTGCTGGTAGGGGCGGCATCTTGGGTGAGCCGCCAAATACGGTCCCTGGACATCGGTGTTTCGTAGGGTCGGACTCCAATCGCACGACGGATGGCGTTGGCCAACGCGGGTGCGACGGGGTTGTAGGGGGATTCGCTCATCGACTTGGCGCCATACGGCCCGAGGTCGTCGCTGGTCTCGGCGAAGAAGACCTCGGTCGGCGGAATGTCGGCCATCTGCGGCACCCGATAGGTCCGGAACACCGAGGTGATCGGAACGCCCTTGCCGTCGAGGATGATCTCCTCGTAGAGCGACGACCCGATGGCCTGAGCGACGCCGCCCTCGACCTGGCCGAGGCACTGCTGAGGATTCATCACCGTGCCGGCGTCGGCGGCGTGCACCGAGTGCAGGATGCGGACCGTGCCGGTGTCGACGTTGACCGCCACCCGGAACGCCTGCACGTTGAAGGCGATGGAACGCAGGTCGCCGCGCTCCTCGCCGACGGCGGTCAACCGGGTGCCGCCGGGGTCTCGGTGCTGGTCGTCGGACGCTGCGATGAGCTCGGCGAAGTCGAGCATTCGTTCACCGATGAGCACCCCGTCGGCGGTGACGGTCACCTCGTCGGGTGTGCATCCGGTGATGGCGGTCGCGGTTTCGATGAGCGTCGTACGCAATGCCAGACATGCCGCGTGCAAGGCCTTGCCCGCGACGGTGGTACCTGCGGATGCGAAAGCGCCGGTGTCATAGGTGGCGGCGTCGGTGTCACCGTGGTGTAGGTGCACGCGGTCGGGCGTCGTCTGGAGTGTGGTCGTGGCGATCTGGAGGTGCACGGTGGTGGTACCGTTGCCGAATTCGCTTGTGCCGATGCCGATGTCGTAGTTGCCCTGGGCGTCGACGCTGACCCGTACCGACGACAGGTGTCCGCGGGGTGCCATCGTGGCGATGGCCGCAAGTGCCATACCGTCGCCGACGCGCCAGGCGCTGCCCTCGGGTGCCGGCACGCCGTTGCCGCGCTCGAGGGCGCGCTGAGCGAGGTCGAGGCACTGATCGAGGCCGTAGCTGCCGTACAGCAGATCGGGTTCGGGTTCGGGGTGGGTGATGAGCAGTGGATCCCCATCGCGCACGGCATTGATGCGCCGCATCTCGAACGGGTCGATGCCGAGGTCGAGCGCCAACTCGTCCATCGCGCTCTCGATCGCGAAGATCACCTGGCCCAGACCGTAGCCGCGGAAGGCGCCCGACGGCGGATTGTTGGTGTAGACGACCTCCGCGTCGACCCACTTCACCGGGCAGTTGTAGACCGACACCGATTCGGCGCACGCGTGGAACATCACGCCGATCGCGTGATTGCCGTACGCACCGGTGTCCGAGAGCACGTCGATGCGCAACGCGGTCAGTCGTCCGTCGGCGTCGGCGCCCAGATCCACCGACACGCGGAACGGGTGACGATAGGTGGTGCGGGTCATCTCGTCGGTGCGCGTCATCTCGTACCCGCACGGCCGGCCGGTGCGCAGGACGGCAAGTGCCACGAGATCTTCGGTGAGCAGTTCCTGCTTGCCGCCGAAGCCGCCGCCCACGCGTGCGCTGAACACTCGAATCTTGTCGGTCGGCAGATCGAGGAGCAATGCGAGCTCGTCGCGCACGAGGAACGGCACCTGCGTGCTGGTACGGATCACCAGTCGGCCGTCGTCGTCGAACCATCCGATGCTGCCGTGGGTTTCCAGTTGCGCGTGCGACACGCGCCCCGTGCTCCACGTTCCCGAGACGGTGGCTGCGGACTCCTCGAGCGCGGTGTCGACGTCGCCGCCGAAACCCTGGTGGTGCTCGGCGATCACATTGCGGTCGGCGTGGTTCACACGATCGAGCGGCGTGCGATCCGGATGGATCAGGGGTGCGCCCGGGCGGCGTGCTTCCTCCGGGTCGAAGACCGCGGGCAGCACCTCGTAGGTGACCTCGATCAGGCGACAGGCCTCCTCGGCGATCGCAGCAGTGGTCGCGACGACGGCCGCCACGCGCTGGCCGACGAACCGGACGACGGGGTCGAGCACGAGGCTGTCGTCGGGATCGTCCTCGCGATGCTCGTGCCGAGCCGTGGAAAACCTTCGGGTGGAGACGTTCTCATGCGTCAGGATCAGTTCGACGCCGGGCAGCGTGGCAGCTTCGGTGGTGTCGATCGCGGTGATGCGTGCGTGCGGATGAGGGGAGGGTAGGACGCGGATGAACAACATGCCGTCGACCGCGACATCGAAGGTGTACGGCTCGGTGCCGGTGACCACCCGCCGGGCGGCGATGGGGTTGGCGGATGTGCCGACTGTGGCGGAGCAAGCCTCGGAGGGTTGGGGAGGTGTTGTCGCCAGGCCTTCGAGGCTCGTCGCTAGCGCTCCTCGCACCTCAGGCAGCGGATTGGTTGGTTGCTCCTTTTCGGCAACGGCGGAGGTGATGGAATCGCGGATCGCGCGATATCCGGTGCAGCGGCAAAGGTTTCCCTTCATGCGCCGTGGGAGGTCGTCGAGGTCCTCGGGCTCCAGGGTCGACGCGGTGACGATCATGCCTGCCGTGCAGAACCCGCACTGAAAACCGAAGTTGTCGACGAAGGACTGCTGCACGGGATGAAGGTCGTCGGGTGTGCCGAGTCCTGCGACCGTGGTGACGGAACGATCCTCGGCACGCTGAGCCGGAAAGATGCAGGAGTGCACCGGATTTCCGTCAACAAGAACCGTGCAGGCACCGCAATCGCCTGCGTCGCAACCCTTCTTGACCTCGAAGTGAGCATGGTCGCGCAGCAGGGTGCGCAGACACTGTCCCGGAGCAGGATTCGCGTCGACCGCCTCGCCGTTGATCTCGAATCTCATGACACCGCACCCACCAACTCGGCGCGAATCTCCTCGGCGAACACCATCGACGTCGCGCGTCGCCAGTCGGCAGCACCGAGCGGGTCCGTGTAGTAGCCCGCGGCGGAACCGACATCGTCACGCAGACGATCGGTGTCCGGCATCGACGGATAGCGCAGAACCGTAGGCCATTCGGTGGCCGCCGTGATCCCGACAACCACCGTGCCGTCTTCGTCGAGGCGACCGGTCATCACGACACCCGACCGACCCAGCTCTGCGAGAGCGATCTTCCGAAAGGCAGTCGTGCCGCGCAATGCGTGTGCGGGGAAATCGATGGCCCGCAGGACTTCTCCGCTCTCCAGCGTGTTGGTTCCATTGCCGGTGACCAGCTCGCTGACGGGAATGTCGCGGTCGGTGCCGTCGGGCCGCCAGATGTGCGCGCTCCCGTCGAGCGCAACCGTCAGCGAGACCATCGATGCGGCGGCGAACGAGCGGCAGATGTTTCCGCCCACAGTGGCCATGTTCCAGATCTTGAACGACGCGAGGAGTGCGTGGGCGCACTGGGCGAAGAGTGGATGTGCCCGCCATCCGGACTGCGGCCGAAGTGCTGCCAATTCGGCGATGGGGCAGTTGGCGGCGATCCGGAGGCCGCCGTCGGGCCTGTATTCGATTGCAGGCCAACCGATGCGGCTGATGTCGACCAGGCCGTCGACGTCGATCTGGGGTTCGGAAAACATCCATGTGCCACCGGCCACGATGCGCTCTCCGGGCGCCAGGGCGAGATCGGCTCGATCGTGCGCGAACCGATATCCGGTGACGGTGTGCAGATCCATCAGCCGGCCCGGTCGATCAGGAGACGATGCTGCGTTGCGACCTCGGCGGTGACACTGTCGAGGTCGACGGTCTGCATCTCACCATTGTCGATCAGCTTTCGGCCGTGCACCCACGACGCCTTGATGGGCGGGATCGCGCCGAGGACCAAGGCCGCGACCGGGTCGTCGATGTCGCGGTGCGCGACGGTGGTCAGGTCCCAGAGGACGAGGTCGGCGAACTTGCCCGGCTCGATCGATCCGATCTCGTCGGGGCGCCCGAGCACTCGGGCACCACCGAGGGTGGCGAGTTCGATGGCGGTACGTGTGGACAACGCGGTGGGTCCGCCCTTCGCCCTGGCCATCAGCACGGCCTGATGGGCTTCCTCGAGCAGTCGGCACGATTCATTCGACGCCGCACCGTCCACGCCGAGCCCGACCGGCACTCCGGCATCGACCAGTTCCCGGGTGCGGCAGATCCGGTTGCCCAGACGGGCATTCGACGTCGGACAGTGGGCGACACCGGTCGAGGTCGCGGCCAGGCGACCAATTTCGTCGTCGTCGAACTCGATGCCGTGCGCGAACCACACGTCGTCGCCCACCCACCCGACCGACTCCATGTATTGCAGTGGAGTGCAACCGAAATGCTCATCGCAGTAGGTGTTCTCGTCCAGCGACTCGGCCAGGTGGGTATGCATCCGCACGCCGAGTTCGCGTGCGAGGAGCGCGGATTCGCGCAGCAGGTCGGTGGTGACGGAGAACGGGGAGCAGGGCGCGAGGGCGATGCGCACCATCGCGCCGGGGTCTGGGTTGTGCCACCGGTTGACCGCATCACTGCTCGCGGTGAGGATCTCGTCGAGCGATTGCACCACCGAGTCGGGTGGCAGTCCGCCGTCCTTCTCAGAGAGGTCCATCGACCCGCGGGTCGGATGGAATCGCAGCCCGATCTCGCCGGCCGCCGCGATCTCGGCGCCCAGGAGGTCACCGCCCTCCCGGGGAAACACATAGTGGTGGTCGGTGGTGGTGGTGCAACCGGACAGGGCGAGCTGACTCAGACCGCCCAGGGCCGCGGCATGCACGGCCGCCTCGTCGATCCCAGCCCAGATGGGATAGAGCGTGGTGAGCCACTGGAACAGCGTGTGATCGGCGGCCAGCCCGCGGGTGATCCACTGGTAGAGGTGATGGTGGGTGTTCACCAGGCCGGGTGTCAGCACGCAGCCGGAGCCGTCGATCCGGGTCACGTCGTCGCCCACCTCGATCGGTCCCTGGCCGACGGCCGCGATCCGGTCGCCGTCGATGAGGACCGATGCCGATTCCAATTCCCGTCGCGCGGTGTCGACGGTCACGACATGACAGTTCTCGATCAGGGTCTGGGCGGCCACCGCGACAGGCTACGGCGGCGAGATTACAGCCGGATTTCGGTGGACGTGTGCGCAGCTCATCCGGTATGCGGAGGGTCGTCGGCGGTGCCGGATTGATAGGGTTAGGCGCATGGTCGGGTCTCCTAGTTTCACCGCGCGCTTGCGTGGGGGCTATGTGGGCGCCGTATCCGGTACGGCCTCGCTCGCCGCGCACTGCATGGGCGGCGGTTCCCTCCCGTCCAGCGAGACCCTGATGGTGCTTGTCGGCGGTTGCGTCGCGGTCGGGGTGTGGAGTGCGGGCCGCGCAGGCCGAAACCTCACCGATCTGATCGTCCAGTTGTGCCTCGGGCAGTTCGCCGGGCACATCCTGCTCGCCGCTTCGGCCGAACACATGCACGGCTCGACGATGGGCGTGACACCCTCGCCGCTGATGGCCGGCGCTCACCTCGCCATGGCGGTGGCCGTGGCCCTGGGCCTCGTGGTCGCCGAGTCGTTGGTCGAGCTGATCGCCCGCACCGCACTGCGGTGGACGATCTGTCTCGGATCGCCGCCGCCCACCGCGGAAGCGCCGTGGCGACCCACACTGTGGCAACTCCCGGTTCGATCGCTGCGTTCGCGGCTCGCCGGTGGCGGAGGGGTCAGCCGAGCGCCACCCGTCGCCGCGTCGCCAGCCTGCTGACCTCAGCGGGTTCTGGTTGCCCTTTTCCCCTCGGATTCTTCGACATTCGAGGGGTCTGACCGTGCTGCGCGCGAGTTCGCCGCGGTGAACGCGCCACGCGCCGCCTTCTACCTTCAGCCCCGATCGGCCTTGATCATTCCCTCTGGGTCGATCATTCGTGAAAGTACGTACCCATGACGGACCTTCTGTCCTCACCTTCCGTTCCTACCCGTCCCGTCGCAAGACGACTCTCCGCCGGAAACGTCGACAACGTCCGCCGGCAACTGGCGACCGCTGATGATGCGCCTGCACTTCTATGCCGGTGTGCTGATCGGGCCGTTCATCCTCGTGGCCGCGCTCACCGGCGCCCTCTACGCAGCTGCCCCGACCATCGAACGAGTCGTCTACGGCGACGTGCTGAGCGTCGACGCCACCGGCTCATCCGTGCCGCTGACCGCGCAGGTCGCGGCCGCACAGCAGGCGAATCCTGGCCTGTCCGTGACCGGGGTGCGGCCCCCGGCGTCGGCCACCGATTCCACTCGGATCTACTTCGCCGACCCGGCACTCGGTGAGGAGAAGCTGCGCGCTGTGTTCGTCGACCCCTACTCCGGGAAGGTGCTGGGCAGCGAGCCGACCTGGTTCGGATATCTGCCATTGAGCAGCTGGCTCGACGGCTTCCACAGCAACCTGCAGCTCGGTGAGACGGGCGCGCTCTACAGCGAGCTCGCGGCGTCGTGGTTGTGGGTGGTCGCCCTCGGTGGTCTCTACCTGTGGTGGCGTCGGTTCCGGCAGGCTCGAGCACGCGGACGGCGCGGCCGGTTCTTCGGGGTCGACCGCTCGGTGACCGGTCGGGCCCGTACGGTGAATTGGCATGGTGCGGCGGGTGTGTGGATTCTCGTCGTGCTCGTCTTCCTCTCGGCCACCGGTATCACATGGTCGACGCATGCGGGTGAACATGTCACCGAGTTGCGTACCGCGATGTCTTGGGAGCGCCCCGATCTGGCCACCTCGCTTCCCGCGGCATCTGACGCCGCCGGAGGTCATGCCGGGCATTCGATGGCCACACCGACCGTCGACTTCTCGACGATCGACTTCGATCGGGTCGTCGCTGTGGCCGCAGCGGCCGGAGTGCGCACGCCCCTCGATGTGACGCTGCCCAGCGAGCCGGGGCAGGCGATCAGTGTCGCCGAGATCGAGAAGCCCTACCGACTGTCCAGCGATGCGGTGGCCATCGATCCCACGACGATGCAGATCGCGGGCCGGGTCGACTACGACAGCGACTACTCGCTGATGGCGAAGCTTGCCGACTGGGGGATCCGCGCGCACATGGGATTCCTCTTCGGTTTCCTCAACCAGCTCTTGTTGCTGGTCGTCGCGCTGATCCTCGTCACGGTGATCATCCGCGGATACCGGATGTGGTGGCAGCGCCGACCCACGCGCGGTGGCGCCTGGGGCGTCGGACGAGCTCCTCGTCGCGGCGGCATCCGTCAGATCCCGTGGCCTGCCGCGGTTGTGCTGGTGGCGGCGGCCGTTGCAGTGGGATGGTTCCTGCCGCTGCTCGGCTGGACCCTGCTGGCATTCCTCGTGGTCGACGCGGCGCTGGCTCTGATCGCTTGGGGGCGCCACCGGACGGCCGCGGAAGTATCGGCTGCACGAAAGGGCAAGTGAGGTGACCACATTCAGAACGAGCGGTCGCGCGATCGTGTTGGTGGTCGCTGTGGCCTTGACGTTGTTTGTCGCCGCGTGCGGCGACAGCGGTGACGACAAGGCAGATCTCACCGTGGCCAACCAGTGGGTGAAGGCGGTCCCGCAGGGACAGATGACGGCGGCCTTCGGCGTCCTGACCAACACCACCGACAGCGACATCCATGTGACGGCTGCATCATCGCCTGCCGCCGGCCGCATGGAATTGCACGAGGTTGTCCCCGGTGTCGGCGGTGCGATGCAGATGAGGCAGAAGGACGGCGGGTTCGTCATCTCGGCACACGGCTCCTTGGAGTTGACGCCCGGCGGTTACCACCTGATGATGTTCGACCTGCCTGCACCTTTGACCCCGGGCGAGGACGTCGCGATCACATTGACGCTCTTCGACGGAAGTACGACCTCGTTCTCGGCCCAGGTGCGGGACTTCGCGGGTGCGAACGAGGACTACGGCCCCGGACACGGCATGCCCACCAGCACCACGGCACCTGGCGCCTGAGCGGTGTGACATGTCGAGAACGGAACTGAGCCGGCGGCGCCTCCTCGGGGGAGGCGCCGCCGCGCTCGGCGCCATCGGGGCGGGTGCTGCAGTATCGACGCTGGCGTCGTCCGGTGCGGTCACCGGTCCAGCGGGCCAGGAATTCGGACGGCACACGGTGCCGTTCTTCGGTGACCATCAGGCCGGGATCGAGACGCCGCCGCAGGCGCACGCCGTGTTCATCGCTCTGGATCTGAGGCCGGGATCGACGACGCGAGAGGCGATTTCGATCCTGAAGTTGTGGACCGCGGACGCCGCCCGATTGACCGCGGGTGCGGCTGCCCTCGCCGACACCGAGCCCGAACTCGCCACTTCGCCGTCGCGCCTGACGGTCACGGTCGGGTTCGGTCCGACGCTGTTCGAGCGGCTACGACTCCAGTCCCCGGCGTCGGTGCGGCCACTGCCGTCCTTCGGGATCGACGCCCTCGAGCCGGAATGGGGTGGGGGCGACCTGCTCCTGCAGCTTTGTTGCGATGATCCGACGACGCTGGCCCACGCGCAGCGCGTGTTGTTGAAGAACACCCGAAAGCTCGCCACCATCCGGTGGATTCAGCGTGGCTTCCGGCCGGCCCGGGGCGCGCACCCCGACGGCCAGACGATGCGCAACCTGATGGGATCGGTCGACGGGACCGTCAACCCCCGATCGGGTAGCGGCGACTTCGCCGACGTCGTCTGGGCAGGGCCGGACCAGGGGTGGCTCGCCGGCGGCACCACGATGGTGATCCGCCGCATCCGCGTCGAACTCGATACCTGGGACGAACTCGATCGGCACGGACGAGACCTCGCCATCGGCCGCCATCAGGACACCGGTGCTCCGCTCACCGGAAGTCACGAAGACGACGAGCCCGACTTCGCGGCGACCAAACGGGGCATCCCGGTGATCCCGGCGAACTCCCACATCGCGCGTGCCCACGCGAAGGGGCCGCGGGAACGTTTTCTGCGGCGGGCCTACAACTTCGACGACGTGCCGTCTGGCGGTGCCACGACGAACGCGGGCCTGATCTTCACGACGTTTCAGCGAGACATCGACACCCAGTTCATCCCGGTACAGCAACGGCTGGCCGAGGCTGACCTGCTAAACGAATGGACGACGCCGATCGGGTCGGCGGTCTTCGCGATCCCGCCCGGTGTCGCCGCGGGCCGGTATCTCGGACACCAGCTGTTCGAGAGCTAGACGCGTTCTTCGACCACCTGCCGGCTCGCTGACCTGGGCAAATACGTCAGCGTCGTGCTCGCAGAATCTAGGGGAAGAGTTTTCCTCCCCTAGGTTCAGAGTCCTCCCCCAGAAGTTTCTAGGGGAGGACTCTGAGGGTAGGGGACGAAGTTTCTTCCCCTATTTTCTGCGGGCGCCACGAGCGTGTGGCGCGTTCCGCGGAACGCGCCGATCGACAGTCGCGGGCTCGACGACGCAGGTGCTCGCGTTTCTCCCCTTTGCGCGCAGTGCATCGCGCGCAGATGGGAGACATGCGAGCAGATGTCGCCAGCACCCTCTGAGCGGAAGCGTCCGCCGCCGAGATGGTGGTCCAAGACCGCCGCCGACGCGCATTGTCGGCGTGTCGCGATCTCAGGAACCGCGTGTCTGGTGAGAAACCCGGTGCGCACCAGAGGTTTCCGACCGCACTGGCGGTTTCTGGCCACGAATGCGGTGTCTGCGACGAGGCGCGCTCTTCCCGCCTTCACGATCGTCGACGGGGCGGCGGGTGGGTCGCTGCTCCGATCTCAGACGCGTTCTTCGACGACGCGCCGACTCGCCGGGATGGTGAGTGCGACGACGCTCGCAATAACGCAGGCGCCCAGCGAGATTCCGGCGGACCACAGGTAGCCGACCTCGCTGGGCACCGCGATCGTCTGACCGTCGGGGGCGGTGGCGGCAATCATCGACCACGTCAGGATCATCCCGACGACAGCCGCCGACATCGACGTCCCGACCACTCGCATGAGGGCGTTGACGCCGTTGGCCTCGCCGGTCTGTTCGACGCGTACCGCCCGCATGATCAGCGACGGCATCGCCGAGTACGCGATTCCCAGCCCGGCGCCGATCAGGCAGCTGATGGTGACCATCAACCCCCAGTTCAGGGCCCACGGCCCGGCGATCGCGACGATGAACACGATGTAGCCGGTACCGATCACCAGCCCGCCGAGCGACAGCGAGATCCGCGGCCCGAAGGCATCCGTGAGCCGACCGCTGATATGGGAGAAGACGAACATCAGCAGACCGCTCGGGGCGAGGATCAGACTCGCCGTGAGCATGTCGAAGCCGAGTCCGTTGGGGCTCGAGGTCGGCGCCATCAGGAGCTGGATCGGGATCAGCTGCATCGAATAGAACGCGAATCCGGTCGCCACGGATGCGACATTGGTCAGCAGGACGGGACGCTCGACGACCACCGCGAGGTCGATCAGAGCGTTGGCGTGATGACGCTCGAAGTACGACCACAGGGCGCCGACCACGATGAAAGCGGCAAACAGTCCGAGGGTCAGTGGACTCGTCCACCCCCACGCCGATCCCTTGGACAAGGGCAGGAGAAGGCAGACGAGCATCGCGGCGAGTCCGGCCGCGCCGATCAGGTCGAAGCGGCCGCCGCTGCGGGTCGGGCTCTCCGGGACGGTGATCGCGATGCCGATGGCGCCCAGGATTCCGGCGGCGGCGCACGCCCAGAACAGGGCATGCCAGCTGAGATGCTGGGCGATGGACGCGGCGAACGGCAGGCCCAGTGCGCCGCCGACACCGAGCGACGCACTCATGGTGCCGACCGACGAACCGAGGTGTCGGGGCGGCACGATGTCGCGCATCACGCTGATACCCAGCGCGATGGTGCCGAAACCGAGGCCCTGCAGACCCCGACCGATCAGGAACGGGACCAGCGCCGTCGACAGCGCACACACCATCGAACCGATGGCCACGCAGCTCATGCTGCCGATCAGGGCGAGTCGCTTGCCGTACATGTCGCCGAGACGACCACCGATCGGTGTGATCACGGCACCGACGAGCAGGGTGATGGTGAGCGCCCAGGATGTGTTGCCGGGATCGGCGTGCAGCAGCGTCGGCAGCTGGGGGATGAGCGGCACAATGATCGTCTGCATCAGCGCCACTACGATGCCCGCCGCACAGAGCACGGTGACCGCAGCGCGGGGGTGCCGTTCGATCGGTTCCGGTGCGCCTGCCACTCCGGGCACATCCGTCCCGCACGTCGCGCTCACTGTTCTGCACACCTCCGCTCTGGATGCTATCCCGGCCGATCGATCGTTCGGATCGAGGGCCCGCACTCGGGGAGCGGGAGTATTCGAGTGGTCAGGTCGTCGCCTGGCGGTAGGGAATCGAATCGCTGACAGTGGCGTCGACGAGGATGGGCTGACCGAGTTGCGGGAAGGCGCGCTGCGCACACGCGGGTCGGCTGCACACCTTGCAGCCCGCACCGATCGGCACGACGGTCGTTTCGTCGGCGAGGTCGATGCCGCTGGCGTAGATGAGCCGTTCGGCATGCGAGACGTCGCAGCCGAGACCGATGGCGAAGCTCTTGCGCGGCGACAGGAAGCCCTGCTGTTCGTCGGTGGTGCGGGCCAGCCAGAAGTAGGAGCGCCCGTCGGGCATCTGCGACACCTGGGTGACGATGCGGCCCGGCGTCGAGAAGGCGTCGTGCACCACCCACAGTGGGCAGCTTCCGCCGACCCGGGAGAAGTGAAAGGCCGTGGCGGACTGACGTTTTGAAATGTTCCCCGCGCGATCGGTGCGGACGAAGATGAACGGAACTCCGCGGTTCTGGGCGCGCTGGAGCGTGGACAGTCGATGGCACACCGTCTCGAAGCCGACGCCGAACCCGAGACTGAGGAGTTCGACGTCGTAGCGCGCCTTCTCGGCCGCGTCGAGGAACCGCTCGTAGGGGAGGAGTAGCGCGCCGGCGAAGTAGTTGGCCAGGCCGATCCGCGCGACGGGTACCGACGCCGGGTGCATATTGTCGGCCTCGGCGACGAGGGCGTCGATGATCGGACCCTGGGTGAGCAGTGCGAGTTGGGTGGCGAGCTGGAAGGCGCGTTGTCCCGACGAGAGTCGCCCGGCGAGGTGCAGCACGCGGCTGTCCTCGTGGAAACGACGTTTGGGCCCTCGGGCCGCGCCGGCCGGATCGGGATCGTGGTCGATGGTGACCGAGATGCCGAACTCGTCGCGCAGGAGTTCGGCGAGTTGGAGGTCGAGACCGCCGACCGAGAGCCGATGGTCGACGAAGAGCTGCTCGGCCGCCCGGTCCAGGGAGTCGATGTAGTTCTTGCGGTCGTAGAAAAAGTCGCGGACCTCCTCGAACGGCATCGGGGTGGCCGACGGCGTGCCTTCCGCCGAGACCCGTGCACGATGCCCTTCCAGTTCGGTGTCGGCGGTGACCAACCGGCGATGCATGTTCACCAGCGTCTGCCCGATCGCCGGCATGCGCGCGACCAGCTCGGAGATCTCGGCGCGGCTGACGTCGCCGGCGTCGGGTTGTGCGGCCAGTACATCGGCGAGGTCTGCGACCAGGCGTGCGTCGCCGTCCGGCGCGAAGTAGTCGGCGTCGAGGTCGAACTCGCGCGTGAGCGTCAGCAGCACCGGAACGGTGATCGGCCGCTGGTCGTTCTCGAGCTGATTTACGTAACTGGTAGACAGGTCGATCCGCCGCGCCAGACCCGCCTGGGAGAGGCCTCGTTCATCGCGCAGCCGACGAAGCCGCGCACCCACAAACATCTTGGCCATGGGAACAGCATAATCGACACAGCTTCCACAACATTCGCAAAATGGCTCAACGGTATTCGCTGAAATACGCATTTGCCAGGCCTTTTGCGACGTCCGGGCGTGTGCGTACGGTGCAACACATGATCACTCATCACGTCCGCACCCACCGCAGTTCCGAAGATTTCCCGCAGTCGGAGCACCTCGCCCAGAAGATCGCGGAAGTCGCGACCGACCCCGTTGCGGTGCCCGACGACACCGCGGCGATGGTGATCAACCGCATCATCGACAACGCTGCCGTGAGTGCCGCCTCGGTGATCCGACGTCCGGTCACCACTGCTCGCCGCCAGGCGCAGGCACACCCGTCGACCCCCGGCGCCGGGAGCGGAGCGAGCGGGCCGAATAGGCACGGCGCCGGGAGCGGAGCGAGCGGGCCGAATAGGCACGGCGCCGGGAGCGGAGCGAGCGGGCCGAATAGACACGGCGCCACCGTCTTCGGTATCGACGGCACCTACTCGCCGGAGTGGGCCGCCTGGGCCAACGGCGTCGCGGTGCGTGAACTCGACTTCCACGACACCTTCCTCGCCGCCGAGTACTCCCATCCCGGCGACAACATCCCGCCGCTCGTCGCGGTCGCCCAGCACCTCGGTGTCGGCGGCGCGGACCTGATCCGCGGCCTCGCCACCGCCTACGAGATCCAGATCGACCTGGTGAAGGGCATCTGCCTGCACGAGCACAAGATCGACCACGTCGCCCACCTCGGACCGTCGGTGGCCGCGGGCATCGGCACGATGCTGAATCTCGATCAGGAGACGATCTACCAGGCCGTCGGCCAGGCGCTGCATCTCACCACCGCCACCCGGCAGTCGCGCAAGGGGCTCATCTCCAGCTGGAAGGCCTACGCACCTGCGCACGCCGGAAAGATCGGCATCGAGGCCGTCGACCGTGCGATGCGCGGTGAGGGTGCGCCCGCTCCGATCTGGGAGGGCGAGGACGGTGTCATCGCCTGGCTGCTCGGCGGTCCCGAGGCGTCCTACGAGGTTCCGTTGCCCGGACCCGGCGAGGCCAAGCGCGCGATCCTCGACTCCTACACCAAGGAACATTCGGCCGAGTACCAGAGCCAGGCGCCGATCGACCTCGCACGCCGCATGCGCGAGAAGATCTCGAACTTCGACGACATCGAGTCGATCGTCCTGCACACCAGTCATCACACCCACGTGGTGATCGGTACCGGATCGGGCGACCCGCAGAAGTTCGACCCGAGCGCCAGCCGCGAGACCCTCGACCACTCGGTCATGTACATCTTCGCCGTCGCGCTGCAGGACGGTACCTGGGATCACGAGGCGTCCTACGCTCCCGAGCGCGCCAACCGCCCCGACACCATCGACCTGTGGAAGAAGATCTCCACGGTGCAGGACCCGGAGTGGACCCGTCGCTATCACTCGACCGACCCGAACGAGAAGGCCTTCGGTGCCAAGGCGGTCATCACACTCCGCAACGGTGAGGTGATCACCGACGAGCTCGCGGTCGCCGATGCGCATCCGCTCGGTGCACGTCCGTTCGCGCGGCCGCAGTACGAGGCCAAGTTCGCCACGATGGCCGACGGTGTGGTGGAAGCCGAAGAGCAGCAACGCTTCCTGGCTGCGGCCACCGGACTGGCGGACCTGGCCGCCGGTGAGCTGGGCGCGCTCAACGTCGCGGTACTGCCTGCCCTGCTCGACAAGGCTCCCTCGACCGGCAAGGGGATCTTCTGATGTCCCTGTTCTCTTCGGCCGTCACCGACGGCGACAAACGACTGGCGCTGCGCGCCGGTTTGACCTCCGGTGAGTTGCAACGGTGGCCAGGAGCGTTCTCGCCCCTGGTGGCAAAGCTCGTTACCGATATCGGATTCGACGGGGTGTACGTTTCTGGTGCGGTGCTGTCGGCGGACCTGGGCCTCCCCGACATCGGGCTCACCACGCTCACGGAGGTGGCGGCGCGGGCCGGGTCGATCGCACGTGCCACCGACCTGCCCGCGCTCGTCGACGCCGACACCGGATTCGGCGAACCCATGAGTGCGGCAAGGACTGTCGCGACACTCGAGGACGCCGGGCTGGCCGGGTGTCACCTCGAGGATCAAGTCAATCCGAAGCGATGCGGGCATCTCGACGGCAAGGACGTCGTCCCGGTCGGCGACATGCTCAAGCGGCTGGCGGCAGCGGTCAACGCACGGCGCGACGAGAACTTCGTCATCTGCGCACGCACCGACGCCCGTGCGATCGAGGGCTTCGACGCCGCGATCGACCGGGCCAAAGCGTATGCCGACGCCGGTGCCGATCTCATCTTCACTGAGGCGCTGCGCGATCTCGGTGAGTTCGAAAAGTTCCGGGCCGCAGTCGATGTCCCGTTGCTGGCCAACATGACCGAATTCGGCAAGTCCGAGCTCCTCACCACCGATCAGTTGCGCGACGTCGGCTACAACGCGGTGATCTATCCCGTCACCGCCCTGCGGATCGCGATGGGTGCCGTCGAAGCGGGACTTCACGAAATCCATTCCGCAGGAACGCAAGCCGGACTGCTCGACGGTATGCAGCACCGGAGTCGGCTCTACGAACTGCTTCGTTATGCCGAGTACAACGATTTCGATTCCGATCTGTTCAACTTCTCACTCGAGGGTGCATCACAATGAGCACAGAGGCGATAACCACGGGCACGATCTCGACCCCCAAGATCTACAAGGGCCTGTCCGGCGTGGTGGTGGACACCACTGCAATCTCCAAGGTCGTCCCGGAGACCAACTCGCTGACCTATCGCGGTTACGCGGTCCAGGATCTGGCCGCGCAGTGCAGCTTCGAGCAGGTCGCGTACCTGCTGTGGAACGGCGAGCTGCCCACCGACGGACAACTGGCGCTCTTCACCCAGCGGGAGCGTGCGAGCCGTCGGATCGATCGGTCGACGCAGTCGCTCCTGGGGAGCATCCCGGACAACTGCCACCCGATGGACGTTGCGCGTACCGCCATCAGCTACCTCGGCAGCGAGGATCCCGACGAGGACAACAGCAATCCGGAAGCCAACTTCGACAAGGCATTACGCATGTTCGCGGTTCTGCCGACGATCGTCGCCGCCGACATGCGCCGGCGTCGTGGGCTCGATCCGATCGCACCGCATCATGGCCTGGGGTACTCCGAGAACTTCCTGAACATGTGCTTCGGCGAGGTCCCGGACCCGGTCATCGTCAAGGCCTTCGAGAAGTCGATGGTTCTCTACGCCGAGCACAGCTTCAACGCGTCCACCTTTGCCGCCCGGGTCGTCACCTCGACGCAGTCGGACATCTACAGTGCAGTAACAGCGGCCATCGGGGCGCTCAAGGGTTCGCTGCACGGCGGAGCCAACGAAGCCGTGATGTACGACATGATCGAGATCGACCGTCCCGAGAACGCTCGGAGCTGGCTGAACGCCAAGCTCGACCGCAAGGACAAGGTCATGGGCTTCGGGCACCGCGTCTACAAGAACGGTGACTCGCGCGTGCCGACGATGAAGGCCGCGCTCGAGGACGTGTCGCATCACGTCGGCGACGAGCGCTGGCTCGGCATCTACGCCGAACTCGAGGCCGTGATGGGCGAGCGGACCGGCATCAAGCCGAATCTCGATTTCCCCACCGGACCCGCCTACTACCTGATGGGCTTCGACATCGCGTCGTTCACGCCGATCTTTGTGATGAGCCGAATCACCGGGTGGACCGCGCACATCATGGAGCAGGTCGCGTCGAACGCACTGATCCGCCCGTTGAGCAACTACGACGGACCAGCCCAGCGCGAGATCGCGACGGTCTGACCCGACCCAAACGCGCACAGCCACGGTTGATCTCTGTGAGGTCAACCGTGGCGTGCGGGTTTGTGCAAAGGTCTTCATACGGGGGTTGTGCAAACAGCGGCCCGTGCGCGTGCGCACCCGATGAGAGAGAGTCAAGTGTTCGACAAAGTTCTGGTTGCCAACCGCGGCGAAATCGCCATCCGCGCTTTTCGTGCGGCCTACGAGTTGGGTGCGCGCACGGTCGCGATCTTCCCGTATGAGGATCGTAACTCGGTGCATCGTCTGAAAGCGGACGAGTCGTATCAGATTGGGACGCCCGGACATCCGGTGCGCGCGTATCTGTCGGTCGACGAGGTCGTGGGTGCGGCGCAGCGGTGCGGTGCGGACGCGATCTACCCCGGTTACGGATTCCTGTCGGAGAACCAGGGCCTGGCGGCGGCGTGTGCGGCGGCCGGGATCACCTTCGTCGGGCCGTCGGCGGATGTGCTGGAGCTGACCGGTAACAAGGCGACCGCGGTTGCGGCTGCGAAGGCAGCGGGCCTGCCGGTGCTGGCGTCCTCGGAGCCGTCGTCGGACATCGACGAGCTGGTCGCATTCGCCGAGCAGATGCAGTTTCCCGTCTTCGTGAAGGCCGTCGCGGGTGGTGGCGGTCGCGGGATGCGGCAGGTGGAGCGCATCGAGGATCTGGCCGAGTCGATCGCGGCGGCGTCACGGGAGGCCGACGCCGCGTTCGGCGACCCGACGGTGTTCCTGGAGCAGGCGGTGGTCAATCCCCGCCACATCGAGGTGCAGATCCTGGCCGACACCCAGGGCAACGTGATCCACCTGTTCGAGCGGGATTGTTCGGTGCAGCGTCGCCATCAGAAGGTGATCGAGCTGGCGCCCGCGCCGAACCTGTCCGAGGAGTTGCGGGAGAAGATCTGCGCGGACGCGGTCGCTTTCGCCAAGCACATCGGCTACTCGTGCGCGGGCACTGTCGAATTCCTGCTCGATGAACAAGGCAGGCATGTGTTCATCGAGATGAATCCGCGTATTCAGGTGGAGCACACGGTGACCGAGGAGATCACCGACGTGGATCTGGTGGGTTCGCAGTTGCGGATCGCGTCGGGGGAGTCGCTGGCCGATCTCGGTCTGTCACAGGACAAGCTGCAGATCCGAGGCGCCGCGCTGCAGTGCCGGATCACCACCGAGGATCCGGCGAACGACTTCCGGCCCGACGTCGGACGTATCACCGCCTACCGGTCTCCGGGTGGTGCGGGTGTGCGCCTGGACGGCGGTGCTGTCCTGGGGGCCGAGGTCAGTGGCCACTTCGACTCGATGCTGGTCAAGTTGACCTGTCGCGGAAGGGATTTCGCGACCGCAGTGCGACGGGCACGACGCGCGGTGGCGGAATTCCGCATTCGCGGCGTCTCGACCAACATCCCGTTCCTGCAGGCCGTGCTCGACGACCCGGATTTCCAGGCCGGCAAGGTGACGACGTCGTTCATTCCCGAACGACCGTGGCTGTTGACGTCGCGCAGCTCGGCCGATCGTGGCACCAAGATCCTCACGTATCTCGCCGACGTCACCGTCAACAAGCCGCACGGCGAACGCCCGACCACCGTCTACCCGCGCGACAAACTCCCCAAGATCGACAAGTCGGTGCTCGCGAACCCGCCGGCCGGGTCCAAACAGCGACTCGACGAACTGGGTCCAGAGGGATTCGCCACGGACCTTCGCGCCCGCGAGGCATTGGGTATCACCGACACCACCTTCCGCGACGCGCACCAGTCGTTGCTGGCGACCCGCGTGCGGACCAGTGGTTTGGTGACGGTCGCGCCTTACATCGCAGCGACGACGCCACAGTTGCTGTCGATCGAATGCTGGGGTGGCGCCACCTACGACGTGGCGTTGCGGTTCCTCAAGGAAGACCCGTGGGATCGGCTTGCCCAGCTGCGTGAGGCGATCCCGAACATCTGCCTGCAGATGCTGCTCCGCGGTGCCAACACGGTTGGCTACACCCCGTACCCCCGCGAGGTGACCACCGCGTTCGTTGCCGAGGCCACCGAGGTCGGCATCGACATCTTCCGGATCTTCGACGCGCTCAACAACATCGAGCAGATGCGTCCGGCGATCGACGCGGTCCGCGAGACCGGCACCGCGGTCGCCGAGGTCGCCATGAGCTACACCGGTGATCTCGCCAACCCGGACGAGGATCTCTACACCCTCGACTACTACCTCCGGCTCGCGGAGCAGATCGTCGACGCCGGTGCGCATGTGCTGGCGATCAAGGACATGGCCGGTCTGCTGCGGGCGCCTGCCGCGACCAAGCTGGTGTCGGCATTGGTCAAGGAATTCGAGCTACCCGTCCACGTGCACACCCACGACACCCCCGGTGGTCAGCTCGCGACCTACATGGCTGCGTGGGAGGCGGGTGCGTCGGCGGTCGACGGTGCGTCCGCGGCTCTGGCCGGCACCACATCGCAGCCGGCGTTGTCGGCGATTGTCGCGGCGACGGCGCACACCGAACGCGACAGTGGCGTCGACCTGCAGGCCGTCTGTGACCTGGAACCGTATTGGGAGGCGCTGCGCAAGGTGTACGCGCCGTTCGAGTCGGGGCTTCCGGCTCCGACCGGGCGCGTGTACACCCACGAGATTCCCGGCGGACAGTTGTCGAATCTGCGGCAGCAGGCCATCGCACTGGGCTTGGGTAACCGGTTCGAGGCGGTCGAGGAGGCCTACGCCGCAGCCGACCGACTGCTGGGCCGGCTGATCAAGGTGACCCCGTCGTCGAAGGTCGTCGGTGATCTGGCGCTGGCGATGGTCGGACGTGGGATCACCGCGTCGGAGTTCGCCGCCGATCCCTCTTCCTTCGACATCCCGGACTCGGTGATCGGTTTCCTGCGTGGCGAACTCGGCGACCCAGCCGGCGGCTGGCCCGAACCATTGCGCACCCTGGCGCTCAAGGGCCGGGCCGAACCGCAGCCCACCGTCGAGTTGTCCGCGGAGGATTCCGCCGTGCTCGACAAAGCCGGCCGCGACCGCCAGGTCACGCTCAACCGGCTCCTGTTCCCCGGTCCGACAAAGGAATTCGAAGACCACTTCGAGAGCTACGGCGACACCTCACGACTGTCGGCCAACCAGTTCTTCTACGGCCTGCGCTACGGCGACGAACACCGCGTCGTCCTCGAACCCGGTGTCGACCTGCTCATCGGCCTCGAAGCCATCAGCGACCCCGACGAGAAGGGTATGCGCACCGTGATGTGCGTGCTCAACGGGCAACTGCGGCCGGTGCAGGTGCGTGACCGATCCATCGACTCCGCCGTCGAGGCTGCCGAGAAGGCCGATCGTGGCAACCCGCATCACATCGGTGCACCGTTCGCCGGGGTCGTGTCCATCTCGGTCGACGTCGGCGACGAGGTGGTTGCCGGAGCCGCCATCGGCACCATCGAGGCCATGAAGATGGAAGCCACCATCACTGCCCCCATCGGCGGCAAGGTCGCGCGTGTCGCCGTCGGACCGGTCACCTCGGTGGCGCCCGGGGACTTGCTCATCGAGATCGGCTGAGAAGCAAGCGCTTTCGCCCTTCTTGTGACCGGTCTCTACCGCTCCCTGAGGTGCGAGGAGCGATAGCGACGAGCCTCGAAGGGCCTGGCGACGTATCTCACCAGGCCCTTCGAGGCTCGCAAGCTCGCACCTCAGGGAGCGGAGCGGGATTCCGCAACGCGGGGAGCGGATTTGGGGATTCGCACCTCAGGGAGCGGGGGGAGGGGTAGCGCTCCTTTCACCTCACCTCAGCTCAGGGAGCGGCGAAACTCAGTTGCCGAAGTAGCTGACGTCGTCGTTGCCGATGAGGTCGGGGACCGTCCAGCCGTCGAGGTCGTACTCGGACAGGCACTGCTCGGCGAGACCCTTCATCTGCTCGACGCCGCCGCGGTTCTGGGCGGCGAACAGCAACTCGGCCTTGACGTTCTCGTGGTTGCCGGAGTAGTTGCGCTCGTACAGCTCGTGCCGGCCACCGAACTCGGAGCCGATCGAATCCCACAGCGCCTTCATGACTTTCACGCGATCGACGGCGGTGATGCCGTTGGAGCCGCGCACATACTTGTCCAGGTACGGCCGCACGGTGGGGCTCTTGAAGTCGGCCGCGCTCGAGGGCAGGTAGATCAGGCCCGACGCGACGTCCTGCTCGATGATCTCCTTGATGCGCGGGTAGCCCTGCATCATGAACATGCGGTAGGTGAGCCCGTACTCGAGGCGCGGGATCACGGTGTCGCCGATCCACGGCTCGGGGTTGTGGGCCATTGCGTCGGTGAGCGTCCAGAACAGGTTGCGCCAGCCGATGACCTCGCCGACGCGCGTCTGGACGCCGCGGAAGCCGCCCGAGCCGGTGCAGTCGAGGGCCTTCATCAGCAGGCCGGCGATGAAGTCGAGCTTCACGGCAAGGCGGGTGCAGCCCTGGAACGTGAAGCGCGGCAAGAAGCCTGACTGCGGGAAGAACGCGTTGATGCGGTCGACGTCGCCGTACATGAAGACGTTCTCCCACGGCACCAGGACCTTGTCGAAGACGAAGATGGTGTCGTTCTCGTCCATCCGGCTCGAGAGCGGATAGTCGAATGGGCTGCCCATCACCGCGGCCTGCTCGGTGTAGGAGCTGCGGCAGATCAGCTTGATACCGGGAGCGTCCATCGGCACCGTGCAGATCAGGGCGAATTCCTTCTTCTTGATCGGCAGACCGTAGTGGGCGATGAAGTTGTAGTTGGTGATGGCCGAACCGGTGGCGACGACCTTGGCGCCGGAGACGACGAGGCCGGCGTCGGTCTCCTTCTCGACCTTCATGAACACGTCGCCCACCTCGTCGGGCGGGAGCTGACGGTCCACCGGCGGATTGATGATGGCGTGATTCCAGTACAGGACTTTCTCCTGCGACTCGCGGTACCAGCGTTCCGCGTTGGCCTCGAACGGTGCGTAGAGGTCCTTGTTGGCGTGCAGAGTGCCCAGGAAGCTGGCCTTGTAGTCGGGGGAGCGGCCCATCCAGCCGTAGGTCATGCGCGCCCACTCGGCGATGGCGTCGCGCTCCTTGATGAGGTCTTCCGAACTGGTCGACGCCTTGAAGAACGGCATGGTGACGCCGCCGTTGCCGGTGTCGGTGGGTGCGGTCACCTTGTCCTTGGTCTCCGGGTCGTGCATCGAGTCGTAGAGCCGGGCGGTCATCCGGATCGGATTGCGGAACGCGGGATGGGTGGTGACATCCTTGACTCGCTCGCCGTGCAGCCAGATCTCGCGACCGTCGCGCAGGGACTCGATGTACTCGTCGCCGGTCATGGGGCGCGAGGCGAAGTTCTGCTTCTTGTTGGCCTCCGCGTCGGCAGCCGGATTGGTCTGTGGTGCTGCGGTCTGTGAGTCGGTGGGGCGCTCGATGGTCGTCATGATTGATACCTCTTTCTGATCGATTGATCGTGACTGTCGATGAATCGCGTTCGTGTGGAACGGTTTTGTGGTCAGGCGGGCTGGTCGAGGGTGCGCCGGAACGGTGTGAAGTCGGTGGTCGAGTCGAACCACCCGGAGTGCGGATCGTCGGCGCACAGGGTCCACAGCGAGTTGACGGTGGGTTCGCCGAGATCATGGAAAGTGCTGCGGTAGTAGAGAAGCGGGGACTTTCCGCTGGCTTCGGCGTCGACAATCTCGCCGATGAAGATGATGTGGTCGCCGCCGTCATAGCTGCGCCACGGAACGCAGCTGATGGTGGCGGCCGCGTCGCACAGAACAGGCGCGGTCGGTCCCTGTGCCCACACCGGACCGGGGGTGGCCGGGCGGCCGGCGAAGTGCATCGCGATGTCGAGCTGATCGGCGGCGAGGATGTTCACCGCGAATGGCTTGTCTTCTAAGTAGCTGCACGCCTTGGATTTTCGGGTGAGCGTGACTTGGCACAGCCGCGGCTCGAGTGAGACTGCGGTGAACGCTGTCACCGTTGCGCCGTGTGGCTCGCCGTCTGCGTTCGCGCAGGTGATGACCGTGACGCCGCTGGCGAACTGGCCGAAGACATTCTGTAGCGTCTTGCGTTCCATGTGACCTCTCCTTCCGATGAGGCAGAATGTGAGGTAGAACATAAATCGACCGCAGCCCGTCTTCGATCCGCCGAACGCGATGGGGATCCGGAATGCGCGGTGAGGTCGTGAGGAGTTGTCATGAGCCTGGTCGAGCGGCTTCGTATACCGGGTGATGCGGAGTGGGAAGCGGCCTCGGCGGCTGTGTCCGACGCGTACTTTCCACACGAACTGAGTCCTCGGGAAACGGGCAGCACGGCGATCGACGCCGACGTCGCGGTGACCGTCGTCGGGCCCCTGAGAATCGCGCGGATCGGATGGGGCGCCGAAGTGGCCATCCACTCCGACCATCCCGGCGCCTACGGCATCAATGTGCCCCTCGACGGGGTGCTCGAGACCAGCGTCGCCGGGAGCACGGTGGTCTCGACCAGCGGCTCGGCCACCATCAATCCGCCCGATACTCCGGCGGAGATCACCCGTTGGTCGAGCACGTGCACCATTCTCGGGGTCAAGATCGACCGCGATTTCCTGCAGCACGAGGTCTGTCGCGTGACAGGTGGACCCGATGCGCGTCTGCCCGACCAGCTTGATCTGCACTCGCCCGAAGGGGCGAGCTGGTTTCGGCTCGTCCAGTCGATCGCGGGTCAGCCCGACGACGACCCGCTGTTGGCCAATCCGCTTGTGGCGCAACAACTCGCCGCGTCGCTGACGGACGCATTTCTACTCGCGACGCTCACCGACGATCCGTCGGACCACAAGACCCTGCAACCTCGCATCGTCACGCGCGTGCTCGACGCTCTGCGCGCGGATCCGTCCCGCGCCTGGTCGGCGGCCGACATGGCCGAGATCGCGGGAGTCAGTGTGCGCCGCCTGCAGGAAGGCTTCCGCGAGTACGTGGGCCGCACGCCGCGCGAATGCCTCGTCGAAATCCGGCTGGCCGCGGTGCACCACGACCTGGCGTCCGGGGTCGAGTCGTCGGTGACGGACGTGGCGATGCGGTGGGGATTCACCCACACCGGACGGTTCGCGGCGGCCTTCCGGCGCAAGTACGGGGTGGCGCCGTCGCATGTCCTGCGCGATCGATGAGGTGCACACACAGAACTACCACGTACACACGAGATCCCGTGTGTACGTGGTAGTTCTCGGTGTGCGTATCAGACGAGCTGCTCGCGCATGGTCTGCGCGGCGGCGACCATGTTGGTGAGCGACTCGATCACTTCTTCGTTGCCACGGGTCTTGAGCCCGCAGTCCGGGTTGACCCACAGGCGCCGCGCGTCGACGGCCTTCAGGGCGGCCGCCAGCGACTCCTCGATCTCGCCGGTGCCGGGGACGCGCGGCGAGTGGATGTCGTAGACACCCGGTCCGACCGCATTGGAGAAGCCGACCTTGTTGAGGTCGTCGAGCACCTCCATGTGCGAGCGGGCAGCCTCGATCGAGGTGACGTCGGCGTCGAGCGCCGCGATCGCCCCGATGACCTCGCCGAACTCCGAATAGCACAGGTGGGTGTGCACCTGGGTGGTGTCGGCGACGCCCGACGTGGACAGCCGGAAAGCGGTGACGGCCCAGTCCAGGTAGGCGGGCTTGTCGGCGTCACGCAGCGGCAGCAACTCGCGTAGCGCCGGTTCGTCGACCTGGATGATGCCGACGCCTGCCTTCTCGAGGTCGACGGTCTCGTCGCGAATCGCGAACGCGATCTGATTCGCCGACTCCGATAGCGGCTGATCGTCGCGGACGAACGACCACGCCAGGATGGTGACCGGCCCGGTGAGCATGCCCTTGACCGGCTTGGCGGTCAGCGACTGCGCGTAGGTGATCCAGTCGACGGTCATCGGCGTCGGACGGCGGACATCGCCGTACAGGATCGGCGGACGCACGCAGCGGGTGCCGTACGACTGCACCCAGCCGTTCTGGGTGGCGAAGAATCCGTCGAGCTGCTCGGCGAAGTACTGCACCATGTCGTTGCGCTCGGGTTCGCCGTGCACCAGCACGTCGAGACCGATCTTCTCCTGCAGTGCAACCACATCGGCCACCTCGGCCTGCATGCGGCGTTCGTACTCCGCCTCATCGATCTCGCCCTTGCGCAGCGCGGCCCGAGCCAATCGGATGGCCGAGGTCTGCGGGTAGGAGCCGATCGTGGTGGTGGGCAGCGGAGGCAGACCCAGCTGCTCGTATTGCTGCTCCAGCCGGGCGGCGGCCTCACCGCGGGTGATGTCGGCCGACGTCACGGCCTCCAGCCGGGCGCGGACCGCCGGGTCGTGCAGCCGGTCATCGGTCTCGCGGGTGGCCAGCGCGCGCCGGCTCTCGTCGAACGCTGCTGCCTCGCTGTCGCGACCGTCGCGCACTGCGTGTGCCAGCGCCGCGACCTCGCGATACTTCTCCGACGCGAAGGCCAGCCAACCGCGCAGATTGTCGTCGAGCGCATCCTCGGCGTCGAGGGTGTAGGGCACATGCAGAGTGGAGCACGACGTGGAGACCGCAAGGTTGCCGACCGACCCGAGGATGGAACCGAGGGTTCCCAAGGCCTTGTCCAGGTCGGTGCGCCAGATGTTGCGCCCGTTGACGACACCTGCGACGACCAGCTTGTCGGCGAGCTCGGGGACGGCGGCGACGGAGTCGACGCTGCCCTCCACGAGATCGACGGCGATGCCCTCGACACCGGTGCGGGCGAGTTCGCCGAGCGCGCTGCCCGGGTCGCCGAAGTAGGTGGCGACGAGGATCGCCGGCCGGCGCGAGACCCCGGCGAGGCGTTGGTATACAGCACCGGCGAGTTGCGGCAGGCCCTCGACGGCGTCGGTGACCAGCGCGGGCTCGTCGAACTGCACCCATTCGACGCCGGCGTCGACCAAATGGTCGAGGAGCTCGAAGTAGGCGGGCAGGACGTCGTCGATGCGTGTGATCGGGTGAGCGGCGCCGTCGACCGCCTTGGCCAGCGCAAGGAACGTGACCGGTCCGACGATCACCGGCCGGGCAGCGACGCCCAGGCCGTGGGCCTGCGCGATCTCGGCGAGAACCTTCTCGGGGCGCAACCGGAACGTCGTCGAGTCGGAGATCTCCGGCACCAGGTAGTGGTAGTTGGTGTCGAACCACTTGGTCATCTCCAGCGGAGTGACGTCGGCGTTGCCGCGTGCGGCGGCGAAGTAGCGGTCGAGCGGATCGTCGATGCCGGCCACGCGCGGCGGCAGTGCGTCGAGCATGGCGGCGGTGTCGAGCATCTGGTCGTAGTACGAGAACGCGTTGACCGGGATCGAGTCCAGCCCGGCGTCGGCGAGTTCCTGCCAGGTCTGACGACGAAGATCGGCGGCGACCTTGTCGAGGTCGGTGGCCGAGACGCGTCCGGCCCAGTAGCCCTCGACAGCGCGCTTGAGCTCCCGACGGGGCCCGATCCGGGGTGTACCCAGGACAGTTGTGGTGAACCGGCGAGCCGGTGATTTCCCAGAGGTTGACATGGAAATGCTTCTCCTGCAAACGATGTGGATGGTCCACCGCCGGCAGGGAGGGTCGACAAGCCCCATCGCGCACGGCACTGCCACAGCACGATTCGTCTTCTTCGACCAGCGCCCATTCCACGAGGCGGTGAGCCACCGGACGCGGCGCGTCCGGTACCGCTGGCAGGTCTTCGGACTCGTCGGCGGGCGCGGCAGAAGGTCTCTGCTGCGCGGTCCTACTGGCCGTCGCTTCCCAGACCCGTGGTCCAGTGCTTGTGACGGCGGTCGTTCCGACATACCGCTGCGGGACAGTTCCGGATTCTCACCGGATTCCCTCTCACCCGTCCCGTGTGGGACAGGTTCGACGCCGAACGCGGGAGCAGGGGCTCCATAGTCAACCCGGTCGGCGAACCAGTTGCGTGTGCCAGGCTACCGTCCAGCTCAGTCCTGGCCAAAGGGGAGTGTGGACGCCGATTAAGCGGGGACGCCCATCGTGTGGCAGGATAGATCGGCGCGCCTCAGTTGAGGTGCGTCTGCATAAAGAGAGAAGTAAACAGCATCATGGCTCAAGGAACCGTCAAGTGGTTCAACAGCGAAAAGGGCTTCGGCTTCATCGCTCCGGACAACAGCACCGATGGTGACGTTTTCGTTCACTACTCGGCCATCCAGGGCGGCGGATACCGCAGCCTTGACGAGGCAGAGCGCGTCGAGTTCGAGGTGGAGCAGGGTCCCAAGGGTCCCCAGGCGACCTCGGTCACCAAGCTCTGACACCGACTTAACAACGACGCCGTCCGGATTTTCCGGGCGGCGTCGCTGTTGTTGTGGCGTCTCTATCCCCTACCGCAGGCCAGGTGCGAACCCTCCTCCGCTGCCTGAGGTGCGACGAGCCCTTGCGAGGAGCCTCGAAGGCCTGGCGACGTCATCTCACCAGGCCCTTCGAGGCTCGTCGACTTCGAGACGCTCCATGCTCGTACCTCGCAATGGGGCTCCTCAGCCCGGCGGCTTGCGCTCCTCGCACCTCAGGGAGCGGAAGTTGGGGCACCTCAAGGTGGAGCGGAAGTGGGGCACCTCAAGGTCGAGCGGGAGATCAACTACCCCGATACGTCGAGTACGAGTACGGGCTGAGTAGAACCGGCACATGGTAGTGCCGATCCGGATCGTCGACCTCGAAACAGATGTCGATCTCCGGATAGAAGCCGTTGATGTCGTTGTCGGCGAACCATTCTCCGGTGTCGAAGACGAGGTGGTAGATCCCCGGCACCAGCGGATCGGTGTTGACCTGACCGATACGTCCGTCGGAATCCGTACTGCCCGAGGCCAACTCGGTACCGCTCGCGTCCTGCAGGGCGACCGCCACCCCGACCGCCGGAGAGCCGGACACCGCGTCGAGGACGTGCGTGGACAACCCGGTCATCAGCCCGCCTTCTCGTCGGCGAATTGTCCGGCCGGTGCCAGCATCCGAATCAGCCTGCTGCGGTTGATCTTCGCGAGCTCCATGCGCAGCACGCGTCGTTCGGTGTCGGCGTCGTTGCGGATGCGTTCCTTGAGGATCGCGAGTAGTTCGTCGGCCGGGCGTCCGTTGGCGAAGACCAGGTAGACGTGGCCGAACTTGTCGTCGTAGGCCTTGTTCAGATCCTTCAGCTCGGTCAGCACGGCCGGGTCGGCGCCCGATACCCCGCTCTGCTCCCGCTGCGACGACGGGTTGTCGGGCCGGTCCCCGATGCGGGGATGGCCCGACAACGCCTCGTCGAGGTCGGCGTCGGTCAGCTCGGCGAGAATCAGATCCGCGTACTCGAGCAGTGCTTCCTCGTCGGCGAACGGACGTGCCCGGGCAACCCGAAGGGCCCAGATCGACGAGCTGCAGCACTCGTAGAGCGTGCTGATCGCCTGCCGTTCGCTGAGCTCGTTGAAACTCTCGAGCCCACGCCAATCCACCCGTCGCATACCCCTACCCTAAGAGAGTTCGGGCTGGCGGCTGAATCGGGCCGAGGTGATCGGATTGGCGTCGGCGACGAGATCATCGAAGCGGTAGTTGGCGATCTTCGCGATCTCGATGAGCGCAAAGGACTTCTCCGACGTCTCGGAGTTGTCCATGCGTGCCCAGCCGTTGCGCAGCACGCGGTCGTAGCGTTCGGTCTCGCGGGCACAGATCACCAGCGGGAACCCGAAGTGCTCGCGGTAGGCCGACGCGAGGTTCACCACGTTCTCGTGTTCGGTTTCCTCCAGGTGCGAGAGACCCTTGTGGTCGACCGCGATGAGCTCGCCGGTGTCCTCGTCCTCGGCGCCGAGGTCGGGGAAGGCCTGGATGAGCTGCATGTGCTGGTCGTCGCTGCCGGTGAGCATCGCTTCCTGGAACGCGCTGCGCAGATCGTGGACATCCTCGAACGGCCGCTGTTCGAAGGCGCGGTCGAGCACCCAGTCGACGTTCTGCACCACGCCACCGAAGGTCGCGCGGAACTGCTCGATCGACATCGCGTTGACCTCGTCCAGGGTGATCGCACCGCCGCCGGCAACCGCCGGGCCCTTGCGTCCGATGTGGAAGAACAAGAGGTTCAACAGGATTGCGCTGATCGCGCCCATGGTGATGCCGGTGGAGAAGGGTATCTGTAGGAAGATGTTGGGCATCGCCTGGTCCACGCCGGGCAGTGCGGGCACCTCGATCGGGGTGCCGTCCTTGGCCATCACGGTGGTGGGGGGCGAGGACTGCGAGTGCTCGACGTAGAGGGCGATGGCCAGCGACGTCGCCGAGATGATCAGGTTGCGGTGGTCGGTGAAGTCGACGGTTGTCAGGGTCTGGATGCCGACGATCGCGACCGTCGCGAACATGATCAGCGCCGCGCCGCCGAGAACCGGTGCGGGAATGGACTCGACGACCTTGGCCAGCTTGGGCAGCACACCGAGGATGATCATGATGACTCCGGCGCAGGCGACGACCCAGCGGCTCTTGACGCCGGTCAGACGCACCAGTCCGACGTTCTCGGAGAACGCGGTGTAGGGGAACGAGTTGAACGATCCGCCGATCACGGTGGCCAGGCCGTCGGCGCGAACGGTCGCCGCGACGTCTTCCTTCTTGATGCGCTTGCCGACGATCTCGCCGGTGGCGAAGACCGAACCCGTCGATTCGACGATGACCACGAGCAGCACCACGATGAGCGACACGATCGCGACGATGTCGAAGCGTGGCCAGCCGAAGGCGAACGGCGGGGTGAAGCCCAACCAACTCGCTTCGCCGACGCTGCTGAAACTGGCGTCACCGAGCAGCCACGCGACGAAGGTGCCGGTCGCGAGGCCGACCAGAACGGCGATGGTGGCCATGAACCCGCGGAAGAACCGCTGCATCAACACGATCAGCAGAATCGTCCCCAGTGCGTACATGATCCAGCGCGGATTGGCGGGGTCGTGGTCGTGCGTCGCGGGGTCGGTCACCGCGTCGCCCGCGCCGATCGGCAACAGGCAGATACCGATGATGGTGATCAGCGTGCCGGTCACGACCGCGGGCAGGAATCGGATCAGTTTGGCAAAGAACGGCGCGATCAGGAAGGTGAACACACCGGCCGCGATGACGGCGCCGTAGACGGTCTGCAGGCCGACGCGAGCCGCGTGCTCGCCGGTGCCGGCGTTGTCGTTGGCGATTTTGATGACCGGAGCCAGAGTCGCGAAGGTGATGCCCTGCAGCAGGGGTAGGCGGACGCCGATCTTCCAGAAGCCGACCGCCTGCAGCAGCGATGCGATGCCGCAGGTGAAGAGGTCGGCGGTGATCAGCATGGTCAGCGCTTCGTCGTCGAGATTGATGGCGCGCGCGATGAGCAGCGGGACGAGGACGGCGCCCGCATAGAAGGCGACGACGTGCTGGGCGCCGAGGGCGACCATCTTGCCGAACGGCGGCACCTGGTCGACGGGATGGATGCGCTTCTTCGGCGTCTTGGGGGTGGCTGCTGGTATTGCATCCGTCGCCATGATGTTCTCCTGGGTCGTGCGTTTGGGGGTTGCGGCGTCTGGGGTGTGGCAGGCGAGTTCGCCCTGCCACCGGGCACGCAGGAGCGAACATCGCGATCATCGACCGGCAGCTAAATAGTGGACCCGGTGTGCGAACCTCGCTGGGTGGCGGATCGTATATTGCGACCGGGTAAAAGGTGCGGATCGGACATCGATCAGCGGTGATCGGAGGCGGCTGTGGGCGAGAGTGACGTGGAGGTCGGCGGACCTGTCGGACGCTCCGGAAAAGTGCTGGGTGTGGTGCTCGCCGCCGGTGCCGGCACTCGATACGGAATGCCGAAAATACTTGCTCACCAAGGGGAATGGCTGACAATCGCGGTCTCCGCGCTGCGGGACGGAGGGTGCCCGGAGGTGATGGTCGCCATGGGTGCCGCAGTGGTGTCGGCGCCGGCGGGAGCATCGGCGATCGTCGTCCCCGACTGGTCGGATGGAATGGGGTCGACGGTCGCTGCTGTGCTTCGCGCCGCACGCAATGAGTCCGGACTGGCCGGAGTTCTTTTACATGTTGTTGACACGCCGGATGTGGGCGCGGACGTCGTTGCCCGGGTGCTCTCGGCAGCCGAAGGCCACCGCTCAGTGTTGGCACGAGCGGTATTCGACGGCCGCCCCGGGCACCCGGTCTACATCGGGATCGATCACATCGATGGCGTGCTCGCCGTGGTCGGCGGCGAGGTCGGAGCCAGGGCCTACCTACGCGACCGTGCGGATGTCGTGGACGTCGAATGTGGGGATCTCGCGACGGGGGCCGATGTCGACGTCGAATGAGCCGACGCGTCGTCGCCGGCGCTCTGCGGTGTCAAGACCAGCATGACGGTGTCGAGCGTCCTTGTGGCGTCCACTCTGCCGCGGTCGTGTCCGACAAGTCGGGGTTGGGTGGTCCGGAAGAACACCGAACTCAGCAGCAGGTAGGCGAGCGCACCGGCATCGGCCTCGGGATTCGCGAACCCGGCAGCCTGGGCGTCTTCGATGAAGCCGGTGATCGCGGCCAGTCCGTGCTGGGGGCCGTAGTCGTTCTCCGCCATCACTGCGTGGATGTCGGTGCGGAGGTCCGCGTCGGCCTGGGTGGCGAAGAGGACGTCGAGCCCGGATTCGAGGAAGTTGCCGACGGTCTCGGTGAAGTAGGCGATGCCGGCGCGCAGGTCGTCGAGGTTCTGCGGTGGTTCGGGCGGCAGCGTCTTGAATTGCAGCAGGGGCCGCAGCGACTCGTCGAAGACGGCCTTGATGAGCCCCTTCCGATCGCCGAAGTGATAGAAGATGGTGCCCTCGGAAATGCCCATGCGGGAGGCGATTTCGCGTGTGGTGAGACGGGCGATGCCGCGTTCGGCCAGCACTTCGACGGCGGCGGCGACGATCTCGTCGCGGCCGGTCTTCGGGGGTCGTCCTCGGCGCATCACACCGGCCACACTAGCTGACCTCTGTCAAGTTCTTGAGTGAGAACTCAAAATATGTCACGCTCTATTGATTTCGGTGATCGACGCCTACGCGCTGACGCTGACCGCACTGTTGCTGACCTCGGGAACCATCGCCGACATCGTCGGTCGCAAGGTGGTGTTCGCGTCCGGCATCGTGGTGTTCACCATCGGCTCGCTGCTCTGTGGTCTTGCCCCGACGATCGAATTCCTGGTCGGCGCGCGGGCATTGCAGGGCGTCGGCGGCGCGATCATGTTCGCGACCTCGCTGGCGCTGTTGGCGCAGGCGTTCGCGCCGAAGGAGCGGGGTGTCGCCTTCGGCGTGTTCGGTGCGGTGACCGGTGTGTCCGTTGCAGTCGGCCCGGTGCTCGGCGGCCTGCTCACCAGCGGGATCTCCTGGCACTGGATCTTCTACGTGAACATCCCGGTGGGGATCTTCGCGCTCGCGATCACGCTGTGGGGAGTCGATGAATCCAAGGCGCCGGGTGCGCATCGCATCGACTGGTTGGGGTGCGTGACGTTCAGTGCCGCGTTGGCGTTCCTGGTCTTCGGACTGATCCGGAGTCACGCTGACGGCTGGGGATCGTTGACGGCCGCTGGCTCGCTTGGCCTTGCGGCAGTGCTCCTGATCGCGTTTGTGATCGTCGAACGTGTTGTGTCCCAACCGATGATCGACGCTTCACTACTGCGGGTACCGACCTTCAGCGGCGGACTCGTTGCGGCGTGGGCCATCTCGGCGTCGATGTTCTCGGTGCTGACCTACCTGGTGATCTATCTGCAGTCGATCATGGGCTATTCGGCTCTCGAGGCCGGTCTCCGGTTCCTGCCGTTCTCGGGTGTGGTGTTCCTCGCGGCCGGTGTTGCGGGCCGACTGTCCGACGTGGTGCCGGTGCGCTGGCTGATCGCGCCCGGGTTCGTGCTGGTTGCGGTGGGCCTGTGGCTGCTGCGCGGCACCGATCCGACCGGTAACTGGACACAGCTGATCCCCGGATTCGTGGTGGCCGGGATCGGCACCGGCCTGATCAATCCGCCATTGGCGTCGACGGCTGTCGGGGTGGTCGAACAGGCCCGCGCGGGAATGGCGTCGGGCATCAACTCGACCTTCCGCCAGATCGGTATCGCCACCGGCGTCGCACTACTGGGCAGTCTGCTGGCCGCGCGCTACTCCGACGTGGTCAGTGACGCCCTGGCCGACGGTCCGCTCGCCTCGAGGTCTCGGGAGATCGGTGACGCGCTCGCGAGTGGCGATGTCGCGCAGGTGATGCAGGGCGTGCCCGGCCCGATGCGGGGACAGGTGCTCGCCGAAGCCGCACAGGGATATGTCGCGGGACTCGACCAGATCCTCGCCATCGCGTCGGTGACGGCCGCAGTGGCGGCGGTGGTCACCGCGGTGTTGATTCGGCAGAAGGACTTTCATCACGAGCGTGAGGGTGACTACGCCGGGACGGGCCAGGTCGCGGCATCCCTACGATCCTGACCGTTTCCGTTTCGTTGCCGTCTCGTGGTCGTTCCGGTGCACTCCGTTGCCGTGATGCGAGAGCACTTGTGCCTAGGGTGCACCAAGGGGCAGAAATCCGGGGGCCGCGAACCGTGAGGTGATGGCCGTGACGCGTACACATCGCGCATGGGTCGCTGCCATCGTGGTCGGGATCGCGCTGGTCGCCGGATGTGCGCGCGGTCCGGACACACCGACTGCCACGGTCACCTCGTCACACGATGCCCATGTGCCGGCAGAGTTCGACACCACCTTCCGATGGATCGCCGGGCCGGCACTCGACATGTCGAGTCCCGAGGGTACGTTTGTCCGCGCGTACGTCGAGTCCTTCGAACTCGCCAACGCCGGTGGATCTGTGCAGTGGGGTTACCGCGGCTTCGTGC
The DNA here is from genome assembly GCF_022513585.1 of Gordonia gummivorans. Classification (GTDB taxonomy): domain Bacteria; phylum Actinomycetota; class Actinomycetes; order Mycobacteriales; family Mycobacteriaceae; genus Gordonia. Next base: position 72,891 of record NZ_JAKWBF010000016.1, read on the forward strand.
AGGCCTCGCCGTCGAACATCGACCAGATGATCCTGGCGTATCCGTCGGGTGTGTCGGCTGGACGCCACGCCGTGGGCACGGCCTTCTTCACGTCGCTGCGTCGGATCGACGGTGTCGATCGAACTCGTATTGTGCTGTGCCGCTATGGATATCGGTCTGTGCGCGACGGTGATGCGTGGGTGTCGAAGGTCGACGATCCGCACCCGGTGGAGATCGACTTCCGGCGTGAGGGTGCAACACCGCCTACCGCTGCGAGCGGCCGCTTGCGTACTCCGGAGACCGCAGTGTTCGGCGGTTGGTACACCACCCGATACGACTTCGCCGCCGTCTACCCGACCCCGACCGCCGACCAACATGCCTGTGCCGCAACGGTTCCGGACGCGTCACTGAATCGCGGACCTGCGCGTGGCGACCAACCGTGGCCGACGATGGCTCCGAGTCCTGGATGGTCGGGTCGGTCGGTGGTGTGAAGAGTCTCGCTCCCGCTGGCTTAGCCCATCTGCTGATTGATTTCGACAAGCTCAATCCAAGGAGTAGCCGAGCCCCTCAGGGCGAGGCGTATCGAAATCCGGCGAGATTCCGTGTCCGCAACCCGGTTGTCGCTGACACTGCCGTCTCCCGAGGTTTCGATACGCGGCGGGCTCGCTGCGCTCGCTCGTCGCTACTCAACCAGCAGTGGTCGGCGGCTCTTTCCGATCAGCGTCAGGCCGGTTCGACCGTGAGCCCGAGCGCACCCTCGGCAAACCGGGTGACGGGGCCGGTGGCGACCTCGACTGCCTCGTCGTAGCCGGAGCGGGCGCGCGCCCACAGGTGGCCCGTCTCGCCGTCGCGGGTGACACCGATCAGGGCGATCAGCTCACCGGTGGTCGGAATGCAGATGGCCCAGACGAATTCGGTTTCGCCTGCCCAATTGCGGTCGGCGGTCGAGACGTATCCGGCGGGGTCGTCTACCCCGAGATCGGACAACGCCGGGACATCGGATATCCGGTCGTCCGCACGAAGCGCACGCAGATACCAGGTCCCGGCGTTGATCTCGACTGCTTGCAGCGTTACTACTTCAGCTCGAGGAGGACGGTGCCCTGGGTGACAGCGGCGCCGGCCTCGACGGAGAGTCCGGTGACAACGCCGTCCTTGTGCGCGGTGACCGGGTTCTCCATCTTCATGGCCTCGAGGACGACGACGAGCTCGCCCGCGGCGACCTGCTGGCCCTCCTCGACGGCGACCTTGACCACGGTGCCCTGCATCGGGGCGGCCACGGCGTCACCGGATGCGGCAGCGCCGCCACCCTTCTTGCGTGAGCGGGCCTTCGGCTTCTTGCGGACCACGCCGTTGCCGCCGCCACCGTTGCCGAGTGCGAGATCGCCGGGCAGCGACACCTCGACGCGGCGTCCGCCGACCTCGACGACGACCTTCTGGCGCGGGGCCTCGTCGTCGTCCTCGATCGCCTCAGCACCGGTGTAGGGCTCGATCGGGTTGTCCCAGTCGGTCTCGATCCACTTGGTGTAGATATCGAACTTCTCGACGCCGTTCTCGTCGACGTGGCCGTGGAAGGCCGGGTTCTCGACGATGTGGCGGTGGAACGGCAGAACTGTGGCCAGACCCTCGACCTGGAACTCGGCCAGCGCGCGACGCGACCGTTCGAGCGCCTGCTCGCGGTTCTCGCCGGTGACGATCAGCTTGGCCAGCATCGAGTCGAACTGTCCGCCGATGACGTCGCCCGCGACGACGCCGGAGTCGACGCGCACGCCCGGGCCGGTCGGCTCCTTGTAGACGGTGATCGGGCCGGGAGCGGGCAGGAAGTTGCGGCCCGCGTCCTCGCCGTTGATGCGGAACTCGAAGGAGTGTCCGCGCGGGGTCGGGTCCTCGGAGATCTCCAGCTTCTCGCCGTTGGCGATGCGGAACTGCTGGCGCACCAGGTCGATGCCCGCGGTCTCCTCGGTGACCGGGTGTTCGACCTGCAGGCGGGTGTTGACCTCGAGGAACGACACCAGGCCGTCGCTGCCGACGAGGAACTCGACGGTGCCGGCACCGTAGTACCCGGCCTCACGGCAGATGGCCTTGGCCGAGGAGTGGATCTTGGCGCGCTGCTCATCGGTCAGGAACGGAGCGGGGGCCTCCTCGACGAGCTTCTGGAAGCGGCGCTGCAGCGAGCAGTCGCGGGTGCCCGCGACGATGACATTGCCGTGCTGATCGGCGATGACCTGTGCCTCGACGTGGCGCGCCTTGTCGAGGTAGCGCTCCACGAAGCACTCGCCGCGGCCGAAGGCGGCGATTGCCTCACGGGTCGCCGACTCGAACAGGTGGGGGATCTCCTCGATGGTGTAGGCGACCTTCATGCCGCGTCCGCCACCACCGAATGCGGCCTTGATGGCCACGGGAACACCGTGTTCTTCGGCGAAGGCGACGACCTCGTCGGCATCCTTCACCGGGTCCTTGGTGCCCGGCGCCATCGGCGCGTCGGCCTTGAGGGCGATGTGGCGGGCGGTGACCTTGTCGCCGAGGTCGCGGATGGACTGCGGCGACGGTCCGATCCAGATCAGCCCGGCGTCGATGACGGCCTGCGCGAAGTCGGAGTTCTCCGACAGGAAGCCGTAGCCGGGGTGGATTGCGTCGGCGCCCGACTTTGCGGCGGCATCCAGGATCTTGTCGAACACCAGGTACGACTCGGCCGAGGTCTGTCCGCCCAGCGCGAAGGCCTCGTCGGCCAATTTCACGAACTGTGCATCCGCGTCGGGCTCGGCGTAGACGGCGACACTGGCGAGTCCGGCGTCACGAGCGGCGCGGATCACGCGCACGGCGATCTCGCCACGGTTGGCGATCAGGACCTTGCTGATGACGGACGGGGTCGTGGAACTGGGCACTTGTTCTCCTGGGCCTTACTCGTGCTGGGTGCTGCGACTTGCGGCGCTGCACAGGCATGTCGGACATCGAGTCTTGTGGGTGCACCCGCGCGGTCGGGGTGTGACCTCAGCGGGTGACGTACGACACCTGGGAGTGTATGTGTCGCACGTTCCGGGGAATACCCTAGCCCACCGAGCAATCGTTCGGTGGAGCCCTATGTCACATCGTCGGACCGAAGGTGCTCGCGTCACCGAGCGATCGAACGAGTTCGGTGAATGCGTGCAGGTAGGCGTGCACGGGACCGACGTCGGGGTCGATGCGATCGCCGTCCTCGGAGTGCGGAGTGGAATTGTTCACTCCGGGTGTCGCGGGCTGCGCGGACTCGCGGGGGAAGCGTGCCGAATACCGCATTCCGGACGGCGTGCGGTTGATCCAGATGTACACCTCGTCGGGTGCATAGCTGTGGCTGCGGATCACCTTGGCCCTTCCGGCGTCGGCCACGCCGGCACCCGGCGCATACCGGGTGTCGATGAAGGAGATCACGAACCGCGGATGCCCCTTGTGGCCGAGCAGCTCGGCGACGCGGAGGAACGGCAACGTAGCGCCCCGCCTGCCGTTCTTGAGCTCGGCCGTGGCGCGGGTGATGGACTCGTCGAAGCTCGGCGAATCCGACATGTCGATACAGAACGGTGCCACCGCGACGAACCAGCCGAGCGCAGTGAGCCATTGCGTGTCGTCGCGTGTGTGCCGGGGAAGGACGCAGCGGAACTCGCTGTCGCCGGTCAGTTGGTGGTGAACGACGGCGAACGCGGCCAGAACCCCAGCGGTGAGGGTGCCGCCGGCCTCCGAACAGACGGCGTTGAACCGGTTGGCGCCCGCGTCGTCGAGGATCGTGCCCCACAGGGATTCCTGGGGGTCGTCGGTGGCGGGATCGGGATCGACGGTGGCAACTCGCGTCGACGCAGAGGTATCGGACCCAGAGGTGTCGGACGCAGAGGTGTCGGACGCAGAGGTATCGGACGCAGAGGTGTCGGACGCAGAGGTGTCGGACGCAGAGGTATCGGACGCAGAGGTGTCGGCCAGCAAGGGCGGCATGTCGCCGGAGCCCGACGCGAGGAAGCGTTGCCACGTGGCCACCGCGGGATGGTCGGCGCCCGACTGATCGGCAAGACGTCGTTCCTGTGCGCTGAAATCGACGTAGCTGCCCACCTCGGGCAGGTTCGCGGCCCGGCGCTCACGGACCGCGCGGTAGAGCGTCACGAGTTCCTGCTGAGCCATGATCAGCGAGTAGCCGTCGACCAGCGAGTGGTCGGCGGCGAAAAGCAGGGTGAACGACCGCTCCCGGCCGACCGTCGCGAACATGTACGCCGGCCACTGCAGCGGGGCAGTGGCCCGATCGAAGGACCCGGCGATCTGCTCCATCAGCGGACCCGACGCGTTGTACCAGCCGATTCGGCCCATCTTGAGCTTGACGGTGCCCGGCGCGGTGGTCAGACGCTGCAGCCCGCGGCCCTTGATCACGACGTGACTGCGCAGCACCTCGTGCCGATCGATCCACTGCGTCAGGACCGAGCGGATCGCGGGGATCGACAGCGGTTCGTCGAATTCGATCGACAAACCCAACCACGACTCCCGGCCACCCTCACGGCGGGTGCGCACCCGGTACTCGAAGGCGGAGCGCAAGTGCTCCTCGTGATTGTGCGACGTCAACCGCGAATCGGTGCTCCATGCGCCGAGCCCACCCGGCACGAAAGGCGTCCATTCGACGAGCCCACCGGGTTCGAGCGGTTCGTCGCGGATCTGGACGAACTTCATGCCCCGGGATGGTTGGAACTCGGCCCGGCGGAGGTCTGGGTGCGGACCTGACCCTTGATGCGCCCCAGCATCCCGGCCATGCCGCGCAGGCGCAGCGGGCTCACCGCCGACCCCAGTCCGAGGTCGTAGTAGAAGTCGGCGGGCACCTCGAGGATCTCCTCGGCCGATGCGCCGTCGAGGCCCTGATGCAGGATCGACGCGAACCCGCGAGTGGTCGGTGCCTCCCGAGGCGCGCTGAAGTAGAGGCGCACCGCGGACGGCTGCGTCGCGTCGACCGACAGGAACACCGGCGACTGGCACTCGGGTACCGGTTCCATCGCGTCCTCGCGCAAGTGATCGGGCAACGCGGGCAGTTCCCCGGCGAACTCGAGCAACAGCGTGACCTTGTCCGAATCGCCGAGAGCCCCGAAATCGTCGACGATCTCGGCCAGGGCGGGCGGCAGGGTCATGCCGCGGAACCGGGCGGCGAACCCGGCTCGGTGCCGACGGCGATGGGCACCCGGACCGCGTTGCCCCACTCGGTCCACGAACCGTCGTAGTTGCGCACCTTGGTGAAGCCGAGCAGGTGAGTGAGCACGAACCAGGTGTGGCTCGAACGCTCGCCGATGCGGCAATATGCGATGGTCGGGGTGTCGGGGTCGAGGCCTTCGTAGACATCGTCGAGTTCGGCCCGCGGGCGGAATCGGCTGTCGGGCGCTGCCGCCTTCGCCCAGGGGATCGAGACCGCGGTCGGGATGTGGCCACCACGCAGTGCGCCCTCTTCGGGATAGTCGGGCATGTGCGTGCGTTCGCCGGTGTACTCCTGCGGTGAGCGCACATCGACCAACGGCTCGGTGCCGATGGCGGACAGGACCTCTGGCGCGAACGCGCGGATCGTGTCGTCGTCGCGCTCGACCACCGGATAGTTCGATCGCGGATACTCGGGCACGTCGAAGGACGTGTCCCGGTCCTCGGCCATCCACGCGTCACGTCCGCCGTCGAGCAGTCGGACGTCCTCGTGGCCGAACAGGGTGAACACCCACAGCGCGTAGGCGGCCCACCAGTTGCTCTTGTCGCCGTAGATGACGATCGTGTCGTCGCGTTCGATTCCCTTGCTGCGCATCAATTCTGCGAACTGCTCGCCGTTGATGTAGTCGCGCGTCACCGGATCGTTGAGATGGAGGTGCCAGTCGATCTTCTGCGCCGTCGGGATGTGCCCGATGTCGTAGAGCAGCACGTCCTCGTCGGACTCGATGATCTTGAGGCCCTTGGCGCCGAGATGCGCGGACAGCCACTGGGTGGTGACCAGACGTTCCGGATGGGCGTAGTCGGCGAAGGCCGGGTTCGGGTCGGTTTCAACACTCACGGTCTGAGTCTAGGGGTTTGTGGCCCAGTCATTCGGCTCACCGACAATCCACGCTCGGGGGGTGTCGCGATTGCTAGATTCGTTTCCATGATTCGTGCAGGTGAGCGGCGTGTGTTTCGTGTCGGGATCGCATTGGCCGCCGTCGGCGTGATGGTGCTCGCGGCGTGTGGTTCGCAAGGGTCGGACAAAGGTTCGTCGTCGACGACGAGTGCGAGCCCGTCGTCGACCACCTCCACGACCACCACGACGACGTCGACCAGCACCTCGGCGCCGTCCGGTGGCGTCGTGCCCGGCGCATGCACGAAGGCGGCATGCCCCGACCTGGACGAGTCGTCGGGCAATCTCATGCGCGGAGTGGTCACGACGGAGAATGCCAACGGAACCAACGTGACGCAGTTCCTCACCGACGCCCTCGATGACCTCGACGAGTCGTGGGGTCAGTGGTTCAGTCAGGTGCAATGGGGCGATGCCTCGCCCGGCCGCGCCCTGATCGCGCCGGGCACCACTTTCATGACTCGTTGCACCGACTCGGAAACCGGTGAGGCCGAACCGGTGCCGTCCGACGAGAAGAATGCCTACTTCTGCTCCGCGGATGCCGCGCCCAACGGTGCGGGGGTGACGCGGCAGGGTTCGGTTGTGCTCCCGGTGCAGACCTTCGTCAACTTCTGGCACGGCCAGATCGTCGGTGTCCCCGCACCATTGGGGGCGGGCGAGTTCGCCGCCGCGACCGTGGTCGCACACGAGTACGGCCACAACGTGGTGTACCGGATCGCGCAACAGGGCAACATCCCCCGAAGTGGGTATCCGCAGGGCGACAACAGCGAACTGATCGCCGACTGCTTTGCCGGCAACTGGGCGGCGACCGCGCTGCGGCAGCGATTGCTCCGACCCGACGATCTGCGGCAGGCGGTGTCGTTGATCGAGGTCGTCGGGGACCCGGAACCGGGACAAGGCCACGGGACCAGCGCGGAGCGGGGTTTGGCGATCCAGCGTGGGTTCGGTCTGCCCGGCCGGCCCGGCCAGCCCATCGATTGCCTCACCACGTACTGGCCCGAGGTCTTCGGCGCCTGAAACGGCAGCGGGGGCACGCCACCAGAGTTCATTCGTTCAACGCTGCCGATGTGCGGCCGCGCTTGATAGGTTCTTGGCCATGAACGGTGCGGGACGTACGCGTTTGACACGGGTGTTGGTCGGTGTTGCCGTCGTCTTCTCGATGCTCGCGGTGGCCGGTTGCTCGGTCCTGGATTCCGGTGACAAGAATGCCGGTTCGTCGAGTCGCGCGGCGTCCTCATCCTCTGCCGAGACGTCGAGCCCGCGCACCGCCACGTCGACGCCGAGTAGTCCCGGCACCTGCAGCGCGACATCGTGTCCCAAGCTGCCGACACCGTCGTCGGACGTCATGGAGAGTGGCGTCACCGACTCCAACGCCGACACCGCGGTGCCGGCCTACCTCACCAGCCTGTTCAACGACCTCGACGAGACCTGGGGCGGATGGTTCGGCGAACTGGGTTGGGGGAGTCCGGATCCCGGCCGTGAACTGATCGAGCCCGGCACCACCTTCCGGACCGAGTGCATCGACGACGAGAACGACGCGAACATCCCGTCGAATCTGGCCAACGCGTTCTTCTGCCCAGTGGACACCCAGCCCAACGGATCCGGTCAGCCGACGAAGGGCACCATCGTGTTGCCGGTGCAGACCTTCCAGGCGATCTGGCAGGGCAACGTCTTCGGGGTGCCGTCCCCGGTGGTCGGCGACTTCACCGCTGCGATCGTGGTCGCGCACGAATACGGCCACAACATCGTCTACCGGATCTCCGAGGTCCTCGACATCCCGGAAAGTCAACAGCCGCAAGGCAACAACTCCGAGCTGATCGCAGACTGCCTCGCCGGCAACTGGGCAGCCACGGTGTTCCAGCGTGATCAGTTGTCGCCCAAGGATATTCTTCAGGTCGCGACTCTGCTGCCGATCATCGGTGACCCGGGCCCCAACCAAGGACACGGCACCATTCGTGAGCGCGCCACCGCGCTGACCATCGGACTCACTGGGCCGCAACTGAATCGGCAGGGCCAACCCGTCGACTGCCTGTCGAAGTACTGGCCGGAGAAGTTCTCCTGATTTGGCAGTGTCATCTCGCCAGGGGCTTCGAGGCTCGCAGGCTCGCACCTCAGCCGGCGGGTGGGTCACCATCCGCTCCCTGAGGTGCCCGAGGCACAAGCCGAGGCCTCGAAGGGCTCGCGCCTCAGCCGGCGAGAGGGCGCCAGAAGTCGTCGATGCGCAGGCCGACTCGTTCGACAAGCATCCGTACGAGAGGCAGTCCGATACCGATCACCGACGACGGATCACCGTCGATCTTCTCCACCAACCAGCCGCCGAGCCCGTCGAGGGTGAAGGCGCCGGCGACCTTGAGGGGCTCGCCGGTGGACACGTAGCGCTCGATCACCTCGTCGGCGGCGTCGGCGAAATGCACCGTTGTCGACGAGGTGTCGCCTGCCTCGGCACGGTTCGCGCCGTCGAGGCGGATCAGGTGGTGTCCGGTGAGCAGGTCGGCGTGCCGGCCGCGCATGGTCTGCCACTGGGTCAGCGCTCGCTCGGCGGTGTGCGGCTTGCCGAGGAGCTGATCACCGAGGTGGAGCATCGAGTCGCATCCGATCAGCACGACCGGTGCCCGATGATCCGCGAGTGCCGCGATCTCCGGCGTTGCGGCCACCGCTTCGGCCTTCGCCCGCGCGAGCGCGAGCACCACCTCGGCCGGGTCGGTGGAGTCGGGCAGCGCGGCGATGACCGCATCCTCGTCGACGTCGGAGACCCGGACGACGGGATCGATGCCCGCGGCCTGCAACACACGCAGGCGTGCAGGGGAGGCGGAGGCCAGCACGAAGACCGGTTTGTCTGCAGCTATCACGGAACCGGGAGCGCTCAGTAGCGCATGTTGGTGAAGCTCGTCGGTGCGCCCCACTGCGGGCGCAGCCGATCGATCGCACTGCCCCATTCGTTGCGCGGCTCGGTGGAGGTCTGGGCCGACCCCCCGCCGGCAGCAGCACCGGCGATGAGAGCGGTCAGCACCGCGAGCTCCTCGTCCGACGGGTTGCCGCGCACCACCCGCAGGAAGGGGCGGGCGGGCGCTTGCGACGTCGTGTCGTCGGTTGCGTTCTCGGTCATAGCGGGATGTTTCCGTGCTTCTTCGGCGGCATGGTGACCATCTTGCGCTCGAGCAGCTTGAGGGCGGTCGCCACCTGGCCACGGGTGTGGCTCGGCGGGATCACCGCGTCGACGTAGCCCCGTTCGGCCGCCACGTACGGGTTGACCAGTGTGTCCTCGTACTCCTGCTGTAGCTGCAGGCGCAGTGCGTCGACGTCGTCGCCGTTGGCCGCAGCCTCCTTGAGCTGGCCGCGGTAGACGAACCCGACCGCTCCCGACGCGCCCATGACCGCGATCTGGGCGGTCGGCCACGCGAGGTTGACGTCGGCCCCCATGTGCTTGGAGCCCATGACGTCGTACGCGCCGCCATAGGCCTTGCGGGTGATGATGGTGATCTTGCCGACGGTGGCCTCGCCGTAGGCGTACAGCAGCTTGGCGCCGCGGCGGATGATGCCGTTGTATTCCTGGTCGGTGCCGGGCAGGAACCCGGGCACGTCGACCAGCGTCACGATGGGGATGTTGAAGGCGTCGCAGGTTCGAACGAACCGTGCGGCCTTCTCGGAGGCGTTGATGTCGAGGCAGCCGGCGAACTGGGTCGGCTGGTTGGCCACGATGCCGACGCTGCGACCGTCGACCCGGCCGAAGCCGACGATGATGTTGGTCGCGTAACCCTCTTGGACCTCGAGGAACTCGTCGTCGTCGAGGATGCGCCGGATGACCTCGTGCATGTCGTACGGCTGGTTCGGGGAGTCCGGGATCAGGGTGTCGAGCTCGAGGTCCTCGTCGTTGAGGGTGTCCTCGATCGACCCTGCGGCCGGCTGCGTCACCGGCAGACGCGGTGCGTCGGCCCGGTTGTTGCTGGGCAGGTAGCCGAGCAGTTCCTTGACGTATTCGAGGGCGTCCTCCTCGTCGGAGGCGACGTAGCTGGCGGTACCCGACTTGGCCATGTGCGTCTGGGCGCCGCCGAGTTCTTCCATGGTCACTTCTTCGCCGGTCACGGTCTTGATGACGTCGGGGCCGGTGATGAACATCTGGCTGGTCTTGTCGACCATGACCACGAAGTCGGTGAGCGCCGGGGAGTAGACGTGTCCGCCGGCGGCAGCGCCGAGGATCAGCGAGATCTGCGGGATGACGCCGGACGCGCGGACGTTGCGGTGGAAGATCTCGCCGTAGAGACCGAGGGAGACCACACCCTCCTGGATGCGGGCGCCCGCACCGTCGTTGATGCCGATCAGCGGGCGGCCGGTCTTGACCGCGAGATCCATGACCTTGACGATCTTCTCGCCGTACACCTCGCCGAGGCTTCCGCCGAACACGGTGGAATCCTGACTGAAGACGCACACCTCGCGACCATCGATCGTGCCGTAACCGGACACCACACCGTCGCCGAGCGGACGGCGATCGGCGAGCCCGAAATTGGTGCTGCGATGCCGGGCGAGGGCGTCGAGTTCGACGAACGAGCCCTCGTCGAGCAGATGGGTGATCCGCTCGCGGGCGGTCAGCTTGCCTTTTTCGTGCGTCTTCTCGACGGCTGCTTCGCCGACCGGATGCTTGGCCTCGTCGATGCGGTTACGCAGATCAGCGAGCTTTCCCGCAGTGGTGTGGATGTCGGGAGCCGCGTCGCCGTCGCGTGAAGCTGTGGTCATGACTGTCGATGCTAACGACCCGAGTGTGAGCTACGTCAACCGGATCGACGTGAGATATCCCTCAGGTTTCCGAGCGATCGGTCGGTGGGATGGCGACCGCGCCCCGTAGGCTCATCGACATGGACGAACCGGTCACCCAGAATCTGCGCGACGCCATCGACGAATTGCGTCCGAGGATCGCCGACACGCGCTGGCAGCGCATCGAGGTGGTCGAGGCCACCGGGTCCACCAACGCGGACCTGATGGCTCGTGCTCACGAGCCGGAGATCGTCGGGACGGTCCGCATCACGACCGATCAGACCGCCGGCCGCGGCCGCCACACGCGCGTGTGGGAGGCGCCTGCGGGAACCCAGGTCGCGATCTCGGCCGTGCTGCCTGCCGGGGACAAACCCGATCGTCTGGGGTGGTTGTCGTTGGCGACCGGTGTCGCGGCGGCGTCGGCGATCGAATCGGTGACGAGCCTGCGCCCGGTCCTCAAATGGCCCAACGACGTGCTGATCGACGGCAACAAGGTCGCTGGCATTCTTGCCGAGGTCACCAGCGTCGGTGACCTCGGAATCGTGGTCGTGGGCATCGGCATCAACACCAACATGACCGCCGAGCAGTTGCCGGTGCCCACGGCGACGAGTCTGGCTATCGCCACCGGCCAACCGGTCGACGCGGCCGCGGTGGCCGTGGAGTATCTGCGCGCGCTGTCGGGGCAGGGGTGGCCGGAGGACATCGCAGCCGTCACCGAGAATTATCGCGGGCGGTGCGACACCCTGGGGCGTCGTGTGCAATTGGCCCTGCCCGGCGACGAGACGATTGTCGGCACCGCCGTGGACATCGACTCCGACGGCCGCATCGTGGTCGAGGACGCGGACGGTCGGCGGACCGTGGCCGCCGCCGGCGACGTCACGCATCTGCGCAGCGTCGACTGAGACCCGCCCTATCTCGGCTGGTTTGTGGTCTTGCGTCCCATCGCCGGTATCAACGTCAGCAGCGGCAGTCCGATGATCAGGTGCATCACCGCTGTGCCGATCTTCACCGAGACCTGGGCCGACAGCACCAGCGGGATGATGACCGCAGCGGCGACGAGCAATCCGACGATCCAGGTGTAGAACTGGTCCGGCGACGGTGTGCTGATCTGCAGCACGTACCAGAGCGCACCGGCGGCCAGGGCACACAGGAAGCCGACGACCGCGAACCAGTACTCGTCTCGGGCGACGGGATTCCAGATGCCGTACTTGCCGGATTCGTTCACCTGATCGACGATCGCGCGGATGATGAACGCGGCCAGCCAGGCCGCGAGTCCGGTCACGACGCCGGACATCACGACGCCGCCGACGAACATCCCGACGTTCACATTCGGGCCGCGCTTGGGACGCGGCTGCGGCGGCGGATACCCGCCCTGTGCATAGTTGCCCTGGGCGTACTGCGCATTCGGATCGCTGCTGTATGCGCGCGATTCCGGACGGTAGTCGGGCTCGTAACGGGCGGTGCCCGGATCGCGGGGATCTCGCGGGTCGGAAAAGCTCATGTGTTCCTCACCGGGCACGATATGCCCTGTTCGGTGGCGGTCTCTGACGCATTGTACTCAGGGCGGCGATTGGTGGCCCCGGCCTGCGAATCCACCCACTAAGCTGATCGCCATGGCCTATCCGCGGGAGAACCTGGCGCCCGGCGAGCGCATCGTCCTGCATCGTCACCCTCATTGGAAGTGCCTGCTGGGGCCCTTCCTGATCTTCATCCTGGTCACCGTCGTGGTCGGGGTACTTGCCGGCGTGGTGACCGGAAACGACCTGGGCTCGACACCCACCATGGTGCTGTTGATCATCCTCGGCGTGCTGTGGCTGGCCGGCTTCGGCTGGTACTTCGTGCGTCCCCTGGTGTCGTGGAAGTCGACGCACTTCGTGCTCACGGATCGTCGCGTCATCTTCCGTAACGGCATCATCACCCGCTCGGGAATCGACATCCCGATCCGGCGGATCAACACCGTGGAGTTCCGGCACGGCCTCATCGACCGGATGCTGCGCACCGGCACGCTCGTCATCGAGTCGGCGTCCGACGACCCGCTGTCCTTCGACGACATCCCGCAGGTCGAGAAGGTCCACGCGCTGCTGTATCACGAGGTGCTGGACATGCAGGACGACGAAGACGGCGGCGCGCGGGCCGACACCGGGACAGTGGACCGGTGACCGACGTCCTGCTCGCCGAGGACGACGCCGCGATCGCCGAACCGCTCGCGCGCGCTCTCGCACGCGAGGGTTACGGCTGCGAAGTGGTGACGACGGGTACCGCCGCCCTCGAGCAGGCCCTCGACAACCGGTTCGAGTTGCTTATCCTCGACCTCGGGCTGCCAGAGGTCGACGGCCTGGAGGTGTGTCGTCGTGTTCGCGCGCAACGGCCTGCGCTCGCGGTCATGATGCTGACCGCGCGGACCGACGAGGTCGATTTCGTGGTCGGACTCGATGCCGGCGCGGACGACTATGTCGGCAAACCGTTCCGCCTGGCCGAACTCCTGGCCCGGGTGCGCGCGCTGCTGCGCAGGCGCCCGGCGGGCGACGTGGTCCTGGAAGGCGGTGACATCCGTCTGGATGCCCGTGGCCGTCGGGTGTTGGTGGCCGGACGAGATCTCGTCCTGGCCAACCGCGAGTTCGACCTCCTCCGATTCCTCATGGAACGATCGGGCGAGGTCGTCAGCCGCGACGAGATTCTGACCGAGGTGTGGGGGTCGGCGGATCTCCGTTCGTCGAAGACCCTGGACATGCACATCTCATGGCTGCGCCGAAAGATCGGCGACGACCGTCGTGAGGGTCCGCGTCACATCGTGACCGTGCGCGGCGTCGGCTTCCGCTTCGATCCCTGATCCGCCGTCGAGAAACTCCTCATGCGCCGCCGAATACTCAACACGATGCTCGCCATGCTGCTGGCGGTCGGTGCGCTGCTCGGGATTCCGCTGAGCGTCGTCGCGTGGTGGTGGGTCGCCGACAACGCCCATCAAAGCCTCGACGCCCGACTCAAGGTGATCTCCGATCAGCTCATCCGGGCGGAGGGGCCCGACGGTCGGGTCCCGCCGGATGTCCTGACCGGCGAAGACGTCGCGGTGCTGCTGCCGCCGGACGGACGGCTCACACTGCGCTATCCCGACGCCACCGGGATCGAACGCACGACCACGACCGGCAGTCAGATCGACGGCAAGACCATGGCGGATTCGATCGGGCTGGGTGATGCCGGAACACTCGCCCTGGAGATCCCCCTCGATCAGGTCCGCGACGACCAGCTCGCGGCGGTGGGGATCGTGGCGATCGTGGTGGCCGGTTCGATCGTGGCGGGCACCGTGGTCGCGGCAGTGACGGCCGGTCGGATCGCCGACCCGCTGACCGACCTGGCCGCACGCGCCGGCGCCATGGCCCGTGGTGACTTCCGCAGCGACTGGAAGATGTACGGCATCGCGGAACTGGATCGGGTCTCGCGCGCACTCGGCGACGCGAACGCGGAGATCGCCCTGCGGCTCGAACGCGAAGGCGAGATCGTCGGCGACGTCTCGCATCAGCTGCGCAGCCGCCTGACCGCCATCCAGCTGCGCCTCGACGAACTGTCGATGCACTCCGACCCTGCCGTGGTGAACGAGGCAGAGGCGGCCTTGTCGCAGGTCGAGCGTCTGTCTTCCGAACTCGACGAGATGGTCGCGGCGGCCCGCGACGACCGTGGCGCGCCGCATGTCACCGACGTCCGTGACATGCTCACCACCCTCGTCGGCGATTTCCGCAGCGCGTTCGACGCAGCGCACCGCGAACTGTCGGTGACCTTCCACGGCACGGCGCAGGCGTTGAGCGCCCGCCCTGGACGGCTGCGCGAAGCGGTCAGTGTCCTGGTCGACAACTCGCTACAGCACGGCCGGGGTGAGTGTCGAATCACCGTCGGTGAACTGCCGAGGGCGAACATGCTCAGGATCACCGTCGCCGACGACGGTGAGGGGGTGCCCGACTCGGCCGCCGAGCACATCTTCCGGCGGGGTTACTCCGCCGGGCGCGCCGACGGGGTCGGCGGCAACGGCGTCGGCCTGTCGCTGGCCCGGGCGCTGGTCGAGGCCGACGGTGGTCGACTGGAACTGACGGTGCGTCGACCGCCGGAATTCGCGATTGTCGTCCCGTCGGGCACCGATGGTGACGACCCGCCGGGTCCGACCCCGCCGCTGACCGGCATCAGGCGTGACCGAGTTCCTCATCGTTGAGTTCGGCGAGACTGGCGTGCAGGTCGGTGGACCCGGCGTCACCGCCGCGCAGCTTCTCCTCGGGGAAGGCGAACTTGCGCAGCGCCCAGAACCGGAACGCCATCTGCAGGATGTTGCCGATGATGAAGCCGAGGATGAAGTCGACGACCGCCAACTCGATGGCGCTCAGGTTGTCCCGGACGTCGAAGACGTTGTTGGCCAAGAACAGCGGTGCCGCGGCCAAGATCACACCGATACCGCTGATCGCGAAGAACAGCAGCGCCTCGTGGTGGCGTTCCCGTCCACCGCGGTTCTTGAAGGCCCACTCGCGATTGAGGATGTAGCTCAGGATGGTTGCCAGGGTGCCGGAGATGACACGGGCGATCACCGGTTTCGTCTCGAGCACCGTGAAGGTCAGCAGATAGAAGATCGCCAGGTCGAAGACGAACGTCGTGCCACCGACGAGGGCGAACTTGATGAGCTCGTGGTGGCGCATCGCGAGGCGACGAACCGGCCCGGGGAGTCGAGCGACGAGCTCGTCGATGAATGGCACAAGATCCGAGTGTACGAAACAAAAGCGTCGGCGATCTCGACCGGTCGGTCATGCGCCGGACATGTCCGGCATGCCACGATGGGTCGCGTGAACCCAAGCGAGCAGGTGCCACGGCCCCAACCGGCCGACCGCACCCAGGCGAGGACGGGCGGAACCGACAGCGTGGGACTACCGACCGTGACGATGATCGGCGGCGGTCAGCTCGCCCGGATGACCCATCAGGCCGCGATAGCCCTCGGCCAATGCTTGCGGGTGCTGGCCACCACGTCGTCGGATCCGGCCGCGCAGGTCAGCGCAAACGTGGTCCTCGGCTCGCATGACGACCTCGACGACCTGCGCCGGGCCGCCGACGGGGCGGTGGCACTCACCTTCGACCACGAAGGTGTACCGCTGGCACACCTGCAGCACCTCGAAGCGGAAGGTGTGGCAGTGCGTCCGCCGTCGAAGGCGCTGCACTTCGCGCAGGACAAACTGGCCATGCGTGAGCGGTTGTCGGAATTGGGGTTGCCGGTCCCGGACTACGCCGACCTCGCCGGTGACCGTGACGGAGCCCGCACCCGGCTGGTCGAGTTCGGTGACGCACACGGATGGCAGGTGGTCATCAAGACGGTGCGCGGTGGCTACGACGGACGAGGGGTATGGCTCGTTGACAACCGCGACGCCGCGCTCGAGGTCTTCGACACCCGTCCGACCGATCTACCGGCGCTCATGGTGGAGAGCAAGGTCGACATGCGGCGGGAGTTGTCGGCGATGATCGCGCGTTCGCCGTTCGGCCAGGGTGGTGCTTGGCCGGTGGTCGAGACCGTGCAGCGCCACGGGCAGTGCGCCGTTGTGCTGGCACCCGCCCCGGGCCTCGACGCCGACGTCGCAGCCCAGGCCCAGCAGATGGCACTGCGGCTTGCCGCGGAACTCGGTGTGGTCGGTGTGATGGCGATGGAGCTCTTCGAGACGACCGACGGTGAGCTGGTGGTCAACGAGTTGGCCATGCGCCCGCACAACAGTGGGCACTGGACGATGGACGGCGCCATCACGTCGCAGTTCGAACAGCATTTGCGCGCCGTTCTCGACTATCCGCTGGGTGACACCTCGCCCCGCGCGCCGATCACGGTGATGGCCAACGTGCTGGGTGCGCCCGATGCGCCGGATATGTCGATGGACGAGCGGCTGCATCACCTGATGGCACGGATGCCCGACGCGAAGGTCCACCTGTACGGTAAGGGCGAACGACCGGATCGTAAGATCGGACATGTCAATATCGTTGGCCGGGTGGATGATTCACTCGCCGATGTACGTGAACGTGCCGAACGTGCGGCGCATTGGATGTCGCACGGCCAGTGGACCGACGGATGGGATGTGCACGGTGAGTGAGGGTTTGGCGCCACGCGTTGGCTTGATCATGGGCAGCGACTCGGATTGGCCGACGATGAAGGCCGCCGCGGAGGCGCTCGCCGAGTTCGACGTGCCGTTCCAGGTGGGCGTGGTGTCGGCGCACCGCACCCCGCAGCGCATGCTCGACTACGCGGCCGGCGCCGCCGAGAACGGCATCGAGGTCATCATCGCCGGTGCCGGTGGCGCAGCGCATCTTCCGGGCATGGTGGCCTCGGCGACACCGCTGCCGGTCATCGGTGTCCCGGTTCCGCTGCGCTACCTCGACGGGATGGACTCGCTGCTGTCGATCGTGCAGATGCCGGCCGGGGTGCCGGTGGCGACCGTGTCGATCGGCGGCGCGCGCAACGCCGGACTGCTGGCGGTGCGCATCCTGGCGTCGGGCGACGCGGAACTGCGCGGACGCATGGTTGCCTTCCAGCAGGGCCTCGAACGGATGGTGCTCGACAAGGACTCCGCGCTTCAGCAGGAGTTGTTGGGGGAGTAGGTTGCGTGGCTACAGTTCGAGCTTGCTGTGGAAGAACTCCAGAACCTGTTGGAGCGCTTCGTAAGTCGGCTCACCTGGTGCGTCGATCAGATCCTCTGTGAGAACCGAGTGCGGCTTCGGGAACTCCGAATCGGGGTTCGCGGTGGAGTCCGGCAGTTCGATCCCGATGAAGGCGTCGCCGAGCTTCTCCTCCAAGAACCGGAAGCGTGAGCCGGGTGCCAGGACGTCACCTTCGAATCGGAGTCCCATCACCTGAAGCCCCTTGGCGCATCGCACCTGCACTTTCTCCAGGTCGGCGTCGCTGATGTCGATCGTGGACCTGCGGCCGGGAAGCGCGGCGAAGGGCAATGACGGCTGTGACAGGACGGGTGCCAGCATGCGCTCGTCGGTCGCCATCGCGAGGGCGAATCCACCGGTGAAGCACATGCCGACCGCCCCGACGCCGGGTCCGCCGCAGCGTGCGTGTTCCTCGGCGGCCAGCGCGCGCAGCCAGGACGCCACCGGCGACGTCTTGCCGGTCGCGAGGACGGTGAACTCGCGTGAGATGCAGGCGCGCCCAATGGTGCCCAGCATGTTGGTGACGGCGCCGACCCGGCCGAGACTCGACGGTCGGGGATCGCGTCCGTCGACCCCGAACAGCGACGGCATCACGGCGGTCGCACCGAGATCGGCAACCCGCCGCGCGAAATCGGCCACCTTGGGACTGATCCCGGGCATCTCCGCGATGACGATCACCGCAGGCCCGGTGCCCTTGCGGTAGACACGGCGAGTTGCGCCGTCGTAGGTGACGTCCTCGGAGGTGAAATCGTCGAGCGGATCGTCGGTGTGTGTCCGGCTCATCGGCGTCACGCGCCGTGCAGGGTGCCGATGAGCACCGAATCGAACAGTCGGCCCGGAATTTTGGCGCCTTTGACGATGTCGGGGGAGTCGGACGGGACAACTCGCGGACCGGTCACGGTGTAATGCCGGGATTTGCGGATCAGGCCGAACGAGCCGGCAGCTTGCACATTGCGCACCCAGTCGGTGTGGCGTCCGTAGGTGAGGACGATGGACAGTCGGTCGCCGTCGACCCACGCCAGAACCGGTATGGAGTACTTCTTGCCCGACTTGCGGCCGACATGTTCGACCATCGCGTACGGGGCGAGCTTTGGCGCCCATTGGCGCTGAATGGGATTGGTGATCTTCTTGTTGATCCGGCCCACGACCGCAGGAATCTGCATGGCCTCCACTCTGCCCGAAGGGATCGGATCGCGGTAGGTCTTCGACCTCAGGAGTGTGGGAAGGGCTCGCTCCTCGCTACTCAACCAGCAGGGGTGCGGCGTCGTAAGTCAGGTCAGGATGAGGTCTGCCTTCTCGGTCGCGGCTCGTGCGTCGAGTGCGTCGGGCCTGGCGCCGGAGACGTGCACGAGCGACGCGCCGACCACCAACGGGCCGAGGAGATGGGCGAGCACGCCGTCGGGCGTGTGCCACTCCCGAGTCGAGAGGACACGGGTGTTGGGACCTATGCCCTCGTGTTCGGCAGCCGAAAACGCTTGGGCGACAACGTCTGCGACAGTTGCCGTCTCGAGTGCCGGACCGGCCTGCGACGACGACGCGAACTGATCGCCGTGCACGCGGACCACCGAGCCGTAGTCGGCGACTCCGGGCGGCAAATTGCGAAGGGGCAGCGCGAAGGCGTCGAGCGAGGCGATCACGAGTTCGTCGGCGTCGGGATGGTCGTCGATACCGTCGATGCCGGTGAACGTGACCACCTCATCGGCCGCGTCGTCGTGCCCGAGTCGGATGTCGGCGCCCGCCCACCAGGCACCGAGCAAGATGCCGGCCGTCTGCCAGTGCTCTGGCAAGTCCACGCGGACGACGTCACCGGAGACCACCCCGATCTCGTCGATGAGGTAATTGGCGGTCTTCGCGGCCCAGTTGCCCAGCGTTGCGCCGGACAGTTCGGTGCGCTCACCCGTCCGATCGTCGTAATAGGTCAACAGAGGTCGCGACCAGTCGGTGATGACGCCGAAGACGGCGTCGGTGACGGTGCGCGCGGTCATGGCTGCCATCAATTCACGCAGGTCGGACCGTCGGTGCCGGCGGTGATGGGCGGACGGTTGTTCCCGACGCGCTCACTGGCGGGACGGTTGTCCTCCTGAGATCCGGTGTCGGAGAACGATCCTGGGCCGGCGTAGGTGTTTGTCAGCACCGCGCGCAGCCGATGTGCGTCGATGTTGGGGTCGAGAAGAACTCGT
The DNA here is from genome assembly GCF_022513585.1 of Gordonia gummivorans. Taxonomy (GTDB): domain Bacteria; phylum Actinomycetota; class Actinomycetes; order Mycobacteriales; family Mycobacteriaceae; genus Gordonia. The sequence goes on from NZ_JAKWBF010000016.1 coordinate 92,535, forward strand.
GCGCCACCGAGGTCGCGCGCAAGCATCCGTGCGCCCTCGTTGTCCTCGTGTGCGTAGACCACAGAGTCGCGGACGTCGGCGGGCTCGGTCGACGTGCGGCCGGCCTGGAAGCCCTTGTTGGTCAGGATGTTCGCCACATTCGACGCCAGACCGTCAACGGTTCCGGCGTTGACCACGTCGACCGTGTAGTCGCTGCGTTCGCCTTGTCTCTTGCCGCCGTTCAGTAGCCCGTCGGTGAACTTCTTGACCGCGTCCGGATCGACGCGGACGACGCTCTGCTCGCCGTCGTCGCTCCAACCCTGTTCGTCGACCACCGGGATGGTCGCGAACTTCACCTTTCCGCCGCTGAGATCGCGCAGTTGTTCGGCGAACGACAGGATGTCCCAATCGTCGTCGATGACCACCGACCGGGAGACGGCCTCCTCGAGATCGGTGAGCTTGGCGGGATCGGTGAGCGTCTTCGCGGACAGGATCTTCTGGGTCAGCGACGCCATATATGCCTGCTGACGGGTGATGCGGTCGAGATCGCCCCGGGGGAGCCCGTGACGTTGTCGGACAAAGCTGAGTGCCCTTGGGCCGCTGAGGGTTTGACGTCCCGCTCGGAATTTCGCGCCGGTCACCGGGTCGGCGCTGGCCTCCTTGAGGCAGACCTCGACGCCGCCGACCGCCTTGGTGAGCAAGGCGAATCCCAACAGGCCGACTTCGGCGTAATGGTCGACGCGCACACCGGTCAGGCCGGCCACGGTGTCGATCAGGGCCTTACGTCCGGCGAGGACACCTGCGGCCTCGGCCTGTTTCTCGGTCTTGCCGGAATTGACGGCGTCGACGCGCGTACGTTCGCGCGTCGCTCCATAGGCGGCGTTGATCTTCGTCATCCCGATGCCCGGCGCCTTCACGTAGGAGTCGCGCGGAATCGAGATCGCGGTCGCCGACGACCCGTCGTTCGGGATCCGGATCAGCAGGATGGTGTCGGTGTTGGTGGCCACCTCGTTGCCCGCGCGCAGCATCCGCTGCTCCTCCTCGGACAGCGGGTTGCCCTTGGCGTCGGTCCGTGAATCGGTGCCCACCAGCAGGATGTCGGTGGCGCCGTCCTCGGCGTCACCGAGCCCGAGACCACTGATCTGATTGATCTTGCCCTGCAGGTTGTTCATGCTGTTCCAGGCGTATCCGGTGCACAGCAAGACCGCCGCCGAGACCAGCGCGATGAAGCCGCGTCCCCACGCCGAACGTCCGAGCCAACCGCGGCCTCTCGGGCCCGTGCGGGCGGGTGGTGGCGCCGTGGCGGAGTCGGTGACCGCAGAGTCCGCGACAACAGAGTCGGCTGCCCCAGACTCGGCTGCCACAGAGTCGACTACAGCGTCCGCCGCCTTCTTGCGAGCGGGACGCTCCGGTTTGCCGCCGGGCGGGCGCGGTCGGCGCGGCTTGGTCGATGCCGCCTCAATTCTGCGTCGGTCGTCGCTGCGGGGTCGATCGTCGGTTCGGGGTCGACCGTCGGGCCGAGGCCTGCTGCCGGTCTTACGTGTGTGGATTTCTCCGGACGACCGGCGATTCGTGCCGTCCTTCTCGCCGGGGCGCGCGGGACGTCGCGGACGTTCGCCGCCCGCCGGTGTGCGATTCCTCCGGTCGGGTCCGCGATCACGCGCGTGTGGGTCTCGGGTCCGTTCTGATGAGCGCGGTTCACGAGGCTCCGAACGTCCGGCGTCGGCTGCGGGTCTACGCGGGCGAGGCTTTCGGGGCTCGGTGGCCGAGTCGCGCCGCTGGTGTTCGTCGCCGAGCTCTTGGCCGCCGAGCTGTTGGCCGCGAAATTCTTTGTCGCGGGCTCGCTCGCCGCCCGCTGTGCGGGGTGCTCCCGACCGGCCGGGGTCGGTCGGCCGACGACGTCGGCGCGGATCCGGGGCGGTGTCGGGGCGTGGTCGCGGACGTCCTCTGGCGCCGTCAGGTGGGAGATCCACGAGTGGGCGATACCTTTCGACTGGACCACGTGCCAACTGCACATCGTGAGACGGCCGTTGTTGGAGTGGTTGACGTTTCTGGTGTTGTTTCTCTGACGCCAGGCTACTGAAGTGACTCGAGAATCCGGGCACGCAACGCCGATGGAAGCCCGACGCGACGCGCAAGGTCGTGTCGTCGTACGGCACGATGGTGCCCATGGGGATGCGAGATGCAGAGCCGACGACGGTCTACGTACTCGGGGCCGCAGGCCAGCTCGGGTCGGCGCTTCGGGCGCGTCTGGCAGCGGCTCGTCTGCAGGCCCGGGTGAAGTGGCTGACCTCGGCCGACGTCGACATCGCGGATGGCTCCTCCGTGGATGCCGCGCTGAGGGGCCTCGCCGGTGGGGACGTGGTGCTCAACTGCGCCGCGTATACCGATGTCGACGGCGCCGAATCGGATCGTGCCGGTGCCTTTCTCGTCAATGCCGAGGGACCTGCCAACCTGGCCCGCGCCACGGCACCGGCCGGTGCCTGGTTGATCCACATCTCGACCGACTACGTGTTCAGCGACGCCGCGGCGGGGGCAACGGCGACAGGCGGCACTCGACACCCCTTTGAGCCGGACGACTCCACGTCGGTGACCCCGGCGACCGTCTATGGGGCAAGCAAACTCGCCGGCGAACGGGCGGCATTGGCCGCCGACCCGCGCACCACGGTTGTCCGCACCGCCTGGGTGTACACCGGCACCGAGGCGAGCAAGGACTTCGTGGGGACCATGCGTCGCCTCGAACGCACCCGCGAGTCGGTGTCGGTCGTCGACGACCAGCTCGGCTCGCCCACGTACGCCCTCGACCTCGCCGCCGGTCTGTGGGAACTCGCCGCCGCAGGCCCCTCAGAGCGGGTCGCCGGCGCGGTCCTGCACGCCACCAACGCAGGCGAGGCCACCTGGTTCGACGTCGCACGAGCAGTGTTCGCCGATGTCGGAGCGTCACCCGACCGCGTGCTGCCCTGCACCACCGCCGAGTTTCCGCGGCCCGCACCGCGGCCCGCCTACTCGGTGCTCTCGCAAGCGTCGTGGACATCGGCCGGTCTGACACCACTGCGGGGGTGGCGTGCCGCCCTCGACGAGGCGATCGCCGCGCCGGCGCCCGAAAGTAGTTCGTTACCCTGAGCCGGTGTCTGTGCCCCGAGAAGGTCTGCCCACCGACGATCACGTCGCAGTGGTGACGGTGACCTACTGGTCCGGTGAATATCTGGAGACGTTCCTGCGCAGCCTGCAGGTGGCGACCGAGCGACGGCCCCGGGTGATCATCGCCGATAACGAGTCCGGTGACGGCGCGCCGGAGGCCGCCGAACGCGACCATGAGCGCGTCACCCTTCTGCGCACCGGCGGCAACATCGGTTACGGCGGGGCGATCAACCTCGCGGTGGCCCAGATCGACCCGCAGATCGAATTCATCGTGATCGCCAACCCCGACGTCGAGTGGCTGCCCGGATCCATCGACGAGCTGCTGGCCGCGGCCGATCGGTGGCCGCGCGCCGGCTCGCTCGGGCCGTTGATCCATGAGCCGGACGGATCGGTGTACCCGTCGGCACGCAGGGTCCCCGATCTGGTGTCCGGGACCGGTCACGCCGTCCTCGGCACGGTGTGGAAATCCAATCCGTGGACGGCCGCCTACCGGGCCGAGAACGAGTCACCGACCGAGCGGAGGGCCGGCTGGCTGTCTGGCTCGTGTCTGCTGGTGCGCCGCGAGGCGTTCGACGCGATCGACGGCTTCGACTCCCGTTACTTCATGTACATGGAGGACGTCGACTTCGGTGATCGTGTCGGCCGCGCGGGCTGGGACAACGTCTACGTCCCGTCGGCCGAGGTGATCCACACCAAGGGTCACTCGGCCGGACGCAATCCGGAGAAGATGCTGCCCGCCCACCATCTCAGCGCGTATCAATTCCAGGCCGACCGCAACCCGGGGATGTTGCGGGCGCCGTTGCGGCTGGCGCTGCGGGTCGGCCTGGCGGTGCGGTCGCGCCTCGCCGTGCGTTCGGCGCGTCGGGCCTCATCTGCCGAAACGAGCGAGAAATCGTGAGTGGTGGTGAAGTGTTGGGGAACAGACCGATGGAAGGAACCGACAAGTGGATGTGAACGCCGTGGGGGGCTCGGTGTCCGAAGGTGAGATCGACCCAGGCAAGGCCGACGCCGTGCAGGCAGTGGTGCTGGTCGGGGGCAAGGGCACGCGCCTGCGACCGCTCACCATCTCCGCGCCCAAACCGATGCTGCCGACGGCCGGGTTGCCGTTTCTGACTCACCTGCTGTCCCGAATACAGGCCGCGGGGATCCGGGATGTGGTGTTGAGCACGTCCTTCAAGGCGTCGGTGTTCAGCGAGTACTACGGCGACGGTTCCAAGCTCGGACTGCACCTTCGCTACGTCACCGAGGACGAGCCGCTGGGTACCGGCGGCGGAATCCGGAACGTTCTCGACGAGCTGACCGCGGACACGATCGTCGTGTTCAACGGTGACGTCCTCGGCGGCACCGACGTTCGCGACGTCATCGGCGGACATCGTGAGTCGGGCGCCGACGTCACCTTGCATCTCGTCCGGGTCAGCGATCCTCGCGCCTTCGGGTGCGTTCCGACAGACGAGAACGGGCGTGTGACGGAGTTCCTGGAGAAGACCCAGGACCCGCCGACCGACCAGATCAACGCCGGTACGTATGTGTTCCGACGCGAGATCATCGAGTCGATCCCGGCCGGAGTGCCGGTGTCGGTGGAACGCGAGGTCTTTCCGCGTCTGCTGCTGGAGGGCAAGCACATCCACGGGCACGTCGATCACGCTTACTGGCGCGACATGGGCACCCCGGAAGACTTCGTGCGCGGCTCGGCCGACCTGGTGCGCGGCATCGCTCCGTCACCCGCACTCGGCGACCGCCACGGCGAATCGCTGGTCCACGAGGGTGCCGGCGTGGGGCCGGGTGCCCTGCTCATCGGCGGTACCGTCGTCGGCCGTGGCGCCGAGATCGGGCCGCGCGCTCGACTCGACGGCGCAGTCATCTTCGACGGAGCAGTCGTCGAAGCGGGTGCAGTGGTGGAACGCAGCATCGTCGGCTTCGGAGCTCGCGTGGGTCCGCGGGCCCTGATCCGTGACACGGTCATCGGAGACGGTGCCGACATCGGTGCGCGCTGCGAGCTCTTGCGTGGTGCACGAGTCTGGCCGGGCATCCAGATCCCGGACAACGGCGTGCGGTTCTCCACCGACGTCTGATCGGCCCGGCCTGGGCCGCAGTTGCGCGAGTGAGTAGGGGCTCAGCGTGCTTTCGCGGCGGCGAGCACGCCGGCGCCGAGCGGGATCACCACCGGTAGGAGTCGTTCGTCGTCGGCGATGAGCATCGCGGCCTCGCGGGCTGCGGCGGTCAGTGGGTCGTTGCGCGTGGGGTCGCCGACCGCCCCCTGCGCGGTCGCGTTGTGCACGACGACCACTCCGCCCGGACGCAGCATCCGGATCGCCTCGGTGACGAACCGGGGATGGTCGATCAGCGGGCCGTCGACGAACACCAGGTCGTAGGAGGCATCGGTGAGGCGGGGGAGTACCTCGAGCGGCGTGCCGTTGATCAGGCGGGTCCGGCCGGCCGGGATGTCGCCGCCCGCGAAGGACTGCCGCGCCGCGCGATGGTGTTCGGGTTCGGGGTCGATGGTCGTCAGCACGCCGTCGGCGGCCATACCGTTCAGCAGCCAGAGTCCACTCACGCCGGTTCCGGTGCCGATCTCCACCACGGCCCGCGCATCGGTGGCGCGCGCGAGCACGGCCAGCAGCGCACCGACAGCGGGGCTGACCGGGGCGGTGCCCAACTCGTCGGCACGTGAGCGAGCGGCCAGCAATGCGTCGTCTTCGACGATGGCCGACTCCGCGTAGGAGTTGAGGTCGGCAGGCGATGAGTCGGTCACGCATCGAGGTTAATCCGCATGCGCCCCGGATCGTGGTCACGGCACGCCACAAAGTGGCCTCGCGCACCCCGCGAGCAGGCCATTTCGTTTCGACCTGTGCGACCGTCCCACATCCTCAGCGAAACCTCAGGGGTCTCATACGGCGACCACACGACGGTGGGAGAGGCTGAGATCGCGGCCGACGGAATACCCGCCCGATGTCCGATGTTCGCAGGAGTGAACAGTTGCCGCACCGAGCGGGAGACCGCTGACAGACGGGCGATGCGACAGCACCAGAAGGGAACAAACCTCCGACGATGACCGAACCCCTGGAGTCCACCGACATGGTCCTCACCGGGACCGCCGGATTCGACGCCACCGGCGACGAACTCCTCATGCCGTCGTGGGACGAGTTGGTGCGTGAGCACGCCGACCGGGTCTACCGCCTGGCCTACCGGTTGTCGGGCAATCAGCACGACGCCGAGGATCTCACCCAGGAGACGTTCATCCGCGTCTTCCGGTCGCTGTCCAACTATCGCCCGGGAACCTTCGAGGGGTGGTTGCACCGCATCACCACCAACCTGTTCCTCGACATGGTCCGGCGGCGCAACAAGATCCGCATGGAGGCTCTGCCCGAGGAATACGACCGGGTGCCCGCCGACACGCCCGATCCCCAGCAGATCTTCGACGCGAGCAATCTTGATCCCGATCTCCAACGTGCCCTGGATTCGTTGGCTCCGGAGTTCCGTGCCGCCGTAGTGCTCTGTGACATCGAGGGTCTGTCCTACGAGGAGATCGCGACCACCCTGGGCGTGAAGCTGGGCACCGTCCGAAGCCGTATTCATCGTGGTCGGCAGACCATTCGCGACGCGCTCGCCGCACAGGGCCACACGGACAGCCGTTCGGTCGCAGTCGGCCGCTGAGCTGGCCCGGCGCGTGTTCCGCGTCGTGACGTCGAGGTGAATGCGTGCGACTCGGGAACCTTGCCGCGCCAGGCGACGTTGTCACTTTCGGATAGGCTTGGACGTCGCATGCGACCACGCGTCGCGGGAGAGGGGTGAATTGTCGATGATGGATGGCCATCGTGGTGGGTCGGCCCGCGGTGACGAGGGCGCCGACGCGGCGTCGGCACCGAGCTTTCGACGCCGCCGCATGGCGTGGAATCCCGGTAACTGGAATCCGGCACCGTCGTCCATCGGACCCAATCGTGGCTATCGTCGCCCGGGCAGCCCCGGCGGCAGACAATTCGCCCCCACCGAACACCTCGCCCCGGAAGCCGTCGCAGCATTTGTCGACGGTGAGCTGGGCATGACCGCGCACATGCGCGCCACCCACCATCTCGCGTTGTGTCCCGAGTGCGTCGCTGCGGTCGACGCGCAGACGTCGGCCCGCGCCCGCCTTCGTGAGTCCGGTCGGGTCGCCATTCCGGACTCGTTGCTCAGCCAGCTCACCCAGATCCCCACCCGCGAGATCGACATGACCCCGCGTGACACTCCGACCGACCGGATGGGCCCCGACCGTATGGGCCGCAGCCTGCCACCTGCCGCACCCATCACACCGGGAACCCCGTTGACCCGGGGCCGGATGACACGTCGGTGGGGTCGCTGAGCGTGGATGACAACCGAGAGACAGACACCCCCCGCACATCTGACGAGTCCAGCAGCGACGCTGCGACCGTCCATTCCCCGTTCGAGCGTCCGCAGAATGCGGAGCCGACGTCATCGGTGACCCCGCCGCCAGCGCGCCCGCGCCACGCCCCCGTGTCCCCGGCCGCCGCGCAGGTCTTCGGACGACCCTCAGGAGTGCGTGGCTCCTTCGCTGCCGGCCCCACGACGAATCGGCCCGAGCCCCAGGTCGCGGCGCCCGACCCGGTCCTCGCCGAAGCCTTCGGCCGGCCGGACGGATCCGCGGAGACCCTTCAGCGCGACCCGCTCGCCACGTACGGCGAGAAAGACGAACCGCCGACCCCCATTGATCCCTGGCGGGACCCAGAGAGTGCGGCGCACCTCGACGCCCCTGCGGTGGCCACCGAGAAGTCGGCAGAACCCACGGTCGCCGGGCCCAAGCTGGGCGTCCGCGACGTGCTGTCGGGCAAGCGGGTCAGCTGGGTCGCGCTGGTGATCCTTGCGCTGATCGCGCTGGTCATCGGTGTCCTCGGGGGCCTTGTCGGCCGGATGACCGCGGAGACGGCGGCACCCTTGCACAGCGACACCGTCGAACTGGCCACTGACGATTCCGTCGGGAACGGCGCACCGCGGTCTTCGGTTGCGCAGGTGGCGCAGAAGGTCGCGCGCTCGGTGGTCGAGATCGACGTGCGCACCGCCAGCGCTTCCGGTACCGGTTCGGGCTTCGTCATCAGCGGCGACGGCTACATCCTCACCAACAATCACGTGATCTCGCAGGCCGCGAACGATCGCAGCGCCAAGCTCGAGGTGGTGTTCTCCGACCGCTCCCGGGTGCCCGCCCGCATCGTCGGCCGCGACATCAAGACCGATCTCGCCGTCATCAAGGTCGATGACGTCGCCAATCTCGTCGTCGCGAACCTCGGCAACTCCAACGATCTGCAGATCGGTGAGGAAGTGGTTGCCTTCGGTTCGCCGCTCGGCCTCAACCGGACGGTGACCAGCGGAATCGTCAGTGCGCTCAACCGCGCCGTCTCACTGCCACCGGACGCCGAGTCCGACACCGACGCGGTGATCGACGCCATCCAGACCGACGCCGCGATCAATCCGGGTAACTCCGGCGGTCCGCTCGTCAACGACCGCGCTCAGGTCGTCGGCATCAACACGGCCATCCGCAGCGGTGGGGGCGGTTCGATCGGACTCGGTTTCGCGATTCCGATCAGCCAGGCCCAACCGATCGCGCAAGCCCTCATCCGGGACGGCAAGGTCACTCATCCGCAGATCGGCGTCAACGTCAGCTCGGTGCGCAACGAGCGGGTGCTCGGTGCGCTCGTCCGTAACGTCGTCGCGGGCGGTCCGGCCGATCGGGCGGGTGTTCGGGAGAACGATGTCTTCGTCTCCTTCAACGGCCGTCCGGTCGAGAGTGCCGACGAGTTGAACGTCGCCGTACGAACAGCGACAATCGGCAAGGCAACACCATTCAAGTATTGGCGCGACGGGCGCGTCTTCGACGGCACCGTCACGCCTGCCAGTGACTGAGGCGTAGACATGTTCAGCAGCGTGGGTTGGGGAGAGATCGCGATCCTCATCGTGGCCGGGTTGATCATTCTCGGTCCCGAACGTCTGCCCGGCGCGGTGTCGTGGACGATGAAGTCGCTGCGTCAGGTTCGCGATTATGCGTCGGGCGCCACCAGCCAACTCAAAGAGGAACTCGGCCCCGATTTCGAGGATCTTCGCAAACCGCTCGCGGAACTCAACGAGCTGCGTGGCATGACGCCCCGCTCGATCGTCACCAAACATCTACTCGACGGAGACGACTCCGTCTTCCGAATGGCTTCGGAGGCAACGACTTTCGAGCGGGACGGCGATACCCCGGCGATCAAGCCGGTCTCCAAACCCCTGCCTACCGACGCCCCGGGGGTGGATACGTCGAAGATCGACATCACGAAGTCGGGTCCCTCCGAGGCAGCACCCCGGCCGCGCAGCACGGAACGGCCGTCGGTCACCGACTGGGATGCCACCTGATCTGTCTGCGGCTTGGCGGACACACCCTGTGTCGAATCGGGTGATCTGTGTGCTGCAGCAAACAGATTCTCCAACAGGACACAGGGTGTCCGGTCGCGACTCCCTGAGATCAGCCGTGGCGGGTGGTGTCGATGCCCAGGCTCATGCCCGCCAGGCCACGGCGCCGCACGGCGAGTTTGTCCGCGACGGCGCGCAACGCCGACCCCGACGGTGAGTCGGGCGCGGACAGGACGACGGGGACGCCGGCGTCGCCGCCCTCGCGCAGCGCCTGCTCCAGTGGGATCTGTCCGAGCAGTTCCACCGGCGCGCCCACTGCTCGTGTGAGCCGCTGCGCCACCTGCTCGCCGCCACCGGATCCGAACGGCTCCATCCGGGTGCCATCCGGCAGTTCGAGCCACGACATGTTCTCGACGACGCCCAGGATCTTCTGGCGGGTCTGCAGCGCGATGGCGCCGGCCCGTTCGGCAACCTCGGCCGCCGCCTGCTGCGGGGTCGTCACCACCAGGATCTCCGCCCCCGGGATCAGCTGTGCGATGGAGATGGCGACGTCGCCGGTGCCGGGCGGCAGGTCGAGCAGCAGAACGTCGAGATCGCCCCAGTAGACGTCGGCGAGGAATTGCTGCAGCGCACGGTGCAGCATCGGCCCACGCCACGTCACCGGAGTGTTCCCGTCGGTGAACTGTCCGATGGAGATGAACCGAACGTCGTGGCTGATCGGCGGCATGATCATCTTCTCGACCTGCGTCGGCTTGGCGTCGCTGCCGAGCATCCGCGGGACCGAGTGGCCGTAGATGTCCGCGTCGAGCACACCGACCGAGAGGCCTCGTGCCGCGAGTGCGGTGGCCAGGTTGACGGTCACACTCGACTTACCAACACCGCCCTTGCCCGACGCGACCGCATAGACCCGCGTCAGCGACCCGGGCTGGGCGAAGGGGATCACGGGTTCGGACTTGTCGCCACGCAGCTTCTTGCGCAGTTCGGTGCGCTGCTCGTCGTTCATCACGTCGAGGCCAACGCGCACCGTGCCGACACCGGGGACGTCGGCGACCGCGTGCTCGACCCGCTCGGCGATCTCGTTGCGCATCGGACACCCGGAGGTCGTGAGGTAGACCGCCACGTCGACACTCGCGTCGTCGTTGATCGAGACCGACTTGACCATTCCCAGGTCGGTGATGGGTTTGCCGATCTCCGGGTCGCGGACCTTGCTGAGGGCGGCGCGAACCGAGGATTCCGTTGGTGCGACTCCGGTTGTCATCAGCGCCAGTTTACCGGCGGCATCCGACGTGGGATTCAGCGCACCGGTACCGGCGTGGAACGCCCAGCGGACGGGTTCGCCGGCCGTGCGCCCGGATTGGGCGCCGTCCGCTTGGGGCTCGTGCGCGGCTGGCCGGGCAGTGGCGGCAAGGTGATGTCGGGCAGGCAGATCACCACACAGGGCTTGGTGGTCGTGGTGGTGCTCGACGACGAGGACGAATTCGACTTCGAACCGCTCTTGGAGGAGGACGGCTTGGATGGCTTCGACGACGACTTCTTGGAGGACGACGCCGCGTGCTTCGGTTCCGGGATCGGATTGGTCGGCATAACGCCCGTCGCATACGCCCCCGCCCAGGACAACACATTGGCCACGTACTCCATCGAGTGGTTGTAGCGCAGCACCGCGGCGACTTTGTTGCTGTCGTTCATGATGTCGGAGACGCCCGCGCACAGATAGCGTCCGGCCGAGTAGGTCGCGTCGAAGACGTTGTTGGGGTCGGCCTTTCCGTCGCCGTTGGCGTCGGAGCCCCAACTCGCCCAGGTGCTCGGGATGAACTGCATCGGCCCCATGGCGCGGTCGTGCGCAGAATCGCCGTCGATCCGGCCGCCGTCGGTGTCGTGGATGACGGCGTTGCCGGCCAGTGAACCGTCGAGCACGGGACCGGCGATCGGGTTGATGGTGGTGCCGTACTGGTCGACCGACCCGTTGCTCGCGTGGTTGGACTCGATGCGTCCGATGCCGGCCAGCAGGAACCATGGCAGCTTGCACTGCGGGGACTCGGCTCCGAGTCGATTTGCGGCGAGTTTGTAGGCCTGCAGGACGACGCCCGGGATACCGAGCGGACCGCTGGGCAGGTCGGTGGCGATCCGCAACTGCGGTGTCAGCGCAGCCGCTGCCTTGGGTGGTGGCGGAGCGAAACCGAGCACGGTGACCGGCTCGGACGCGACTACCGCGGCGACCACCACGGGTGTCTGTTCTTCGGCAGCGACAGCGGTCACGCCGCCATGCGCACTCGAGGTGGCGGTGCCGAGCACCATCGCACCCACCAGCACGCTGCCGGTGGCGACGCCGATGGCCCGCCGGGGTACCCGCAGCGGGCGACGCGGGCCCTGGGCACGTCTGAAGAGGTCACCTGGCCTCATCGCTTGCCACCCGCCATATCGGCCCCATCCACGATGCCGATCCCGCACGCTTGTGCAGACTCGCTCACGTCAGCTCCGTTGCTCGCACACATCACTCAATTCGCCCCCGACAGCGCATGGGAAAAACGTTGCGGGTCGCGATGCCGAACACGGACGGGCGACCCGAATCTGTGACCCACCATACATATGGGTCGCACGACCCAATGCAGGAACCGTCGCTTTGTGTGCTCACCTGCAGATGATCGGTCCTTGGACCTCGGAAGTTACTCAGACCGCCTTCTGGTGCGATCCGCCTTCGCCGAATCGTCGTCGCCGGCCGCGGTGATGCGTTCGGTCAGCTCGTCGAGCAGGTCGTCGAGTTCCTTGCGCAGGTAATCGCGGGAGACGGTGTCACCGACGGCAAGTCGGACCGCGGCGAGTTCGCGTGCCAGGAACTCGGTGTCGGCCTTGGTTTGGGCGGCGCGGCTGCGGTCCTCGTCGAGCGCGATCCGGTCGCGATTCTCCTGCCGGTTCTGGGCCAGCAGAATCAGCGGGGCGGCGTACGCGGCCTGGGTGGAGAAGGCCAGGTTGAGCAGGATGAACGGGTACGGGTCCCACCGGATGGAAACCGCGATCAGATTCAGCGCCACCCACACGATGACGATGACGGTCTGGATCGCCAGATACCGGCCGGTGCCGAGGAAGCGGGCGATGCGCTCGGCATAGCTGCCGACGATGTCGGAGTCGAGGTTGAACGAGATCCCTCGACGCGTGCTCGGCTGATCCAGTTTGCGCCCGGACTGCTCGCTCATGAGCGGCCCACTCCGGGTACGTGGGTGCCCAGCCCGACGGTCGGGGTCTCATCGTCGTCGGGCTCGTTCTCGCGCCAGTCGCGGGGGAGGATCTCGTCGAGCAGGTCGTCGACGCTGACGGCGCCGAGCAGATGGCGCTGTTCGTCGACGACCGGCCCGCAGACCAGGTTGTACGTCGCGAAGTACCGAGTCACGGTCTCGAGGGAGTCCTCGGGCCGCAGGTTGGCCAGGTCGGTGTCGAGGATGCCGCCGACGATGTTGGCCGGGGGCTCACGCAGCAGCGCCTGCAGGTGCACGCAGCCGAGGTACTTGCCCGTCGGTGTGGCGGTGGGCGGTCGGACCACGAACACGATGCTCGCAGCGGCCGGGGTGAGGTCCGGATTACGGACGCGGGCCAATGCCTCGGCGATGGTGGTCGACGCGGTCACGACGATGGGCTCCGACGTCATGATGCCGCCGGCGGTGTCGGGGGAATGCAGCAGCAGTCGACGCACCGGTTCGGATTCCTGCGGGTCCATCTCCTCGAGCAGGGCCTCGGCCTCGGTGTTGGGCAGCTCGCCGAGGAGGTCGGCGGCGTCGTCGGGATCCATGGCCTCGAGGATGTCGACGGCCCTCGCGCGATCGAGGTGGGCGAGGACGTCGGTTTGGTCGTCGGGCGGCAGTTCCTGCAGCACGTCGGCGACGCGTTCGTCGTCGAGGGCCGCGACGATCTCGTCGCGCCGTTTCGCCGGTAGCTCACGCAGGGCGTTGGCAACGTCGGCGGCGCGCATGCCCTCGAACTGGAGCAGGACCTGAGCCACTCCCTGGCCGGGCAGGTTCAGTGCGCTCTGGGTCAGCCCGCTGACATGCGACCACTCCACGACGTGTGTTTCACCGCGGCGCCGCAAGCCACGACGACCACCCCGGATGGCGACGCGCGACACGACCCAGTCGCGGGTCCGAGTCTGCTCGATGCCGAGATCGATGACGTTCACCTCGGCGTCGGCGAGTTCGGGTAGGTCGGGATCGTTCACCTTGACGTGACTGTCCAGGATCTGACTGATCGCGAGGGCCTCGCCGGGGCGCAGATGCAGGCGTCTGAGACTGACATTGCCGGTGTTCAGGGTCACCGCTTGGGGGTCGATCGAGGTGACGCGCAGCATCGGAACGAAAATTCTTCGGCGAGTGGTCAATTCGACCGCGAGGCCGAGCGCGCGAGGTTGTTGGCCGACGAGTCGGACGCTCACCACCACGTCGCGGACGCGACCGATGGATTCACCATCAGGACCAAGGACGGCCAATCCGACTAATCTGGCCACGAACACCTTGCTCACCGACGCCATGGGAGTAAGGGTAGTGGTAACGGCGCCGCGTGCGGTGTCGCCGACCGTCGTGTTGGGGATGTCGCGCGCCACACGTACAGGTGCGATCCAGAGGAGCCCGACATGACCAATCCGATGCGACCCGGCCAACAGACACCGGGCCTGCCGACTCCGCCCAAGGGCTGGCCGATCGGTTCCTACGCCACCTATGCCGAGGCTCAGCGCGCCGTCGACTACCTGTCCGACGAGCACTTCACCGTGCAGGACGTGACGATCGTCGGCGTCGACCTCATGCAGGTCGAGCGCGTGATCGGTCGGCTCACCTGGGGCAAGGTGATCGGTGGCGGCGTGGTGTCCGGAGCGTGGTTGGGCTTCTTCTTCGGTCTGCTGGTGTCGTTGGTGTTCACCGGCTCACCGTTTGTCCCGATCCTGGTGGGCATCGTCGGTGGCATCATTTTCGGCCTGATCTCGGCCACCATCCCGTACGCGGCGACCCGGGGTCAGCGCGATTTCGCGTCGACCATGCAGCTCGTCGCCGGACGATACGACGTGCTGTGCGACCCGAAGAGCGCGGAGAAGGCCCGCGACATGCTCGCCCGACTGGCGGTCTGAGGACCCTCGAGGGGTTATCCGAGTCCGATGCTGCGCGGACGCTGCCGAGCAGGACACGACCCGATCACAATCGGCGACGATGTGGCACGTCCATGCCGAATGTGTTGCATGTCACGAATCTTGCCGTATAGCGTAGCCCTCCAGACGCTCACGGTGCGGTCACGTCGTGCTGCACCGCGTACGACATCGAGGAGGCTCCGTGCGGAGTTCGGTCAGCGCTGGTGGTACGAGTCGTCGGGGATCCCCAACTGAACAGGCAGGCCCACCAAGACAGGTGGGCGCGACTGAGTCGCGAAAGTCGATGGGAACCAAACGAATAGGGCGCAAGGCCACCGTCGCGGTCGCAGCACTCGCGGCGGCTCTGCCGATCATCAGCGCGTGCGGGGACAGCTACTCACCCGGGGTCATCAACTTCTATTCGCCCGCCGACGGTGCGTCGACCTTCGCCAAGATCGGTGACCGGTGTTCCTCGGAGTCCGGCGGCGAGTACAAGGTGGTCACCACCGTCCTGCCGAAAAACGCCGACGACCAGCGACTTCAGTTGGCCCGACGTCTGGCCGGCAACGACAAGGGTCTCGATCTGATGTCCATGGACGTCGTCTGGACCGCGGAGTTCGCCGATGCGGGTTGGGTGGTGGCGGTTCCCGACCAGGTGGCCGCCGAAGTCACCGCGCGCACCCTCGGGGGTCCGCTGGAAACCGCGACCTGGCGCAAGAAAGACGAAGATCGCGAACGTCTCTTCGCGATCCCGATGTCGACCAACACCCAGTTGCTGTGGTACCGCAAGGATGTCCTCAAGACGATCGGCGCGAGAGGTCCGGCCAAGAACTGGGAGGGGATGCTCGTCGACGCCCAGAAGAGCCTTGCGGACGGCGGACCGTCGTACATCATGGTGCAGGGCAAGCAGTATGAGGGCCTGATGGTCTGGTTCAATTCGGTGCTCGTGAGCGCCGGCGGCCAGGTCGTCGATCCGGAGAACCCCGACAAGGTCACGCTGGTCGACACCCCAGAGCATCGGGCCGCCACCGTGCGCGCGCTGCAGATCATGAAGTCCATCGCCACGGCACCGGGCGCCGATCCATCCCTCACCAACTCCGACGAGGGGTCCTCGCGTACCGGAATGGAGAAGGGGCAGGCCATCTATCAGGTGAACTGGCCGTTCGTCTTCTCGGGGATGGCGACGAATGCGGCGGCCGGGTCGGTCGATTTCCTGCCGGACGTGAAGAAGTACGCGGACCTGTTCGACGCCGACGGGCCGAAGGAGGACACCACCGACGAGCAACTGGCCCCGGTGAATGCCGAGGTACGTAAGGTCTTCGACTTCGCCCAGTACCCGGGGGTCGGCGACCGGCCGTCGCGAACCACCTTGGGCGGATTCAACATCGCGGTCGCCAGCACGTCTGCGCAACAGGATCTTGCGTTCAAGGCCGCCCAGTGCATCACCTCGGCGGAATCGCAACGGCAGTTCGCGCTCGAAGCCGGACCGCCGCCGGTGATCGGGGCGCTCTACTCCGATCCCGAGTTCCGGGCCGCCTATCCGATGGCCGACGACGTGAAGGAGCAGCTGGAGGCCAATCGCGCTGCAGTCCGGCCCAAGTCTCCTGTTTACCAATCCATTTCGACGCTGGTCACGGCCAAGTTGAGTCCGGTCGGGCAGTGGGACCCGGAGACGATGGCCGACGAACTCGCTGATGCGGTGCAGAAAGCGATCAACGGGGAGGGGCTGATCCCGTGACAACCGGAGACCACGAACCAGGCAGCGTCAACGAACCAGGCGCCGGTGACACCGGTGACGATTCCCGGCCACGCGCCGGGCGGCACGCACTGCCCGACGACGCTCCGCCGGCGACCGGCGGAATTCCGTTGCGCAAGGACGAGTCCGGCACTCCTCCAGTGCACTCGGACATCTGGACCCCGCCGGCGTCCGCCGGGCATGCCGAACCGCAGAATGCCGACACCGTCGCGTCGCCGACGGTTGCCTCACCGGCAGCTGCGGTCCCCGCATCGGCCGCCACCACCGCTGTCGCCGAACGGACCGCCACACCGGAAACCCCGAGTGCCGGAGGCAAGATCAGCGAGGGCAAGTCCGCGGAGCGCCGGCTGGCCTTCTGGCTGGTCGCGCCCGCGGCGATCATGATGCTGCTCGTCACGGGATATCCGATCCTCTACGCGGTCTGGCTCTCGTTGAACAAGGCGAGCTTGTCGGCGCCGGGTGAGCGGGAGTTCGTCTGGTTCAGCAACTACGTCACGGTGCTGACCGACAGTTATTGGTGGACGGCGTTCTCGGTGACGCTCGGGATCACGATCGTGTCGGTGGCCATCGAACTGGTTCTGGGTATGGCGATCGCACTTGTCATGCACCGCACCATCTTCGGTAGGGGCACTATTCGCACGGTTGTGTTGATCCCGTACGGCATCGTCACCGTCGCGGCGGCGTTCTCGTGGTACTACGCCTGGACCCCGGACACCGGATACCTGGCCAACTTGCTGCCCGACGGGACCGCCCCGCTCACCGAGCAATGGCCGTCCCTGGCGATCATCGTGCTGGCCGAGGTCTGGAAGACGACGCCGTTCATGGCGCTATTGCTTCTTGCGGGCCTGGCGCTGGTACCCGACGACCTGCTCAAGGCTGCGCAAGTCGACGGTGCAGGTGCGTGGACGAGGCTGTGGCGCATCATCATTCCGCTGATGAAGCCGGCCATCCTGGTGGCGTTGCTGTTCCGCACGCTCGACGCATTCCGCATCTTCGACAACATCTACGTGTTGACCAGCGGATCGAACAACACCTACTCGGTGTCGATCCTCGGTTACGACAACCTGTTCGGGGCGTTCAACCTCGGTGTGGGCTCGGCGATCTCGATCCTCATCTTCGTCTGCGTCGCGATCATCGCGTTCATCTTCATCAAGGGATTCGGCACCGCCGCCCCGGGTAGCGACGAGGAGGGGAGGTAGTTCATGAAGCACAGTGCGAAATCCAAGGCGTGGTGGTCGATCGCCAACATCTTGGTGATCCTGTACGCGGTGATCCCACTGCTGTGGATCATCAGCCTCTCCTTCAAATCGCCGGCGACGGTTCTGGACGGCAACTTCATCCCGCAGGAGTGGACGCTGGAGAACTACAAGGGCATCTTCGACACCAGCTCGTTCACGTCGGCCCTGCGTAACTCCATCGGAATCGGACTGATCACCACGCTGATCGCGGTGATCCTGGGCACCATGGCGGCCTATGCCGTTGCCCGGCTGGACTTCCCCGGAAAGAAGCTGCTCATCGGGGCGTCCCTGTTGATCGCGATGTTCCCGCAGATCTCGCTGGTGACACCACTGTTCAACATCGAGCGTCGTCTCGGCCTGTTCGACACCTGGCCGGGACTCATCCTGCCGTACATCACCTTCGCGCTGCCGCTGGCGATCTACACGCTGTCGGCCTTCTTCCGGGAGATCCCCTGGGAGCTGGAGAAGGCGGCCAAGATGGACGGCGCCACCCCATGGCAGGCGTTCACCCGGGTGATCGCGCCGCTGGCCGCGCCGGGCGTCGTGACGGCCGCGATCCTGGTGTTCATCTTCGCGTGGAACGACCTGCTCCTCGCCCTGTCGCTCACGTCGACGGAACGAGCGATCACCGCTCCGGTGGCCATCGCCAACTTCACCGGTTCGAGTCAGTTCCAGGAACCCACGGGATCGATCGCCGCCGCCGCCGTGGTCATCACCATCCCCATCATCATCTTCGTGCTCTTCTTCCAACGTCGAATCGTGGCCGGACTCACCTCCGGCGCCGTGAAGGGATAACCCATGGCAGAGATCGTTCTGGACAACGTCACCAAGAAATACCCCGACGGTTCGACCGCGGTCCACGAGGTGAACATCGAGATCGCCGACGGCGAGTTCGTGATCCTCGTGGGGCCCTCCGGGTGTGGAAAGTCGACCACGCTCAACATGATCGCCGGCCTCGAGGACATCACCTCGGGCGAACTGCGCATCGGTGGTCAACGGGTCAACGAGCGTGCGCCCAAGGACCGGGACATCGCCATGGTGTTCCAGAGTTACGCGCTGTACCCGCACATGTCGGTGCGCGACAACATCGCCTTCCCGCTCACCCTGGCGAAGATGTCCAAGGACCAGATCGCGTCGAAGGTCGAAGAAGCGGCGCGCATTCTCGACCTCGGTCAATACCTGGATCGTAAGCCCGCCAACCTCTCCGGCGGCCAGCGCCAACGTGTGGCGATGGGGCGCGCGATCGTGCGCTCGCCCAAGGCATTTCTCATGGACGAGCCGCTCAGCAACCTCGACGCCAAGCTGCGTGTGCAGATGCGTGCGGAGATCGCCCAGTTGCAGAACCGACTGAACACCACCACGGTCTACGTCACCCACGACCAGACCGAGGCGATGACGCTCGGCGACCGTGTGGTGGTCCTCCGCGCCGGCTACGTTCAGCAGATCGGGACACCGCAGGAGCTCTACAACCACCCGGCCAACGTGTTTGTCGCCGGCTTCATCGGCTCGCCGTCGATGAACTTCTTGCCGGGCCGACTCGGCTCGGCGGGGATCGAAACCGCCATCGGCACAATCTCACTCGACGATCACCAGCAGGTGGTCTCCCGGGCAGGCGACGTGGGCAGCAACGGCGACGTGCTCGTGGGCATCCGGCCCGAGCACCTCGAGGACGCGGCACTTCTCGATGCGACCACGCGTGCGCGTGGCGGCACCTTCAACGCGACCATCGATGTCCTCGAGTCGATGGGATCAGACACCTACGCCTACTTCAGTGTTGACTCGGAGCGTGCGTCGAGTGATGCGCTCACCGAGTTGTCGGCCGACTCGGGCGCGGATTTCGGTGGCGGGCAGATGATCGCGCGGCTCTCGCCGGAATCACGGGTGAGCCGTGGTTCGACTGCCGAACTGTTCTTCGACACCGCCAAAGTCGCTGTGTTCGACCAGAGTTCGGGCGCCAACCTGCGCTGATGCGAAGAGTACTGCTTTCGGCCGCCTGACTGCGGAAATGCGTCATGGCGTGCTCGCAAAATCTAGGGGAAGAGTTTCTTCCC